>NZ_CAJGYX010000002.1:0-777196 GCF_904845955.1 Psychrobacter cibarius
CGCTTAAATAATGACTCAGCTTTAAACAGTATCTATCGATATTCATTAATTGTCATCTATAGCGTTGCCATTAAGAACTTACTTTAAGCTAAAATTTTGAGGCTCTATACTGACTTTTTGGCATATTTATCTGTTTACTGATAATTGCCTTCGCTGTGTCCTTAGCTAACTATGATTTACACTTCTTGATATTCTTACAGATAGCATCTATATATAGAAGCCGACCTAATCCCTTACTATCTAGTGTTGATACACAGTTTTTGCTATAATAGCTGACTTTATAATATTGCTTAATGGCATTTCTTATTGACCTTGATTATTCAACGGTTGATTGTTTGAAATTTTGCCTTTAAGTGATATCTATCTCTTATAACATATCATAGCAGTTGGATATAATTGACGCAGTCTTGCGGTTATATGATTGATGGTTGCAATCATCACTGCCAACGGACGCAAAAAGGTGAATAGATTATGGTAGCGATTACTTTACCCGATGGTAGCGTAAAAAACTTCGAAGGTAGTACCACCGTCATGGAAGTGGCACAAAGCATTGGTGCAGGATTGGCTAAAGCGACGGTCGCCGGACGCGTAGATGGTCATCTAGTTGATGCGCACGACCCTATCGCTCATGATGCTAAGGTTGAAATCGTGACACCAAAAGATGATGACGGTGTCGATATCATTCGCCATTCTTGTGCTCACCTATTAGGTCATGCGGTTAAGCAGTTATATCCTGATGTAAAAATGGTGATTGGTCCCGTTATTGATGATGGTTTTTATTATGACATTTATAGCGAAACACCATTTACGCCTGAGCATATGGCAGCCATTGAAAAACGCATGATGGAGCTAATCAAGCAAGATTATGACGTTATCAAAAAAATAACGCCACGCGATGAAGTCATTAAAATCTTTGAAGAACGTGGTGAAGACTATAAGCTTAAGCTGATTAATGATATGCCAGGCGAAGAAGCCTTTGGTCTCTATCATCATCAAGAATATGTCGATATGTGCCGTGGTCCACACGTGCCGAACACCAGATTTTTGAAAGTATTCAAACTGACCAAAATGTCTGGTGCATATTGGCGCGGTGATGCCAAGAACGAGCAACTGCAACGTATCTATGGTACAGCATGGGCGGATAAAAAAGATTTAAAAGCCTATATTCAGCGTATCGAAGAAGCCGAAAAACGTGACCATCGTAAAATTGGTAAAGCGTTAAATCTGTTCCATATGCAAGAGCAAGCACCCGGTATGGTGTTTTGGCATGCGAATGGTTGGACGATATATCAAGTACTTGAGCAGTATATGCGTAAAGTACAGCATGATAATGGCTATGAAGAAATTAAAACGCCACAAATCGTTGATCGTAGCCTGTGGGAGCGTTCGGGACATTGGGGCAACTATGCTACCAATATGTTCACGACTGCCAGCGAAAATCGTGATTATGCGGTAAAACCAATGAACTGCCCGTGCCACGTGCAAGTCTTTAACCAAGGCTTGAAATCTTACCGTGATTTGCCATTACGTATGGCAGAGTTTGGCTCATGCCATCGAAACGAGCCATCAGGTTCACTACATGGTTTGATGCGTGTACGCGGCTTTACCCAAGATGATGCTCATATCTTCTGCACACAGTCGCAAATCCAGCAAGAAGTCGCTGACTTTATTAAGCTAACCCTTGCCGTTTATGAAGACTTTGGTTTTGACAATATCATTATGAAACTCTCGACTCGCCCTGAAAAACGGGTTGGTAGTGATGAGTCTTGGGATTTTGCCGAAAAAGCTTTGGCCGATGCATTAGATAGTTCAGGTCTTGATTGGGCTTATCTACCAGGTGAAGGTGCATTCTATGGTCCGAAGATTGAATTTAGTTTAAAAGATTCTTTAGGTCGCGTCTGGCAGTGCGGTACGATTCAGGTTGACCCAAACATGCCTGAACGCCTTGACGCAGAATTCGTCAATGAGCAAAACGAGCGCGAAGTACCTATTATGTTGCACCGTGCCATCTTAGGTTCATTCGAGCGCTTCATCGGTATATTGATTGAAAACTATGCTGGTTGGATGCCCGTTTGGCTAGCGCCGCAACAAGTGGTGGTGATGAATATCACTGATAAACAGGCAGATGCTTGTGAAAATGTGGTCAGCGAACTCAAAAAGTCAGGTTTGCGAGCTATTAGTGACTTGCGTAACGAAAAGATTGGATTTAAGATACGAGAGAAAACATTAGAACGCGTTCCCTATATGCTAGTATTAGGGGATAAAGAAGTCGAATCGGGCAGTGTCAATGTCCGTACTCGTGAAGGTGAAAACCTTGGCGTGATGAGTGTTCCAGAATTTATTACATTAGTACAGACCGCTGTCAGCGACAAAGGCCGACAGACCCCAAAAACAGATGAGGAGTAATACCTATTAAACAGTCAAACCGTTTGAACATCAACGAAGATATCACAGCCAAAGAAGTCCGTCTCGTTAAAGAAGACGGCGAACAGATGGGCGTGGTCGATATCGAAACCGCGATGAAAGCGGCACGTGAAGACAGTCTAGATTTGGTCGAATTGGTTCCTGAAGCCAAACCGCCAGTATGCAAAATCATGGATTATAAGCATTTCCTCTATGATCAAAAGCAAAAGGCGAAAGAAGCTAAAAAGAACCAAAAGCAAACTCAGCTAAAAGAGATGAAGCTGCGTCCTAGTACTGAAGAAGCTGATTATCAGGTTAAACTGAAAAAAATCGTCAGCTTTTTGGAAGACCAAGACAAAGTTAAAATCAGTATTCGCTTTCGTGGCCGTGAAATGGCGCACCAAGAGATTGGTCGCAAGCAGCTAGATCGTATTATCGAAGATACTGCTGAGATTGCTAACGTTGAGCAATATCCTAAGATGGAAGGTCGTCAGATGGGTATGCTGCTTGGGCCAACTAAGAAAAAGTAATCTGTTTATTAGATGGCTGTTAGTCAATATAGATATGTATAACCTTAACCATCAATATACTGCGGGATATTGATGGTTTTTTATTGTGTACATAGATACATAGATACATATCTCTTTTAAATATGTTTAGTCAGATATAATTGGCTGACTCTATTTTACAAAACCTACCTTCTCAACCATTTGATTACGCGGTAATCTAAAGGTCTGTTTTATATTTGCTAATCAGCATTTATTAAAAATTTCTAGTAAGTGTATAAAAATAACGTATATCACGACCATCAGAGTCGTTGACAAAAACACTACTTTTATCCAATATTGAAGGAAATTTCATGCAAGAATTGACCCCACCAGAAAATGCAACGACGCCAAGTATTTCTCTAACCGCGCCTGAACCTGTGAGAGAAATACAAAAAAGCGAAGCAGATCAAATGGTCAAATTGGATGACAGCCAAATCCCCGAGCTTGATGCCAAGGTCGATGCCTTTGTTGATCATGTGATTAACAATTCTGTACACAGCGCTGAATTTCAGCAAAATGTGCAATCGATTCACAATCTCGGCACCAAAGAGATTCGTGAATCAGCCCAAGTGTCTAATCGTATGCTTGATTTACCCGCCAAAAGTCTCAATGACAGCTTGTTTGATAATTCCCCTATCGCCAAGTCATTGACTGAGTTGCGCGGCATCGTCGAAGATTTAGATCCCAGTAAAAAAGAGCTGACCAGCTCGCGTAAGTTATTCGGTCTCATCCCATTTGGCAATAAAGTACAGGATTACTTCCGTCAATACGAATCTGCACAGTCGCATATTAATGCGGTTGTTACCAGTCTATATAATGGTAAGGATGAGCTGCTCAAAGACAATGCGATGATTGAGCAAGAAAAAGTCAATATGTGGGAGCTGATGCAATCCATACGCCAATACGTTTATGTCGGCAAAAAAATCGATGAGCAGTTAGAACAAAAGGTTTATGCGATAGAAGCGACCGATCCCGAAAAAGCACGCATTATTAAAGAAGAGATGTTGTTTTATGTGCGTCAAAAAAACACCGACTTTTTAACTCAGTTAGCCGTGAACGTGCAAGGCTATTTAGCGCTCGATACCATTCGCCGCAATAACTTAGAATTGATAAAAGGCGTTGATCGAGCCACCACAACCACCGTATCTGCATTACGTACAGCGGTCGTGGTTGCACAAGCAATGACCAATCAAAAACTGGTGCTTGATCAAATTACTGCTTTAAATAAAACCACCAGCAGCTTGATTGAATCGACCTCAGCGATGCTAAAACGTCAGTCAGGTGAAATCCATGAGCAAGCGACCAGTAGCAGCATTGAGCTTGATAAATTGCAAAACGCTTTCAATAACGTCTATGATACGATGGATATGATTAGCAATTATAAAATTGAAGCGCTAGAGAACATGAAACAGACGGTCAATACTTTGACTACTGAAGTCGATAAGGCTCAGAAATACTTGGATAAGTCTAATCAAACAACAGTACTAGAAGTGTCGAAAGAGATAGACAGTAAGAAGATAACCAATAGATCAAGTACAGTCGATATCGACATTTGATTTGTTTTTAATAGTTGTTGCCTATTACAGGTGGCCACTTCCTGCTACCAAATACACTTAAGACAATTGACGCAAGATATTGCAACGTCGTTCGTGTTAAGATAGTCATTATTAATAATTTTAAAAATAGATACGGTAATTTATGAGTTGGAACGATCCAAACGCCTCAAGTGAGGCAAAAAGATATGACAATCCTATCCCTAGTCGCGAACTGATACTCAGTACGATTAATGAGCATGGTGAAGTCACGCATCAACAATTGGCAAAAGCCTTTAATATTGATGACCCAGACCAGTTTGACGCTTTAGGCAATCGCCTAAAAGCCATGGCACGCGATGGACAAGTAAACCGCGACGGTCGTCCTTATCGCTATCGCACGGTGACCAAGCAAGATGTCGTCAGAGGTACAGTTTCTGCACATCCTAAAGGCTTTGGCTTTGTATTATTAAGCGATATGCCAGATTTGTTTTTGCATGAAAAGCAAATGCGCTGGGTTTTCAACGGTGATACCGTAGATGCAGTCGGTACATCGACAGACAATCGTGGGCGCATAGAAGGACGTATCGTCGATGTCGTTGAACGTCGCCAAAACAACTTCATTGGTACATTAGCGCGTGATGAAGATGGCTACTGTGTCGAGCTTGGTAGTCCAAATAATCACCAGCCGATTACCGTCACTGAAGAAAATGTACAAGCGATGAATGCCAAGCAAGGATCTCCTGTTAAGGTTGATGTTATTGATTGGCCAAATCAGCATGAATTTGCAACGGGTAAAATCACCGAAGTACTGTCTGATGACAATGATCGCGAACTGATTATCGAAACCACCTTACTCAATTATGACATCCCATCAGATTTTAGCGAAGCAGCACTGAAGCAAGCCAACGATTATCAAGAGCCGACTGAAAAAGATTTAAAAGGTCGTACAGATTTGCGTGATTTGCCGCTGGTGACTATCGACGGTGAAGATGCACGTGATTTTGATGATGCCGTATTTGCCGAAAAACGCTCTGGTGGCAACTATCGTGTCTTAGTGGCGATTGCTGATGTCAGTTATTACGTTACACCAAACTCGCCACTTGATAAAGATGCCTACGAGCGCGGTACGTCCGTATATTTCCCGCATCGCGTGATTCCAATGTTGCCAGAAGTACTCTCTAATGGTCTGTGCTCACTAAATCCTGACCGTGATCGTCTTTGTATGGTCGCTGATATCAAAATATCGCGGGCAGGCAAAGTGACTGGTTATGAGTTCTACCCTGCTGTCATGCACTCACAAGCACGCTTAACCTATAATCAAGTGAATGCTTATCTTGAGAATCCAGAAGATAAGAGCGTACCTACCTCTCTCACGGGTAATAAAGACGTCAAAAAATCTGTCGATACCTTACATCAATTGTATGAGCTACTGCTGAAAAAGCGTGAAGAGCGCCATGCAATGGAGTTTGAGACGGTTGAGACCTACATTAAGTTTAATGAGAAAGGTGGTATCGAAGCAATCCTACCGCGTACTCGCGGTGATGCTCAAAAACTCATTGAAGAATGTATGCTGCTGGCCAATACTTGTGCAGCGAACTTTGCACTCAAGCATGAGCTTCCTGTCTTATATCGTAACCATGACAAACCTGATGGCGAAAAATCAATGCGTATTCACGAATACGCAAAGAACTTTGGTTTAAGCTTCCCAGAAGAAAATCCAACGCAAGCCGATTATCAGCGCATTATTGAAGCCACCAAAGACAGACCCGATGCGATTAGTATCCACAGCATGCTGTTGCGTTCAATGATGCAAGCAAACTATGCACCTGACAATATCGGTCACTTTGGGCTAGCTTATGACGAATATAGCCACTTCACCTCGCCGATTCGTCGTTACCCTGATTTGATGCTGCATCGTGCCATCAAAGCAAAAGTGACCAATACTCAGCAGCCAGTGATGGACTTTTCTCTTGAAGCGGCTGGCACGCAAACCTCAGATACTGAGCGCCGTGCCGAAAAAGCCTCACGCTATGTAGAGTCTTGGCTCAAGTGTCACTATATGAAAGATCATGTTGGTGAAGAGTTCGAAGGTGTGGTTACTACAGTCACAAGCTTCGGTTTGTTTGTTACCTTGACTGACTTATATATCGATGGTTTGGTTCACATCTCTAATGTCGGTGATGACTTCTTTGTTTACGATGAACAGCAACAACAGCTGATCGGTAAAGACAAAGGGACATTGTTCGGACTGGGCGATCGCGTTAAAGTGAAAGTTGCTGGCGTCAATATGGATCTGCTACAAATTGACTTTGATTTAAAAGCTAAATTGCAATCTAGTGAAATGAATCAAACGAAGAGCGCGCCTTCTAAGAAAGGCACTGAGAAGAAAAGTACTGATAGAAGAAGCCCCGCTAAAAAGACTGGCAGCCGTAGTAAAGGTGCAAGTAAGAAAAGCTAGTGTTAGCAAACACTTCAAATAATAAAAAGGCCAACGATGACGTTGGCCTTTTTTGTGCGTGGTATTTTATAACAACTATTTAAATCATTATTGCGTATTACTCATCTGGTCTAGACGTTCCTTGTCTGCTTCCTGAGCCTGATCTATTTTCGCGGTAGCATTATCGAGAATGGCTTTAGGTTGTTTGCCAAGTGGCTGGCTTGCGACATCTACTGAGCCACTTTCTACATCATCCGTATTTGGTAACGCTGTATCGGGAGATTGCTCAGATCCTGCGTCACTTATGACTGCTTCTCTATCTTTCTCACGTTGATTGCCATTAATGAGGTTAAAACCTAGTAACGCAACCATGCCCACTAGGGCGAATATAATCAAGTGTTTCATTTGCATAAAAAATGTCTCGTATTTGAATGATAATCAGATATACGTTTCGTTGCATTTTTTATGCCTAGTTTTTGGCAGGTTTTTGCAAATTATTCTTGCGGGCTATTATTATTCAGTAAATCAGTCTCGTCAGAGCTTTCTGCAATTTCCTGTTCAACTTTTTCCATGAGTTTGTCGTCGGGACGAGCGTTAAGCACCTCATCAGCATTACGACCTTGTAAAATCAATTTGGCACGAGCCTTTGCTTGTTTTTTGTCCTTGTCATCAACGCTATTATCTTTATTCTGGTTTTTATCGGTCACTTTGGGCATGATTGGCGTAATTGTCATATCTGACTTAGCACTATCAGTGTTAGCGTTAGCGTTAGCGTTAGCGTTAGCGTTAGCGTTAGCCTGCATATTCTCAAATGCTTTTTCTAAGTTACTATTAAAACGCAAACGATAAATCGGTTCAGGCAAGCTGAAGCCTTCATTTTCTAACGCATGCTTGGTCTCACGAATGGCAATACTGCGTGCTTTTGAGAAATCCGTATCTGATTGATCCACCCAAATTTGAAATTCTAAAATAATATTAGAGTCGCCAACATTGGTAATGACAGCCACTGCTTTTGGCTCATCTAAAACGAATGCTAATGTATGTATCGCATCCAGTCCGACCTTGATAGCCGCTAATGGATCATCATTGGCATCAACGCCTAACTCAAAGGTAAATCGACGTTCTGGATTTTTGGTGTAATTTAAAATCGTTGCTTTAAATACTTCAGCATTAGGAATGCGCAACTGATTGCCATCTAAGGTCATTAGAATAGTCGCACGTGAGGTTAGCCGTACTACAATCCCCTCTTGATTATTAATCAAAATATGATCACGTGCGCGAAATGGTTGGCGAATACTGAGCATGAGCGAGGCAATGTAATTCTCAATAGTGTCTTTAACCGCAAAACCAACGGCAATACCGATAACGCCTGCACCGCCAAGCAAAGTGCCTAAAATGGTTTCGGCGCCTATCAAACTCAGTGCAAGAATCAAACCGAAAATAATAAAAATAACTTTAACGGTTTGTGACAGCAATTCGGCGACAAACGGATTGGGCGTGAGCCGTTGCCACATTTTTTTGCGATTAGACAGCCAACTACCAAACCATGTCACCAATGCAAATAGGACAATGCCGACCAATAGGAGTGGCAAGGCTTTGACCAGATTTTTGGCTTGTGCTTTAAGACCTTGATAAACGGTAGTGACATTGTCTTGAACATCAAGGGTACGATCAATTCGATCTTCGACAGTGACCACATCTGTCAGACGGTTGGTCAAATTAATGGCTTGTTGCGCTTTTTTCTCGTTCGGCGTCTCTCCGGTTAAGGTGACAACACCTTGCGTAACGCTGACATTGACAGCCTGCAGACCTTCTATTTCAGAAAAAATACCCTGAATACGTTGACGAATGTCATTGTCTTTTTGCGGAGTAGGAGTGGTTTCGATTTGCGCATTATTGGTGCCCTCACCACTGATTATGGGTGGTGGCGCTGGTTCAGGTATGACCACTGGAGATGCTGAAGCTTCCTCTTCTGATGTCGCATCAAGCAAAGGTTTATCAGCTGCCGGATTTTCTGCTGTATCTATCCCCAATGCAGTGGTGATACCAGTCACCTCTTCACCGGCCGCATACACTGGAAAGGCAAAAAGGATGCTTAGTAACAACAGCATTTGACCGCACGCTTTTATAAAATCGCGCATCGTTGAACGGTCAAAGTGAGTGTTCATAAGCATCCTTTGCTTTTTATAGATTTTCGTACTCATCTTTCTTTACTAAATGTTCAATAATCATTAACTGTCCAAATAAACTTGTGCCTCGCCCAAGTTTAACGTGCCTTCATAGATTGCGCGACCAGTAATGATACCTTCAATACAATCGCCATAAGGTTTCAGCAGTTCGATATCTTTCATATTGGTCACGCCGCCTGAGGCAATCACAGGCAAGCCGCCTTCACGTGCTAAATTGACAGTTTGTTCAACGTTGACGCCTTGCATCATGCCATCGCGGTTGATATCGGTGTATACAATCGACGATACGCCAACATCTGCAAAGCGCTTCGCAAGCTCGGTCGCCTTGGTATCCGTCACATTTGCCCAGCCATGAGTGGCAACCATGCCATCTTTAGCATCGATACCTACAATGATATGACCCGGAAATTCGCGGCAAGCTTCTGCGACAAACTCAGGATCTTCGACCGCTTTTGTACCAATGATGATATAAGTCAAACCAGCCGTAATATATTGCTCAATGGTGTTCATATTGCGCACACCGCCGCCCAACTGAATAGGCAGATTCGGATACGCTTTAGTAATATCATTCACCACTTGTCTATGAACGGGTACGCCGTCAAATGCCCCATTCAAATCAACCAAATGCAGTCGACGTGCACCTTCCTCTACCCAGCGTGCTGCCATGGCCACTGGATCATTAGAAAAAACCGTATCATCCTCCATACGGCCTTGTTTTAAGCGGACACATTTACCATCTTTTAAATCAATAGCCGGGATAATGACAGGCACAGCACACATATAGCATTCCTTATAAAGCACAACAATAAATATATTTAGAAAAGTAAATTTAAAAATCAGAGTGTATTGAACGTTCAACACCCTCTAAACACGCATAAAAACATCAGTCAAAAGTGACTTAATATATAGATAAATCAAAAGCTATCCATGATAGACCCGAAATCCACTTCGATAGATAGCAATGACCATAAAAAAACTGTCAATCATAACCATAAGTTTTAATACATTGAATCACTGGCAACATTAGATAAATTCAATTACTGACTGGCAATTTTAGGTCAATTTAGCGTATAATCCTAGGTAAATTTTTATTTGTTTCTATGTGATAGTAACCATGCGCTGCGCTTTTTATTGGGTCATTTATGGCTTAGTGTTGCATAGCGGTCAGGATGAGTCGAGCAGCAGTTCAGTGCATCTTTTTGATGTTGGCTGACATATTGCTAAGAAGGGTTATATTAGAAATTTCAACTGGTGGCCTCTAAACAGTCTACTCTACAGCACTAAACTCTAATGACGCCTCTTTCTTTTTTATAGTCTCTATCGTATCTCTATCACTAGCTAACTATTTTAGAACAGTCATTACTAGCTGTATAGCCGCTTATTGATGTGAGTGAAATCTACTTAATAATGGCTTCGCTAGTTTGTCTATCAACCAGTTTATCATCTATTTCGATAGATCATCTTTTGGCTATATTCTTATCTAATTGCGTATCTATTAACAAGATACCAAACCGATAAGGGTGGTCAATTGCGCTGGTGTTACAAGCTTTAATTTTCAATGAAACGTATGATAGAGCTATTGTCTACACAATCATTTTCGCTAAAGGCTTGAACGATTGCGTTTGATTTGATGGTTTTAACATACACCTTGGTAGCCAGTCGCCACTTTGGTCATTCGAATAAGACATTAACGTGTTGTTAAGGAGTCTAAGGTCAGCGTTAATACTCTTACTAGTAGTTATGATCATGCGTTATTTTTAGAGACCCTTTGTCACTATCCTACTATAGGAAGAGAGACGTGGGGGCTTTATTGAATGACGCAGATGTTCATGCTACCGATATACCAAACAGGACGTCTGGTATCGTTTTAGACTATGGACTAAGTTTTCGCTTATGATTACCATCAAAAAAGGTTTGGATTTGCCCATCACCGGTGAATCATCCCGCGAGATATCTGAGCACCAACCGACACATGTCGCCGTTATTGGCTATGATTATGTGGGCATGAAGCCCACGATGAATGTCAAAGAAGGTGATATCGTAGCAAAGGGTCAGCCCGTTTTTGAAGACAAAAAACGAGTTGGCGTTATCTATACTGCCCCTGCTGCTGGTAAAGTCGTCGCGATTAAACGCGGTGAACGTCGTGTGTTTGAGAGCCTTGTGATTGCGGTCGACCCAAACGGTGAAGAAGTAGACTTCGAGCGCTATGACTCCCAGCAACTTGCTGACCTAGACGCTGAAGTTGTTGAAACCCAACTGCTTGCCTCTGGCGAATGGACCGCGTTTCGCACGCGCCCTTATAGCCGTGCGCCAGAAATCGGTGCCCGTCCTCATGCTATTTTTGTCACCGCTATGGATACCAATCCATTAGCATTTGACCCAATGCTGCTGATTAACGATCAGTTGCAAGCGTTCAATGACGGACTTGCTGTCTTATCGACACTCAGCCCCAAGACCTTTGTTTGCCATCATGGTGATGCCCAGTTGACGCCAGTTGCCAAAACGGCGGCTAATAATGTCACTGAGTATCATAGCTTTGCTGGTAAGCATCCTGCTGGTCTGGCTGGCACGCACATTCACTTTTTGCACCCAATCATGCGCGGTGTGACCGTATGGACGATTGGCTATCAAGACGTGATTGCGATTGGTAAGCTATTCACCAGCGGTCGCTTATATACGCGCCGTATCATTAGTTTGGCAGGTCCTGCGGTCACCAAGCCACGTTTGGTGGCTACTGAGCGCGGTGCTGATATCGCTGCTCTGACCAAAGGACAGCTGGCGGCTAGCGAGAACCGTATTATTTCCGGTTCGGTGTTGTCAGGTCGCAAAGTGTTTGGCAATACGGCTTATCTTGGTCGCTTTCATAACCAAATCAGTGTGCTGCCTGAAGGGCGTGAACGTCCAGCGTTCCATTTCCTAAGTGTCGGCACTAACCGCTTCTCTAAGCTGCCTATTTATATTTCTAAGTTTTTTGGTAATAAGAAATATAACTTTACGACCACGAGTAATGGTTCACCGCGAGCGATGGTACCTATCGGGGTTTATGAAGAGGTCATGCCGCAAGATTATCTGCCGACACAGTTACTACGGGCATTAATTGTCGAAGACATGATTAGCGCCGTAGATTTGGGCGTGCTCGAATTGGACGAAGAAGATTTAGCATTATGCACCTTCGTATCTCCTGGCAAATATGAATTCGGTGATATTTTGCGTGATAACTTGACGCGCATTGAGCTGGAGGGCTAACCACGATGAAATTTTTACACAATATGTTCGATCGTATGGAGCCGTCTTTCACCAAGGGTGGCAAACACGAAAAATACTATGCTATCTTTGAGATGTTTGATACGTTTTTGCGTCAACCAAGCTCAACCACATACTCAGCATCACACGTACGCGACGGTATCGACCTAAAGCGTATTATGATTACCGTATGGTTATGTACTTTCCCAGCCATGTTTTGGGGTATGTACAACATCGGTCATCAAGCACTAACGGCGATTGCAACCCTTGGTTTGCAGCCTGAAGGCTGGCGTACCGTTATCACCAGTATGGCAGGCTATAACCCAGACAGTATCTGGGCAAGCTTCGTTTACGGGGCGATGCAATTTTTACCGATTTATATCGTCACCTTTGCGGTCGGTATTCTCTGTGAGATTATCTTTGCTGTAGTGCGCGGCCATGAAGTCAACGAAGGTTTCTTTGTGACCTCAGTGCTGTTTGCGCTTTGTTTACCACCAGATATTCCTTTATGGCAAGTTGCCCTCGGTATTATCTTTGGTGTCGTAGTCGCAAAAGAAGTGTTCGGTGGTACGGGTAAAAACTTCCTAAACCCTGCCCTATCGGGTCGCGCATTCTTATACTTTGCTTACCCTGCCTATATGTCTGGTGACTCAGTATGGACAGCTGTTGATGGTTTCTCTGGTGCGACGCCACTTGGTCTTGCCGCGTTAGGCGTAGTTCCTCAGGACTTCGTCGACGTCTATGGTAATGCAATCACTTGGGGTGATGCGTTCTTAGGTAATATGCAAGGCAGTATCGGTGAAGTATCAACACTGGCTATCCTAATGGGTGCCGTCGTTCTACTTTGGACGCGTATTGCTTCATGGCGTATTATGGCAGGTTGTGTGGTAGGTCTGATTGCTACTTCTCTTGTCTTTAATATGATTGGTTCTGAAGACAATATGATGATGAACTTGCCGTTCTATTGGCACTTAGTGATCGGCGGCTTTGCCTTTGGTGCCGTGTTTATGGCAACCGATCCTGTATCAGCTGCGCATACCAATAAAGGTCGCTGGGCTTATGGTATCTTGATTGGTTTTATGACGGTATTGATTCGCGTCGTGAACCCAGCTTTCCCAGAAGGCATCATGCTGGCCATTTTATTCGCCAACTTATTTGCTCCATTGTTTGATTACTTTGTGACCCAAGCAAACATCAAACGCCAAACAGCTCGGAGGGTTCGTTATGTCCAAGCCCAAAAGTAATAATGCGAAAACCATCAGTGTGGCATTGACGCTATGCTTGGTGTGTTCCGTCTTAGTTTCAGCAGTAGCGGTTGGTCTAAAACCTGCTCAAATTGAAAACGCACGCTTAGACCGTAACAAAAACATCTTGGTCGCCGCTGGCATGTACGATGCCGAGTCTGATACAGCAGATGATGTTGCTGAACGTTTTAAAGATTTCGATGTCGAAATTATTGACTTAAGTAAAGGCAGCTACGTTGATGATGAAGCGCTAAAAGCCGCTGGCATCCCTGATCGTAATGCTTATGACGCAAGCCAAGCGACTAAGAATAAAGCACTGAGTGAAGATTTAGGCAACAATGACCCTGCTGGTATTGGTCGCAAGCCTAAATATGCCAAAGTCTATGTTAAAAAAGATGACGCAGGCAAACCTGAAATGGTTGTTTTGCCGATTCAAGGCTATGGACTATGGGGCACTATCTATGGTTTCTTAACCCTTGAAAGCGATATGAATACCATCAAAGGTATCAGCTTTTATGAGCATAAAGAAACCCCAGGTCTGGGTGCTCGTATCGAAGAGCCAGAGTGGCGTGCGAAGTGGAGCGGTATCCACTCATATGACGAAAACGGTAATGTTGCCACTGGTGTGACCAAAGCGGGTACACCAAAAGAGAACTGGGTCGATGGTATCAGTGGTGCAACCTTGACCGGTCGCGGTGTCAGTAACATGATTCAGTTTTGGTTGGGTGAGCAAGGTTATAAGCCTTATTTAGATACGCTACGTAAAGAGAGTGGTCAAGCGATTGACAATGCAGCAGATACAAAAGCTACGCAATCAACGCTGAGCGCTCAACCTGAAACCGAACTGGCAGCCAAGCGACCAGTAGCAAACGGCAAGGAGGCATAACATGGCTGACACTAAAAGTATTTTAACCTCGCCTATTTTTGATAATAACCCCATTGCCCTACAGATTCTTGGTATCTGTTCGGCGCTGGCTGTCACCACAAGCATGGCCAATGCCATGGTAATGTGTGTGGCGTTGACCTTAGTCACGGCGTTTTCAAGCTTCTTTATCTCGATCATTCGTAAGCAAATCCCTTCAAGCATTCGTATTATCGTACAGATGACCATTATTGCTTCCTTGGTTATCTTGGTCGATCAGGTGCTAAAAGCCGTTGCTTATGATGTGAGTAAAGGCTTGTCGGTCTTCGTTGGTTTGATTATCACCAACTGTATCGTGATGGGTCGTGCCGAAGCATTTGCCATGAGCAATCCACCAGTGCCAAGCTTTTTAGATGGTATTGGTAATGGTCTTGGCTATTCTGCGGTTTTGCTGTTTGTTGCGACTATCCGTGAGCTACTTGGCTCAGGTACGTGGTTTGGTATTACCATCCTACAGCCTGTCACTGATGGCGGTTGGTATATTCCAAACGGTCTATTACTGTTGCCACCGTCAGCATTCTTTATTATTGGTTTGTTCATTGCCATTATCCGTATCTGGAAACCTGAGCAGGTTGAAGACGCTGAATTTGTAATGAAGCCGCAGTCTAAAGGCATGGCACATGGAGGCGGTCACTAATGGGACATTATGTTAGTTTATTTATAACCTCAGTCTTTATTGAGAATATGGCGCTGGCCTATTTCTTAGGTATGTGTACTTTCTTGGCCGTATCAAAGAAGGTTTCAACCGCTATTGGTCTGGGTGTTGCCGTGGTCGTCGTGATGGCGATTACCGTACCGCTAAACAACTTACTCTTTCAGTTCATTCTAAAAGATGGTGCGCTGGCATGGGCAGGTTTCCCTGATATCGACTTAAGCTTTTTGGGCTTGCTCAGTTATATCGGCTTGATTGCTGCGACCGTACAGATTCTAGAGATGTTCCTCGATAAGTTCGTCCCTAGTCTGTATAACGCCCTTGGGGTGTTCTTGCCACTCATCACTGTAAACTGTGCCATCTTAGGTGGTGTACTGTTTATGGTGGAGCGTGACTATAATTTCGGCGAATCTGTCGTATATGGTGTGGGCGCAGGCTTTGGTTGGGCATTGGCGATTACCGCATTGGCCGGTATCCGTGAAAAGTTAAAATACTCAGACATTCCAGCACCGCTGCGTGGTCTTGGTATTACTTTTATCACAGTTGGTCTAATGTCACTTGGCTTTATGTCTTTCGGCGGTATGTCAATTTAGACCGCTAAGCTTAACAGCCTATTTAGCGATTTGACCTATTTAATTCATTTATTCGGTAGGGGTTCAGGAAACACGCAATGACGTCTTTTCGCACCCCTACTCCATAGATTAAGGATACCTACCATGGATTACGCTACGGCGATTGGTGGCGTTGCTATGTTTACCTTGATCATCATGGGCCTCGTTGCCATTATTTTGGCGGCGCGCTCAAGACTGGTCAGTTCAGGCGATGTTACCATCCATATCAATGATAATCCCGATAATGACGTCGTGACCCCAGCAGGCGGTAAATTACTACAAACCCTTGCAAGCGAAGGTATTTTCTTATCTTCAGCCTGTGGTGGCGGTGGTACTTGTGCGCAGTGTCGTTGCCGCGTTATTGAAGGGGGCGGCTCTATCTTGCCCACCGAAGAAGGCTATTTTACTCAAGGCGAAATTCGCAATCACATGCGTTTGGCTTGTCAGGTAGCCGTTAAGCAAGACATGAAAATCGAGATTGACCCTGAGTTTTTTGATGTACAAAAGTGGGAATGTGAAGTTCTCTCTAATGATAACGTTGCTACCTTTATTAAAGAGCTGGTCCTTAAAATTCCAGATGGCGAAGAAGTGAACTTCCGTGCTGGTGGTTATGTACAGTTAGAAGCGCCACCGCATGAAGTGCATTATAAAGACTTTATCATTGACGAAGAATACCGCGAAGACTGGGAAAAATTTGGTATTTTCAACTATGTCTCAAAAGTTGATGAGCCAGTTATTCGTGCTTACTCGATGGCCAACTACCCTGAAGAAAAAGGCCTTATTAAGTTTAATATTCGTATCGCTAGTCCACCGCCACGCGGTCCTGACGGTATTCCACCAGGCAAAATGTCATCATGGGTATTTAGCCTAGTACCTGGCGACAAAGTAACAGTTTCAGGTCCTTATGGTGAATTCTTTGCCAAAGAAACTGAAGCTGAAATGATTTTTGTTGGTGGTGGTGCAGGTATGGCACCGATGCGCTCGCACATCTTCGATCAGCTTAAACGCTTACATACTAAGCGTAAAATCAGCTTTTGGTATGGTGCACGCTCTATCCGCGAGATGTTCTATGTTGAAGATTATGATCAACTAGCAGAAGAGTTTGATAACTTTGAGTGGCATGTGGCTTTGTCTGATCCATTACCAGAAGACAATTGGGAAGGTCCAACCGGCTTTATCCATAACGTGCTACTTGAAAATTATCTGAAAGACCATCCAAACCCAGAAGACTGTGAATACTACATGTGTGGGCCACCGATGATGAATGCAGCGGTCATCGACATGCTACACAGCTTAGGCGTGGAAGATGAAAACATCATGCTTGATGACTTCGGCGGTTAAGTGAGTAACTAAGCAAGTGGCTACGTAAAAAAGTATTCTAAAGTGATAAATAAAAAAGAGTCTCAATTGAGGCTCTTTTTTTGTTTCTAAAACCTTACAATATTAGGTGTTTATTGTTATTATTGAATAATGATTGGTTTCTGAAACTATTGTCAGTTTTAGTTAAACAACAGCTTAGTATCTTTAAATTCAATAAAAGGTTTTAATATGAAAATTAGTATATTTACAAGCGTTCTTGCTTCTATTCTAATATTGTCAGGTTGTTCAAGTGCTCCTAAGTCAACTTGGAAAAAAGCAGGAATATCTCAACATGATACACATAACGCTATACAAAAATGTAAATATCAAATTGGCATAGCGAAGGTAAACAGTGAAAAAGAAAATAGTTTATTTAGTTCCTGCATGGAATCAGAAGGTTACCGCTATACAAGTTAAAGATTAGCTGAAAGATAACTCCTGTAATATGATTAAATTATCTTTAGTTAAGATTAAGGGCATCTTGTTAGATGCCTTTTTTATTGTTTGAAATTTAATATATGATGGAATTCAACCCATAGATTCAAAATAGAAATATTTTTAAGCTAAAAAACTATTGGCTAAAGTGTATACAAAACTTCAATTATTTAAGAAAGGATTCTTATGAAAACCAACATTAAAGATTTGACCATTTGGATTACTGGTGCTTCTAGTGGTATAGGCGCAGCATTAGCCATCGCCTTTGCCAAACGTGGTGCCACCATTATTTTAAGTGGGCGTGATGAGGCAAAATTAGTAGCAGTCAAAAACCGCTGTAAAAACAGCAAAAACCATTTCATCATCCCTTTTGATATCACCGATGCTAAACAAGCAAAAGACGCGTATAAGACAGCTAAAGCTCAAGCTGGAAAAATTGATTGGCTTATTAATAATGCTGGCATCAGTCAACGATCGCTTATTATGGAAACCACTGAAGAAGTTGAGCGCCAAATTATGGAGATAGATTATTTTGCGCAGACACGTCTTACTAGACTGGTATTGTCAGATATGGTCACACAAGGTGGCGGCAAAGTTGTCATGGTATCGAGCGTCGCAGGTTTATTAGGCACGCAATATCGCGGCGCTTATGGAGCAGCCAAAGCCGCACTTCATATGTGGGCAAACAGTCTGCGTGCGGAACTGCATGAACAAGGCATAGAGGTGGCGACGATATTTCCAGGATTTATTCAGACCAGTATTTCTATTAATGCCTTGACTGGTGATGGTAGCGCGCAAGGAACGATGGACGAGGCAACCAATAAAGGATTAACCACAGCTACCTTTGCTAAACAAGTTGTCAAAGCCCTGATTAAGGGTGAAGAATATATCATCGTGGCAGGCACTAAAGAAAAACTGGCGACCACAGTCAACCGCCTATCGCCACCAAAACTATATAAGCTCATCCGTGAATCAAAAGTAAAGTAAATCTAGTCGTTTAAGCCACTAGGTTTTAAGTCGATGATTGGCGTTATGGGTGACAAGGGGTGTAAAATAGGCCACGCTAATAGAACATGCCACTCACCCTTTTGCCATAAAAGCTATTGTGATTAATATGAAAACACCAATAATGCAAAAATTAGCCCCACTCTCATTGTTTAACAAATCGATGAAAACCACTTTATTGCCAGTTATGGCTATCAGTGCTGTATTCAGTCTTAGTGCTTGCCAGCAAACGCCAGATTATGATTATCTCAGCGGTGAGACTATGGGAACGAGCTACCATATCAGTTATCAGCTACCTGCGGATGCAGATGAAGCGGCCATCCAAGCGTCGATTGATAAGCGCTTGCAGCAAATCAATGACAGTATGTCTACCTATCAAGCAGACTCTACTATCTCTCAGTTCAACCAGTTAGGTAAAGACATCCCCCTCACTATCGATGCAGATTTTGCTCACGTGCTTGATGTGTCACGAATCGTCTATCAGCAATCTGGTGGCGCCTTTGATCCTACCGTCATGCCATTGGTAGAGACTTGGGGCTTTGGTAGCACCATGACCGTTGAGCGCTTGCAAAGTCCGCCAACAGCACTTGAGATTGCTCAAGCAAAAGCCTTGGTAGATTTTGAGAGCATCATACAAAAAGAGCAGAGTATTTATAAAACCAAAGATGGCGTCGGGCTTGATTTCTCAGCAGTTGCTAAAGGTTATGGCGTCGATGTGATTGCCGATGTGCTCAGAGATGACTATCAAATTCGCAACTACATGGTAGAGATAGGGGGTGAGATTGCAACCTCTGGGGTCAATAACCAACAGCAGCCGTGGCAAATTGCGATTGATGCGCCTATTGAGGACAGTACGGTCAGCGAGCGTCAGACAATATCAGCGATTCGTCAACCCATCAATACCGATAATCAGATGTATTTGGCAACTTCTGGCAACTATCGTAATTCCGTCATATTCGATGGTCAGCGCTACAGTCATACGATTGACCCAACCACTGGCAAGCCTATAGCGGGCGGCGCACCATCGGTAACCGTTGCAGCAAACTCAGTTGCCTTGGCAGATGCGTGGGCAACCGCCCTCACTGCGATGCCTTATGAAAAAGCCCTTGCAACAGCCAAAGCACAAGATATAGCTGCCTTGTTTGTTGTCTTAGCTGACGAGGCAAAGGCGACGGGTTCTGATAAGAATACTGACCAGTGGCAAGTGGTACAAACACCAGCGATGCAAGCATTACGCGCTGACAAACAGCCTTAGAACTTAGTCTCAATAGAGCTTAGTCGCAATACTGTAAACGGCTCGATAACCATCAACGATCCATACAAAAATTTGCTATACTGGTTTTGCTATACTATTAAGGTATTACCCTAGTACATAGCCACACTATTTTTAAAAATCGAGGTTTCCTCTATGCTTAGTCAATTGCTTCCCATGCTTGCCATTACCTTTACCGTATTTGTTCTGTTCTTTATTTTTATGGGTATCGGTTATATGGTTAAAAAGAAGCCGCTTAGAGGATCTTGTGGCGGCGTTGCTAAACTAATGGGTGATGAAAATTGCTCGTTTTGTGGAAATGATCCCAATAAGTGTGATTCAATCGTGGCAGAACAGCAAGAAAACGCTCTTAAAGCCGCTCAGCTAGGCAGACCTGTATAAACTAAATTTTATAAATACCGCGTTTGTTACCATACGCTGGTAGTATTTACCTAACATCTGTTCTTATAATAGCGTCTAGTCCTTTGAAAGGGACTGGCGCTATTTTTAGTTGTGCCAGCCGCGACGTATCTAGTTAGCATCGCTTTAAGATATCTTGGATATAAATACGGCACGTGCAAGGCCTGTTAATAATAGTAGACTAAATAAATCTAATACCGTATCCAGTTGATAGGCGATTGAAGATAAGCGCGCTTTCAAAATGGTTACTCATATATCTTGTATTCTGCAAGTAATCTCTAGTTCTAATTTACGATTCTAATTAATGATTTTAGTCACCGTCTAGGTGCGTTTTCTTTGGTGTTATTTACAAGCGACGATGCTTCGGCGCTGTTTAATGACGTGTCCTTTTTCTTATTCTAATAGTCGTGCTGCTATGTCTACCTCTACTGATTTGCCACCTGATGTGCCATTACAGTCTCATTCAGATACGCCGTCACCGTTTGAGCTGCCCTCCTCACGCTTCACTTTTTGGCTCATTTTATGTGCCATGATTTTGCTCGCCACCAATATGCGTGCGCCTATTGTTGCTCTCGGCTCTATTGCCCCTGTTGTACAAGATGCCCTCAATATCTCTGAGACGCAGATTGGTTGGCTAGGAGCAGTGCCCATGCTGACTTTTGCGGTGGGCGCACTGATCGCGCCAGCCATTGGTAAGCGTTTTGGGCTTGAGAATACGCTCATTGCGATGATTGCGTTATTAACGATTGGTATGATGATTCGTACCGTTATTCCCACTTGGTCTGGGTTTTTGATTGGTACGTTATTGTTGACGTTGGCTATCGGCTTTGCGAACACCTTAGCTGCCCCTGTTATTAAACAGCTTACGCCCAAGCATATTCCACTCATAACAGGGCTATTTAGTCTAACGATGACGGTGACGGCAGGCATCGTCGCCGGAGTTGTACTACCATTATCTGAGCAAGTGGGTTGGCAATGGGCACTAGGTGGGTGGTCGCTATTGGGTATTTTTGCGATCATTATTTGGATATTTTTGCGATTGCGGCTTGGTTCGTCTAGTCATCAAGCCATTGTGCCACCTACCTCTGGAGCGTCTGACATCTCCATGTGGCGTACACCTTTTGCTTGGCAAATTGCGGTATTTATGGGGCTGCAATCACTATTATTTTATACTGTTGCCAGTTTCTTACCCTCTATTTGGGTCAGCAAAGGGCTATCCGCAGTGCAAGCAGGACAAATGGCTTCAGTGTTTCAGTTTATGGCGCCAGTCTCTATTTTGAGCCTGACGTGGCTGATCAATCGCGGCCGCCCTATTCAGGCGCTGGCGGTGTTTGCAGCGGTGCTGAATGTTATTGGTATTTTAGGAATCAATTATTTATCTACCGACCTCGCTTGGTTGTGGTCAGGTCTGATGGGCATTGGCTGCTCCGCTATTTTCACCTTGAGTATGATGCTGTTCTCCTTACGTACTTATACGACCAACCAATCTAGTGAGCTGTCTGGTATGGCGCAATTCGTCGGTTATTTGATTGCGTTTTTTGGTCCCTTAGGGACAGGTTGGCTACATGAAGCGACTGGCAGCTGGGATTTACCCCTATTCATTATGCTCATTTTGATGGTTATCAACGTCGTCATTGCTTGGGTAGTGAGTCGTCCAGTGATGGTCGATGGCAAAACGCTGTAATATCAAAAACTACAGTAACCTTAGGATAATATTGGTGTCTGTCTTATTTTGCTACACTGGTTTGATTGCTTATAGGACAGAATAATCATGATGAATTTATCCATTCGTTTCGCTCGACACTTACCAACATTGGCTATTTTAACAGCCGTAATGGCGCTCGGTGGTTGCCAAAAACCATCTGAACCTAGCACCGATATCGGCATGCAAAACAGTACTCAAACTGCCGAACCTCAAACGACAAAATCTGAGTAACCGGCAACATCCACTGCACAGCAAGCGCCATTAACGATCTTGGCATTGGGCGACTCTCTGACAGAAGGTCTTGGGGTGGATAAAGATGACAACTATCCTGCTCAGTTAGAAGATCGTCTGCAAGCAATGGGTTACGACAATGCCAAAGTTATCAATTCAGGATTGAGCGGTGAAACCAGCACGGGATTGGTCAATCGCTTAGACTGGGTGTTGCAAACTAAGCCTGATGTGACGATTTTGACTATCGGTGCTAACGATGCCATACGCGGTATCGATGTGGCGACAGTTGAAGCCAATATTCGTACCGCGGTCAAACGTCTAAAGGATAATGGCAGTATCGTCATTTTGGGCGGCATGCAAATCTATGACAACCTTGGCTCTGAGTATGTGAAGTCATTTGCAGCGATATATCCTCGCGTCGCCAAAGACATGAACGTGACGCTGATTCCTTTCTTCTTGGATGGTGTGGGCGGTGATCCTGCGCTCAATCAAGCCGATGCCATTCATCCGACTAAAGAAGGCTACGCAATTATCGTTAATGACAATATCTTGCCTATCCTAGCGCCTAAACTAGAAGCGCTAAAAATAGCCGATGCAGACAACGCAACTGAAAATGCTCAAGATGAAACGACAAAAAATACGATAAATGAGACTACTTAACGAGACACTGTAATGACATCATCACCTTCGATTGCCGCTTCAACGCCACAAGCAGATTATAAAAAAGAAGTCCTACTCACCGCCTCACAATTAAACAAGACCGTGCAAGTCGGCGAGCAAACCCTATCAATCATTAAAGATGTAGATATCTATGTCAATGCTGGCGAGTTTGTGGTCATTATGGGCAAATCAGGCTCAGGTAAATCTACCTTACTAGGATTACTGGCGGCGCTAGATTATCCAGACAGCGGTACGGTGTCGCTAGCAGGTCAAATGCTCAGTAGTCTTGACGAAGATGCTTTGGCGGTGATTCGTCAACGTGATATGGGCTTTGTCTTTCAGTCGTTTCACCTACTGCCAACCTTGACAGTAGCCGAGAACATCGCCTTTCCACTTGATATTGCCAGACGTCCAAACCCAGCACGAGTAGACGAGCTTATTGACGCCGTTGATTTGGGTCATCGACGTCATAGCTTGCCCAATCAGTTGTCAGGTGGTGAACAACAGCGCACAGCGGTGGCACGAGCGCTAGTATCGCATCCAAAAATCGTATTCGCTGATGAACCAACGGGCAACCTCGATGAGCAAAATGCAGATCAAGTCATGCAGTTGCTATTGGACTTACGCCAACAGGTTGGTTCAGCACTGGTGGTCGTGACCCATGACCCTGCACTTGCCGAGATGGCAGATCGCGTCATCACCATGCATGATGGTCGAATTGTACCTACATGAATAACTGGATTGTATCTTAATGAATCGTAAGCCCACAGACAATAAACCACCAGCTGATACAAAAAAGACTGATACCAGTATGCATCAAGCGTCCAGTTATCCTAGCGGCATTCTCAATCAACTATTTACCCGTACCTTAGGTTTTCAAACACTCGGCTCTCAAGCACTCAGCCGTAGTTGGTGGCAGCGCTGGGTATATCCGGTATTGTTTCTACTGACATTAACCCTGTCGCTTGCAACTTACCTAACCCTCGACTCTGTGCAGCAGTCTGTTGATCGCTATATCAATGACAATCAGCGCGCGCTCGTTGGTGGCGATTTAATTCTAAACAGCAAGCAAGACTGGCCAAGTGAAGTATTGACGCAAGTAGAAACAATCCCCGATACGCAGACGGTGTATGACTATCAGTTTAGCGCCATGCTGGTCAATGATGAGCAAACCTTGCTTGCCAGCATTAAAGCGGTCTCGCCGTCGTATCCCTTATACGGTAAAGCGGAGCTTGCCTCAGGACAGCCGCTGTGGGAGCAGCTAACCTCTGACAGTGTCATCGTCGCGCCAGAAGTGCTCAGTAGTCTACAGGCCAATGTCGGTGACCGTATCACCATTGGCGATGCGCAGTTCACAATAAGTGATGTATTGACCAAAGAGCCTGATCGTCCGCTGACCACCTTTGGGTTTGGTGGACGTGTCTTAATGCATGAGGACTCACTCGCAGCGACCAATCTGTTGGGTCAACGTAGCCGCATAAACTATCGTATTGAGATGGCAGGCGACCCAAAGCTGATAACCACGCAGCGTGAACAGCTTACAGATATTCTGACCAATTACCCTGATATCGAGCTCTCTGACGCAGAGTCCGCAGATACTTCGGTCTCGCGTATCTCTGATAATGTACTGATGTTTTTAAAATTATTGGTCATCGCAGTGTTGCTACTTTCTGCGGTCGCCATGTACGGCGTCATTAGTGCGTTTGTCACCAAGCAGCAGTCTAGTAACGCCATTCGCTTGGCATTAGGTGAACCGCTTGGCTCACTCAAGCGCAGCTACTATCAACTGCTTATCGTCACGACTGCCATTGCTTGTGTCGCCGCGATTATACTGAGTCTAGGTTTGCTTAAAATTGGTCAGCCGTATCTGGTGGCTATCTTGCCTACCGATGTTGGGCTGTCCATCAATCTAATCAGTGCAATTAAGACTATTGTGATTGCCTTGGCCCTAACGTTGCTGATTGCGCAGCGTGGTTTGAGCGCGCTTAACACCACCAAACCCGCTACCCTACTCAATCAAGGTGCGAGTACGCAAACGCAAAACTTGCCGTGGTATCGACGCGTGCCGCTACTGTGGTATGGCTTGGTGCTGGCAGGGCTATATGCCTTCTTTGCTTATGAAGTGGGCTCACTGACATTAGGTGCACAGCTATTGGGCGGCTTGATTGGCTTTGTGGCGATATTTTGGCTATTGGCGCGTGGGTGGCTCTGGCTACTTAACAAGTTGGCGAGCAATACCAAAGTCAGTTGGATGCAGCGCATTGCCATTCATAACCTTGCACGTAAAGGTAACCAATCTGCTTTGTTCTTTGTCACCTTATCGCTATCGGTGGCGGTGCTGACGCTCATCACCACCCTAAATCACAGTATCAACGCGCAGTTTATCAATGCCTATCCCGAAGACGCACCCAATCTGTTTTTGCTCGATGTGCAGAGCGATCAACATGACGATATTGATGCGATCATTGAAACACCTGTCACTTATTATCCCGTCATTCGTGCGCGTGTAGAAACGGCGAATGACGTACCGGCAAAAGATATTGAGCCTGAGGATGGCTTCGATGATCCTACGCGAGTGTTTAACTTAAGCTACGCAGATACGGTCATGGAGACCGAATATATCACTGAATCACTCACGGATGACGCGCTATACACCCCTATCGATGCGACAGATGAGCAAGTCAAACCTTTGTCTATCTTAGACACCGCTGCCAGTATGCTCAATGTCGGTATGGGTGATCAGGTACGATTTAATATTCAAGGGATCGAAATCATCGGGCAGATTACCAGTATTCGAACGCGCTATGAGCGTGGCCCAAGCCCGTATTTTTACTTCTTGTTTGGGCCGTCTGTGCTGTCCGCTGCCCCGCAGATTCAGTTTGCTACCGCCCACGTACCAGAAGATGCAATTCCAGAGCTACAAGGCAAACTGGTACGTGAGTTCCCTGCTGTCACCACGATTGACGGCACTGCTATTGCGAAGCAAATCCAAGAGCTAGTGGTACAAATGAGCCGCTTGGTCTATGTGTTCACCTTGCTTGCCCTGCTCACTGGCGTCATGGTGCTGATCAGCTCGCTACTGTCTACCTCACAAGATCGTATGAAAGAGAGTGCGTCCTTCCGATTACTGGGGATGCAAAAGCGTGACTTGTATATGCTCAATATCTTAGAGCTAGGTGTACTTGGTATTAGCGCAGCGACCTTTGCCGTGATTATAGCCACTGGTGGTGCTTGGCTGGCTGTTACTCAGTGGTTTAATCTACAGTTTAGTATGCCGTGGGCAAATCTGGCTATGGGTGGTGCAGCGTTAGTCGTATTACTGTTTGCCATTGCCATTATTTACGTGAGATTGGTGATTGGACGCGGGATTATGGCAAGGGTAAGGGCGATGGTTTAGTTGTAGCTATAGTCGGATATAATAACGTCTACTTCTTGTTTTTACAATTTTCGACTATGCACTGTGTCATATATTACGGTAACATGGTATCGGAAGACAAATGTCTTGAAAAACGAATCTATAATTGATTGGAGGTTTAAAATGAAGCTTTTGAGATTAAACCCTATCGATATTGCTATAGTCAATCCAGAATAAAATTGGTACAACCCATATCATGAAACAGCTTAGGTAAATTATTCTCCATCCACCCTTGTCGTAGAAACTTAGCCTGTGCCCATTTTTTTTCAATAGGGTTTAAATCAGGGCTGTAAGGCGGTAGAAATAACAAGCGATGACCATGCCTGTTGAGTAATCTCTGAACGCGTTTATGAAAGCTGGCGTTATCCATGACGATTACGCATTTTATTTTAAGACTTGGTATTAGCGTGTTTTTGCACCAGTTGTAGAATATGTCGCCATTGATATTCTTTTCGAAGTAATCAAGTGCAAATAACGCTTTTTCATATAAGGCACCAATAACATTGGTGCGTTTTTTACCTTGCCAGTTATAGCTATCGATGCAAGGGGTACCAATAGGTGCATAGCCATGAGAGCGGATGGTCTCAGCCTCGAAGCCACTCTCATCCATGTATACAATTGAATAGCCTTGAGCGATGTAGTCGCCCAGTTTACTTAGATATTTAGCTCTGTTTAATGGGCAAGCTTTTGGATGCTCTAAGGTCTTTTTTGACTGATACCAAGACGTTTTAAAGCGGCCTCGATGCCCGACTTACTACAGCCAAAACGCTGTGCTCTCTCGTACATGTAATCGTCTGGATGCTGTTCAACATCTTTTAATAAAGCTTCGTTAGGTATTTTACTGGGTGGTTTATTGCGAGTGAGTTTAATACTAGGATCTTTGAGCCAATTCTGTAGCGTGGCCTTACTAATGTCATAAAATGCACAAGCTTGTCTGATACTCATATCTTGTTGTTCGACACTTTTAATCACTTGAGCACGGAAGTCTGCTGAATAAGTCATAATCTTTTTACTTTTCGCTTGTTTTAAAACTACTGTACCACTTTTATAAAATATCTACTATAACTATATTGTTTGGCGCCATAGAAACGAAGATCATTTTCTAACTCATCTTAAATTACAGAAGATTATGTATTATGTTGTTGCTAAATACCTAAAGGATAAAGGTAAGCTTTTATTTGAAGACCCTATATATAAATGGCAATATGGGCCAGTTATAAAGCCTGTATACCATCAATTTAAGCTTTTTGGTAAATCAAAGATAAAGGAACCTGTTAGTTATTTATCGTCTGATTCTAACTATAGTGGTAAAGGTGATTTTACTATCAATTTTGTAGATCCCGAAGAAATCTGCGCTACTTTAGATAGTGATAACGAATTCAAAAATGTAGTATTGCATGTATTAAAGGAATTTCAATATTCTACAGCTTTTGATTTAGTTGAAAGAACTCATGAAGAGTCGGCTTGGAAAAATTTTGAATCTCAAATTTTAAATGGTATAGAGCTTACGTATTCAAAAGATGAATTAAAGTCAGCTAATATATGAACACCAAAGTTACCTCTGGAAACAATCAATTTATTGAAGCTATTGTTAGGGCTTATTTGCTTGTATCTGAGACCGCGCCTGAAGATTTAGATAGTCATGCAGAAAAAATTGTTAAACTGATATTATCTGCTTTTCAGAATGAACTGAAATCTAACCAAGCATTTAGCTTACCCTATAAAGATATAACAGATGTTATATTTTACAGTGACAGAAATCTATACAGCGATAGTATCTATAATTTCAGTCAAAATATAGAAAACTGTATTAGACCTCTTGCAAAAGTCAGATATTAAGCTCAAGATTTACCAGTCCTGCGAACAGCTTCATTCTTAAATCATAACGTTGACGTCGATTACGGTAGCGTTCAGCCACAATTTTGAATAGCTTAATCAGCCCTATTTTATGCTCAACCAGAATACGACATTTTGCCAAATATTGATTGGCCTGTTTGCAAAGCGCTAGCAACTCACCGCCTTTTGGTTTCTTAAAGGGGATAAAGGTCTGATCGTGTAGCTTGGCTATACCTTGATAACCGCTGTCTGCTAGATAGCTGGTGTTTTTAGGCAGCCAATCAGGACAAGTTTGTTTATAAAGACTAAAGTCATGTACTGAACCGTTGCAGGTTTGCACATCCAATATCAGTCCTGTTTGCCAATGTACGATGACTTGCGCTTTTAAGGTATGTTGTTTCTTTTTTCCACTGTAGTACTGTTTTTGGTTTTTTGGCCGTTCAATGGGCGTTTCGGTGGCATCAATGATGACTGCTGACCAATTGATATCCTCAGGCTTACCGTGTGGCAGTTTTCGTGGCAAATCAAATCTGCCTGAGTGGATAAGGATGTCTTCTACTCTTCTGACAATGCGACTGGCAGAGGACTCATGAACGTTGAAGTCCACACCAATATGATAAAGGGTTCGGTATTCACGCCAATAGGTCAGTGCGAGTAAAATCTGCGCCTCTAAGCTAAGTTCACTTGGACGACCTGATTTGGTCTTGGAAGCTTCATGCTCTTGCATGGCTTCTAGCATTTTCTCAAAAGTGGCTTTGTGGATGCCAGTATAACGTTTAAAACCTGCATCGCTCTGTTCAAGTAGTTTGGCTATATTTGGCATATCTTTTAAATATTTAGGGTTCAGTTATAGTCTTTGAGTCTTGAAACTACTTTTGCAAGAGGTCTATTGAGCATCATTATAATATAAGTTCAGATAAACATCATAATACTAAAAAAAAGTATGTGAAACGTTTTATGCACATAAATGATAAGTTAATTGAGCATACTCTCTTGGCTCAAGCTCAAAGAGACTATATTAATTCAACTGTCAAAAAAACTAATGAATTAGCTATAAGCATTCAAGATTTAGTAGCTGAAGCGAAACTAACAGCAAACAATGCTAAAAACACTGCAGAAAAAGCTGAAGAAACTTATAGATCAATGTTTGCTAACTATGTAACTATATTAGGTGTTTTTACTGCGATTATTGTTACAATATTTGGAGGTCTCAATGTAGTTGGTTTGGTAATGAATAACAACTCAATAGGCATTCATTTACTTTTTATTCTTATATCAGTTATTTTTTTATGTTTAAGTACTTTATTATACTTCTTAGCTAATTTAATTGTTTGGATAACTAAAAGCAGAGAAGTTCCGTTAAATTTAATATTTATTACTATAGTTATATCTTGTTTAATAGTAATTATTTTAGGCTTTATGAAAATTTATTTTAATATATAGTAAAACCTTTATTTTTTAATTAAAACTCAACCAATATTCTTAATAAAAAAATTATACTTTCTTTCTGACAGAATAATTATATTTTTATTGTCAATATACCGTCATCTCTTATCGAAACAAGCTTTTTAGCCCTTACTGTAGCGGTAGCTTGGTAGGCTGTAGCGCTTACAGTACATTGCAAAGGAATGGTCGCTCGGAAGTTGGAACGCTACCATTCTTAAGTGCTGTGCGTCGCATAGTGCCTACTGCAAGTGCCAAGCAGGATTAGCTACAAAACCTCAAACGCCTTCTATTCATTTAGCAGGCGTTTTTTTACTTCATAAGCTGTATAGACATATAAACCCATATCCGCCCTGCACTTTGCTTATTTATTGGGGGGATTACCTAGCCCTCATTTGCTATACTAGCCTAACTTTATCGATTAAATCACCCCTTATAATACCCTTCCAAACAGCATGGTAGCCTTATGAAATTCTCAAAGTTCGGTCAAAAATTTACCCAGCCCACTGGCATCTCACAATTGATGGACGATTTGGGCGATGCGCTCAAAAGCGATCAGCCTGTCAATATGCTGGGCGGTGGTAACCCTGCCAAAATTGATGCCGTCAATGAGCTATTTTTGGAGACGTATAAAGCGCTTGGCAATGACAATGATGCAGGAGAGGCCAATAGTAGCGCGATTATCAGCATGGCGAACTACTCTAACCCACAAGGTGATGCGGCATTTATCGATGCCTTGGTTGGCTTCTTTAACCGTCATTATAATTGGAACCTAACCTCAGAAAATATCGCCCTGACCAATGGCTCACAGAATGCATTTTTCTATCTGTTTAATCTATTTGGCGGCGCTTTCGTTGATGAAAGCAATCAAGATAAATCAAGCGAATCTATCGACAAATCCATTCTACTGCCATTGACCCCTGAGTATATCGGCTATAGCGACGTGCATGTCGAAGGTCAGCATTTCGCAGCGGTATTGCCACATATCGATGAAGTGACTCATGACGGCGCAGAAGGCTTCTTTAAATATCGTGTTGATTTTGACGCTTTAGAGAACTTGCCAGCGCTGAAAGAAGGCCGTATCGGCGCGATTTGCTGCTCACGCCCGACCAACCCGACTGGCAACGTGCTGACCGACGAAGAAATGGCGCATTTGGCCGAGATTGCCAAACGTTATGACATACCGCTTATCATCGATAATGCCTACGGTATGCCCTTCCCGAATATCATCTATTCAGACGCGCATTTGACGTGGGATAACAATACGATTCTGTGCTTTAGCCTGTCTAAAATTGGCCTGCCCGGTATGCGTACGGGTATTATCGTAGCCGATGCTGAAGTGATAAAAGCAGTCAGCGCGATGAATGCGGTGGTTAATCTAGCGCCGACACGCTTTGGTGCAGCGATTGCCACGCCATTGGTAGAAAACGATCGTATCAAGCAGTTAGCCGATAATGAGATTAAGCCTTTTTATCAAAAGCAGGCGACCCTTGCCGTGAATCTGTTAAAAGAATCTTTGGGTGATTACCCGTTGATGATTCATAAGCCTGAAGGCGCGATTTTCTTATGGCTATGGTTTAAAGACTTACCGATTACCACAGTTGAGCTATACGAGATTTTAAAAGAAAAGGGCACGCTCATCGTACCAAGTCAGTATTTCTTCCCTGGTGTCGATATTAGCGATTATCAGCATGCGCATGAATGTATTCGTATGAGTATCGCGGCTGATGAGCAGACGCTAACCGATGGTATTGCAGCGATTGGTGAAGTGGTGCGTGAGTTATATGATGGTCGGTAGGATTTGCAAGTGAGCTGAGAATTATAGTTAGATCTAGTGTAAAAGTATTCGAAAGTCTCTACGCCAGTTACAGCCATCACATTATTTTAGGAATAATTAAATGAGACTTATGTCAGCTATAGTCTTACTTCTAATGTCTGGTTGTAGCGCTGTACATTCCGATGACGCCAACTATAAAGTTTTGATTCATGGCAATGAGGAATGCAACTATGACTATGGTGTAGAAGACTTTTGCGACGAATATAATCAAATATCCTATAAAAATACTGACAAGACTGTCAATTTTGATAAAGATAAAGTTTTAGTGTTTCCGGAAGATAACTTTGGTTATTTAGTTGTTATAAACCCAGAAACTCAAATAGCTTATCCTTTTGGATACTTAGTTAATTATAAAAAACTAATTTTTTCTAAAAATTCTAACGAATTCTGTATAGAGGGAGATATCTCCGCTTATCGTGATGAGGATAATGGATACTTCTGTTTTGAGTTTACTGAAAACAACTTTGAACGTATTTACGATGCTACTCGCTAGTATTTAGCCTAACAATTATAAATCCACCTTTATCCTAATATATTGGAATTTATCATTGAGGCGCCCATCTTCTTCCCAAAAATTAAGGCTATGGGTAACCGCTAGATACAGGTAGCCATCTCTTGCCCAAAATATGTCTCTTGGCTCCTCCATAGGCATCCAATGTCTAAAGCCTGCACCCATAATCGGGATGATGTCTGTTCCCTTAATTCTATACAGCTCTAGATCGGTGTATTGCTCATATGGATTGGTATAGGCTGAGATGATATATCTTTTATTGGGCGAGATATGAGGATAATCTATAAACGTCTGCGTCGTCTCACCCGAATTTTTATCAATCATCTTATAGTCACCGCTTTCCCAGTAACCTCCACTGACCAAATACTGATTTAACGGGGCAATCTGACCTACGTACTCAAAAATCTGATACCCATCATTATCTACATTCTTATCAGTGAACCTTACTACCTTGCCAGCGGTTGCAATTGATAGAACACCATTTCTCTTTTTAATACTTTTATCTTTTGATAAAAAATCAACAGCAAGTGGACGTTTCTTCTCAAACAAAGCCTTATCAATTAGCTCTATTTTTAGGTAATCGTTAAGTGCTTTGCCATTTTCAAAAGTCTCATAGTCTTCGCCAATGGATAGATATGCTAGTATGTTTAAATCTTTGGACGTTAGCGAGGCAGGTATAGTAGAACCCGTTTGCTCTTTTCTCACAAAGACCTTTTCCCATTTGACAGTATCAGTCTCTACAACGCCGTCATTGTCCTCATCATATTCTCTACGAATTCTGTCTTGCACCGCATACCAATCCTTTCTATCTTCAATGACGTCTAACTTCTCACCAAAGGCATAGCTTTTCACTTTTCGAGCAGCACCGCTTGGTAACTGACGTGCGATTGCCCCATCTTTTGCCGTCACATAAACGTGTTTCAATACAGTCGTATCATCGTAGTCAATCTCGATACCATCACGATTGTACTGTGCCAAAAGTGCTGCCGATATGGGTTTATTGAGGTCAATGATGACGTTTTGACTTGCCACTGCTGAATGATAGCTAAACATCGTTAGACATAGAATAATAGAAGAAAAAATGTAAGTAGATATTTTAAATGAAGACATAATATGGTCTGCTATATATTTTATATTATGAATTTTACACCATAAAATCCTACTTAAGTTTACTTTTTTGATATCTGAAATAAAATTACTTCGGAATATTAGCGCTGCTTTAAAAGTTTAGTAGACGGATTGAATGAACTGAATATCTTCGTCCACTTATTCAGCGCATAGAGCACGTAAGGCAGCAGGCACGTATTAATCAAATCACGGAGGCTTGCGACCAGCTGTTCGTGGCTTAAGCCCACCATGCCTGACGCTTCAATCGTATTTCGATTATCTAAATACTCGCCCAATAAAGCAATGCCCGTCACGACGACTAAAGCCATGAATGATCTGATGCTTTGGTTTTTAATGATAGGACGCAGCACAAGCAGACACAAAAGGTAGATGCCGACGCCGACATAGATATGTAAGGCATCTTTGGCAAGTCCAGATACTTCAATAACATTGATTTTAAAAGCGGTAAAATCCACTAGAGTATTCCAAATATAAGCAAGTAGAAAACGACTGAGAGTATCACTAAATCATGATGGCTAAACTATAATAGCTAAAGAGTGGCAGCTACAAAGTGAGGGCTGAGCATAAAAAAGGCAGATTATACAATTGATAATCTACCTTCTGCTAAATTAAATATTCACTTCACGGTTATCAACTACTTACACATCCCACTCAACGAAATTTTTCAACAACTGCAAGCCAGCAGTATGACTTTTTTCTGGGTGAAACTGGGTGGCAAATAAATTATCTTGGATGACACTGGCACAAAACGGTTGACCATAGTCACATATCGCTGCCACTTGTGAGCTATCAGTAGGCTCGCAATAATAGCTATGTACAAAGTAAAAATGCGCATTGTTTTGAATACCATGCCACAGCGGATGGTCAAAATCCATACCGCTAATGGTATTCCAGCCCATATGCGGTACTTTTATAGTTGCGCCCTGCTCGTCTTTCCACGTAGGGTCAAATGCTTCTACATTACCGTTTAAGATACCCAAACAGTCTGTACCACCATTTTCAGCGGACTGCTCAAACAATGCCTGCATGCCCACACAAATAGCCATGACAGGCTTATTAAACACCGCATGGCGTATGACGTCATCAATCCCTGCTTCATGCATGCCAGCGATACAGTCACGCATAGCACCGACACCGGGGAAGACAATCTTATCTGCCGCAGCGACAACCTTAGGATCATTGGTGATAGAGACTTCTGCCCCTACCACTGACAAGGCTTTACTGGCGGAATGCAAATTACCCATGCCATAATCTAGTAGCGCTACTTTGGTTACTTTAGCCATTAAAACGCCTCTTTAGTCGATGGCAGAGTATTGAGTGCACGCTCATCATATTCACAAGCCATACGTAACGCACGAGCAAACGCTTTAAAGGTAGATTCGATTTGATGATGGCTGTTTTTACCTTTTAAATTGTCTAAATGCACCGTCATCCAAGAATGGTTCACAAAACCATAAAAGAATTCACTAAACAGGTCAACATCGAAATTACCGACATGCGAACGGGTAAATGGAATGTCCATGTGTAAACCCGGACGTCCTGATAGATCGACGACAGCGCGGGTTAATGCCTCATCAAGCGGTGCATAAAAATGCCCATAACGACGAATGCCTTTTTTGTTGCCCAATGCCTTGTTAAATGCTTGTCCAAGGGTAATACCAGTGTCTTCAACGCTATGATGGTCATCGATAAAGGTGTCACCGTTGCATTTAATCTCTAAGTCAAACAAACCGTGACGCTTGATTTGATCAATCATATGATCCAAAAACGGCACGCCAGTATCTACAACCCCTTGACCCGTACCATCAAGATTGACAGTACAAGTCACTTGGGTCTCAGCAGTAATGCGCTCAACGGTCGCAATACGTTCAGGGCGACCATGTAGATTTAGGTTTTTTGGTGCATTTTGCTCAGGTGTATCAGCAGTCGTCATTGCATTGGCTGTCATGGCTACTCTCTATCAGTTTTTATCAGTGAAAAGCGATCAATAAATAAGGCGAAACATGTCTAAATATTTTACTAGTGTCTGGGTCAGCGCTAGCAAAAAATGTATTAGAAAATGATATATACAAAAGATATCAAGGTATTAGGGTTTGTACGTACTAAATATCATCTAGCCTCATCATAGCAAACCCTAACATTTACTGCCACGACCAAGCGGCAAACCACGCACAAAATTACCTCATTCTGCTAAAATAGTGTGTTCAGTATTATTAATCATGACTTGCACTGACTTTTAGATATCATATTCTACAGCTCACTTTCTATGACTTTGTGCCGTGTTATAGCTTTGTGCTGTGTCATACTGCTACTTTATACGATAGAAACTCTCTGTTTATAGGAACTGCTATGCCTTTAGAAGCGATCGCCATTAATAGCTTGGATGCACCACTTATCAAAAAACCTGCGCGTGACAATGAGCTAGCAGAGCGCTTGCAGGCTTTGTACGATAGCGATGATGCGCAGCCTGATGGTATCGAGGTATTAAATATCGTTGAGCAAGGTTTTAAGCGTGGTCAGTATCTATACGTCGGTATGTTTAATGATAAACCTATCGCCGCTGTTGGCTGTTTTGATGATGGGCAAACCGATGCCAAGCGTTTGCAATATTTAACGGTGCATCAGCAAAATCGCGGTCGCGCGATCGGTGCTAAGTTTATCAAACTGGTCTATGATGCCGAGGTCAAAAAAGGTGTGCGTGAGTTTGTCCCTGTCGATGCGGATATCCATCGTATTATGAGCGAGTATGATTTACTGCGTGTTAAAGACTAAATCGAGAGCAGAAACTGTTAATTTTGCTAATATTTGATTATTTATCGTCTTTTATCTTCTATTATGCAAAAACTACTTGACAGCAACGCCTATATTTAGTTTAATAGCGCCTCAACGAAGACGGCTCGATAGCTCAGTCGGTAGAGCAACGGATTGAAAATCCGTGTGTCGGCAGTTCGAACCTGCCTCGAGCCACCATTCGTCTAAGCATTCTAAAAAGCCCCGAACAGTAATGTTTGGGGCTTTTTTTATACCTGTATTCCGTTCTGAAATAAGTCTAATAGCTTATGACAAACGTCTTCTTAATAACACCTCGCAACGTTCACGCGAGTCTAAGTCATAAACCGTCGCGCGGTAATCGATACCATGGCGTCCTTCAAAAAATATCACTCTATCGCCCACTGCTAAAAAGCAAGACGTGCGCGCATCATAAATGAAATCATCAATCACGAACGCCAAATCACGATCTATCTCGCGTACCGTGTAAGTTTCTCCTTGCGGAATCAACCGCTCAAACCATGCGCTATGGGCAACATTGGTGCTTAACACGCTGATGAGCAGCAGCACCAATATCACAAATATACTTTTTAACGACATCGTAAAAGTCGAGCCAGCTAGACTGATTATATTGAGGATGTTTTTATTAACTGTCATAACTTTAACCTACTCAGACCTGCTCAATGATTGATTCTATTCGCTATGCTAAACGCTTACTGTCACGGTTGCATAACATTTTTGTGCTGTTTTTTAGACAGCGGCGCTCAGTATACTCGATAGTATTGATAATGATAAATTTGACAGATGACGAATACTAATAGGGAAAAGCGATGAGAGCGTTCGATTACGATTTGGATTATAAAAACCTAGATTTGCGCGCGCAGCCAGAGCTGTATCGGGTCGGTCGCGGCGAGCAAGGCGTATTATTGGTAGAGCCGTATAAGTCTGAAATCCTGCCACACTGGCGCTTTGCGACCCCTGATATTGCGCTTGAGAGCAGCGAGACAATTTATCAGATGTTTTTAGATTATCTGGCGGCCGATGACTTTGTGGGTGCTGACATGGCGCGCAAATTTATTCAAATGGGCTATACCCGCGCCCGTCGTTACGCCAATCACAAAGGCGGCAAAAAATATAAAGGGCCAGTGCCCGATGATAAAAAAGGTCAAAGCGGCGCACATGGTCGTGAAGAATTGCCACGACAAATCGAAGACCCAGTCAAAGCAGAGTCAGCGCGCATATTTAAACAAAAATGGGACGAGTGTCGTGAGAACGAAGATTATTTAAGAATGAAAAAGGAACATCGCGAACGTTATAAAGAGGTTGAATAAGCATAAAATATATCAATGAAAATTATCCTCAGCCTGAAAAGATAGAAATATTGATAATGACAGACTGTTAAATAATTGAATTCATGATTTGCTGTGCTAAGGTAATGAGGGCTTGGAGCTAATACTCCAAAAAAGTATAAAATTGATAGCATGGGCAAATAATAATGACTGTAGGTATTAAGCAACTTTTGATTTTTGATTTTGATGGCACGCTCATTGATAGTGTGCCAGATTTGGCGGATGCAACTAACGCAATGTTAACGACACTTGGTAAAGAAACCTATCCGATTAGCACCATACGTAATTGGATAGGTAACGGCTCAAGATTGCTGGTAGAGCGCGCACTAGCAGGTAAGGTAGACGTGTTAGAAGGCGAGTTGACGGTCGAGGAAGCCAATCACGCAGAGCATCTGTTTTTTGAGGCTTACAAAAATCTCAGTGGTAGCAAAACCGTTGCTTACCCAGATGTCGATAGCGGACTAAAAAAGCTAAAAGCAGCAGGATTTACGCTGGCGTTAGTGACCAATAAACCGATTCGTTTTGTACCAAAAATATTGCGATCCTTTGGCTGGCAGGACTTATTCAGTGAAGTATTAGGTGGTGATAGTCTCTCAACTAAAAAGCCTGATCCAGCACCGCTACTGCATGTCTGTAAAGCGTTGAACGTCACTCCAGAACAAGCTGTGATGATTGGCGATTCTAGAAACGATATCTTAGCCGGACAAAACGCCAATATGGATACGCTTGGCTTGTCTTATGGCTACAACTACGGACAAGATATCCGTGAGCTAAACCCTACCGAAGCCTTTGATAATTTTGCGGCATTAGTAGAATATATTTTCAAAAATTATAAGATAGACAGCTAAAATTTGAACATTAGAATGATTCATTTAAGCCATTCTTTGAAATCATTATTTGCTCCGATAACTGAGCGCCTCAGACACATGAGCGCTTGTAATATCGATACTGTCAGCCAAATCAGCAATGGTACGCGCCACTCGCAATACTCGATGATAACCGCGTGCCGATAAATTCAGACGCTGCTGAGCGAGCTGTAATAGTTGCTGTTCGCCCTCTCCTAGTTGGATATATTTATCAATTTCGCTAGGGCTAAGCTCATTATTGACCTTTTGTTGCCGCTGCATCTGATGTTTATGTGCGGCAATAACTCGAACGCGCACTTGTTCGGAGGTTTCGCCAGCTTGAGCATTTTGCAAGTCAGCAATTGGCAGCGCAGGTACAGTGATATGCAAATCAATGCGATCAAGCAATGGACCTGATAGTTTGTCTTGGTAACGTTTAATCTGTTCAGGTCGGCAGCGACAACGCCCTGAGGTATCGCCATCATAGCCGCATGGACATGGATTCATGGCAGCGACCAATTGGAAATTTGCCGGAAAAGTCATCTGCGAATTGGCACGGCTAATAGTGATCTGCTTGGCTTCTAATGGCTGACGCAATACCTCAAGCACACTCCGATCAAACTCTGGCAATTCGTCAAGGAATAATACGCCTTTATTGGCAAGGGTAATTTCGCCCGGTTTTGGTCGTGAGCCACCACCCACCAAAGCCACGGCTGATATAGTGTGATGAACTTGCCTAAATGGTCTTGTCCCATAATCGTAATCGCTGTCTGCCACTGAATAAGTGCTGGCAACCTCTAATGCATCTTCATCACTTAAATCCGGCAATATGGTCGGTAGCCGCGAGGCCATCAATGTCTTACCCGAACCGGGAGGCCCTGTGAACAACAACGAATGACCACCAGCAGCGGCAATCTCTAAGGCTCGCCTCGCATGATGCTGTCCTTTGACATCAGCCAAATCCACTTGATAGCCAACATACTGCTGCGCTGGACTGGGTTGTACAACGTCCAAAGATTCATAGGCTGCGCTTGGATTGGCTAACGACTGTAAGTGGTCACAAACTGTCTTTAAGCTTTGCGCGGCTAGTATCGTCACGCCATCCACACGGCTGGCCTCAGCACCATTATCAATCGGTACGATAAGCTGCGGTGTTTGTGGTTTTTGCCGTGGCTCGATCAGCTCTTGTTCAGTGATATTTGCTACCTGCAATACTTTGGACGCTAGCGCCTCAGCTTTGATCGCTCGTGCCACCGCTAAGCTGCCTGTCACTTGCCGTAAATTCCCATTGAGCGCTAACTCACCGATAAACTCAAACCCTGATAATACTTCTGGATCCAATTGATCACTGGCTGCCAAGATTCCGATAGCAATCGGTAAATCAAGACGCGCGCCATCTTTAGGCAAGTCAGCGGGAGCTAAATTGATAGTGAGACGACGATTAGGAAATTGAAAGCCAGAGTTCAGAATCGCAGAGCGTACACGGTCTTTACTCTCACGTACCGCCGCCTCAGGCAAACCGACAATGGTCAATGCTGGCAACCCTTGTGACAGATGCACCTCAATAATGACCTTGGGCGCATGCAGTCCGACGACTGAACGAGTATAGACTTGAGCAAACGACATCAGCATTTTCCTAATATAGGGAATAATTGATAATAGAGCATTATGTATCAGTGCGCAAATGTCGTGTTTTATTGTCTCATTTTATTTACTAGCATAATTATCAACAGTTGTTATATGATAAACGGATGCTCTTTCGCTCAGTCTTATTCGGCTATGCTGCTCCAAAGATTATCCAAAGATTCTCACACCTGTTAACCATGTTATTAACGTATTGAGTAATTTTAATCGCACTACAAAGCATTAAAGATTAGCAAGAGTATTGGCAATAAAAGGATTTTATTGATCATATAAAGTTTGCTGGCGGCTTTTTGCTGCAGATTTATATAACACCTACTTTATATAATACCCACTACCATGGACGGATAAACTTATGAGCATAAAGATGCATAATCGGCGTGTGCCCACACTCACGCTACTGACAGTAGCAGTATCCTTAGGACTGTTCGGCTGCTCAGACAGCGACAATAGTTTCAATGACGATGATGTCATACCACCTTCCACTAATTATGAAGCCGATATTCAGCGTACTGAGTTCGGTATACCGCACATCACCGCAAAGGATTACAAAGGCCTTGGTTATGGCGTCGGTTATGCATTCGCAGAAGATAACTTCTGCTCACTAGCACGTGAAGTTGTAGTCGCTAGCGGTCAGAGTATGCTGTATCTAGGCGCTGACGGTAATTTGGCTAGCGATGCTTTTTATACGTGGTACAACACTGACAAGCGAAAAGCTGAATTTTTAGCAGCTCAAGACCCTGAAGTCATTGATGCTGTGACAGGTTATGCAGCAGGCTATAGCCGTTATCTACGTGATAAAGGCGTGGCTAATATCGATCCTGCTTGTGCCAATGCTGAATGGGTACGAGAGATTACTCTAGATGATTTATTGACGGTCTACGGTAAAGCCAATCTACGTGGTGGCTTATCTAATTTTGTCGGTCCCATTGTAGCAGCGGCACCGCCCTCTACTTCTGGCATTCAGGGTAGCTCAAGAATGCGTAGTGTTCCAGTCGCAAACCCTGTCGTAGAGTCAGCACCTGCATTCAATATGGATACGATTAATGCGATGAGTGGCGGTAGTAATGCCTATGCCTTTGGTAAGGAGGTGACTGGTACTAATAGCGGGGTCATGTATGGCAATCCACATGAGCCATGGGATGGCGTCCAACGCTTCTATCAATTTCACTTAACGATGCCAGGTGAGCTGGATGTGATGGGCGCGGCTCAACAAGGTCAGCCTTTCCCTAACATCGGTTTTAATAAAGACGTGGCATGGAGCCATACCGTATCCACTGCCAAACGTTTTACGCTTTATCAGCTGAGCCTAGTTGACGGAGATCCTCTCAAATACAATTATACTAATAGCGCTGGTGTGACTGAGCAGCGCGATATCGAAACCGTTCCTGTCACTATTCAGCTACCAAATAATCAGACGCAGGTTCACAATATTTATGTCTCACAATATGGACCTATGTTAGCGGTCAATTTACTCAATGGTCAATTACCAGCATGGGGCGCTAATAATCTAGCTTATACTATCCGTGATGCCGCCTCTGAAAACCCAAGAGCACTCAATCAGTGGCGTAGTATGAATAAGGCTACGAGCGTTGAGGACTTAGTCGATAGAATGCAAAGCGTCCTTGGTCTTGGGTTTGTTAATACTATTGCTACCGACCGTAATGGTAAGGCACTCTATGCTGACATCTCAACCGTACCAAATGTGACCAAAGCTAAGCTTGAAGCTTGTAGTAGTGCTGCATCTGGCCCCTTCCTTGGTGCTTTAATTGCCGCTGACTTGCCAGCACTGAATGGTAGTAACGCTGCCTGTGAATGGGGAGTTGATACAGACTCACCGCAAGCAGGAATCTTTGGGCGCTCAAACTTACCTTTCTTGATCCGCGATGATTATGTTGCTAACTCGAACGATAGCTATTGGTTAAGTAATTTAGAGCAACCACTGACTGGATTTTCACCGCTCCTACGTCGTCGTTTAACCCCCTTCTTAGGTGCTAGTCCAGCAGATGGTGTTCCATTGCTTATGCGCTCACGTATGGGACTGGTTCAAATACAAGATCGATTCAGTAATAAAGATAACTTGGGCGGTACTAACTTCAATTTAAACAATATGCAAGAGGTCGTCTATGGTAACCGCAGTTATGTCGCTGAGTTGGTACTCGACGACGTATTAGCAGATTGTCGAGCGAATGCTAGCATGCCTTTGACGGGTGGCTCTACTATTGATGCAACCAATGCTTGTAATATCTTGAGTAATTGGGATCGTCGTAATAATTTAGATAGTAAAGGCGCTCATGTCTTTAGAGAGTTTTGGCGTAATGTGGATTTCAATGAAACGACGGATACGATATTCAGTGTTAAATTTGATGCAAAAGACCCAGTCAATACGCCTCGTGGTTTAATTATTAGTGCGGATACACGTACTGCTTTAGGAGATTCCATTAAGTTCTTCCAAGATAAAAACATCGCTCTTGATGCGCCTTTATCTGACTTGCAGTATATCGTTGATGCTAGTAAAAACGGCGAGCGTATTGCTATGCATGGTGGCTTTGGTCGTGAAGGTGTATTCAATGTTGCAGAAACGAGAGGCACAAGCGCTAATGATGGCGCAAACTACCTCATTAATTTTGGTCCAACATATATGCAAACCGTTACCTTTGATAGCGCTGGCCCTGTAGCAGAAGCCTTACTAGGTTACTCGCAAGCTTCTGATACTACTCGACCGTTCCATCGTGACCAGAGTCGTCGCTACTCAGCTAAAGAATGGATTCGCTTACCCTTCAATGCTAATGACGTTAGCAAGCAAGCCGTTGGCAATAAAATCCAGCTAAAAGAATAAGTTTGACGTAACTTGAATTAGTGATAACTTAAATTAGTGATAACTTAAATTAGTGATAAAAAGACCTCAGATATATGCTGAGGTCTTTTTTACTTTATGGAAGCAATCTGTTTGAATATCGTCGATGCATCATGATGCCAGCACTTAGCCAGCTAACCGCAAGAGGGGTATAAGTATCATTGCCAAAATCAAATGGACTTATCATAGACAGTTTGTATGTAAGAAAACTCGCCGACCACCCCACTGCAAACAAGGATTTGTTATACTAGTGCTTATTGATGGCTATCAATTTAGCAGCAGATAGCGCTGTGAAAATTATTATTGATAACAAAGTTATTATGGTTATTAACGATCTATCAAACACCTACTGGCTTTTAAATATTTGGTCGTTAGAGATGTAAGAACAGTAATACTCAAGGTCAAAACGAGGAGTACCGCATGACAGAACATTCAGAATCAAATACTCAGCAACCTTACAATCGTGCAGGAGAGCAACCGACCACGACACGCCCTGTTATGCAATCAGAAAGTCCTTATGCCAGTACGCGTGGCAGTATGACGAGTAAGCAGCTACCTGCCTTTGATGAAGCTATTATTAATAAATACAATCGTTCAGGACCACGTTATACCTCCTATCCGACCGCTTTAGAGTTCTCACCCATCTCCGATGGTCTTGAGGCAAAGATCCTTCAAAACCGTGAAGCTCGTGCACCACTGTCTTTATATTTTCATATTCCTTTTTGTCGTCACCTCTGCTATTACTGCGCTTGCAATAAAATTATTACCAAGAAAAATAGCGACTCAGGCGATTATTTACAGTATTTAATCGCTGAGATTAAGCACAAACGCCGCCTGCTATCTGTCCCAGAAGGTAGTAGCAAACCCCTCGTTAAACAGCTGCATTTGGGTGGGGGTACGCCAACATTTTTGCGTGATGAAGAAATGGTTCAACTGTGGCAGTTCTTACAAACTCAGTTTGAATTCTTACCTGAAGACAAAGGCGATTACTCTATTGAAATTGACCCACGTGAGCTGAGTGGCGAGACGTTAAAAGTATTGCGTAACCTTGGCTTTAACCGTGTCAGTTTAGGTGTACAAGACCTCGATGAAACGGTACAAATCGCCGTCAACCGTGTACATTCAGCAGAGCTCATTGAAAATTTGTTAAATGAGGCGCGTGACTTAGGTTTTCATTCTATCAATATCGACCTAATTTATGGTTTGCCGCATCAAACACCCGCAACCTTAGATAAAACGGTGCGCCGTATCATCGAGATGGCGCCGGATCGCTTGTCAGTATTCAATTACGCACACTTGCCAGAACGTTTTAAGGCCCAGCGCCAGATTAAAGAAGCTGATTTGCCAGACCCAGCAGCCAAGCTTACAATGCTTGGCAATACCATCAATACGCTGACCGAAGCTGGCTATCAATATATCGGTATTGATCACTTCGCCAAGCCTGATGATGAATTAGCCGTGGCGCAGCGTGAGGGCAAACTGCATCGTAACTTTCAAGGTTATACCATCATGGGCGATTGTGATTTATTGGGCTTCGGCGTCTCCTCTATCAGTCAAATTGCCAATGCCAATACCCGCTATATTCTGCAAAATGATACAGATTTATCAGTTTATCAAGCGAGCATCGATGCTGCACAAAGTAACTCGGCTGCCATGCCTGCGGTAAAAGTCATCAAAACATCTATCAAAGATCGCTTGCGTGAATATGTGATTATGAATCTACTCTGTCACGACTATATCGATTTTAAAGACGTCAATCAAAAATTTGGTATCGATGCCATCACTTACTTTATCAATGAGATTCAACAGCTTGGCGCCATGCAAGAAGACAAGCTCATCGATATGGATGCGGCTGGTATTCGCGTGCTACCAAAAGGTCGATTATTAGGTCGTAACGTCGCCATGGTATTTGATGAATATCTTGAGAAAAAACATAAGAATCGTTTCTCAAAAGTTATTTGATTGAGTTGTTCCATAAATTAAAAGCAGTCATAAAAAAGACCTCAATTGAGGTCTTTTTTATGGTGTTTAATAAAGCTAATGATTGACGAAAAATACCTCTAGGGCGTGTCCTCATTTCAAAAATGGTGATAAAAATGAGATAAATTGCAGTCAAACGAGGAAAATAGCACAGATAATATCGGGATATTATCTGTGCTATTTAACGATGTTTGGCAAAATTTAGCCATTTTTAGCCCGTTTAGATATGATCAATTGAATTAAGGACATGCCCTAGCCTACTCAGTAGCCATCACCACATTCAGAAGGCATTACCATATATAGCCTATTTGCATCTTCTATTGTTTTTTCACTGTCCAAATATTTTTGCTCAATTGTGCTTTTAGCGTTGGCAATCATTGAATCCGTCATCGCAAAGTCATCGTCATTCATTAGACCCAATGAGCCGTCTTGACGCAACCACAAACCTTCTAACTTATCATGCGGATACTCTACAGTCGCGAGAACGTCGACCACCAAGGTTTTCTTGACTGGCTTGATTGCCAGTTCCTTAAGCAATTGCCAATTTTTTTCATCGGCTGCAATAAGCTGCTCAAGCGTTTGTCCATTGATCGTTAAACCCAATACATGATCTTGCTTGATATTATCTGTATTTAAAATATTCTCAATATCAGTCGCCTGCGAGAGATCAATTTTATAAATGAGCTTTTGCGCAGACTTGTCTTGTAGCGGAAATTTGCGATCATGTTCAATCAAATAAAAATCGTGATTGTTAATCGCAACGATACCCGAAGTCACATGATGAGCATGATCGAGACGATACAAATACTGTGCTATTTGACCAGAGTATAGATTGATAGTGACGATGCGCGTCAAACTGGCGACACGACCTGACTGATCAGGGTTGTCCATAGAAGACTCCATAATACCCACCAGTGTGCTCTGATCTGGAGTAATCGTTAATGCTTCCATACCACGATTTGCACGACGTTTGGTAAATTCTGCTGGTAGTAAAATCGGCTGACCATTAGCCATCACATTATTGCGCTGATCGCTCGCAAAGGCATTAATACGCTCAATCTCCACCCCCTGCGCATTATAATGAACCAAATGAGGACCATACTCATCACTGATCCAAAAACTGCCATCTGTGAGCGCAGCAAGACCTTCAGGATCTAAACCATTGATATCGTTTTTGATAGGATTGGTCACTGCATCAAAAGGTAGATTGGGATTCATGGTCATTGGCTGGCCGTCGACATCGTAAGGGACTTCATTAGTTCCGCCGAGTGCTTGTGGATTCGGTAGCCCAGAGATAGGATTGCCATTTGCGTCCTTTAGCAGTATCTCTTTGATCTTAATAATTTGCCCGGTTGCTTGTAGCTCAAACAATCCGATGCGCGGTGTATAGTCAGGTACTAAAAACTGTTTACCTTTGCCTGCACTACCTTCGAAATCCGCATTGGGACCGCGATCAGTGAGCACATAAAATTGATTGGCATTGGTTGGATGAGCCGCTGCATCTGAGCCAAAACCACCCCCTCTAATCTCAAGCTTCCTCTCAGGAGACGCAGCATTGATATGCGTATCATCGAGCACGGTATATGGTAGTGCCGTGCCTTGGATAAAGTTTTTTATTTTAATAATTTCTGTATTAATACTTTGTATCGTCATTTTTTATCCCTGATATATATTTTATTCTTGTTAAACGAACCATATGAGTTATTTATTAGATGTAGCATTCAGCACAATTGACAGTCGAAAAAATAGCCAGCGCCTAATAAGCTCACTGACCATTTTAAGAGTTAATGCTATAGCACATGATTACACATTATTTATTAAACCTTAAGCTTGTCACCCACCATACCTTTAATGGTACTTAAAATATCAGCAGGTAATACCACCATTTTGGCATTGTCAGACTCTGCCAGCTCACGAATCGCCTTAATATATTGCTCACCAAGTAAGTAGACAATAGGCATCTCTTCCTCGCCCATTGCATTAGTAATCAAGCGAATAGACTCTTCAGAACCTCTCGCCAATACCACTTGTGCTTCGGCATCACGACGTGACGCCTCTAAACGTCCATCTGCCTCTAAGATCGCAGCTTGCTTTTGACCATCAGCACGAGTCACTGTCGCACGGCGCAGACGCTCTGCCGCTGCCTGCTCTTCCATTGATGCTTGCATCGTTTGCGATGGATTAATATCTTGAATTTCTACTGTCTTTAGGGTGATACCCCAGTCCGCAATATCTTCTGATATCGCATGCTTTAGCTTCATTTTGATTTCATCACGGCTAGATAATGCACTATCAAGATCCATCTCACCGATAATTGAACGTAGTGACGTCTGCACCAAATTACGAATACCATATTCATAATCTTCAATGCCATAAACGGCCTTATCTGGGCGCACGATATTGATATACGCCACGGCGTTGGCAATAATAACGACGTTGTCTCGCGTAATGACCTCTTGTGAGGGAATATCAAGAACAATGTCTTTGGTCGTCACTTTATAAGCGACATCATCAACGAAAGGAATAATAAGGTTGAGACCCGGCTCTAGTGTTTGGCTATATTTGCCCAATCGCTGCACCACCCACTTATAGCCTTGTGGCACGATTCGAACGCCTTTGAAAACCGTAAAGACAACCAGTGCAACCAAAACCACCATGACAATGCTAAAGCTTTCCATAATTCATCCTTATTATTATAATTGCATGTCTTTATTAATCGCTGCCTGCGATTTCATACTGCTCACAATCAGCTCATTACCGACAATATCGGTCACCACCACTCGATCGCCGACCGCCACCGGCTCACCCGTAGTGCGGCACATCCACTCCGCTGCCCCAACAATAGGAACACTGAATCTGACAGTGCCCGCTTTATCTGGCTGCGGCTGGACGATAATCATGCCAGTTTCACCAACGATAACACTACCACCCAAGCCTGCTTTGGTGCGATCTACTGATAAGGGTTTAATAAACTTGAACCATGCCAACAAGAATATGGCAGAAAGCACCAACCAAATAATAATTTGCACAGAGACAGAAATAGGCAATAGCCACGAAAGCGCGGCAACGATGATGGCAGCAGCACCAAACCAAAGGCTGGCGAATGTCGGCACAAACATCTCAATGATCAGCAATATAAAACCTAAGACTAACCAGTGCCAAGGTTCAATCATCCACAGCATCTCCATCATCACTACATTCCCTATCTTTATCATTCTAACTTTTAATGTAGCACATTTTTAGTATTAATAATTTCTTAAAAATCATCAATATATGGCGTGTATACTTCGAAAAATATTAGAAACACATATTAAAACTTAGAGCATAAAAAAACGACCGCCAAAGCGATCGTTTCTTTTTTCTTTAATCAACTTATTAAAACTTAATGTGAGCACCTAAAGTCAATAGAGTAATATCTTCAGCGACATAATCATATTCAGCTTCAACGCTCATGCTAGGGTTAAAGTTATAACCCAAACCAATACCACCAGCAACACCACTATCGCTATCGCTTTCACTAATAGTGTTTCCAAGTACGTCACTTAAAGACGCATCAATCTCAGCTTTAGCAAACCCTAACTTACCTTTGGCATATAAACCAGTATTAGGGAATTGATAACGGTAAGTACCGTAAGCACCATAAGTTTTAAGGTCATATTCACCTTTAAGAAGTCTGGTACCTGTATCAATATCAGTGTCACTAGAGCCTACATATTCAACTTCAGCACCAAAGTTAGGATCAAAGTTATAACCAGCATAAATACCATAAGCAGTAGGATCATCTAGATCATCAGCATCTACCATGAACTTACCAGCTTTTACACCAACATACGGCTGACCTGCATAGTTAACTGCCGCTTGCGCGCTGACACTCAATAAAGAGCCAACTGATAGGGCGATCAAAGCTTTTTGTAAAGTATTCATATATCTTCCTGTTAAATAAAACTAAAAATACCATCTGAATGAAAATAACAGAGCATATAAGTTAGCTGAACTATTGTCGAATTCGAGATATTAACAGAACCTTATTTCGAATGCACTCTTTTTTAATGACGCTTACAGTGCTTTTTATCGTACAAAAAAACGCACCTCAAAGGGTGCGTTTTTTAGTTATCATACTGCTAATCAAAAACTTAGAATTTTAGCTGAGCACCAACAGTCATTAGATCTGCGTCGCTACCTAACATGTCATATTCAGCTTCGACACTGAAGTTTGGGTTAACCGAATAACCAAGGCCTACACCACCTGCAAGGCTGGTATCGTCGTTAGAAATGGTTTTTCTGTTAGAGTCTTCAACGATATAGTTACCTTCGATTTCAGTCTTAGCAACACCTAATTTACCTTTGGCATATAGCGCAGTATTTGGGAACTGATAACGATAAGTACCATACGCGCCATAGCTCTTGGCATCGATATCACCGTTATAATAATCGGCATCGCCTGAACCTACATATTCTGCTTCGATACCAAAGTTAGGATCAAAGTTGTAACCACCATAGACACCATAAGCAGTTGGCTTGTCAGCACCGTTTACATCTAGGTCAAACTGACCGACTTTTACACCAACGTATGGCTGACCAGTGTAACCGTTGCCATAAGATACGGCAGCTTGTGCACCCATGCTTAATAAAGAACCAGCTGCTAATGCAAGTAACGTTTTTTGTAAAGTTTTCATAGTATTCCCTAGGGTTATATTTTTAATTATTTGTCTATAAGGTATCTGGATGAGAAAAAATTATTATTGCCATCTTCTCTCACTCGTTTAGCTGATAAATCGTTTTGGCTTTAGAACTTCAACTGAGCGCCAACAGTAAGTAGTTTGGCATCGACATCACTGTCCATCATTGAGTATTCAGCTTCGACACCAAAGTTAGGATTCACTGAGTAACCAAGACCTACACCACCAGCAAGACCTGTGTCGCTGCTAGATCTCGAAACTTTGACTGGGCCAACGGTGTAATCACCTTCTACTTCAGTTTTAGCAACCCCTAGCTTACCTTTGGCGTATAAGCCAGTGTTTGGGAACTGGTAGCGTGCCGTACCATATGCGCCATAAGTTTTGGCATCAAGATCACCGTTTCTGTAATCAGCATCATCTGAACCTATATACTCTGCTTCGACACCAAAGTTTTGATCGAAGTTATAACCACCGTAGACACCATAAGCAGTTGGATCATCTGCATTGTCGACATCTAGATCAAACTGACCGACTTTGACGCCGACATACGGCTGACCAGTGTAACCGTTGCTATAAGAAGTAGCGGCCTGTGCGCCAACAGTTAACAAAGAACCAGCTGCTAGTGCAAGTAGCGTTTTTTGTAGAGTTTTCATTATTAGCTCCTTAAAATCAATTTGGACAAACAAGTTATCTATTTATATTGGCTTTTATAGCCCTATCGCCTTGTTTGCTAACGATGGGTATATAGTAACAAACTATTTCAAGTCGTCTGTCAGTGTTTGATGGTATGAGAGTTAAGATTTGCAAGTATTTATCAGTGCTTGGGTACAAAGGCAAAGATATGAAATCTTTTGTTACAACCACTGAGTTTATGCAATAATCCCTACTCATTTCATCGCCTTTCTAGCAGAAATAAGCATAAAACAATAAGAGAAACCGAATATTTTGAGGTAAAAATAATGACTGGACGTATAACTAGCCGCCTACAAGAAGCGCTTACAGTACTCAAAGCCACCCAACAATATCGTCAATTACCCAATCTCCAACATCATGGGCAATACGTTATTAGCGAGGGTAAAACCTTACTCAATATCGCCAGTAACGATTATTTGGGCTTAGGCGGCGACACCGAATTACAAAACGAATTTCTCAGTCAACTAACACCGCTATCAGTCGCACAAATACCTAAAATGAGTGCGACGTCCTCACGCTTGCTCACTGGAAATGATGTACAGCTACAAGCGCTAGAGTCTGAGTTGCAGGAATGGTATCAAACCGCTGTTGGCAAACGTGATATCTCTGCCTCAAAATCGGTGTTGGTATTGAATAGCGGCTATCATGCCAATCTTGGTATATTGCCAGCCCTCACAGCATTGCCAGTCAAAACACTTGTTCTGGCTGACAAACTGGTACATGCCAGCATTATCGATGGGTTGCGTTTGAGCCAAAGCAAACTTGTCAGCTATCGTCGTTATCGTCACAATGATTATGAACATTTAGCGACGTTTATTGAGCAAGCAGCGCCAGACATTGAACGCATCATTATTGTCACTGAGAGCATCTTTAGTATGGATGGTGATCGTGCGGATTTATGTCAACTGGTACAATTAAAGGCTAGCGATGCTCGTATCGAACTGTATGTCGATGAGGCTCATGCCATCGGTGTATTAGGTCATACAGGATTGGGGCTAGCGGAAGAAACATAGACATTGGCTGATATTGACTATTTGGTCGGTACTTTCGGTAAAGCGTTTGCCTCGGTGGGTGCTTATATCATGTGCGATGATGTCGTCAAGCAATGGCTAATTAACCGCATGCGTCCACTCATTTTTAGTACTGCATTACCCCCTATCAATCACGCATGGACGCGATTTATTTTAGCAAAAATGCCAATGCTAAATAATCAACGGGCGCATTTAGCGCGGTTGTCTACCAAGCTTAGTCAAGTCATCGACCCAAGATACCGTGTGTCCCAGAACACCCAGCATCCACACTATGACTCACCGATTGTGCCTTACATCTTGGGTGAAAATGCCAGCACGCTTGCCAAAGCACAACAATTGCAAGCAGCAGGTTTTTACGCCCTTCCTATCAGGCCACCCACTGTGCCTACAAACACCGCTCGTATCCGTTTGGTGATGAATGCCAAGCTGACAGATGAAGACTGCGAACAATTGATAAGACAATTATAACGCTGTTGTTATACATCAGCGACGTCAGTCCTGCTATCGATTGATAATTGGCTCACTTGGATATAATAAACCGTATGAAAACACTCGCCACGCCTGATAACTTTAGCACCAGAAAACAAACCATCGCTCGTCATTTTGCCAATGCCAGCGACTATGATCAGCATGCCAATATTCAGCAGCAAGTCTGTCAATATTTAATAGACAAACTCACCCACACTGAACACGACAGTGTGCTTGAAGTCGGTGCAGGAACCGGTCAAATGACCCGCCTACTCGCAGCACACATTCAAAGTCAATATTGGCTAATCAATGAATTATGCGCTGAACAAGCGGCTACTTTACAATCCATATTGCCCAATGCTGACATAGCAATTGGCGATGCTGAAACGATGGACTTTGAGGATGAGCATAGCTTGATAATCAGTGCCAATGCTGTGCAGTGGTTTGATGATCCCTTAAACTTTGTTGCGCAATCAGCACGCCGTTTGCAAGCTGGAGGTCAACTGCTGTTTAACACTTTTACGCCAAATAACTTTTTGCAAATAAAAACTCTAACGGATCAGGGTCTTCACTATCCCGATATCATTGAGTGGCGATTGGCACTAATTAGTGCGGGTTTTGAGAAAATTGAACTGTCTACTCAGCGTTTCGAGTTACCGTTTGCCAGTCCTTACGCTATCCTAAAACATATGAAATTGACGGGCGTATCGACCAATCAGACGCAAGTAAAAGCCAACAGCACCCAGCCCTTTATGTGGACCAAGGCAAGCTTGCAACAGTTTGAGTCTGATTATTGGCAACATTTTTCGGCGCAAGATGACGACGGTCAGCCTATCGTTCATTTGACTTATGAAGTACTGATAGTGAGTGCCTTTAAATCATGAAGACAAGATATAGAGTGGTAGGATATTTCTTATAAATAGCAGCCATAAAAAAACGCATCCCGAAGGATGCGTTTTTTGTTTTAACTGCGTTTAATTACTAAATCACAATTATTTTTTGTCTTCGTCTACTTCAGTAAACTCAGCATCAACGACGTCATCATCAGCTTGGTTGCTATCTGCTGCATTGTCCGCGCCTTGTTGGAACTGGCTTGGATCCATACCCTCGCTACCTGCGCCTGCATCAGCATAAATCTTCTGACTAACTGGCAAGAAGGCATTGTCTAATGCTTCAAGCTTGGCTTTGATGTCATCATGATCATCTTCTTTCATTACCGCTTCAAGCTCAGAGATAGCAGCTTCTACTGTTGATTTTTCTTCAGCAGTTACCTTATCTTCAGCGTCTTTCAACGCTTTTTGTACCGCATGAATACGACCATCTGCTTCGTTACGAACTTGCGCTAAGTTAGCGAATTTTTCGTCTTCTGCAGCATTGGCTTCTGCATCACGAACCATTTGCTCGATTTCTTCATCCGTCAAGCCAGAATCTGCTTTGATCTGGATGCTTTGCGCTTTACCCGTACCTTTGTCAGTTGCTGAGATATTCATGATACCGTCAGCATTGATGTCAAAAGTAACTTCAATTTGCGGTAGACCACGTGGTGCTGGTGGAATATCCGTCAAATCAAAACGACCAAGCTGTTTATTTTGGTTAGCGATTTTACGCTCGCCTTGATAAACCTGGATGGTCACAGCTGGTTGGTTATCTTCAGCCGTTGAGAATACCTGTGATTTCTTAGTAGGAATCATAGTGTTTTTCTCAATAACTGGTGTCATGACACCACCCATCGTTTCAATACCAAGCGTTAGTGGCGTCACATCAAGTAGCAATACGTCTGTTTTTTCACCAGACAATACCGCGCCTTGAATCGCAGCCCCTGCCGCTACTGCTTCATCAGGATTCACATCTTTACGTGGCTCCTGACCGAAGAACTCTTGTACTTTTTGCTGTACCAGTGGCATACGAGTCTGACCACCAACTAAGATAACATCATCGATGTCACCAATTTTTATGCCAGCATCTTCAAGCGCAATCTTACAAGGACCCATGGTACGTTGTACCAACTCTTCAGTTAAGCTCTCAAGTTTTGAGCGACTGATAGTGACCACCAAATGCTTAGGACCATTGCTGTCTGCAGTAATATAAGGCAAGTTCACCTCAGTACTTTGGGCACTTGATAACTCAATTTTCGCTTTTTCTGCCGCTTCTTTTAGACGCTGCATCGCCAATGAGTCACCTTTCAAATTGACATCTTGGTCTTTTTTGAACTCATCAACCAAATAATCAATCAATGCTGAGTCAAAGTCTTCACCACCAAGGAATGTATCACCATTGGTTGCTAGTACTTCAAACTGCTGCTCGCCATCAACGTCAGCGATTTCGATGATTGATACGTCAAAAGTACCACCACCCAAGTCATAAACAGCAACCGTGCTATCGCCTTGCTTCTTATCCATACCGTACGCAAGAGCCGCAGCTGTTGGTTCGTTGATGATACGTTTTACATCAAGACCCGCAATTTTACCCGCGTCTTTTGTTGCTTGACGCTGTGAGTCATTAAAATAAGCTGGTACGGTTACAACCGCTTCAGTAACAGTTTCACCAAGATAGTCTTCTGCTGTTTTTTTCATTTTTTTCAAGATTTCAGCAGAAACCTGTGGTGGTGCTAATTTTTTACCATTAATCTCTACCCATGCATCACCGTTATCTGCTTTGGCGATTTTGTAAGGTACCATGCCGATGTCTTTTTGCACGACTTTGTCATCAAAACGACGACCAATCAAACGCTTAATCGCAAACAACGTGTTGTTTGGATTGGTGACCGCTTGACGTTTGGCTGACTGACCCACCAAAATTTCATCGTTTTTATAAGCAACGATAGATGGTGTTGTACGAGTACCTTCAGCATTTTCGATGACTTTGACTTTGTCACCTTCCATCACTGCGACACACGAGTTAGTCGTACCTAAATCAATACCAATTACTTTACCCATAATTATTTGCTCCTAATTTGTTTTAAGTATTTATCTATTCAGACCGTGGTTGATCTCTTGTTGCTATATATATCGGTTTACTTATGGATTTTTTCAAGTCAATCATCATGCAAAATTTGTCTTTCGTGTGACTTTTTGTGAAAACCCTTAATAATAGTAGGGTTTAGCACATTAAAAATCCAATTTTTAGTACTACTGTCCAACACGTACCATGGCTGGGCGTAATAAACGACCGTTCAAGCTATAACCTTTTTGTAATACAGTACCGACAGTATCAGCTTCCGCTTCTTCATCGATACCGACAGCTTCATGCAGATCCGCGTTGAATTTCTCGCCTTGTGGGTCAACCATTTCGACGCCGTTCTTATTTAATACATCCAATAACGCTTTGTGCGTCAGTCTCACCCCTTCTGTAACAGGGTCATCGGCATGGGCGCTTTCGATGGCGCGTTCTAAATTATCGACCACTTCTAATAGCTCTTTGGCAAATTTCTGCAAGGCAAAACGCTTACTCTTATCCGCCTCTTGCTCCATGCGTTTTTGTGCATTGTAAGCTTCGGCATTGGCACGGGCGGTGACTTCTTTAGCTTGCTTCACTTCACCTTCTAGTTCAGCGATGCGCGCTTTAAAGGTGTCGAGATCGATTTCATTTTCGATGGTCAGCTCTTCACCTGAGTTATGCTTTGGATCAAACTCTTTCATGGTTTCTTCTAAAATACTGTCACTGTGTTCAATATTGTCATGCGCCACATTTTGCTCAGGCGATTCGTGGTTGGTATTTTGCTCGCTCATGATAGCTCCTTAGAATTTTAATAATGACAATTTATATAAGAGGCAACAAGCTCACTATTTGCTAGGGATACTGTGCTCTTATTAAATAATTAACCCGTCTTACACATTGTTGTTATGAGTACCTTCTACTAGCTGTTTGATAAAGGTGATGAAGGTAAATTTCAAGCCTAAGCCAAGGGAATTTTTCTAATTTACAACAAATATTGCCTAAATCTATATTAAAGTGCTCAAAACAGAATTTCATAGGTGGCAAATGGCTATCCATGTTGGTTAACACAAGCTACAAGAAAGCAGTACTTATTCCAAAAAACTTACCGTTGGTACATAAGCCATTACCAAACAATACTCAACTTTATTTTTGATTACTCTATTATTGCTACAAATAGTATGGCTCATGTCAAAGTAAACGCTCATATATGACAACGCATACTGACAATCCTTAACGAGAAGTGTTATGTCTAAATCAACCGTGTTATCAATCAACGCTCTATTAAATAAAGCGCTGATGACGATAAAACTCGCATCAACAGATCGTATAGATAATGGTATAAGAGAAGAAAATGGCACTCAAGAGAATCGTTTGACCGCCAAACAAAAGGTGCTTAGCTATAACCCGTTGACGACTTGCCAGCCGCATACCTTGCACTATGCCATGAAAGGAGTCGGCTATCTGCCAACGCCACTATTAGAGAGCTTGGTTGGTTATTTGAAAGGACCTACCTCAAAACAATATCTGCACGCCGATGCTCACCTGCGTTTGATTCTCGCGGTGAATAGTAAGCTTAAAACGCCTCTTGAGCTGACACCAATGCATGAGCTGCGCGAAAGGTTCGCTACTGACGCCGTGGCGATGCAAGCGCCGCAGGTATGGCAGCAAGCAAGTGACAATATCATCGGCAACATGAAGCGATTTACGAAAAAAAATCAGAAGCTTGTGCATTGGGAAGACAAAGTGATTGCCAACGCTGATGATGGCGATATGACCATTCGCTGTTATCAATCAGACGTGAGCTCTCATGGCTTAGGGTTCAAAAAAGCGGATACTCATAATTCTGATGAAACAGTGCTGTTATATTTTCATGGGGGTGGATTTTGTATTGGTGATGTCAATACCCATCATGAATTTTGCCACGCGGTTTGTGAGCAGACGGGCTGGCCGATAGTCAGTGTTGATTATCGCTTAGCGCCTGAGCATCCCGCACCAGCCGCATTAAAAGACTGTATCACTGCTTACGCTTGGCTGGCTGAGCATTGCCATACCTTAGGTGCTTTACCCTCGCGAATCGTGCTAGCAGGCGATAGTGCTGGCGGCGGATTGTCCACTTTGATTGCTCAGCAACTTACTGCGCCCTCGCAAGTCGCATGGTCAGATCTGGGCAGTGCAGGTCAAAAAATGTTCGATTTATTAGAGCGCTTACCAAAGCCACTTGCACAAATGCCTTTATATCCTGTGACGGATATCGAAACGGATTATCCAAGTTGGGAGTTATATGGTGAGGGATTATTATTGGATCATGCCGATGTGGCTGTATTTGATGCCGCTTGTTTAGATAACAGCCCCTTGCCACGCCAGCATATCCTTAACTGTCCGATGCTTGGTGATAATAGTAAAGTATGCCCGACTTATATTGTCGCCGCAGAATTAGACGTATTACGTGATGAAGCATTTGCTTATGCAAAGCAATTAAAGGTGCATGGTATAGCAGTTGAGACTCATACCATTCTGGGTGCGCCGCATGGTTTTATTCATTTTATGAGTATTCATCAAGGTATCGGACAAGAAACAGGCGATATTATTAAAGGGTTTGCGAGTTTTGTGCGTGACGTTATCAATACCCAGTCACAATTAGCGGCATAGTTATCAATACAGTTGTATAAGAGAGTGCCTGTTTACTTATAAAATAGAATGGCACTGCCACTATTTAAACGTTACCTTTTTAAGCATTGTTTTCTTAAATATTGTTTTCTTAAATATGACTTGCTTAAACGTTATCTCCAACCTGACCATTCACAGTGATTAGCCAAATCTCTGAGCGCGAACCCAAGCGAAATGGAATGCCCCAAAAGCCGTAACCAGATGACACCACAAAGTGTCCTTTGCCAATGGCTTCATAGCCATAACCCAAGCAGTTGATGGCACTGACAATGAAGTTGGCGGGAAATATTTGACCGTTATGAGTATGCCCTGAGAGCTGTAAATCAATCGGCATTTGACTGTGCTCAGCAATATCACTTGGTCTATGATCTAGCAGTATTACAGGCTGTGTAGTATCAACTTGAGCCAGTAGATCGGTTGTGGCTACCCGCTGTCTTTTATGGTTATCAAAACGCCCAACCAGCCAGATTGGTTGACCTTCATGCTCGATACCGATTACTTCATCATTTAATAACTGCACGCCAGCAGCACGCAACGCTTGGACAATCGGCTGCTCATGCCCGTATAAATCATGATTACCTAAAGTAGCATAGACCCCATATGGCAGGCTTTCGCATAACTCCGCCAAGTTTTTTGCCATATTATAATCAGTAAATGCTTGCGTATTGTCATCCATAATATCGCCTGGCATCAGTAATATGTCGGCTGTATTTTTTACCATAAGATGATGCAGCCTATCTATTGCACCGCTGCCAAACAGTCTCCCGATATGCAAATCGCTAGCGACCGCAATACGTAATGGCTTAGTCAAAGGTTTATCAATATCAATAGATAACTCACGTACTACAGGCGCATAAGCACTATATAAGGCGTAAACAAATAACCCGACAAATATTGCCAATGCCAATATGCGCAACCCAAAATCGACGGTAGCCGGTGTAGCGAGCGCATCACCAGTTAGCGATGTAATTAGCCAATAGCCACCATAAAATAGACTCGTAACTAAAGCCGTCAATAGCATGAAATGCATAACTAACATCCAACCACTGATCCAGCGATAGCTATTTTTAAATGCTCTATTGACACTGAGTAGCAGCAAACCGTTGGTAATAACGAATACAATAACCCATACCGAAGTTTGCAAACCTGCTGTCTGCCAAGGCTGTAACCACCATTGCACGCTTAGAGCAGCGCCAAAACTAAACAGCTGCAATAGCACAAAAATGGTGATAAAAAATGCGTAGCGCATGAAAAATCCTTGAGTATGATGGCAGCCATGCAGTATGTTTTTAGCTGACAATACAAGCAAAATAGCTATCAGCCAGCCTAACAGCAAATAAAAGCCTCTACCATTTAGATATAGTAGAGGCTTTATCATTAGGGTAACACTGTTTATTTAAATGGCTCATACACCAGACTGCAACGTAATTATCCAAATCTCAGAACGCGTTCCCAGTCTAAATGGTACGGGACCAATGCCATAACCAGAGGTCACCAAAAACTGCGTATCGGCTATTTTTTTACTACCATAGTTTAGTGGTGTCAACCAATCCATCAATAGCGTTAACGGAAATATCTGCCCGCCATGGGTATGTCCAGACAGATGCAAATCGACTGGCAGGGCGCTGACCTCATCCATCGCGCTAGGACGATGTTCCAAAAATATCACTGGTTTATCTGTGTCTACTTGCGTCAATAATTCCTCGGCTGACAGTCTAGTACGATCGATATCATCTGAGCGCCCCACCAGCCATACTGAATCATCTAATAGCACACTCTCATTATCAAGCGCTTTGATGCCAGCCTCTTCCACCGCCTGTGTGATCTGTTGGTCATAACCGAAATAATCGTGATTGCCTAAAGTCGCATAGACGCCAAGCGGCGCCTTTAGCTTTGATAGCTGCTCATGCATATTGGTATTATCGTAAGCAATGGTATTGTCATTCATAATGTCACCAGCGATAACCACGACATCGGGATGTTGCGCATCGATAAGGCGCACCATTTTCTTTATCTGCCGATTGCCAAACCATCTGCCCAGATGCGTATCAGAGACAAGCGCTATCTTCATTGGCTTAGCCAGCGGCTTAGCTGTAGTGACCGTCAATCGATGTACTTCGGGAGAGTAGGCATTAAATATAGCTAAGCCAACAATGGCTATATAAATCGTGACAGATAGAGCGCGCAAGAGTATTAGACGAGATTTTTGTTTAAAGAGCCGATAGACAAGGAGCGCAACTACAGCAGTTATCAAACCCGCATAAAACATAAAACCTTGCAAAATACTGATGACTAAATAGACATAAAAGCGTTCGTACCAAAACTCAGTCAAACCATAAATGAGAGCACTATTATTAATAATAAAGACAACAGCTATCAGTGCAGCTTTTGCAGCAGTCGTTTTTGGCTTTACAAACCAGCAGAGAAGCACGCTGGTCATAACAGCTAGCAACTGAGTGAAAACAATAAAGAACCACATAATCAAGTCTGCTTAGATAAAGATAACGCTATCTTACGTGAAAAATTTGATGCTCTGGATATAGCCTCATTTTTTCCACGAAAACTTCATATGCTTTACGCCCAAGGTGCTGTTGCCACAAAACTAAATGGTTGCCACAAAACGTACTTTAACTTTTATCTGGTGCTATTTTACAAACGCCGTTTTCACAAGCCTGCATCAGCGCTTTGCCATAGAGCAGCTTGGTCACCCAATTCGGGATTCTATAGCGATTACGCGCGATATACGGATAAGCGAAGTCACCAAGTTGTTTGACTACTGGCAAAAATAACAACGTTGACAATTTCACGCCGCCCGTTCTGTAGAGCAGCCGCACGGCATCCATATGCGTGTACCAATTGCCGTAGCTGTCTTGCATACACATATACGTCATCGCATCCTTACGGCTGAATCCTGCGGCCGCCAACTCATCAAGCCCCTCTTCCACAGGAACTAAGCGTATCTTCTCGGGCTGACGCACTTGCATATTGTGTGCCTCGGTACTGCATATGACGCAAGCATCATCGTAATACATGGTGATGGATAAATGTGCTTGCTCTCTATAACTGTTGATATGGTTTTGGATAATCATCTTACGACTCCTTTCTGAGTGATAACTAAATATCAAGGTGGCTGGCATTGGATTTTTGAGTCACGCTAGATTGTTGGTGCTCATTGGCTGCGGCTAAAAAGGGAATGACTGGCTGCTGCGTCCATTGCGGTGCGGCAACATCTAAGCGCTTCGCCAGTGTTGGTAAATGATTGGTCGGGACAGCTGGGAACAGATGATGCTCGATGTGGTAGAGCAAATTGAAAGTCAACAGATTAATCAATGGATGGCGCTCACTACGGGCATATACCACCTCATCGCAACCATGATGGACGCTCCATACCGCAAAGAATCCTACCATCGTATTGGCCAATATCATTACCAATACGTGATACATCAAAACTGGATGCATCGTGATAAAAGCGGTGGCGATCACTGCGAAAATGAGCAACAGATCAAAGCCAACGAGTATACGATTGCGGCTACTACCATGCGTCAAGCCAAACCACTGAATCATAAACGAAAAAATACCACCGCCTAATATCGCCTGATACCAAGGCAGACGAGCCCAATTACCCTCGACATCGCTGTCACCCAGTGGATCTCTATGATGATTGAGATGTGTGTGCCGAATAGCATGCGTGCTACAGAGCATCGTGATACTGAGAAAAAACAGCATGGTTTCAGTGGCAAGCTTCTCTACTCCCAACGTTCGATGATAACAATCATGGGCTTGTCTCAGTGCGGCAGTAAAAAAGAAAAATGTCGCCACAAGTGCAAGCAACCACCACCCTTGCCACGCGCTCCACCATGACAATAATAAAAAAGGCAAAGATAAGAAAATATTATAAACAGTCTCGCCAAGACTAAGCTGTCGCAAATCTTGCCATTCAATATTGGCTAACGAAGGATGACGCATGATGTTCTCCTTACTTGGTGATAAGCAGTAGCTGTCTAGCTGGCGCGACCGCTTAATTTAATCGGCTGTTTTAATTTACTTTATTTCTGTTAATAGTGAAATAACTATTTAAATTTTATTTGTATTTAGGTAGTGCGATAAGACCTGTAATTACAGCGCTGGCTCCACCTATCAAGCTAACAACCAATCCAAATATTATTTTCTCTAAAAAAACATCTGTTTCTATAATCCAAACTGCAAATATAAAAGTACTAAAGAATCCAATGAAGAATAATGGTACTATTTTTAGGATGGAATCAAAGACTATCTTCAACTTACATATAGTTAATCCAGCTACTAACGTAGGGAGCAAACCAAAAAAGAATCCGCCTACAATAGAAGCTAATAGCATTTTGAAAATATCTGTTAACTCTTGCCTAAAAATATTACCGTCAATTACAAGCATATATAAGAAGACAATCAAACCACCTATCGCACCTCCCGACAATCCATAAACTCCTATCACCTTACCTTTTGGATAGTTGGTTACAGTAACTGTATCGTTGCTATCAACTTTACTCATAAAAACCCCTCTTTAGGTTTCACATGAAACAAAGAATCCTATGATAAAAACTACGTTTCACATGAAACAACCTTCATAAGTATCTATGACTTCTGCTCTTCTAAAGCTTGCTTAATCGTTGGCTGTTGGAACTCATAACCTGCGTCCTGTAATGCTTGAGGCAATACTTTTTGTCCATCTATTAGTAGCGTCGACATTTCACCAAAAATTAGCTTAAGTAAGAAATTTGGCAAGGTAAAAAAGGTGGGCCGGTGTAGCCATGCTCCAAGCGTTTTGGTAAAAGTATGATTGGTCACTGGATTAGGCGCAGTGAGGTTATACACCAGCACTGGCGTATCATTGATAGTTTCTAACGAGTGCTCATCAGTAGTCTGAGTGTCCGCATAATTAGCAAGATACTTTTCAATGATGAATATCACTGCCCCAACCCAGTCTTCACGGCTGATCCAGCTCATGATTTGTTTGCCATCACCCAACTGTCCGCCGACACCCATTTTAAATGGGGTTAATAACTTACCGAGCATCCCGCCATCAGGATGGATAACCACACCCGTACGCACGATAGCCACAGGCACGCCATGTTCAGTGGCTTTGAGCGCTAACTGCTCCCATTCATGACATAATTGATGGGCAAAATCAGTTTCAAAACCACTGCTTTCGGTAAGAGGTTTATCGCCTTGTGCGCCATACCAGCCAATCGCAGAGCCGCTGACCATTAGCTTGGGCTTAATACTGGTGCGCTTAATAAATGCCAATAAGGATTCGGTAGGCTTGATACGGCTGGCGAGCAACTGCTCTTTGCGCGCATCGCTCCAGCGCGAGTCAGCAATGCCTGCGCCTGCTAGGTTTAAGATAACATCAAAGCTTTTATCCGAACTCGCTAGCTCATCGTAGGTCATCATGCTGATCGCGTCAGGATGCGTTTGGCTGTTATCGCGTGTTAGCCATGTAATGTGTAAGTCCTTATCCTGCGTACGATAGCGTTTGATAAGCTCGTCACTAAAAGCACTGCCTAAAAAGCCTGAGCCACCACTGATTAAAATATTCATGTTCTATTCCCTATATTTTTCGCTTATCGTTTAGTAAAACTTAATCCGTCATAGCCATCGTCTACTTTTTTAGTACTAATATCAAAATGACTTTTACGTACTTTTGGTAAAGCAATGCGGCTGGCAATCGCTGAATTGATTGCGCCAAACAATCCTATACCAATCATAAAGGCCAATAGCACGCCAACCTCTATCCATGAGTTGATGCCTAGATATAGGATGATTGCACCCATATAACCTGCTGACGTTATAAACCCCACTAAAAATGTCGTGCGTAGACTCTTATGATCACCGCGCCATATATTCTTATAAGCGACGATAACACCCGTTAATAAAGCAGGAATAAAACCAAGCAGACCAACATAGAGTAATGGCTGGTAACCAATTTGGGCAAAATCCGCATTCCTAAAAATGAACAATAGAGCCAGCTCTGCAATCAATCCACCAATCATACTACCAAGCCCTGCAAACAAAATAATCACTTGTAGATAAGGATACACACCTAACTCATTATTCCTTTTCATTCTATTTATCCTATTAACATTCGTCGTTAATTAAGTATAAATATGGCGTTGCCAAAGCCAATGAAATTCCTGTGGATAATTGGTGGATAAGTATCTTGATTTTATTTAGCCTACTGATTAAGCAAAACGCTTACGAATAGGACAGTCACTATCATTACTATTTTGAGATTTATTCTTTAATTTGTTCCAACGATGATTAATAAAATCTATGACGTTAACCATACTTGGCAATACATGTGCTTTGGTCAGATGTGGCGCTGCTGCATCTAAACGCTTGGCAAGCTCAGGTAAATGATTGGATGGCACAGCAGGAAAGAGATGGTGCTCTACGTGATATAACAAGTTAAAAGTTAGAAAATTGACCACTGGATTACGCTCAGTTCGGGCGATTGTCTCATCACAATCATGATGCACGCCCCACACCGCAATGATGCCAACGCTAGCATTGGCCAACGTCATGGTCAGTAGGTGATATATCAATACTTGCGCTAACATGGTCAGAGCAGGAACAGTTAAAGGAAATACGGTCAGTACGAAGGCAACCAAGACGACTAAACCAATCAAAGCAAACTCTAGCCACGCCAATTTTTGATTGCGACGGCTACTTAGACGCAATCCTTGACGATAAATATCCAATCGATAAGTTATCCCGTAGAGCAGCGCTTGCCACCATGAGCCTTTTGCTAGACTGCCTTCAATATCACTATCGCCCAATGGATTGCGGTGATGTTCCATATGGGTGGCTCGAATGCTGTGCAAACTGGTCATTAGTAGTACGCTGAGCAACAGTAATATTCCAGTAGTCGTGCTTTTAGCTGTCCCTAAACTATGATGATAACCATCATGGGCTTGGCGGAAAGCAGCAGCAAAAAATAAGTAAGAAGTCCCGCATGCTAAGACATACCATGAGTGGCTGGCGAACCACCAAGACAACAACAAAAATGGATAAGGCAAAATAACGTTGTAAGCGATTTGAGCGCGCGTTAACTGGCACAAGTCTTGCCACTCGACTGCAGCAACAGCCTTTTTAATGGCTGGCTCTTTATTAGCGTGTGTCTGATTGACTGTCATTTTACACATCCATTTGTTATTACTATTTTTTGTTGCTGCTATTTTATAGAAACTTATCTCACTTAAACTCAACTGGCTTTTATATTTATTACATATATTTCTGTCAAAACAGAAATTGTATTGCAAATTTTTTATTTTAAATTACACAGCTATTAACGTAAAACCTTTTTAATACTAGCGCCTAGTTTTAGGACTTTTTTGAGGATGCTTGTGGGCAGTTTAAGCATCTCAGATGACCATGTGGTTAGGGTACTAACGAATTCTTGGGTATCACGAATACGTGACTTTACCTCATTATTTTCATGTTCAAATTCAGGACTGTCCATCAATTCTTGTAAGAACTGTACTGTTGGCTCAAGCTCACGCTTTTGTCGTTCAACCACGATGATGCGTGCCAGCTCCCAAACATCAGTATTGGTTGTGAAGTGATCGCGACGATCACCCAATATAGAAACCTTTTGTACCAAGCCCCAATGCTGCAACTCTTTAATACTGTTTGAGACGTTAGAGCGAGCAACACCAAGTGTGTCGGTAATTTCTTCAGCATTTAATGGCTTACCAATGATGAATAACAACGCATGAATCTGTGACATGGTGCGATTGACGCCCCACTGCGAGCCCATTTCACCCCAATGTAAGATAAATTTTTCGGTCACAGGATTCAGTTTCATGATTAATCTGCACTCTATTTTATAAGTTTTGGTTATTTATTGACTTATCTTGCGCTATTCTTTTATTTCTGTCAATAGTGAAATCAACAGATAACACTCATCACTTGGTTGACTGTCATGCGCTAACGAATCACTAAACCCGTGGTTGCGTCACGCATTCGGCTCGGTAAAGTATAGCCTAATGTTTCAGCCTGCAAGTAGCTGATTTGCTCGCCAAAAATACCCATACGCATCAGTGAAAGTCATAGCAGGCGGTTGCCCTGATGGATTACAGCTTGTGGAAACCAATAGTCCAAATGGGTTTTGAACGTCGACCAGTTGTTGGCACAATTGACGAATCATAGGATGCGCAATAACTCTAACCGCCACTGTTTGATGCTGCCCCGTGATCCAAGGAGGGATAGTCGTTTCAAGTGTCTGAGGGATAGGCAGTAGCCATGTATGGGCTTGCTTACCTTGTAGCTCTATACTGTCAGTATCTGCCTGCCAACTCTTGATGATTTGTTGGCGCAGACCTTCTTCTAAAGGCTCTAGTAACGGCATTAAACGCTCAGCGCTGTCAGTAATGACGATCATGCCTTTGGCTTGTGGACGCTGTTTAATGGATAAAATACATTGAACGGCTGCTTCGTCATAAGCGTCACAACCAATACCCCAAACGCTTTCGGTGGGATAAGCAAGTAGCTGTCCTTCTTTAAGCCATTTGGCAGCTTGAATGACAGAGTCAGTAGTAAAAGATGTGTATTTTTCCATGGCTTGAAGGCTTCAAAAAGGTAGAAATTTAAGCACTCATCATAACATAAGACTAAGAAAAATTAGGGCAGCGAAGTTTAAAGCGACCTTATTAGCAGCTACCTAGGGCGTGTCATCAATTAGCACATTAGTACGTTTAGTGGTCTTAAAATGGCTAAATTTTTCTAAACATCGTCAGAAATTTTGTCAATATGTTCATATTAACGGCAATTTCTTCCTTGTTTATCTACAATTTTTCTCATTTTAAGCCTCACAATCTAATTGATGACACGCCCTAGATTGTACTGTCGTCAATCACTTGGCAGTAGATAGGTGAAAAGCCTAAAGCGATAGAAAGTACAATTTTAGACGCGCAAATACCGTCCGCCTTGCACACTAATGATGCCTAATAATTCAAGCTCCATTAACTGTCCAATCAGCTGCGGTGTGGCAAGTTTGGTAGCGATAATCAGAGCATCTAAATCCTGCCCGTGCCAATCAAGCTGCTCATACACAAGCATCAAATGCTCTGGTACGACGATAGCACTGGGAGAAGGTTTAATATTGGATGATGCTAGCTTGCCAGTATTTGCAGTAGAACTGCTAACGTTTTCTAAAGGGTTTTCTGTCTGACTACGATTCAATGTAGATAAGACATTTGATTGAAATGAATGACTGTTATATGGCAACTGACTATTGATATCCTCTAGCACTTGCTGCGGATGATAAATTAAAGTCGCACCTTCACGTATCAGGTGATGACAGCCTTCTGCATTGCTATTATCAATATGACTTGGAATGGCAAAAACTTGCTTACCCTGCTCCGAGGTTAAACGCGCGGTAATCAGCGAACCACTCTGAATGGTCGCCTCCGTCACAATCGTTGCTAAGCTCAATCCAGCGACCAAACGATTACGCCGTGGAAACGTATGCTTATGTGGCATTGTATGCGGCAATAGCTCACTAATAATACAGCCGCCTTGCTCAATTATTTGGGCAAACAATTTATCATGATGATTGGGATAATTGACCTCAATACCCGTACCCATTACCCCAATCGTTCGACCTTGATATTCAGCGTCTGCCTGTGCTAAAGCGCCTAGATGTGCGCGCTTATCGACACCCATGGCAAGACCACTGGTGATGATATAACCAGCTTGCGCCAAATATTGTGCGATATCAAAGGTGATTTTTTGGGCATGGGCAGTGGGTTTTCGGCTACCGACGATCGCGATTTGCGCTTGACGCAAACGCGATTTATTGCCTCGGTAAAATAATAAAGGCGGTGGGTCATAGATTTGCGAGAGCTGGGCGGGATAATCAGGCTGGTCAGCAAATAGCAGACCGTAGCGCCCTTCGATGAGCGCTTGCTGTATTTTATCGATACTGGCTTGCGTTTGCTCTGTCTGTTAATGACGGGCAAGATGGCTATGATGAATACCCAATTGCCGCCAAGCATCTACTTTGGCGTACCAAGCAAGCTCTGCTGTGCCAAAAGAAGTAATGAGCTTATGATAAGCAGATAATGATGCATTCACCTCAGTCCACAGCGCCAGTACTGCGCGCTGCTCATCTGATAAAGAAGAAGTAACTGCCATCATAATCATCTAGCTCGTATATGCTAAGTTAGTATATCCCGTCCAAAAATAAGCATGTTCTCACTTATAGTGTACTCATTTATAGATATGGCGGTGGTAACAGCTGATCGCCGACGTTTAATGGTAGCTCTGAATCAAGCACATAAGCATAGCTAATATTATCGAAAGTATTGAATACCATGACCATACCGCTTGGCTCATTTGGTAAGCGTACTGGCGTGTCATTGTCTTTGGTATCGCGGATCAAGGCCCCTTTTTGATAGACAGTCAATACATCACCAGGCTTAGCACCATGGGTACTACCTAAGTTGATAGCAACGACACTACCCTTCGCCGCTGAGCTGATTGAGTCCATGACTCGGACAATCATGCCACCACGACTGACAATTGCAGGGGCTGGATAAAACACAGGTGGAATAGAGTTATTCAACTCAACGAATACGCGATCACCTTCACGCACTTCTTTGTCGTAACTGTCGGTGAGCTGCAAACTGCTGACGCCGTTGGTTTCTGTCGAAGTAACCAAACCCGTCGCAACTTGCGTGACCTCTAAACCGATAACTTCTTGGGTTTTTGGCTCAACATATAGCTCTCCTTCACGGTAAATACCATAACGCTGACCGACAATCAGTGGCACACCTTTGGCATACACTTTATCGCCGCTAGCGGTAATTAAGTTGCCTTTTTTAGAGGCCAATATATAAGGCGTGGTATTAAAATCTTGTGGATTAACGATGACTGTCTTATCTAACCAGTGTTGAATAGCAGACCACGGAAGCGGTGGAATACTGTTGGCTGTTGAAGTGACTGAGACTGTGCTAGATACCACGTTACCCGTTAACTGCTTTTCAACCCCAGCACAACCTTCGCCAGTATCAACACCAATCAAGGTTTTACCTTGAATCACACATAAGATAAGGATGTCGTTAGGATAAATAAGATTGGGGTTTTTGATTTGCTTATTGGTTGCCCAGATTTCTTTCCAGCGCCACGGACTGTCTAAATAACGTCCTGATATGTCCCACAACGTATCGCCTTTTTTGACGATATAGCGATTGGGCGCATCCGCTTTGATGGCTGGTGGTGGATTGTTAGCGTGGGCAGCACTCATTAGCATTGCACTACTAAATGTCGTGATTAACAGTGCTTTTGCTATCGTTTTTAAGCTCATCTTCATTGTTATATCCACAATATGTACCGCTGTTGTCGCCACAATTAGTACCATTTAGATCTATTACTTAACCTTAATCTTTGACTGTCATTAAAATAGTGACAAGCAATGAGGGTCGTAAAAGGACTTAACCGTACGATTATCATGACGCTTATAGGGCAGCTGTTCAGTGTAATTGGCTGGTATGATTACTAAAAAAGCGTCTAGCAAAATGATGAGTCGCCGACGCTATTTCTAATACTACAATTATATCTACAATAACACAATCATAAACACTTTATTACAATGGCGTAACTTTTATATGAATATTATTTCTACAGTTCGTCATTGAAATTTATAGAGTTCCTCATGAAAATAAGCATTAAAATCAACTCTGATTTATGCTGGATTTGGTATCACATGCTGACGAATTTGCTCAGCGACTAGCTCAGCGTTGTTATCAAGCACCACCACATGCTGCGGTAACGCTTCTAAGCCTTCGGTATGGGCTGGGCGTGCGATATCTATTGAACCAATGGCTTCAACGATAGTATCTGCAAATTTGACTGGCAGCGCGGTCTCAGCACAGACAATCACCTCGCCTTTGCGCTGTAATTCTTTGGCAACCTTGATGCCATCAGCAGTGTGCGGATCAACCAGTTCGCCATGCTGCTCATACAGCGCTTTAATGGTTTGTAGGCGGTCGCTATGGGTAGATTTGCCCGCAGCAAAACCATAGCGCGTGTTGACCGCATCCATTAGGTCAGACAAATCAAAACCTTGACCAGATTTCACACCTTCAAACAATTCATGAACGCGGGCGCTGTCTTTATCTAATAAGAGATAAACAAAACGCTCAAAGTTAGAGGCTTTAGAGATATCCATTGAAGGACTTGAAGTAATATAGGTTTTTTCAGTCGGACGCGGCTGATAAGCACCTTGATTAAAGAAGTCGTTGAGTACATCGTTTTCGTTGGTTGCGACGATTAAACGCTCAATCGGCAGACCCATCTCTCGTGCTATATGACCGGCACAAATATTACCAAAGTTGCCTGATGGCACGCTAAAGCTCACCTTTTCATCGTTGTTTGAAGTGACGGCAAAATAGGCTTTAAAGTAATAAACGATTTGCGCAAGGATACGACCCCAGTTAATAGAGTTAACCGTACCTAGATTATAAGCCGCTTTAAATTCAGCATCTTGTTGTAATGCTTTGACGATATCTTGGCAATCATCAAACATACCGTCGATGGCAATATTATGGATATTTTTATCAGTCAGGCTATACATCTGCGCGCGCTGAAATTCGCTCATTTTGCCGTGCGGTGACAGCATAAAGACTTCGATATTTTCTTTACCGCGTAGTGCATATTCTGCCGCACTGCCCGTATCGCCACTGGTTGCACCAATAATAGTAATACGCGCGTCTTTTCTCTTGAGCACATATTCAAAGGCGTTGCCCAAAAACTGCATGGCAACATCTTTAAATGCCAGCGTCGGACCATTCGACAAGCCTAAAATATATAAATTGTCTTCAAGTTTGCGGACAGGAACAATCTCGTCAGAGCCAAACACCTCAGTGGTATAAGTGCGTTCAATAATATCCTGCAAATCAGCCGCAGGAATATCCGTGGCAAAGCGCTGCATAATCGCCATCGCAAGCTGTGGGTAGCTCAGCGCACGCCATTCAGTCAGCGTCATACTATCAATATTCGGATAGTGCTCAGGCAACATCAAACCACCGTCTGGTGCAAGACCCATTAATAACACATCACTAAAATCCATCGGCGCTGTCTGACCACGGGTACTGATATATTTCATTAGATTGTCCTGTCTACAATGAGATGATTAATTAAAACAGTTTATTCAGCAGTTTTGTGCAGCAAGGCATAATAAAAACCATCACCGCTCTTGCTATCAATTGGCAAGCACTGGCGACCAATCGCTTGTTTGATACCCCACTTGCAATCGTCGCTAAATTCAATGGCTTCTACATTATTATAATGAGTCATGAAATCCTGCATCTGCTCGACGTTCTCTTGCTTTAGGATAGAGCAAGTAACATACAACAGGTAACCGCCAACCTTAAGTTGCGGCCAAAGGTTATGCAAGATATCGGCTTGCAAAAGTGCGGTTTGTTCGACGTCTTCTTCAGTACGCAAGATACTGATATCAGGATGGCGACGAATCACGCCAGTCGCCGTACAAGGTGAGTCTAATAATATAGCGTCAAACACGAGCTTGCTCTTTTTCTTACCAGCCCCTTGCCATGTCGTCGCGTCAGCACAGACAATATTGAGCTCAATATTTTTCTCAGCTTGCTGTAAGTCGTGCTGACTTAAATTCAAGCGCTGTAAATTATCGTAAATACGCTCGATACGCGGCGCTTCATTATCTATCGCAGTTAGCTTCACTTTCGAAACTAGAGAAACAAATTCATCGTTTTGTTTCACGTGAAACAAAGGCGATTGCTCATCTGAGCTGATTAATTCTAACCAATGAGCAAGCTTACCACCCGGCGCTGCACAGGCATCTAAAATGCGGATCTCGTTGTTGCTCGTATCCATATCGCCGTCTGCATCATCGTTTTTAACACTCAGTTTATTGAGTAGAGCGCTATGGATAAGCGGTGCTGCAAGCTGAGCATGCATATCTTGTACACTAGCCGCCCCGTGGGCAAATTGTGGTAAGGCATTGACTGCAGTGCTTTGATGTAGTCTAAGACCTTTGGTTAATATACTATTAGAAGTGGCTGTATCCGATGAGTTGTCGAGTTGTAAGCCACTTGTTAGCTCAACTAAGTCTACTTCAACTTCAAACTCCACCAATGCTTGCTGGTAATCTTCTACCGAGGTAACCGCTGTATTCACTCGCAAAAACATTGGCGCAGGTTGACGTAGACCCTGCATCAAATCGTCATACTGCTCACTCCAATCTTGCTTAAGCTGATAGGCAAGCCAATTGGGTAAGCTGTGCTTTTTATCACACTTTTTACGGAATTTACTTGGGTTCTTAGCAACCTTACGCAAGATGGCATTGATTAAACCCGTCGCATGCGCAAATTCGATTTCTTTTGCTGCTTCAACCGTTTCATGAATTGCCGCATGGTCAGCCACTTGCAAATAGAGCAGCTGCGTCAAACCTACTTGAATCGTCGTACGTACTTCTTTTTCATCAATCGAGTTATCAGCCAGACTATCGAGTAGACGCTCAAGGGCATACCACTGGCGCAACGTCGTTAGCAATAACGCATGAGCAAAACCTTTATCCCCATCATGCAGACTATTTAGTAACGGATCAAGGACGCTTGCTAGCGACTGACCATTTTGAATGGCCAGCAAAGTGCGAATCACGCGAACGCGAACGCTACCATTCATGATAAGGTTGCTTGACGGTTTGAGCTTGTTATTTCTTGGTGCAGTGCTGGTTTGTCTCATTAAATTGAATTTCCTTGACGTCTAATAGTTAGCGTCTTGTGCGATTTGGATTAGGTATATCTAAATGGAGTTATTTCGTTTCTTTACTAAACTGGTCGCCATCATTAAGCTGATTGCCATGGCAGATTTGTTCGGCGCTCACAGGTTTGCTGCCTGCAAACTGTAGCTGAGTGATCGCTAAAGTACTGGCTTGCGGTTTTTCAACGCCATTATCAGTATCCATATTAACCTTACTGTCATGACCACAAGCTACCAATATCGCTTTGCGTCCAACGCTAATAACTGTACCTGCTTGTTTATCGGTTGGTTGCGATGCATTCACAGGTAAACTGGCTAAAATTTTGACACGCTGACCTGCCAAAAAGGTATAAGCACCAGGCCAAGGAGTTAAGCCACGAATTTGTCGTTCAATCACAGTGGCAGACTGCGTCCAATCAATTTCGCCTTCAGTTTTGACCAGTTTTTCAGCATAATTGGCTTGGCTGTCATCTTGTACTATAGCCTGATCTTGATAGTGTGGTAAATCTTGTAGCACAGTAATAATGGCGGTCGCACCAAGCTCAGCCATTTTATCATGTAGGCTGGCAGCCGTATCATCAGACTCAATACTAGCACTGACTTTATAAAGCATGTCTCCAGTATCAAGCCCTTTATCCATCTGCATAATAGTAATGCCAGTCTCGCTATCACCCGCCAATAGCGCGCGATGAATAGGTGCCGCGCCGCGCCAGCGTGGTAATAAAGACGCATGAATATTGAGGCAACCATAAGTCGGTGTGGTCAATACACCAATCGGCAATATCAAGCCATAAGCCGCAACAATCATCACATCTGGCTGATAACTACGCAGAGTCTCACGTGCGATCAACCCTTCACTACTAGATTTTTTAAAGGTGAGAGGCTGCTCAACGGCAATATCATGCGCCAATGCGACTTGCTTTACTGCAGAGGCTGATAATTTTTGACCCCGTCCTGCCTTGCGATCAGGTTGCGTATACACAGCGACGATGTCTATATTCAATGCTTCTTGCTGGCTGATAAGCGCCTCAAGACTAACGGCGGCAAACTCAGGAGTGCCAGCAAACGCAACTCTTAAGCGCTTACTAGATGAGCAATCTTTCATCGTAGATGGCATGGATAAATCGGAGGCAGAAGCAATTATAGTCATAAACAGGCATTATATAGGGTTGATTGACTCATTATAGGTGAGTTTGCGATGTTGTGCCATGGTTGTAATAACGGTAATCGAGCGTTACCAATGATACGGTTTGTCTTTATAATAGAAAGCAAGCAGGGCGCTCTTATTGATGAGTTTATTTACAAAACAATGCGTGATTGAGCGATATTCCACTGCCATTCACCATTTTTTTCTAGATAATAGCTGTACAACCGTAAAAGACAGAACGGCTTGAATAAACCAGCTACTTTGCCAAACTGATTACTTACTCACTATGTTTCTTGTGTCGATATAGGACCACGCTTTCATGCAACAGTTTCAGTCCTTACAGCGCTTACTCATATTTTATGCACTGACCTTGCTGGTCATGTTGTCTATCTATTATTTTGCGCTGTTTCACGAGATAAAAAAACACAGTGAACAACACAGTATCGATACTTTCCATACATTGCAGTATGAAGTTACTGAACGTGATGATCTTCTAAACCCTGACATTAAAAGGATTTTAGAAAAACCCGTATTTGAAGACATAAGCTATCAGCTGGTTTTTATGATGCCCTCTGGGCAGACTTATATCCATCGCCATACTCAGCCCAATGAGCGTGCTTTTGCTAACGTTACGTTTCCTATCATTAGCTCATCCCCTTCTAATAATGGCAGTCATAGTGCTTATACGCTTAATAATCGCAACTTAACCGGCACCATTAAACTCAAAAGTGGTCATCAGCTTTATATTATATTGCGCCATAAGCCGCTTATCATTGACTGGATATCTTATCGCTACTGGTTGCCATTGATGGCAGCGATCATACTTTTTATTATCGCTTTGCTGTATATGCTCAATCGTCGCACCAATTGGGAACAGCTGCTGATTTATACGGACAATCTAAGTAGCCACGCGAAAGAAGCCTATAGTCCGCCGCCTTTTTTGCAAAAAAAATCTACGCCTGAGTTTTTGCGTTTAGGCCATGCGCTGAGCCGTGTCAGCTACCAGCTGCATAATGACTATCGCCGCATTAAAACCCTAACACACCGTCTTGAACGTTTGGTTGATCAATCCCCTTTACCGATGCTAATGATCATGCGTCATGGTCAAATCAGCTTTTTCAATAAACGCTTTGAACAAATATTCATGTCTTTACCGCAAAGCGATAGCAACTATGAACTGACGGATTTTATCGCGGGTAAAGATGAATCCACGCAACGATTGCTGCAAACGTTATCCAACCTACGCGTCACTCGTACCTTAACAGTCTATGGGTTAGAAAATGAACAGACTTACCAATTGCACGTTACGCCATGGTTTGGTGAACATGGTCAGGTTCACGGCTTTACCGTACTGCTGAATAATGTTAATGAATTTGCCAGTCAAATAGGGCAATTACAGCAACAAAATCAACGGCTACAACGCCAAATTGATGAATTTAATACGATTAAATCGACGATGGGTCATGATTTGCGCCTGCCGTTAGAAGCAATGATTGACACGCTAGAACCGATTGATCCTGAGACATTAACTGCTGCGCAGAATGACATTTTAATATCCTTAATTAAAAGCAGTCAGAGCATGCTAACGACACTTAATGATGTGCTAGACATTGAGGAGATAGCGGTAAGAAAAACCCGCCTAAGCATTGAGCCTGTCGATATTTATAGACTGGGGCAACAGGTCAGTCAGTCATTTATAGAAAGAATAAGGCAGCAAGGACTTGAGCTGCTGTATTTTTTTACACCCGACAGTCCGCGTTGTATTGATACAGACCATCAGCGCCTACAGCAAATCTTGTACGACTTATTAGATAACGCGGTGAAATTTACCACTTCTGGCTATGTATCACTGACCATCGAAACGGTCAGTAATGCAGAGCTACTAGCAACAAAAAACCGAAGCTTAGTAAATCTTAATAAAGACCCTACACTGATTAAAAATAGTCAAATCAATAAAAACAATCCCAATCATGCCTCACACGACTGGATTCGTTTTAGCATAAAAGACAGCGGTATGGGCATCGATATAGCGAAGCAACATCAACTGTTGGTTCAGCTTAATAAAAGCAGCAATCAAAACACCCATCGAAACGTTAATTACATTCAAAAGAATACGACTGGGCAAGGCCTAGGGTTAAATAACGTCAATAGTTTTGCGCGATTATTGGGTGGTTTCATTGAAATAAAAAGCACGATGACTAAAGGCAGCAGTCTGAATCTTTATCTGCCTTGCAGACGTCCAAATTATCAGCCTATTTATCATCATAGTCAGCATTTGACTCATATCCATCTAATAGCAGTGATTAAACAACCACTACGTGCCAAACATCTGCGCGATTTTTGCGCATATTTATCGATGCCAGCTACTATCTATACTTCTATAGATAAATTAGATCTACAACAATTAAACGCAAAACTGGCGCAAGACGAGCAAAGACTCGCCCCTATCTTGCTATTAGATTATGAATATTATGAAACCCTGTCTATTGCTTCCGCAAATCAGGCAATAGGGAATGATGACAGACAACAGGCATTAAATACCCTACTCGATAATCCGTCGCTACCAAAGATACTACTTAGTATGAAACCTGAGCGCCGTATTCCCTCTATATTATTAGATAAATATGAAGGATTCTTGAGCAAACCATTAGATGCGACTTTATTGCTCTCTGAATTACTGCGCTTAACCTTACCAGCGAGACAGAAGCTGGTTCAAGCCATAGAGATAAAAGAAGAGAATAAGCAGCTAGCAAACGAAGCAGATAAAGCTGCCAACGAGAATGTATTGCCACTTATCTTGGTAGTAGAAGACAGTCCAACCAATCAGAAAATAACGTGCAAGATATTGAGTAAACTTGGTTATCGCAGTGTGGTCGCAGAAGATGGTCAGCAAGCGTTAGATATGCTACAACAACAGCGTCAAGATATCTCACTGATTTTGATGGACTGTCGCATGCCTGTCATGGATGGGCTACAGGCTACCCAAGCGATTCGTGCGCAAGGCGATAAAATTGCGATTGTGGCGCTGACTGCGAACAATACCAAAGAAGATCGCGATGCTTGTATAGAAGTAGGAATGGATGAATTTTTAGCCAAACCGATCAACAAAAAAGAACTAGAGTCGGTTTTACAGAGCTTCATAAAATCATGACAATCTGTAAAACCTACTTTTTAGGTTTAAACCAATTAATTCATAAATCAGCTACTTCATAAATCAGCTATTTCATAAAACCATTATCTGCTAAAAATGCTTCTGTAATTTGGCTTTGCGGACTTGGCGTATTCATACCACTGGTTTGCGACTTATTTAACAAACGTTCTAAATAGCGCGCGACGATATCCACTTCGATGTTGACCTTATTTCCAACCAGCCAATGCTTAGCGATATTGGTCACTTGTGCGGTATGCGGAATGATGTTTAAAGAGACAATATTGTCTCGTACAAGGTTGGTCGTCAGACTAATACCATCAACCGTGATAGAGCCTTTGGTCGCTGTATAATGCGCCAGCTCTTGTGGTACCTCAATTTCGATATAGATAGAGCGCGCATCTTGTTGCAGCTTACTGACCACGCCAACGCCATCGACGTGACCCGCGACGATATGACCACCAAAACGCGTGGTTGGTAGCATCGCTTTCTCTAAATTCACTGTGTGACCAGCTTTTAAAGTTTCTAATGCGGTACGAGCGATAGTTTCACGTGAGACATCGACCGAGTAATGATTACTACCTAGGTCTACGACGGTTAAGCAGATACCATTGGAGGCAATAGAATCTCCTAGCTTCACATCACTAAAGTCCAAACCATCAGATTCTATCGTCAAACGTATATCACCGCCCGTAGGCTGCATGGACTTAACCTTTCCAACACTCTCTATAATTCCAGTAAACATATCGACCTCATTTCATTATGATGTTGTCTTTATAGACAATATATTTTGATCTATTAATATTGTGCTAGCATTTGTCTAAGCCAGTTTTTTCAGTGCAACTTGAGCTTAATTGAGCCTATGATGGGATAGATTGTGGATAAGTACTGACAAATCAACTCATAACGTATTAAAACACGCATTTCCGTCAAGTTATCCACAGAAAACAAGATGTTGGCTAATATCAAGAAAGATTAATAGTAAAACCTAAGTTACTGATTACATTAGATTAATATAAATATTTTACAAAAGACCTATTTTTATGTTTCATGTGAAACAAAGTTATACACAGTTTCATGTGGAACCTTGTAAGACACTGGCTGCTTATCCACACTTAGCAAAAATTTAGCCCAAACTGTGGATAAGCTGTTTATAAATAACCAGTTATAGCGGTAATAAAGTCAATTTAAGGTCAGGACTTAATGTTTCATGGCTGAAAATATTAAAACGCAACTGCTGAGCTAGAGACAATGGGTTAAAATCGACCATCGGTCTGGCTTGCGCGCCCAACAAACAAGGCGCCTGATAAACAATCAACTCATCTACCAATTGTTGGCTTAAGAAACTACCAGCAACACTAGCCCCTGCCTCTACCAACACGTCATAACACTGATGATCACGGACTAATTTTTTTAGCAATTCAGTCAAGTTATCTTCGCGCCAATAAATCGTATCCGGTCGACGGCATAATTGATAGTCAGACTGTAAGCTGTGTTCTAAGCGCTGACGCCTATCGAGTATGACAACCTTAGGAGCAGGAACTTGTTCAGGTGGCACAGCTAATTGGTTGGAACGTACATTAAGCTGTGGATTATCCGCGATAACCGTTTCACTGCCGGTAATAATCGCGCCACTTTGAGCACGTAGCTTCTGCACATCTTCGCGGGCAGCCGCTGAGGTAATCCATTTTGACTCGCCAGATGCCATCGCGGTACGACCGTCAAGGCTGGTGGCAATTTTGAGTCGTACATAAGGCATTTGGGTGCGCATTGCCTTTAAAAATCCACGATTTAAAGCTTCTGCTTGTTCAGTTAATATACCGACTGTCACTTGAATTCCAGCCTGCTCTAACAGTTTTACACCGCGTCCTGCCACTTGCGGATTGGGATCAAGCCCTGCGATTACGACACGTTTCACACCGGCATCAATAAGGCCCAAAGCACAAGGTGGCGTACGCCCCGTATGACTACAAGGCTCTAAAGTCACATAGGCGGTTGCACCTAAAGCCCTCGCACCCGCTTCTTTTAGCGCAAATACTTCTGCATGAGGCTGACCAGCTTTCGGATGAAACCCTTGACCGACGATCGCTTCTGCTTGCACGATGACACAGCCTACCGCTGGATTAGGTCTGGTAGTATATATACCCTGTTTGGCTGGTTCGATCGCGAGCATCATAAAGTAGCGGTCTTGCGCATTCTGAGTATGGTTTGAGAGCGTCATAAAGAGATACACTTAATAAAAAAGCAGAGGGTAAAAACTATTTAACGTTATCGTCAGCTTTTTCATTTGGACGAATATTAGCAATCTCTTGATGGAAAGCATCAATATCTTGAAAGTCGCGGTAAACACTAGCGAAGCGCACATAAGCAACATCATCTAACGTTTTAAGCTCACTCATGATAATCTCACCCAACACCTTGCTACTGATTTCGCGCTCACCCATCTGTCTAACACGCTTCTCAATACGGCTTATCATCGCTTCTTGTTCATCAATGGTGATAGGGCGCTTTTGTAGAGGTAATAAGATAGAGCGGCGCAGTTTTTCGTTATCATAAGGCTCAATCTTGCCGCTAGACTTGATGATTCTAGGCATCACAACTTCTACCATCTCAAAAGTAGTGAAACGCTCTTGGCAGCTATTGCATGAGCGGCGACGACGGACTTGCGCACCTTCTGCCGCCAGACGCGAATCAATAACTTTAGTCTCTGACGCGTTACAATACGGGCAATGCATAGCGTTTCCTTATTTCAATATTAGGCGCAAGAATCACAGTCACTATTTATAAGACCGAATGATAAGACCAAACTATAAGACCGTAATTTCTGAGAATTAACGAGCTGTATAAGACAATTCAAAAAATCGGCTGATTATTTTCCAATACAGAAACTACCAAAGATTTTGCCCAACAAGTCATCCGCACTAAACGCTCCCGTAATCTCACCCAAACTGTTCTGAGCTTGGCGTAAGCTTTCAGCGACTAACTCTCCTGCTTGAAAGACCGTTAACTGCTCGTGCGCCTCTGCTAAAGAGTCGGCTGTGCGTCTAAGTGCATCTATATGACGTGTGCGAGCAATTAGGCTGTTTTCTGGCGGATGAAAACCGACCTTAGCACATAAGGCTTCGACTAAATTATCGATACCAGCACCTGTTTCACATGAAACATTAACTTGTTCATAACCACGTTCTTTTATTGCGATTTGCGAGACAGAGGGTATTTGACTGCTACTATCATCTAGTAAATCACTTAACAAATCACTCTTATTAGCAATAATCAATAAGCGTTTATCCTCTGGTAACTCACCAAATAATTGTTCTGCAAGCTGTAACGGTGTATCTTCTTCTTCAAGATCACGAGTCACATCGTAGACCATCAGTAGCATATCAGCTTGGGTAATGGCGGTACGCGCGCGTTCAATCCCAATACGCTCTACCGTGTCTTCTGTGTCACGCAGACCCGCCGTATCGGTAAGATGAAGTGTCAAACCATTGAGCACTACGGTCTCCTGTAGCGTATCACGAGTCGTACCTGCAACGTCAGTAACGATAGCGCGCTCTTGCCCTGCCAGACGATTCAGTAAACTTGATTTACCCGCATTTGGTCTACCTGCTAGGACCACATGGATACCATCACGTAAGAGCTGACCCTGCTTGGCAGTCGCCAATACTTGCTGTATCTTGTCTTGCGTTTGCTCAAGTTTACTTTGTATAACACCGTCTGATAAAAAATCCACGTCTTCTTCGTCAGGGAAATCAATCGCCGCTTCAACATACAAACGCAGATGAATAAGCTGCTCTAATAGTTGATTAATCTTCTTTGAAAACTCACCACTAAGGGAGCGAATGGCACTGCTAGCAGCAGCGGCACTGGTCGCATCAATGGCATCAGCGATAGCCTCTGCTTGTACCAAATCCAATTTATCATTATCAAAAGCACGATAAGAGAATTCCCCAGCACCCGCTTGTTTTGCGCCCAGCTCAAATACCCTTGCTAACAGTTGGTTTTGTAGAATCATACCACCATGCCCTTGCAGCTCAATCACATCTTCCCCTGTGAACGAATGCGGGCCTTTAAAGTACAGCACTAACCCTTCATCGATGACTGTACCATCAGCCTGATAAAAACGACAAAAACTGGCCATGCGTGGCGTAAAAGCAGACTTACCTGTTAGTGTACAGGCAATGTCATAAGCACGCGCACCAGACAGACGTACAACACCAACGCCACCTCTTCCAAGCGGTGTGGCAATAGCCGCAATCGTGGCCAAGCCAGATGCTTTAGGTGGTTCAGATGATTTAGGTACGGTTGACGCCATCTCTAGGGAATCCACAATTACTCTCAATAGCTAAAAACTCCATTATAGACGGCTGGACACAGACTGACAAAGCAAACTTTAAATAGCCATGCTTTGCGCTTATTTTATTTCAAATCAGTGAGCGATAATAGAAATGTCACGCATAAAAAAACCACCGCCGTAGCGATGGTCTTTTATCAATTGATGAGCTACTTAGTCCAATACTTTAACAGTACGACGCTTTTGCTCTTCTTCGACTTTTTTATTGACAATGTATTGCTGAGTCATACTGAACAAGTTGTTGACTGTCCAGTATAGTACGAGACCCGCTGGGAAAAACAGCATGAAAGCAGTAAAGATGATTGGTAAAAACTTCATCACTTTCGCTTGCATCGGATCAGCTGGCTGTGGATTTAGCTGCTGCTGTACAAACATCGAGGCACCCATCAGCAATGGTAAAATAAACCAAGGATCCATCGCCGATAAATCCTGAATCCATAAAATCCAAGGTGCATGACGCAGCTCAACACTCTCAACCAACACCCAATATAGCGCTAAGAAGATAGGCATTTGCATCAAAATAGGCAAACAACCTGCCATTGGATTGACTTTTTCTTCTTTATAAATAGCCATCATTTCTTGCGACATCTTCATTCGATCGTCGCCATGCTCTTCTTTAAGTGCGGCTAATCTTGGCGCAATCGCACGCATCTTCGCCATCGAATAGTAGCTCTTATTCGAGAACCACATCAGAGCAATTTTAACTAAAATCGTCAATACAATGATTGACCAACCCCAGTTACCGATGACTTTATGAATACCGTCCAAAATGGCAAATAAAATTTTCGATATTGGCCATAACAACCCATAATCGACCGTTTTATTAAGGCCTACTGCCACATCTTTTAGCTCAGATTGTACTTTAGGACCAGCGTATAATGTGGCATCTAATGTTACTTGTTTATTCGGCGCAACATTGACAGGTTGACTGTTGAAACCGATGAAGTAATCATCGCCTGTTTCACGGCTAAAGAAAGTAGCGGTAAAGTTTTCAGGTATCCATGCTGATACAAAGTAATGCTGCACAACACCAACCCAACCTTTATCACTACTAACAGCTAGCTCACCATCATTAAAGTCTTTAAATTTGAGCTTGTTATAGGGATCATCAGGGGTACCCCAAGCGCCGCCTAAGTAAGTCGCCATACTAAGCGCACCTTTATCAGACATACCTGGATCTTTACTGTCATCACGTTTCAACTGGGCAAATAGCTGACCTTGCCACGGTTGTGTAGAAGCATTTTGTATTTGATAGCTAATATCAATCGGATATTTATTTTCAGTAAAGGTAAAGGTCTTAGTAACGGTCACGCCATCTTTTTTATAAGTAAGCGGTACTGACAGCGTCTGTTGCCCGGCTTCCATGACGTAATTATTAGCAGTGTGGCTGTATTTGGCACGACCTTCTGCAGTATCAATACCGTTAGGACCAATAAGACCAGACTGAGCCACATACACGCGATTACTATTATTCTCTAGCAATACGAAAGGCTTATCGCTATCGAGTGTTGCGTCATACTGCTTAAGAGCAGCATAAACAATATCGCCGCCTTCTGGGTTGATCTTTATATCATAGCGATCGGTAGTGACCGTGATTAATCCCGTGTCTTTAGCAGGCGTTGCCGTCACAGCATCATTAGCGACTGTATTGTTATCAACAGGCAACGTCTGTACCGGAATATCACCTGCGGCACCAGTTGTCGAAGGGATGTCAGCACCTACTGAAGTAGTGGTTTCTGACACCGCATCTACAGCTGGCGCATCGGCATAATCATCTCGCCATGCCAAAATCAGCAGATAAGCGGTGATTAACATCGCAATGATGATCATCACCCGAAATATCTTTTGCATAAACCTTTCCTAGATTAAAAAATTAGGGAATGAAAAATTAGGGCATGTGTCATGACCGTACAATTATCATCATATGTGACAACAGTATTGCCAGTCATTTACATAAAATGTGCATCATTTTACTAAAAATCTGCCTTAAATGATACCAAGAGTGTGGATAACTTGTGGGTAACTAAATAGATATCCACAACTTCTCAGTCGATGACGAACGCTATGTTAGTTTCATCATATGGTTTAAGCGAGACACATAGCCTTTATTATCTCTAAAAACATATAAACCTTGAACTTTGACACTAGTAGCTAGTTCGCTAAAAGGTACATATTGATAATGATAAGAGGATAACGGTAGCGGCACAAAATCAATGCCGTGTCCACCCAAAGGATGACAACTGCTGATACGTTTTAATAATAACCAACTGCCTGCTCGGACTCCATGCCATGCCAAAGCTTGTTTACCATAATTCGAGCACGTAGGGTAATAGCGGCAACGAGCAGGTAATAGTGGACTTATTAACTTTTGATAAAAAACAATAAAATAATAAATAATTTTATAAAGAATATTATTTAAATTAATAAATAAAAAATTCATTTTATTTTTTTCTACTTTTTAATAATGTTAATTATTTGATTCTTCAATTCTTTATTGTCTATATCTTTTATAGATTTTTTGACAATAAAAACAATATCTTTGTTTTCTAAAGAATGAGCCTTTACACGAAAATGTTCACGTATTTGACGCTTGATTAAATTTCGCGCGACAGCCGTAGGAACTTTACGCTTGGTAATGGCCATCCCGACTCGCGGCTGACCAAGATCATTGGTACGCACAAATGCCATTAGATGGCTCTGATGAAGCTTACGCTCAGGTGCATCAAAAACCTCACGGAAGGCTGCAGGCGTGAGCAAACGCTGCTCTTTAGTGAAGCGGGCATTAGCTGCCGCTGAAACAGTATTGGACATAGCACAACCTAGTATAAGAGCGAATAACGGTAGCGGAAATAATAGCGCAGAAATAACAACAAAGTACAGAGACAAAAAAAGCGCCGATGTGGGCGCTTTTAATATATGGCTAAGTGTCAGTTGTGGTGATTGACTATCGCAATCTATAAATAATAGAAACACAACAAGCACTATAAGCCATGCTTATCGCAATCTACTGATTATACAGTAAGACGATGACGTCCTTTAGCGCGGCGACGAGCTAAGACCTGACGGCCTTTTTTAGTTGCCATACGAGCACGGAAACCGTGAGTACGTTTACGCTTGATCACGCTTGGTTGGAATGTACGTTTCATAACTCACCTATCAAAATAATGGACTAAATTCGTAATAACGGAGGATTATACCACCGCATAGAATCTTGGTCAATGAACTAATTTAATCTATGTCGATGCAGACAGATATTTTGACAGAGGAAATATCATTTTAAATGATTCATCGTGTGTAAATTTCATATTCATAACTAAAAAATAACGACTCAGTTAATTAATTCAGTGATGGATTCCCAAAAGTTACCCACAGTTTTTGTCGAAATCTATAATAATTAATTATTAATATATATAAGTATTGTTGTTATTGGGAGCTCGATTATCTGTGGCTAAGTAAGTTTTCCTTTTTATTATCAACATATTGTACTATGGGTAAACCTGTGGATAACCCTGTGGGCTAAATATGGATAACTCAACTTTTAAAGTTATGCACAAAAGTATCCACAGCCTTATCCCCAAAAAACAAGGTTTTATCCACAGGGTATTTGTGTTAGATTAGCCCCTACTTAATATGTGGCTTCGTATAGTTTATCAACGTAACTTCCAATATGGTTTCCAACGGAAATAATTGCGGAAAATATTAAGGGCTACGCAACAGATCACACTGCTAAAACACAAATATTATTTCAAATTATAGGGTTAGTATTTTTCATGATAGACACAGCAAATATTTGGGATAAATGTCTAAATGACCTACGATATAACGTCAAAGACAACGTATTTACTATGTGGTTGAGACCATTGTCAGCTCATCAAGAGGCGCAAACGCTGACTATACTTGCTCCTAATGATTATTTTGTGACTTACATCAAAAAAAATCACTTGCAAGAGATACAGCAGCTGGTTGCTAAGCACAGTCAGGGAAGTATCGAAGAGGTGGTTGTGCGTGTTGATAACGCTGGCCGCGATAACGAAGACAATCGTCAATTGCAATCAGGGTCTTTGTTTGATGAAGATAAACCCTCCCCTACCCCTGCAGACCATCAGTTTGAAACCATTCATCATAACAATGCAAAAGCAGATATTGATGCCAATATGCGTCACGCAGAATTGGTTGATTCAGCTGATGCCAAGTCGTTAAGTTATCTAAACCCTGACTTTACTTTTGAAACTTTTGTCACTGGCAAATCTAACAATCTGGCTTATAAAGCCTGTTATGAGCTTGGTAAGCGCCAGTCAAAAAATCGACACAATCCTTTATTTATATACGGACCTTCTGGTTTGGGAAAAACGCATTTAATGCATTCTGTAGCACATCGCTATTTAAAAAATAATCAAAGTTTTTATTATTTCACTTCTGAAAAATTTATTAATCAATTGGTTTATTCATTAAGAAATAATAAAATAGAAGATTTTAAAAAGAAAATTAAAAAAGTTGATTTATTGATTGTAGATGATATTCATGTATTGGCAGGAAAAACCAAAAGTAGTAATGAGTTTTTGACATTATTTGCAGATTTTACCAGTGGTGATAAACAACTGATTTTGGCTTCAGATCGTCATCCTTCGCAAATGACCGAATTTGATGAACGTTTTAGATCGCGATTTTCTTGGGGGCTTACTGTAGCAGTTGATCCGCCTGAGATTGATACTCGTGTGCAAATTTTGCAAAAAAAAGCAGCTTCATATGGTATGACACTGCCTAAAGAATGCGCATTATTCATCGCTCAAAACGTGGTTTCAAATGTTAGGCGTTTAGAAGGTGCTCTAAATCAAGTTTTTGCCAATGCTAACTTGACGGGTGCACAGATTACTCTTGAAATGGTGCAATATGCGCTAAAAGACATCGTCGCGATGCGTGTGCAAGCTGTGAATATGGATAATATTCGCAAAGTGGTTGCTGAGTACTATGATGTGACCATCAAAGAGATGATGGGTCGTAAACGCACGCGCAGTATTGCTAGACCGCGTCAAATAGCGATGGCATTATCGCGTGAGTTGACTGGTGATAGTTTTCCTGAGATTGGTCAATCATTCGGTGGTCGCGATCATACAACGGTGATGCATGCTTGCGATAAAGTTAATGAGCTACGAGCAGCAGATCCTGCTTTTGATAAGGATTACAAAACACTGGCATTGATGCTGCAAGCGGGTTAGCAGGTCACGGTATCACTATGTTTTAGTGGATTGATATGGTTTATAATATTAAAAATACGAGTAGACAGACAGCGAATGGATTATAGTCAATAGACAGGGTATGATTAAGCCATTATTGTTAAGTTTTATAATAAAAATCATTTAAATAAGAGTAACCAAGCATGCAATTATCGATTAATCGAGAGTCGTTACTAAAAGCCATTAATTTGATCGCCAAGGCTGCTGATAAACGGCACAATATGGTTATTTTGGGCAATATCAAGCTACAGCTATCCGAATCAACGCTTATTTTGACGGCCTCTGATTTAGAAGTAGAGCTGACATCGACGTTGAAATTGCCTGCTGGTGCTTGTGTTGAAGCTGGTACCACAACTTTACCTGCAACAAAATTAAAAGACATCTGTAAATCATTGCCTGCACAAGCTCAAATTAATTTGGCCACTCAAGAAAATGAACGCTGCTTATTAACCAGCGGCAAGAGTCGCTTCACCTTAGGCACATTACCTAGCGAAGATTATCCGAGTTTAGGTAATCCCGAAAATATCACGCCATTGACCATCAGTCGCAATCGTCTTATCGATTTGATTCATAAAACGCAGTTTGCAATGGCGATTCAAGATGTTCGCTATTATTTGACTGGCATGTTGTTTGACGTGTCGCAACAGCAGCTGACGACGGTTGCAACCGATGGGCATCGATTGGCTTTGGCGCGCAGCGTTATCGATGTCAGTGCTGATTTAAATATGCAGGCTATTTTGCCCCGTAAAGCTGTCATTGAGCTTGAGCGCTTGGCCTCTGAGCTAGGAAAAATGCTTGGTGAGCAAGACAATCAGGTTACCTTGAGCTTCGGTCGTGAGTTTTTGCAAGTGAGCTTACCCTTTGGTGACGTTGATAGTGCAGGACAGGTCAATCAAAACCTGATGGTTATTTTCACTGCGCGTCTGATTGATGGAAAATTCCCTGATTATCGCCGAGTGATGCCAAGTAATACGGATAAACTGGCTTTATTTAATCAAGAAAAAATGACGGACGTACTGCGCCGTGTCGCGATTTTAAGTAATGAAAAATCTCGCGGTGTGGTGTTTAATTTTGCCAGCGATGGCATGGTAGAAGTGCGTGCTAATAATGCAGAGCAAGATGAAGCGGTGGAGATGATACAGGCAAAGTATCAAGGTGAGCCGATGGAGCTGTCTTTTAATGCGGCTTATTTACAAGATGTGCTTGGCGTTATTCAAGGTGACTTGCAAATGCACATGAGCCAATCGAATGCTTCAGTGTTGGTAAACCAGCTGAATGATGAGTTCCATCAGTATGTCATTATGCCAATGCGTATATAGTTTCTGTATGTTTTCAATAGGCTTGAGCACAGAGGCTAAAGACACTCAGTTTGCACTAAAAAATTAAGGTAAGCTGAGTGTCTTTGATTAAAATCCGGTATTTTAAATTCAATAATTATTAAACTTTTGCCTATTTTATAGGTAGCGTCAATAGGCGGCTGTCGGCATTATGATTGAACGTCTACAAATATCGAACCTACGCAACCTGACGGAAGTCAATCTACATGCAACAGCTTGCAACGTCATTATCGGTGCCAATGGCAGTGGAAAAACTTCATTACTCGAAGCCATATTTCTGCTATCAAGAGGAAAAAGCTTTCGTCATCACCAGCCAAAACGCTACATTCAGCACCACCAAAATGCAGTGACTGTGTACGCTAGACTCAATGATAGTAGTACTCTTGCTATCCAAAAACAAGCTGACGCGACCACAATTCTACGTCTGAATCAAACCACTGTCTATAACCAAAGCATCTTAACTGAGCAGCTACCAACGCTACTGATAGATCCATCGACGATGGATATGTTAGAGCAGGGTAGTGCTAGTCGTCGCCAGCTGCTAGATTGGCTAGTGTTTCACATGAAACAAGGCTTTCATCCGCAATGGCTCGCCTATCAGCGTCTATTAAAACAGCGCAATAGTTTACTAAAAAAGACACGTCATTTGACCCAAGTGCAGCTCGCTGAACTAAAATCGTGGGACAAAGGACTTAGCAATCATGCGGCACTGATTCATCATTATCGTGAACGGATATTTGCAGAATGGCAGCCTTGTTTTGCTGAAAGTATCGCGCAGTTATTGCCTACTTATGCGGAGCAATTGAGCCTTAGTTATAATGCTGGTTACGATACGAATGTTGCGCTGCATATACAGCTTAACGAGCGCTTAGAACAGGATTTGCAACTGGGATATACTCGTATCGGTAATCACCGTGCTGATGTTCATGTGCATTGGCGCTCTAATGACTCGGCAGCGTCGAATAACAATCTCTCAGATACAATGCGTGAAGCGGACACTAACCTCAAAGTAGCTGTGATAAAAGAGCAGGCAGCCAATGTATTGTCGCGTGGTGAAAAAAAGCTATTAATTACAGCACTGCGTTTATCGCAACTGCCATTACTGCTAAATACTCAAAAGACTAATGATCTATCAAATGATCTATCAAATGATAGCGCTCATGCTCAGGTGACACCAGTGGTATTACTAGATGATATTACTGCAGAGCTTGATGATAGGGCGATAGATATTCTATTGTCGACGTTAGCGCAGCTGCCATGTCAGGTATTTATGACCAGCTTAACCGATGATATTTTGCCTTTAGTGCATCAATATTGGTCAAAACCCAGTACGTTTCATGTGAAAAAAGGTCAAATCTTTAGTCCTTAATTATCTCCTTTCTCCACGGGCTTTCATATCGATACTTATCTACCTGTCGTTTCGTAATGATATAGGCTATCTTTGCGAGCTGGTTTTATAGGCATAAAACGCTCAGTAAACAGTGACTTAGAGGCAAAAAAATGCTAAAATAGGGCTTTATTTTTGTCCTGTTCTCAGCAAGTTGTTTGATGACGTTATATAGGTGTTTTCCAATGCCTGTAAATTTCTAAGTATTTGATAAATAGGTGTTTTATTTGCTCTCTTGGTTTTTATAATGTTTAAAAAAAGAAGCCGATGTTAGAGAAAAAAAGCGCGGACTTGAAACTCTTTTTAAGTCGCTATCAACACTCAAGAATTTTCAGCTAATTGTGTTTTAGCTGGTAATGCTTATCAAAGGTTTTGACTATAAAAATTAAGTCTAAAATAACGTTATGAGGCGTCATCGTAGTGGTGCGCTAATAACAAACGGCTGATTATGGCTAGATTAAGGAATGCACATGAGTGATTCATTACCTACCGACCACGAGCAACTGACGTCAGACAGCATTGCTGAAACTACGGCACCAGCGGTGGTTCCTGAAAGTTTACCTTCTGATTATAGCTCCAAAGATATTCGTGTATTGCGCGGGTTAGAAGCGGTACGCGTACGCCCTGGTATGTACATCGGTGATACGGATGATGGTACAGGCTTACATCATATGGTCTTTGAGGTGGTGGATAACTCTATCGATGAGGCACTCGCGGGTCATTGTGATCAAATCGATATCATTATCCACGAAGACGAATCTGTGAGCGTCATGGATAATGGTCGCGGCGTGCCTGTCGATATCCATCCAGAAGAGGGTGTATCTGCGGCGCAGGTCATTATGACTGTCTTGCATGCAGGCGGTAAGTTCGATGATAACAGCTATAAAGTATCAGGCGGCTTACATGGTGTTGGTGTCTCGGTCGTTAACGCCCTATCGAAAAAGCTTGAAATGAATATCTGGCGTGAAGGCTATCACTATCATCAAACCTATACCGATGGGGTGCCTGATGCAGACATTCAGCAAATGGAGCCAACCGACAAAACCGGTACGCAAATTCGCTTTTATCCCAGTAGTGATGTATTTACTGGTACCATTTTTGAGTACGATATTTTAGCGAAGCGTTTGCGTGAGCTATCATTTTTGAACTCGGGTGTACGCATTGTTTTAACGGATGAGCGTATTGATAAGCGTCATGAGTTTGAACACAAAGGCGGCTTGTCAGAGTTTGTCAGCTATATCAATGCTGGTAAAGACGGCATCAATGAAGTCTTTCATTTTGTGAGTGAGCAAGATGACGGTATCAGCGTCGAAGTGGCATTACAGTGGACAGATACTTATAACGAAAAAGTGTTTTGTTTCACCAACAACATTCCACAGCGCGATGGCGGCACGCATTTATCTGGCTTTCGCTCAGCGTTGACGCGTTGTTTGAATACCTATATGGATCGCGAGAATCTCTTTAAAAAAGAGAAGGTCGTTGCTACTGGTGATGATGCGCGTGAAGGTCTAACCGCTATCGTATCCGTTAAAGTTCCAGATCCTAAGTTTTCGAGTCAAACCAAAGATAAACTGGTATCAAGTGAAGTAAAATCTGCTGTCGAATCAGCAATGCATGATAAGTTTAATGATTATCTGCAAGAGAATCCAAGCGCTGGTAAGGCTATTGCTGGCAAAATCATTGATGCCGCTCGTGCGCGTGATGCCGCTCGTAAAGCCCGTGAGATGACGCGTCGCAAGACCACGTTAGATATCGCTGGTTTGCCTGGTAAGTTAGCAGATTGCCAAGAAAAAGATCCAGCATTGTCAGAACTTTACATTGTGGAGGGTGACTCTGCAGGTGGTTCAGCAAAACAAGGTCGTAGCCGCAAAACCCAAGCGATCTTGCCATTGAAAGGTAAAATCCTAAACGTAGAGCGCGCACGTTTTGACAAAATGCTTTCTTCTGCTGAGGTTGGTAACCTCATCACTGCGCTTGGTTGTGGCATTGGTCCAGACGAATATAATCCGGATAAAGTACGTTATCATAAAATCATCATCATGACCGATGCGGACGTTGATGGATCACATATTCGTACCCTGTTGCTGACTTTCTTCTTCCGTCAAACGCCTGAGTTGATCGAACGTGGTTATATTTATATCGCCCAACCACCGCTTTATAAAGTGAAAAAAGGTCGTCAAGAGCTGTATCTAAAAGACGACGAAGCACTCAAAGCGTATTTATTATCATCAACGATTGATAATACTAAGCTGCATATCAGTGCCGATGCTCCTGCTATTACGGGTCAAGCACTAGAAACGCTACTAAATGACTATAACCAAACGCAGCTGATAAAGGCACGTTTGCAGATTCGTTTCCCAGCGGTGTTATTGGATGCGCTGACGCATACGCCGAAGCTTAGCACTGATATGACTTATGATTTTCCTGCGATGCAAGCTTGGAAAGAGGCGATGCAAGCTCAGCTTGAGCACTTCGGTAGTGACTTGAGTCCGGAGATTGAACTGGTCAATATCCATGCGCCGCAGCCTAAAAATATGGATGCTGCTGCTGCTGATTTACTGGGTATGAAGCCTGCGGTAGAAACTGAAGAAGGCGCGGCGTCTGATAGTGAAGCGTTATCTGCTAAAGCACAATGGTTGCCACGCATCACGGTGTATGTGCACCAGTTAGCCCATCATTATCTGCTAGATGCTAGCTTTATCAATTCGGGCGAGTACAGCAAGTTGCTGCGTTTGTCTGCTGAATGGAATACCTTGCTTGCAGAGGATGCCTTTATCCGCCGTGAAGCAACGACTGGTACGACCAAAGATATCCCTGTACGCGACTTTGATTACCTCTGGCAGCAGATGATGCTTGATGCGCGTCGTGGTCTAGCAATTCAGCGCTATAAAGGGCTGGGTGAAATGAACGCAGATCAGCTCTGGGATACCACGATGGATCCTGAAAACCGTCGTATGCTACGCGTGACGATTGAAGATGCGATTGCGGCGGATCATATGTTTACTTGCTTGATGGGTGATCATGTTGAACCGCGTCGTATTTTCATTGAAGAGAACGCATTGACGGTGTCTAATTTAGACATCTAGGTTGGACATAAAGAGTTGCGAAATCATTGTTAATTAATTAAAAAAACCACCGCTTTGGCAATCAAGGTGGTGGTTTTTTAATGTTAGAATTGTTTCACGTGAAACTTAGTTTACTAATTGCTTTAGATAATGGATATAGAAATGATCGAAGTTTTTTTACTTGCGATAGCCTTGGCGATGGATGCATTTGCCGTCTCGATTGGGTTAGGGGCTAAATCGCAAAAGAAATCATCTGCTTATGTGTTGCGTTTAGCCGTTTATGCAGCACTGTATTTTGGTATTGCGCAAGGTGTGATGCCGCTGATAGGTTATCTATTGGGTGCAGTATTGCTAGGCTGGTTGGCGACTGCTGCACCGTGGATTGGTGGTGGGATTCTTATTGTGCTTGGCGCTAAGATGTTATATGAAGCGTTTAATGGTGAGATTGAAGCGGTGTTAGCAGACAGTTTCGATGGAGACATACAAGAAAAAATCAATCATCGTATGATGTTTACATTGGCTATCGCTACCAGTATTGATGCGATGGCAGCAGGCTTTACTTTGAATTTACTAGCAGTTAATGCGTGGCTAGCGTGCTTCATTATCGCTATTATCACCGCTGGATTTGGCTTTTGCGGTAGCTATTTAGGTAAGTCTTCTGGAACTTGGCTCGAGGATAAAGCTGAGATACTGGGTGGATTAGTATTGATAGCCATTGGTATAAAGGTGATGTTTATCCGTTAATAAGCATCATTATTTGAATTGATTCTCTACAATAAAAAGCACCCCTTTGATGATCAAAGGGGTGCTTTTTATTGTAGAGACTTTGTTTCACGTGAAACAATAACTATTTTATATTAACTACTATTTACTCTTCGTCAGTATCAAAACGCCAGGCGAGTATACGCGTGCTTTTTTGACCTTGGCTCATCTCAATGATGCGCATTTGGGCAACACCAAGTTGTTTTAATAGCAATTGCATAGGCTTCACGTTTTCTGATTTTGAGACTAAACTTGTGAACCAGCCAACATGCTCAGCGAAATCTTGACTCTCTTTTGCCATCTTGGTTAAAAAGGCAATCTCGCCACCCTCAGACCATAGCTCTTTATGCTGACCACCAAAGTTTAGGTTTTGCGCGGCATTGCCAGACTTGGTTGAGCTGCGGCTGATTTGTGCGTTCTCATTCTTACCGCGATGCCGTTGCAAATTATGCTGCTTACGACTATTGGCTTCCATCGCTTCTTCTAATGAGGCATGGAATGGCGGATTACAGACCACCACATCAAAGTAATCTTGACGACCGATGATATTTTTAAAAATAAATTTAGGTTCGGTTTGTAGTTTGACTTTAACGGCACTTTTTAGCTTTGGATTGGTCTCACAAATAAGCGCGGCAGTATTGACCGAAATAGGGTCAATATCTGAAGCCGTAAATCGCCAACCATAGCTTTGGCTGCCAACAATCGGATAAATCGCGCTGGCACCCGTACCGATATCAAGGGCGTGGATTTCTTTACCAGTCGGCGGGGTATTCTCTTTATTAACATGCGTCGTTTGCGCGAGTAAATCGGCAATGTAGTGAATGTAATCGGCACGTCCCGGAATCGGTGGGCAGAGATAACCTTCCGGAATATCCCAAAATTTCACCCCATAATAATGCGCCAGTAACGCCTGATTAAGGACGCGCACGGCGACACTGTCGGAGAAGTTAATCGTCGACTCGCCTTTAGGGTTGGTAATGGTGTGCTTAGCAAGCTCAGGCAAAGCGCGAGTCAATACTTCAAAGTCATAGCGACCTTGGTGCGGATTGCGCGGATGTAGCTGCCCTAATTTTTTGGCAGTTTCAGGCGATCTGTTTCGGTGATTATTGGCGGTCGGGCGACGGTTCATAGGCTTACTGGTCATAGTATCGGGCTTTGATGTTTGAATATAATGCACCATTTTAGCAGATTTCACGAGTCACTAGCGTCTTATCGACTACGTAAAATCAGATTTAATCCCAATATTATCATCGCTGTACCCAATACGCGGTCGATCCAATGTTCAAAACGCTGAAAGCGACGATGAATGGCAGGAATAGACAGTAACATCACCACGGTACTAAACCATGCCATCTGCAAGACCATCATCCAGACACCATAAATAGCCAATTGCCACAGTGGTATATCGGGTGAGAGTACGAGTGTAAATATCGCGACGAAATAGACGGGCGCTTTGGGATTAAACACATTGCAAAAAAAGCCACGGCGTAGAATGGAAGCGGTCGATTCAGTGTCAGTAGGCGGTTTTTTGGTCGAGATGGCTTTATCAGAAAGCTCGGCATCACTGGTAGAAGTCGTTTGCTTAATAAGCATATCTTGTGAAACGTGAACACCTGAATCTATTAGCTCTACTGGATTTGCTAAATCTGATGCTTTTTTCGGTTTGGCTTGAATACCTTGCCAACCTAAATAAATAAGATAACTGCCGCCCAACCATTTAATAGCGGTCAGTAATGGCTGCGAATGGGCGATGAGCGTTGCCAGTCCTAGCACCGAATAGATAATGTGTACGGCAAGACCTAAGGTAATACCAAGACTACAAATCAAACCCGTGCGTCTACCTTTTGCCAAAGTTTGCTGTGAGACTAATACAAAATCAGGACCCGGGGAGGCGGCAGCGAGTAGATGGACGCTGGTGATAAGCAAAAAACCGTGCCAAAATTCCATAAAATGCTCTGATTCATTTCTTGAGTTAGATAATAGTTGCACATTAGCGCAAATGAGGTCAACTGATATTGATACCAGCTATTGATACTCATGCTAAAACGATGATTGCGTTGCACGTAGCGTATGTCTATATTGAAAGTAAGTTACATGATTTTTAGCAGTGTTAATTCGCCATAGGACAAACCATAAAACGATCGCTCTAATAAGGATAAAAACATGACTACGGAAAGTAATAATAGTAATTCCACTAGCAGTGACACTCGCATTACCTATGACGTCCAAGATTACATCTGTTTGATCGGGCTCAATCGCGCGGATAAACGCAATGCCTTTGATAGCCATATGATTAAGCAACTGTCTGAGGCACTCACTAATTATGAAAACGATGCCAATCTTCGCTGTGCGCTGATATTCGCTCACGGTAAGCACTTCACCGCAGGGCTGGATTTGATGGAGCTACAAGATAAATGGGATAAAGGCGCGTTTGAGTTTGCTGCCGACGAAATCGATCCGTGGGGAATCGGTGGCAAACTGCGCACCAAACCTGTGGTCGTGGCGATACAAGGAACGTGTTTCACTGCTGGTATTGAGCTGATGTTAAATAGCGATGTCGTTATCGCTAGTGACAACTGCAACTTTGCACAAATGGAAGTTCAGCGCGGTATTATGCCGTTTGGTGGCGCGACTGTACGCTTCGTAGCAGCAGCTGGCTGGCAAAAAGCCATGCCGTATCTACTCACTGGTAAAGCATTCGATGCGCAAACGGCTGATAGGCTGAATTTGGTCAGCGAAGTGGTAGCAAATGGAGAAGAATACGAGCGCGCGCTAACTATCGCTAAAGAGATTTGCAACGCTGCACCGCTTGGCGTACAAGGATTATTATCATCAGCACAAGATGCCAGTCGTAATAGCGCAAAAGCAGCACTCGCCAACATTCATGGCTATCTGCCGCATTTGTTTCATTCAGAAGATGCCAAAGAGGGTGTGATGGCGATGGTCGAGAGAAGGGCGGCTGAGTTTAAGGGGCGTTAGTGGTTCTCGATTTTAGATTAATCATATAATGAGGCTTATTTAGAAAATAACTATAGATGATATGTTTAAACATATGTAATCTAACAGCCTTGAAAAAAATATTGAGTTTAATATGACAAAGCAGGCAATTACACACAAGACTCTTGATAAGCATATCTATAGTAGTGATATGTCTGAACATACTAACTCAATAAACCTGAGAGAAAAAAAGGAAATACTAGATAAGTCCTTCAATTGTTCTAACTCATTGAACGAATATTTTGAAATCCAAACAGTCATTAAAAATCACAAATCTTGTTATACTTTGAAGCACTTTCATCAAGTAACACTAGCTCGTAATTTAACATCCAATATAAGGTTAATGTTAAGGAAAACTAAAAGCAGAAATGAAATATCTCGTCAGCTTGTACAACATTTAAAAGAAGGTACTAGCTATAGAATATAGTCTAATCCAAATAAAACCGATACAATCCTATTAACAATTGCATTTAATGAAATAAACGATGACTTATTCAATAGACTATCGCAAGCAGGTACTTTCTAGCATCGCTAATGGTATGACCATACGTGAAGCTTCCCTGTTTTATGGACTTAGCACCAGCACCATTCACAGCTGGCAGCAGAATTTAGCCCCTAAAACAACCAGAAATAAAGCACCGACTAAAATACCTGATGACGCATTGATTGAAGACGTAAGAAGATTCCCTGATGATTATAACTACGAAAGAGCTCGTCGATTAAATTGTAGTAAAACGGGCATCTTCAATGCTCTAAAGCGTCTTGGCATCAGTCAAAAAAAAGACACTGGAGCATCCAAAAGCATGTCTGATAAAGAGAGCTCAGTATCAGAGTAGGCTTAGTAGCTTTATGCAGCAAGGTTATCCCATAGTATATATGGATGAAAGTGGCTTTGAGGCTGAAACTATCAGACCTTATGGCTATGCACCGATTGGAACCCCTTGTATTGATAGCTACAACTGGCAAGCAAAAAAACGTACCAACGTCATCGGTGCTCTCTATGAGAAAGTACTGTTTGCGCTTGATTACTTTGAACAGAATATCAACAGCCATATATTTTATGACTGGTGCAAGTTCACGCTTATTCCAAGTCTCAAGACTAAATGCGTGATTGTCATGGATAATGCTCGGTTTCATAAAAATAAGCGTATTCAGAGATTACTGAACAGGCATGGCCATCGCATTCTATGGCTGCCACCCTACAGTCCTGATCTCAACCCCATTGAAAAGAAGTGGGCACAAGCAAAGTTTTTACGCCAAGGTTGGATGGAGAATAATCTGCCTAAACTATTTCATGATATAGGCTGTATCGATTTTATAACGACTTAACTATATATCGCTTAGACATCAAATCATTCTTTGAAAGCATTGATATTAAGACCATAAAACAGACTCTAACTCACCAAAATATTAGTAATCAGACTAAAATATTGATTGAAAAAATTATAGACGATGTGCATAGGACTCAGGCAACTGGTCTACCGAGAGGGCTTGAATTTAGCCCGTCACTCGCAGAACTCATTCTTCAAGAATTTGATAGTAAGGTTCGTGCGCAAAATGATATTTTTTTCTACTCAAGATATGTAGACGACATAATAATTATCTCATCGGGAGTTGAGAATAGAAAAAATTTCCTAAGGCTTATCAAGTCTTTCTTACCTGATGAGCTTGCCTTTAACTATAATAAGCAAAAAGTAATAGATGTATCAAAAAGGCACTATAATCTTTCTGAGGTTGCAGTGTTCGAGTACCTAGGGTACGAATATAAAGTTATAGATAGCAAGATTGAAGGCAGAACTACAGATAATAAGAAAAATATACGTAAATCGAAGTTTAGAGAGGTATCAGTTTCTCTATCTCAATCAAAGATTAAGAAAATAAAAACTAGAGTTTATAGAGCTGTTTATAGTTATATACATACTGGTGATTATAGACTACTAGAAGACAGGTTAGCTTTTTTAACCTCGAATATAGTTAAGTCGTTATAAAATCGATACAACCTATATCATGAAATAGTTTAGGCAGATTATTCTCCATCCAACCTTGGCGTAAAAACTTTGCTTGTGCCCACTTCTTTTCAATGGGGTTGAGATCAGGACTGTAGGGTGGCAGCCATAGAATGCGATGGCCATGCCTGTTCAGTAATCTCTGAATACGCTTATTTTTATGAAACCGAGCATTATCCATGACAATCACGCATTTAGTCTTGAGACTTGGAATAAGCGTGAACTTGCACCAGTCATAAAATATATGGCTGTTGATATTCTGTTCAAAGTAATCAAGCGCAAACAGTACTTTCTCATAGAGAGCACCGATGACGTTGGTACGTTTTTTTGCTTGCCAGTTGTAGCTATCAATACAAGGGGTTCCAATCGGTGCATAGCCATAAGGTCTGATAGTTTCAGCCTCAAAGCCACTTTCATCCATATATACTATGGGATAACCTTGCTGCATAAAGCTACTAAGCCTACTCTGATACTGAGCTCTCTTTATCAGACATGCTTTTGGATGCTCCAGTGTCTTTTTTTTGACTGATGCCAAGACGCTTTAGAGCATTGAAGATGCCCGTTTTACTACAATTTAATCGACGAGCTCTTTCGTAGTTATAATCATCAGGGAATCTTCTTACGTCTTCAATCAATGCGTCATCAGGTATTTTAGTCGGTGCTTTATTTCTGGTTGTTTTAGGGGCTAAATTCTGCTGCCAGCTGTGAATGGTGCTGGTGCTAAGTCCATAAAACAGGGAAGCTTCACGTATGGTCATACCATTAGCGATGCTAGAAAGTACCTGCTTGCGATAGTCTATTGAATAAGTCATCGTTTATTTCATTAAATGCAATTGTTAATAGGATTGTATCGGTTTTATTTGGATTAGACTATAGATATAAGAGTGAGAGACGTAAAGGGTACATATCTATTGAAAAGCTGAATGTAGTGCTGATAACAAGTAATTTTGGTGATCACTTCAGACTTCCTCCTGATTATTTTGAAGGCTTAATTAATAGTAGTGATTATCTTAATTAGACCTCTTGCAAAAGTAGTTTCAAGACTCAAAGACTATAACTGAACCCTAAATATTTAAAAGATATGCCAAATATAGCCAAACTACTTGAACAGAGCGATGCAGGTTTTAAACGTTATACTGGCATCCACAAAGCCACTTTTGAGAAAATGCTAGAAGCCATGCAAGAGCATGAAGCTTCCAAGACCAAATCAGGTCGTCCAAGTGAACTTAGCTTAGAGGCGCAGATTTTACTCGCACTGACCTATTGGCGTGAATACCGAACCCTTTATCATATTGGTGTGGACTTCAACGTTCATGAGTCCTCTGCCAGTCGCATTGTCAGAAGAGTAGAAGACATCCTTATCCACTCAGGCAGATTTGATTTGCCACGAAAACTGCCACACGGTAAGCCTGAGGATATCAATTGGTCAGCAGTCATCATTGATGCCACCGAAACGCCCATTGAACGGCCAAAAAAAACCAAAAACAGTACTACAGTGGAAAAAAGAAACAACATACCTTAAAAGCGCAAGTCATCGTACATTGGCAAACAGGACTGATATTGGATGTGCAAACCTGCAACGGTTCAGTACATGACTTTAGTCTTTATAAACAAACTTGTCCTGATTGGCTGCCTAAAAACACCAGCTATCTAGCAGACAGCGGTTATCAAGGTATAGCCAAGCTACACGATCAGACCTTTATCCCCTTTAAGAAACCAAAAGGCGGTGAGTTGCTAGCGCTTTGCAAACAGGCCAATCAATATTTGGCAAAATGTCGTATTCTGGTTGAGCATAAAATAGGGCTGATTAAGCTATTCAAAATTGTGGCTGAACGCTACCGTAATCGACGTCAACGTTATGATTTAAGAATGAAGCTGTTCGCAGGACTGGTAAATCTTGAGCTTAATATCTGACTTTTGCAAGAGGTCTATTATTTTGAAATAATTTCTTTGCTTTACTATTTTAACAATCATAGTGAATACACGGAAATTAAAGGTAAAGTTATTAATATAGCTATGAGTAGACTTAGCTCATATAACGTTATTAAAGATGACTCTGAGTTAGTTCATTTATTGTTAGATGTACTATGCTGTCCATACATTCCTTTTGATATAAGGTTAAATGCTTTGAACTTAGCTAATAATGGTACAAAGCAATTACCCGATACGATTGAATCTTGCGTTAATGTGCTTGAAGATACCTACTGGTTCGTAAATTGGAAAGATTTCAATATTAAACGACTTATAGAGCGTAATGAGTTGAAATTACAGTACTGATGAGTTATCTTTCTAGGTGCGAAGGGGATCGTGCCAATATTACTTTCCCTCTAAAACAGCTTTATTTATAGTGTTTGGATTGAGCTTTCGAGCAATTCGGACAGTTGTAAACAGAAATAAATTATCTTTATGGTAATTTATGTTGGTTTGCCGACCTTTCATGAGCAATTGCCTGAGTGCATACAGTAGTAATGTTGTATGCCACACACCTGATGTTGAGGTACCCCCCTTCCACTCAATATATCTTCAAGAAATTCTATTTAATACTCTTCTAGTTAAAATAAACTAATAAATATTCCATATTTTTTAATTTGGTTATAGTTGTCTTGAGGCGCGTTTTAGCCCTAACAGTAGCGGTTATCCTGCTTGAATAGGCGTGTTGCGAAGGCTAGGTTTTGGGGTAGTATCGTGACCAAACCTAGCCACAGAAAATCATAGATTTTCTCTTGCGTCAGGGCGAAGCAGTACTTCGCTTGATCCATCCTCACACCTAGATAAGCAGATAATAGCGAATGGCAGGATCGGCTTCAGCTTCATAGTAGCTCTGATAACCACGCAATCTAATGCAGCACTTCAAAATACTACCAAGCAAACTAACCATACCAACCAAAAAAACCTCGCAATCGCGAGGTTTTTCGTCTTATCTAGTATGATTAGCTTATCGAGTATAACTAGTGATAACTGCACCAGCGTTAGTAGCTTGGCACTGATTGACTACTATTATTTAGCTGATTTTTTATAGTAGTCAACCATCATAGTGCCTAATGTGCCGTTGTCATCGATAGTGACTATTCTAACCGTACCGGACTGTGATGCGGTACTAGATTGCACTTGTCCAGCATTACCTAAGACGACTTGGTTGTTTTTGGTCGCTTTTGCCTCGTTACCGATAGCGATGCTGTTCATGCCGCCTGCCATAGATTTATTGCCTAGCGCTACCGAGTTTGCACCTTGTGCGGCTGCCGCTTCACCAACTGCGGTAGAGCGTACACCACTAGCATCGGCTATATGACCAAAGGCTTGCGCGCGTTCAGCAGTGGCTTTTGATTGCCAACCGATAGAGGTTGAGCCTAAACCTGCGGCATTGGCTTCCCCGCCAACAGCCGTTGCGGAGTTTAGACCTGCATTGGCTTTATTGCCGACAGCGACCGTATCGTTAGTACCACCAGCGATTGCCGCTTCGCCGACTGCGGTAGAGCGAACACCGCTAGCATTGGCTAAATGACCGAAAGCTTGCGCGCGTTCAGCGGTGGCTTTTGATTGCCAACCGATAGAGGTTGAGCCTAAACCTGCAGCGTTGGCTTGACCGCCGACAGCGGTTGCTGAGTTCAGACCTGCATTGGCCATATTACCGATAGCAACCGTGTCGTTAGTGCCGCTAGACATAGCACTATTGCCTAAAGTAATGGCAGTACTGTTCGTAGTGGTTTGGGTATTTGAAACTTGGGAGTCAGCACCTGTTGCCATAGCAGTGCATGCAGAAGTTGCGGCAATGGCGAGAGTAAGGGAACTGATTTTGAGTGCTAATTTTGATAGGGAATCCATTTTCATCATGCTAAATCCTTTTAGACAAGCCATCTTGGCTTAGTAGGGGGTTTGGGTAAAAGCTGATAGATCACAATCCTTGCAATATCAGCATACTCTGGCATAAATAACTTGATCATATGTAGAGTCCGCAACATTAATGTAACACTAATTTTTAACCATTATTCAAATAATGATAGCATTATATTTTCAAAGGTCATTTAAGCCGACGAATGAACAGTTATAATATAAAACTACCGTAAAGGAGAGCATCGGTGCAGTACAACTTTGATGAAATAATAGACAGACGTGATACGGGATCGTTTAAATGGCATTATACCGATGACACCATTCCGCTGTGGGTCGCGGATATGGACTTTAAGACCGCCCAGCCTATTTTAGCGGCGATTGAGCAAGTAGCGCAGCATGGCATATTGGGTTACACCGTGCCGACCGAGCCGTTGTATCAAGCGATTATCGACTGGCATGGCAGTCGTTATGACTTGTGGCTGGAGCAGCAGGATATCCTGTTTTCTCCGGGTGTCGTGCCAAGTTTGGTGATGATGATGAAAGTATTTACCGAGGCAGGGGATGCGGTACTCATTAATGATCCGATTTATACGCCTTTTATGACCAAGGTTTTGGACAATAATCGTAAGCTGGTGACTTCTGCATTACAGGAGAATGAGGGGCGATACTATCTGGATTTAGCTGATATAGAAGCTAAAATTATCGAGCATAAAGTTAAGCTATATTTATTCTGCAATCCGCATAATCCGGGCGGACGTGTATGGACAGCAGATGAGCTTGAAGCGCTGCTTTTAATCTGTAAAAAGCACGATGTGGCAATTGTGAGTGATGAGATTCATCAAGATTTGACCTTGAGTGGGCATATATTTACGCCTTTTTTAACCCTAGCAGAAGGCTATGAGCACAAAGTCGTCAGCCTAACCTCGATGACCAAAACCTTTAATATTGCCGGTATCAAAGGCTCTATGATCTTTGCTAAAGACAGCGCATTACTCAGTAAAATGAACCAGCAGCAGCGCTTGAGTGACGAGCATGAGCTAAATTTATTTGCTTATACGGCTATGCGTCGTGCTTATGAAGAAGGTGGTGAGTGGTTGGCGCAGGCGCTGACTTATATTGAAGCCAATATTGACTTAACGCTACAGTTTTTAGAAAAGCATTTACCTAAAATTAAAGTGATGCGTCCAGAAGCTTCGTATTTGATTTGGCTAGATTGCTCGGCATATGCGCAAGACGATCAACTGCTCTATGACAAATTGAGAGCCGTTAAGGTTGAGCTGAGTGCAGGAATTAAATACGGCGCGGAGGGCCATCTTAAAATGCGCCTTAATGTAGCGTGCCCTAAAGCGCTGCTGATAGAAGGGCTAAACCGTATGCATACTGCATTAAATATTGATGATTTTAATATAGTCGATTCCATTTAAAAAGAATGCAGTACTGCTGGGATAAATTTTGCGAAGCCTCTGGAGTGCGAAGTGCACAGCAAGCGAGGAAAGTTTATCCCAGCATAACGCTATTTTTAACGTACCTCTTTATATTGAAATGACTATATTATTTAGCTGGGTAACCAGTAATATCTTGAATACTTTGGTATAAAGGTTTTAAGCGCTCATACATTTTGAGATAAACCTCATTGTATAAGCGCTTGTAGAGCTGGACGTTGGCGTCAATAGGCAAGAATTCATCGCCCAAATGTACCATTGCCTTAGTGGCGGTTAAATGGTCGGGATAAACGCCAAGCCCTACTGCACAATTAATAGCCGCGCCTAAGCCTGAGGCTTCATAAGTATGCGGCCGGTATGCAGGCATACCAAAGATATCAGCCGTAAGCTGCATGGCTGAGTCACTTTGAGATCCGCCACCAGCGACACGCAAGTGTTTGATGGGTTTGCCTATACGCTTCTCAATAGTATCAAAACCAAGTTTTAGCTCATAGGCAAGCCCTTCTAGGATAGCGCGGTAAACATGCGCTCGCGTGTGTACGTCGCCAAATCCAATGAGCGCACCCTTGCCTTCAAGACCCGGATGCCGAACGCCGGGTGACCAGTATGGCTGCATCATTAGCCCCATACAGCCCGCTGGAATGTCTTTTACCGCTTGATCGAGGAGTTTTTCGGTATCGATGCCCTGCGTTTTTGCCAGCTGCTCTTCATAGTGGGCAAACTGCTCTTTAAACCAGCTAACCATCCAAAAGCCGCGATAAATCATATATTCATGGTTGTAGTAATTTGGTGCGGCGGCGGTATAAGCGGGCATGTGCTTGAGTATTTCAACATAATTTTTTGAGGTGGTATTGACGGTCGCGGTAGTGCCAAAGCTTAAGCAGGCGGTATCGGCGGCAAGTCCAGCAGAGCCCAACGCTTCACAGGCTTTATCGCTGGCGGCAGCAATCATCGGTGTGCCTTTCAGAATACCAGTGACAGCGGCAGCTTTGGCGCTGATAGAACCGAGTGGCTGTCCCGGCGGAACAACTTTAGGCATCTGCTCAGGTGTACAGCTGAATAGCCGCCATTTAATATTATCGGGCTTAAACCACGCTTGCGCTTTATAGTCATAGGGCAGATAGCCTAGCGCATGACCAGTGGAGTCGATAAGTTCATCAGTAAGTTGATAGGTTAAGTACGCTGATAGATTCACATAGTGTGCTGTTTTCGCCCATATTTCTGGTTCATGATGAGCAAGCCAATTACAGCGGGCTTTTTGCTGCGCCTCTTGTACCAGCTCGCCCATACCGATGACTTTGGTGAGTGGATTGAGCAAGCCTATGTCATTAATTTCGCCGCGACGCAAATCCATCCAGACGATAGCGGGACGTAGCGGCTGTTTGTCTTTACCTAGACATATCATGGTATAGCGCTGAGTGGCGAGACTGACGCCAGCAATTTGCTCAGGCGTAATATCACAGCTTTGCCATAACTGCTGGCAAGCCTCGCTTAGTTTTTTCCAATAGTAGTCGGCATGCTGCTCTGCAAAATTGGGCTGCGTTGAAAAATACGGCTCGATAGGGACGCGGGCTTTGGCAATCTCGGTTCCAAATTGGTCAAAGATAAGTGCTCTGACGCTTTGGGTGCCATTGTCTATGGCTAAGAAGTAAATAGAGTCATCAAAAGTCATAGTCATCCTTAACTATGTAGTCATATAAATTAAGCAGCGGGCAAATGATAATAGCGTTGCCATAAGGCTTGATAACGTTCAACTTCTTGCTGCCATTTTTGCTCATCCCAACCCAGTTCCTGCTGGCATATTTGTTTGAGCCTATCGCTAATCAATGGCGTCATTGCGCCATGTGGCAGTATCAACCCTAGGCGCGTGCGTCGCAGTAACAAATCGTCCAAGTGAATGACTTGCTCATAATGCGCCGCAAAACGGATTTCCGCCCAAATGGTGTTGCTATCGGTCACATAAGCCAAATCATCGTCATGCGCTAATTCTAATAAGGTATCAAGCTGTAGACCGTAAAACCCTTGCAAGCGTTGTTGCAATAGTGGTGTTAGGGTTGAAAATTTGGGATTGGTTGGCGGTTGATTACTAAAGACTTGGCTGCTATATGAGACATTATCTTGAGTAGCTGACTCATCAAGTTCGAGCACCTTTTGACAAACTTTCAGTACATCAAGGGCGATTAGGCGAAAGGTGGTTAATTTTCCGCCACTGACGGTCACTAAATTATTATCCAACCAAACGCTATGGTCGCGTTTTTCTTTACTCGGGCTGACGCGCTTACCATCACCGCCATCAGAAATCAGTGGACGCACGCCTGCCCATGAGCTGATGACATCCTTACGGCTAATGTCTACATTACCAAAGAGATTATTGGTCGCTGCCAATAGGTAATCCACCTCTTCATTAGTGATACCGACTTCGTTATCGTCTAATGGCGGATGATCCAAATCGGTGGTACCAAGGACGGTACGGTTTTCCCATGGAAAGACAAAAACGGCTCTTTTGTCGATAGGGTGCAAAAAAGTATAGGCTTGTTTGATTGGTAGGCGCTCTTGGCTGACCACCAGATGGCTACCACGCGACGGGCGAATTTGTTTATGAAAGGTTTGTTCTGTTTGTTTGCTTGCCTGCATTCTTAGAGTATCCGCCCAAGCACCCGTCGCGCTGACCACCACTTTGGCATGAATATCGTAAGTATGATTGCTATCTTCAGCAGAAGTATCTAATAGAGTAGCGCCAACGACCAAGCCTTGCTCATTAGTAATTAACGACTCAGCTTTAAGGTAGTTAATCGCCTGCGCGCCGTCATTAATCGCCTCATCAAGTACCCGCATAACAAGGCGTGAGTCATCGGTCACTGCATCACTAAACTGACTGGCTCCTAAAAACTTATCTTGTTTGATGTGCGGATTAAGCTGTAAAAAAGCGTCTTTTTTAACGTATTTAGAGTAGCGCTTGCCAGCCAAGCCATCGTAGACGCGTAGCAAGGTATTGAATATCCATGGCGGTGGAAACTTGCCTTTATAATGCGGCATGACGTAATGCATCTCGTTGACCAGACCTTTTGCTTCGCTTAGCATGCGCTCGCGCTCACGGACGCTAAGCAAGGTCGTCTTATAATCACCCGAAGCAATATAGCGTAGCCCGCCATGTACCATTTTACTTGAGCGGCTGGACGTGCCCCAAGCAAAGTCTTTTTGCTCAATGAGTAACACCGCTAAGCCGCGCCTTGCTGCCTCGCGAGCAATCCCAGCACCAGTAATGCCGCCACCGATGATAAGCATATCCCATGGTACTACTTGAGACGAGCGACGAGATAAAGGTGCTAATGCTTGCTGGCGTTGCTTGTATTGATCATGTTGATTGGCTTGGTTCATAAACGACTCATCTCAAATGACACTCAGGTTAATCAGTGACTCAATATGTTTAAGCCACCCAGTCAGGCGACCGCTGCCTTTTACTCTTTAATTAAAACACCCGGATTCATACGCTGCTCAGGGTCCAAGCTTTTCAGCATATCATGGGTTACTTGAATACCGAGCTTACCTTTTTCGGCAGCAAGATAGGGTGCATGGTCACGACCGACACCATGCTGATGTGATATCGTCGCTGTACCATTAGTCAGACTTAAACTGGCAGCATGTTTGATTTTCTGCCAGCGGTTTAAGGTGCTGGCGTGATCTTTGGCTGCTCTAAAGAAGTAGGTGGTATAAAGACTGGCACCTTGCTTGTAAACGTGTGAGATATGAGTAAAGGCCATCACTTCTTCGCCTTCATCTGCCAAGGAAGTCTGAACGGCTTGTTGCATTTGCGCCATTTGTTCGTCGATATAATTCCAGTTGGTCGCGGTCTCAAAGGTATCAACCATGATGCCTTTTTCCCACAGTGTGCCGCGCAAATAAGGGAATTTAAAGCGTCCATGCGCCCAGACACTGCCCATGATATCGGTTATTTTGCCCGTGACACTGCCTTGCTGTTTTAATAGCTTATTAAACTGCGTCAGCGCTAGTTTATTCTGCGCTTTATCCCCTGAGACGCCATAAGTGAGCATGACTTTTTCTGAGCTGAGTCCGCGCGCTTTTAGATAAGTACTAATGGCCATAAACTGGCTGGGCGTCGTACCCAAATGCAAGTGTGCATCGGTCTCGACCGCATTACTTAGACGCAACATCGATAGGCGAACATTTTTTTGCACGGCTTGTCTAAGCACTTCTTTACCCGCTTCCCAGTTTGGTAAAAAGGCGACTTTAAATAGCTCTTCTTCTGGTTGCGACTGCACCCGCATTTTAACTTCGGTAAAGATACCAGCGCGACCTTCCGTGCCCATCATCATCTCGCGCAGATCAGGCCCTGCTGCTGACGCTGGAATATCCGCAATATTGAGCACGCCTTGTGGCGTCACCAACGTACCACCAGCAAACATCTGCTCGATACGCCCGTAGCCTAATGACTGCTGACCACTAGAGCGCGCGGCAATCCAGCCGCCGAGCGTCGATAGCTCCCAAGACTGGGGGTAATGTCCCAAGCGGTAGCCGTGTGCGTCTAATTGTGCTTCGACTGCTGGCCCTTGTGTCCCTGCGCCAAAGGTAGCAATTTGGCTCTCACTGTCTAAGTCAATCAGCTGATCCATCTTGCTCATGGCGATGGTCACTACGGGGCGTGAACCCTTTTGTGGATTGATATGACCCGCTACTGAAGTGCCGCCACCAAAAGGAATGACGATAAGGTCGTGCTCGCTTGCCATTTTCAATAAAGTTTCGACATCAGCGGTCGATTCAGGAAAAGCGACCCCATCAGGAAAGACTTCAAAGTCGCCACCATGCATGGCTATCCAGTCTGGAAAACTTTGCCCACGAGCATGTCTAAGTCTCACTTCGTTGTCGACAGATACAGTATCAAGCTCAGTCATAGCAACAGGCAAGCGGGATTTGGGGACGGTTTTAAGTACTTGCTGTAAGCTCACTGATGATAGTTTTTTGGTTTTACCAATGTGCGATTTGATCAGTTTCGCCCCGTGCGCTGAGACTTTTTTATTAATATTGATATTGCCCCAGCCATTCCAGCGCGTTTGCTCGATTGGGGTATTTACCGTATGACCCTTTGAGGCAGCATCAATACTGGTGTTATTGGTATTTTGATTATCAGAATTTACTAAAATAGCTTTAGACGGGTCAGATTTAGGGCGTTTTCGGATAAGGGCTTTGATTTTGCTCATAGGGACATACCTGTCAATTTATTATGATTATCTGTGACTATAATAAGTAACTGTTTTCTGTACATTAGTCAACAACGATTGGTGTGCTGTTCCGACTTGCTAATTCTTTATTCTCCACCAAAACCATCAGTCTATGCGCTAAATAGTGCCAAATAACGCCAATAAACCCTAATATATAAAAATACCAATGCGGTGAGACTAAGCTTGCGAAGATTTCAGATGAAGTCCATGTGTTGCCGAATAATATGCGGTAGTCATAGGCGACATTGATGCCAGCTTCTCTGTAGAATGCTATATAAAAAAGCATAATGGCTGCTTTGTAATAATGCTTGAACCAGAATTTATGCGTTGCCTATAGAAGTATTAGGTCAATTAATCGCATTTTTATTCTGTTGATTACTCTACAGTGCCTTCTCATCGCTACCTAGATGTAGAAAAATATAGAAGAAATGCATTCATTAATGAAATAAAGTAGAGGTTTATACTGATGAGCTATAGATTTATATACCAGTTGGTAGATTAGCGTATTTTTATAACCAATAGACTGCTCAAACTTGTTAAAATAGCGCACCAATTTATTTATTGATGGACACTACGTTATGACAACTGCTGCCAACGTTCCTACTATTAAAGAAGATCGCATCTTAATTCTCGATTTTGGCTCACAGTACAGCCAGCTTATCGCCCGCCGTGTCCGTGATTCAGGCGTATTCTGTGAGATGTTTCCTTATGATATCGACACTCAGCGCATTATCGATTTTGGCGCAAAAGGCGTTATCTTATCTGGCGGTCCTGAGAGCGTGCACGCTGATGACAGCCCACGCATCAATGATGCTGTATTTGATCTAGGCGTACCCGTATTGGGTATCTGCTATGGTATGCAAGCGATGGCAGAGCGCTTCGGTGGTAAAGTTCATGCCAGTGATATCCATGAATTTGGCGCAGCAACCATCAATATCGATGGCAAATCAACGCTGACTGATGGTATCGAAGACGCAGCAGCGAAGCTAAATGTGTGGATGAGTCATGGCGATAAAGTGGTCGACGCGCCACAAGGTTTCGATATCGTCGCTAGTACGCCAAGCTGTCCGATTACGATTATGGCTGATGATTCGCGCCATTATTATGGTTTGCAGTTCCATCCTGAAGTCACGCATACCGCGCAAGGTTCTGCATTGCTAGGACGTTTCGTCCATGAAATCTGTGGCTGCGCGGGTAGCTGGACGCCTGACAACATCATCGATATGCGTATCGAACAGCTGAAAAAGCAAATCGGTGATAAGCAAGTATTGCTCGGTCTTTCAGGTGGTGTGGACAGTTCAGTCGTCGCGGCATTATTGCATAAAGCCATCGGCGATCAGCTGACGTGCGTATTTGTTGATACTGGTCTCTTGCGTCTGCATGAAGGCGACCAAGTTATGCAAATCTTCGCAGAAAATATGGGCGTAAAAGTCATCCGTGTCGATGCTGAAGAATTATTCTTAACGGCATTGGCTGGCGAGTCTGACCCTGAAGCCAAGCGTAAAATCATCGGTAAAACCTTTATCGATGTATTTGCTAATAGTGCCCGTGAAGTGAGCGAGCAGAGCGATGATAGAGTCATCGAATTCTTAGCGCAAGGCACGATTTATCCAGACGTCATTGAATCAGCCAAGTCGCATCAAGGTAAAGCGCACGTCATTAAGAGTCACCATAATGTAGGCGGTTTGCCAGATGATTTGGCGTTTGAGTTGGTTGAGCCGTTACGTGATTTGTTTAAAGATGAAGTGCGTAAATTGGGTATTACCCTTGGTTTACCAGCAAAAATGATTAACCGTCATCCGTTCCCAGGACCGGGTTTGGGCGTGCGTATCCTTGGTGAAGTTACCAAAGAATTCGCTGATATCTTGCGTTCTGCTGATGCTATCTTTATGGAAGAATTAGAGCGTTCAGGCTGGTATGAGAAGACCGCGCAAGCATTTGCGGTATTCCAACCAATTAAATCAGTCGGCGTGGTCGGTGATGGTCGCCGCTATGCGTGGGTAATCGCGCTACGTGCTGTTGAAACCGTAGACTTTATGACTGCGCGCTTTGCGCATCTGCCGTATGATTTGATCGAGACGGTATCGAATCGCATTATGAATGAAATCGCTGAAGTTTCACGCGTGACTTATGATGTATCTAGCAAGCCACCAGCGACGATTGAGTGGGAATAGACCGTTTAAGTATTCTAAACGGTAACGGTGTTAACCTAGCTAGATGTACAAACACGTACTATCTGCGCTCGGTTGCCTTGTTACCATTTTAGACTACGTAAACTTATCTAAATAGCTTTTCAACTCAAATTTTTTGAATTGATATACGACTAATCGATAATTAGATTAGTTCAATATAGCGATAAAAAAGCACTCAACTTGGTTGGGTGCTTTTTTTGGTTAAAACAAACAGGCAACTAAGAATCCTCTAATTTTTCATTGAACATTTGTCTTTATTATCTATAATGTAGTCAACTTTAATTGGCTATTGTTTATTAAAGTCGAGATAAGCCTATCAACAGTTCAGTATTTAGTAAAATTAAGGGATAAGATGTTTTGTAATAACTGTAATCAAGAAAATTCAAGCGAGGCAGGATTTTGTTCAAAATGTGGGCATCAGTTCTCTGACGTTCAAGCACAAACACCGCCACCATTAACGCCAGTTAATATTTCTAAAGATGCGCAAATCCCGCAAAACCATCCAGCTTCCAGCGCTGAACATACCGATACTTTATTGGCAGCTTTCGTTGGTAAAAAGTATGATGATTTTTATCGTGATAAATGGTTTAAGGACAGCGAGCCACGCTTAGAGGTTAATAATGATGGCTCTAGTATACACAGTTTTAATTTGGCTGGACTTCTCCTGGGAACGTCTTGGTTGTGCTATCGTAAAATGTATCTAGTAGCCTTGTGTATTGTACTTGGCATTAATGCAGTTGATTTAGTCTTAATGCATCTGCTCGGTATGGAGGCGTATAGCTCTATAGGTCAAACCAGCTTTTTTGTCGCATGGGCAGTACTGACAGGACTTTTAGGTAATTATTTTTACTTTAGTCACAGCGTCAAAAATATAAAAAAAGTCATGAGTAATACAGCTGACCCAGCGACGGTCGAACAGGAGTTAGCGGCAAAGGGTGGTACGTCATGGGTTGGCGCCATTGTGGGTAGCATATTATCAGTATTGCTATCTATGGGTATGTCCTATTTGTTTGCGCCTGATCGGTTTTGGTTAGTATAAGTCACTTAAAAGTCGGCCTAATTAAGCTAATGGTGTTCTTTGTATGACTTTTAATTGTGGAATTTATTCATAACCTTCCCACCCTTATTTCATCTTACTTATAGCAGACTCACGCTAAGATATTATCAATATTCAAATCCAGTATGAGACTGTTATGACGCCAAAAAATAAAAAATACATCACATATTTTGTCCTATTTATTCTCTCAGTAAGCTTACTGAATTCTCCCTACTTTGGCAGTTTTGGACCGATTTTGAGTTTGCTGACTCTGCTATTTTTTCTCATTGCTGGGTTATTATTTTCGGTGTTAAATATATTCAGGAAAGGATATAAAAAGCCATTTTCTTATATGCCATTAGCGATATTTCCCATAGTTACTGTGATTGCATTTTATCTTTCAGCAATCGGTATGGGTAATCAAGCGCATTTTTTGCTGAATAAAAGCAATTTGCAGGCTATAGATACCCTCAGCCAAGATGCCAACGTCTACCAAATAAGTAATATGCGGCGTCACCATAAGATACTAAATGATCAGCTTATCTCCAATGATGACAGCTATACAACTGAACGAGAGATAGCGGCAGCTTATGCTGGAAAGATAAGGGCAGATGAGTTAGAGGTAGAAAAAGTCGCTTTACTACGTAAGAAGCTAGATCGCTCAGGTATCGTTAGTATGGCACGAGAGGACGGTTATATCGTGCTAACGATGGGCGGCTTTTTGGATAATGAATTTGGTTACCTAAAAGCGCCGAATAATGATATTGAAGTTGGTTATATGATACCGCCCTATGCCCTTACGGTAATATCTCTCACGGAGCTGCATGATGGTTGACCCCTGCCGTCAAATCCGTACAGTTAAACTTGGGAGATTTTAGTTACGCCGCTTGACGATAATAGTCAAACCACACCTGTCTTGGCGATTTATAGCCTAAACCCTTTTGAATTCTCGTTTGGTTGTAGTACAACTCGATATATCTAATGATATCGGTAATAGCGGCAAATCTGGTCTTATAGTCCTGATGATATACCAGCTCATTCTTTAATACACCCCAGAAGCTCTCTATGGGTGCGTTGTCATAACAATTACCTTTGCCACTCATTGAGCCTATAAACTGATGCTGTTTAATAATCTTATGATACGCATGGCTACAATACTGACTGCCTCTGTCAGAGTGAACAATTAGTCCCTTGCTTGGTCTCTTATTCTTAATTGCCATGTTCAATGCTTTGCAAACTAAGTCAGCGGTCATACGTTTGTTGATGGCATAGCCAACCAGCTCTTTGGTATACAAGTCTTTAACGCCTGCTAAGTACAGCCAGCCCTCGGTTGTCCAGATATAGGTGATATCACTGACCCATGCTTCGTTAGGGCGGTTGACGTCAAACTGCTGATCGAGCACGTTGTCATAGACCAGCTTGTTGTGGTTTGAGTCGGTAGTAACTTTAAAACGCTTATGACGACGGCATTTGATACCGTGTTCTTCCTTGATGCTTCTGACCATGTATGGGCTGATATCATATCCTTGCTCATTTAGATGCGCATGCAGACGCTCAAAGCCGTAGCGCTCCTTTGTTTCACTGTGTGCCGCTTTGATTAGTAGCTCAGACTGGTTACGATGTATCTGCTGAGCGCTGATGTCACGACCCAGCCAGTCGTAGTAACTTGAGGGTCTAATATGTAGTACACGGCACATGCTACTGATGCGAAAGAGTTGCTGGTTGTCTTTAACAAAGGCGTACTTTACTAGCTGTGTTTGGCGAAGTACGCCGTCGCCTTTTTAGAATTTCGCGCTCCTCTTCGGCAACTTTCAGCTGTCGCTTGAGGCGCTTATTCTCTTCTAGCACGGCCATTAGCTGTGGGTCATATTGCTCAGTCCCTGCAAGCTTGCCTTGAGTGGCTTTGTTTTGCCAGTTAGATAGCGTTTGCATGGCTATGCCAAGCTGCTTTGCAGTCGCTGAAACATTACCCTTATTGTCTGCTATATTCTTAATAGCTTCGGCTTTAAATTCATCGCTGTAGGTTCTTACTTTCTTGACCATGGTAAACTCCTCTTTGAGTCGTTAGTTTACCAAGTTTAATTGTACGGTTTCTTCAGCATAGCTCAATATGCATTATTATAATCATGAGCGTATTCAACTTAAATTAAAAGGACTGAGTCCTGTGCAATACAGAACTCAGTCCTTGTTATAAACTAAACCGTCCAACATTTGGGGTTCAGTTCACACCTCAAAAGAGATGCTGCCTTTTTTATAATGCTTAACTACTAAGCTAAAAAACCTAACCTTTCACATTCACCACATAACGCCCAACTACCTTACTAGACATAAAGCGATCTAAGTATTCTGGCGTTTGCTCTAGCGTAATCTCTTCGCCATAGCTCTCAAGATTAGGCAGTTTCATATCGGTGGCGACACGCTGCCAAATAGCTTCTTTGTCTGCCAGTGGAATATACACCGAATCGATGCCCAATAATGACACCGCGCGGGTGATAAAAGGTATCACCGACATCGAAAACTCAGCGCCGCCTGCTAAACCACAACTGGTCACCGCACCGCCAGATTTGGTTTGCTTGAGCAGGTTGGGTAAGTAGTCGCCGCCAATAGTATCAATGGCATTTGCCCACAGCTCACGACCGATAGGCTTGTTCCCGATTTCATTGATGGTATCGCGATGACGCACTTCGCTCGCGCCCAATGCTTTTAAATGCTCGCTTTGCTCTGGCTTACCTGAGAAAGCAATCACCTCATAACCCAGCTGACTCAAAATAGCGATGCTGATCGTACCGACGCCGCCTGTTGCACCAGTTACCGCGACTGGACCATCACTGGGTTTTGCACCCATTTTTTCTAGTTTTTGGATACTGAGTGCTGCGGTTAAGCCGCCCGTACCGTAAGTCATTGCTTGTTTTAACGTCAGCGTTTTTGGGCAGGGCAATGCCCAATCAGCAGGGATAGAGATCATCTGACCCAGACCGCCATCCGTATCCATGCCCAAATCATAGCCAAATACCAATACTTCTTGCCCTGCGGCAAACGTGCCTGATTTGTCGCTGACGACGACGCCTGCTGCATCAATACCGGGGGTATGCGGATATTGTCTGGTGATTCTTTTATTGCCTGATGCCGACATCGCATCTTTGAAATTTAACGAGGAATAATGCACTTCTATCAACAAGTCATTTTCTGGCAAGTCACTGACGTTGCGTTCTTGAATACTTTTGCTAAAGGTGCCGTCGGTATGTTCTTCGACGACTAAGGCTTTAAAGGTTTTATTATTAGACATCATATTATTCCTAGTGAGGTTGTTTGGTGCGTGTATTCATTTGCACGGACATCATTTGCAACTACATCGATGTATGTAAGACAGTCATTTATTTATGCTTTTAACAACACCTTACCATTCTTACTTGCCTGCAATTTGCCATCGACCGCCTTGACGATATCTGCCAAATCAAACGTCGCTTCAACGGGCAGTTTTAAATTGCCATTGTTAGCGCGTTCGATCAGCTCATCAATCAAGCGCTGTTTGTTTTCAACGCTCATTTCTTGACTGATTTTGCTGCCCCAAAAGCCTTTGATCGTTGCTTGTTTAAAAATAATATGGGTTGGATCTAGCACCATTGGTTTGCCTGACATGATGCCAAACGATGCCAATGTGCCACCGTGACCCAGTAACGCCAGCAGATCATTACTCGATTCACCACCGATAGAATCAACTGCGGCACTGATTTTCTCATCACCAAGGATGGCTTTTACTTGGTCTTTCCAGTCGTCATCTGAGGTGTTGATATTATGCTTGATACCCAGTGCTTCTAATTCCTTGATAGCATCGTCACTTCTCACGACATTAATGGTGTTAATACCACGCGCGGCGGCTAGCATGGCGAGCGATTTGCCGACCGCGCCATTGGCAGCATTATGAATCACCCACTGACCGCTTGTTAGTGCTAAAAACTCAATCAGCATCAGCGCGCTGAGTGGCATCGCAATGAGCTGCGCCGCCATTTCGTCCTCTAAGCTATCAGGCATGACGAATACCATGTCTTTTGAGGCGACAAAATACTCTGCCCATGTCGCTTGTACGCTAGCTGCCGCCACGCGCTGACCCACTTTTAAGTCTTTGACATCTTGACCGACGGCATCGATAATGCCGACCGCTTCGCTACCACCAATCGCTGGCAGCTCAGGTTTAAAGCCGTATTGACCGCGAATGGTTAATAAATCATGGTTGTGGATAGAGGCGAGTACCATTTTGACTCGGACTTCATTGGCTTTTGGTTCAGGAATAGGCGTGTCACCTAAACTGAGGACGTCAGATGGTTTACCGAAGGTACTATAAGTTGCGCTACGCATAATCATTTCCTTTATTTATTTTTAGGTTGTGAGCAACAGTAACAAGTTTGTCTCAGTACCCTCAATGTTACTTTAGTTAAAGAATGTTATGCGTTGCACGTATCGCGTATAGTAATGCATAAGTAGTCGCACGATTAACGTTTACTGAGAGGCTTTATTCTCTTCACTTAAGTCGCCGACAATGACTGTAAAATCACCGTCTACCATCTCTGTGAGTAATGGCTCACCTTTGTCATTGACGCGGAATAGTCCATATTCAGCCGCTTCAAACGCCTCAGCATGACCTTCTTGAAAGAAGAACGCATTGGTCGCCAATTGCACACTGCCGTTACGAATGCGGTAATAAATGGGCAGCTCACTTTTAGTTAACTCTTCACGACTATTACTATCAGCTAAGCGGACAAAATATCCCACATTATTGTCATCGATTTTCACAATGACATAACCATCGCTTGGCTCATAAATACGAAAATCTGTATCAAGCTCGTCTAATTCTACATCTAGTTCTGAGCCTAATTCGTCTTGTGTTGAATGAGGGTGGTTTGGTCGCATGGCATCAAAAATATCGCGCTCTAGCGCATAGCTTAACGCCATATAATCGCCTTGCATAAAACCGCGTGGATCGACAGGTGCCAGCGCTAATAATACCGTTTTGCCATTACTAAGATGGTTTTCGTATTTGATGATATTCATGGTCATTACGACCAATATCAGCGCCAATCCAAGTAAGGCAACAGTGATGGTAACGGCTCGTTTTTTTAGCCAATGCGTGGATGGTGACGTGTCATCAATCAAGCGCTTGGTCAAAATTTTATTTTTCATGAGTGGCGCTCCTGATGATCGTTGGCGCTCATTGTCAAATCAGTATCGTTGATAAAGGGGTTAGCGAAATAGCGTTTAATCAATAGCCAACGCCCCATCAGCATGGTCAGTCCGACGATTAGCATTGAGAGAGATTTGATTAGCAATGAAGTATCGAGCTGATAGTAATACCAAAATACATAGCTGACCAAGGCGGTGACGCCCAAACCTAATAGCACTCGTTGGCTATTGGCGATCGCAATGACGATGATAAGGCTGGTCGCGAGCAGTCCTGATACGTAAATCGATATTATCCCAAGCAATACAATCGCACCACCAATGAAGAGTCCCGCTGCCGATAGTAATTTAACGTCGTAACGTTTTAGAATCAGATAAGTGGCATAAAGGCTGGCAAGTGTAAGCAATCCTTGCGCCAAATAGTAATTGTAGCGAAAAGTGTCGCCATAATAAGTAGCAAGGCTATGACTATGTTCAGCGGCGATAAAGTACACAGAAACGCACAACAGCATCAGCGCACTGGCGTAACCAATGGCTTTAGTAATATCAAAAACATCCGCTCGCCATTTATTAGGTATACGCTGCAATAGAGAATTGCATGATAGGTTGCTGCCAATCGTAATCAGCGCCAATAATCCCAAGTTGAGCTCAGGTAGATGATAATAGTTAAGCAAATAAACCGTCAAACCTAGCGTCATTATGCTACCCAATAGGCGATAGATACGGTTGGGCATAATGACCGTCATAACGATTTGTACAAGTAAAAATAGCCAAACATCTATAGGATGTGACAAATTATTATCAAATAACGCAAAGGCAATGTAGGCTTGCCCAGCCGAGCTAATAGCCAAGGCTAGGCTACTGATAAAGGCATTATCACGGCTTTGTTTATTTCTAAATAGCACAAAACCCGCCGCGCTGAGTACTAGACCTGTAATTAACAAGGCAATCACGCTATCAAATCCATCGATGCCGAACAATAATAAAGACAGAAAGGCGATTAGAAACAGACTCGCTACAATACCGCTAAGACCAAAAAGTATTTGTATAAACCAAGGAGTATCGTTTTGAGAGTGATTATTCGCTATCGTTGCCTTAGCACTTGTCTCACCAGTACGGGCATCAACCGCATTGCCGTCAATCAATCCAAGCTGTTGCAGCTGTAAAAGAACATTGTCCGAGTGTTGATTATTCATATCATTACTCATAATTACCTCCTTTGACGACAGCAGTGGGGAGGTTGTTTTCGCTGTTTAAACGTGCCGCATGACGCAGCCAAACAACCGCTGCTGAACTCATGCCAATCAATAATAGGGCTAAGATGAGAAAACCACCCATATCAAAATTGTCTAAAAACAACTTACCCGCCCAAAACATCACCACGACAATGACAGAGCCACATAAATAGGTCAGCATTAATAGATTGATGCGATACCAATAAAATCGCCAAACCATAAATCCGCACCAGCTCATCCATAGCAATAAAGTGATCAGCGTCATTAAAATATTGGCGTCATCAAAGACATAAAGAATGGCAAGGTAGGTAATAAAATAGCTGCTGAGTAAACCGACGACATAAGCGCTCCAATCCAGCTCAGAATTAAATCGGCTGCGTGTGACTGATGGTGGTTGACGGTCGATAAACGCGAGCCACAAGTTTAGCGCCACAAAATTAACAGCGGCAAGCACGCCTATTTGTAAGACACCTTCATAAAAATAGCTAGCAAAGGCAAAATCCATAACGCCGAAATATAAGACGAGACCAGTATTGATTAGCCCAAGCCATAATAACCATAGCGCAAGGAAGCGGGCGATGATTACCCAAGGAATAATCAGTACGGCCCAGCCAAAAAACAGCTGCCACGTATCCGCACCCGTTTGATAAACCTGCCCAAATAGCGCCAATAAGCTACCCGTAATCACGCTAGCAATTAACAATAGCATCTGCCGAACCAGCTGAAATTTCTGTCTAAAACAGAGCACAACGTAAAGGGCAATCGTGATAACCAAGGCCCCTTCGACCAAAGCGAACTTGCCCATTTTGCCCATATTTATCCAGTTATAGGCAATAAAAAACACCAGCGATAATACCAGCGCTATCGCCCCGATAATCAGCATGGCTTTATCAAAAAAGACCAGCCATGAGCGTTTGCTAGGATAGACTTGCAAATGAATCGCTGCATCGTTGGCATGCGTCAATGGCAGTATGCCTTGCTTGAGTAAATGCTCGATAGTACGCCGTGGTTGGCTCATAGCGTCCTCTAAATAAAAAGATGATGTTGCTTATCTTAGCTTTTTTGTGAGAGGTGGGTGTACTAAAGTTTATAGTTTTTTACTCAATAAAACTCAATACGACTGAGCAAATGCTCTTGGATGAGATAGGCGCAAATATAAGCGCTCGGCCACGCGACTACAAAATCAAAATTTCATCAAGAGATCAGCGTTATTAGTTTTATAAAAAGGAATTAATAGTGATATTGGTAGGTATCTATTCTAAATTTAGTGATTTTTATCATGAGCTTACTCAGCTATTACAAAAATAAGTAATTGCAAAAATCAAAAAATTGCACGATTTTAAGTAGCGAATAAGTCTGGTTTTGAGTGTCGAAAGTACCACACTATTATTCATCAGCGTCGGCTTAAAAAATCTATTAAATGATTAGTTATTAACAATAGTCTTATAAATAAAACTCATCATATCTACTAGAGTTTTATCGCTTGATAGCATTGAGTTCATTCACTTGACAGTGATAATTAGTGATTTAGAAACTGAGATTTGTAGTAATAATACAGGCTTCGAATGAGCGGTAGTATATTGCTGATGAAAGGTAATAAGCAGCTATAAAAGTTACTCGATTAATAGTAATCACATCTAATTTTTAGTCGTCGAAACTGCTTTGACTGCAAGCTTATTTTGCTTGTTAGTATCAGGGAGGAATTAAAACTTATTGACATTTGTATCGTTTTTAATTACTAATAGTTGTCTACAATATGACCAATAGTTAGTTAAAGTATTGTTAATAAACGTAGTCAATATACGGATATATTAACTCGAATCACTACTATTTAGTTGATCCGCCCAGCCACTGACCAGCAAGGATAGCTATTACATGATGCGCACTCCTAATCACTTTTTGTCCTCTATATTTCTGCCTACCTCTCTTGCGCTCGCCATGTCTATGACTGGCTGTAGTAGCGATAAGTCTGGCACTGACAGCCAAGCAGCTGACGTTGATCCTAATGTACTGGCTGATACTCAAGCGCTCGTCGTCAATAATGGTACTGAGCCTGAATCACTTGATCCACACAAAGTATCGGGTGTACCAGAATCTACCCTTGGCCGCCAGATGTTAGAAGGTTTAACCAATACGGATGCCGAAGGTAAGACCATTCCAGCAATGGCAACCAGTTGGGAAAGCGAAGACAATAAAGTATGGACCTTTAAGCTGCGCGATGCTAAATGGTCAAATGATGATCCAGTAACGGCAGAGGATTTTGTCTACAGTATGCGCCGCTTGGTCGATCCAAATACTGCGTCGCCGTATTCAAGCTATTTGGTCGATGCCAAAGTAGTAGGCGCTGATCAAATAGTTGATGGTAAGGCTGGCATTGAAACCCTTGGCGTAAAGGCTATCGATGATAAAACCTTACAGATTACGTTATCAGAGCCCGTGCCTTATTTTCCAGATATGTTGATTCATAATTCAGTCAAGCCCGTTCATAAAAAAACCGTTGAAGCCTTTGGTGATAAGTGGACAGCTCCTGAGAACATCGTAGTTAATGGTCCTTACAAGCCTACCCAGTGGCAAATTAACGACAAAATCGTTTTAACGCGCAACGCTTCTTATTACGACGATGCCAATACGACTATCGATACCGTCACTTTCCTGCCGATTCCTTCTAGTACGACTGACGTCGCACGCTATCAGGCGGGTGAAATCGATGTGACCTACAATGAGATTCCAACCGAGCAGTTCGCTTCGCTTAAAGAGCAAGTGGGCGATCAGCTAACCGTATCTCCTTATCTTTGTACTTATTATTACGAGTTTAATACGGTCAAGCCACCGTTCAACGATCCCAACGTACGCCGCGCTTTAGCCTTAGCTTTGGACCGCGACACCATTGCGGATAAAGTTATCGGTCAAGGACAGACGGCCGCTTATCAGTTGACACCCCCTGCCACCAATGGCGATATTGCAAATAGTCCAGAATGGTCGACTTGGGATCAAGAAAAGCGGGTTACTGAGGCCAAAAAACTGCTCACTGAAGCAGGCTATAGCGATAGCTATCCGCTGACTTTTGAGCTGCTATACAACTCCAATGACAATCATAAAAAGACTGCGGTCGCGGCTACTTCACTATGGAAGCAAGCGCTCGGCTTCGTCGATGTGACTTTGACCAATAAAGAATGGAAAACCTATTTGGATACTCGCCGTAATGGTAATTATCAAATCGCGCGTGCTGGCTGGTGCGGTGATTATAATGAAGCGTCAGCTTTCTTAAATATTGCCAAATCTGACAATAGTGGCAACTACGGTAAATACAATAATGCTAACTTTGACAGTTTAATGGCGCAAACGCTGAAAGCTGGCGTTAGTCCTGAGCAGCGTGCCAACCTATACAAGCAAGCTGAAGCTCAGCTCGATCAAGATATGGGTTTACTTAACATTTATCATTACGTCAGCCCGCGTCTAGTGAAACCTTATGTCATTGGATTTCCAACTAAGGATATATTAGACAATTGGCAGGTAAAAAATCTCTCAATTGCTAAGCACTAATCGTTTGACTGAGCGCTGAATAATTCTATCGATTGAATGTCTGAGAGCGGTAAAAGCAGCTGGTTTCATTTATCGCTCCTATCAAATAACGCTGATAGCGTCATTAGTTTCATTTTTCACGGCCACTCTTATTAGGCGTGTTAGATGAAACTTTTGTTATTTATAAACGACGATTATAGATATTTTAGTTAAAACCAAGTCATTGAAGATTGCTAGTCGAGTGATAACTGGGCGTTAGGTTTGTGCTAGTTATCTCATTTTAATTTAGCTGAAAAATAAGCATCATTATAAAAGAGGCATTATGCTAAAACTGATTTTTCGGCGTATCTTAGAGGCCATTCCGACCTTATTTGTATTGATCACGGTCTCCTTTTTTATGATGCGTTTGGCGCCAGGCAGTCCGTTTACGGGTGAGCGTAGCTTGCCACCTGCGGTACTGGCCAATATCGAGGCCAAATACAATCTCAACGATCCTATGTGGCTACAGTATGTTAATTATCTAAAGCAGCTAGCGGTAGGCGACTTTGGACCGTCTTTTAAGTATAAAGATTATACGGTTAACGAGTTGTTGTCGCAGTCGTTTCCTGTCTCTATGGAGTTGGGTCTATACGCTTTTATATTGGCATTGGTCTTAGGACTTATCTTCGGTGTTATCGCAGCTCTGAAGCAAAACTCATGGATAGACTACGTACTGATGGCCTTTGCTATGACAGGTGTTGTGATTCCAAGCTTCGTTAAAGCGCCATTATTAGTGCTGATCTTTGCCATTATTTTGCAATGGCTACCAGCTGGTGGCTGGAATGATGGGGCACTCAAAAACCTTGTATTACCAGTCGCCGCTTTAGCGCTCGCTTATGTTGCGAGTATTGCTCGTATCATGCGCGGCTCGATGATTGAGGTGATGAATAGCCAGTATATCCGAACGGCTAAGGCGAAAGGTTTGCCGATGCGCCAAATAGTGATGAGGCATGCGCTGAGACCCGCACTACTACCCGTTATCTCTTATTTAGGTCCAGGTTTTGTCGGTATTATTACAGGCTCTATTGTGATTGAGACTATCTTTGGTTTACCTGGTATTGGACAGTTATTCATTAACGGCGCACTCAATCGTGATTATGGGGTAGTGCTTAGTTTGACCATTTTAGTCGGGGTATTGACCATTGCCTTTAATGCTATCGTCGATATTTTATACGCGGTAATTGATCCAAAAATTCAGTATTAAGACGACCGTTTAAGCGCATTATCATTCCAATACGGTTTGATGGGTATCATTCATTATTATTATGCTAAATAGATTATTAAAAGGACGACTATGAGCCTTACCGCAGACCAGACAACTGACCTAGCAGACATAGGGGCTCAGGAAATCAAAGGCCGCAGCCTTTTGCAAGATGCTAAGCGCCGTTTTTATCGCAACAAGGCCGCCGTAGCCAGTCTTTTTATCTTGCTACTCGTGGCTGCCTTTGTCATTTTTGTACCGATGTTAGCACCTTTTGGTTATGCCGAAACCGACTGGAACTTTATGCAGTCCGCGCCAGCCATTGATAATAAGCACTACTTTGGTACTGATTCACTCGGTCGTGATTTGTTAGTGCGAACCGCAGTAGGTGGTCGTATCTCCTTAATGGTAGGCGTCGCCGGCGCTACGGTTGCAGTGATTTTCGGTACGATATACGGTGCAACGTCAGGCTATCTTGGTGGCAAAGTCGATACTGTTATGATGCGTGTATTAGAAATTTTAAGCGCCTTCCCCTTTATGTTTTTTGTGATTTTATTAGTCACTATCTTTGGTCGTAACCTTATCTTAATCTTTGTGGCGATTGGACTGGTATCGTGGCTGGATGTTGCGCGTATCGTTCGCGGGCAAACGCTAAGCCTGAAGAGTAAAGAATTTATCGAAGCTGCGCACGTAGGCGGCGTATCAGGCTTTAATATTATCTTACGCCACATCGTGCCCAATGTACTCGGGGTGGTGGTGGTTTACGCCTCTTTATTAGTGCCAACGATGATTTTGTTTGAGTCATTTTTAAGCTTTTTGGGACTTGGTGTTCAAGAGCCGATGACCAGTTGGGGGGCGCTGTTGCAAGAAGGCTCAAAAACCATGCAGGTAGCACCTTGGCAGATTTTGATTCCTTCAGCTTTTTTGGTCATTACTTTATTTTGCTTTAACTTTATTGGCGACGGTCTGCGTGATGCGTTTGACCCTAAAGACCGCTAAGAGGGTGACATCATGAAAAACCAAAGCATGAAGGATAAAAGCATGAAGGATAAAAGCATGAAGGATAAAAGCATGAAGGATAAAAGCATGGAGGGTAAAAGTATGGAAGATAAAAACATAGCAACTCAAAAGATTCATAACGCCGCCAACGCGTCTAGTGCTCCTGAGAAAATAGAGTCTACTACCTTTAATATAGGTACTGATTCAGCGCTCGATAAGCCACCTAACGCAGAAAACACCTTGTTAGCAGTCAAAGATTTATCGGTACAGTTCACGACCGAAGAAGGTCTAGTAACGGCGGTTAATGGCTTAAATTTTAACCTGCATGAAGGCGAAACCTTAGGTATCGTTGGTGAGTCCGGTTCAGGTAAGTCGCAGACAGCGTTTGCTATTATGGGGTTATTGGCAAATAACGGTTATGCCAAAGGTTCGGTACGCTTTGAGGGTAATGAGCTACTAGGATTGTCACAAAAAGCACTAAATAAAATTCGTGCCGAGCAGATCGCGATGATCTTCCAAGATCCGATGACCTCATTAAATCCTTATATGAAGATAGGCGACCAGCTCGCTGAAGTATTGATTTTACATAAAGGCATGAGTAAAAAAGACGCTTGGGCCGAATCCATACGAATGCTAGACGCGGTTAAGATTCCAGAAGCCAAGAACCGTATTGGCATGTATCCGCATGAGTTCTCAGGTGGTATGCGTCAGCGGGTTATGATTGCGATGGCATTATTATGTCGGCCTAAGCTGTTGATTGCTGATGAGCCAACCACCGCGCTCGACGTGACTGTTCAGGCACAGATTATGGTTCTATTAAACGAGCTAAAACGCGACTTTGGCACCACCATTATTATGATTACCCATGATTTGGGGGTTGTGGCGGGTATCTGTGATCGAGTACTGGTGATGTATGCTGGGCGTACCATGGCGTATGGAGAGACTGAAGAGATTTTTTATGCCCCAAGTCATCCATATACTATCGGGCTACTAAAAGCGATTCCGCGTTTAGATAACGATATGGGCAAGCTTGAAACCATTCCAGGTAGTCCACCAAATTTATTAGATTTGCCTGCAGGCTGTCCTTTTTATGAGCGCTGTTCTCATGCTATGGAAATCTGCCGAAATACACCGCCACCGTTGGAATTTTTACCGAACGAGCGTCAACGCGCTTGCCACTGGCACCCTGAAACACCCGTTGATCACTCACTAGATAGCTCAGCAGATATCGATGCCAATAATCAATCAGGGATGGAGGGCTAGCTCATGATGACACAGAATTTAAATAGCGCCAAAAGCAATAATCCAGCACCGTTATTGCAAGTAAAGGAAATTCATACCACTTTTAATATCAAACAAAAAGGTACTTACTTTTGGCAGAAGCCTGTCACTCTAAAAGCAGTTAATGGGGTATCGTTTGAGCTATTTGCTGGTGAGACTTTAGGGGTGGTGGGCGAATCAGGCTGCGGCAAATCAACACTCGCTCGTACTATCATCGGATTGATACAAGCTGACTCTGGCAGTATAAAGTTTTGTGATGAAGAGATGGTTGGTGCGTCCAAAAAGACCATGAGATTAAAGCGAAAAGACATTCAAATGATCTTCCAAGATCCGCTGGCATCACTTAACCCGCGCATGACTGTAGGGGATATTATCGCCGAGCCTCTTCGCACTTATTATCCCGAAATGAAGAAGCCTGAGGTGCAAAACGAGGTACGCGCCATCATGAAAAAGGTGGGGCTACTGTCCAATCAAATTAACCGATATCCGCATGAGTTTTCAGGTGGTCAGTGCCAGCGAATAGGCATTGCTCGAGCACTGATATTAAAGCCCAAAATTATTATCTGTGATGAGCCAGTCTCCGCCCTTGATGTCTCGATTCAGGCGCAGGTCATTAATTTATTGCAAGAGGTGCAAGAAGAGATGGGGCTAGCGCTTATCTTCATTGCCCATGATCTTTCTGTGATTAAGCACATTGCTGATCGAGTCTTGGTCATGTATTTGGGCAACGCCGCCGAACTGGGTTTGAACAAAGCCGTATACGGCAATCCGACTCATCCCTATACCCAAGCACTGATGTCTGCTGTACCGCTACCTGACCCTATTGCTGAGCGTAACAAGGTCATTCAGTTATTAGAGGGTGATTTACCCAGTCCAATCAATCCACCGTCAGGTTGCGTTTTTCGCACCCGTTGCCCACTAGCTGATGAAGAGTGCGCACACATTAAACCCGTGTTAGAAGGCACCATAAATCACCGAGTGGCTTGTTTAAAGAACAAGGTCGAGGTGGCTTAAAAGTGGTTTTTGGTTTATGAGTATTGACTGTATTAAAAGCAGGCGGACTTATTCAAATGCTCTTAATACAATCTAATGTTTTTGCTCATTGGTTTTAAACGTCAGCAGTTAGCATCAATCAATCAGTTTCACCGATATCAATAGCCATTTCATTAAGTAATATTAAGTAATATTAAGTAATATTAAGTAATATTAAGTAATGTTATTAGCTGACCACGAGGATGGGCTTGGAGATGGCTTTATTACGGGAGTAATTAGGAAGGTCATTAAAGCCTCTTATCCAGATCCAGTCACTTATCATAAGATGACTCAACGTCCCTAATATCCAATCAAAAAATACCTTTTTATCTTCGAATAAAATACCTTCAGCAAGGCTGTGTATACGACCACAGATTTCTTAATTCATAGCGGCATGATGATTTACCATCAGTACACAGCAATGCTTCATCATGGCATTCTCATACTTTAACTTCTAGCTGGTTCAATAAAACTCAATACGACTGAGCAAATGCTCTTGGATGAGATAGGCGCAAATATAAGCGCTCGGCCACGCGACTATAAAGGCATATTTCCATGAGTGAAACAGCGTGATAAAGAACCCATCGACGAATCCTACATTGATCAGCAGCAATGCAGTTGAGATAATCGTGGACATTAGCAGTGCCATTAAAAAGGTAAAAATAAGCCGGTAGTACTTGCGCCGTGTGCGTATTCTAATGGTAGGGAATTTTGCCATAGTGTGGAGGTGTCCTACATGGTGATGGTGGCGTTTGATGAACGATGAACGATGTTGCGTAGCGTCATGAGTCGTCATTACCAACCATGATATCGTATGTTGATAAGTGGATAAAATCGTTATTATCAATGGCGACATTCGTTATATTTTAATGACTGTTGTCCCATGCATAAAAATAAAAATTCCCAAAAAATAACAAACTAAAGATGATTAATTTTGCTACGATAAAAGCGATTACAACCTACAAATAAGGCAATAAAATGACCGTGCACAAGCAGCGAACATTGGGCATCATCGGTGGTATGAGTTGGGAGAGTAGCGAAAGCTATTATCGGCTGATAAATGAGGGTGTCAAGGATAAGCTGGGTGGATTACATTCAGCAGATTTATTCATACATAGCGTAGACTTTGCGTTGATTAATAAGCACCAAGAGCAAGATGAATGGGCAGCGCTGGGTGTAATCATGGCCAGCAGTGCGCAGCGTTTGCAAGCCGCTGGCGTACAAGGGCTCATGATCGCCTCTAATACAATGCATAAATTACTCGATGATGTGCAAGCCGCGACGCATTTACCTGTTATTCATATCGCTGATGCCACTATTGCCGCCATCAAAAAACAGAATCTGTCTAAAATTGCCTTGCTGGGCACTCAGTTTACGATGACGGAAGATTTTTATAGGCAGCGTTTGGTGGATGCAGGGCTTCAAGTGTTGATACCAGAGAGTGATGCACGAGCAGAGGTACATCGAATTATCAAAAAAGAGCTATGCGTCGGTGAATTTAAAGACAGCTCGCGCCAGTATTATCAGCAGGTGATTAAAGATTTAGCGGATCAAGGCGCAGAGGGCGTCATCTTAGGCTGTACAGAAATTGGACTGCTCATTAAACAAGCAGATAGCCCAATTCCAGTATTTGATACCACTTTGATTCATGCAGCGGCAGCGGTGGATTTTTTATTAGAGTAGCGCGGACTGATAAAAGTATTTAAGCCTATAACGTTTTGACCAAGCGCTCTAACAGCTCAAGCGTGCGCTCCTGTCTGACCAAAGCGACGCCTTGTCCTGCCCATAAAGACTGATACTCTGGGTCAAGATTATTGGTCGCATGACCACGAAAAGATTTGGTCATCGCATTTAATTGTGGATAGGGCGGTAGCTCATGCGCACTTTCAAATTGAGCAAAATCATGCAAATAATTATTTAATAAACCACGAGCCTGCTTACCTGAAAACAGTCTCGTTAAGCGTGTCTCAGTGCTGCGCTTATCTTCACTGGCATCGAGTAGCGCTTGCTTATAAATGTCATTAATACCGCATTTATCTGTGGTCAAAAAAGCCGTTCCGATTTGCGCCAGCTCAGCGCCAGCCGTTTGCACTGCTTTGATATCTTGCCCAGTCATGATGCCACCTGCTGCAATTAACGGAATATCGGTACACGCGCGCGTTTGACTAATCAGTGTCAATAATCCCAATGGATCGTTTTCACTTTGCGGGAGCCAGCCACCACGATGTCCACCCGCTTCGACCCCTTGCACACATACCGCATCAGCACCAATATCGCTCCATGCTTTCGCTTCTAATGGATGATTTGCCGTCCCGATGACGCGCGTGCCTAGACCTTGCAGATGCTGAACTTGCTCGGCACTGATAATGCCAAAGGTAAAACTGGCGACAGGAACGGGATTGTCATAGAGCACTTGTAGCTGATCTGCAAAGCTTAGCGCAGGGCGTTCAGGCAGCGCAAACTCGATATTGTTTTCTTGATAGTAATGACTTAGCCAAGCAGGGATTTCGGTATCAAAGGTACTCGACTCATGCTCAGACAACACCATTAGATTAATCATAAAAGGGCGATCAGTGAGCGATTTAATGGTGTCAATATGGCTATGCAAAACCTCTGGCGGCGTCATGCCCGATCCTAATGAACCCAGCCCACCAAAGTTACTCACCGTCGCTGCCAGCTCAGGGGTGGTTGCGCCTGCCATCGGCGCTTGCACGATAGGATAGGTCAAATTAAGGGTATTCAGTAAGGTCATGACGGGCTTCCTTTTTGTTTTGTTAGGTTTTTTATCTCACTTACTTTAACAGAGGTAAGCAATGAGTATGTTGGATAGTGTTTATTTAGTTGCTGAATATGGGGATGGATTTTGACTACGATTTTGTAGTTAAGTAATTTGACTACGGCTTTGTAGTTAAAGGCTTTCTACCTATGCCACTACACTACCTTGATTAGCAATGAAATGAGAAGGCCTATATAAATCAATACATTCAGGTATTTCAAAGTGTTTTATTGATTAGCAATGTAATGAAAATCACCTAGGCCCAAGAAGGAATATAACGAGCATACCTTTTTGATTCAGGAGCATTAGGGTCAAGTTTGATTAGATTTTGCTCGACACAGTTATTGATTGTTTGTGACACTGAGTTACTACTTGCAGAAGAAATACCAAAACGCTCTCTTAAAGACTGATTTGTCATCTGTTTTCTTAATACATATTGTAGGGCACAGTGTTGATAGCAAGCTCTAACTCTATCGGATCCTTCCATATCTTTATAAGCTTTGGGTCCATAAATAATTGCAGTAGTCCGTATGTGGCCAGTTAGAAATTCGGGTGCAGGTAGCTGCATAAATTCTGCTGTCTCTACCACTCTATCAATCCCACTACTTTTCTCTTCACAAATCCCAAAACGTCGCATTAAATCAGCCAATGATTCATTTCGAGATTGGTAGCTATCAATAAACCTATCAACAGGTACTAATGGTAGTCCTGGATTTGTAATTTCTACACGATTATTATATATCTCTACAAATGGTGATGTACCTGAAATTTGAAAATCTTGATGAATTAAAGCATTAGCAAGTAGCTCTCTTAAAACTACCTTTGGTAATAGCTTGGTTTCTTTACGCAGCGCATTTTCGATTATTTCATTTTGTGGTAACTGGCTCATGACATAGTCTACCAGTCCAGAAAAACCTACGGCATAGCCTTTATCTCCTGTTAAATCGGAAATGGTCTGAAGTTTAGACTCGCCACTGTAAAGAATAACTCTAATAGCTTTCCTTTTGACTGTGTCGAATCGCTTTAAACTTTTAGCAAGCAGAATAGCGGCCATATTTGATATATCATAACCTTGGGCAGTTCTTTTAATCAACGAATCACTAATAAGTCTATTTATTACACCTGCTTGATTGGTAGGATAAGGCAGGTTAAGTAGCTCAAAATAATTCTGAGTATCTAAGCTATTTACTACTTCTTGAGCTGAAGCATTTAAGTATGCAGTTTCTTCTAGCCAGATAGGTTGACCTTCATTAAATATAGTTCGTAACCTATCCTCACTCATAGCGACTAGCTGCTCGCCAGATCGCATCCAATAACCACCTTGGTATTGATATGCAGTACCTTGAGGTCGGCTAGGTATAACAAAGACAATAATCCGTCCATCTGGATGAGTCACTTCATTAAGATCTACCCTAAAACCAAGAACGCTGAATATTTTCCCCACAACCTCGTTAGCATCTTGAAAAGCTGATGTTCCACAGATAGTTCTCGGAAGTTTGTCGGTAATGCCGAGTACCAGATGACCACCGCCTTCATTAGCGATGGCTACACAATACTTATAGAGCTTCGTAGAGTCAAATTGGTTCTTCGCCTCTTTAAACTCGATGATCTGTGTTTCTTTAGGTAGCAAAAGCCAGAGATTAATTTGTTCAATGCCGATAGTCATATTTTTCTCATAATCACTTTAGTTATATTATCCACTATAATTAATTTTACTCAAATTATTAACAAAAATTCATAGATAGTAGTTTATGAGTGAAGCTAATGAGACATTACATACCTTCATAAATGCAAAACCTGTGAAATAATTTTATGATTAGCTAGATTAACATATTAAATAAAACTCAAAGAATATGTTCAACCCATCAGCAGCCAATAATGGTCTCTACTAACCTCTATCCAATCAATGATTAATCAATAGTGCACTCAGAAAACATAATAAAAAAGGGAAATTCTATCTAAAGAATTTCCCTTTGAATTTTTAGAGCTTCAAACAAGCTTTGTTAGCGAAGCTACACCAAATGATCTGATGCTTCTTAGTTCAACTGCAAAGAGCCCTTCGCATTCATCAACAGCTCAACCACATCATCACCGCTAATCACTTCAAAGCGTTTGTCGATGGCAGATTCTTCCACGCCGTTGTGCTTCATGCAAGCGCCGCAGACCAGTACTTGACCGCCTTTTTCGATAAAGGCTTCTAACAATTCGCCCGCAGGTTCAAATGGTGCGCCAATATTGACGTTATCTAACGCATTGGGCAATGCCAAATGTACCGCGTCCACCATCAATATCACTGAGGCAGAATGACCTTTTTTAAGTGCGACACCTGCCATAGTAAATGCTAAGGTGATTTTGCTTGGATTTGATTCACTATTATCAAATAACGTACCGACATAATCCGTCGTGTTAGCCATATTATTCTCCTTATAAGACTGTTTTAATTAGATAGTATTTAGTTGAGCTGAGTATGATGCTCACTACTATCCTAACATTTAATATATGTATTTATATAATGTATTGTTAGGAAATAGTAGTTATAAGGTTAACTGATTGTGAATAGGTGTTTGTGACTTATGAATAAAGTTAAAAAATAAATGCTAACTTTGCGGTGGCCACGGACGATCAGCATCACTGATGATCCATTCTGCCACATAGCCACTCGGTGGCAACTGCCAATCTGCTTGCCCCAATGAGGTTAGTACACGTGCTGTTTCTATCACCTTACCTTTTTCAGTCACGCCCGTCCGCAGTAGAGCAGAGGAGCAAGGTTTGCCCTTTACCCACATCGACTGCTCGATATATATCCAACGCTCATCGAAGCCGACGATATGCGTTTTCATGGTGACTTTATCAAAGGCGCGAATGCGTTTGCGATATTGAATGGTACTGCCAGCGACGACCAAACCCCAACGCTGCTTGAGCAGTTGACGTCCAAGCCCGCTACGCACCGCGAAGTCAGTACGACCCATATCAAAAAGGGTAAGTACGCGACCATTATTCATCTCTAAGAAATTGTCGATATCTGTCAGACGACAGCGAAAGCTAATCTCACTCGTATCTTTAAACGTTAAGGTATTGCCTTTTTTGACTTGTAGCGCGGCGTGGGCGATGGTGCTGGCATAACGGATAAAGGGATACATAGTGCAATCTCAAAAGAGTAAAAGGTAAGGTGAGTATTCTTATTTTAGGGCTTATTAGATGCTACACCGATATGATTAAAATAAGCACTGACAGTTTCAGGTATCCAGTTGATATCAAATCTTGATTTTTTATAAAGATGCGGCGATTTGTCTTTGTCAGAGCGATAACGAATAAAACCCACATGCCCGCCATGCTCAGTGTCTAAGATAGTGACACTGTTAGACACATCGTTTGGCGTGGCGGTAAAACCAAGGAAGGGGTCGTCTTTGGCACTAATTAACAATAAAGGTTTCGTTACTTTTATTAAATAAGGCAGGGCTGATGAGGCTTGATAGTAGTGGTTATTAGAGCGGTAGCCATGACGCGGCGCGGTAAAGATATCGTCAAAGTCACTGATGCGATTGACCGCTTTGATCGAGTCGATCTCCTCTTTGCTGATATCATTGGCTAAGGCTTTTTTGATAATCGGGTTGAGCAGATAAGGGGTGTAGATACGATGGCTCAAAAAGCTGTGCATACTAAGCGCCGCCGATGACATATCAACTGGCGCAGAAAGCACAGCCGCGCCTCGGCAGATTGCTTTATGACCATATTCGCCCATGTATTTCGCCAACGCGTTACCACCCAGTGACACCCCAACTGCATAAATATTGGCGTACTGTTGACTTAAATTTTGCAGTGCATGATGCACCTCATCGGTATCACCCGCATTATAAAAAACTCGGCCATTAGCAGGAATGCCGCCACAACTGCGGAAGTGCGCCACCACAAAGTGCCAGCCCTGAGCGTGCATCTGATGCGCCAAAGCACGTGCATAATGGCTGTCGCTGCTGCCTTCCATACCGTGGAATAGCACGATTAATGGCGTTTGTTCACGCTCGCTGTTTTCTACGGTGGCGATAGGATGTGCATCATAAAAGTCATAAGCAATATCACTTTCATCCAACGAGTCTTTTCGACCACACGGCGATAAGTAGGCGTTTTGGGCGCAAAAAACTTAGGCAAGATGCTTTGCAGATGCGGATTGGCCAGCCAAAAGGGTGGTTTAAAAGGCGCTGGAGAGAAGGGTTGGCTCGGTTTTGAAGTTGGCATAAAGGTATCTTATTTAATGGGCGTTAAAATCATCTTTAACAATCAGTGCCTTATCATACCCATGGCAGTTATCAAAACCAATAAGATTTAGTGAATGCTCAGTGAACGCATGGTTACTCATTCTCTTTTTCCGACGCATTTAATACCCGTCCATCCATCGCCAGACGTTCTTTTAAATGGTCGATATCTGCGTCAGCAATCGTCACGGTCAATGTCACTTGTTTACTATAAGCGACTTCATCGATATTGCCATTTAAACTGTCGACCACATAGCGGCATTGTGCTTCGGTCGCAAACTCTGCCAATATCTGCCCTTGTGCCATTGGCACATAAGGGCTTAAATCCATCTCATCAACGACTGCTTGCGCTGCGCCTGCATAAGCACGGGTTAGACCGCCTGCGCCCAGTTTAATACCACCAAAATAACGCACGACGATGATAATGACGTTACCGATCGCTTTATGCTGCAACACATTTAATATCGGGCGACCTGCCGTACCATTTGGCTCGCCATCATCATCAAAGCCAGCACTGGTAGTGTTATTAGGGTCACCAATGATATATGCCCAGCAGTGGTGGCGCGCATCGGCATATTGCTCACGTAGTTGTTCCACGTGAAACATTGCCTGCTCACGCGAGGTTACAGGATAAGCGTAAGCAATAAACTCGGATTTTTTAATTTCTAAGCGCGCAGTGACAGCACGTTTTAGCGTTTGATAGCTCATATTTCATCAGGTCTAGGTTGGATATGGTAAACTTGTCTAACTTTCACTGTCGTCCGTATTGGGTGCAGTGTTCATTTAATTTTTTATTATAGTACCACTTCTGACCCATGAAGATAGCGGACAAGCTCAGTGCGAGTGCTGGTGTCGTTAGCTGCTACGGTAAAGTAGGTATCATCAAACGAATGGTAGGCAATATATGCGTCTAGATAAATTTTTGAGTAAAGCCACTGAGCTATCGCGTAAAGAATCCAAAAAAATTCTGCACGCCGGTGAAGTGACGGTAAATGATCAGGTCATCAAAGACCCAGGCGTCCACGTCGATGTGGTCAATGACGACGTGATTTGGGCAGGCGAGCCATTATCGGTCGCTGCGGGCAGTCGTTATATTCTATTACATAAGCCTGAAGGCTTTGAATGTACGCTGAAAGTGAAAGAGCATCCAATTGTCACTGAGCTGATTGCGGTGCCAGAGCTTGGTAGCTTGCGCATTGCAGGTCGCCTTGATGTTGATACCACCGGCGCATTATTAATGAGTGATGATGGTAAATGGTTGCACCGTGTCACCAGCCCTAAGCATGAACATGCCAAAATTTATGAGCTGACTTTAGCAGATGCGATGGATGAAGCGGCGCAAGCCAATGCCGTCAAAGAAGTCGCTGAAGGCATCCTTTTAGAAGGCGACCACGAAGAAACAAAACCTGCTGTTCTCGAATTCATTGATGAGACGCATGCACGTTTGACGCTTGAGCAAGGTAAATATCATCAAGTAAAACGGATGATGGGTTACTTTGGCAATCGAGTGGTTGAGCTGCATCGCGCTAGTGTCGGTCATATTACTTTGGAAGGGTTAGAGAAAGGCGACAGTCGCTTTTTAACACCTGAAGAAGTCGATAAGTTCTAAGTTTTTCATCTTGAAATGAACTCGCAAGCACTTCTTTACAATCAGCAGCCACTTCACGTGTGCTGCTTTTTTTGACCGTAGTGTTTGACCATGGTTTTTAACTATCACTTTTACCCTGTTATGTCTCGCGTGTCCACTGTGTTGCCTATCTCTTAAAGCTCAGTAGCAGTTTTGCAAAATTGAACCGTTAAACCTTTGCAGAAGTATTCCTTGTGCTAAAGTCTGCCTATCTTTTTTAATCTATTTTTTTACATAATATCGTTATCTTTATTAAAGGTAGCTATTGTTAGAAGCGAGTATTATTAGAAACAGCTATTCTTAAGATTGAGTGTTGTTAAAATTAAAGGTTATTAAAAATTGTTGTTACTGAAACGCGCTGTTATTAAAAGCTGTTTTTATTAAAACCAGATAGGACTGTCTCTGTGAAATCATCTCTATTAAAATCTGCCAGTTTAATTGGCGCCATGTTATTGGCAACCACCGCTTGTGCCCAGTCTAGTGATACTGCCGCTACTAACCAAAAAGCGAGCCAGAGTACTCAAAATACAAAAGCCGCTGGCACTGTTAGTAAGTCTGTTGACAGTCGCTTGCGCCAATTGCTCACTCAGGCAGGGATCAAAACACAAATTAGCTCTATTGTGCCGTCCAACTTACCCAATATGTATCAAGTCAATTTGGCGGGACAGTTGCCTTTGCATATCACTGAAGATGGCAAATATGTCATTCAAGGCGAGCTACAAAAGAATCCAAGCAAGCGTGTAGTCACCAAGACGCCAGCGCGTAGCACCAGTGCGCAGGCAGGCAAACCTGTCAGTGCGAGTGTCAAAGCTGATATATTGGCAAATATGGATGCGCTGAAAAATATGAGCACTAAGACGCCGTTCTTTTATACCGCAGTGCCAGGTGTGATTTGGGGTGCGACATTAGAAGGCGTGCCTTTTTTACTATCGGATGATGCACAATATATTACTGATGGCGAGATTTCTGTTATCGAAAATGGTCAATTCATCGGACTCGATGAGCAGTTTGAAAAGCGTAAAAATCAGTCTGTGTTTGCGACTTTAGATGACAGCCAGCTGATTAATTATCCAGCGACCAGTCCTGAGAGAGCGGTTATTTATGTGGCCAATGATGTCAACTGTCCTTATTGCCGCCGCTTGCATCAGCAGCTACCGATGCTTAATGCCAAAGGTGTGACGGTCAAAACCATTGGTTATCCGATATACGAGCAGTCCCCTGAGCAAATGCGTGGCATTTGGTGCCAAAGTGATGAGGACAGCCGCCGTAAAGCTTTTGATAAAGCAATGTTGCAGGGTGAAATGACACCTGCACCAGCAAGTTGTACAGCCGATCATGTGACGCCCAATCGTGAAAAAGCAGCAGGGCTTGCGGTGATGGCAACGCCTGCTATCTACCGTGAAGATGGCGTGTTGTTTCAAGCGAGCTTTGAGAGTCCTGAGTTTTTAGAATTTTTGGGTGTGCAGTAGCTCATATAGATGTTTAATAAAGTTATGAATAAAAAATGTATTAAGAGATGATATTCCTTAATATTGATAAAAAAACCGCCACATAAGTAATCTATGTGGCGGTTTTTTATTGCTTCTAACCGTTAGAGGTAGCAAGTCTATTGTGGCAACACGATATCAACGATTTTCCAATCAATTAAGCCGTTACGCTGCATCTCGATGGTGAGCGGATAACCTTTTACCTGACCGCTAATAGTAAAGCAATTAATACCGCAATAGCTTAATTTTGGCTTGTCACTGTCCGACCCTTGCGCTACCTGTTGCTCCAGTTCAGCGGCTTGTTTTTCCATGATTTGCTGCATTTGGCTTTTGACCACTGCATCCACATCACCGCGCTGGATGATAAGATTTTGAATCAAATTTTTGAGATCGACCTGATTACTGGCGATTGCCCATGCAGCGGCCAGCTCTTTGGTCGCGGTATTGGCCTGACCTTGGGTATTGATGGCTTTTTCGATGTTTTGTGGGGTGATAGCACCATCCACCGCCTGCGTGATAAAGCTATTGGCGGCTTGGGTCAATGGTTCGCCGCCCAGCTCAGCGACCAATGGATAATTGGACATAGTCGCCGTAAACTGACTGGTGAGTTGGTTTTGGATACTAGGTCGCACTTGCTCATAGTCGATCGCTGCTGCGATGGTCGCGCCGTCTTTGGCATCGTAGGCATTTTTAAGCTGATAAGCGCTGTAATAGGGCGAGCCTGCATAGACAGCGACTGCAATGACGATTAATAAAATAATCAGCTTCTTCATAAAAATCAAACCCTTATCGCAAAACAAAAACGTAATGATGGGCAGATTTAAGACTAGTGAGTATAAATCTAAAACCCCAAAAATATAACGATAAATATTAGCATGGCTGAGACTTTTTAAGGTATGAAAACCTTTGTTCATTCCTTAATAAAACCTTTTTGTATGGCCAAGCGCACTATAGTGGATACTTTCCCTGCCTAAGCGCTTGATAAATCACCATAGCATCTCCATAAATAGCGCAAACTTTTAATAATTGATTTGGCTAAGCAGCATCCCGCCGTATTCGCTTGTAAGATTCATAGCAGTATCACCTCTTTTCTCTCACTATTTATGATGTTTCATGTGAAACCTCTGAGTGCCATAGTGAGTCGTATTAAGGTGGTGGTTGACTAGAACTACTGAATCGACTGGCCGGTGGACTGTAAAGACGATAGGAGAGCCCATGAGTAAGCGCGATTTTTATGAAGTATTAGGTGTGAGCAAGACCGCTGAAAGCAAAGAAATTAAGCGAGCTTACCGCAAGCTGGCTATGAAATATCACCCTGACCGTAACTCTGATGATCCAGATGCTGAGGATAAATTCAAAGAAGCATCCATGGCTTACGAAGTACTAAGCAGCGAAGAAAAGCGCTCTGCGTATGATCGCATGGGTCATTCAGCCTTTGAAAACGGTATGGGTGGCGGCGGCTTTGGCGGTGCAGGTGGTGGCAACTTCCAAGATATTTTTGGCGATATCTTCGGTAACTTTGGCGATATTTTCGGTCAATCACGTGGCGGCGGTGGTGGACGTTCACGCCGTGGCTCAGATTTGCGTTATGTGATCGAGCTGACTCTAGAAGAAGCGGTACGTGGCTGCAAAAAAGAAATCAGCTTTACTGCGCCTGCGCCTTGCGACACCTGCGATGGTAAAGGGGCGAAAAATGCCTCTGATATCGTAACTTGTCAGACCTGTCATGGTCAAGGTCAAGTGCGTATGCAGCAAGGATTTTTTGCCGTGCAGCAGGCTTGCCCACATTGCGGCGGCACTGGTAAACAAATCAAAAATCCATGCTCTGACTGTCATGGTAATGGCGTTAAAGACAAATCACGTACGCTAGAAGTGTCTATCCCAGCGGGTGTTGATGATGGTGATCGCGTCCGTCTAGCAGGCGAAGGTGAAGCAGGCGGCGCGGGCGTCCAAAACGGCGACTTATACGTTGAAGTACGCGTAAAACCGCATAATGTCTTTACCCGTCAAGGCGCTGATCTATATATGGACGTACCCGTTAGCATCACTGATGCAGCACTGGGTAAAGAGGTCGAAATACCAACTCTAGATGGTAAGGTGAAAATCAAGGTTGCCGAAGGCACGCAAAGTGGTAAGTTGCTACGTGTGCGCGGCAAAGGCGTGACGCCAGTACGCACCACCATGAAAGGTGATTTGATTTGCCGTGTGGTTATCGAAACCCCAGTGAACTTAACTCGCGAGCAAAAAGACCTGTTGCGCCAGTTCCAAGATACGCTCGACGGTGATAGCAAGCATCAGCAGTCGCCACATAAGAAGTCATTCTTTAAAAAGATTGGTGACTTATTTGATTAACTGAGTTGTTTTAATCACTCGTTTGGTTAAATGACTAGATACAAAACCCCCAGTGTTTCACATGAAACACTGGGGGTTTTTATTGACGCTATAAAAAACCATTCAGGTGGTGATATTTGCTAAACTTAGCATCATAACATTTAAAACCTTTCTTATTAATATAGAGCTTTTAGGGTAAAAATATGAGCCAACAGATAACAGCGCAAGAAAATACAAATAAACAAGCCATCAAAGTCGGGGTTATTGGTGCTGGTGGTCGTATGGGGCGCATGCTAATAGAAGCGGTACAAGATAACTCGCAAACGGCATTAAATGCCGCGATAGAACGTCAAGGCTCAAGCCTTGTTGGTGCGGATGCTGGCGAAGTCGCCGCTATCGGTCGCTTAGAGGTACAGATTGTCGATGATTTAAAAGTTGTCATTAATGACATCGATGTACTCATTGACTTTAGCTTGCCTGATGCTACTGAGCAAAATATGCAGATTTGTGCGGCAAACAATGTCGCGATGGTCATTGGCACCACAGGATTCAATAAGCAGCAAGAGCAAGTGTTGGCAAAAGCCAGCGAGAAAATTGCGATTGTCTATGCTGGTAACTATTCAACAGGTGTTAATCTGTCATTAAAGTTGCTCGGCATGGCCGCGAAGGCATTTGGCGAGGATGCCGATGTGGAAGTCATTGAAGCCCACCATAAGCATAAAATTGATGCGCCATCAGGCACAGCATATATGATGGCAGAAGCCGTGGCAGAAGCTCGTGGACAGAATCTAAAAGACGTTGCTGTTTATGGCCGCGAAGGACAAACGGGCGAACGCAAAGCAGGTACTATTGGTATTCATGCCATTCGCGGAGGTGAAATCATTGGCGATCATACCGTGATGTTTATTGCCGATGGTGAGGTGGTTGAAATTACCCATCGTGCCCGCGCGCGTATGACTTTTGCCGCGGGTGCCGTACGTGCCGCGACTTGGGTTATCAAACAAGAAGTAGGGCAATATAATATGCAGGACGTGTTGGGTTTGAATGAGTAAGGCAAGATTTAGATAATCTACTTATAAGCGAGATGGCAATGACAGATAACGCTAGTATCACTATTAAAAACTTTAAGAGCTATAAAGAAGCCACCTTACCGCTGTCACCTTTGACTTTACTGATAGGGGCGAACGCGTCAGGTAAAAGCAATGCTATTGAAGCGTTTCGTTTTTTAAGTTGGGTGGCTGGTGGTGAGCGCTTATCTACGCTCAAAAATAGGGTTAACGATAGTGATAAAGTCGTTCGGGGTAGTATTAGAGACTTGTCGTTCAACTCAACAGAACAATTCGCACTACTATTTAAATTTGAAGCAGGTTTTGAATATGAAGGCATTTTTGAAGTAAGCTCAAACAGTATCGAACTTAGGAGCGAGATTATACATTTACAAGAAAATAGAGTTGTTATATTACAAAATTTGAAGCCTCCTTATTTTTCGCAACTTTCAGAGCTTCATAATATAGATTTAATAAAAAAAATAGATGAATTTGCAAAAGGTAATACTGGCCTTGATGGTTTTATAAATTCTCAGACAGATGATAAAGTTACTTTTTACAAAACTAATAATAGCGACATATCTGCATTTCTTATGATTGATACATTCATAACCATGAAGAAGAAAAAGCCTTGGACTAATTTTAATGTTATTCGCAAGTTTTTACAGCAATCTTTTTTCTTTGATTTTGTACCAAATAACATGCGTATTGATAGTATTTCAGATAATATTTTAAGACCAGATGGCTCTAATATCGCTGGAGTTTTATATAATATCTGCGAAGAAGCAAAGAACAAATCTAAGTTATTGTTATTAGTTAAAAGCTTACCAGAACAAGATATTCTAGATATTAAATTTTACAAAGATCATCGTGATCGTATTGAGTTTGCTCTAGTTGAAAGCTTTGGGAGTACTTCTGTTGAACGTACAATGGATTTACTATCAGACGGTACGTTAAAAGTATTGGGCATTGCAGCTGCCCTCCTTTCTGTGCCAGAAGGTTCAACAGTAGTCATTGAAGAGATTGATAATAGTATTCATCCCACACGAGCGCATATTATTTTAAGCTTACTGCGTCAGTATGCCGAAGAACGTAAACTTAATTTGTTACTATCGACGCATAATCCTGCGCTAATGGATGCCCTACCAGATGAAGCCCTCGCAGATGTTGTATTTTGCTATAGAGACCCGCAAGAAGGTGATAGCAAGTTGATGCGCTTAGGAGACTTAGATGATTATCTTGGCTTAGTCGCTCAAGGAACGCTTGGCGACTTAGTTACTCAAGGTATTGTCGAGCGCTTTGTAAAACATCCAATCACATCAGAGCAGCGTAAAAAACAAGCATTGGACTGGCTAAATCAGCTACAGGGGGCTGATTAGATGGCAGATATTTGTATATTAGATACCAGCATAATATTGAATATATTGAATGTTTCTAATAAAAATCAGAATAGAGTTAAAGTTATAGATGAGTTTGAAACCTATGCTGAATCGAACTGTCGATTTATTATTCCTTTAGTAGTGGCAGTAGAAGTCGGTAATCATATCAGCCAAAATGGCAATGGAGATACACGCCGAGAAATTGCTAAACAGTTCGTTGATATGATGCAAAAAACGTTTGATGGTAGCTCGCCATTTGAGATTAGCAATTTTGACCTAAAGTTAGAATGGCGTAATTGGATTAATGAGTTTATTGATAAAGCTGGACAGAATAAAACGCCCGACAAACCCAATGAAGGTATGAGTTTGACAGACTTGTCTATTATCAAAGAGTATGAAGATATTCAGGCCAAGAACAAAGCAAATAAACGTAAACACGTAAACGTATTTATTTGGTCACTTGATTCGGACTTAATACATTATGGTCACTCCTACTAAAGCAATAAAAGTAGTTCTACTAAGCGTTATTGTGTTCTCAACGCTCAATATCTCAGCACAAGCAGCTACTTTTCAAACATACGTCATTGATACCTATGGCGGTGATGCATTATTACCTGCTGTTCGTCAGCAACTGAATAATAATCGTGACGGCGGTACAGTTACTACCTATCAAGACAAGTTGGTGTTGCATACGACAGCCGCTAACTATCAGGCGGTACAGCAGTTATTGACTCAGATTGACGGTCAGCCACAGGCATTGACGGTCGCTGTGCGTGTTGGCAACAATAGCAGCGTCCAAGGTAATATTCAGCAAGGGCAGGTCATTATTAGCAATCGTGGTATTCAAGGGTCAGGGATTATTCATCAGAGCAATAGCCAACAGCAAACAAATAATTTATACCAAGTACAAACCTTGTCAGGTAGTGCCGCCAGCATCAGTACAGGGACGCTTTATGCGCTGAATCAAACATACGATGTAAATAGTTATACAAATTATAAAAGTTCCTCAGTACAGATTGTCATTCAGCAGCAGGTATTGCTACCAACGACGCAAGGCATCACGGTTACGCCAAGATTATTACCGACTGGTCAAGTCGAAGTAACATTGTCACAAGTTGAAGAAAAACTCGCACGCTCTTATTCGGCTTCTCAGAAAAATAGTAATCATGCCATTCAAGGTCAACGATTAGACACGACCATTATTATCCCACGTGGTCAATGGGTAACTATCGGACAAATCTCTCAAAGTAGCCAAAATCAACGCGCAAGTTATGGTAGCAATCGTGCCATTGATAGTACTAAAAACACACCAATTTGGATAATGGTGCAGTAGCCTTGCATCGATTACTATTATCTTTGGTATAAAAAAGCGCGATACTGTAATGAGCAGTATCGCGCTTTTTATCGACAATAATCTATTGCAGATTAGTCAACGTAGATCACTTCTAACGGTGGAAAACCATTGAACTCAATAGATGAGTACGAGTTAGTATAAGCACCCGTGGTCAACCAAAAGATTTTATCACCAATCTCCAGCTCTTCTGGCAATTGATAGCCCGCTTCTTCATACATGATATCGGTCGAATCACAAGTAGGACCGGCCAGTACCACAGTGCCTTTGCTGGTTGATGTTTCCATCTTAGGTGTATAAACCGGATACTTGATGGCCTCTCCCAACGTCTCGATTAAGCCTTGGAATAAGCCCACATCGGTATAGACCCAACGCGTTAAATCCGTGTGCGACTTACGCGAGATAAGCACCACATCACTGACCAATACGCCCGATCCACCAACCAATGAACGACCTGGCTCAAGGATAATCGCTGGCATGTCTTCTTCATTATAGTCGTCTGTCAAATAACGAGTGATCTCTTCAGCGTAGACTTTTATAGGGTTCACTTCACTGATATAGTTGGCTGGAAAGCCGCCACCCAAATTGATCATTTGTAGCTTAATATCTTCTTCGTTTTTCATCCAGTCAAACATGTATTTGACCTTGGCTAGCGCATCATCCCAAGCGGCAACGTCTTTTTGTTGACTACCGACGTGGAATGAGATGCCATAAGGCACTAGACCCAAATCACGAGCTTGAATCAACAGCTCAATCGCCATATTGGGATGACAACCAAACTTACGAGACAATGGCCATTCAGCGGTCTCAGAACCTTGTACTAAGATACGCACAAAGATTTTTGAACCAGGGGCGTGCTTGGCAATATTTTTTAGATCCGCTTCTGAGTCGGTCGCATACAAGTCAATACCTTTTTCAAAGGCATATTTGACATGCTCCGCTTTTTTGATGGTATTGCCATAAGAGATACGCGATGGCTCAACGCCGCAGTCTAGTACGCGATCAAGCTCATAGATGGAAGCACAATCAAAGTTCGAACCAAGATCAGCAAGCAAGTTAATCACTTCAACAGCAGGACTGGCTTTCATTGCATAATGGATTTTAGCATTGGGAAAAAACCCAACCATTTCATGATATTTGGTTTTGATACGGCTAAGGTCCACGACCAAAAATGGCGTCTCGCGACCTTCAGCAGCTTGAGTGAATTTCTGCCAGCCGGCAGGGTCAAAATATTGGTCAATTTTGATCATGGTCATGGTAGGAAACCTTTAATAAAGACAGTAGGTGTTAAAGAGTAAATGCTCGCATCACGTCATTGTCATCTCACATTAGTGTCATCACGCATCTCACAGGTAATGAAACCTTGCGTCCATGCTGATTAAATGACGTAAAAATAGCTTAGATGATGAATGGACTAAGAATGGCTGGGCTGTGGCTGTTTATCCGCCGTTTGTTCGCCTTGTTTTTCGCGTATTTTAACGATTTTACGCACTTTATCGCGAGCACGAGTTTGCTTGAGACGTGATAGGTAATCGACGAATATGACCCCATTTAAATGATCCATTTCATGTTGGATACATACCGCGAGTAAGCCTTCTACTTCTTCATCGATTTTTTGACCATTCTCATCTAAGGCTTCAATGCGCACTTTGTTTGGGCGCTCGACACTGTCATAGACTTCAGGTACGGACAAACAACCTTCTTCATAGGGCTGTTTCTCTTCTACCAATGGTGTCACCTTTGGGTTGATAAAAACTCTAGGGCTATTTTTATCTTCAGACAGATCCATGACGATGAGCTGAATATGACGATCCACTTGGCTTGCTGCCAAACCGATACCTTGTGCCTCATACATCGTCTCAATCATATCAGCGATTAAGGTTTTGATTTCAGCAGTCACTTCCTTAACAGGCGTAGCAATAGTACGCAGGCGCGGGTCTGGGTAATTTAAAATAGGGAGTAAAGCCATAACGCTCACCTCAATGATAGGGATAAAATAGGGTTGATATTATAGGATAAATGGGGACAAAAGTAATGCTTATCAATACTTTCGCACAATTATTGCTTTTTATCATCGTAAAAAATGAGGGAGGTCGCTTTTATTATAGGCATAAAAAAGCCCTGCAATTCGCAAGGCTTTTTGATTTATATAAGCTAGATTAGATGTAATCTGACTTGCATAAGTAGAGTTGCTTTTTAGTAAATTGAGTTTAGTGAATAGTGAATCAAGTCATTTCTAAGTCATTAAAGTCGTTTTGTACAACTAAAACGTCTAACCAAAAGTGCAAAGTTATACACCACGTTTGCTCATAATCATCTCATAGATAAATAACAGGATGATCGCACCGATTACTGAGAATATCAAACCAGTAAAGCCGCCATCAGCATTGAAACCGATAAGACCAGCTAAGAAGCCACCTAATAAAGCACCGACGATACCCAATACAATTGTCATTATCCAGCCCATCGGGTCGCTACCTGGCTTGATAGCTCGTGCCAATAAACCTGCAACCAGACCTACAATAATCATCCAAATAAAGCTCATATTATTCTCCTAATTTATTATCATTTATAATAGTTAATCAATTTTGATAAGCTCATTGTAAGCACTGTATAGACGTAAAGGTAAGCGCGAAATGTTACCAGTGTATGAGCTATGTGAGGAAAATCATAGATTTGCTAATATGCAGGTAGAATAGGTAAATGAAAGGTTACAAAGGTAGTGAAGTCGAAAACGCCATTTATATATTAAGGCATTTTTGGATATCGACGCTCCCTAATACTGATACTTTCTATAGTAATCGCAAGTAGTCAGAAAAAGTTGATCATAAAAAAACGTTGCTCATTTATAATAAGCAACGCTCTTATTTGACACCAGAACTAGACCAGCTAGATTATTTGTTGCGTAGCTTTATTAAGTGGCTTTATTACGTAGCGCAGTTAATAAGCGTTGATGAATACCTTCAAAACCGCCATTCGACATAATCACAATGGCGTCACCCGCTTTTGCGTGCGTGTCGATATGCTTGATGATAGCATCGATACTAGAGAGCACCTGTTGGTTGCCCATGTTAGGATTTGCGCTATTGGCATTTTCAATGACTTCTTTTAAACCCCACTCCAGTCCTGTCGGCTCATACCATAAGGTATGATCGGCGAGAGCAGCAGACTCAGCCAAGCTGTCTTGATGAATGCCCATTTTCATGGTGTTACTACGTGGTTCAATAATCGCCCAAATGCGTCTGTCCGCCAGCTTCTTCTTGGCACCGTCTAAAGTAGTAGTAATGGCTGTAGGATGATGGGCAAAATCATCAAAGACTAAGATATCATTGACATCGCCAATCAGCTCCATCCGACGTTTAATGCCAGCGAATGCTGATAACGCCGCGCAAGCAGTTTTAACACTGACGCCGATGTTATAAGCCGCTGCGACAGCAACCAAGGCGTTATTCACATTATGCATGCCGCTCATCGACCAATCGACGACTCCCGTGGCTTCTTTATCAGCAATATCAGCCGCAAAACTAACCGCAAATTGACCACCATCTTCGCTGATAAGTTCAGCTTGCCAATCACTACTATCTTTTACATGCTTATCTTTTGCGTGGGTATTATCTGTTGCATAGGTATTATGTGCCGCTGACTCCAATACGGCTGTCCGCCAAACGGGTGTCCAAACCCCTTTCGCTAACGTCTCCTCTAAGCTGGCAGTCGCTGTGGGCATAATGATTTTGCCCGTACTTGGAATCATGCGCACCATATGATGGAATTGGGTCTGAATGGCCTCAAGATCCGCAAAAATATCCGCATGATCAAATTCTAGGTTGTTTAAAATAGCCGTACGCGGACGGTAATGAACGAACTTTGAACGCTTATCAAAAAATGCAGAATCGTATTCATCCGCTTCGATAACGAAATAGCCAGTATTTACCGAATCGTCATTATCAATTTTATCCGCACCCAAATAACTGCTGTGAGCGAAGACGTGCTGTAAATGCTCATCAGTGGTATCAACCAGTGGCACACCGCCGATTAAAAACCCAGTATCGATACCCGCATAGTGCAATATCCAAGCGAGCATAGTCGTCGTCGTGGTTTTACCGTGAGTACCGGCAACGGCTATCACATGACGCGATTGTAATACCTGCTCAGATAAAAACTGTGGTCCTGAGGTATAGCGTAGACCTGTATCCAGCATATATTCGATGACATCCATACCGCGCTTCATGGCATTACCGACGACGACTAAATCTGGTGCTGGTTGTAAATGCTCTACCAGATAGCCTTGCTCAATGGTCACGCCCGCGTTTTCCAGTTGGGTGGACATCGGCGGATAAACGTTGGCATCTGAGCCCGTGACCGTATGCCCAAGCTCGCGCGCTAGCAATGCCAGTGAGCCCATAAAAGTACCACAAATACCAAGAATATGAATATGCATAGACGTTCCGTACGAGCTTAAATTAAAAGAATAAAAATGGAGCATTATCCCAAAAGTTACCGATATTAACTGTGGTGTATTCTAGGATACGCTCAACCTAATGATCATCAGTCTTGGCTATAATTAAAATATTATAAATGGTGACGATGTTAACCGTGCTTCATGTACCAAACGTACTATTGACGCCCGCTTGCCTTATCTCTACTTTATATTGCTTCGACCCTATATTCTGTCACAAAAACAGCATAGGTTCGCCAAATAGCAGCGTCGAAAATAAGCACTTATTGTAAAGTAAACACCGCATGATGACCAATAAAAAACGCCCAACAAGTAGGCGTTATTAAAAGGATGGTTTGGCTCATTGAGCATCACTATATTCAGAGCTTCTAAAATTTAGAGCCTCTAAATGTTTATGCCGCTATTTTATTATTTACGCGACAGGGTGTAGTCATTGTTAGGTTTTTTATGTTCATCCATTAAGACAAGATGATTGTCTTGAATATGATACGCTTCAATGTTTTTGTCTTCATAGACAATCGTAATCATATCATTGTCTTGACGATAAACACCAGGCTCAAACAGGGGTGTATTCGGCATTTCGGGGTTGTTATCTATACTGGTTTTTAGCACTGAACCATCAGCGAATAAATTCAATGTAATATCGGTGCTATCACAAGATTTACAGGGTACTATGCCACCATAATCGCCCATTAACGTGGCTTGTAACGTGCCATTACCCGGCTCTGAGCGTGTCAGCGATTGATGTGGATATGCACCGTTACTCGATTGGGCAGCCGCAATCAGCGATTGTCCTTCTGACACTTTATCTAGCTCACTACCCGCATTTAATAGATTGGTCTCTGACAAGTTCTCTGCGCTGGCTTGTGCGCTGTTCTCTTCTACATGATCGATAGGGGCGACCTTAGTCGTCATACCTTTATCGCCGCTAGACGAGGTACTATCACAGCCGATGAGCAGCACACAGAGGGGCAGCGCTAGCAAACAACGACCACCGCGTTTGAGGATAGTTAGCGTGTTAGAACAAGTAGGCAAAAAATATATCATGGTCACACCAAAAAACAGTTTTTTAATAGTCATTCCAAAGATTATCGACACTATCGACAACTCAATACATTGTCAAAAAGGAAAGATAATAGGAAGGATAAATGTTTAAATGAGAGTAGAAGACTACGAGACTACAAGTGCTATCTGAGGCTAGGCGGCGAGAAGAAGCTATCGGTAGCCTATCGCCAATCAGTCAACAGTGATGGATATTTAAAACGCTATTTTACCCATCAAAAAGCAAATAAACTGTGTCAAGATATCAAAGGTTAAAGATATCTCTGTGGCCTTTTTGTTATGATAGGTTTAGCCATGAGCTAAGAATAATGTTTTAACATTGATAGATATGATGAACCAAAATTATCGGAGATATTTAATAGTGGCTCATTAAAGAACAGACGTTTAGTAATAAACACGCCTGTTCGTTTGGAAAAATGGATATAGCAAAAACGAAGGATATAGCAAAAAGCAACGTATGTGCTAATTCGCTATCAAGCAAGGCGGCTAGGGGCAACAGGTCGTAAAATGCGCCATAATATCAACCCGTGTACCACCAATAGCAGACTAAATAGAATCAAAGATTGTTCAGGAATGCTCAGTCCCATAAATGTCCACTCAACAGAGGCACATTCGCCAGAACCTGCAAAAACTTCTTTAAATACTTGCAAAATGGGTAGCGTATCTAACCAATAATCCAGCCCTGGGCCACAAGAAGGTACTTGATCGGCAGGTAGATGTTGTAGCCAAACATGACGTCCAGCCACGGCAGTCGCCCAGCCGATACCTGCTAAGCTACCAAGCCATAATACCAGTCTAACGGCCTTAGATTTAGGGTTGAATAATGCGGCTATCAAAGCAAAACTGCCCATGATTATGAGGCCAATACGCTGAAAAATACACAATGGGCAAGGCGAAAATCCCATATAGCGCTGTAAAAAAAACAGCGCAAAACTCATACCTATTACGGCTATTATCACCAAAAATATTTGCAAATTGCGGTAAGTGGTCAGCTTTAGCATCGGGCAGTTACTCTTATAAAGTAGTCATCTATACACATTAAGTGGCGGTCAGAAATCAGAAATCAGAAATCAGAAATCAGAAATCAGAAATCAGAAATCAAAGCTTAGCGATATTGCTGTAAAAATTCCATAAAATCTTCAGTTTCGGCTTTTTCAATCTCAGCTTGCTGTAATATCGACTTTTCTGCCAACACTTCGTATTTGGCTTGGGTGTTCGGACTAAGCGTCTGCTGTAATAAAGACTCACGATGCTGCTGCGCCAAGGTAAAGCCAAGCTGCCATAAGCTGCCTAAACGCTGACTATCAGAATTTACTTGTGCTGAAATGGTCGATTCAGAGTGCCCTGCTTTGCCTTGCATTAACGCGACTGCTGCACGGTAATCGTTGCCGCCATAATGCGCATCAAGTAGCGCGGCAAGTGGTTGCATACGTTCTAAATGCACCAGCATCCAGCTCTCAAGCAGTTGCTCTTCGCCGTTGTTTATAATGTGTAAGCCTTCGCGGCGACCTTCGTTTACCACGCGCTCAAGATTGATGGCTAAGGTCTCTTCTTCCTCAGGTAATAGATCAGGTGAGTCGCTCAGCAGACAGTACAGTGCCATGACCTCTAAGAAACAAGCGCTAGACAGACGAATACCGACATCGCTATAAGGGTCTAGATCGATTGCACGGAACTCAACATAGGCGATACCGCGGCGCTCTAATGCTTCGGTCGGTGTCTCGCCGCTCATCGCGATTTGTTTGGGACGAATAGGGCTATAGTATTCATTTTCTATTTGTAAAATATGATTGTTGATTTGGATAGGGTTGCCATCGGCATCATCTAAGCCAAGCTTGGCAAAGCTTTCGTGCGGAGTCTGAATCGCACGGCGCAGTCCATCGACATACTCTGGCAGATAGTTATAACGAATATCGAGCTGTTCTTGCACACTATTGGTATAACCAAGCTTGCCCATACGTAGGCTGGTGGCAGCAGGCTTATAGTAGGTTGAGTCGTTTAGTAGCTCTAAATCATGCTCACGACCAGCTAAGAAACAAGGACAAACGCTAGGGCTAGCACCCAGTAAATACAGTACCAAACTGGTCAGACGCTTAAAGTTACGGATAAGCCCTAAGTACTTTTCGTTTTTAAATTCTGTCAGCGTTTGCGCTTGTGCAGCAGGTATTTCAGCTTGCCAGACTTCAAATAACCCGTCGCCAAAAGACAAGTTATAATGCAAACCTGCAATCGTTTGCATGCGCCGACCATAGCGAATACCAAGCCCGCTACGGTATAGTGTCTTGAGCTTACCCGTATTAGAGCTGCCATAATCAGCCAGTGGGATGTCTTCATCATTCGATGACAGCATACAAGGCATAGACAGCGGCCACATCAGCTCACCTTCAGGCATGGCTTGATAGACCAATACATGCAACTGACGCAGCATGTTTAGCGTCTCTTTTGGTGAGGTTTTGGGGTCAGTAATTAGCTCAAGTAGGCTTTCTGAATAATCAGTTGTGATAAACGGATGGGTGAGCTTTGAGCCAAGTTTGGCTGGATGCGGTGTCTGAGCCAAGTAGCCATCGGGTCTTAAGCGCAGACCTTCTTTTTCGATACCGCGGAGCATGCCCGTTAGATGCTTGCTATCAAACCAATTAGGAATGTCAAAATTCACAAAGCTACTCGCAAAATTACTCATAATAGTCATCTATTGTTATTTATTATGGCGGCTCAAAACACGACTGGCGTTTGACCATAATGAAGGTAAATATTGGATTAAGAATGCCGTCAGTTTAGCTCAAAGCTGCCCTGAAAACCACGGACAATTACAAATACGATAAGCTTTACAGGCGCTCATTCATCTTGATTTTAATAGGTATTTCAATAAAAAATTTTATGAACAGCGCGTTACTTTTTTCTAAAAAACGCATAAAACAAGAAGCATCTACCTACGAGATAGATGCTTCAAAAGTACGACGTTAAGCGGTTTATGATAGCGTTGACTAACGAGGAAGGTATCTTGATCAAAAGTCATGCGTCTTGCCAACTTAAATAGAGAAGGATGAGCCACAGCCACACGTGGTGGTGGCATTTGGATTGGTGACGATAAAGCGTGCGCCCTCTAACCCTTCAGTATAGTCAACGGTAGAGCCTTGTAAATACTGATAGCTTAGTGAATCGACGACCAAGGTTACATCGTCATTGTCAAAATTGGCATCGTCTTCATTGAGCTCATTGGCGAAGTTAAAGCCGTAAGAAAAACCTGAGCAGCCGCCGCCCGTCACATAGACACGCAACATCAGATCGCTGTCGCCTTCTTCTTCACGTAGACGGCGCACCTTTTGTGCAGCGCTATCGGTTAAGCTTAAAACAGTTGGGTCTACTGGCTGGCTGGCGCTTGGATTAAATTGGTTGGCTGATTCGTTCATATCTACCTCAGTTGCTAGGATCAAATGCGGTCGTCCAGTTAGGGTTTGCAATGAAATAGCTGCAAATAAAGATACGCACGGCGTTTGATTCAATTGGGTGCTGTTATTATGGCGCGGCTATTGGTATGACTAATGGCGCATTATAAATATGATATCTGTGTCATTACAACGATTTGGTTGATAACGGGCACTTATCTCATCGCAGTATATCATAATGGGGGTATTGATTCGTTTGTCAAGAGTGACGCTACTGGCTGAAGGTGGCTGATTGATACTAGCAGTTATTGTCCCCATAAACTCATGCTAAGAGAAAGACTTTTTGTGCGAATAAACACTTGGTTTTGAAATAGTTATTTAATCGTTTGCCTATGGGGCAAGCGTTTGAAATAATAGCCGCCAGTTAACATGCCAGATGTGTGTTTTTTATTGCCTTATATTTTATATTACTGTTGAGTTGAAGAGATTATATGATCGAATTTAAAGACGTTGGTGTTCGCCGTGATGGTCGTGAGTTGTTTGCAGGGGCAAGCTTCCAGCTACATCCGGGTCACAAAGTTGGCTTGACGGGCAACAACGGCACCGGCAAATCTACCTTATTTGCCTTATTGTTGACGCGAATGGGCAGAGGAGATACTGAGGTCACGCTTGATAGAGGTGAAGTCAGTATTCCCGATAGCTGGCATGTGGCACACATGGCTCAGGAAGTCGGCGCTACAACGCAGTCTGCGATTGATTATGTATTGAGCGGTGATGAGCAGTGGTATGAGATTAATGCTTCTTTGAATGATTTGAGTAGCGTCAGTGATGAACAGATCGGGGTATTGCATCAGCAGTTTGATGAAATTGATGGCTATCGTACGCCGACTAAAGCGGCCCAAATTATGGCAGGTCTTGGTTTTAATACCAGCCAGCATGAATTGCCAGTAGAAGGGTTTTCGGGTGGTTGGCGCATGCGTTTGAATCTCGCCAAAACCTTGATGAGCCGTGCGGACTTAATGTTACTCGATGAGCCGACCAACCATTTGGATTTGGATGCGATTTTGTGGCTTGAGACTTGGATCAATGCCTATACTGGTCTGGTTATCGTCATCTCGCATGACCAAGCTTTTTTGGATGCCACGGTCGGTCATATCTTACATGTCGAACAACAAAAAATCACCCTTTATACCGGTAACTATCAGCAGTTTATTCGCACCCGTCACGAGCGTATGGCGCAGCAGCAGCAAGCGTTTGAAAAACAAGAAGCGACCAAAGCACATTTGGATGACTTTATTCGTCGTTTCCGTGCTAAAGCCAGTAAAGCTAAGCAAGCACAAAGCCGTATCAAGCAGCTTGAGCGCATGGCTGAGCTGTCACCGATGATGGCGGACAACCCGTTCTCTTTCCGCTTTTATGAGCCAGCAAATATGAGCTCACCACTGATTGAGCTGACCAAAGCGGATATTGGCTACAGCGATACGCCACTTTTATATAATGCCAATGTGCAAGTGACGCCGGATACGCGTCTTGGCTTGCTGGGTATGAATGGCGCAGGTAAATCAACACTGATTAAAGCGCTGGTCGGTGAGCTTGGCGTATTAACAGGGACGTATCGTGTTTCGGATACCTTAAAATTAGGCTATTTTAACCAGCATCAAATGGATATCTTGGATGCCAAGGCCACGCCTATAGAGATGTTGCGTCGTCTAGCCGGTAAAACCTCTGATGCGATGTTACGCTCGTTTTTAGGTAGCTTTGACTTCCGCGGTGAGCGTATCGATACGCCGAGTGAGCTATTCTCTGGGGGCGAGCGTGCGCGTTTGACGCTGGCATTGATTGTTTGGCAACGTCCGAACGTTCTGGTACTCGATGAGCCGACCAACCATTTGGACTTACAAATGCGCCAAGCGTTGACCATCGCCTTGCAAGGATTTGAGGGGGCAGTGGTACTGGTTTCGCATGATCGTGAGTTGATTGCCAACGTCTGTGATGAGCTGTTTTTGGTACATGATGGTCAAATCGAGGAGTTCGATGGTGACATCAGCGACTACGGTAAGTGGTTGGCAGAGAAGCGTAAACAAGAGAACTCATCAGATAAAAGTACCAGTAAGAAGAAAAGTAAAAAAGAGAGTAAGAAATTCGTTTCACGTGAAACAGATAATGGTCAAGTGAATAATAAAGCACCTGATAATTCATCAAAAAGTAAAGCGACGACGCCTACGCTTAGTAAAGATGCGCAGCGCAAATTGGCAGCTGAACAACGCAAACTCACCGCGCCTATTCGCCGTGAGATAGAAGAGATAGAAAAAGCATTGGCTAAAATTGATGGACAGCTCGTGACGCTTGAAGAAAAACTGGCTGATACGGATTTGTACGAAGAAAGTCGCAAGTCTGATTTGCTGTTATTACTTAATGAGCAAACGGCATTGCAACAGCAGCACAGTGACAATGAAGAAAAACTATTGCTTTTGATGACGACATTAGAAGAAATGGAAGCGGGTTTTGAGTAGAGAGCTGTTCGCTATAGTAAATAGCAGGTTTTGATTGTTTTTTAAGCTATTTTTACTTGATAAAGACAGTCACAAAAAAGGGAGAGCGCTGGCTCTCCCTTTTTTATTACGTTATTCCTTACGGTATTTACCATCACCATAAGACAGTATTTCCATCGTGGTCGTACATAACTGACAGTTTATTTGACCAGCAGCGGCTTTCGATAAATCCAAAATACGACCCCGAATGAAAGGGCCTCTATCGGTAATTTTTACGATTACACTCTGCTTTGTCTTCTTGTTGGTCACTTGTACCTTCGTACCAAACGGCAACGTGCGATGCGCAGCGGTCAAAGAGTTCATGTTGAAGATACTACCACTAGCAGTGCGTTTACCGTGGAACTGACTACCGTAATAACTGGTGTTTCCAGCAAAAACGGTGGTACTCAGCAATAGTGATAATGTGATAACCAAAGACTTGATTAAATAAGACATTTAATACCTTTAAGCAATTTATAAAATAGACAGATACACTTGCCTATGTTATTCATACTCCCTATGAGTATAAATAATATATTCATTTTACAACACATACTTTGTCATATTCTTACGGTTCTGTAAAAGAACTACCAAGGTCAAAATGCTCATTTAGGCACGCTAGCTAGTGAATACCAGTGATCTGTATGTAATTGTTTTAAATAATGATTTACATTGTTAATGGTGTTTTTGGCTTGACTCTCTATTTTTTCATTAGGGCGAGTGTTAAATTGATATGACGTCTGTGGTTATCAAAGAATAATAATGCCAGAATCATAGAGAAATATGCCAATGCAGTGACAAAGGCGAATCATAAAGTATTAAGTGCCTCAAACAACTTAAACACTGCTGTTGTTCGGCATTATTACTGGTAATATTTGTATAACGGTATTGAATTTTTATATTACTATCATTATTAGATAGACTATCGTTACCACCTGTTATGTCGCAGTTGAATAAATTTCCGTACCATATCGTTTAAAATGGGCATACCAGTATCATTAACATGCTTTTATGTTGAGGACAAAAACATGGCAGAGAAAAATTACTATGACATTTTAGGGGTCAAAAAAGACGCGTCAGCTGCAGATATTAAAAAAAGATACCGTAAGCTTGTGCGTCAATATCACCCTGATGTGAGCGATGATCCAGATGCAGACAATAAGATTGCTGAGATTAATAATGCTTACGAAACCATTAGAGATAAAGAAAAGCGTGCCGAATATGACGCCATGCTAGACAATCCCTTTGCTGGTCAAAGTGGTGGTTTTGGTGGTCAATCTGCAAGTGGCGGGCAAGGCGGCTATCGCTGGGAAGATATCAAAGATCAGTTCGGTGAAGGCGAAGCTTATGGCGATGGTGGCTTCCGCTTCGATGACATCTTTTCGGCATTTGGTCGCGGTGCACGTGGTTCAGCGGGAGGCCAATCGCAGCGTGGTGGTTTTGGCTCGCAAGATAGTAAAGGTCAAGATCAACATGCAGAGATTACCGTTGATTTGGCGTCCGTTTATAACGGCGATGACTACAGCATTAAGTTGAATGTCCCTATTCGTCAACCGAATGGCAGTGTCGAGTATGACAACAAAACGCTGAAAATTAAAATCCCTAAAGGCATCACTGATGGCAAGCAAATTCGCCTAGCAGGGCAAGGTGCCGCTGGTATTGGTGGCGGAAAAAATGGCGATTTATTTTTAAAAGTAAAAATCCGTCACGCAGACAATATCCGTATCGAAGGCGCTGATGTTTACCAAACCGTCAATATAGCGCCATGGGAAGCGGCGTTGGGTGAAAAAATCAACGTCAGTACGCCAGCTGGTACGCTTGCTGTGACTGTGCCTAAGAACAGCAAGTCTGGTAGCAATTTACGCCTAAAAGGTAAAGGTATCCCTGCTAAGCAAGCGGGTGATTTGTATCTAACCTTAAACATCGTGAACCCTGATATCAGCACTGAGGCCGCGACTCAAGCTTATGAGCAACTAAAACAAGCCTTTGCCGATATCAATATTAGTCGTTAATGGCCGCCAGAAATTACTCACATTGAAACACTGTAATAGAGATGAAGACCATACGATAACGATGAAATAAAGAGCAAACGAGGATAATAGCTATGAAACACTCGCCTGAATTTACCGACATTATCATGAGCTTGGATGAGCTGGTATCTGCCTGTGGCCAAGAGCGCCAATGGGTCATCGAATTGATTGAAGAGGACATCATCGAATATGATGTACCAGAACGTGAGCAGTTCACTGGTTATCAGCTGACGACAGTGCGCCGTGCCTCGCGCCTTAGCCGCGACTTTGAAGCCAGTGTTCCTGCGATTGGCTTGATACTTGAGCTATTGGATGAGCTCGAACAATTACGCCAATTTAAACGCCAATTAGACATGCAGACACCAGTGATTGAAATTGAAATCGATCCTTTAAAATAATTTATTTCCCCTTTATTCAGTACATAAAAAATCAGCACAAAAAAAGGGTCTCTAAAATGAGACCCTTTTTTTGCAAATAATATATTTAGCGTTTAACGCGCATATTTTGGATCAGCTGCTGCGGTAAACAGTACATCCGTTGAAGAGTTCAACGCCGTTTCTGCCGAATCCTGTATCACACCAATAATAAAGCCAATCGCTACCACTTGCATAGCGATATCGTTTGGAATGCTAAATAAGCTTGCTGCCAATGGAATTAAGAGTAATGAACCACCAGCGACACCAGAGGCACCGCAGGCACTAATGGTTGCAACCAAACTGAGTAGCAGTGCTGAGGCAAAGGTCACTTCAATACCGAGTGTATGCGCGGCTGCAAGCGTTAAGACGTTAATCGTAATCGCCGCGCCTGCCATATTAATGGTTGCACCCAGTGGAATCGTCACCGAATAAGTATCTTCGTGTAGACCCAGTTTGCGGGCAAGGTTCATATTGACGGGAATGTTGGCAGCCGAGCTACGCGTAAAGAATGCGGTAATCCCTGACTCACGCAAGCATTTGAATACTAGCGGATAAGGGTTTTTGCCCGTTTTGATCAGTACAATAATAGGGTTAGCAATCAAAGCGATAAATAACATACAACCAACCAGTACCATCAAGATACGCGCATAACCTGCCAAAGCCGCAAAGCCTGTCTCAGCGACGGTGTTGGCGACCAAACCCAAGATACCAAAAGGTGCTAGGGCAATGACCCACTTCACCACTTGGGAGATGGCGTCAGAAAAATCACCGACCACAGTGCGTGTGGTATCACTGGCTTGGCGCAGTGCGAAACCGATGATAATTGCCCACGCTAAAATACCAATATAGTTGGCTTCAGCGATGGCATTAACAGGATTGGCAACCAGATTTAGTAGTAGATTGGTCAGTACTTCTTTGAGGTTGGCTGGTGGGACTTGCTCAATCGTGGCGTTGACCAATACCAGTTCTGTCGGAAATAAAAAGCTCGCACCGACAGCTGTCAGTGCGGCTAAAAAAGTGCCAAACATATACATGATAAGCACAGGCTTGACGTAAACCTCATTACCGCTGCGATGCTGGCTAATGGCCGCCATGACCAACACAAATACCAGTATCGGTGCGACGGCTTTTAGTGCTCCTACAAATAAAGTACCCAATAATCCTAAGGCAATACCGATATCTGGTGCCAACCAACCTATCAATACGCCCGCTATCAAACCGATAATAATAAGTGGTACTAGACCAATGCGCTTATACATTGCAAAAAATGAATACATCCTTACCCCGACAATCTAATGAATAATGAAAGAGAACAAGCCATTTTATGTTTTTTGCTTTACTAGTCTCATACTCATATACAGGTAAGATTCGTAAAACAGAATAAAAATGGGTAAATTATAACCAAAAAAAGGGCAGTTAAGCCCTTTTTTTATTTTTATACCTATCAATTTAAGGTGATTGGTTTGTTATGGTCGTCTTTAACACACCCAACATTAGCGTGCATATTTTGGATCAGCAGCGGCAGTAAACAAGACGTCTGTTGATGAGTTCAATGCGGTCTCTGCGGAGTCTTGCAGCACACTGATAATAAAGCCAATAGCCACCACTTGTAGCGCAATATCATCAGGAATATTGAATAAACTGGCCGCCAAAGGAATGAGTAGTAATGAGCCACCAGCGACGCCAGAGGTACCGCCAGCACTGATTGTAGCGACTATACTTAGCAGTAATGCTGAGCCAAAGGTCACTTCAATACCGAGTGTATTCGCGGCTGCAAGCGTTAAGACATTAATAGTAATCGCTGCACCTGCCATATTAATAGTGGCACCTAATGGCAGGGTGACTGAATAAGTATTCTCATGCAACCCTAATTTGCTGGCAAGGTTCATATTGATAGGAATGTTGGCAGCAGAGCTACGGGTAAAAAACGCAGTAATACCAGATTCGCGTAAGCAGGTGAATACCAGTGGATAAGGGTTTTTACCCGTTTTGAAATATACAAGGAGCGGGTTAGTCACCAAAGCAATAAACAACATGCAGCCTATCAGTACTAGCAAAATTCGTGCATAGCCCAATAGCGCAGCAAAGCCAGTATCAGCGACGGTATTGGCGACTAATCCCAAGATACCAAAAGGTGCTAGCGCGATGACCCATTTGACTACTTTTGAGATGGCATCTGCAATGTCATTGACAGTGCTGCGAGTCGTCTCGCCAGCTTGTCGTAGCGCAATGCCGATGATAACGGCCCAAGCTAATATACCGATATAATTAGCATTGGCTAGTGCAGCAACTGGATTGGCGACGAGACTGAGTAATAAATTATTCAATACTTCTTTTAGGTTTGCTGGCGGTACTTGCTCGATGGTCGCATTCACTAACGTCAATTCGGTTGGGAACAAAAAGCTGGCACCAACAGCGACCAAAGCGGCTATAAAAGTGCCTATCAGATATAAAAACAGCACCGGTTTTACATAGACCTTGTTACCGCTACGATGTTGACAGATAGCAGCCATCACTAAGAAAAATACCAGTATAGGGGCAACGGCTTTTAGGGCACCTACGAATAGGGTTCCCAAAATCCCTAAGGCAATACCCACACTTGGCGCCAGCCATCCTATCAAAGTACCTAGTACTAAACCGATAACAATCAGCGTTACCAATCCGATTCGTTGGTACATCGCTATTAATGAATGCATTTTTACCCCTTTAGTCCATTTGGAAATAAATATTAGCTTAACAATCGTTAGCTTAACGACCGAAGGATGTTAGCATTTTTTGTGATAAGCGCCTACTGACAGATTTTATAACGCAGTAGGCAATAACGTACTTATAAGCCTCTAAGAATTTTAAAAGTCGATATTTAAGCAAAAAAAACGCCATGACTGGCGTTTGATTTTGCAATAGAAGACTAAACTTTGAAATGGGTAAGCTCATAGCCGAGTTGCTGGTAGTGCTTATATTTAGCGCGTCCTGCCTCAGTGCTGACTGTATCAGGTTTGATAAGCTCTAAAATACGAGTTGGCAAAGTATTGCTGGTAGCATTTATAAAGTTATTAACGGGACGTATCGTAGTATTAAGTACGATACCTTTAAAATCGGCTGGCATATAGCTGGCAAGCAACACTGGTGCTAATAATTGATTATTAATATCAGTATGAACACCGTCAATATCGGCGCCTTCAGGATTAGAATCTAAAAGGCGTTGATGCGGTATAAAGCTCGTATCGTCTTGTGCCCAAAGGGCTTCATCAAGCGTCGACAGCAATTCATCGTTTTTTTCGATAAGAATCAATAACGACTGGCTGCTTTTATTGAGCGCCGTCTGGGTCAGCTGACAAATAAAGCCCAAGAAATCTTGGGCTTTATTCTCAGTTAATACATAAAAGCTAACTTTCATAGAGTGGTTTTCATTGAGTGATGATTCATCAATAGATTATGCCATATTTGCACTATTTTTTAGGTATTGCATGAATAATGGCACAGGACGACCAGTCGCGGCTTTGTCTTGGCCTGAAACCCATGCCGTACCAGCGATGTCTAAATGCGCCCATGCTTGACCTTCTTCGATGAAGCGCGATAAGAAACAGGCAGCAGTCACAGCGCCAGCACCTTTACCACCGATATTTTGAATATCAGCGATAGGCGAGTCAATCTGCGCTTGATATTCGTCATCCATCGGCATGTGCCAGATAAGGTCGCCTGATAAGTTACTGGCGTTTTCTAAGTCAAACAACACGTCTTCGTCATTACTAAAGACTGCCGAGCGTACATGACCCAACGCAACCACACAAGCACCAGTCAAGGTTGCGACATCAATGATGGCTTTTGGCTGATAATACTTCTGCACGTAGCACAAGGTATCACACAATACTAAACGACCTTCAGCATCAGTATTTAGGATTTCAACTGACTTACCGTTCATTGCTCTGATGATATCGCCTGGACGCGTCGCCTCTCCTGATGGCATATTTTCAGCACAAGCGAGTGCACCGACAACATTGATAGGTAGACGCGCTTCGCATAGCGCTTTTAGAGTACCGAGTACCGCAGCAGAACCGCCCATATCAAATTTCATCTCATCCATCGCCGCACCCGGCTTGATTGAGATACCACCTGAATCGAAGGTAACACCTTTACCGACTAAGACGATAGGCGCATCATTATTTGCAGCATTGGCATTGTCTTCGCTATTCTGTTCAGCATTTTTAGCGGCTTTTTTGCTAGCAGCTTTGGTTGGTAATTTATCAGCCAAGGCTTTGAGACCGCCAGCTACTTTTGCGCTGTTGGTAATGGTTTTGTTAGTATCACCATCAGTATTGACGCTAAAATTAGACTTGCCACGATACTCCATCAGTACCAGTTTGCCTTCTTTGGTAGAGCCTTGCGCGACCGATAAGAAGCAGTTCATACCCAGTGCTGACATCTCGTCTTCGCCAAGTACCGTTACTTTTAATAGGTCAGGATAAGTGGCTGCCAATTCCTGTGCTTGCTCAGCCATATATGCTGGGAAACAGATATTACCCGGCTCATTGGCAACATCACGGGTCAAGCTTTGACCAGTAAAGACCGCTTGTGCAAAGTCTAATGAGTCTTCTAAAGACGACTCTGCCAGTAAGTAGATATCCGTTAAAACAGGTGTTTGCTGCTCAGATTTGTACTTGTCAAAACGATAGCTTGCTGCCAGTAGGCTCAGCGCAAATTGGCTAAACTGGTTTTCTTCTAAGCTATCGCCCAGCGCAACAGTGATAGAATTGACGCGTTTTTGGGTGCTCTTATAAATGGTATTGGCAATTTTTTCTAGAACGCTATGACGCAATTTATCAACATTACCCACACCGACCAATAATAGCTGTACTGGATTTTCTTTGGTGGTTTTCTTATCACCCGCTAGCGCATAGTCAGCGACGGTTTCGCAAGCTTTGCCGTTAAAGTGTGATACTTCAATCAATTGCTCAATGCGGGTTTGATAATCGCTCAAGACTGACTCAGCTAAGATATTTTTCTTATCATCGATCAAAACGACAAGGCAGGCCGCGTCTTTACTTTTGGCTTCTTTTTTGAGGATTTTTTGCGTATGGGTTTTTGGCAGTGTTTGGGTTAATTTAATATTCATATATTTATCCTTATTGGGGTTATGACATTATAGTTATGACGTTAACGCTATGAAAATGGCAGATTTTTTTAATTGCTGATACCTGTTAAATTATCAGATTGTTTGGCCAGTCAAGCAATCGCAATAGTGTAGCATATTGCGAGGTGAGTGCGCAGTGAGCAAGGTTTAGGTCATGGATTCGAACCGTTTACTAGCTATTAACTAACTCATCGGTTGCTACTAAAGCGGCAAATCTATCTTGCAGTGCTGCCATCGCGGTAGCATGCATGATATCAGCGCTGATTTTCCCTTTTTTATAGTCAGGCAGATCACGAGTGGCACAAGCATCATGGCAAACAAAACTGTCAAAGCCTAAATCAAAAGCTGCTCTCACGCTTGAGCTAACACACATATGACTCATAAAGCCTGCAAAAATAATTTGCTGTTTTTGTGCAGCTGAAACAAGTGCTTGCAGCTGGGTATCATGGAACGCATTGGGATTTTTTTTGACGATGACGGTTTCGCCATCCTTTGGTTGTAATTCAGAGATAATCTCGACGTTAGATGATAAGGGATCAAAAACGTTGCCATTATCTGCGCCGTGATGGGCGATATGGAAGACAGGAACGTTCTGTTTACGAGCTTTGTCTAGCAATAGGCGCGCATTTGCAATGGCGTTCGTACCAGCTTGCCCCAATGGCATCGCACCATCGACATATTCGTTTTGATAGTCAATAAAAACCACGGCGCAATTTGACCAATCGAGCGTATCAAATTGACCGCCAGCGATTTCAAGTAAAGTAGAAGGGGTAGAACCGAGTTTATTTGTCATTAGTATTCTCCATTGGGCGAGCTAATTAGGAATTTTTAGTTTTCTCAGTTTAACAAGTAATCCTAACGGTGCGAGGGCAGTGATACGAATGACACACAAAGGTTTCCAAATGACATCAAGTAAAAATGTCATACAAAGACTTAATAAAAAGGCTTCTTAGATAAGACAAACTAATGAGTCAAGTTCTCATTATTCTTTTCATATCTTATCTATTATTAGTGAGCCATACAGCGTTATAGCAAGATGGACGCAATGTTTGCAAACACATTTCACAGCCATTTTTGAGCAAAATATGCTAGGATTAGCGGTTATCTTTACCGCTAATTTTTACAGCATGTCGCTAACCCGTCTCGCAGATATTTTCATATCTTTTGCCGTTGCTTTTAGGGCTGTTTAAGTATTTGATTGAGCAGCACGGTCTTGTGTTTCTATTGTTCAGTTATCGGTATCAGCTATGGTATTTAGAGCTATCCATAATTGTCAGTGTTTGCCAATAAAGCTGCGATAAATCGTGCGACTATCAACCTTTTTAAAAGAGTGCCCATTGTGATATTACGCCGCTATATGACTCAACAAGTTGCCTCAACGACCGCATTGGTCTTGGGGTTTTTAGTGGTGATGATGCTGGGCGGTCGTTTAATCCGTTACTTTGGTATTGCCGCAGAAGGCAATTTAGATATCAGTTTGTTATTTACCATCATTGGTTATAATTTGCCGTACTTTTTAGAGCTTATCCTGCCATTAGCATTTTTTATCGCTCTAATGCTGGTATTTGGGCGGCTGTATGTCGATCAAGAAATGGCGGTGATTAATGCCAGTGGGGTGTCGCGTGGTAAACTTGCCCGTTTTATGACGCCTTTAATCCTGGCGTTGTTTGTTGGTGAAGCGGCTTTATCCATCGTTGGTAAACCGTGGGGCGTACGCTCATCGGAAAGTGTCTGGCAACAGCAGGCATTGACCAGCGCTTTTGATTTAATTCGTCCCAATGAATTTATTAGTAGTGGCAATTATCATTTGTATGTGGGCAGCTTGAGCGATGATAAAAAGCAATTGCAAGATGTGATATTAATTCAATCTGAGCCTGAAAAAAAGGGCAGTGCCGCTAAAAACAACACTGCTAAAGAGGCTGCCGTCGATGTTAAAAACAGCATCGATCCCGAAACAGCTGAGCAATTAAATATTTCAGACATGCCAAATATGCCAACTGCGATTACTAATAATACCAACATCAGCAAAGATACTATTACGTTGGCTAAGCGTGCCGAGCAAGTAGACACGGGTAATAGCGGTGTGACCCAATTGGACTTGTTCCAAGGGCGTCGTTATGAAGTCGGTGCTGGCAGTCTGAAATACAATCAAGTGGGCTTTGATCGTTACCGCATTACGTTGACAGAATCCTCAGAAGAAGTCATCACTGAAGATAATATCGAAACGCAAGCGATTGGACCATTATGGCGAGCTGCGACGGGTGGTACGGCAAGTAGTGGCAACTCGCTGCGTGTGGCACAAAGTGAGCTTGGCTATCGTTTGGCATTGCCGTGGTTGATGATCATTGCACCAATGCTCGCTGTACCACTGGCGCAAGTACGTCCGCGTCAAGGTCGCTGGTTGCGCCTATTTCCTTCTATTTTATTGTTTGTCAGCTGTGCGCTGGGTATTATTTCACTCAAAAATGCTGTTAGCAAAGGCAGCGTGAGCGTCTGGGCATATGCGTGGCTCATTTTAGGGTTTATGGCATTGGCGCTTTATATGAATTGGGGTAGCCGTGTGCAGCATCGATTACGCTTTCGCAAACCGAAGAACACGCCTTTAACGGTTGCCGATCATCAGAGCAGTGGCTCACAAGGAGGGCAGTCCTAATGAGTGTCTTATCTTCTAAACCATCTAATCCTGACTCGAAAAATGCTCATGCTAAGTACGCTCGCAAACCTGCCAAACTAAAAGTGCTGAGCCGTTACGTCAAGCTGAACGCTTTGCTCGCAATCGTCGGAGCTGTCATAGGCTTGTGGGCATTACAGCTGGTATTCTCTTATTTGTCTGAGCTGGATTCGTTAGATGATAGCTATACGATGGGCGAGGCGATTAAGTATATTTTTTATCGCTCGCCTTATTTTTTAGAGCAATTTATTCCCACTGGCGCATTGCTAGGTGCAGTGGTCGGCTTGGGCTTGCTTGCCAATAAAAGTGAGCTGGTCGTGATGCGTGCCGCTGGCGTCAGCGTTTATCGTATCGTCGGTTGGGTGTTGCAGCCTGCTTTGATTTTTGTGTTGCTCGCATTGATTATCAATCAGTTCGTGCTGCCACACTCTAATCAATTGGCAAAAGAAATCAACGATGAAGACAGCAGTTCATTGGTCACATCGGTACGCGGTTATTGGACGTTGCAGCCACGCTTTGAGAGTACAAAAGACGGCAGTGCCAAGCCAGATGGTAGCGATATTTTGTATATCGATTATGCTGATGTGCAAGGCAATATCGGTGAAGTTAAACGCTGGCATTTAGACAATAATGGCAATCTGCAAACGGCCATTCACGCTGAGGGTGGCAAATATATTGGTCGTGAACCTGTTAATCCTGCCAGCAGCAAACCGAGCGAGCAATATCGCTATGAGTGGCAGCTGAACAACATGACCAAGCTGATGATTAATCAGGGCTTTGAGAGTAGCCAAGCCATCTCACCGTCAGATACTTTAAGTCTGCCTTTTGCCCCTGAATCGGTATATCTGCTTACCCGTAAGGCCGAAGATTTGTCATTGACTCAGCTGTATGAGCATCGTCAATTTATGCGCCAACAAGGCACGCGCTCGCTAAGTCATGAGCTGGCATTTTGGCAAAAACTGCTCTCACCGCTATCGATTTTATCGCTAGTGATTGTTGCCTGCTCATTCGTCTTTGGCTCACTGCGGACGCATAGCTTAGGCTTGCGTATCGTCGTAGCATTATTGTTTGGATTGCTATTTAGTTACGTGCAAGACTTGGTTGGCTTTGTCTCATTGGCGACTGGATTTTCGCCGTTATTAATGGTGATATTACCGATTATCGCCAGTGCGATATTGGGTGGTTATTTGCTTAAACGGCAGATGTAATTTTAGAAATTTAGCCATAAAAAAAGCCCGCTAGATCATGACGATTTAGCGGGCTTTTTGTTTATGCAGCTTTTAATACATAAGCTTTTAAAGCTTAGTCTTTGGTCGCCATGGTAATCGTATAGGTTTTGCCTTGTTTGATCTTTTCGCTGTTGCCAAACACTTCGGTAAACGAGCGCTTCATAAACTGACGCAAGCCATTGATGGTGACCACGTAAAAACGCCCACCTTTACGCATACGGGCATAGGCATCGAGGAAATATAAATAATGCTGCTCTTTACCTACTTTGGCTGGCAAGTTTGACATCACCAAGCTAAAGTCTTTGTCTTTTGCCACGTGATTGAAGCCATTTGATAAATGCACATCGACATTTTTTAGACCGTTTTTCTCACAGTTACGGCGCGCATATTCGACTGCCATAAAATCTTTATCAATCAACGTATGCAGACCATTTGGACATTCACGCGCTGCCGTCATACCGAGTACGCCATAGCCACAGCCCAAATCAATCGAGTCGTCATCCGCTTCAAAATCAATATAATCAAGCAGCATCAAGCTACCGTCATCAAGCTTTTGCGGTGAAAAAATGCCCCACGTGGTCGAAAAATCAAATGGCTTACCCAGTACGTCTTGGCGAAAATTAATGTCTTCGCGCCAATGTTGGGCGTTTTTTAATAGGTCAGCAGGTGGTCTATGGCTCATGAGCTTCTCGGATAATAGATAGGTAAAATGTGGTGTGTTGCTCAGTCATGCAGCATGTATATCATGACGCACTTTAATAAGGGTATTGTAACGAGAAAAGGGCAGGTTTGCAGCATGCTATTGTGGGAATTATATGGAAGCCATCACCTGCAACAGCATAGCATTACTATCAGGGCGAAAAATTAGCTTGATTCAGGTATTCTTGTTGAACTGTAATAGTAAAAATATAGAGAAATTCAGGGTGCACCCATCGCATTTTAGATAAGTTAATGTCTAGCATCAGTGTGTATTTTACAACAACCAATATAAGATATAGTTGGAAAACCGCACAAAAATAGGGTTTTATACATACCCCAAGGAAGATTTTAAATATGTCGGAATCTTACCTTAGAACACATTAAAGGGATGCACTATGAAAAAAATATTTCTAGTTTTTTTACTATTAAGCCAAGTTAATCCAGCATATTCATATAGTGATGGTGAATTAAGCGAAAGAATTAAGGCATTAAACTATACCTTTATGCTTCAGTCTAGCAACTTTTTTAGCGAGGCTGTGAACCGCCCCGACTATATCGGAGAGTGATTTACTTGAGTCAGGCAGCCATGCCTGACAGGATTAAATTATCATAATACCGCTTTTCAAACTCAAAGGGTGACACATAACCAATCGTGCTATGCAGTCGTATTTTATTAAACCAATCCACCCATTCAAGGGTTGCCAGTTCAACATCATTGATACCAGTCCAGTTCTCCTTTAAATAGTCAATTACCTCAGATTTATAGAGTCCATTGACCGTTTCAGCCAGTGCATTATCGTATGAATCACCAGTCGTGCCGACAGAAGCGATGATACCAGAGTCACACATTTTGTCAGTATAGCGAATGGATAAGTACTGAACCCCTCGATCGCTGTGATGAATCACATCTTTGGGATGGTTCCTATCTGCTATCGCCTGATTTAGCGCAGCCATAACCATATCGGTATTCATGCGATTAGATACTTTCCAACCGACAATACTACGGGCAAACACGTCAATAATAAAAGCGGTATATACCCAGCCGCTAGTTGTTTTTATATAGGTGAAGTCAGCTACCCAAAGCTGATTGGGTTGACGTGCATTAAAGTTACGATTGACTAGGTCATCAGCGCGCTTTTGGTCGTCACGGCTGTTGGTGGTAATCTTGCTTTTGCCACGCCAGACACCTTGCATACCATACTGCTTCATTAAACGCTCTACGGTACACCGAGCAACCTTTAACCCGTCAGCTTTCATCTGCTGCCAGACTTTGCGCGCACCGTAACGGCACTTGCTGTCCCGCCAAATACGTTTAATCTCACCGATGTAATAGGCGTCATGCTGACTGCGCAGTGAACGCTTGTGTGGGTTGTCGCTTAAGGCTTGAACACGATAATAAGTTGACGGGGCAATCGGTAGGACTCTACAGATCAGCTCGACCCCATAAAGGTGTTTATTGTCGTCGATGAAGTGAATCATGATTTTAGTCAGCGGTCGAGCTCCGCCTGGGCGAAAAAAGCCGCAGCCTTCCTGATGATTTCATTAGCTTGCTTAAGTTCTTTATTCTCGCGTTCAAGCTCTTTGATGCGTTCTTTATCACTTTGCGCTTGCACTGAGGCAGGAATGGTTTGATCGATGTGCTTTTTATGCCATGAGCGCAGGGTTTCAGGCGTGCAGCCAATCTTAGGGGCGATGGCTTGAATCGCTGACCAGGTAGAGGGGTAGTCGCCTGCCGCTTCAATGAGCATGCGAACGGCGCGTTCTTTAATCTCAGGAGTGTAGGTTTGTCTTTTCATTGTCGTATTCTCTCAGAATGTTGAGTCTCCGACAATCCCGGGGCGGTTCAGCTGATAAGCTGAATAATTTAGCAGAAAATCCTGATGCAAATCCAGATAATCTTTATATGCTGTATATAACATCTTCCCAGTCACTATGCATATCAGTACTATCTTTAGAAAAGACTCAGAGTCTTATTCAAGAGAACTCATATGACATAGAAAATATTTTAACGAGGGGTGATATAAAAAATATCAACGATACAGCAGATATATTCAATAGATATTTAGAGGAGTTTGAGTTAGATCATCAACAGTGTAAAGACATGGTGCCAAGCGCTTATCAATCTATTATTAATACTTAAAGTAATAATAGAATCACGGTAGATAATGCATTAATTCACCACATACTTATTTGGTTCAAATGATAGATTATGCTATGACTACTCTTCCTGCTAGATTTTTTTAAGTTTAGCCTTGGTCTATGCCACTATTTAAAAGATTGGCTAGACTGAATATTTGCAGTTTGGTTTCAATCAGCTGAAGCTTAGATATGGTTTTTCAAATATTATATAGACAATCCCCTTCAAGGGATTGTCTCTTGCGAACCTAACGAAGCAGTGCTTCGTTTTAACGGTTTTCACCCACGCGGATGATGCTCAGCATGCAATTTCTGCAATCTCGCCGTAGCCACGTGGGTATAGATCTGTGTGGTTGATAAATCACTGTGCCCAAGCAATAACTGCACGCTACGCAAGTCCGCGCCATGATTCAGTAGATGCGTGGCAAAGGCATGGCGTAAGGTATGTGGTGATAGCTCTTTATCGATACTGGCGACTTTGGCGTACTTTTTGAGCAAATACCAAAAATTCTGCCGCGTCATATAGCCACCTTGCGCCGTCAAAAACACCGCTTGGCAATTTCCTGATTTCAAGTGTGCAATCAAATCACCACGAGCATGCGTTAGATAATCTTCTAGCGCATCGCTTGCATATTCGCCGAGTGGCACCAGTCGCGTTTTATTGCCTTTCCCCGTGATTTGTAGCCAGCCAGCGTTTAGATTCACTTGCTCTAATGAGAGATTAATCAACTCGCTCACCCGCAGACCGCAGGCATATAACACCTCTAACATGGCTTTATCACGCAGTCCGAGCGCCGTACTGGTATCAGGCGCAGCAAGGAGATTATCGACATCTGCTTCGGCTAAATCTTTCGGTAACGGTCGTCCAAGCTTGGGGCTTTTGATACGCTCGCAAGGGTTGTCTTCACGCAGATTACTGGCAATCATCCACAGATAAAACTGACGCAAGCTTGAGAGCATGCGTGCTTGGGTACGTGGTGTTTTGCCTTCTTGAGTAAGCGTTGATAAGCAGTGCAGCACGTCATTAGGTTGCCAGCGTGTCAGGGCAATAAGATTGGTCAGCTCGCAAGAGCGCAGGTCGCGGACATAAGCATTACGAGTACGCGTTGCTAGACCACGTGCCAGCATGGCTTGACGAAACTCTGTCATATAACTGGGTTCGTCATCTACTGCCAGCGCCTTAGGTTGGCGCTGTTGCACGGCACGATCACGGCTCATAACTCAGTACTCGATGGGTGAATGTTAGATAAGCGTTAGACACCATAATGAAGTGACTTCAGCACTGCGAGCGATATGTAGCGGGTCTGTATCATCTTGGCTGCGACCATGTTTAGGTTGGGTATCCAAACGATATTTTACGGTCAATCCAGCATCGGCAAACAAGCCTAATAACTCATAACGAGTGCGTAGTTGCAGGTGCTCAGCTAAGTCCGACATTATCAACCAGAGCTCACCGTGCTCAGCTAAGTGCTGTTTGGCACCTTGCAACACCCCACGCAACATCGCGCTTTTGGCATCATAGACGGCGTACTCAAGAGACGAGCTTGGCTTAGCAGGTAACCAAGGCGGATTACAGACAATCAGATTGGCGAGTGGTGCATCAGTCGGATATAAATCCGCTTGCTGCAATTGTACGGCAGGTAACTCTAAGCGTGTAAAGTTCTCATTGGCACAGGCCAAAGCACGTGGATTCAAATCCGTTGCTATCACTTGCGGAACACCGCGCTGCGCCAAGATAATAGCCAGCAATCCCGTGCCGGTACCGATGTCATAGGCGACATCATGGATCGCTGGTAGCGGTGCATCGAGCAATAGCTGCACATACTCATGACGGGTTGGTGCAAAGACGCCATAATGCGGGAAAATTGATAGCCCTAAGCTGTCTATTGGGACGCCTTTTTCGCGCCATCCTGCTGCGCCAAGTGCGCCTTGCAAGTCACGAAACGACAGCACGCAAGACTCATCCATCGCCTTATCTAACGGGCCAAAAGCTGCTGTGCAGGCCGCACTCACATCGGGCGCGCGGCGTAGTTGGCTAATATAATTGGCATCAAGCTCTAGTAGCAAACGGCTTAATATGCGCGAACGTTGGGCTTGTAGTTGGCGCTGCTGATGAAATAGATTAGGTATTTCTTTAGAGTTGCTTGAATCAGATTCTGTTGTAGATTTAGCCGCTTTTTTTGCTTTTCGCAGCTCAGAGCGCTCATTGGTACGATCTATGCGACGACCGAGCGCTTGTAGCAACTGGCGTGCATTATGAAAATCACCGCGCCACAGCAGTGAGCTGCCTTCGCAAGCTAAGCGGTAAGCGTCATCTGCGGTCGTTGTATCATCGACCAATACAATGCGCGCAGGTGGCATATGATTGCTTTCAGACAACCAAAGAGCATTATGTAGAGTTTCGTTTTCTTGCCATTGTACATACTGCTTTTCTGTTTGTAACACGTAATAGTCTACCTTTTGTGAAAGATACTTCGCTTAAAATGCAAAGATACCTTTATATTGTTTATTGCGCTGTCAATGTTGTGCTGTGATCAATGCTTTGATGCGGTAACTTGAGTGCATTTAAGCGCTTTTTTTCTTAACCAGATAACGATAAAGTGTGGCGCTGATTGGTGCATCCTCATCGCCAGTGACCATTATTTCATCGGGATCGACGTTTAGATTTATATTTTCAGCAAGCGTTTCTTGCTGCACAAGCTCATGTCCCAAATGACGACAAAAATTAGGAATGTCACGAGTGGTGGCTGGGTCGGTGGCGAGTATTTCAATCACCTCGCCAGCATCAGCGTTACGGATGGTTCGATGCAGCATCATGACAGGCTCAGGGCAAATCAGCCCTTGCGTATCTAAATGATGATTGATCGTCGTTTGCGTGGTAGAAGTGCTCATAGTAGTCATTTAAATCGATAATATAAGGTGAAAGTTTTTTGCGTCATTTATAAGTATGCTTTACGCTTCTTCAGCGATGTCAGTGTCTTTTTCTGCTTCTAGAAAATTAAAAAAGCGCTTAAAGCTCACTTTAAATAAAAACGCCACACCTAGCCAACAAGATAAGCCTAACCAGGCGGTATCAGCGAATAATAAGCCACCAACCAATATGATGGTCGATACGCCAATGCTCATGGCAATCATCGACGCTTGGTTTAATCGATAACGATAAATTACCAGCGCATCATAAATAGTAATAGGAATCGTAAGCGCAACCAAGGCATAGGGCAAGTTATAGAAAAGTTGATAAAGCAGTTGATTGTCATGAAAGGCTTTGATACTGGCAATGGTGCCAAAGACCATAAAGGCGAGAATAGCAGCATAAATGAGATAAATCGCTATTTGATTCGCTCGCTGTGCGCCTTTAATACGGGCGATGGCAAGCGGCGCAAAACCATGTTGCGATTTGTTTTGCAGGGAGTGGTCTGAGACAGTGGTCATAATAATCAGGTATTTATCCGTGTAGAGTGGCGATATGTCAGAATTGGCAGTGTTTTAATTAAGAGTGTTTTAACAGCAGGTTTGTCGCTGATTTAATCGGCTTTGATAGCGTCGATGGCGATACTGCTACTGGGATCAGCGAAATAAGTCGACATAAGAATGCAGGCAGAGATATCATCAATCGGGTCGCGTTCATGCTTAATCCAACCATTATCCCACGCGATCTCGCGCGCTGCCACTGAGGTTAAACGCTCATCACACAGGCTCACGACCACTGGTAGATGCTGTTCCATGACTCGATGCGCTAGGCGACGGGCAAATTTGTGCGCACGCTTAGACAGCATTGAGCTGCTGCCATCCATATTAAGTGGCAACCCAACCACCACTTTTGCCACGCCCCAGACTTTGATAATACCGAGCAGGTTATCCCAATCAGGCTGACCATTATTCATCGCTAAAATATCAAAGGCACGCGCAGTCTCGGTAATGGTGTTACCTAGCGCCATGCCCATCTTTTTTACCCCGTAATCGAGCGCCAAAATAAGATGAGGCTTAATAGCGGGTTCCGCCACAGTAGTGTCAGCAGTTTCGATTTTAATGCTCGTATCAGACTCTACCATCATTATGCATACTTCCTATTTCTATTGGGCATGATTCATTTAGCTTAACGGCTTTAATTTGAACGCGACTTTGATTTAAATGCGGTTTTATTTAAATGGATAATTTAACTATCATAACCAATCATTAAGCATGACCAATATCGCTACTAAGGTAATCAAAGTTCACCCCAATCTTATCCGCGGCAATTTGCCAGCGTTCTTCGAATGGTGTATCAAACAATAAGTTTAAATCAGCAGGACAAACGAGCCAGTCGCCGTTGTTAAGTTCCTGATCGAGCTGTTTTTTACCCCAGCTGGCATGACCCAAGCACAGCTGATAATGCCCAACGCCTTGACCTGCGGCGATACGCTTAAGGATATCTTGACTGGTCGTGATGCAGACGTTTTCTGAGATTGCAAAAGACGATGCCCACTCAGGCTGCCCCGTATGCAGCACAAAGCCAACCTCTGGATACATCGGGCCACCCTCTAATGCTACATCTTCCATCACTTGCGCATCCGTCACTTCAATGTCTAAATCTTCTAGCAGTTTACCCACGCGTGCCTGCTCTAATGGACGATTGACCATCAGACCAAGTGCGCCATGTTTATCATGACGGCAAATATAAATCAGCGCCTGCTCAAACCGTGGGTCTGACAGCTCGGGTGCCGCGATTAAAAAATGATGGGTCAAATTGGCTTTAGACATAGAGACAAACGCACCCTAATATTGAAGGTAAAATAACAGAAATGACACACCACTATATGGCGATACTGAGGTAAAAATCAACCAAAGCAAATATTTAGCAGTGATGAGACACAGCGCTGCACAACTGGTTGATGAATGACCAAGACTTTATTTCACATCGGTCAATAAGCTACGCGCATGGTCGCGGGTGACGTCAGTGATGATTACACCGCCAGACATGCGTGCCAGCTCGTCGACTTGCGCGCTATCAGTCAGTATTAATAGCTCGCTTTCGGTCTGCTCGTCATGATGTTTTTGTACCAAAATATGCTGATGCGCTTGCGCCGCGACTTGTGCTTGGTGGGTAATAGCCAGTAGCTGCTGCGTCTGCCCAAGTGCGCGCAGTAGCTCACCGACCACTTGCGCAGTACCGCCACTGATACCGACATCGACTTCATCAAAGACGAGCATCGGCTTAGCGGCATTATTATCGGCATTGGTCGCTTGCAGTACTTGCATCACCAGTGCCATTCGTGACAGCTCACCGCCTGAGGCAATCTTATGTAATGGCTGCATAGGCATACCGACGTTGGCGCTAAATAATAAATCGATATCATAGCAACCTTGCGCACTATATTGGCTGGCATCGGCTTTTTTGGTAAAGACAAACTCGCAGCGGGCATTGGGTAGCGCGAGTGGTTGTAGTTGCTGCATTAATTGTTTGCTGACGATCGGCGCGGCTTTCGAGCGCTCTTTATTTAGCTGAGCGGCCAGTGCAAGATAGTCTTGCCAAGCTTGTTCAATTTGTGCCGCCATCGCATCACTGCTTGGCTCGTTTTTTAGCTGCTCTAATTGCGCTTCCCAGCCCTTTGCTTCATCGATTAAATCGCTCGTTGGCAAGCTATGTTTACGTGATAAACGATGTCCTAAGCTGATAAGACTGTCTAATGTCTGCAAACGCTCAGGATCAGGCAACTGTTGCTCAGCATAATCTGACAGTAAACCTGTTACCTCAGTAATTTGTTGCTGTGCTAAATGCAGCTGCTCGGAGGCTTGCTCAAAGGTTTGGCTGACACTCATTTGATTATCACAAAGCTTAATCGCCTGCCCAAGCAAGGTCATGACGTCTGGCTCATCCGTGTCATTGTCGAGCAGATGCAAGCCATGACTGGCCTCTTGCATGAGGGCGTCGATATTAGACAGCTCTTCGTGCTCTGCTTCAACTTCTGCATAATCAACCGCCAATAACGGCGCAATATCAGCAAGTTGGCTTTGCAATAGTTGAATACGGTCTTGTCGTTGAGCCTCACGGCTCGCAATGTCGTCAGCACGGCGTTTGAGCTGCTGATAGGTTTGATAGCTACTGGCAGTTTGTATGGCTAGTGGCGTGATTTGTGCCATCTCGTCGAGCCATTGCACTACAAACTGCGGCTTGAGGAGCGCTTGCTGAGCATGTTGACTATGAATATTGACCAGCAATGCACCTAAGCTTTTGAGCTCTGCCAAGCTGACAGGCGTGCCATTTAACCACGCTTTTGAGCGTCCGCTATTGCTGAGCTGACGACGAATGAGGACTTCAGGCTCTTCTAGAGCTCGATCATTTTTAGCAAACCACTCAGCGATGACACCGTTATTTTCTACATCAAACTGCGCATAGATATCTGCATGCGCTGCGCCATGTCTGACCATTGCACTGTCTGCGCGCTCACCAACACATAAAGACAGCGCATCAAGCAATAATGACTTGCCAGCACCGGTCTCACCAGTGATGACATTGAAGCCTTCGGCCACACTCAGCTCATGCTGAGCGATCAACGCAAACTGATGTAAAGTTAATGATACTAGCATCAACGCCTCTCATGACAGACAATAGACTTCATATAAATCTCAAGAAGCCATAGATAAAGTAGGGTAGATAAGGGAGTGAAATTATTCATTTAACCGTGTTAATGAGATAAATGTTATAGGCAAATAGTATGATGTTAAACGCGCTTAAATACAAACTTTCAGGCACTGTATAATAGAATTTATTCTTGGAAGATTACCATAAAGCTATCAAAAACTGGCAATGAGTCGTCATCATAATATTCACAATATCAATCATTAAGATGACTAAGCCTGTCAAAATGATGGCGTTAGACTAAGAATGGTTGCGGATCAAATGTATAAAAAAAGCTCCATTATAGTGATAAGGTGCTGACTCAAAAAAAGATGAGTAAGTAAGTTTAAGATTCGCATCAAACAGCATTTTCCTAGTCGCTTTAACAAACTTTATAGATATAATGTGGTAGCATAATCTCACATAATGATAAACTCTTCTGATTAGATTAGTACGGTGTAATACACGATAACGAGTCATAATTTTGTAAAATGATAGGCGTATAGTTGGAAGAGTATGCCACTCGGTCATTATTCTAAAGTATTTTCATAGAACCTGTGGCTAGCTTTAGCGCACAGATACCTAGTATAGAAGGATACAGTACGTAGTACAGAGGTGTCGGTTAACGACGCAACTCTGGCGGTACTCTAACCAATTACTTATTTTTTAGTTTCGTAATGATTATTTGATAAGGAAGCCACTATGACAGCGGCGCAATTTACTAATGTAACAGTCAATGCTCAAGCGACGGTATCTTATGATGGTCGTTGTTCAAGCCACACTATTATGTTCGAAGATGGTCGACATAAAACATTGGGCGTTATCTTGCCTTGTGATAATTTGGTTGAGCATTACCATTTTAGCACCAATACCTCCGAGCGTATCGAAATCACGGGCGGTGAGTGTGAGGTCAAAATTAATGGTGATGAAGAATTCAGCTATTACCGCGCTGGTCAATCATTCGTGGTTGGAGGCAATAGTGGTTTTAATCTGCGGACAGAAGAAATTGTTCAATATATCTGCCACTTAGAAGGGTAAGTTTGCTAAAGCTGTTATTAAGTGATTGATGACAGCAAAAAGCCTTTTACTCAAAAAAAGAAAAACCTTATCGGATTGGTAAGGTTTTTCTTTTTCTGCTGATATTATTTATATGCAGATATCCATTTATTGATACAATTACTGTCATCTCTTTTTATCGCCTAGTTTTTATCATATAGCGCGATACCCACTTTATAATCAATAGGCCTATTATGGCAAAACCTACCTATTTTTATGGCATTCATGCGATTGATGCCTTACTCGAATATCGTCCTTTAGATGGGCTAAGCTTGTTTGTGCAGCAAGGTCGTGAGACTGATAGCCATGTACAAGCGATTATGGCGCAAGCACGTGACAATGGTATCAGTATCCAACCCACGCAAAAAGACAAACTCACGCAATTGTGTGGCAGCCCGCAGCACCAAGGTGTGGTGCTGAATGCGCGTCCTTTAGGATTTGCTGATGAAGGCTTGCTTGCTACCCTTGCTGGGCGTGACCAATGCTTATTATTGGTCTTAGATCAAATTACGGATGCACATAACTTTGGTGCTTGCTTGCGTACCGCAGTGGCGATGGGTGTGGATGCCGTGGTTTGTCCGAAACATCATGCGGCAAGTCTGACACCAACAGTGGCTAAAGTATCAGTCGGTGCAGCAGAGATGATGCCGATTATTAGTGTTACCAATCTGGCACGTACGCTCACGCAAATCAAAAATGCTGGGGTATTTGTGTTTGGTACAGCGCTTAATGCGGATGCCAAACCCATTCATGCTGCTGATCTGACTGGCAAAACAGCCATTATCATGGGTTCAGAAGGTGAGGGGATGCGTCGCCTGACTATGGAGAGCTGTGATGAGCTGGTGTATATTCCGATGTCAGGAAATGAGCATGGCAACCTTCAAAGTCTAAATGTGAGTGTTGCCACTGGTATGGCGCTATATGAAGTCAATCGACAGCGTACTTTAGCTGCTGGGCAAGCTTAAGATATTCTTGGTGTAATGGCGCTAATTGCACATACAGAGCCGCAAGATCACTTTCGTTGAGCACCACATCATCTGCATGACGATTACGCTCTTCGCGGCTCAGCTGATTCACCATGATGGCTTTGATTTTTTGTATGCTTTGTTCGTCGCGCTGACTGGCACGCGCAATCTGCGTATCTTCGGTGGCATCCATTACTAAGATACGTTGGCATAAATTGGCAAGCCCTGCTTCTGCTGCTTCAATAAGTAAAGGCGCTGACAATATCACGTAAGGCGAAGTACTGGTTGCCAACTGTGCTTTTGCTGCTTCGCGTATCGCTGGGTGAGTGATGGCTTCTAACTCAATCAATGCCTCAGGATGTGAAAAGACGTGCGTTCTTACTGCCACTCGATCCATTGATCCATCACTATTCAAAACCCAATCACCAAATTTTTTCTGGATTTTGTGCAGAGTGGTGCTACCTTTAGCGACGACTTCATGGGCAATTACATCCGCATCGATAATGTCAATGCCTTGCTCAGCGAACCAAGCACTCGCAGCGGACTTACCACTACCGATACCACCCGTTAAGCCAACTACTAAGGTTTTGCTTTTCTTTTGAGGGGTCTGGGGCTTATGAGAATAAGGTGAAGATGCTTGTTTTGACATAATAATGACTTATCTGCTCGATATAATGACAGTGATGGTTATAAGCTAAGAAAGTATTTTGGTGTCTATTTTAAGATTTGGTATCTGCTTGAAAAGGAGCGACCGAAATACTTTCTAGGACAATTTAGTAAGTATACATGCCGAGATACCAGTTGACGATATCTGAGCCATATAATAAAGCAACAATACCAGCGATAGCGATATAAGGACCAAAGGCAAACGGCTTGCTTTCACCCTGTTTCTTCATCAAAATAATCCCAACGATTGAGCCTAATAGAGAAGACAATAAAATAATCAATGGCAACATCATGGGTCCAAGCCAAGCACCTAATACTGCCAATAATTTGAAATCTCCCTGCCCCATACCATGCTTTTTAGTGATTAGATAAAATATCTTAACCACTATCCACAATGACAAAAATCCTAGCAATAAGCCCCAAATTGACTGGGTAGGTGAGACAAACCAGCCTTGTGAATTCACTGCTAATCCTAAACCTGCTAATGGAAAGGTCAAGCGATCAGGCAGTAATTGGGTATCAAAATCAATACCGGTTAAGGCAACCAGCGTCCATACCAAAATCATGGCCGACAAGCCAGCTGCAGTTACGCCAAACTGATAAATGACTAATACTGACAGTAGGGCTGTTGCTAGCTCGACTAGTGGATAACGCAGTCCAATCGCAGCTTTACATTCTGAGCAACGGCCACGTAGTATTAACCAGCTAATTAACGGTATGTTTTCGTACCACTTTATTTTGTGGGCGCAATGAGGGCAGCGTGAGGCTGGTCGACTCAAAGTAATCGGCTGGTCAGCTGCTACGATATTTGTTAGGGGCAGAGTGTGTTCGCGAGGCATGTCTGCTTGTTCTGACATAAACTGGCTGCACTCTTGTCGCCAACTATAAACCATCATCAGCGGAATACGGTGGATCACCACATTTAAAAAACTGCCAACACAAAGACCTAATAGGCCGAATATGCCTAAAGCGATAGGCATATTATCTTGTAATAACTCTATAAATTGCATGAACAAGCTGTCCTTTAAATAGCTTTTAGCCTACTACTGCGCCCATCTGGAAAATCGGTAAATACATGGCAATCACCAAGCCACCTACTAATACACCGAGCACTGCCATAATCATAGGCTCCATCAAGCTAGTTAGACCATCAACGGCATTATCGACTTCGTTTTCATAATATACTGCTACTTTATCAAGCATCTCTTCTAAGCTACCAGACTCTTCACCGATGCCAACCATTTGAATAGCCATACTTGGAAATAAATTAGTAGAACGTATTGAAAACTGTAGCTGTTGACCAGTAGAAACATCATTTTTGATTTGCTGAGTGGCATTATAAAATACAACATTATTGGTTGCACCCGCTGTAGAATCGAGGGCATCAATAAGCGGCACGCCTGCAGCAAAGGTCGTCGATAGTGTACGAGCAAAACGCGCAATAATCGCTTGATAAGCGATATTGCCAAATACTGGAACCTTTAAAACCGCACGGTCTAAAAAGTCACGGAATTTCTTAGAGCGTTTTTTCGCCTCTGAAAAGCCAACGATAGTACCGCCGATAATGATGATTAAAATAAACCACCACGCCTGCATCCACTCAGACATATTGACAACCATTTGGGTAAAAGCAGGCAGCTCTGCACCAAAAGATTCGAATAAATCTGAGAAAACTGGAACTACTTTTATCAATAGAATCATGGTGACAATGATAGCGACTACGATGACTGCAATAGGATATTTTACTGCTTTTTTAATTTTAGATTTGAGTAATTCACTTTTTTCTTTATAGGTCGCGACGCGTTCAAGCATGGTTTCCAGTGCACCTGACTGCTCACCAGAATCGACGAGTGAACAAAACAGATCATCAAAATAACGCGGGTGCTTGCGTAATGCTGAAGCAAAGGTTCCACCCGCTTCAATGTCAGATTTTATTTGTAATACCAAGTCTTTCATACTGGGGTTATCAAGTGAGTCAGCAACAATCTCAAAGGATTGGGTCAATGGCACGCCCGCTTTCATCATAGTAGCCAATTGACGGGCAAAAATAGCAATATCCATGGGTTTGATGGATTTCTTGAAAGTGTAAAGCGGCTTCGGTTTTTTCTTAATACCTTTGACGCTGATACCTTGTTTGCGTAAAGTCGCTTTTGCTAACTCTAAACTACGGCTGGTGGTCTCCCCTTTTACTTTTTGTCCGCGTCGATTCACCCCATCATAGACAAAGTCTAACAGCATGTCGGTCTTCGCTTTTGCCATGTTACTACCCTCAAAATATTGTCTAATATAGATATTGCAAAGATGTACAACGATGCCTGACTAATTACATAAAAAAGGCATACTTTATTTTAACGTAAAAAACCAGTATAACTCTGTTTTATATTTAAGTATATCTGGTAGGGATTATTGCTAATTTATAAAAGTCTGTACGATTACCACCCATCATATAAGTCCTCATATAAATAATGGCATTATTCATATAAGAGTGATTCTGAACTTTCGACTATACTTTTCACCATCGCACTGACAAAGACTGCTTTTTAGATAGCTAAAGATTAAAAAGTAGTTGGTTAGTCGCTTTGAACGTTCCCTTTCAGCAATCAGCAGTGCTTTTTTCTGTGCGTATTTGACCTGTAAAAAAGCAAACATCCTTACTCGGAAGTAACGCGCATCATTTCTTGAATACTGGTTACGCCTTGCAAGACTTTTAAAATGCCAGAGCGACGCAGGTCTCGGAAGCCATTTTTAAGTGCAGCGTCTTTAATATCTATCGCGTTACCGTCTTCCATAATGATGCGTGAGATATCAGGGCTGACTTTCATGACTTCGTAGATACCGACTCGTCCTTTATAACCTTCACGGCATTCATTACAGCCTACTGGCTCGTGAATGATATTGTCTGGATTGTCCAAATCGGCGTCTGTAAAGCCGAGCTCAAGCAGACTTTGCTTAGGGATGTTAATAGGTTTTTTGCAGTTTTTACACAAACGTCGTGCTAGGCGCTGGGCGATAACCAAGTTCACTGAAGTCGCGATATTAAAGGAGGCCACACCCATGTTACGCAGCCGCGTCAGTGTTTCAGGTGCTGAGTTGGTATGTAGGGTTGAGAGCACCATATGCCCTGTTTGCGCTGCTTTAATTGCAATTTCAGCAGTTTCAAGGTCACGAATCTCACCAACCATGACAATATCAGGATCTTGGCGTAAAAAAGATTTGAGGGCATTTGCGAAAGTTAGACCCACTTTTGGATTGACGCTGACTCGATTGATCCCCTCCAAGTTAATCTCCACTGGATCTTCAGCAGTGGATATGTTGGTCGCGCCAGTATTTAAAATATTAATACCAGTATAAAGCGACACGGTCTTACCAGAACCAGTTGGTCCCGTGATAAGCAACATACCTTGCGGTTTATGCAGTGCCTCTAAAAACATATCTTTCTGATCAGGTTCATAACCGAGCGCTTCAATACCCAACATCGCTGAAGAAGGATCCAAAATACGAAGTACAAGTTTTTCGCCAAATAGGGTAGGCAGACAGCTTACTCGAAAGTCGATGGCTTTATCTTTAGATATCTTGAGCTTGATACGTCCATCTTGTGGCACACGGCGCTCTGAAATATCCATCTGCGACATGACTTTTAAACGGGCCGCAATTTTCCCAGCCAGTTGTACAGGTGGATTGGCCATTTTTTGCATCACCCCATCGACACGAAAGCGAACGCGATAGGTTTTTTCATAGGGTTCAAAGTGCAAATCAGAGGCGCCCATACGAATGGCATCAACCAGCATTTTATTAACAAATTTTACAACAGGTGCTTCCTCGACGCTATCACTAAGCTTGGTCTCGCTTTCCTCTTCTTCACCTTCATCAAAGCCAATATTTAAATCGCTATCAGAGAAGCTATTAAAATTTTGCATGGTATCAGCGTAAAGACTTTCAATACGCTTTTTTAACTTATCTTCTTCGACGACAATAGTTTCAATAGACAGCCGTGAATTAAAAGCAATAGCGTCGATTGCATCCACACGAGTTGGATCACTCAATGCGACGAATAAACGCTGTCCTCGTTTGAATAGTGGCAACGCATTAAATTTACGAACGATTTTTTCATCTACTAAGTCTTTTGGAATGACATCAATATGTAAGGCATCAAGGTCGAAAAGAGGATCACCAAAAGCTTGTGACAACATCTGCGCAAGATGATAAGCATCTGCCAATTTATTGTCGACTAGGTAGGGCACTAGTCCTACTTGTTGCTGTTGCGATTCGGTCTGCGCGATTTTCATATTCGCTTCGCTGACGATACCTTCGCTGATTAGCTGGTGCGCTAAACCACCATATTTGCTCGTGGTGATAGACATTACGACTTCTCCTTAATACCCCATATGCTATATATTTGTCTGAAATCCATACACTTCTGAGAGCCACTTACTATTATAATTTTTAACAGATACCTGCTATAAGTCATTGTTAGCCTTTGGGCTATCATTAATAACAGTCAATGCAGAGATGCTCTTACAAGAGATTTAGCAGAGAAAGCGTTTTAATAGTGTAGGTCATCAGTAGCTTGGTCATTAGATTGTTGATAATGTTCTGTTATATATAGACACAATACTATAAAACATTACTTTAGTTTAAAGGTTTTATATGAACGATTGAGTGCTTGACCCAAAAAATTATAGCTTGAGACAATGTCTAGAGCGTATCCTCAATTTAATAGACTATCCTCTAAATAAGTTGAAAATGGTTGGATTTTGCCAAACATCGTCGAGTAGCCTATCAATATCTCGATAATATTTGCGCTACTTTCATTGTTTGATATCAATTTATCTCATTTTCATCATAATTTTTTAGAGTGAGGACAAGCCCTAGTAAATATTCGCACTGACTGTCTGTTTTTCTGCTGGCGGCAGCATACTATAGCACTTGGGAATTATTTGTTATACTGGCGCGCATATTAGCCAAATTGGCAAGAATAGATGAAACAAGGTAGATGAGTATGCAAGCTTGGGTAATTGGTAATTGGAAACAAAATCCAGCAACGAGTCACGACGTCGATTTGTTGTTGAATAATTTGTTGACTACGATTGATGCTAAAGAGCAAGCCGACACAGAACGGTCAAATAGTCGCTGTCAGTTGATGGTGGCACCAAGCTGTATTCATCTGGCAGCTGTCAGTGCGCGTTTAGCCGGTAGTTCGATATTGAGTGCAGCGCAAGACGTCAGTGCGCATAGTGCTAGCGTTGGCGCTTATACAGGCGATTGCTCAGCACAGCAAATAGCAGACGCTGGGGCAACTTGGACGATACTGGGTCATTCTGAGCGTCGCCAGTATCATAGCGAGTCTCACGATACGTTATTGCAAAAAGTGACTCACGCACTCACCCAAGGTTTGGGTATGGTATTTTGTATTGGTGAAACTCAGGCTCAATATGATGATAAGCAAACCCTTGACGTAATTGACACTCAGTTATCAGTCATAAAAGAAGTAATTACTACTCAACCAGATCTCATATCATCACTATCTAATCGCCTGATCATTGCTTATGAGCCAGTGTGGGCGATTGGTACTGGCAAAGTCCCAACCGTGAGCGAAGTCAGTCAAACGCATCAGCATATTAAGCAAACCATCACAGGCTTTGCAGAATCACTAAAGGTAATGAGTGTGCTATATGGTGGTAGTGTCAATGCGGACAATGCTGATAGCTTTGCCGCAGATCCTATGATTGATGGGGCATTGGTTGGCGGCGCATCATTAAAGGTAGAGAGTTTTTTGGCAATTGCCAATGCCTTTAGTCGAGCTAAAGACTAGTTAATAGAGATAAAACGTGCATTTCATAGCGGTCTCGATTATAAAATGTCTTTATCAGTTGGCAAAAGTAGGTTTAACAGTGCCCTTGCAATCGTGTACAATGCGCCTTATTTATATAATCGATTTGGCAGCATTACCCGTCAATTGCTATTCCTATTAACCGTAAGATTTATTTTCCGTTATCAGTCGTCATTACGCGGCAAAAGAGGCCACCATGTTTACGTTTATATTAGCCCTGCATATTATCGTGGCGATTGCCATGATCGGCTTGATTTTGATACAGCATGGTAAAGGGGCAGACGCTGGAGCTTCTTTTGGCGCTGGCTCGTCAGGTACGGTCTTTGGTGCGGCAGGAACAGCGAACTTTTTAACGCGTGCGACAGCAGTCTTAACAGTGATATTTTTTATCACCAGTATGACGCTAGCCGTTCATGCGCGCAAACAGGCTGAAGATCAGTTCCGTTTAGATGCACCTGTGTCAGCACCACAAACGCCGCGTCCATTGACACAGAATTCTCAATAACTGTACTTTAAAGACACTTGCCTTTACTAGCTGTCTTTAGTCATTGCCTTTTAATTGAGGCAGCTCTTGCTATTTTGAGGCGTTAGATTTACAATGCTTTTCTGTTTTAGCAGTCTGATTCTATCGATGCCTACCTTAAGCATCTATTATGATAGATTAGATAGTAATAATAGAGCAGTGAAAAATGCGATTGTGGTGGAATGGTAGACACGCCATCTTGAGGGGGTGGTGGCGCAAGCTGTGGGGGTTCAAGTCCCCCCAATCGCACCAAGTTTTTAAAGTTGTAACGTATTGAGTGCGGCGTTAGTAATATAGGTAAGAAATTTAGTTTAATTTATTTAAAATAAAGATTGACACTTATATAAAATCTCCCTATAATACGCACCATAGATTGATGCGGGGTGGAGCAGTCTGGTAGCTCGTCGGGCTCATAACCCGAAGGTCGTTGGTTCAAATCCAGCCCCCGCTACCACTTTTTATACTGATGTTTTGTACACTAAATTTGTCAGTAACGATTAGCCCACCATTATGTTTGTGGGTTTTTTTGTATCTGATGGTCAGTGGTATCGCGGTATCTATCCTACTTATGCTAAGCTCTAGTTCTATAGAGTGCGATATTATTCGTTATTGGTTGTCACCTGCCGCTATCGGCGCGCTGCTTCTTAAGCACACTATCCTTTATTCCTCACTCTTTTATCGATAGTACTGCTTTGTGAATAATAAAAGCATTGTCTGGCTGAGCTTGATGTTTTTTGTGCTCATCCCTATATAAGCGCATATCATATAAAATAATATGTTTGTGATTTAAGATAATATAATGATTGTGTCTCTCACTAATAAATAAACTCCATGAGTGAGCGACAATTACGCGGTTTACTAAGTACGATAGATACGTGAATAGGAAAAGATAAATAGATTATGAAGCTTTCAACCAAAGTTACAGAACTAACCAATATTATTGCTCCTGCCGTCGCGGCTTGCGATGTGGCATTATGGGGTATCGAGTTTGCACCGCAAGGCAATCGCTCTTTATTACGCATCTATATTGAGGCATTGCCAGAAGAGCAGGCTCAAAATAAACAAGTAACCATTGAAAACTGTGCAGCAGTGAACCATCAAGTGAGTGGTATTCTTGAGGTTCATGATCCGATTGCTGGTGAGTTTATCTTAGAAGTCTCTTCACCAGGTTTCGACCGTGCATTCTTTTCCGATGAGCAGATGCATGCCTATGTTGGTCAAACCGTCAGCTTGCGTTTAATACAAGCGATTGGTGAAGGTGATCAAAAACGTCGCAAAGCGACAGGTACTTTAGATAGTATCGATGCAAATGTCTTAAATCTGACATCAAGCGATGGTCAGCAGTTTGAGATTGCACTGAGTAATATTGATAAAGCCAATTTGATTTATGAAGATGCCTAAGCTTTTGTACAGCTTGGTTTGATTTGAAAACTTGAAGTAACAAATCATCCATCAGCATTTTAATATCCAAACAGCTTATATAGCTTACGGTGAAAATATAATAGCAATACATAAATTATAAAATTTAAGTCAATTAAAAATGATAGGACAGGTATAGCATGAGTCGTGAAATCTTAACGGTAGTAGAAACTGTCAGTAATGAAAAGGGCTTAAATCCTGAAGATATCTTTGAAGCGATAGAAGATGCTTTGGTGGTATCGACTAAGAAAAAAGTATACACCGAACAGCCAGAAGTGGCAGTACGGGTTGCTATTGACCGTACAACGGGCGATTATGATACTTATCGTTACTGGACAGTGGTTGCAGATGAAGACCATGAAATGCCGGCTTGTCAGCTAGCCATCAGCGATCTTGATCCAGAAGAATGGTCAATCGGTGATGTCAAAGAAGAACAGATTGAATCGATTGAGTTTGGTCGTATTGCTGCGACGCAAGCCAAACAAGTCATCATCCAAAAGATTCGTGAAGCTGAGCGTAATTTAGTAGCAGATGCTTTTGAGCCACGTGTTGGCGAGATGATGTATGGCGAAGTCAAGAAGCAGACTCGTGATGGCTATATCATTGATCTAGGTGACAATGCCGAAGGCTATTTGTCACGTGATCAGATGCTGCCGCGTGAGCAATTACGTGCAAAATCACGTATCAATGCCATTTTGTATCATGTAAACCGTGAAAACCGCGGCGCTCAGTTGCTACTGTCTCGTACTCATCCTGAAATGCTTTCAGCATTGATGCAAAAAGAAGTGCCTGAAATTGCCGAACAAATTATTGAAATCCGCAACGTCGCGCGCTTGCCGGGTACTCGTGCTAAAATAGCTGTGAAAACCAACGATCATCGTATCGATCCAGTTGGTGCTTGTATTGGTATGCGTGGTACACGTATCCAAGCCGTACAGCAGGAGCTTGATGGCGAACGCATTGATGTGGTGGTATGGTCAGATGATCCAGCACAGTTCATTATCAGTGCTTTAGAGCCAGCTGACGTCAGTAGCATCATCTTGGATGAAGATACGCAAACGGCTGATATTATCTTTAGCACCAATGATCAGTTGGCGCGTGCGATCGGTTCACAAGGTCAAAACGTACGTTTGGCGTCTGAGCTAACGGGCTATAAGCTTAATATGATGCTAGAAGAAGAATATCAGCAGCGTCAACAAAACGAATCGAAAGCCTTTATCGAATTATTCTATGAACGTTTAGAAGTGGATAAAGACTTAGCGCAAGCACTGGTCGATATTGGTTTTACCAGTATTGAAGAAGTGGCTTACGTACCAGTTGAAACCTTTTACGATATCGAAGGTCTAGACGATGAAGCGATTGAGATGATTCAAGAGCGTGCAAAAGAAGTCGTCATCGCTGATGAGCTGGTCAAACAACAGAACATGAAAGAGCCAAGTCAAGAGCTACAAGAGCTTGAAGGTATGACAGTCAATTGGGCTTATAAAATGGCACAAAAAGACATTATTACCGTTGATGATTTGGCAGAACAAGCAGTCTTCGATCTCGAAGATATCGAAGGTTTAGACTCTGAAACCGCAGGAAAACTCATCATGAAAGCTCGGGAATCTTGGTTCAATGAATAAGCGGTAACTGCATATCGCTGTCTTTTAGTGATATGCTATCGATAATAAAGTGCTGGTATGAACGCAGTACCAATACCAGCCTTACCCCAATCATTTGTAGCCAACAACTGAATTGAACATATAGCAAATAATAGACAGTAGGTGATAATAAATGGCAGATAAGACCGTCAAAGAACTGGCAGATATGGTAGGCAAAACCGCAAGTGCTGTACAACAGCAATTGGTAGATGCTGGACTGCCTGCTCGTGCAGAGGGTGACCTAGTCACTGAGCTTGAGCAAGAGAAGTTGGTGACGTATTTAAAGCAAAGTCATGGTCAGCAAGAAAAGCGTCGTATTAGTCTTAAATCTAAGACAACTAGCACTGCGCGCGTGACCGGCTCTTCAGGTAAATCTAAGAGCGTCAATGTGGAAGTGCGTAAAAAGAAAGTATTTGAAAAGCCTGATCCAGAAAAAATGGCTGAAGAGTTGGCTGCGCGTGAGCAAGCGATGATTGAGTCGCAAGCGCGTGCTGCTAAAGATGCTGAAGAGCGTGCTGCTACTAAGAAAAAATCTGAAGAACGTCAAGCTGCAACCTTGGCGGCAATGCGTGCAAGCTTAGGCTCTAGCAAAAAGTCAGATGATAAAAACGACGATATCTCAACCTCAGTGGTTGTGAAAAAAGGTGGCAAAACCACTGTCGAAGTCAAACCTAAAGACCAACCGAAGAAAAAAGTTGCAGCGACGAAACCGAAAGTTGAAACGGCAGTTGAGCGTAAAGCGCGCGAAATGCGTGAGAAAGAAGAAGCTCGTTTACGTGAAATCGAAACAGAAACACGCCGCGCTCAAGCTGAAGAAGCACAGAAACGTACGCTTGAACAAATGCGTAAAATGGCTGGAAAATATACAGATCAGCCTGCTTCTGAAGTTCGTAAAGACGAGCCACTAGCAGAAGGTTTGGTTGGTGATGCCTTAGAAGAATCGTTTGAAAAAGAACGTCGTGAAATCAAGCGTGGCACCAGTAGTACTAGTGCTCGTGGCCGTGGTCGTCGTAAGAATCAAGATGAGCGTGAGATCAAAAACCGTAAAAACGGTTTGCGTTCAACGCAAGCATCACAGCATAAGTTCGAAAAGCCTGTTGAAAAAATTGTTTACGATGTTGAGATTAGTGAACAAATTACCGTTGCAGATCTTGCTCAACGTATGGCAGTTAAAGCGCGCGAAGTCACCAAATTGCTTATGAAAATGGGTGAGATGGCTCGTGAGTCAGATACGATTGATCAAGCGACAGCAAGTTTGCTCGTTGAAGAGATGGGTCACAATCCAGTACTGGTTAGTGATACTAAGGTTGAAGACGATCTACAAGACGCCGTTGATGAGCGTAGCAGTAACGTTCAAACTCGTCCGCCAGTCGTCACAATCATGGGTCACGTCGATCACGGTAAGACATCATTACTTGATAAAATTCGTGAAACAAAAGTGGCAACTGGTGAAGCAGGTGGTATTACTCAGCATATCGGTGCTTATCACGTTAAAACCGATCGTGGTGTGATTACCTTCCTTGATACTCCAGGTCACGCCGCCTTTAGTGCTATGCGTTCACGCGGTGCACAGGCGACTGATATTGTTGTGTTAGTTGTGGCCGCTGATGATGGTATGATGCCGCAAACAGCAGAAGCTATTGATCATGCCCGTGCTGCTGGTACACCAATTATCGTTGCAATTAATAAAATGGATAAGCCAAGCGCTGATCCAGATCGCGTCCTTAATGAATTAACTGCTAAAGAAGTTGTTTCAGAAGAGTGGGGCGGTGATACCCCAATGGCTCGCATCTCAGCCAAAACTGGTGATGGTATTGATGAGCTGTTAGAACTTATTAGCCTACAAGCTGAACTAATGGAGCTAGAAGCACCGTTAGATGGCGCTGCTCAAGGTGTGGTCATTGAATCAAGACTTGAAAAAGGGCGCGGTCCAGTTGTTAGCGTCTTAGTTAAAAAAGGTACATTGAAGCAAGGCGACTTGGTATTGGCCGGCGAGCATTACGGTAAAGTTCGTGCGATGACTGATGAACATGGTAAGCGTATTCAATCAGCAGGTCCTTCTATCCCTGTAGAAATTTTAGGCCTACCTGAAACACCAGCAGCTGGCAGCGAGTTCTTAGTCTTAACCGACGAGAAAAAAGCTCGCGAAGTGGCAGAGTTTAGAAGCAACCGTGAGCGTGAGCGTCAACTTGAACGTCAGAATGCCATGCGTTTAGAAAGCATGTTTGATCAGATGGAACAAGGCGATGTGTCATTCTTGAATATCGTATTGAAAACCGATGTTCGTGGTTCGCTTGAAGCACTGCTTTCTGCATTGAATGAGCTATCAACTGATGAAGTTAAAGTCAGAGTAATCAGCTCAGGCGTCGGTCCTATCTCTGAATCTGATGTGACACTTGCAGAATCTAGCGAAGCGGTATTGTTAGGTTTCAACGTTCGTGCTGATGCGACCGCACGTCGCAAAGCGGATGCCGCCAACATGGATATCCGTTATTACAGCGTTATCTATGGTTTGATTGATGATGTCAAAGCAGCTATGAGTGGTATGCTTGCGCCAGAACATCGTGAGAAAATCCTTGGTGTTGCAGACGTTCGTGAAGTATTCCGTTCTAGTAAGTTCGGTGCTGCTGCTGGTTGTATGGTGGTTGAAGGTACAATTTATCGCAACAAACCGATCCGCGTATTGCGTGATGACCAAGTTATCTTTACCGGTCAATTGCAATCATTGCGTCGCTATAAAGAAGACGTTAATGAAGTACGTACTGGTATGGAATGTGGTATGGCTGTTCGTGGCTATGATGTCGAAGCTGGCGATAAGATCGAAGTCTTTGAAATCCAAGAGTTTGCACGTACTATCTAACGTTACAGTTCGATAGCAGGATATCTAATCATGCAATATGCTTAATCAGCTGAGCAGGTTAGTATCTTCTTAATATCTAGCTGTACTTAGGCCTAACAGGTACATCCTGCTAGGCCTTTTTTACCAACTATTAGTCCTAAAATTTGTTAATGAGCCAATATATCAATCAGTGAAAATAAGCCATATTAAAGTAAGGTAAAAATATGAACCAACGTCTACAACGCTTAGCCGACCAAATTCAGCGTGAGCTTGCTGTTCTCATCCGTGATGCAGTCAATGACCCTCGTTTAACTGGTTTTGTCACTATTTCTAGTGTCAAAGTTAGTCCTGACTTAGGATATGCTGATGTCTATGTCACCATCATGGAGCCTGAGCTTAATGATTCCATGAATAAGACCAATCATGAAGAGAGTATCAAAGTACTTAATAAAGCGGCGGGCTTTTTGCGTACTGAATTGAGCCATAGTCTCAAAACACGTACCACACCACGCTTGCGTTTTCATTATGACGAAGTGACTGCTCGTGGTAATTACATGATGGATTTAATCAGTAAAGCAGTTATTAAGACTGAAGAAAATGAGTCTGACGAGCAAGAAAACGAAGAGTAGAAGGGTAAAAGTCGTTATGTCTATCGCATCTACGCAAGCGGATAAAAAGTCTAGTAATCACTTTAACAAGATTAAAGTCTCGGGTGTTATTTTAGTCGACAAGCCTCAAGGTATGACCTCTCAGCAAGTCGTATCGAAGGTGAAGTATCTTTTTAAGTCGCCAAATCATGACAGTAAAAAAGCGGGGCACACAGGGACACTTGATCCAATGGCAACCGGTCTATTGCCGATTTGTATGGGTGAAGCGACGAAATTTAGTCATTATCAGCTAGATGCAGATAAATCTTATCAAGCAACTATTCTACTTGGTGGTCAAACTGATACTGGTGATGCCGATGGTCAAATCGTTGCACAAGCACCCATTCCAAAATTTGATGATGTACTTTTAGACAAAGTCGCCCAGCAGTTTTTAGGTGCCCAGCAGCAGATACCACCGATGTATTCTGCACTAAAAAAAGATGGCAAAAAACTCTATGAGTATGCTCGTGCTGGTATTAAAGTAGAACGAGCGCCTAGAGATATTGTAATCAAGGCCATTGATTTAAAAGCGCTTGATCATGAGAAAATTCAATTGACAGTGACCTGTACTAAAGGGACTTATGTGCGTGTACTTGGTGAGGACATCGCCAAAGCGATGGGTACATTAGGGCATTTGACTGCATTACGCCGTACGCAGGTTGGTGATTTTAAAATCAATGATGCGATTACTTTGTCAGACTTGGAAGTATTAGCGTTTGATAACAGGCAAGAGCAATTGATGCCGGTAGATGCTTGCATTAATATTGAAGCTGAGATGGTATTGACGGTTGAGCAGTGTGAGCGTATACACATGGGTCAACGTTTGAATGTATTTGAGCAACTGACAGACAGTCTGCGCGACTATATTTCAACTAGTATCAGTCATCAGTCGTCTGTGTCAGAAAACAACGATATTCAACTAGATAGTGATATTGTGAGTAGTGACGATGACCAACAACCCTTGATCCATGAGATTCCAGTTGATATTCGTTTGATAAATCAGCAAGGTCAGTTTCTTGGATTGGGTGCCGTAAGTCTCAACGGTAGATTGCAGCCTAAAAAATTAATCCAGCGTTAATGTTACGGTTCTTATATAACCCTCGTTTAAACACGATTTAGCTTACTAATAGTTTACACTAATCACATATCCTCACATTTTATTGCAGGTTTCACCTATGGTGGAACCTGTTTTTTTTGTACTTTAGATCTACCGGATAGGAAGTCTGGATAGAAAAATAAATCGAACTAAGACTCTAAGAATAAGAACATAAAAAAATAATAAGATAAAAAGTCATATATCAAAAATAAAAACTAGGTTCGAAAGAGAATGTTTAATAGGAACAAGATGGGTCAGAGGAAGACTATACAGCCAATAATAACAACAACTCATAAAAATAAAGTATGAATAATAAAACAACTAAAAGAAAATCACTCATAACGAAAAAAGGAATATCATGAAAACCATCGCTTTTTTACTACACAATAACTTCGAGCAAGCAGAATACGAAGAGGTTAATAACCAACTCAAAGATAAAGGTTACAAGACACTTCTTATAACCACAAATAAAGAAAAAGAAGTGCAAGCCATGCAGCAAGATGTAGACAAAGGCGACACCTTTATTGCTGATATTTTTGCAAAAGACGCAAGCATTTCTGATTATGATGCGTTGGTACTACCAGGTGGTACTGTCAATGCGGATACGATTCGTGGCAATGAAGAGGCTCATAGTATTATCAATGCTATCAATGATGCAGGCAAGCCATTAGCTGTCATTTGCCATGCTCCTTGGGCACTTATCAATACAGGTATTGCTAAAGGTAAAACACTTACTGCTTATCATACGTTGCAGATAGATTTAGGAAACGCTGGTGCAAAATTTGTAGATCAAACAGTACAGGTAGACGGTAATTTGATTACCTCACGTAATCCCGATGATATCAGCAATTTCGTTGATGCTATTGATAAGGCGTTATCTTAATTTTTCTACCCATTTACTGAATAATTAATTATTTATATTTCTTAAACATTCACAACCGTAACTGAGGAAAATATTATGTCAAACTCTAACCCAAACGATACCAAGCTTGAGCAACAACGTTCTGAATCAGCAACTGCAGCGCTTAAAGGCCAAACTGAGAACAGTCATATTGAAGATAGTGAAGCCGCAGCAGATCGTATTGCAGACAATGTAAAAAACGCTAAAAAAGACAAGTAGGATATGTAACGTGTCATCCATAATAAGGTGACACTGATATATTTGCTGATTATCTCTACATCTCAATATCACTGATGACATTTGCATCTCAATGTAAAAAGTATAAAGCAGCTAATTCAAAAAATAATAATTTAGGAGCTAATATGAGTAATTCATTGAATAACATGGATGAGCAAGAAAAAGAGATTGAAAGGCTTGCAGAAGACATTAATCCTAGTGAGCATGCTACTCCTGATAGTTTAGCAGAAGTTACCACAGCTGCACCGCTTGAAGATGATGAGTTAGGCGGTAACGCAACGGAAAATGACGTCAAGTAATAAGCAAATTCTATTGCCTATTGACGGATGATTTAACTATAAAAAATAAATCTGACTTTACAAGTATTATGAAAAACTGCTGCTAGTTCAGCAGTTTTTTGTTATAATCACCGTCACATTTACATTAGGTTGAGATAAGACATCGTGCTTCATAGGCTGTCCAAAACGGATAGTTATATTAAGTGGTCTCTCATCGCCGCTTATTCTAGATGGTCGTTATGACTAATTAGCTTGTCGTACACTAGGTCAACTCTAGTAATGCAGGGTTGTCCTGAATGATGTGCAGGCTATTTTATTTACTATTCTACTGCTTTAGAACTTACTCAAATTCGAGAATGTCTTAAAGCTTTTAGCATTGCCGGAGATATTTATGCTAACTAATACCGATCGCGAACAAATCATTGCTCAATACCAACGTGGCGAAAATGACACTGGTTCTCCAGAAGTTCAAGTAGCACTATTGAGTGCTCGTATCAACGATTTGCAGAACCATTTTAAAGCACATAAAGCTGATCATCATAGCCGTCGCGGTCTTATCCGTATGGTTAACACGCGTCGTAAATTGCTTGATTACCTAAAAGGTAAAGATCTTGGTCGTTACACCACGCTTATCAGCCAGTTAGGTCTACGTCGTTAATCTAACGACAATAGTACGAGTGGATGCTAAAATAAAAGAAGCCATCATATGGTGCTATTTTAGAATTTTTGCTGAATCGCTTGGAACTTGCTTGTTGCTATCGATAAAATAGATTTTTCTAAAAACGGTGTGGAATAGTTTCACGCCGTTTTTTTATGCTTATTCATTTTCAAGATTGATTTTGGATAGCATTGGTTATAAAGACCAATTCAAAGTAGGTAATAGACGTTTTCGTAAAAACAGTAATACTAGAGCCTAGAGCTAAGTGTTTTCTATCGATAATTGCTGTGTTCCGCAATTCATTGGTCAATGGCTATAAATCACTGTAAAATAATGCCTTGTGAGTTTGATAGCATATCTACTACATATATGGTGACTATTTATAAAGTACCTGTTGCTTAGCTTATAGAATAGCTAGCTGCGCTAATATCCAACTCTCAAAAGCGCAGAAAAATAGCCTGTAGGGTTTTTAGCACCGAAGTCTTTTGACTTAAGGTCTTTTTGATAGTATTTATAGTAAAGCCAAAATTGAATGACCAAATATACACAATAGTACGATGTCTAGCACCGATAGGCATATGGAATAACTAGGTAATGTTATTGGCACTGGTTGAGATGATTTCTGAGAGAAAGACTGTCAATTATTAGTCATATACACTAGTAGTCACATACACAGAATTTTAATGAAAAATATCAGCTTTTTATAATGCTGATATTACTTTCGTCAGTCAACATTAGGAAGATTATATGACAATGTTTAACACCATTAAGCGTGAATTTCAGTATGGCAACCAACAGGTTGTGATCGAGACAGGTCGTATTGCTCGTCAAGCAAACTCTATCTTAGTACATATGGGCGGCGTTACGGTACTTGTCGCAGCAGTGGTAAAGTCAGAGGCTAAAGAAGGTCAAAACTTCTTTCCGCTAACGGTCAACTATCAAGAAAAAATGTATGCAGCGGGCAAAATCCCAGGTGCCTATGGCAAACGTGAAGGTCGTGCAAGCGAGTTCGAAACCCTAACCTCACGCTTGATTGACCGCCCGATTCGTCCGCTATTCCCTGAAGGTTATGTTAACGAAATTCAAATTACGGCAACGGTTGTTTCATCAGATAAAACTCAGTCTGCAGATATCGCAGCCTTAATCGGTGCTTCAGCAGCATTGGCCATCTCTGATGCACCATTCAATGGTCCTGTCGCAGCTGCCCGTGTTGGCTTCATCAACGGCGAGTACATCCTGAACCCAACAATTGAGCAGCTTAAAGAGAGTGATCTTGATTTGGTTGTGGCTGGTACGAAATCTGCGGTACTAATGGTTGAATCTGAAGCAGCAGAGCTGTCAGAAGATCAAATGCTAGGCGCGGTATTATATGGTCATCAGCAACAGCAAATCGTTATTGATAACATTGCTTCAATGGCAGAAGAAATCGGTACTGCTAAGCAGCAGTATACTGCCCCTGAGCGTGATCAAGCGCTTACCAGCAGCATGAAAGAGCAGTTTGGCGAGCAAGTTGCTGACGCTTATACGATTACTGATAAGCAAGCGCGCTACACTAAGCTTGATGAAATCAAGCAGTCAATTATTGATGCACTTGCTGGTGATGCTGAGTCAGAAACTTACGCTGATACAGTATCTGAGCTTAAAGAAATCTATGACGATCTTAAATATCGTACGGTTCGTGACAATATCTTGTCAGGTAAGCCGCGTATTGATGGTCGTGACCTTGAGACTGTTCGTGCCCTTGACGTACAAGTTGGTGTATTGCCATACACGCATGGTTCAGCATTGTTCACACGCGGTGAAACGCAAGCATTGGTTACGACCACGCTTGGTAACAGCCGTGATGTCAACATGATTGACTCACTAGGTGGCACGATTCGTGACCATTTCATGCTGCATTACAACTTCCCACATTTCTCAGTTGGTGAGACGGGCCGCGAAGGTATTCCAAAACGTCGTGAAATTGGTCATGGCCGTTTAGCACGCCGTGGTGTACAAGCGATGCTACCGGATAGCGAACGCTTCCCGTATGTCATCCGTGTGGTATCAGAGATTACTGAGTCAAACGGTTCATCTTCTATGGCGTCTGTTTGTGGTGCAAGTTTGGCATTGATGGATGCTGGTGTTCCACTAAAAGCACCAGTTGCTGGTATCGCCATGGGTCTGGTTAAAGAAGGTGAGCGTTTCGCTGTACTATCAGACATCTTAGGTGATGAAGATCATCTTGGCGATATGGATTTTAAAGTTGCTGGTTCTAAAGATGGTATCACTGCGCTGCAGATGGACATCAAAATCGAAGGTATTACGCCTGACATCATGGAGCAAGCGCTTAAGCAAGCCCATGCCGGTCGTATCCACATCTTAGATGCGATGAATAAAGTATTGCCTGAGAGCCGTACTGAAATCAACGCTCATGCACCAAACTATGCGGTTATCGAAATCAATCCGGACAAAATCCGTGACGTAATCGGTAAAGGCGGCGCGATGATTCGTCAGCTAACCGAAGAGACTGGCGCAGTTATCGATATCGATGATGGCGGCACGATTCGTATCTTTGGTGAAAACAAAGCGGCAACTAAAGCAGCTATCGGTAGAATCGAAGCGTTGACGGCAGAAGTTGAAGTGGGCAAAACTTATGAAGGTACGGTTGCTCGTATCGTTGATTTTGGCGCGTTTATTAACGTCTTGCCAAACACTGATGGCTTGGTACACATCTCACAAATCGCTGAAGAGCGCGTTGAGAATGTTTCTGACTACCTAAAAGAAGGTCAGATCGTTAAAGTCTTCGTCCAAGACGTTGATAACCGTGGTCGTATTAAATTGACTATGAAAGGTATCGAACAAAGCTAATCGATATCTAATATAGTCAACATCTAAAAACCGCTTTAAGTCTCTCGTCATGAGTGCTTAAGGCGGTTTTTTTATGGGTGTAAAATCTTGTTTGCAGTAGAATATCTTATTAAAGTAACTGGCCTATATCAAAGTGATTGGTCTATATTAAAGTCTTTAGGAAGGTGAATATCGATACGAAGTTTTGGCAAGTCTTGTAGGTGCTGTAAGAGTAACGGTAAGATATCAGCATGCCAGTCTAACGCAAGTGAGCCTGCGTTTGCTAAATTGGCTGCGTTAGACACGTTAGCTGTCTCATTTCGTGAGTGGTTATGAATAAGTGGGCGTGCGAGGAGGGCAATTCTACGAATACCTTGATAACGGATAAGCGGGATAAGCTGCTCAGATAAATCATTCAATGCGGCAATTAACCATTGTGACCGTGTGGGGTGGTAAGGATGATTTGATACCACAAGATTAGCAATATAACTAGGCTGATTGCCATTACTGCTGATGCTTAAACCAGCTTGCTCAAGCACGCGTTTATGCAGTAAGCAGCTGCCAACACTCAGACTGCCATCGCGGCATGCGCGATAGTAACGTTGATAATTATCAGCAAATAAAGTTTTAGCTTTTGTGAGAACAGGGTCTAAAAGAATCCCTGCAGTATTGACTGGTAGAATAAGCAGCTGCGCGCTACTATTTAAGATAGGGGCGTGGGTAAGTTGCAAAGTCGCCATTGTCAGCCCCTTGATAAAAGTCTAAATAATGAGCTACTGGTTGTCGCCGTTTGTCTCGGCTTCTAATTGCGCTATTTGTTGTTCAAGTAGGGCGATTTGCTCTGCTTTCATATCAGTTAATTGCTTGTTCATCGTCAGTTGTTCAGCAGCCAATTTTTCTTGTTCGGCTAAGCGCTTACGCTCGTCTTCTAAGCGATCTATTTCTTCTTTGGCAAGACTATCTGTTTCTGGCAAAGCCGCATTTAAGATGGCATCAGCATTAGGTATTTGATTAACTGTGGTTGTCTCATTAGTATTTGACGTTAAGTCACTATTGTTTAAACTATTGTCATTATTACCTAAGGACGTAGCATCTAATTGGGTAGCGCTATCTGGTTCGGTAGTCGACGGTGTACTTTCGATAGGCGCAGTATTAGTGTCTATCGAATTGTTTTTCCAGACCAAGTAGCCAATCAATAATGCCGCTAATATAATAATTGACCACCATTTCTGGCGTGACTTAGAGGGCTTTTTTTTCAGTGATTTGGTTGACAGAGGACGCATTTTTTGGCTTTTCATACTATAGTCGATTTATGTTAGAAATATAAGTAGCCATACTATAGCAAACTCAAAATAAAAAGCCTATCTATTGCTAGATAGGCTGGTAGCTATTAATACTTGACGCTTAATATTTAAGGCTTGAATTTTTCTGTGCCGCTGGTACCAGTAGCCATAGCATCACGAGAAATTTGGTCTTCAGCATGGTTTTTGGCACTGATAGCATCAGGGTCGGGGCGATGCTCTGTATGTCCGCACTGCGTACATTCTATATACTCATCTGGCGCAGGTGTGACGATGTTTACTTGCACCACCGCATCCATCGCCTGACACTTAGGGCAGCGAACACCGGATAAAAACTGCCGCTTTGGTCGCGTTGATTGATAGCGCATTTAGATAACCTCGTGCGTCGTTTGGGCATTGCTTTCAATATTGGCAGCATCGTCATTTTTAGCGTTATCAAAACCGCTATGACGTAACAAAGCATCGATACTAGCACTGCGACCACGGAAGTTCTCAAAGTTGGTCTTGGCAGGGAAGCTACCACCAACTGATAGGATTGTCTCACGGAAGGCTTTACCAGTGACTGGGTTAAAAATACCTTCTTCTTCAAACTTGCTAAACGCATCGGCAGATAGCAGCTCCGCCCATTTATACGAGTAATAACCTGCCGCATAGCCGCCTGCAAAGATATGACTAAAGCCGTTGGCAAAACGGTTGTAGTCAGGTGTCTGCATGATAGCAATGTCGTCTCGAACGGTATTTAGCGTGGCTAATATACCGTCATAATCTAGCGCTGGCGTATGCGCATGAATCAATAAGTCAAACAGTGCGAATTCGATTTGACGTAGGGTTTGCATGCCGCTTTGGAAATTCTTCACCGCCAATAATGCTGCAAGTTTGTCTTTTGGTAATGGCGCACCCGTTTCGACGTGGCTACTAATCAGCGCAATACCTTCGGCATCCCACGCCCAGTTTTCCATAAATTGACTGGGCAGCTCGACCGCGTCCCACTCAACGCCATTGACACCAGCGACATCACCGACCGTCACTTGGGTCAACAGGTGATGTAGGCCGTGACCAAACTCATGGAATAGAGTCAATACTTCATCATGCGTCAATAAGCTTGGTTTGCCATCGAGGGCAGGGGTAAAGTTACCCACCATAAAGCAAACGGGTAGCTGCTGATGGTCTTGCTCGTCATACGTATAACGCGACTGAAAACCACTCATCCAAGCGCCGCCGCGTTTACCACTACGAGCAAATAAGTCAAAGTAAAAGCCACCAAGCACGTTATCATCAGCATCAAACAACTGATAAAAGCTGACATCGTCGTGCCAGCGTGATACGGATTCACTTTGCTCTTGGACTTTGATACCGTACAAACGCTCAACGATGGCAAATAATCCGCTAATTACTTTTGGTAAGGGAAAGTACGGGCGGATTTCTTCTTGTGATAAGCTGAACTCGCTTTGTTTGACTTTTTCAGCGATATAAGCACTGTCCCACGCTTGTAACTCCTTAATATCATAATCCTGCGCATACTTTTGCAACTGAGCTAAGTCTTGCTTAGCCGCTGGAGTTGCTTGCGTGGCCAAACTCCGTAAAAAGGTTTCTACTTCTGCCACGTTATCTGCCATTTTAGTCGATAATGAGACTTCTGCATAATTGTCAAAACCTAATAGCTTGGCTTTTTGCTCACGTAATTGCAGGATTTGACCCATGATATTGGCGTTGTTTAGCGACTCACCTTTGGCATTGGTATGCGCATCAAACTCAGAAGCACGGGTGACATAAGCGCGGTATAGGGTCTCGCGCAGTTTACGGTCATCCGCATGGGTCATGATGGCAAGATAAACAGGGATATTTAAGCTTGCCACGTAATAAGGACTTGGTAACGCATCGACTTCTACTTGCGTGAGCGTACCGTTGGTAAGCGCGCGCGCTTTATACTGTTCGCCAGCATCTGCGAGTAGGGCCAGTCCACTTTCTGTTAGACCTGTCAATTGCTCTTGCTGCAGCGGTAAGGCATAAGCTTGGGTGGCGTCTAATACATTGTCTGAAAAGGTCGCTGATAAGGTGGAAAGCTCACTTTGAATAGCCGCAAACTTTTCCTGTTTATCTTTTGGTAATGCGACACCTGACAGCTCAAAACTGCGTAGCGCAAGCTCAATAGCCCGCGCTCGTGCAGGCTCAAGCGCAGCAAAAAATGCTGTGTCATTAACGATAGTTTGATAACGATTAAATAGCGGCTGATGCTGTCCCACTCGTGTGCCATAAGCAGATAATTTAGGTAGCAGTTCATGATGGACATGACGAATGTCGTCATTGCTCATGACGCTATTCAGGTGCGATAAAATGCCCCAACTGCGATCCAATGCCAGATTAATATGATCAAAAGTCATCACATCGGCCAGCGCTTGCTCAGCATTGATATTAGCAGCACTGTTATGGCTATCAGTATCTGCACTCATCTCATCTAAAAATGTATTGGCTGCATCAATGGCACTTATGACATGGCTTTGTAATGTACTTGGCGAAACGTTGTCAAAATCGACAAGGCGTAAATCTGCAGGAAGGGTTTTCATAAAAGTATCCGATATCTGATCGTAGTGAATGAATTATTATTGAGTAAACGTCGCTTTATATAAGAGATTGGCTTGCCGTGACATTTAGAACGTTATTAGCTTTGTGTTATTTTTCTTTTTTTGCTGTCTTATCGATAAGCTATATAAAAGATGGGTTCGTTTGACGAAAATGCAACCTAATCATTGACTATATAAAAAGTGAAGCGAGAAGATAGTGAATATCAAACGGGTTTAAAGCCGATCAGCTAGACTTTTAGAACAATACAGAGTGTTCTACTTACAAAGCGCTATCATTTGCTTGCAAATTAACCCTACAGCGAGTGAGGTTTGACTGCTAGCATCAAGGCAATGGAATAGAAATATTAAGTGCTGCTGATAGTAAAAACTATGAATCAGTTGATTAATAGTAAAAATCACAATGTTAAAAGTAAATGATAATAAAACAAGGAGCAATAAATGAAAGCGACTCTCAAAAGTTTACGTGAAACCAAAGCCAACCCTGCGGTTAGTATCTTTGTTAAGACTCATCGCGAGCATCCTGCTAATGATCAAGATCCCATTGCCCTGAAGAACCAATTAAAAGTGGCTGAAGAACGCTTAACCAACGAATACGATAAGCGCACAGCGACTACAATACTTGATAAGATTCATGATAAGACCAAAGAGCTAAATCACAACTTAAATCTTGATACCTTAGCTATTTTTGCCAGTACCGACGATGTGCAAGTTATCCGTATGCCGATTGACACCACGGAGCGTGTGGTGATTTCACATCGTTTTGCGACTCGAGATTTGGTGCGTGATATGGCAAGTGCGGTGCACTATTACACCTTGGTGCTCACTCGTGATAATGCTCGCTTGATTGAAGCGTCTAATGATCGTGTGGTGAGAGAGTTCGATAAGGACGATGACTTACAAAAAAACATGGATAATATTCCATTTCCTATTGAAAACAATGGTCTATATACGACAGGCGACGGTGGCTCAGATCGCTCATCTAATAATGAAAGCAGCTATCTAAAAGAGTTTTTTAATCAGGTGGATAAAAGTGTCCAAGAGCTGTGGGGTGAGCATAAAATGCCTTTGGTTGTCGTTGGCGATGCTAAAAATATCGGCTACTATAAAGAAGTTTGTGATCGTCCAGACAACATCATTGCCACAGTGTCAAATGCGACCAATCTAGAAGATGGTAGTGCTCAGCATATTATCAATAGTGTGCAAGAGGCGGTGGAAGGCTATCGTGCATCACTGCATCAAGCAGCCATGGGTGAGATTGATAAAGCACGCGGTGCTAATATGTTGCAAACAGATCTACAAGAAGTCTACCGCAGTGCCTTCCAAGGTGCAGGCGAGACACTTTATGTCCGTCGTGGTTATATACAATCGGCTAAAATTGATGAAAAGGCACAGACTTTGAGTCCTGCAGATGATGCGGCTTCAGAAGGTGTCACCGATGATGCCATTGGCGAAATCATTGAGCATGTCATTCATAATGGTGGCGAAGCAGTATTTATGCCACAAGATATTATGGGGGAAGATCAACCAATTGCTTTGGTGACACGCTATTAATTGCTAGATAGTGGCTATTGATGACAATCCTTTGCGAATTCGCCATTGATAGAAGATAGGTATAATATGGGAGCATTGGTTCGATAACAATCAATGCTCTTTTTACATTGATGATATATTAAGCCTTTATCTAAAACTTATACTTGATTGCCTTAGGTTATTAAATGATGCTAAATAACATACCAAATACTCTCATGCTATTTAGCGTCACAGCAATGATAGCCTTTAGCTCCAGTCTCAGTATGGCAGAGACAGATATGAATAATATATCTGTGAGCCATCTATCATGGGGTCAATTGCCGCCTTCTATTCAAAACTATTATCAAATAGACTCTAAAAAAAATAAAATGAGGCTAAAGACCAAAGATATTGTTGCTATTCGTTCTTGGATTGGCACAGTAGGAGAACAGTATTTGGTTCAATTACAGCGTTTCAATTCAACTAATAGCCCTGACGAGCCAGCAGGAGAGGTCTTCACGCATTTATATGTTATAGATGAACAAGAGGCTTTACGAGTATGGCAAATATATGACTATGTACCCTGCGATGGGTTAGATGTAATCGCAGAATTCGCTAAAAACACCGCCGTAGTGACTGATATTAATAATAACGGTGTTGTCGAAGTGAGTGTGCCTTATTATCTCGGTTGTCGTGGTGACGTAAGTTATGATGAGATGAAAATAATCATGTACGAAGGGCAGCAAAAACTTGCCATCCGTGGTAACTCTGCAATTTGTAACGCCAAGACGGGTCAGCCAGTTGACGCTACTGGTTATTACGGTGGCGACTATAAGGTTGATGAAAAATTACTACAGCAATCAGCGCTATCAGCTCCTCAAAAATCAGTATTTAGGCGTCACTTGCAATCAGTGTGGCGAGATAACCAATGTTCCATTTATTTTAAGTATGATGACTAATTCTATGACTACCACAACCTCTTTTGTGCTAACCAGCTATAACATTCATAAAGGCATGTCGCCGATGAATCGCCAAGTTAAAATACAAGGTATCGCCCAAGCGCTCGATATTATTGGCTCCGATGTACTGTGTCTCCAAGAAGTGCAAGGTCAGAATCTTAAGCGCAATATGCAGTACAACGAATACCCTGATCAATCGCAACATGAATGGTTTGGTGAGTATTTACAGCTGCAAAATAGCTATGGTAAAAACTCAGAGTATGAAAATGGTCATCATGGCAATGCGGTATTGAGCCGTTTTCCATTGGATCCTAAGCATAACGTCAATATCACCGTTAATAAGCTTGAGCAGCGTGGCGTCTTGCACTGCGAAGTACAACCAGTTGGATGGGATGTACCAGTCGTTGTATTGTGTGCACACCTAAATTTGTTTGAGCGTGATCGCATCAAGCAATATGAAGCCATTGCCAACTATGTTCGTAATGAGATTGCACCTGATCAACCACTGATTTTGGCAGGAGATTTTAATGATTGGAAAAAAATGTCTTGTGATAAGCTGGCTACTAGCTTGGGTATGACCGAAGCTTTCAAGCATTGTCATGGCAAACTGCTGCCAACTTTCCCAGCCAAGCTTCCTGTGCTGAGCTTAGATCGTATTTATGTGCGTAATTTAAGCGTGAAAAATGCTTGGGTGCATACGGGCAAACCATGGTCGACACTGTCTGATCATCTGCCACTCAGTGCGGAATTGGCACATTTATAAATGATTATTAAATAAGCTTAAGTTATTCACTAAAAATAAAATTGAATGCAACTATAAAGTAATAGATACCTATAAGGATATATAACGATGTCTACTCTTTCTCATAATCCGCTACCAACGACCCAACATGCCGTACTCATACGTGAGTTTGGCGAACCTGAAGTGATGAGCTATCAAGAGGATGTGGCCATTCCTGTGTTAACAGACAATCAGGTATTGGTCAAAATTGCTTATGCGGGTATCAATCCTGTCGATTACAAAACACGTCAAGGCAAAGGCTGGGGCGCTGATGCCATTCAAAAAGACAAGTTTGATAAAAATGAGCCTGCAATTTTGGGGTTTGATATGTCAGGCACTGTGGTCGATAGTCGTAGTGAGCAATTTACTATCGGTACACAGGTCGCTGCCCTGACTTTTCATGGTGGCTGTTATGCAGAGTATGTAGCAGTCGATGCTGACATGCTGGCAAAAGTACCGGATTCTGTCACGTTACAGCAAGCAGGTGCGCTGCCTTGTATCGGACAGACGGCGATACAGTTTGTAGAGTTTGCAGATATTCAAGATGGTGAGCATGTGGTGATAAACGCGCCAGCAGGCGGCGTGGGTCACTTATTGATTCAGCTGCTCATGGATAAAGTGGCTAAAAACAATATCAAGGTGACCGTCATTTGCTCACCAGAAAAATATGCCAAGCTTGATGAAATAATAGATACCAATCAGCTTACAGGTTGGATTGATTATACCAAAGATGGTGAATTCCCTGAGTTACAGGCAGATGTGCTACTGGATTTGGTCGGTAATGAAGCAGGGGTACGGGCGCTTAGCGTGCTCAAATCTGGTGGTCGCGTCAATGTGTTACCAACGATTTGGGTGGATAAACTCAAAGAGGCGGGTAGCCAGAAACAGCTAAAGGTAGCGGGTTATAAGGCGCAGCGTAGTGGTGAAGATATGGCGCGAGTTTTACAGCTCGTTGCAGATGGTAAGCTAACGCTACGTATTCAGCAAACCTATCCTTTGTCCGAAGTGGTCGCGGCTCATCATGAGCTGCAAAAAGGTGCTGCTTTTGGCAAGATCGTTTTAAAAGTGAGCTAGGACATGTCTTCAATCTGAAGGCATGCGAATAAGTGGGCTAAAAATGGTTAAATCTTTCTAGACTGCATCAAATAGCACTGTTAATATTCCGATATTAACGGTGCTATTTTCCTTGTTTGGCTACCGTTTAGCTCATTTTTATCACCATTTTCAAAACGAGGACGCGCTCTAGCTTATATTAAGTTACATTAATTTAATGCGGTAGCACTTTTCGAAACGTGAGGCTGATGCGCCCTGATGCGACAGTTTTGGTTTTTGTAATGGTATGATTCCAAAAATCCTGCGTATCGCCATGCATAACGATAAGCTGACCGGACTCAAGATATAGCTCAACTTTGACGGGCTTGTTCTTTTGTCTAATAGTTTTATGCTTAAAAACAAATTTTCGCCTAGCACCGAGCGATAAAGAAGCAATAATCGGCTGCGCGCCCAGCTCTTTTTCATCGTCAGCATGATAGCCCATACCATCCTCACCAGAGGGATAGTAATTAAGCAAGCAAGAATTAAAATCAACGTTGATACCACTGCTTGATAACTGCTGTTCAATATGTCGTTTTACGTGCAACATCTGCTTTGTCCATGGAATGGCTCGACGCGTCTGTCCAGAGTAATGATAACTGACATCGTGGTCACCCATCCAGACGATTTGGCGAGTGGTAACATGCGTTTTACCAAACAACGTCACGATGTCAGACTGCCAAGGTAGCTCATTTAGTAAATTCTCATACAGAGCGTTAGCATCATTGATAACTACCCCTAAGTCATTGACCTGACCATCGTAAGGCAACAGATTGTCAGTCGGTTTAGGGGCAAAGAGGTCAGTCATCACTTAGACGGCTCAGCTTATTTATGACTATGATAATGCTCATTGATAACTTGAGCACATAATTCAGGTGCTTCCATCGGCAGTAGATGACCGTAATCTAACAAAGATATGATGCTGTCATCAGGGACGAATTTTTGCCATTGTTGTCGCACTTTATGGTTAATAAACAACGTCGGCTTACCAGTGATAAGTGTATAAGGACAGCTTAATTGCTTGAGAGCGGTATCGATATGTGGCGCGCCGAAATAGTTGGCGAGCTCTTGCTCAGGCGCAAATATCAGCGTGTAACTGCCACTGGTATCTTTGGATAAACTTTGCTCTGCAAATACCCGCAAATGCGCATCACTCATTCGCCTATAAGCACGTTGAGCGCGTAAGTTCTCATAATAATCATCGATGCTTGCCCAAGTAGATTGTTTGGTGAGAGTGCTTTTAAACGGTTCGCGACTAAGCAGAAGCTTACGCGGCAATAGATTATAGAGTCGGGCTTGTGGTTTGGTAAACGTCACAGGCTCTATTAAATAGAGCTGTGAAAACAGATCTGGGCGCTGGGCTGCAGCGATGGCAGTGGCAGTGGCTCCTTGCGAATGACCAATACCAACGATGGGTTTGTCTTGCGTTTTTTCTAAAAACTCAATAAGTATCTCAGCATCCTGCTCGCGCGTAAGACGACGGCGCTGCGGCTTGTCATACCAATAGCCACGAAGTGCAAGCGAGCTGATTTTGAAGTCAGTTGCCAGCGCATTTAATAAGGGACTATAAGTACCAACGGTAAAACTATTGCCACCATAAAAGTGTGCTGGCACGCGAGAGGCAGTACTTGATTGTATCGATGGTGTAAGCTGGCTAAGGTTATAGTAGCGCGCTTGTTTTCCACTAATATTAATATTTTTTGCAAATGCTTTCATAATGTACACACCTCCTTGTGTCTGATTTTTAATGAAAATTAAGGGTTGTACTTAGCTGTCTTCACCTAAAAAACCACCACTTTGACGGTGCCACAAGCGAGCATAAACACCGTGTAGATTTAATAATTCATCATGGCTGCCTTGTTCGATAATTTGACCTTTATCCATGACCACCAATCGATCAAGTGCGGCAATGGTAGAGAGACGATGGGCAATCGCAATAACCGTTTTACCTGTCATAATGTCATTCAGGCTTTCGGTAATGGCAAATTCAATCTCAGAGTCAAGGGCGCTGGTCGCTTCGTCCAATAGTAAGATGGGCGCATTTTTCAGCATAACACGTGAGATGGCGATACGCTGACGTTGACCGCCAGATAGTTTGACGCCGCGCTCACCGACTTGGGTATCAAGTCCTGTATTGCCTTTATCATCATATAAGTCTTTAATAAAGTCCCATGCTTGCGCTTGCTTGGCAGCGGTAATAATTTCTTCATCGGTTGCGTCAGGACGACCGTAAGCGATATTTTCACGTACTGTCCGATGTAGCAAAGACGTATCTTGCGTCACCATACCTATCTGCTGGCGCAAAGACTCTTGGGTGACTTCATCAATTGCTTGTCCATCGATAAGGATTTTACCGCTATCAACATCAAAGAAGCGTAACAATAAATTAACTAAGGTAGATTTGCCGGCACCTGAGCGCCCAACCAAGCCTATCTTTTCGCCGGGTTTAATGTCCAAATAAAAGTTATCGAGCAGTTTAGTCTTCGTAGTAGGCGTTGCTGATGTTTTCACTGTATCTAAGATATCGCCTTCGACAGCGTCGCTATCATTCTCATAACTGAAATCAACATGATCAAAAACGATACGACCTTCGGTGACTTTCAAGGCGGGTGCATTGGGCTTATCAACGATTTTTTGCGGCGCTGATAAGGTACGCATGCCATCTTGTACGGTTCCGATACTTTCAAATAGACTGGCAGTTTGCCACATGATCCAACGAGTCAAACCGTTCAAACGTAGTGCCATGGCTGTCGCGGCAGCAATCGCACCGACACCGACCGCGCCTTGTTGCCATAAATATAAGCCAATAGCTGCAGTGCCACTAACCAAAATCACACTGATTAGATGGGTTGATACTTCTAAGTAACTGACCCAGCGCATCTGTGCATGGACGGTACCTAAAAATTGCCCCATGGCATTTTTGGCATAACTCAGCTCACGGCGTGAATGGCTAAACAGCTTGACGGTCATGATATTGGCATAAGCATCGGTAATGCGGCCAGTCATCAAGGCACGGGCATCGGCTTGCACAATGGCAGTTTGTTTGAGCTTAGGAATAAAGTACCAAATGGTCAGCGCAACCAAGACTAGCCAAACGATAAACGGGATTAATAATAGGCTGTCCAGATTAAATAAAATGACACCTGACGTAATAAAATAAACGGTGACATACATAAACATGTCGGTGACGGTCATGACTGTATCACGTACGGCCAGTGCGGTTTGCATTACTTTGGCTGAGACACGTCCAGAGAATTCATCTTGATAAAACTGCATCGATTGCCCAAGCATCCGCTGGTGAAAGCGCCAGCGCATTTGCATAGGAAAGACGCCTTGCAAGGTCTGAAAATGGATGAATGATGACAATGCAATCCATAGCGGACTCATGATCATGACGGCTAGCATGAGCAGTAGCATATCGCCTTTTTCTAACCACAGATTCTGCGGTGTATAGACGCCTAGCCAGTCAACAATATTCCCAATCCAAGCAAATAGCATCGCTTCATAGATGCCAATGCCCGCAGACAAAATCATAAATATCAATAGCCAGCCACGTAAACCGTTGGTACACGCCCACAAGAACTTTAGCATGCCCTCACGGGGTGAAGGTAGCGGCATAGGGGTTTCAGGAAAGGCAGGGAGGCGAGTTTCAAAAAATCGAAATAGAGCATTCATAGGCAGTCATAAAACATCAATAGCAGTACGCCAAAATCAACGACATTACTCGTTATTTTGAATCTTTACTTTTGTTATTAGGATTGAGTACTATTTTAGCAAACTTCCCAATCAGACCTGCATGCTAATTGTAAATTGAAGGCTAAAGAGCTACTTGTCAGCAGTCGAATAAAAGCCAATAAATAGATTGCTGTGTAAGAAATACTTTGTTACATTCTATGGCTTTATCCTAATTGGCGGTTCGCGCTTTATCTTCAGTATATGAATGATGAGCGAATAATGTCCCCATAAAGCGGCAGTTTAACAAGGTAATAGCTCATGATATATTTGACGATAGCGGTGCTTTGTAGTGTCGCCGTTTCAGTATTGCTAAAAGTGTTACGACAGAAAAATATAGACATACGGCAGACTATCGTCGCAGGCTATCCGGTGGCTTTTCTGCTGACGTGGTTTTTATTGAAGCCAGACGTCAGTGGACTCGGTACGCTTGGCAGTGCATGGGGCATTATTATCGCGCTTGGTATCCTGCTTCCCGCCGTGTTTATTGTCCTTGGAAGGGCGATTGAATCTGTGGGAATGGTAGCAACCGATGCGGCTCAGCGGCTATCGTTGATTATTCCTATCGTCGCGGCTTTTTTATTGTTTGGTGAAATACTGACCAGCACGCGAATATTTGGACTGTTATTGGGCTTTCTAGCACTCGGAGCGTTGATTTATCGTCCACAGCAGGGTCAGATTAGCAGACAATCGAAGCATACACCGCTATGGTTGTTTGGCGTCTGGGCAGGCTATGGCATTATTGATATCTTGTTCAAGCAAGTTGCCAAGCAGGGCGCTGCTTTTCCTCTTACATTATTTGTCAGTTTTGGCTTAGCAGGATTATTGCTGTTTATTTATTTGCTGATTACGCGGGTGCGCTGGCAGGGGAATGCGCTCGCAGCAGGATTGTTATTAGGTGCGCTCAATATGGGCAATATTTATGCTTATGTACGTGCGCATCAATTATTATCCGAGTCGCCTAGCATCGTCTTTACCGGTATGAATGTCGGTGTCATTGCAGTGGCAACCTTGATAGGGGTTGGTGTGTTTAAGGAGTCGCTTAACCGTATTAATGTATTGGGTTTATTATTAGCCATTTGCTGTGTGGCAGTGCTGTTTTTAGCATAAACGTTTAGCCTAGTGAGTTTGCTTATAGGATAGGTGATAATTATTTTATCAACGCGTTAACTTATCAGATATAGGCACAAAGAGCGTCCTATGATAAGGTTGTCTACAAACAGTAAGGCTGATATTAGCCAATAAAAAGCGATTTACTTTGTGACACTTGACCTTAACAAATAACAATAGGACGCACTCTCAATGGAATATCAAAACCAATATAACAAACAACTACAACGTATCAAAAATGGTTCAGGGTTCATTGCGGCACTTGATCAAAGTGGTGGCAGTACACCAAAAGCGTTAGAGAATTATGGTGTCACAGGCGATGATTATGACAACGATGAAGCCATGTTCGACCAAGTGCATGAAATGCGCGCGCGTATCATGACTTGTGAGGCTTTTGATAATGAGCGTGTGCTTGGGGCGATTTTGTTCGAAGATACTATGGAACGTGAGGTCAATGGCAAACCGACGGCCAATTATCTATGGGAAGATAAAAATATCGTACCGTTTTTAAAAGTGGATAAGGGTTTGGCTGAGCAAATGAATGGCGTCCAAGTGATGCGTCCGATGCCAAATTTAGATTTGCTACTCGATAAAGCCAAAAACTATCCAGTATTTGGCACCAAAATGCGCTCAGTAATTTATGAGCCGAATGTCGATGGCATTGAGCTGGTCGTGCAACAGCAATTCGATGTGGCAAAACAGATACTCTCAAAAGGTCTGATGCCAATCGTAGAGCCTGAAGTAGATATCAACAGTAGCAAAAAGCATGAATGTGAAATAATACTCAAAACTAATATTTTGCGCAACCTTGAGCGTTTAAACGATGAGCAGCAAGTGATGCTAAAACTGACTTTGCCAGAAGAAGCGGGTTTTTACCAAGAGCTGATTGATCATCCAAAAATGCTAAAAGTTGTGGCGTTATCGGGCGGCTACAGCCGTGGCGATGCTTGTGCTAAGCTCAAGCAAAATCCAGGTATGATTGCTAGTTTTTCACGGGCCTTTACTGAGGGGCTGAGTAAGCAGCAAAGTGATGAAGCATTTTCTGAAACGATTAATAACTCAATCGAAGAGATTTATGAGGCGTCGAAGGTTTAAAGCCTTATACTTTTATAATTGATTTTGAATCCCAGCTGACTTTAGGTTTGCTGGGATTTTTTTAATGGCATTCACAGTAGATATTTATTAAACTTGTGTTTGTTTTTATGGTTTCTGGAGAGGTTGTGTTTCGCTTTATTACTTTAGGATTGTTTTTATTAAGTTGGAGTGTTTCTAGTCAATCTATGGAGCCTGTAGGCTATTCAGGTACTTGGGCAAGCGCTGCTTATTTTAATAATGCCATCGATGTTATATCAGAGACAGTTAATATCGATATTACAGATGATGCTAATAATGCTGGTTATACAGTGAGCTATAAGCTGTATAACAATCGTGAAGGGCTTCAATTCCCATTGGTTTTTGAAGTATTCGATGAATTTGGACAAAGTAATGAGTTCGAAATTACTGTCGATGGTCAATCAGTGCCTGTCGTAACGGTTACTGAAGATAATAAAGGGCTTGAGACATCTGACTTCTATATGCCAGCCAATACTGGTTTAGAGCAATTCAGAGCAGATTCAAAGTATATCAACCTGGATTTGTCGTCAGGGTTGCATACTATTACAGCTACTTATGACGTCCAGCCGCATTATTATGGCAGTGATTGGACTGGGATAAGCACTTACTCTTATTCGTTAGTGCCGATGAAGGAGAGCGTCAGTGATGATAAGCAGTTTAAAGGGTCATTTATTAAGCTAAATTTCAATGGTAGTTTAGACTATATCAGTATGAGTATCGATGGCATGAAGAATACTTTACCTTCTAATAACCAATGGCATTTCAAAGATAATCTAACAAAAGAGATTGATTTTACTATTCAAGCACCTCTGAATCCTGTGGCAAAAGTTTTGACGGCTGTTTCGCCATTCATAACTATAAGTTTCGCGCTATTTGTATTGGGTGGACTACATTTACGTATGATGAAACGTAGACAGCAAGCCCAGCCCGAAACCCTTTGGACAGTCATGCTCGTGGGTGGTTTCCTAGTGCCTCTGCTTAGCCTGATAATTTATTACCTCTATCTACTGGTGACAGATATGATCATTGGTCAAGGCGCAACAGGAGACAGTCGTGATTTGTTCTTTATATGGGTTTTGCCGTTAGGCTATATAGTAATAACACCTATTTATTTGATAATTAGTTTTGTGGTTTTTATGATGGTTAAACAGACGGTTACTAAAACAGTAAAGTAATTATAGTTGAAGGCTGTAAATAGCTTTGTGATTCGCGAACAGCTAGCTGACGAGCCATTTGAGAGAATATTAATGCGTAGGATCATTTTAGGATTGCTTTTATTAAGTACTAGCATGTCTAGCTATGCCAATATGGCGTCTCCCATTATCGACGGTACTAATGCCAGTACGGCATATTCAAGCAAAGATATCGATATATTGTCTGAAAGCATAGATATCAATATTGCTGAAGGTTTTAATCAAGCTGACTATGATGTCACTTACGAAATTTATAGCGCTAAAGAAGGCGATCGAATACCTTTGGTTTTTGAGGTGTTCGATAGCATAGGTAATGATGCAGACAAAAGCTTTATAGTCGAAGTCGATGGGCAAGCGGTACCAGTACTCATCAATTATGATTATGAAAGTCATTCAAAATCATTGCCTGCTTATTATGATCCGGAAACGGATACGGCTGTGCCGTTCAATAATGACGCTAAATACTTTGAGATAAACTTAAGCGAAGGCAATCATGTCATTAATGTTAAATATTCTGCTCATCCTACAATAGACCGTAGTAATTGGACCAATCAGTATATCTATAGCTATTCATTAAAACCTGCCAAAACTTGGAAAAGCTTTGGTGACCTGACCGTTACTCTAAAGATTGCTGATGAACCACAATACTTAAAGACTAATCTTGGTAAGCCTTTAGATGGAGCGCTACAAGCTGATTCGAAGTGGGTCTTTGATCATCTGCCTCAAGATGTTCTTGAGATATCTTATCAACCACAACCAATGCCTCTAGCACAGTGGTTAATTAACTTAGACTCATTAATACTTCTGTTGTTTTTGATATGTTTGTTAGGGGGTGCTCACTATGGACTTATGTATTGGAGCCGGAAGAAAAGCCTTAAAAAAGCATGGATGGTCACATGGTTAGGGATTCTGATAGTTCCATTTATCGTATTGATGATAGTTTTCTATAAGATATATCTTATAGATTGGTTACTGGGCGAGCATGCCAGCAGGTATCATGGTTATACTATTATTATTATTATCTTTGGCTATCCACTGATTTTGCTTGTTTATTTAATCATTATGAAGTTATGCGATTCTTATTTGAAACGGGTTTTTTTACAACCCTCACAAGTAAGTACTTAAAAAGCTTGAACCCAGTGGATGGATTCAAGCTTTTTAAGTTAGCCAGTTTTCAGTAAGTAAAGCACTACACCTCTTTAATAACATGACCTACATTGATTGAATCATCCGATTTCGGAGTTGATTTTTTATTAGCGGCATCTTTATCCAGCCCTGCCGCATAATCCCGCACATTCTGAGTGATTTTCATTGAGCAAAACTTAGGTCCACACATCGAGCAAAAGTGCGCCGTCTTATGCGCGTCTTTAGGCAAGGTTTCATCATGGAACTCACGGGCGGTATCTGGGTCGAGCGCCAGATTAAACTGGTCGTCCCAGCGGAATTCAAATCGTGCTTTCGATAACGCATTATCACGTGCCTGCGCACCGGGATGACCTTTAGCCAAATCAGCCGCGTGGGCTGCGATTTTATAGGTGATGATACCGTCTTTAACATCTTTTTTATTAGGCAGACCTAAATGCTCTTTTGGCGTGACATAGCACAGCATGGCCGTACCGAACCAGCCAATCATTGCCGCGCCAATCGCACTGGTGATGTGGTCATAACCGGGTGCGATATCAGTCGTTAATGGTCCCAAGGTATAAAAAGGCGCGTCGGCACAAACCTCAAGCTGCAAGTCCATATTTTCTTTAATACGGTTCATCGCGACATGTCCCGGACCTTCAATCATGACCTGCACGTCATGCTTCCAAGCGATTTGAGTCAACTCGCCAAGGGTACGCAGCTCACCAAATTGCGCCTCATCATTGGCATCTTGCAAGCAGCCTGGGCGCAAGCCATCGCCTAGACTAAACGCCACGTCATACTGCTTCATGATTTCGCAGATATCTTCAAAATGAGTATATAAAAAGCTCTCTTTATTATGAAACATGCACCACTGCGCCATGATAGATCCGCCACGCGAGACGATGCCCGTCAAGCGTCCAGCAGTTAGCGGCACATAACGCAGCAGTACACCGGCGTGAATGGTGAAGTAATCAACGCCTTGTTCTGCTTGCTCAATGAGTGTATCCCGAAATATTTCCCACGTTAAATCTTCTGCTACGCCATCGACTTTTTCGAGCGCTTGATAAATGGGTACGGTACCAATAGGTACGGGCGAGTTACGAATCAGCCATTCACGCGTTTCATGAATATGGTTACCAGTGGATAAATCCATGATGTTATCCGCACCCCAACGTGTGGCCCACGTCATCTTGGACACTTCTTCATCGATAGAAGAGCCTAGCGCTGAGTTACCAATATTGGCGTTAATTTTAACCAAGAAATTGCGTCCGATAATCATCGGCTCAGATTCAGGGTGATTGATATTGTTTGGAATAATCGCTCGCCCAGCCGCCACTTCACTCCGCACAAACTCAGGGGTAATAACCGTCGGCGTATTAGCGCCAAAGTTATCACCGTCATGCTGACGCATATCGGTCAATTCGTGCTGCTTTTGGGTTTCGCGAATGGCGATATATTCCATTTCTGGGGTGATGATGCCGCGGCGTGCATAGTACATCTGCGTGACGTTGCCAGCTTTGCCATCGACATCTTTGGCGCGGCGAGGTTTGTCGATATGAGCAAATCGTAGATTGGCAGTGCTGATATCGCGGGCGCGTGCCATTCCGTAAGAGCTAGACAGTCCGCTTAATTGCTCGGTATCACCGCGCTCATTTATCCAACCTTCACGCAGTTTCGGCAAGCCTTTCGTCAAATCAATCTCGACGTTGGGGTCGGTATACACGCCTGATGTGTCATATACATAAAAGGGTGGGTTCTGTTCCCATTCGTTCTCAGAAACGCCTTGCACAGGAGTAGGGTCAAGCGTGATTTCACGCATGGGTACTTGAATATCGGATCTAGAGCCTTCGATATAGACTTTACGAGAGGCGGGGAGTATGCGGTGTAAATCGCGAGCGTCTTCTTCAAAGCGCGCATCACTAGCACTGCGGTGAGCAGGGGTCTTTAACGCATCTGTCTTAGAAGGTTTTTGAGAAGGAGAAGTGGCTAATAAAGTTGTCATATGCTGTCCTAGCGTGTTGGTTTTTGAATAAAAGCAACACCGCCAGTAGCTGCGGGGGGTAGCACCTGTGATCCAGACAAATTCAGCTCATGAGCATTAGCCTACGACCAAAAAACATAGTCGCGGATGATGCTCATCAAACGTTGGACGCAGCTTTATATCAGTCTTCACTACTTAATAGTACATCAGGCACATTAAGGGAGTAATGAGGATAAAAAAGGCATTTCTGCACGTCCTTTGCCATAAATAACAAAGTGCTTAAGACTTCCCTGCGTCGGTACTAACCGCATCAGGTTCGGCGGGTGATCTCTCAGCGAATGTATAAAGACGACTACTTTAATAAAGCAAGTTTAGTAAAGCGAGCCAATAATACACCGCACCCCGAGTCTGTCAGTGTTGTAAATCAACTCAATACTAACAAAGTTCTGCAATGAGGGCTAATGATATTTAGATGAAAATATCAGGCGTTGAGTTTGAGGTTCGATGTTTTTATGAGAACGACTCTAGAGTACCAGTGATTGAAATCACTTGATATTACTGAGCTGTAGATAGCTTATCTAAATATTATGTAAAGCGAATGAAAGATTCTGGAGGTTGTCATTAAACTGTCATAAAAATTTGGCAAGATAGCACGCATGTCACAAACAATGCTTTTTTGTATCGTTGTTAAACTTTAGGAGTCCTACATGCGTTATTCGTTATTAGCAGTGGCCGTTAGTTGTACATTAGTGCTTACGGCATGTAATAAATCGACTGAAACGACAGAGCCAGCTGCGGATAGCAGTAGCGCTGTCACCACCACTGAAGCAACTACTCAGACAACCTCTGCTTCTGCAGCAGGTTTTAAATCTGCTGAGAATATCGCTATGAATATCACGGGTGCAGGGGCATCGTTCCCGCAGCCTATCTATGCTAAATGGTCTTACGACTATAACGCTGCTACCGGTGGTCAAGTCAATTACCAGTCGATTGGCTCTTCTGGTGGTATCAAACAAATCGAATCAAAGACAGTCGATTTTGGGGCGTCTGACGCGCCGATGACGCCTGAAGAGCTAGACGCAGCAGGCTTAATTCAGTTTCCGACGGTTATCGGTGGCGTCGTGCCAATCGTCAACATCGATGGTATTGAGCCGGGCGCGTTGAAATTAGACGGTGCAATGTTGGCAGACATCTATTTGGGTAAAATCAGTAATTGGAATGACCCTGCTATCAAAGCCATGAACCCAGATTTGACTTTGCCTGATGCCGCTATTACGACAGTATTCCGCTCAGACGGTTCAGGGACAACGTTTAACTTTACGGATTATCTTGCCAAGGTTTCACCAGACTGGAAAGACAGCGTCGGGGTTGATAAAACAGTCAAATGGCCAACTTCTGCGACTGGTGCAGGTGGTAAAGGTAACGAAGGGGTTTCAAGCTACGTCAACCGTATGAAAAACTCTATCGGTTATGTGGAATATGCTTACGCTAAGCAAAATAACATGTCACATACTGCATTGAAAAACGCTGCTGGCAACGTCGTTCAACCATCTGCTGAGACATTTGCTGCGGCAGGTGATATCGACTGGTCACAGCAAGCAGGCTTTTATAAAGTCATCACCAACTCTGAGACTGAGCAAGCATGGCCGATCGCTGCTGCGACCTTTATCTTGGTACATAAGCAGCCAGAGAATCCTCAGCAAGTGGCTGGCGTGTTGAACTTCTTTGATTGGGCTTATACCCAAGGCGACGATGATGCCATGGCACTCGATTACGTACCATTCTCTGATGCAGCGGTTGCCTTATTCAAGGAAAAATGGAACGAGGTAAAAGGCAGTGATGGACAGCCTGTTTATAAGCCTGCTCAGTAACCTGTTTCTGCTAAATATTCTTTAATATCTTGTCAGTGCCTTACTAGTCCCTTTCGAGTTATCCTCTCGAATAACTATTCTCCGGTAGTTATTTGAGAGGTTTTATCACAGCAAATTTGATGACAAGTTTGTTGTGATAAAACCGAATGAATGCTTCTACTATTTTGACTTGATCCTATTTAATGCTGAGACACTTATGAATGATTTAAGGTCCCAACTGGCTAAACAAAAGCGCTATGACTTATTGTTTGTGAATGCTACTAAGGCTTTTGCCATATTGGTACTCTTATCGTTGGGCGGCATTTTAGTCTCCTTGATCATCGGAGCATGGCCGAGCATTCAGGCATTTGGTCTTGGATTTTATACCAGTAATAATTGGGATACGGTCGCCAATGAGTACGGGGCTCTTGCCCCTATTTATGGCACGCTAGTAACGTCATTTATAGCTATTCTTATTGCAGTACCAATCAGTTTTGGCATTGCCATATTTTTGACCGAGATGTGCCCAACCTTCCTCAAAAAACCACTTGGTATTGCCATTGAGTTATTAGCGGGTATCCCTTCTATCATTTACGGTATGTGGGGATTGTTTGTCTTTGCGCCTTTCTTCGGTGATCACATTCAGCCTTGGTTTATTGAGCACGTCGGTCCATTGCCTATCATTGGCAAGCTATTTACGGGCGCGCCAATGGGACTGGGTATGTTTACGGCATCCCTTGTACTCGCCATCATGATCATTCCATTTATCGCCGCTACCATGCGCGACGTCTTCTCTGTTGTGCCAGACCTGCTTAAAGAATCAGCATATGGTATGGGCGCAACGACGTGGGAAGTCATGTTCAAGATCATTTTGCCATATACCAAAGCTGGCGTGGTTGGTGGCGTGATCTTAGGACTGGGTCGGGCATTGGGTGAGACGATGGCAGTGACTTTCTTGATTGGTAATGCCTTTAATATCAGTCCGAGTCTATTTACCTCTGGTGTCACCATTACCTCAGCTTTAGCCAACGAGTTTGCCGAAGCGTCGAGTGAGCTACATTTGGCTTCCTTATTACATTTAGGCTTAATCTTATTTGTCATCACCTTCATTGTACTATCTCTAGCAAAACTCATGCTCATGCGCATGGATCACAAGGCAGGCAATCGGTAGTCGTTTGACAATCTCGATAGGTGTTTTACGGATTTATTGGACATCAATAAACATTGATAGATATTGATAAAAGATATGGGAAATAAATAGTATGGCTGCTAACAATGCGATCAATGCACCACTACCGACTCAGCCAAACAGCGCTAGCCGCTACAATCAAAACCTTTATAACAAGCGCCGTTTGACCAACAAGTTAGGTCTAGGCTTTGCCATGTCGGCGATGGTTTTTGGACTATTTTGGTTGTTTTGGATATTGTTGACGCTCTTTGTTGAAGGCTTTCAAGGTATTGTGCAGCTGCCTATTTTTACTGCTGATACACCGCCACCGATGAGTGCGGGCGGGCTGCGTAACGCCATTGTCGGTTCAGTAATGCTCGCGTTTTCAGGATTGTTTATCGGTGCACCTATTGGCCTCATGACGGGTATTTATTTATCCGAGTTCGCTCAAGGCAGTATGCTTGGCAAGGTAACGCGTTTCTTAAATGATATTTTGTTATCCGCACCCTCGATTGTGATTGGTCTCTTTATTTATGCATTAATGGTAAAAGGTCAAAGTTTCTCTGGTTGGGCAGGCGCGTTGGCCTTGGCATTAATCGTTATTCCTGTGGTCGTGCGTACCACTGAGAATATGCTCAATCTGGTTCCTAATAGCATTCGTGAAGCGGCTTACGCACTTGGCACACCCAAGTGGAAAATGGTGACTCAAGTAACGATTAAGGCGGCTAGAGCAGGACTGACCACTGGGGTGTTACTGGCATTTGCTCGAATCACCGGTGAGACAGCACCGTTGCTATTTACGGCGCTTAACAACCAATATTTCAGTACAGATATGGGTCAGCCTATTGCCAACTTGCCCAATACCATCTACCAGTTTGCGATGAGTCCTTATGATAACTGGCATACCTTAGCGTGGGCGGCAGCGTTGCTGATCACGACCTCTGTCTTGGTATTAAACATTTTGGCAAGGTTCATCGGTAGTAGAGGTCAGGCTAAATAAAGACTGATGGTAAATTAAGGCTTGTCCTAGATTACCTCGAGCATTTACTTCCATTTATATTCATTGAGCTGGGTTGGAACATATTATGAATGACGTCATGAGTAAAATCCGTACAAAAAAGCCTGTCGATAAATTCAATGCGGCAGATAAATTTAATCCAACAACAGACAGTTTATTAAACAGACCGATGTCGACGGCAGCACAAATAGAGCAGCCAGATATTGCCAGCCTAACCAAACAGACGCTTCATGATATTCCCAAAAACATGCCTGCAGCAAAAATGCAAATTCGAGATCTGAATTTTTATTATGGTGACTTTCAAGCGCTAAAAAATATCAATATCGATATTCCTGATAAAAAAGTCACTGCTTTCATTGGTCCTTCAGGTTGCGGCAAGTCGACGCTGTTGCGTACCTTCAACCGTATGTATGATTTATATCCAGGTATGCGGGCAGAAGGCAATATTAATCTTGATGGCAACAATATCTTGGGTAAAGACGTCGATGTCAATTTGCTACGCGCCCAAGTTGGTATGGTCTTTCAGAAACCAACCCCGTTCCCGATGTCAATCTATGACAATGTCGCCTTTGGAGTACGCCTTTATGAAAAGTTGAGCAAGGCTGAGCTAGACAATCGGGTAGAGTGGGCACTCAAAAAATCTGCATTATGGCCAGAAGTAAAAGACAAGCTCAAAGCATCAGGGCTTTCGTTATCAGGCGGTCAGCAGCAACGCTTGTGTATTGCGCGTAGCGTCGCGACCAAGCCTGAAGTATTGCTGCTTGATGAGCCGACATCAGCGCTTGACCCTATCTCGACAGGTGCGATCGAAGATTTGATTGAAGACTTAAAACAGGATTACACCATTGCCATTGTCACGCATAACATGCAACAGGCCGCGCGCGTGTCAGATTACACCGTCTATATGTACTTAGGCGATATGATTGAGATGGGCGAGACCGACCAGATATTTACCAAGCCTGCCCAAACCGCCACAGAAGATTATATTACGGGTCGTTATGGCTAACATCGCGGTCTGAGCAAGGACGACGTGCTCGATATGTTCGATAAGATATCGTGAGCCAATCTGTTCGACTCAACAGCCACACCGCGCTACCAAAATATGGATTTTAGGGAATACCTCTTATGCAAAGCGATAAGCATATCTCCAAAAGTTTTGACCAAGATCTTGATGAAGCTATCCGTTTATTTTTATACATGGGTGATAGCGCGGCCAACCAAGTGGCGAAAGCGATCCATGCGCTTATCGATAAAAATGAGACACTGGCGCAAGAGGTGATTGATATGGACTTTGATATCAATCGAATGGAAGTCGAGTTGGATGAGCATATCTTGCTATTGGTCGCCAAACGCCAGCCAGCTGCCAGTGATTTACGCTTGGTCATGTCCATCAGTAAAGGCGTGGTTGATTTAGAACGCATCGGTGATGAAGCTGTCAAAATCGCTCAGATGGCCAAAAAAATTGCGGCACAAGGTAAACTGTCATACGGTTATGCGGAGGTGCAACACCTCAGCAATCAGGTTCGTTTGATGCTGCACAATGCGCTAGAGGCATTTAGTCAATCGAATGCTGAGCAAGCGTTTGAGGTCATGCGTAACGATAGCATGGTCAATGATGAGTATCAGTCAGCCATCCGTGCTTTGATGACCTATATTATGGAAGATTCACGGCACGTTTCAAAAGTTATCAATATTATGTGGGTATTGCGCGCGCTTGAGCGGGTAGGCGATCATGCACAAAATATTGCAGAACTGGTGATTAACTATATTAGTGGGCAAGATGTGCGTCATTCCGACTATGCGCTGGTCGAAAAAGCCGTGCAAGAAGCCAATGACCGTATGGCGGCGCGCCAAGTCAGCACCCTGTCTGCCACTAAACCTGCCGTCAATTCAGCCGCTGATTTTGTAGACTCAAACGGTGATGAGGGCTGAAAAAAACAGTTCATCGTTAATTTTACATCCAAAAAAACGCGCGATATTAAATAGCGCGTTTTTTATTTTATGGCAATAATAAAAAACAACTAGCTCTCCGGCGTCCAACCTTGTGCACGCTCATAATCTTCATTATCTAAAAATTTATCCCGTTGTTCGGTGAGGAATTTTTTGGCAGCAGGATCTAACATACTTAGATGGTTTTCGTTAATCAGCATCGTTTGCTGTTCAAGCCATTCTTTCCACGCTTTGTCAGATACCGTTTCTTGTAGCTCCTGACCTTTTTTATTAGGAAAAGGCGGGTGCGGCATTTTTGGCAATTCTTGCTGATACTTACGGCAAAATACCGTATTGGCTTGCGGATTAAAAGTTTCAGTCATAAGGCGTTCCTTATTATGGTTTGGTTATTATAAAAATATGTTATTGAATCACTCATGAGAATAGTTATACCAAACCCAAAAAGTAAGATTAGCTGTGTCAAACTCGCTTAGCCTACAAGGCGTAGTACTTTCACTCGTTTTCCTTGCTACTCTAATTTCTGTGAATGGTATTAGTTAGCACTTATTCAGCATGAGCGCCTTAAATATTATTAGCTGAATTTACTTTACCTCATCATGGTATCAAAAACACCCGCAGCAGGGGCGGGTGTTTTTTATGGTAAAAGCTGTCAGGTCAACAATGCGCTTTTACGCAAATACCTCTAAACGGCTGCGACCGCGAGCAACGGCTTGCTTAACTTGATTTGGTGCTGTACCACCTAAGTGGTCACGGGCTGCTAATGAGCCTTCTAACGTTAAATATTCAAAGACATCATCACCGATTGCATCGCTAAACTGCTGTAGCTGTGCCAATGATAAATCACTTAAATCAACGCCCTCGGCAATACCCAAAGCAACGGCATTACCGACCACTTCATGCGCATCACGGAACGCCACGCCTTGGCGTACCAGATAATCTGCAAGATCAGTCGCAGTCGCATAGCCTTTCATCGTAGCGGCGCGCATGTTTTCTTTATTTGGAGTGATATTCGGTAGCATATCAGCAAAAGCCAATAAACAGCCGGTAAGCGTATCGACGCAATCAAACAACGGCTCTTTGTCTTCTTGGTTGTCTTTGTTATAAGCCAGTGGCTGACTCTTCATTAGACTTAAAAGTGTCATTAACTGCCCAAAGACACGTGCTGCTTTACCGCGGACCAACTCTGGCACATCAGGATTTTTCTTTTGCGGCATGATAGATGAGCCAGTACAAAAGCGATCAGGGATTTGTACAAAGTTAAACTGCGCTGACATCCATAGGATAATCTCTTCGCTCATCCGTGACATATGCATCATCAAGATAGAAGCGGCTGAGGTAAATTCAATCGCAAAGTCACGGTCTGATACGGCATCAAGCGAGTTTTGGCAAATACCTTCGAAACCTAACAACTCAGCAGTAATGGTACGATCGATTGGGAATGTCGTGCCAGCAAGGGCAGCACTACCAAGTGGCATCTGATTAATACGGCGGCGCGCATCGACCAGACGTTCGGTATCGCGATATAACATCTCAAACCACGCCATGACGTGATGACCAAAGCTCACTGGCTGCGCCGTTTGTAAATGCGTAAAGCCGGGCATAATAGTGTCAGTATGCTGCTCAGCCAAATCAAGTAAACCACTTTGCAAGCGTACTAATAAGGCAATGATATTATCAGTCTCTTCGCGTAGCCAAAGACGAATATCGGTGGCAACCTGATCGTTACGGCTACGACCCGTATGCAGTTTTTTACCAACAGCGCCGATGATGTCAGTCAAGCGCGACTCAACATTCATGTGCACGTCTTCTAGCGCGATTGACCAGTTAAACTCGCCAGCCTCAATCTCACGCAGTACCTGATGCAGACCATCAATAATGGTGGCTACTTCGTCAGCGGTCAAAATGTCACATTCTTTAAGCATGGTCGCGTGGGCGATTGAGCCTTGAATATCGTGACGTGCAAAGCGTTGGTCAAAGCCCACAGAGGCGGTGAAGGCAGCAACAAAGCTGTCCGTCGCTTCACTGAAGCGTCCGCCCCACATCTGCTGGCCTTGGCTGTTTGAAGAACTGCTTACAGGGTTGTTTTGTGCAGCGTTATTTGTTATCGGAGCATCTGTGCTAGAATCAGAGACAGATGGGTTTACATTTGATTCGGGACTACTAGGTTTTGAAGAATTGGCGTTCATATCGGTACAAGACAAGTCAGCAGAATAAGAGCTCAAGTATAGCAAAGGATGAGGTTGCCTTACTAGCGGAGCGCTTAGAGTTTTTTATTCCCAAGCTCATGGAAGTCATGAAGCCTTGGCAGTGGTTCATTTATATCTTTTTTTGGTCACTATTTGTCACGGTAATAAATCGCTATGATATTGCCACGTGGTCAGATTTTTTGATTCAGCTGTTTAGCAGAGTCCTGCAAAACACCTTGAGTATTATTCCTTCCTTATACCTCATTGATTATTTGCGTCCCATTTTTAAGGGTATGAGCATACCTAAAGCCAGCATGTATGTGCTTGCCTTACTCATGGTGGCATCTACCATATCCATGATTTTAGTCATGCTGGTGATGATTAATATTGGTTGGTTTGAATATGACCGTCAAACTTTTATTCTAAATATATTATTTGATGCGGTGATTAGTGGTGGCTTTACCTTAGTGTTCTTACTGTATTTTTTACGTCGTTATCGTGAGACGAATGCGCTCAAACAATCGTTTGAGCAGAAATTGAGTGCACAAAATGATGTGATCAAAGCACGAATCGCTCCGCATTTCTTCTTTAATACCATTAATACCCTTGTGTCACTGATAGAGTCCAATCCAGCAAGAGCTTCTGCTTTATTACAGCACGTTTCTGCATTATTCCGTGCCAGTTTCAATGGGGCACGAGAGATTAGTTTTGAAGAAGAAATTGCTCTTTGTGAGCACTATCTAGCGATTGAGTCTAGCCGCTTAGCGGATAAGCTTGAAGTGAGTTGGCAATTACCTGACGAAGATATCATGTATGACATGGTGATTACCGCCTTGACCTTACAGAGCGTGCTAGAAAAAATGCTGCTGAATGTGGTGGAGATGACCACTGAAACCATTTATATCAATATTAAAGTCACTTGGCAGCAGCATCGGGTTGTGATTACGATTGGTGTCGCGCTGCCGAAAAAAACCATGATTATTAACCATGATTTACGTCAGCACATGAACTTTTATATTCAAGCGGAACGTTTACGGGCTTATTTCGGTCAAAGTGCGGATATTAAAAGTAGCGTTACCAGTAGTCGAATTATTACCGTCATCGACTATCCGCTGCAAGATGTTAGTTTATGACCATTTTGTTGGGGCTTAATTTTGTATTTTATTTCTCAAGAAATAGGTATGGCATATTTATTGCATCATCTTTATAGCTAATGGGTTGTTTTACTTTATATTTAGCCATGATCCCCCATAAAAATTATTATCGATAAATGCATCGCAATAAAACTCAATGCACAAGGCTATCAACGTCAATATAGCCAGTTATTGTTTTATGAAATAATTAAAGGTTTTTATGCTAAGTGATTGGTAATGAGTGCTAATATGTTGGTAAGGCCATTGAAAAAAATACTAAGTTTATCCTGGGATTGGAGTTTGCATGCGTATCGTAGTTTGTGATGATGAGCCACTAGCACGTGAGCGTTTGGTTAGAATTGTACAGGAGTCAGGTCATCAAGTCGTTGCTCAAGCAACCACGGGTGCAGAAGCCATTATCGCTGTCAAAACTCAGCAGCCAGACATCATATTATTAGATATTCGTATGCCTGAGATGGATGGGGTGCGCTGTGCGCAAGAGCTTGCCAAGCTTGAGCATCCGCCAGCTATTATATTTGTCACCGCTTATGATCATTATGCCATTGCCGCGCTAAAAGCCAATGCGATTGGTTATTTATTAAAGCCTGCCAATAAAGATGAGTTACTAGAAGCACTAGATAAAGCGAAAAATTTGAACGCGGCGCAGTTAAATGAGATTCGTAAACTCGAAGACCCAACAGCGCGGCCAGTACGTGAGCATATCGCTGCTCGTACTCACCGAGGCGTTGAGCTCATCAAGCTTAAAGATATCTATTATTTTACCGCCGATCAAAAGTACGTCAAAGTCCGTCACAAAGATGGCATTGTCCTGATTGATGAGACGCTAAAAGAGCTTGAGCAAGAATTTGAGGATCGGCTGTTTCGAGTACACCGTAATGCCATCATCAACCTTAGCTTTTTGGACTTTTTAGAAACGTTGGATGCAGGACAATATCAAATACGCTTTAAAGGCATTGATGAGACACTCGCGGTTAGCCGCCGTCACTTACCTGCATTACGTGACAAGATTCAAAGCATGTAAGCTGCGGTTTGCATAGTGAAATAACAGCAAAATAACCGTGAAATAATCATCCCATATCATCAAACCCTTATTTATGCTTAAATAGGGGTATTTTTTTTGCGTCAGCATTGACTATATATGGTTTATATCGCCCATTTTTTGTGGAAAATTTACAGTATTGTTTAATACTGACCTGCATAGTACTGACGTGAACAGTATCGAATTTATTGAGGCCCTTTATGAGCAATCCGCAGCAAACTGCTTTGACTACCTTGAATATCGCCACGCGTCAGAGCCCTTTAGCATTATGGCAAGCTGAGCATATCCGTGCTCGTCTACTAGATTTGTATCCTGAATTGACGATTAACTTGCTAAAAATTGTCACTAAGGGTGACAAGATTTTGGACACACCTTTGGCTAAAATTGGCGGTAAAGGTTTGTTTGTCAAAGAGCTTGAGCAAGCGCTATATGACAAACAAGCGGACATCGCGGTACATTCATTAAAGGACGTACCGATGCAGCTTCCTGAAGGCTTGGTGCTAGGCGTCTATTGCAAACGCGCCTCACCGACTGATGCTTTTGTGTCTAACACCTATAATAGTATTGATGAATTGCCGCAAGGGGCAGTCGTTGGCACGTCTAGTTTGCGTCGTCAGTGTCAGCTTAAAGCCTATCGTCCAGACCTACAAATTAAAACCTTACGCGGTAACGTCGGTACACGTTTGGGCAAGCTGGATGCTGGCGAGTATGATGCGATTATTTTAGCGACCAGTGGTTTGCAGCGTATCGAGCTGGATGAGCGCATACGCGGCGAGCTTGATATCAATGCCTGCCTGCCTGCGGTTGGTCAGGGCGCCTTAGCGATTGAATGCCGTGAAGGTGATGATGAGGTGCTAAAATTACTGGCACCACTGAATGATGATAAAGCTCGTATCCGCCTCATTGCTGAACGCGCGCTAAACCGTCATTTAGAGGGTGGCTGCCAAGTGCCCATTGCTGCTTATGCTGTGTTACAAATGGCGGATGAAACAAGCAGCAACAATGATGATAACGGTGACAATGGCAATAACGACAACGGCAATGTGTTATGGCTACGTGGCCGCGTCGGTCAAGCGGATGGCAGTGAGCTGCTAAAAGCAGAAAAACGTGTCACGTTGATTGGCACACAAGAAGAGCAAGAAGTACAGGCTAATCAGCTTGGTATTGATGTTGCCAATATACTGCTTGCCGATGGTGCGGGTGATATCTTATCCGCGATTTATCATCCTGAATAACAGGCCAGTATTTTGATTATCTTAGTCATAGCCCCAGTATTATTGATGCTAGGGCTATCGTTAAGCCAATTCTATCAGTCTTTTGTCATGGTATGTCTATGTCATCAACATTAAATCACGCCCAGCTTATTGCTAACAGTCAATCAAATAATGAGTCATCACCCACGCAAGTAGTCATCAATACTCGCCCAGTGGAGCGTGCCGCTGCATTGACGGATCATCTACAAGCAGCAGGGCTGACGATGGTAGAGATACCGATGTTGACGTTACAATCGCGCCCAACGACTGAGCAAGACATGACGCTGATGCGGCATTGGCTAGCAGGCGATTATAAAGCGCTTGTGATTGTTAGCCCAACGGCGGCTGCTTCAGGACTGGCTGTTTGGCAAGCGCTTGAAGATGAGCGTCAAGCTCAAAACCATGACAATGACAATGATAATAATAATGAGCGAAAAGATATAGCAATTAATGCTCTGCAAGCGCCGAGCTACTTGATTGCCGTGGGTGAAGCGACCGCGTCGGTATTAAACAATGCCAAAATCGAGGCGTCGAACTATCAAGTACTTCAGCCTCACATTGCCAATAACGAAGGTATGCTAGCGATGCCTGAGATTGAGCATTTGCAAGCAGGTGACAAGTTGCTCGTGTGGCGCGGATTGGGTGGTAGGCGATTATTGGTCGATACGTTGCTGGCACGCGGTGTGCATATCGATAGCATTGCTTGGTATGAGCGCATAATGCCGGTCGATGCGATGGCTCAATACGAGCAGTGGCTACAAGGGTTTGTAGCTCGCAATGATATGCAAGATACATCAGCTAGTCAGCCAAAGCCAATCGTTGTGGTCAGTAGCGGTACAGCCTTTGAGCATTGGGAAAGCATTGTTCGGGCTGTGGCAGAAAAGGCATTAAAGCAAGAAACAGCCAGAGAAACCCCTGCTATTTTGCCCTATAAATTGTCAGACTTTTCTTATGTGGTGTTGGGTGAGCGTTTAGCCAATATGGTCGCTGAACAGCAGTTAAGTTATTGGCGTGTGGAAGATTTGGCACCAGAAACTATTCTTGCTGCTATCCATGCTAAAGCCTGTTAAATGTATAAATGTACCAACCGATGATCTGTCCTTATCTATTATGTTTCACTTTTTATTTATTCGCTTTAAACCTGTTTTAGCCAAAATAACGGTGCTGCCTTATGTCAATCAATTCTGAATCGTTATCTCAGGAACCTTCTGCTACTCAGCAGCGCCGACAAGCAAATGTGTTTTTGTTGCGCCTGCAGTGGTTGGTTATCTTGTTGCTTATCGCCGCCCTATTGTGGCTCTACATCAGCCAGCAGCGTTTCCAGCATAGTGTTAATGAGCGTTTGCAAAGCAACGAGCAAGTCGTCAGCCGTCTGAATGAGATGGATGACCGTCTATTTGCGATGAGTCAGCAGACGCTGCCAGAGCCTCGATCTGCCGCCAGTAGCCAAGCGCAAAACCAGTTAGATTTATTGCGTATTCAGATACAAGCCGCTGATAGATTGTTGGCAGACAATAACGACAGTGCAGCGATTGATTTGTTGCGTGGTCTACACTGGCAGCTTTCGCAAAGCAGCAATGAGATTGCTCCAGCGCTAACGGTTGTGATCAAACAAAGCTTGATGAAAGACATCGAACGTTTGCAGGCGAGCAGCACTCAGCCCAGTCCTTGGCAGCTACAAAACCTCGCCATCCAAAATATTCAAGAGTTTTTGCACCGCTATGAGCGTGTGAGTAGTGAGGCGACACCGCACAATAGCGCTGATAATAATATGAGCCTCTCGCGCAAACAACTGACCATTCACGAAGTGATTATGACCTTAAATCTGGCCAGTCAAGCCAGTAATATGCGCGAACAAGAGCAGCTGGTTGGTTATCTGCGTCAAGCACGAAATCAACTACAAACCTTGGTGCCGAAATCTGCTATTCCTCAAGAGTCAGCGCCAAAGGCAGCCATGACTAATACTGAAAACGCCTCTAATGATGCGTCCGTAGGCAAAAAGCAAACCTCTACCGACAAGAACCTACCAACCAGATCCTCTCCGACAAATATCGCAGAAGTTATAGATTGGTTAGATAAATTGATTGCCAATGCACCAAAACCAACGCCATTGTTGACCACTCAGATTTTGGATAAATCTCAGCGTTAGTGGTTCATTGGATGTTGATTGATAGATTTATGAATACAAAAATAAGAGAAGTGACGTTATGGACAGTTTGAATCAAGCAGCACATGCAGCCTCCAATATCGCAGATAATCATCCTGACGAATTGTCTCATTATCCCATTATTCATCACCAGCCCATTCACTGGGGCGAGATGGATGCGTTTAACCATTTAAATAATGTGATTTATTACCGTTATGCTGAATCAGCACGAATTGGCTATTTGCAGGCGCTAGGTATGTTTGATGGTAATATGGTGACGGTATTGGCACAATCTCGCTGCCAGTATTTACGCCCTGTGACTTATCCTGATACTTTGCTATTAGGAGTGCGCTGTCAGCGCTTGGGCAATACGAGTATCGTGATGGAATATAGCTACTATAGCACCGCGCAAGCGGCCATCGTCGCGACAGCTGAGGCAGTCGTGGTACGTCTCGATAGTGAGGGAAAGCGTAAATTAGCTTGGACAGAGGAAGAGCGCGCTCGGCTATTGGCATTAGAAGCGAAAGTTGGTCATACACCAAAGCTTTAGCACTGAATATTAAATATGTGAAAAAAGGGCACGCTAACGTAACGTTAGCGTGCCCTTTTGCTATTTGACTGATATCGAATTAGCCAGTCAAACAGTCAAACAGTCAAACAGTCAAACATTAATCTTGCTTTGGCGCATGTACGAAATCGATGACGTTCAAGTCAAAGCCTGATAATGCGTAAAACTTCATGGGTGATGATAATAAACGCATATCACGAACGCCTAAATGACGCAAAATCTGTGCGCCAACACCAATGCTGCGATACGGCTGCTGAGTAATGGTCGATTGCGATTCATTGTCTGCCGCTTTGTCTAACGCCTCTCCTAAATCTATTGGCTGGTTGTTGCCAATCCAAACTAATACGCCGCGATCTGAATTACTGATTTCCTCCAGTGCTGAGCGCACGCTCCAGCCACTACGACCCGTCATATCATTTTTGGCAGCAAACAAGTCGCGTAGTGGGTGAAAACCATGGACACGGACGGTGCTGACGCCTTCGCTCACATCGCCTTTTACCAAAGCCAAATGCGTTTCATCAGCGCCAAATTCGCGGAAGCGATGTAGCGTAAAGGTGCCGTATTCCGTTTCAAAAGGACGCGACTCAATTTCTTCTACCGTTTGCTCGTTCGCGATGCGGTAGTTGATGAGGTCAGCAATTGTACCCATCTTGATGCCATGCTCTTCGGCAAATATCTCAAGGTCATCACGGCGCGCCATCGTACCATCAGCATTGATGATTTCGACAATCACTGCTGCGGGCTCAAGCCCTGCTAGGCGTGCTAAATCACAACCAGCTTCGGTATGTCCAGCGCGGTGCAAGACGCCACCATTTTGAGCCATGATTGGGAAGATATGTCCAGGCTGGACGATGTCTTCAGGTTTTGCCGAAGAAGAAACCGCGGCTTGAATTGTACGAGCGCGATCAGCAGCAGAGATACCCGTGGTAACGCCTTCAGCGGCTTCGATAGAAACCGTAAAGTTGGTGCTAAATTTTGCTTCGTTACGATCAGACATCAGCGGCAATGCCAACTGTTGGCAGCGTGCTTGTGACAAGGTCAAGCAGACCAAACCACGTGCATGAGTAATCATAAAGTTAATATCTTCAGGGCGCACATGGGTCGCTGCCATGATGATATCACCTTCATTTTCACGGTCTTCATCATCCATTAAGATGACCATCTTGCCAGCACGAATGTCTTCGATAATCTCAGGAATCGTATTTAAACTCATAGTAAGTCTCAATATTTTATTATTTATAGATAGGTGTGATGTGGAATATAAAGCATTGTCTGTCTATTGTAACAGTAGATGCTACATAGCGCTGTTGCGGTTAGGCAAAGTGCATGGAATCAAATTGATCCACCGTAGACATTATCTAATCATTGCTTATATATCAATATGAGGACATTTTAACGCTTTTCAGCCCACTGTGCTGATTCATCTCAAAACTATATGGACTAGTCTGTCAAATATAGTGATAAGTATTACTAATGGTCACGACGATTCATGTATTCAATGACGCAGTAAGCAATGTGCTAACCTATATTGCGAGCCATCAGTCGTTGCTGGCTGCTTGGCTTTTTAGCCAATCCATAAACTGTTTACTGTGTTGCTCGCGCTGGTTGTCAGCAAATTCATAAAAGCTGGTATCAACTAAATTGTCTGGCAAATAGCTTTGCGGATAATAGTGATTGGGATAATCGTGTGGATAGGCGTAACCTTGACCATAGCCTTGATTACGCATCAGTTTGGTCACGCCATTACGTAGGTGTAGCGGTACTGGAGAGGCATCTTTTTCTGCTAACGCCATCGCAGCGTTGATGGCTTTATAAGTGCTGTTACTTTTGGCACTGGTCGCCAGATAAACCACTACTTGCCCCAAGATAATACGCGCTTCTGGCATACCAATTGATTGCACACTACGTAATGCTGCATCGGCAAGGAGTAAAGCATTAGGGTTGGCATTACCAATATCTTCACTGGCCAAGATGACCAAACGCCGCGCGATAAAATCAGCAGGCTCACCGCCAACTAACATCCGCGCCATCCAATAAAGCGCGGCATCAGGGTCTGAGCCACGTACGGACTTTATCATCGCCGAGATAATATCGTAATGCTGCTCGCCATCTTTGTCATAGCGTACCAGCGCGGTCTGAGCGACACGGGCGACCAATTCATCGTTAATGACGAGCGGTGATTGCTTAGTGTCCGCCGTTTGAATAGCCAGCTCTAATAAATTTAGCGCCTTCCTAGCATCGCCATGCGCCAGTTGGCTGATAGTGTCCTGTGCTTGTAAATCAACCGTCAAATTCTTCAGCACTGAATCTTCTGAAATTGCCCTTTGCAATACCGCACTGATTTGCTCAGGCGTCAGTGGCTCTAAACGATACACTTGGCAACGTGATAGCAGCGCATTATTGACACTAAAGGAGGGGTTTTCAGTTGTCGCACCAATCAAGGTAATATCACCAGATTCGACCGCGCCCAGTAAGGCATCCTGCTGAGCCTTGTTAAAGCGGTGTATCTCATCGATAAAAACCACTGGCGATTCAAATGCTAATGAGTCCTTATTGTCTAACACTTCTCGCAGCTGTTTGACCCCAGTATTCAAGGCAGACAAGGCATGAAAAGGTCTGCCAACAGCATCAGCCAACAGCATGGCAATAGTCGTTTTGCCGATGCCAGCTTCACCATGCAAAATAATCGATGGCAGATGTCCTTGTTCGACCAAACGCCGCAAGGGCGCACCTGCTGCCAGTAGATGTTCTTGACCAATGATTGCATCAAGTGTCGTTGGGCGCATACGCTGGGCAAGGGGTGTGTCGGCATGAAAATTAGGCGGCATAGAAATCTCTATTATCAATTTAAACAGCTATCAATTAGTTCATAACGACAGTGATTAATGGGTTTTTATTGCTGCATCTAAATGACTACATCCTAGATTACATTCATCATTGCTATGGAAAAAGACCATATCTGTCTGTTTGGCATGATTTTCGCACTAATGAATATTAGACATGAGTAGTAAAAGTAGGCTAATTTATAAAGATGCTATTTGGTATGTGTCTTGATATGTGTCATACACGATAGGCTAACGCAGATTTACGTTAATAAAAGTCAATCAAGTGTACAGCTTATGTCCCAAATACTTTGATTTTTATGCTTTTATCCCTATTAACGGTTCAGCAGCATTGATAGATCGCAGATATCACGCCCGATTTACGACCTATCATTTGTGATTATCCATTCATTAGGCATAAGGTATTACCGTCATGATGTCTCCGCCGATATTGCAGCGCTTGTTTGCTCGCTATTTATATCGCAGTGCCAAACAGCAATCACGTTTGCTTACTACAGGTGAGATAGCGCTGGCGCGTTCAGTATTTGGCGACAGTATCAATCTCGATGAGGTTCAGCTCAAGACTGCTTGGTGGGTGTTGAAACATTATGCCGTTAGTCCTAATGGCAATATTTATTTTAACCCAGCAGATTGGATAATAGATTTTAGCGATGCTTCATTGAGTAAAAAAAGTTGGCTGATACATGAATTGACCCATGTATGGCAATTACAGCAAGGCTTAAAAGTGGTGCGCGGTGCACTTATTGATCGCCGCTATGATTATGTACTCAAGACAGGCAAATCCTTCTTTAACTACGGTATCGAACAGCAGGCGCGTATGGTTCAGGATTATTTTATTCGTCGTCAGCGTGGACAAGACTGTCAAGCGTTAGAAACTTGTATTCCATTTTTAATCGTGAAGTCTGACGACAATATGAAGTGATATCCATTGGCAATGGATTGCCATGACGACTTTGGTTTTTATTATTTTGCCTTAACAAGGACACGTACCCTTATGTTTAAATTTTTGCCGAAAAAGCCCAATTATAAAATGAATAAAGGTGTGGTTGATGATTCTATCAATCAAAACAACACCCTTTTACAGCACTCGTCAACCTTGCTTGCGGCAACACTCAGCGGCGTATTGCTGTTAAGTGGTTGTCAGCAGCAAGCAGAGACTCAACCTGCGCCAGAAGACAGTCAGAGCGTTGAAAAAACGAGCACTGAAGACAGTCAGCCTATGCGGCCAAGTGATTCTGCTGCTACCCGTATAAAGCAGTTTCAGCCTATATATGTCGCGCAAGCACAAAGGCTACAGCGTCGTTTACAAGCAGAGTATGAATCCCTACAAGCCGCTGATAGCTTAGATAGTGAGGATTCATTGCTGATAAATGATGATACTGCTAGCGATACTAATACTGATAACGTGATGGAGAATAACAGCGATACAGCTGATAGCAACACACCATCTGCTGAAATCACAGATGATGAAGTGGATATCCCCGCTGAGGCTGATATCAATACCAGTACGGAAGTTGGCGAGCGTGATTTGACGGTGTTAAAGCGCATTAGCCTTGAGCCGCGTAAGCCTGTCATGCTAACAGAAGATCAAATCATCGAAGGCTACCAGCAAGCGATGGAAGCGCTTTATCAGCCTGTGACGACGCCTCTTAGCGCAGAAGATGTTGATACGTTAATCAATATCGCGACATTGGCTCCACAGTTATTTGAGCATGCAGAAATTGCTGGCAGGCTCAGTGCCAAGAGCCCAGCATTAGCGCGTTTGATTATTCAGCATCAGGTTTGGGAGCAGATAGAAGCGCAGCAAGTGATTGATATGCAGCAGATGAAACTGAATCAACAAAAAGAGTTTGAGACGCTTATGACTAAGTTTAATGACACCATTAAAGGTTATGATGAGCAAATTGCCAAATATGAGCAAACACTAAAAGAATTCCAGTAGCCGCAATTCTGTCACTCAACCAGTTATTCATTCAGTAACGGATAGGGTTTCTATAAAATGTAATGTGGCTAACCGTATCAAATGAGACAGTAAGAACCATAAAAAATCCCGCACGATGGCGGGATTTTTTATGGTTCTAAAAACTAAAATATAAGTGACTATTTACGGTCTTCAACTTTAACGAAGTCGCGATGCGTTTCACCCGTGTATAACTGACGTGGACGACCGATTTTGAACGGTGTGCTGTGCATCTCTAACCAATGGCTGATCCAACCAGAGGTACGAGCCAATGAGAAGATTACGGTAAACATTGACGTTGGGATACCGATGGCTTTAAGGATAATGCCCGAGTAAAAATCAACGTTTGGATACAAGTTACGCTCAACGAAGAACGGGTCTTCTAAAGCGATTTTCTCAAGTGCCATGGCAAGCTCAAGCTTAGGATCATTGATGCCCAATGCGCCCAATACTTCGTCACAAGTTTCTTTCATCACTTGTGCGCGTGGATCAAAGTTTTTATAAACGCGATGACCAAAGCCCATCAGTTTCACTTCACGGCTCTTCACTTTTTCCATGAACTCAGGCACATTTTCAACTGAACCGATCTCATCTAACATCTCAAGCACGGCTTCGTTCGCGCCGCCATGTGATGGCCCCCAAAGGGCGGCGATACCAGCAGCGATACACGCATACGGGTTAGCGCCAGTAGAACCTGCTAGACGTACCGTAGACGTTGACGCGTTTTGCTCATGGTCAGCATGCAAAGTAAAGATTTTGTCCATGGCGCGAGTGATGACGTCATTGGTTTGGTAATCAACATCAGCAGGCGTGGCAAACATCATGTATAAGAAGTTTTCAGCATAGCTAAAGTCATTGCGTGGATACATGAACGGTTCGCCTTGCGAGTATTTATAACTCATCGCAGCAAGCGTTGGCATTTTAGCGATTAGACGGATAGCCGTGATTTCACGATGCTCTTCGTTACTGACGTCTAATGCTTCATGATAAAACGCAGATAAAGCGCCAACGACACCAACCATAATGGCCATTGGATGTGCGTCACGGCGGAAGCCTTCAAAGAACTTGCGTAATTGATCATGAACACCCGTATGCTTACGGATTTTTTCAAAGAAATCTGCTTTTTGCTCAGCGTTCGGCAAGTCGCCATGAATCAAGGCATAAGCCACTTCTAAATATTCAGCATTGTTTGCCAATTGATCGATAGGGTAGCCGCGGTGTAGTAGCTCACCTTTACCGCCATCAATATAAGTAATCTTTGATTCAACAGGAGCGGTTACTTTAAAACCAGGGTCATAAGACCAAAATCCTGATTCTTGTAGAGCAGCAATATCTAGAACTGGACGCCCTAAAGTACCTTCGATAATAGGAAACTCGTATTCTTTACCATTGACGGTTAGTTTGGCATTAGTGTCAGCCATAAATTGCTCTCCATTGGTTTTAGCTTGTTAGAATAAAATTACGACAGACGCATACCCTCGGTCTATCGTTAGTCAAATCATAAAAATGCATTTAACTCATTTAATACGCAGGGTATATTAGCAGTAATTACTTATGATTTGAAAAGACTTTTACCATCAATAGCACCAATTGGCACGGTTTAGTCGTGTTTATTCACTGTAATTTTTGTATCAAAATATGTCTGATTGGTTATTTTGCTTAGAAAGCTTGTTTTTATGACAGTAAGTACAGCTACATTATCCGCATAATTTTTAAAGAATTTTACGATAATAATGTAGCAGGTTTTATTAATATTCGGGTTAAAAACAGACAGAGTATGCGTAGTAGACGAATTGAGTTTGGCGTAAATTTCCTCAAAATTGAGCAATTTTGGCAAATACGTATGACCGCTGTCTATTTATTTGTTAACCCAGCGTTTGCCTTTTACTACTTAGGGGATAAATTTGTAATTATCGCCCAGTCATTTTATAATTGTAGGAACTTAACTGGCACTCGCTTTGTGCGAATTGATAAGTGGTCATGATGTAGTGTCGTTTTTCTATTCATACTCGGTTATGGCTGAGTAGCACAAGAGCAACGACGCACTAGCGTTTTGATAGACAATATCTGTAATCCATGGTTTGAATGCTTTTGTTAACTGTTCTATTTTTAAGTCATTAGTAAAAGGGCTGTATTGATATCGATGACGGAGTAGCGCTGTCTTTATTGATATGACCAGTAAAAATAGACTAGTTAATCGATCTTACTCATGTTTATTTTCTTTGTTGTATAATAGACGGGTTGTTTTATAGACCTGTCGATTTGACGAGCGATATTAAACAGTTTATCAATACCTTGTACCCCACGATCCTTTCTTCATATTTAGCGCAAACTAAACGAAGTCAGCTAGCTCTTCCTTACTTTATTCGTCTCGTGTGTTGCTCAATGCTTAATCGACATCAGTGATATCAAGCGTTGATAGCAGATACAGGAGTATAACCGCAAAAAGGATGCCCGCTGTGAAAAGCAACCGACCTATTGATCTGCCTTTAAGCCAAGTGATTAGCGTTAATCGCTCACCGATTGCGATCGCCTCTATCTTGCATCGTATCTCTGGCATTATTTTATTTTTATTGATTCCTGTCATGCTGTGGTTACTACAGAACTCATTGGCTTCGGCTGAGAGCTTTGCAACCGTATTTGACAATGTACTTGTGCGCTTCTTAGCATGGATATTTGTTGCCGCGATTGCTTATCACTTTGTGATGGGTATTAAGCACTTATTTGCTGATATGGGCATGAACGAAGAGCTAAAATCTGGTCGCACTGCGTCTATGGTTAGTTTTGTGATTGCAGCGATTCTAATTGTCGCGTCATTTGTATGGGTGATGTTCTAATGATAAAAAATGATTCAGGAATCAAAAGTGCGACTGGTCTGACAGGTTCAGGCTCACGCGATTGGATTATCCAGCGTATTAGCGCTGTCGTTTTAGCCATTTATAGTGTGGTATTGCTGGGCTTCTTTTTGACGCACGGCGATGTTACTTATCTTGAATGGTCATCATTTATGACCAGTTTACCTATGCGTCTATTTAGCTTGGTGGCGGTACTTGCCCTAGCTGGTCATGCTTGGGTTGGTATGTGGACGGTTTTCACTGACTATATTACCACGGGCAAATTGGGCTCAAGCGCAGCAGGTCTACGCTTAGTGCTACAGTCATTGATGATTATCGCTATTTTAGTGTTTCTATTTTGGGGTATTATGATTTTTTGGGGTACTGGTTTCGGTGTGGTTGCTGTTTAACGATAGCCAATCCCCTATAATCTGGATACGGTGTCAGACTCGCCTAGTCTACTATTTGTAGTTCTGGTGACATGCCCTCCTTGTATCCATATTATATTGAACAGACTATGTATTGATAATATTTATTTATCTGCAACTTGATTTATCTATAAACAATAACGGACGCGACTAGCAAATGTCAAAGTCATCCGTTAGTAGCCAAAAATAGTCATAGCCAATCATAGCGTTGGACATCATTGACTTAGCCAGTCACTTATATAATAGGTGCGCTATGGTTTAGTCAGTGAGCGAACCCAATATAACGATAGATATGCAAATTAGGTGGTTAAAGGTTGTGAGCGTCATCCACTTTGATAATTGCAAATAGTGGCAAGACAATAAAGTTTTTTGTCCAGCAATAGGATGATTTTGAGACAGCCTTTTTATTTACTTCTAAGCATTAATAGGCATTAGGAAAACCGTAATGGCAACTAGACAAGATAATACCATTAGTAATATTAAGACGCTAAACTATGACGCAGTCATCGTTGGTGGCGGCGGCTCAGGTATGCGTGCTTCACTACATTTGGCAGAAGCAGGCATGAAAGTTGCCGTTTTGACCAAAGTATTCCCAACCCGTTCGCACACGGTTGCGGCTCAGGGCGGTATCGGCGCAAGTTTGGGCAACATGAGCAACGATAACTGGCATTTCCACTTTTATGACACCGTTAAAGGGTCAGATTGGTTGGGTGACCAAGACGCGATTGAATATATGTGCCGTGAAGCGCCTAAAGTCGTCTATGAGCTTGAGCACATGGGCATGCCGTTTGACCGTAACGAAGACGGCACGATTTATCAGCGCCCATTCGGTGGTCATACCTCAAACTATGGCGAAAAAGCCGTACAACGTGCGTGTGCTGCAGCTGACCGTACGGGTCACGCGCTATTACATACGCTATATCAGAAGAATTTGCAGCAAGGCACTGAGTTCTTTATCGAGTGGATTGCGCTTGATTTGATCAAAGACGAAGCGGGTAATATCAACGGTGTTATCGCGCTTGAGCAAGAAACAGGTACGGTTGCCGTATTCCAATCACCAATTACTGTCCTAGCGACAGGTGGTGCAGGTCGTATCTTCGCCGCCTCTACTAACGCTTATATCAATACTGGTGACGGTATTGGTATGGCCGTTCGTGCTGGTATTCCATTACAAGACATGGAGTTTTGGCAGTTCCACCCAACAGGTGTCCACGGTGCAGGCGTACTGTTAACTGAAGGTTGCCGTGGTGAAGGCGCTATCTTACGTAATAAAGATGGCGAAGCGTTCATGGAGCGTTATGCGCCAACGGTTAAAGACTTAGCACCACGTGATTTGGTTTCTCGTTCTATGGATCAAGAAATCAAAGAAGGTCGTGGTTGTGGTCCAAATGCTGACCATATTGTGATGGATATGACGCATTTAGGTGTTGAAACTATCATGAAGCGTTTACCATCAGTATTTGAGATTGGTAAAAACTTCGCTAACGTTGATATCACCAAAGAGCCAATTCCCGTTATTCCAACCATTCACTATATGATGGGCGGTATTCCAACCACTATCCATGGTCAAGTAATCACGCCTGATCTAGAAGCAGGTACGGATGAAGACGGTCTATATGCAAAAGGCAACGTGGTTAAAGGTCTTTATGCTATCGGTGAATGTGCTTGTGTCAGTGTTCACGGTGCCAACCGTTTAGGTACGAATTCACTGCTTGATCTCTTGGTATTTGGTCGTGCTGCTGGTAAGCATATCGTTGATGAATTCCATCATGCCGATCATAACTATAAGCCTCTAGATCCACGCGTGCTAGATTATACGGTCGGTCGTTTAGACAAGCTGCAACAGTCAACTGAAGGCTACAATGCCCAAGACGTGGCTGACGAGATTCGTGCAACCATGCAAGCGCATGCGAGTGTGTTCCGTACTCAAGCGATGATGGACGAAGGCGTTGAGAAGATTTTAGCGCTTGGTGACAAGATTGAGAAAATCCATTTGGCCGATAAATCACAAGTATTTAACACAGCGCGCATTGAAGCATTCGAAGTGGCTAACTTGTATGAAGTGGCGAAAGCGACGATGGTATCAGCGGCAATGCGTCACGAAAGCCGCGGTGCTCATAGTGTGTCTGACTATGACCGTCCAGAAGATGATGATTACGCACCAAATGGCCGTAATGACCACGAGTGGATGAAGCATACCTTATGGTATTCTGAAGGCAATCGAATCATTTATAAGCCAGTTCGTAAAGTACCACTAACGGTTGATTATATCGAACCAAAAGTTCGCGTCTACTAATTTTAGACTGCGCAATTTAGCGATACGAACAGCGTAAACGTTTTATTTTTTATTCATTTATTAAAAGGTGACCGCCAGCTACATGCTCATGCCAGCGTGACAATATGATTAGTTGATATTTGATAATTACTGTCAATATGGGCTAATCAATAGCGCTGATATGCTGCAACCTTTGTATGCCCGCCATCACCTACGTGTGGAGTTTAGCATTATGAGCCGAGGTACTCGCACCATCGAAATCTATCGCTACGATCCTGATCTGGACGCAGCGCCGCGCATGCAAACGTATACGATTGAGTTGTTAGACTCAGATCGTATGTTGCTTGACGTGTTATTACGCCTGAAAAAGGAAGACGAAACACTGACCTTCCGTCGCTCTTGCCGTGAAGGTATTTGTGGCTCTGATGGCATGAACATCAATGGCAAAAATGGTCTAGCGTGTCTCATTAACATGAACACTCTGCCAGAAAAAGTCACGGTTCGTCCATTACCAGGTCTACCTGTTGTTCGCGATTTGGTTGTTGATATGAACCAATTCTATGAGCAGTATGAGAAAGTACATCCTTACTTGATCAATGACCAGCCAGCACCGCCGACAGAGCGTTTGCAGTCACCTGAACAACGCGAAAAGCTAAACGGTTTGTACGAATGTATTCTATGCGCATGCTGTTCAACCAGCTGCCCATCGTTCTGGTGGAACCCTGATAAATTCTTAGGTCCATCAGCACTACTGCATGCTTATCGCTTCGTGGCTGATAGCCGTGATGGTGATACGCAAGCACGTTTGGCGCGCTTAGATGATCCATTTAGCCTATTCCGTTGCCGCGGTATCATGAACTGTGTATCAGTTTGTCCAAAAGGTTTAAACCCAACCAAAGCAATTGGTCATTTACGTAATATGCTCATTGACCAAGCAGGTTAATCGTTTATAATTGTCTGGTTTTTTTGCAGATAGCGTACGAAAAACACCACCTAATCATTAGGTGGTGTTTTTTATGAGCAATAATCTGAGATTCTTTGATTGTCTTTCAGTGCCAGATAGGGCTTATAGAGAAAGTTATTCGACATGGTTAAAGGTAAGGCTGGGCTATCAATACGTTGGTTGTATGTAAGAAGGCATGATATATACGTCAGCAATCTATATAATTGGTGTTAGAAAAAAGTATTCAGCCAGAGATATTCACCACGTTAAATGTTAGAATAGCGCATTATTTTAATAATTAGTCGTTTTGACGAACCACTATCAGTCGTTAATGTTTAACTTACTGATAAATAAGTATTCAAAACAAGTAATAGACTGGAATAATGCATTCAAAATGATAGTAGATATTCATTAACTAAATAGTTAGTATTGAACAAACAAACTATGGCGCGAAACGCTGTCATGCTACTCTATACAGCAACGTATGTTTGCCATAAAAGTAATGATAGCTTGGGAATAACCAGACGTTCCAGCGAGGATAGCCAAATAATAGGCCAGCTGAAGGCGTCAATAATTCATCGATCGTTTATCTTTGATGAATTGGTTATGACTAACTTCAGTATATATAAATTAATGTTGTGAGACGAGTCAGATAACAAAACTGGACGTTCACAAATAATTATATTTTTAATATAGGTATTGTAATGGCACTTATTATCACTATTTAGCATCACTGTCTGTCATAAGCAAAAGTACAGACAAGCGTACTTCTTTTATAGTAATAAGTGTGGTTCATAAATCAGTACTGAACAGAATACGATTGAGTTTTTATAGCATTAAGTATTTAGATGTCTCACATACAACAGATTACACAATAATAAGCACGATTCCATTCATTTATCTATCAAATAGACGATTATTATGAATAGTATAACTAAAGAAGCCGCAAGCCTAGGACATACAGAACTGGCTGCTGACAACGCCAGCTATATAGAAGCTCTTTATGAGCAGTACCTAAACGACCCTGATAGCGTTGATACCGATTGGCAAACGTATTTTGAACAATACAAATCGCCAAACGATGCACAGCATAAAGCTATTAAGGAACAGTTTTTGTTGCTTGCCCGCAACCAAACTGCTAATAAAGCCAGCACTCAAGAGCCTGCTGCAAATGCAGGCTTAGCCGACTGTGCTAACCCTAAACAAATGGGTGTACAACAGCTAATTTCAGCTTACCGTCGCCGTGGTCATCGCCGCGCGAAGCTTGATCCGTTAAATCTACATCCACGTGCAGAAGTGGAAGATTTAACCCTTGCTTATCATAATCTTTCAGAAGCAGATCTGGATACAGTATTTCCTACCAATGATTTGAACATCGGTAAAGACGAAGCGCCTTTACGTGAAATCATCGAAATTATGGAACGTGTTTACTGCCGTTACATTGGTACTGAATACATGCACGTTACCACCAGTACTGAAAAACGCTGGATGGAAAAGTATCTAGAAACTAACTTAGGTTACATCAAGTTTGATAAAGAAAAGCGCTTATCTATTCTTGAGCGGCTCACAGCAGCTGAAGGTCTAGAAAAATACTTAGCACGTAAATATACGGGCGTTAAGCGTTTCGGGCTAGAGGGCGGCGAAAGCTTTATCCCTGCTATCAATGAAATCATCCAACGTGCAGGCGGTTATGGCACTAAAGAGATGGTCATTGGTATGGCTCACCGTGGTCGCCTAAACCTACTGGTCAATATCTTAGGTAAAAACCCTGCGGACTTGTTTGACGAGTTTGATGGTAAAGTACAGCCAGAAAAAGGCTCAGGTGACGTTAAATACCATAATGGTTTTTCATCAAACGTGATGACGCCAGGCGGTGAAGCGCATTTGGCTTTGGCATTTAACCCATCACATCTTGAGATTGTCGCACCGGTATTGCAAGGCTCTGTACGTGCCCGTCAGGTGCGCCGCAACGATCAGCCGCTATTGGATAATAAAGGTGGTAATTCAGTATTGCCAATCGTTATTCATGGTGATGCTGCGTTTGCTGGTCAAGGCGTGGTTCAAGAAACGTTCCAAATGTCACAAACCCGTGCTTATACCACTGGTGGTACTGTACATATTGTGATCAATAACCAAGTCGGTTTCACGACCAGCCGTCAAGAAGATGTGCGTTCGACTGAGTACTGTACTGACGTTGCAAAAATGGTACATGCACCTATCCTACATGTGAATGGTGATGATCCTGAGTCGGTCGTATTTGCCGCGCAGTTAGCATTAGATTACCGTCACGAGTTTGATAAAGACATCATTATCGATCTGTTCTGCTATCGCCGTAATGGTCATAATGAAGCCGATGAGCCGTCAGCGACTCAGCCACTCATGTATGCAGTTATCAAGAAGCTACCAACGACTCGTACGATTTATGCACAAAAACTTATCGAAGACGGTATTTTGAATGCTGAAGAAGAAAAGCAGTATGAAGATGACTATCGTGAGTCTTTAGACCGTGGTGACTATGTTGCAAACTCATTGGTTAATGAGCCTAACGAAGAGTTGTTCGTCGATTGGAAACCTTATTTAGGTCACGATTTGGTGGATGATTGGGATACCAGTGTCGACATCGAGATTCTAAAAGGGTATGGACGTCGTATGGCGGAAATGCCAGAAGGCTATAAGTTACAACGCCAAGTACAAAAAGTGGTTGAGCAGCGCTTGGCCATGCAGACAGGCGAAGAGCCATTAAACTGGGGTGCAGCTGAAACGTTGGCATACGCATCACTAGTCGATAACGATAAAGTATTGGTACGCATCACTGGTGAAGATGTGGGTCGCGGTACTTTCTCACATCGTCATAGCGAAATCTATAATATCAATGATGGCAGTATGTATGTGCCATTGGCTCATATGAGTGACACTCAAGCCCGCTTTGCCACTTATAACTCATTGTTGTCAGAAGAAGCGGTATTAGCCTTTGAGTATGGTTATGCAACGACAGTACCAAATGCCTTGATCGTTTGGGAAGCGCAGTTTGGTGACTTCGTCAACGGCGCGCAGGTAGTGATTGACCAGTTTATCTCAAGTGGTGAGACGAAATGGCAGCGCGTTTGTGGTCTGACTATGTTATTACCACATGGTTTTGAAGGTCAAGGTCCTGAGCATTCATCTGCTCGTCTTGAGCGTTTCTTACAGCTATGTGCTGAAGACAATATGCAAGTAATAACGCCAACGACACCTGCGCAGATCTATCATGCGCTACGTCGTCAAGCAGTTCGCCCAATTCGTAAGCCATTGATTGTCATGTCACCGAAGAGTTTACTACGTCATAAGCTAGCCACTTCAAATCTTGAAGAGCTGGCGAATGGTAAGTTTGAAACGGTACTGCCAGAGATGGACAACCAAAATGCAGACCAAGTCACTCGTATGGTGCTTTGTGGCGGTAAAGTTTACTATGACCTATTAGAGCAACGCCGTGCGCTAGGTTTGGATCATGTTGCGATTGTGCGTATTGAGCAGCTTTATCCATTACCAGAAGAGCGTTTGATTGCTGAGATTGAAAAATATAGTAACTTGGCTGAGATCGTTTGGACGCAAGAAGAGCCACTTAACCAAGGTGCTTGGTATTATTTAGCGCCGCATATGTTCCGCATTGTTGTGCCACACCCAACCAAAGCAAAAGTAATGGAGCCGGTCGCGCGTCCTGCGAGTGCAGCACCTGCTACAGGGTCACCGAAACTGCATGCTCAGCAGCAGCAAGCGTTGATCGCTGGTGGTCTTGGTATCAGTGTCGATGAGTTGGCTAAGTAACAGATTATTGAAGATAAATGAATCAGGCGATAACAGTCAGTATGTTGTAATAAAATCTAGATAGTATTATCTAAGATCGCTATGCAAGATGGCACTGACTGCCTATCACGACTTAATAACAAATATGAATATCCCAATCTAAGGAGTATATCGATGGCTGATATCAAAGCCCCCGTTTTTCCAGAATCAGTTGCCGACGGTACTATCGTTGAGTGGCATGTCACTGAAGGTCAGCAAGTCAATCGTGATGACCTATTGGCTGAAATCGAAACTGATAAAGTCGTATTAGAAGTTGTGGCGCCTGATAACGGCGTTGTGACCAAAATCGTTAAGCAGGTTGATGATACCGTGTTGTCTGACGAGATCATTGGTCAATTTGAAGCTGGTGCAAGCGCCAGTGCAGATAGTGCTCCTGCGGTAGATCCAGATCAACCAGCAGCGCCAGTACAAGCTAAGCAAGCAGCAGATGGTGGCGAGCCTGTCCAAGCAACAGATAAAAAAGACGAAGCGGATCATAAAGATCAAAGCCCAGCAGTGCGTAAAGCAGCGAAAGAGTCTGGTGTAGATCCTAAAGAAGTGGAAGGCAGTGGTCGCGGCGGTCGTGTGACCAAAACCGATATGGCTAACCCAACATTGAAAGCAGACAGCAGCATCAAATCTGATAGCGGCCGTCCAGTGGCTGAATCAATGGGTGAGCGTACTGAGAAACGTGTGCCAATGACGCGTCTACGTAAGACAGTCGCCAATCGTCTGCTAGCAGCTTCACAAGAAACGGCGATGCTAACGACGTTTAACGAAGTGAACATGAAGCCATTAATGGACATGCGCGCTAAATATAAAGACCAGTTCGAAAAACGTCATGGCGTACGTTTAGGCTTTATGTCATTGTTCGTGAAAGCGGCAACCGAAGCACTTAAGCGCTTCCCAGCAGTAAACGCTTCACTAGACGGTGATGACATTGTTTATCATGGTTTCTACGATATCGGTGTTGCTGTATCATCTGACCGTGGTTTGGTTGTTCCAGTACTACGTGATACCGATCGCATGAGCATGGCGGATGTTGAAAGCCGTATCCGTGAGCTTGGTGGCTTGGCTCAGAAAGGTAAACTTGGTCTAGATGACATGACTGGTGGTACATTCACTATCTCAAATGGCGGTGTATTTGGCTCATTGATGTCAACGCCTATTTTGAACCCACCACAAACGGCTATCCTAGGTATGCATGCGATCAACGACCGCCCTATGGCTGTTGATGGTAAAGTTGAAATTCTACCGATGATGTATCTTGCATTGTCTTATGACCATCGTATGATTGATGGTAAAGAAGCGGTACAGTTCTTAGTAACCATCAAAGAATTGGTTGAAGATCCAGCCATGTTGCTACTAGACCTGTAAGCTTTTAAGCTTGTATTGGCAACCACCGATACAAGCTTTTTAACTTTAGTCTAAACAGTGGTGCTCGTTGTTTATTAATAAATAAGAATGTTTCACTGATGTGGTGTATTTACCATAAAGTGAAAAAATTGGAACTAAAATATGGCTTATTTATTAACGAGACAATCCTCAGTTTAAACGATATTTACAATTAGAATGATAATTAGAAATAGGAACGTACTATGAAAGACAATTATGATTTAGTCGTCATCGGCGGCGGTCCTGGTGGTTATGAAGCCGCTATCCGTGCAGGTCAGTTAGGTATGAGCGTTGCTTGTATCGAAAAGCGCGTTTATAAAGGTGAGCCAGCACTTGGCGGCACTTGCTTAAACGTTGGTTGCATTCCATCAAAAGCATTACTTGATAGCTCGCATCGTTACGAAGCGACTAAGCATGACCTTGCTGAACATGGTATCAGCACTGGTGACGTTGCTATTGATATTGAGCAAATGATTGCACGCAAAGAAGGTATCGTTAAGCAATTGACGGGCGGCGTTGCTGCACTATTGAAAGGCAATGGCGTTGACTGGCTACAAGGCTGGGGCACGTTAGAAGATGGCAAGGGCGCTGATAAAAAAGTTAAATTTACCGCGCTTGCAGATGAAGCAGAAACGACTATCACTGCTAAAAACGTGATTCTTGCGGCAGGTTCTGTACCGATCGATATCCCAGTTGCTAAAACTGATGGTGATCGTATCGTTGACTCTACTGGCGCACTTGATTTCACTTCAGTTCCTAAGCGTCTAGGCGTGATTGGTGCTGGTGTCATCGGTCTTGAGCTTGGTTCAGTATGGCGTCGTCTAGGCGCTGAAGTGGTTGTTTATGAAGCGTTGCCAAGTTTCTTAGCAGCCGCTGACAAAGATATCGCAAAAGAAGCGGGCAAAATGCTGAAGAAGCAAGGTCTTGATATCCGCGTTGATACCAAAGTAACCAATGCTGAAGTCAAAGGCGATCAAGTTGTCGTCACGAGCGAAACCAAAGGCGAGTCATCTGAAGAAAGCTTCGACAAACTGATCGTTTGTGTTGGTCGCCGTGCATACTCTGAGAAACTGCTTGGTGATGACAGTGGCATTCAATTGACTGAACGTGGTCTTATCGACGTGAATGATCAATGTAAAACCAATCTTGATGGTGTTTATGCCATCGGTGATTTGGTTCGTGGTCCAATGCTTGCGCATAAAGCGATGGAAGAAGGCATGATGGCCGTTGAGCGCATTCATGGCGAAAAAGCCCAAGTTAATTATGACACGATTATTAACGTTATCTATACCCATCCAGAAATCGCATGGGTTGGTTTGACTGAGCAAGAAGCTGAAGCCGCTGGCTACGAAGTTAAAACAGGTTCATTCAATCTAGCAGCGAACGGCCGTGCATTGGCTCAAAGCGAAGCAGAAGGCTCTATCAAAGTCGTGGCTGATGCTAAAACAGATCGCCTATTAGGTATGCATGCTATCTCTGCTGGTGCTGGTGATATCGTCCATCAAGGTATGATCGCGATGGAATTTGTCTCTAGTATCGAAGATTTGCAGTTGATGACCTTTGCTCATCCAACCATTTCAGAAGCCGTGCACGAAGCTGCTCTGTCTGCTGATGGCCGTGCTATTCATGCCATTCAGCGTAAAAAGCGTAAGAAATAAGTCGTTATTTTGATCAGTACCAACTTATAACCTGATCGCGGTGGGGTTGTTATGGCTTCCACCACGGTCATGAGTGCGCCATATGCTTGTCTAATATGTATATACGCGCACTTGTTTTCACTTTTTATTAATTGTAAAAAATAAAGGATACAATCAATGAATTTACATGAGTATCAAGCAAAAGAGCTATTAAAAAGCTATGGTTTGCCGATTCAAGAAGGCATTATTGCCTATAACGGCGACGAAGCTGCTGCTGCTTTTGATAAAACGCCAACAGACATTGCGGTAATCAAAGCGCAAGTACATGCTGGTGGTCGCGGTAAAGCGGGTGGCGTAAAGCTGGTTAAAACTCGTGAAGAAGCCAAGCAAGTTGCTGAAGAGCTAATTGGTACCAATTTGGTTACTTTCCAAACTGACGCTGATGGCCAACCAGTTAACTTCGTATTGGTTGCAGAAGATATGTATCCAGTACAAACTGAGCTATATCTTGGTGCAGTCGTTGATCGTTCTACGCGTCGCGTAACGTTCATGGCATCAACCGAAGGCGGCGTTGATATCGAAGAAGTCGCAAATGAGACACCAGAAAAAATCTTTAAAGTAAACGTTGATCCTCTAGTTGGTTTGATGCCCTTCCAAGCACGTGATGTGGCATTCAAACTAGGTTTAGAAGGCAAGCAAATCAATCAATTCGTTAAATTGATGACGGGTGCTTATCAAGCATTTATCGATAACGATTTTGCCTTGTTAGAAATCAACCCATTAGCCGTTCGTGAAAATGGCGAAATCGTTTGTGTTGATGGCAAAATTGGTATCGATTCAAACGCATTGTATCGTCTGCCTAAAATCGCAGCACTACAAGACAAGTCACAAGAAAATGAGCGTGAGCTTAAAGCGGCTGAGTTTGACCTAAACTATGTTGCGCTAGAAGGCAATATCGGTTGTATGGTTAACGGTGCTGGTCTTGCAATGGCAACGATGGACATCATCAAATTGTATGGCGGCAAACCTGCTAACTTCTTGGACGTTGGCGGCGGTGCAACTAAAGATCGCGTTGTTGAAGCATTCAAGATCATTCTTGAAGACAGCAGCGTTGAAGGTGTTCTAATCAACATCTTCGGTGGTATTGTACGTTGTGACATGATTGCAGAAGCGATTATCGCTGCTATCAAAGAAGTTGACGTAAAAGTACCTGTTGTTGTACGTCTAGAGGGTAACAACGCTGAAAAAGGCGCGCAAATCCTAGAAGAGTCTGGTCTGAAATTGATTTCTGCCCAAGGCCTATCAGATGCGGCTCAAAAAATTGTCGATGCTGTTAAAGCTTAATATATTTGAGGCATAGTCCTTTAAATATACGTGCTTAAGCATAGTAGTCAACGCGTAATAGCAGCTTGTTGATATAAATTTATCATTAATATTTAATGGATAACACATCATCAAGTGGCTATTGCAAGACAACCGAATACAAGGAATAAATAATGAGTGTATTAATCGATAAAGATACCAAAGTATTGGTACAAGGTTTTACTGGTAAAAATGGTACTTTCCACTCTGAACAAGCGATTGAGTACGGTACTAAAGTCGTCGGCGGCGTAACTCCAGGTAAAGGCGGTCAAACGCATTTAGGCCTACCAGTATTCAACACGATGGCAGAAGCTATGGAAGCGACCCAAGCTGACGCTTCTGTTATCTATGTACCAGCACCATTCGTACTAGATTCTATCGTTGAAGCGGTAGATGCTGGTGTTAAATTGATTATCGTTATTACTGAAGGCGTGCCTACTTTAGACATGCTAAAAGCAAAACGTTATATCGAAGAAGCTGAAGGCGTACGCATGGTTGGTCCTAACTGTCCAGGTGTTATCACGCCAGGTCAGTGCAAAATCGGCATCATGCCAGGTCATATCCATTTACCAGGTAAAGTGGGTATCATCTCACGCTCTGGTACATTGACTTATGAAGCCGTTGCTCAGACCACTAAGCTTGGTTTTGGTCAGTCAACTTGTATCGGTATCGGTGGTGACCCTATCCCTGGTATGAACCAAATTGACGCATTGAAACTGTTTCAAGAAGATCCGCAAACTGAAGCGATCATCCTAATCGGTGAGATCGGTGGTACTGCTGAAGAAGAAGCTGCTGCTTATATCAAAGACCATGTAACCAAGCCAGTTGTTGGTTATATCGCTGGTGTTACCGCTCCAGAAGGCAAGCGTATGGGTCATGCTGGCGCAATCATCTCTGGTGGTCAAGGTACTGCTGAAGAGAAATTCAAAGCGTTTGAAGATGCTGGTATCGCGTATACACGTGACCCATCTAAACTTGGCGAAAAGCTAAAAGAAGTGACAGGTTGGTAATATAGACATAAGTCTATTGTATAGCTACCAAAACTATCTTGAAAAAACAAAGAGACACCCCTACAATGGGGTGTCTCTTTGTATGGAAGACAAGTAGGATGTATTTTGGATAATAGTTGCTAATAATCAAACATATCAAAATTGAAGTTTAAGCTGCTTTTCTCCATGAAAAAAATAAATTTTTTATTCTAGTAAGGAAGTCAGATATTATAGTTATTGAATGTTCAAAATAGAATGAGAGAGATCAACATGAAAAGTGTAGAAGCGCTAGAGTTAAAATTACTAATTTTAGAAAAAGAAAACTTAGAAATTAAAAAAAACTTACATGAAGCCTATGAAGAGATGGAAAAAATATTTATAAACAACAATCCTAATAAAATTAAAAATAATTTTAAAGTAACACAGATTGATCAGCGCTATGGAGCTGCTGAGATAATTAGAAAATCATTACAATATAGGCTGGGTGCCACTATTATAAACGATACAAGGTCTATTAATAGTATACCAAAAGTCCCTTTTAATTTGTTGAAAAATTATATAGATTTCAAAAAAATAATGCAATTACTAAAGAAAAACATGATTTGCATGATTATTATGATTATCCAAAAGCAGTGGAGTTACAAGATCACTTATCATATAAAGTAGGTTCATGTATAGTTAATAGTATTGAGAATCCACTTCAAGCACCTTTACTGCTTTTTAGGATATTTTCTGAAATATATAAATTTAAACATAAATGATATTTTGATTTTTAATCTGTTGAGAGGTTGATATAAGGATATGACTTTTAGAAAATTTGAAATTGCAGATAAAAAATTGAGAAATAATAATTTTACTCAATCTATTAAGTTGTATGAAGAACTAATTAATTCCTGTCCCTTTTATCCTTTCTACTATAAAAATCTTGCAGATGCATATGAAAGTATTAACAAAGGTTTAAAATCATATATTAATTTAGTACAAGCATCAATCCTACTAGGAGATAAAGAATCTCTTGAAGAAGCTAATATACATAAATTATGGAGTAGAAAGATAGCTAGTACTAAGGATTTAAATTCCGATAAGGCTTTAGTTATAGTTCCAGTTTATAACTCGTCTTCTACTATCGAAAAATCATTATCATCAGTATTTAATCAAACTCATAAAAGCATATTAGTAGTAGCAATTGATGATGGAAGTAGTGATGAAAGTGTAAGTTTACTCAAGAATTTACAAAAAAAACACAGTAATTTAATTGTTCTTATATCGCCAGTTAATCAAGGTACCTATAGTTCTATAAATCTTGTACTACGTATATTCTCCAGACTTGATTTTAGTTATTTTTGTATTCATGGTGCTGATGATCTTATGCATAAGAGTAAGATAGAACTCCAAATAAGGTCAATTTATAATAATAATTATTTAGGTAGTATAGCTGGATATAAAAGAATATCTATACATGGGAAATGTCTAGGATACCAAGAAATTGGTCATTCAATGGTTGTTTACAAAAAAGCGGTTTTCGAAAAAATAGGATATTATGATGATACGAGATTTGGTGGGGACAGTGAATATATATCAAGATTTAAGTCGAAATTTGGAACTCAGAAACTTCATTTGATTAAAAAGCCATTAACTGAAGCTTATTATGGTGTCAATAATATTAGTCACGCTATAGCAGATAAATCCGAGATCCGAAAAGCATATGCTGATGGTTTTAAAATTAAACATAAGTTAATGAAAAAATCTCATAATTGGTATATGTCTTATCAGTTTAGTAATAATTTCGTTGAGTATAGTAAGAAAAAATATTATGGTAGTAGAATAATATGTGGAGTGGCTACTATAGAGTCTCGATCATCTGCTTTGTTTGATATGGTAAGCTCTATATTGAATCAAGTCGATAAACTAATAATATATCAAAATGGTTATAAAAAAATTAATGACTTTCTTAATCATGAGAAAATAGAAGTGATAAGCTCTATTGATACTGGAAGCGACATGGGTGATGCAGGTAAATATTACTGTGTTGATAATTATGATAATTGTTATTATCTTTCTTTAGATGATGATCTCATATACCCTCCAGATTATGTAGAGAATTTGATTCAAGGTCTTAACTATTATAATAATGAAGTCATTTTATCCTATCATGGTAGAACATTGAAACCAGATGCTCACTGCTATTATAAAGATTATCAAGAATATTTCAGGTGCTTAGGTGCTTTAAACGAAGATAGGTTTGTACATTTTGGAGGAACTGGAGTTATGGGTTTTCATACAAGTGCTTTCAATGTGAAATATGAAATGCTCAAAAAAGCTAATATGGCAGACATATGGATCGGATTATTAGCTAGGAAACAGCTTCTACCTATCGTAGTTCGAAAGCATGCTAGTGGATGGATTAAGTATAATGATAAGGTCAATCTAAATGAAACTATATATAAAAAATATGAACATAGCCATAGTTTTCAGAATAAACTTTTAGTTGGCTTTGAGACTAATATTATAATTGAATACAAATAAGTATTTTTGCTAATTATATAGGGCATGATGCCTTAAAGAGATACTAAGGAATAACATGAAGAAGTTTATTACAGTAGTTGGTGCTCGTCCTCAGTTTGTAAAAGCAGCTGCTTTTAGTAAGACAATTAAAGAAGAGTATAGTAACGAATTCGATGAAAAAATATTACATACAGGTCAGCATTATGATTTTAGTATGAGCCAATCTTTTTTCAATGAACTTAATATACCCGCACCATATAAAAACTTAAATATAAATTCAGAAAAATATCCTGAGCCAACTGGAATAATGGTGAACGAGTTATATCATGAATTTCAAAATGAGCAGCCAGATTTTGTTTTAGTATACGGTGATACTAACTCTACATTAGCCGCGGCTATAGCTGCAGGTAAGTTGTATATCCCAGTAGTACATATTGAAGGGGGAGTTAGAAACGCTGACACAAAAGTACCTGAACATTTCAATAGAGTCTTAACTGATCATGCTTCAGAACTTATATTTTGCGTATCTAATCAGGATTTAAAAAATCTTAAAAACGAAGGTTTGGGTTCAAAATCTTTCAAAACTGGAGATATAATGCTCGATACAGTACGTATCTTCAGAGAAAGTTCTATTCCTACAGAAAATGAGGTAGATTATACTAATCATGCATTATTAACTATACATCGTAATTTTAATACTGATAATCCCATCGTATTAGGTAATATTCTTAAAAATATTGGAGAGCTTAATACTAAAATTATTTTCCCAATACATCCTAGAACTATGAATGCTATAAATAGTTTAAATTTAAAAATTCCAAAAAATATTGAAATTTGTAAGCCTTTGACTTATGTTGAAATGCTAAAGGTTTTAAAACAGTGTAAGTATGTATTGACAGACTCAGGCGGATTACAAAAAGAGGCTTTCTATTTTGGGAAAAAAGCAGCTTTCGTTTGTCATTTTGATACATTTTGGGATGACCTTGTTAGTTTAGATGCGTTAAAAACTTTGGATCCTATGAATAGTTTTTTACCTTATGAGAGCTGGTTGAACGAGCCTATGTTATTAGATTCAAACCCCTATGGCGATGGATATACGGCTAAACATACTATTGATATAATCCGAAATAATATATAGATTTTTTTAAGCCACTCACTATATAAGAATCATGGGACTACAAGTGAAAGATAATAAATTTTTTACCGTTAGAAAAATGAAAAAATTACTAAGAAATCCAAAGTTATTTTTTATTGACTCTTATAATAAAAGATTCTCGAAAACGCATAAAATGTTTCCTGTATTAAATGTTAGTACTAAAAATTCTAACATTACTTCTAATAGGTATTCTAAAGAAGATATTTCAAGCCCTGTATCTTTTGCTAATAAATTTATCAATGATACGAAACAGATGTACCAACTGAAATATGATGGTGATATATATCCACTGCTCAATGAAAGAGTCTTTAAAGCTAATGAAGAAAGTTTACAAGGGTTTTGGAATCCTTTATTGGATTCTGATTTAGGAAAAGGGTTAAAGATTGAAAAGAACAATACTATAGTGCGCCATTTTAGTAAGGTGAACAGCTGTAAGACAGGTAAGATTAAAGTTGCAGTGCTATCTGAGAACTTTCATTTTATGAAGCCCCTCTATCAATCCGAAATAGTAAAACAATATATTGAGTTTAGAGAAGTAAGCTTTACAGAGATTAGTAGAGGTTTTTCTGCACAGCATCGAAAATTTCCATCTTTGGACCACTTGCATACGCACGGCCAATTAGTAGGGAGAGGCGAGTCAGCCTCTGATATTGATAAAGTGTTTTCTTCTTTTGCACGTTTTTTTCCAGGAAATTACGAAACTATACAGTGGGCAGATATCGTTTGGGCAGAGTGGTGGGTTCACCCTACGGTCTGGGCATCTAGATTTCTTCCCGATAATACTAAGCTCATTACACGATGTCATGCATATGAAGCATTTACGTACTGGCCACATTTTATTGATTTTGAAAGAATTGACAAAAATATATTTGTTGGTGAACATATTAAGGAAATTGCATTAGAAAGTTTTGAAAATTTTAGAGATTTTGACGATACCAATAATCACTTAATTAGAAATTATATTGATTTCTCAAATTTTGAAACATCAAAAACATTTAATGCTAGATTTCATATAGGTATGGTCCAGTGGGGGGATTCTAATAAGAATCCGCTATTGGCTCTACAAGTCCTTGAGAAATTAGTTAGTATAGATTCTCGTTTCAAAATGAAATTTGCAGGATTACCTTTTAATAAACCTACTAATGAAATCGAAGAAGCCTATCAAAAGCTCTTTGAAGGAAAAGCTGCTCAACTTTCAAGCAATATTGAGTTTTCAGGTTTTGTTGATGATATGAATGTTTGGTACAAGGACGTTGGATTTGTAATCAACTGTTCAAATAGAGAAAGTCAATCTGTCTCTGTATGTGAAGGAGCGGCTACTGGCGCTATTCCTGTAATCAAAGAATGGTCTATGTTGGATAAATTCGAAGCAGCTAGTAAAATATACCCTGGCTATGTTTATAGTGATGTTGATAGTATGGTTCAAAGTATACTTAGAGATAATGAAAATTTTGATAGAGTTCGTTCAAATATAATACATAAATTTAGAGAAGATTTTGGTCTTGAGAAAACAGCTAAACAGACATTAAATCTAATCCTTGAAACTATGAATAGATAATTATGAAAATTGAAATTTTGTATACGCAGTATGAAAAATATTTTGCAGAGAACTTAGCTGCTATTATTATAAATAATGGGGGTTCTGCTAACTTAGTAGAAGTGATTACAAATGAAAACTATTTAGTAAATCATAATAATGGTTATCAGAAAGTCTTGATCTTCCCTAGTATATTTCTAGTCTACCATACACAGGGCCTTATAAGATTTCTTGAACATATTATCAGGTTAGGCTGTTTAGAAAAAACTATATGTTTTGACTACTCAGATGTTAATGATATAGTAGACAAAAATTTATGTAAAGAAGCTTTAAGTTTCTTAGCGACTAAATTTAAAAAAATAGAAGCTATGAAAAAAAATATATGTTTAGATCAGTACTTTCATAAAAAGATTGGGGTGTTGAATACTTCTGAATTTAAATATATTACAATAAATAGTCGAAATAGTTTGAAGAATTTTAACTTTAGCTTAGAGTCACATAAACCTATACAAAGTTTCTTTTTAGATTCTGAGTTTAGCTTTTACGACTACATTTTTGCTTTAGAAAAATCAGACTTTTGTTTAGCAAATTATAATATAAGTCCAGATTCTATAATATATCAAATAAGTAATTATCTAAACAAACCTATACTAACAACTGATTTCAAAGATTCTAATATTAATAACTTGAATTTCAATTTTTCCGATTTTGTATCTGGGAAATTAAAAATGCGCGATGAACATATCAATCGAATTTTAAATGAAAATTTAGTTGATAGAGGCTTATTGCAAAGCAGTTTGATTGAATTACTTAGCTAATTAGAGTAAAAACTATGTCAGTAGTAAAAAATAAAGATATCAAAGTTAGTATAATTACCTATGTTTATGTAGATGGTAATAATAGCCGATTACAATTATTTAGAGAAAATCTTGATTCTGTAAGTAGGCAAAAGTATAGCTCCTATGAGCACGTAATCGTTGACGATGGTTCAAAAATTGATATTAAGTCTTTAATAGATCTTTATCCAAATACAGTGTACGTTAGAAAAAATCAATCGGGCATAACAGCATCATCACACACTTTTAATACTGCTATTAAAAATACACAAGGTAGTTATATTGCAGTCTTATCTTCTGATGATTTGCATTTAGATAATTCTATTGAAGTGATGGCAAAAGCTTTAGATGAAAATCCAAACTGGGTAGGAGTTTGCGGCGCTGCAATTTATTCAGTCAATAATGAAAGACAAATTATATTTATTCCTAGTTATGAAGCAACTGTTGAAAACTTTGCACAATACGGTTGTTTTATAAATGGTTGCGCAGTAATGTTCAGAAAATCTATTTTCAAAGAAATTGGTATGCCACCTCATTTTGCTTCTTCAGCCGCCGATTTTGATTTATGGATTCGTCTAGCCCACTTGGGTAAAATAGGGTACATTAGTAATATAGTCGTCGATTATAGAGATCATTCAGACTCTACTAGAAAAAAGACAGTTATGCCTAGGCAGCTTAGGCCTAAAGAGTATGAGAGTGGCTACTATAAATATGATAAGTCAACTAGAATAATTTTTGTTATAAGTTCTGCTATTAAAAGGTTGAAAAAAATCAAATCTTCTATTAATCCGGCAATTCAAACTGAAAATAGGGTTGAAGTTGCAGGTAATACATATTATTTGCCACATAATGAATTTGAAAAATTACTACCGTTCTTACATAAAGCTAGGAATTTAGAGTTTAAAAAAGATTATTTAAAAAAAATGATAAATGTTGAATATAAAAAAGTCTTAAATATTATAGACGGAGTAGGGGAAGTAACGTTTGACTCTATTAATCCGGTTTCTGTTGTCTTGTCTCATTTCTTAGAACCTACTACTAAACAAAATTTAAATATCCAAGAAGATTATAAAGTTATATTTTACACAGAATTCTTCAACTGGGGATATTTAGATGTATTGAATGCTGAAAATGAAGAAATTTCGTATCTAGGTCTCGAAGGTATGGTGAATAAACCAGATCAACTCAGCTATATAGATGGTTTATCTGATAGTGATATTATCTGAATTACTTAACATAAAGTACTGCTATAATAATTTTTTATCTGTATGTTTAATATAAAATATTTCAATGACTAAAATGAGAAATTTAATGAAAAGATTTGCTTTAATTGGAGCAGCAGGTTATATAGCACCACGTCACATGAAGGCTATTAAAGAATTAGGCGGCACTTTAGTTGCGGCTTATGATAAATCCGATTCTGTAGGCGTTATTGATAGCATTTCACCTGATTCGGAATTTTTTACTGAGTTTGAACGTTTTTCCCATTATATATATCAGCTGCAAAGAAATGGGGCTACAAAAGTTGACTATATATCTATATGCTCTCCCAATTATCTACACTTATCGCATATAACTCTTGCATTAAGAATGGGATGTGACGTCATATGTGAGAAGCCCTTAGTTTTAAGTAAAGAAGATCTTGAAGAAATACAGTTGGTAGAGCAAGAAACAGGAAAACGTCTTTATAACATTCTTCAGTTACGTTTACATGATGCTGTTATTTCTTTGAAGTCTCAAATTGATCAAGAGTTGCTGGAAAATCCTGATAAGCAGTATGATTGCGAGATACAGTACATTACGTCTCGTGGTAAATGGTACCAAGAGAGCTGGAAAGGTGACATAAATAAATCGGGCGGTATAGCGACAAATATAGGTGTGCATTTCTTTGATCTTCTGCATCACCTATTTGGTGAGCCAATTATTAATGAGAATGATTTTCAAGGTTCGCACTCTTCAAAAGGTATGTTGAAATTTAAAAATGCGAATGTAAACTGGTTTCTATCGGTCAATTCAGATGATTTGCCTGAAGAAGTTAAAGGTAAGCAGCCAACTTTCCGTGCAATAAAAATTGGTGATGAGTTAGTAGAGTTCTCCAAAGGTTTCACTGATTTACATACAATAAGTTATAAAGAAATACTTGAAGGAAGAGGTTTTGGTGCACAAGAAGCCGTTTGTTGTATTGAAATGACAGAATCAATTAGAAATCAGTCAATGGTTTCTTAAATAAGCTATAGGCATACTTATGAGCAATACAATTCATCCCTCTGCTGTTATTAATGAAAACGTTATCTTAGGTGATAATGTATATATAGGCCCAAACTGTACTATCGGTTTCCCCGCTGAGTACAAAGAAGGGTTCGGTAAAAGTGTAGGTTATACTGTTAAGGTTGAAGATAATGTTGTTCTTACTGGTAATGTTACTATAGATGCAGGCTCTCGTAGAGATACTGTAATTGGGGAGGGCAGCTTTTTAATGAAAGCTGCTTATATAGCTCATGACGTAGTAATTGGCAAACGGTCTATAATCTCTGCGCATACTTGCTTAGGTGGGCACGTAGAAGTCGGAGACTTCGTTAATATAGGGATGGGTGCCATTGTACACCCTCGGCAGCGGATTGGTTCTCATGCCATGATTGGTATGGGAACGGTAGTAACGAAGAAGGCCAGAATCTTACCAGGCCGTATTTATGCAGGGAACCCATCTAAAGAAATAGGTATAAATAAGATAGGTTTAGAGCGAAATGAAATTAATGATTTAAAGCTTAGACAGCTAATTGATGACTTCGAGAGTAATAATGGAAATTAACTTTATAGATTTAGAGCGCCAACAGCAAAAAATTGAAAAAGGGGTCAATGAAGCTATATCTCGGGTATTGAGAGCTGGCCAATATATTATGGGTCAAGAATGCTTGGATTTAGAGCAGCAATTATCTGAATATACAGGTAGGAAATACTGTCTCTTATGTGCCAATGGCACGGATGCCATTCGTTTAGCTTTGATAGCGCTTAAAATTAAGAAAGGTGATTTAGTACTTACCACGGACTTCACATTTTTTGCAACTTCTGAGGTTATTGCAGAATTGGGTGCTATTCCTATATTTGTAGATATTGATGATACATACAATATTTGCCCTCTAGATTTAGAGAAAAAAATATTAACATTAAAGAATAGTAATAAAAATTTAGCTGGTATTCTGAGTGTTGATCTTTTTGGACTTCCTGCCAATCATAATGAAATTGATCGTTTGGCGAAAGAGCATGGATTATGGCATGTTGAAGATGCCGCTCAAGGTTTCGGAGGTAAGATAGATAATAATAGGGCGTGCAGTTTTGGAGACATAAGTACTACTAGCTTCTTCCCGGCGAAACCTTTAGGTTGTTACGGTGATGGAGGCGCTATATTTACCGATAATATAGATGTGGCAGAGCATATCAAGTCATTGCGAGTACATGGCAAAGGATCACACAAATACGAAAATGTTAATATTGGGTATAATAGTAGACTTGATACTATCCAAGCTGCCATTTTGCTCGAAAAGCTCAAGATATTTGATAAAGAAGTAGTTAAGAAGAATGAAATAGCAGCCATGTATACTTCTGCTTTAGAAGATGTTAAAGGCGTTATAGTGCCCAAGATTACACCAGGCTATACTAGTAGTTGGGCACAATACACTTTGAGAGTAGATAAAAGAGAAGAATTAATGGCTTACCTTAAGAGTCAGGGTATTCCAACTACAGTATATTATCCTAAAACAATGAGTCAGACTAAAGCTCTAGCCTCATTCTTGAAGTATCAAATTGGTGAATTGAAAAATTCTACAAATTTTGCTAGTTCAGTACTCAGTCTTCCGATGCACGCTTATTTAACAGACGAAGAAGTTGGCTATATCTATAGTAAGATATCAAATTTTTATAATTGATAATGACCAAACGGTAGACAGTTTTCCTGAAAAGAAATTCGTAATGGATATTTTTTCTCGAGCTTTCTGTGCTAATTTTTACTATTCCATAGATTTCTAGAAGTGCTGTAGGTTGTATATTAATGCTGATTGAAAAAATAAATCTTCATGAGATTGCTCATCTCACTACAGAAAGGCCTGAAGCTCCTATAGTTGAAGATTTTTTTAACTATTTTTCCAATTTTAATTTAGAGCGTGTATTAATTGTCACAGATGAAGATGTAAGAACTGATATACGGGTTTTGAATCAACTAACAGCCCTACAGCGAACAACTAAAAACATAACTATTTTAAAAGTAAAGCCAGATAATAATTATACAAATAGTCAAAAAAAGGATATGTTGAAAGCGTTACATTTGAAAACCTTGAAAAATATTATATATTTACCATGGTTTTTTATATTAGTTGTTATACATCATCCATTCTTAGCGTTTAGAAATAAAGCAAAGCAGGGAATATATAACGATCATAGTTATTCTCTAACACAGAAAATTGATACTTCTAGTTATACTTGTGTGATTTGCAATAATTTAATATCGACAAGTAGTGTTGACTCCCATAGTGAAGTTGATTATATATACGATATCCATGAACTTGAGGTCTTTAGAAATCGAAACAAAGCTTCGATTCAGAGGTCTTTCTATATCTATCTTAAAGAGATGGAAGAGCTGCGTAAGCGGGAAAATATCATTACGATAAGTAAGTATATTGCTGACACTCTTTCTACTATGTATAATTTCAGAAGATCAAAAATAAAAGCTATTTATAATAAGAATTTTTTTAATACAAATATTTCCTTTGATTCCGAAAGTAAGAAAGATAAATATTTATTGATATACATAGGTAATGTATCAATAGACCGTGGATTAGACGATATTGCCAGACTGTCTTATAAATACGACATATTAATAATTGCATGTAATTACAATGAAGAAGCCATATCATATTTAGAGAACAATAGTAATCTCTACCGTCTTACAATTTTTAAAGGGATGGATTATCAATCTATATTGCTAAAAAAAATTAGGAAATATCAATATCCCTTCTTTTTAATTTTGATAAATCCCAACCATCCTAGCTATAGATATGCATTACCTAATAAATTTTTCCAAGCTCAAGCTGTCGAATGCCCTATTATAGTATATGATAAAACTTATTTAGGGAGCATTGTAAAGAAATATGGATGTGGTTTAATTTTTCTGATATAACTCATATAGATTTTTAAATAGTATAAGTAATATAGAATATGTGGCTATGCAACAAGCTATGAAAGTGAAAATAGCTGAAGCTATAGAAGATAAGAGCCTATAGTCTAGATTTGACCTTTTACTATAGTAAGTTTGCATTTTGTGAGAAACGAGAAAGATACTGAACTTTAAAAACCATAACATTAATAAGAAAGTAAGGATAGTTTTAACTATCTTACTTTCCTACAGAGATATAACGTACTTATAAACGCCAGTCTGGATTTACTAATGCACCTTTAACATCGATAACTACTTTAGGCTTAGTACAAAATCCATCTATTCTGTCATCTTCACCAACAAAATCTGAATGGTTAACAGCTACAATAACAGCGTCAAAACTATTCTCTTGAATATCTTCATAGTCGATATAATCAACATCTAGGCTATTCCAGTCTTCTTCAGTAACCCAAGGATCGGAATAAGTCATTCTTACCCCATATTTCTCAAGTTCAATACCAATATCTGTTACTTTAGTATTTCTGACATCTGGACAGTTTTCTTTAAAGGTAACACCTAAAAGTAAAATACGGGCATCTTTGATATTTTTTCCATATGAGATAAGCTTTTTGATGGTTTGTTCGGCAACGAATTTACTCATAGAGTTGTTGATTGCGCGAGAAGTCAAAATTAAATTGGGATTTAATCCTAAAGATGATGCTTTGTGTGCCAAGTAATAAGGATCTACGCCAATACAATGCCCACCTACTAAACCAGGCATAAGCTTGATAAAGTTCCATTTAGTAGCAGCAGCTTCTATGACTTCATGAGTGTCGATACCAACTTCGTTGAAAATAAGGGCCAATTCGTTTATCAAAGCAATATTGACATCACGCTGAGTGTTTTCAATAACTTTAGATGCTTCTGCGACTTTTATAGAGGAAGCCTTGAATGTGCCAGCAGTAATTACTGAGCTATATAATTCATCCACTATGTCTGTGTAGTAAGGGTTTGAACCTGAAGTGACTTTTAATATGTTCTCTACTGTGCGCAGTTTGTCGCCTGGATTAATACGTTCTGGAGAATAACCAACACCAAAATCTATATTTAACTTTAAGTTGGATTTTTCTAGCTCAGGAATACAAACTTCTTCTGTAGCACCTGGATATACTGTTGATTCATAGATAACGATATCATCTCGCTTAATAATTTTACTTAACATCTGAGAAGCTTTAACCAATGGGGACAAATCTGGTAAGTTATTATCATCAATTGGTGTTGGTACGGTAATGATAAATACGTTTGCTGCGGTTAGGTCATTAGTGTCAGAAGTAAAAGTAAGACGAGAAGTGTTTTTGAGATATTCGCTAGTCACTTCTCTAGTTTTATCAATATTATTAGATAACTCGTTAATACGTGTTTCATTTATATCAAAGCCTATAACGTCATATTTTTTTGCAAACGCACAAGCTAGTGGTAGACCTACGTAACCTAACCCTATAATGGCGATTTTTTTGGAATTCATCGAATGACCTTTTTGTATGAATTAATTAGATAAGAGTGTTTGGCTACTTTAGTGATAATTAAGATTGTAGGCATAATAGCAGATATAAAATAGCTGAGAAAGTAACGGTGTGTTTGATTTTATATCATCAGAGCATAAGCCGTAATAAAAAGGTCGCCCTAATACGGTGACCTTTTTGCCTCTTAACAACGCCTCAAATCCACCCAAAGACGTAATCGTATATACGTGATCGACTGTCTCTAACGCGTCGACCAAATGAATAGACTGGTTAAGGATTAGGCAATCTAGCTCAGTGAGTTCATCAACGATAGAGTGATCATCAAGCGTCATTGGATGTGGTTTGACTATAATTTGTGCATCAGGATTTTCTGCAATTGCCTGATTGACCACATCAAGCAATGTAATACCAATGCCGCCGCCGTACTTTAATGAATCATCATGCGGCACTTGACCTAATACCAAAATACGCTTTTTATCTTTAACGCCATATATTGGTGCTATATCGACATAAGGCTGATGATTGTATTTGCTCACGCGATGTGACACATAATAATCAAGTATCTCTTGAGCCAATGTCTTATCATAGCCATCCTGTTCAAAATTAAAGTTTGCTATGAGGTCAGTTAAGTCATTTGGGCGAGTGGTATCGAAGTAGGGCGCTTGGCTATCCATTACAATAGACAATGGTGGAGCGCCTGATTCATCATCAGGGCCAGAACGAATGAATCCGTCTTCTAAAAAGAAAATATCTAGACCTTGCTTGCGGATATAATCAATAAAATACTCAGGCGCTTTATAACCCCAAATATAGATAACAGGGTTTACACGCTTGATAAATGGCTTTAACCACGTAGCAAAGTAACGCTTATCAAAATGTCGTTGTATTTGAACATGTGATGACTCCAATACCCAGTCACCAACCAAGTCTTGCCATGGCAGCATACCAACGACTAACGCCAAACGCTGTTTTGGCTGACGATTATGTTTATAATAACCGAATAGTAGCGGTTGGATGTAAGCGTTAAATTTCATAATATGTTGGCTGGCTTAGATTGATAGTTGAAGAGCAGATAGGCATGATTGGGGCATTTACGTTGGCAATGTTTTATCGTTCCCAGTATAGTTGCATTTACGAGTAAAAACGAATATCTACTTCGAAAAATAATAGCTTTAAAAAATAATAGGTCGATATTATGAAAAACAAGATACTAGTCACAGGCGGTGCGGGTTATATTGGTACACACACCTGTATCGCCTTGCATGAAGCAGGCTATGATATTGTCGTATATGACAATTTATCTAATAGTAGCCGTGAATCGATCAATCGTGTCTCAGCTCTCATTAGCCAACCTATTGAGTTTATCGAAGGCGATATTCGCGATGCTGAGTCACTCAAGCAAGTATTTGCTACGCATCAGTTTTTTGGCGTCATTCACTTTGCAGGTCTTAAAGCGGTTGGAGAATCTGTTGCCAAGCCATTGCTGTACTACAATAACAACGTCAGTGGTACCATTACCTTGCTAGAAGTGATGACTGAGTATGATGTCAAAAACCTCGTTTTTTCTTCCTCTGCGACTGTTTATGGTGATCCCGAAACGCTACCTATCGATGAGAACTCAAAGCGCTCTTGTACCAATCCTTATGGACAAAGTAAACTGACGGTCGAGCACATATTAGAAGATCTTGCCGTATCCGATGACAGTTGGAACCTGATACCTCTTAGATACTTTAATCCAGTAGGAGCGCATCCATCAGGGCAGATTGGTGAAGACCCTAATGATATCCCAAATAATTTGATGCCTTATATCTCGCAAGTCGCTGTTGGTAAGCTTGCCAAACTTAATATTTTTGGTAATGACTATCCAACTACTGATGGTACTGGCGTGCGTGATTTTATCCATGTCACTGATTTGGCGCAAGGTCATGTCGCTGCGTTAAATTATTTAGAGCAACAAGTGGCACCAGTAGGATTTTTACCCATTAACTTAGGTACTGGTAAAGGGACTTCTGTATTAGAGTTAGTAACGGCATTTTCTAAAGTTTCTGGACAACCAATTCCTTATCAATTCGCAGACCGCCGCGCAGGTGACATTGCCAGTTGCTATGCCAGTGCTGATAAAGCGAAAAACCTGTTAGAGTGGCAAGCAAAATTATCAATTACTGAGATGTGCCAAGATAGCTGGCGTTGGCAAAGTATGAATCCGAATGGCTATAATCTAGCTTAGTTTTTATAAAATATAACCTTTATCTTATTCTCTTTTAATACAGTTTAAAAATTATGAAAAAAATCACCCACGCTGTTATCCCTGTTGCAGGCTTTGGTACCCGTATGTTGCCATTGTCTAAATCTGTGCCAAAAGAGCTATTGCCACTTGGTAATCGTCCCGCTATTCACTATGTGGTTGAAGAGGCAATTGCCGCTGGTATTAAGCATATTGTCTTGGTTGGTCATGCACAAAAGAGCGCGATTGAAAACTACTTCGATATCAATGCTGAGCTGGACAACCAGCTGCGTCATAAAGGTAAAGATGAGCTAGCCGATAGCTTAAACTGGCTGCCAGACGATGTGACGGTTTCGATGATACGTCAAGGCAAGGCGTTAGGTTTAGGTCATGCGGTACTCGCGGCTCGCCCCATTATTGGTGAGCATGATTTTGCCGTATTATTGCCCGACGTTGTGCTTGATCCTTTTACGGGCGATATGGCTGCTGATAACTTAGCCTTTATGATTGATGCTTTTGCTGAAGACAACCATTCACAGATATTGGTGGATAAAGTCGCTGATGAAGATGTGCATAAGTATGGTATTGCCAAATTGAATGAAGCGTTTAGTGAAGTGAATAGGGAAGATGATAAAGCAAATATAAATGCCAGCTTTAAAGTCGCGGGATTTATAGAAAAGCCCAACTTAGCCGATGCTCCTTCGAAATTAGCAGTTGTTGGTCGTTATGTCTTTAGCAATCACATTTTTGACTATCTGGCCAATACCAAAGCCTCGGTCGGTGGTGAAATTCAGCTGACCGATGCTATTGATGCACTGATTAGTGAATACGGCGTGAATGTCACGACCATGCGCGGCGACAGCTATGATGCAGGCGATATGCGCTCATACATGCAAGCATTTATCTATTTTGCCGAGCAGCAATTAGCAAATGAAGAGTAATCAATGAGCGATACGAAAGATAATAACAAGTATAGTAGTGCTCGAAATTCTAAGTACTGGCAGCAATTGCAAGAATTAGCGGCACAGCCATGGTCGCTGGATAAACTATTTACGCAAGATACTGAGCGCACGAGTCGTTTTAGCACTCAAGTTGGTGCACTATATATGGACTATAGCAAGCAATGTATTGATGAACAGGTACTGGCAAGTCTTTTGCAGCTAGCAGAAAGCTGTGAATTGCCCACAAGGATTGATGCACTTATGCAAGGTGCGATGGTCAATACTAGCGAGGAGCGTGCTGCCTTGCATACAGCACTACGATTGCCAGAGTCTGCCAAACTAGACGTTGATGGACAAAATGTCGTCGCTGATGTGCATGATAGTCTGTCGCAAGTAGCACGTTTATCTGAACGTGTCCGTAGTGGTACATGGCGCGGATTTTCTGGTAAAGCCATCACGGATGTGGTCAATATTGGTGTTGGTGGCTCTGACCTTGGGCCGCTTATGGCGACGACCGCGCTAGATGAGTGGGCAGATACCGACATTGAAGTACATTTCGTCTCTAATATGGACGGTACTCAGCTTGATAATTTGCTCAAGCACCTCAATCCTGAGACCACCTTGTTTATTATTTCGTCCAAATCATTTGGTACGGTTGATACGTTATCTAATGCTAAAACAGCATTGTCATGGCTGCTTGCCACTGCCAAGCGGCGTGCAGGTACTGAAGACAGTGTGCTACGCCGCCACTTTATTGGTATCTCCGCTAATAGTGAAAGAATGAGTGCGTGGGGTATTCATCCTGAGCATCAATTGCAGCTTTGGGAATGGGTGGGCGGGCGCTTTTCTTTATGGTCAGCGATTGGATTGGCGATTGCCATTCGTATTGGCATGGCTGGTTTTAAAGCGTTATTAGCTGGTGCGCATAGTATGGATCAGCACTTTGCCAAAGCAGGTTTTGCAGAAAATTTACCAGTATTGTTGGGTTTGCTTGCTGTTTGGAACAGTACCTTTTTACAGGTAAATGCTCATACCGTATTGCCCTATGATGGTCGTCTCAGCTATTTACCAAGCTACTTAACCCAGCTTGAGATGGAGAGTAATGGTAAATCGGTCACCCAACACGGGGATCATATTGATTATGATACCTGTCCGATTCTGTGGGGCGAGATTGGCTCCAATGCTCAGCATGCCTTTTATCAGCTGCTACATCAAGGCACACAGCAAGTATCTTGTGACTTTATTGCTTGTGTGCGCCGTTATAGTGGTCAATCGCAAAATGCGCCATTACAGCAGCAGCATGAGCTGTCTTTAGCCAATTGTCTAGCACAGAGCCGAGTGCTGGCTTTTGGTAATGCGGCGCTCCAAGAGTCTGAGGTTCAAGTAGCTTCTGCCGCTGATAAATACAAATATTACCGTGGCAATCAGCCATCAACGACATTGCTGATCGACGAACTGACGCCGCACAGTTTGGGCGCACTGATTGCGCTTTATGAGCATAAAGTCTATGTCATGGCCAGCATTTGGGATATTAACCCGTTTGATCAATGGGGCGTTGAGATGGGTAAGCAGATGGCGGAGTCCGTACATCAAGCCATGCAGCAAGCAGGTGAGAGTCAGTTTGACAGCTCCACTAACCAGCTGTTAAAACATATTCAGCAGTTGTCTTGATCGTTTTGCTACTAAGTCGATAATCATTAAAGGTGAACGCATGAGCGCTGTTTCTATAAATAACAATACACCTAAATATACGCATGAATCTAAACCACATAGCACTGCAAGCAAGCAAGTTTGTGTGCTTATTGGTCATAGCATTGAGGCCATTACTAGCGCCGTGGTGCTGGCAAGTCTAGGTCAGCGCGTGCATCTTTATGCAGATAGTGAGCTATTGACGCAGCAAATACAACAATACGGCTTTGAGCATCATTTACAAGCACTGTGGCAGATGTATGAGCAGCAGCAGGTTATTATCAGTACAGCATTACCAGCTAGCGCTGACACGTTAATACAATATTATGAAACGACAAATTTTAGTGACAGTCGTCACATCAATGAGAGCAATGAGATTGACGACCAAAGCACCGTTGCGTTGTATTGGTTATTTTTAGACAGTATCAAGCCAGTATGGGCAGAAGCCAGCTGGATTACTGCCTTCAACCACAGCCATCAGCAATCGCTACCCGTGATTATAAGTGGCATTGAGAAACTAGGGGTGGTCTCAGCACTGGCGCAAAATTTGCAGCGCGCGTGGGTCTATTATGTGCCGTTCGTATTCTTGCAAGACGGCGATGCCTATAGCTCAATGTTAAATCCTTCACTGTGGTTGCTTGGTGAAAAAACAGCCAACAGTAGCCAGCATCTAGAAGTATTGAAGCCGTTAATGCAGCATGCGCGTGCCGCTCATCACGCTGATATCGCAACGATAGAGTTTGCCCGTAGCAGTATCATGGCGATGCTGGCGACGCGAGTGAGTTTTATGAATGAGATGTCACGCTTGGCGGACAGTCAACAGGTAGATATCAAGCAAGTCAGTCGTATCATAGGGCTAGACGCGCGGGTCGGCAGCAGTTATCTGCAAGCAGGCTGGGGCTTTGGTGGTAACACACTACCCATCGAATTGGCGAAGTTACAGCAGTCCAGCCAAATGCACAGTTTAAATATGCCGCTTTTGCAGTCAGTCATGCACATCAACGAAGATCAAAAAGAGCTGATATTCCGCAAATTTTGGCAATACTTTGATGGATTTATTGACAATAAAACGGTGATGATTTGGGGCGGTAGTTATAAATCAGGCTCTGGACGTACTGCAGGCTCAGCCATACATCCATTACTAGCGTTATTATGGTCTTATAATATTCGTACGATAGTCTATAGTGACAAAGCGCAGGCCGAACTCGCTGTGCTTTATCAGCAGCAACCTTTACTGCAATTGATTAATAATCCTTATCAGCAGCTAAGTGCCGCACAGGCGATTTTTATCATTAGTTGGTCGCCACAAGATCAACTAGACATCGCTAAGCTTAATCAACACGCGATGCCAGTATTTGATGCGCAAAATGCACTGACACGATTGCAGATCGATAGTCTGGTAGGCGACTATATGGGCATTGGTCGGTCTAAATAGCTTTATTCAAGTTTTTCAGTTACTAAAAAAGCTCGTTGATAATTATCAGCGAGCTTTTTTTGGTTTTTAATCGAAATCACCCATATTAAATCGTATTCGTTTACGCTGGTACAGCACCTTGTGCCGCTAGCCACTGTTGAATCTCTCGAATTTTAATAGCTAATAACTCTTTATCGCCACGACTTTCAATATTTAATCTGATCAGTGGTTCGGTATTGGAAGCACGCAGATTAAAGCGCCACTCGCCAAAGTTCAAACTGAGTCCGTCAAGGGTTGATTTGGTCGGATTTTCGCTGCTAAATTTTTCCTCAATAGCGCTAATAATCGTTGGCGCATCATTTGTTGTGAGCCGAAAATTAAGCTCGCCTGAACTTGGATAGGCTTGAATATATCCAGTAACCAATTCTGATAAAGTCTTACCAGTGACAGACAACAGCTCAATGGTTAATAACCAAGGGATCATGCCGCTATCGCAATAGAAAAAGTCACGGAAATAGTGATGTGCAGACATCTCGCCGCCATAAACAGCGCCAGAGTCACGCATGACTTGCTTAATAAATGAATGTCCAGATTTACTGATGACAGCCTTACCGTTATGTTCCTTAATCACTGCTTCAGTATTGTAAATGACACGTGGATCGTAGACGATTGACTCATTTGGGTACTTATTCAAAAATGCTTGAGCGAGCATGCCGACGATGTAACTGCCATCAATAAATTCACCATGTTCATCGAATAAAAAGCAGCGGTCAAAGTCGCCATCAAAGGCAATGCCAAGGTCTGCTTTGTTTTCCAAAACAGCATGTTGGGTCGCCACTCTATTGGCTTCAATCATAGGATTAGGGATGCCATTAGGAAAGCTGCCATCCGGTGTATGGTGCAGTTTAATCACTTCAATTGGCGCGCCAGCTTGTGCAAGCTTCTCAATCAATAAATCAACCGCGGGTCCCGCACTGCCATTACCTGAGTTAATTACTAATTTAAGCGGTTTGAGTTTATCAGTATCAATAAAAGTCATGACATGATTTATATACGCACTTTTATCAGTCAATAATTGCAATGTTCCTGATCGGTTTTCAGCGGTAAATTGCCCAGACTCTGCCAATGCCTGAATCTCTGCCAAACCATCATCAGCACTGATCGGCTTTGAGTGATCTTTGACCAGTTTTAAGCCGTTATAATTGATAGGATTGTGACTGGCTGTGACTTCGATACCACCCAACGCCTGATAGTGACTGGTGGAAAAATACACTTCTTCTGTACCGCTCATGCCCAAGTCAATCACATCGACACCAGCATCTACAATGCCTTTGATAGCTGCCTGCTTTAATTGCTCGCTTGAATGACGAATATCACTACCGATAACGATGGCAGGTTTTAGAGTTACCATATCATTGTCATGAGCCTCAACCGCCGCATGATAACGCTGAGATAAAATCTGTGCGAAGGCACGACCAATACGGTAAGCGATATCTTCGTTTAGATTAACCCCCAGCTCGCCGCGAATATCGTAAGCTTTAAATGAATCAATAATAATAGGGCTGAATTCAGTCGCTGGCTGATAGCTAGTGGTCGCAGACGTAGACATAATGATAAAATTCCTTATGCTAAAGCAGTGATAAAGTAATGAAATGGACAACACAATTATAAGCTAATAAGCGTTCAATGCTACACTAACGAGAAAATCGTTATGAAGTTAACGTAATTCTATAGTCGATACTAAATAAAATGGGTACACAACATTATGATGCGTGACTGGTACAAACTTTTCTTGCTTGCTGTGCCTACGCAGACAGAGGCTACGAAAAATTTATACCAGTCACGCTGTCTCTTTTTTATATTGACCTGACTATATCTAATAACAAACGAAAGTGTAAGAGTATCCCTCATGAGCAATCAAGACGATAAAGTAGCAGCGCCTGCACCAGTACAAGGAACGCCAACCGCCAGTGGTGAATTAGACGATTTATTGGCTTTGATGGCACGGCTACGTGTTGACTGTCCGTGGGATAAAAAGCAAACCAATCACAGCCTTATTCCGTATGCCATCGAAGAAGCTTATGAGCTGGGCGAGGCGGTACAAAGTAATGACGATGAGGATATCAAAGGCGAGCTAGGCGATGTGCTGCTGCAAGTGGTGTTTCATTGTCAGATGTATGCGGAGCAAGGTCGCTTTGATATGAGCGATGTTATCGCCACTTTACAAGAAAAGCTTATTCGTCGTCATCCGCATGTGTTTGAGGCTGAAACCCTTGAAGATGACGCGGCGGTAAAAGCTCGTTGGGATGAGATTAAAGTGGAAGAGCAGCAAGCGCGCGAGGCACGAGGCAAACCCAAACGTCGTCTAGACAATACTAAAGCGGGCAGTGCGCTCATGCAAGCGCAAGATGTGCAAAAACAGGCGTCAAAGCTAGGTTTTGACTGGGAGGGCGTTGGCGGTGCTTTTGATAAGCTAGATGAAGAGATTGCCGAGTTAAAGGCTGAATTGATAGATAAATCAAAAGATGTTGCTGAATATAACACAAGCAAAGCCAATATTAGCGATATTGAAAAAGAGCTGGGTGATTGTATGTTTGCGCTCGTCAATGTGGCGCGTAAACTCAATCTTGATGCAGAAGCAGCCACCTTAACGTGTGTGCATAAATTCAAATCACGTTTTGGTTATATTGAAGCGCAATTAGCCGCGGCTGATAAGTGTTTAGAGGACAGCGATATTAACGAGATGGATGCGTTATGGGAAGCGGCGAAACAACATGAACGATCGTCATGAACGCTTATCATACGGCCTCGTTTGTTAGCTTGGTCAATATGGCTGTTTTCAGTCTAATATTGGCGGTTTTTATGTTGAACAGTGTTCAAGCTGCGCCCTGTTTTGATAATCCTCAAAGGGCTTATGAATATCTATTGGCGCAAGAAAGTGCCAAAATACAGGTACGTGACCAAGCCACCATTAATATCAATCGTGCTAGTGAAGGCGCGCTCGTTTCATTAAATGGTATCGGCAGCAGCAAAGCCCAAGCGATTATTTTATATCGTGAGATGTTTGGTGGTTTTAAGACAGTGGATGAGTTAGCAAAGGTCAAAGGTATTGGCGTAAAAACGGTTGAGAAAAATCGAGGACGTTTACGCGTACAAGATTAAGGGCAGTATTTTGCTTTAATTAACCCCAATATTGACAAAATAGCACGTAAGTATCAGTCATAACACACCTACTAGGCGCAAAATTTGTTAAACTAGCAGGTACATCCGCCTGATAAACGCTGTGTTCATCAGGGGTGGTTAAAGAATACCGGCGAGGAGTAGATGCATGGCCGAGCGTGCCGCCAAGCAGTTAGAACTGAATAAATCTGAATTACCCAATTCCATTACTGAAGTGATTGCCACCTTAAACCGAGCTGGGTTTGATGCCTATATCGTCGGTGGCGGTGTGCGTGATACCTTATTGGGTTTACGTCCAAAAGACTTTGACGCTGTCACTGATGCCAAGCCGCATGAGATCAAAGACGTCTTTGGCAAGCGCTGCCGCATTATCGGTCGCCGCTTTCAGTTGGCGCACGTGTATTCAGGCCGTGAGTTGATTGAGGTTGCTACCTTCCGTGGTCCACCAACCAATGATGCTAATACCAATCAAGACGGTATGATCCTGCGTGATAATGTTTGGGGTGATATCAAACAAGACTTCTCTCGTCGTGATTTTTCTATCAACGCGCTTTATTATCAACCGCTTAAAGGTGTGGTTCATGATTTTTGCGGTGCGCTTGACGACATTGATAATAAAATCATTCGTCTGCTCGGCCATGCGCCAGTGCGTATCGAAGAAGATCCAGTACGTTTGTTGCGTGCTTTACGTTTCAAAGCCAAGCTCGGTTTTGAGTTTGATGACGAGTTAGCCGATCAGTTTCATGATGGCAACTGGGCATTGCTTGAGCAAATATCACCGCATCGTCTCTATGATGAAACCCAGAAAATGTTTACCGGTGGTTATCTGGTGCCATTATTGCTGCTATTGTTTGAGTCAGGGGCGATTGATAGCTTAATTATCTATCCACCATCTGAGCCGAGTGCACTGGTCAATCAAGTCGCTATTAATACCGACAAACGTATTGCTGCTGGCAAAAGCATCAATCCGGCGTTCTTTTATGCTGCGCTATTATGGGAAAACTATCTGCATCAGTTGGCAAAAGCTAAAAAGCGCAATATGCCGTTTGCTGAAGCACAAATGCACGCCGCTGGTAAAGTGATTGATCGTCAACGTATCAAGACCGCGATTCCTAAATTTGCAGAGCAGTTTATCCGTGATATCTGGATATTGCAGCCAAGACTTGCAGCCCCGCGTAGCAAACAAATCGTCCAACTCTCTGAGCATCCACGCTTTCGCGCAGGTTTTGACTTTTTGTTATTGCGTGAGCAATGCGGTGATGCTGAGCATCCGTTATCAGAGTCGACCAATGGTATGGGCGATTGGTGGCAGACTTATCAGACATTGTCTGAACGAGAGCAGCAGCAAGCCATTGATGATTTTGATGAAAATATTCGTCGCGGTGCCTATAAAAAAGGGCAACAAGCGCAGCGTGGTCGTGGGCGTAATCGTCAAAATTCAGAGTCAAATAGCATCGATCACTCAATATCTCATCAAAAAAATACCAAGCACAGCAAAGCCAATGATACTGCTGAGCAGGGTAGGAATGATCAGAATATGGTAAATGACCCGTCAAATATTCCAGCACGCCGTCGCCGCGCTGTCAGTCAATCAGCCTCTGTTAAGCAATCTGGTGGCAATAACAACAAGCACTATGAATCGCAGCAAGTAAGTCAAGACAGCCATGAGCTTGCTCAGTTACGACTGCTATCCCTTGCCAATAGCAGCAACCAAGCGGCAAATAAACGCCATCATTCCAAGCCTGCACCACTCTTTGTAATTGAGCATGAAAAAGTCGTGCCGCCATTACAGAAGCAGCTATCAAATGGCGATAAGCCTGATAGACGTCAAGGGACAGCACAGAAAAAACCTGCTCAGAAGAATGTATCGGCTGAGAAAGCGCTAAAAAGTCAGGATGCCAGTTCTGATGCCAACTCTTATAGTAGTAAGGCTGACAGTAAACCTGATCGCTCAAATCAAGCTCAGCAACCAAAAGCAACACAGTCAGAGGTTATGCCTTCATCTGTGGCTCGCTCGGTAGCAAGATCGCCATCGCTCGTCATTATGAATAACGAGCCGATACCGCATAAGCGTCGCCGTCGTCAGCCGAGTGTAGAGAGTATAAATCTCGCTAGTAACACAGAGACGCAAGTAACGACTAACAACGATGTTAAAGCTGCAGCAAAGTATGCAAAAAAAGCACCTAAGCCCCCAGCCCAGCCTACTGATAAAACAGATATTCCGGCTAAAAAAACGGCTGAGCGCAAAAAAGTGGCGAAGGTTACGACACCTGCAAGCACTAAAAAACCAGCCAAAGCGACAGAAGCAAAGTCTGCTAAAACCAGCCAAGCTGCTAACGGCAATGTTGGTATGAGTAGTGTAAATGACAATAAAGGCCCTATCCCATCGAAACGTCGCCGTCGCCAGCCTAGTACTGACAATGTCTAATATTACTAATGATGCGGGCAACGCGAATTGGGTAACCTGCTACGTAGGTTTGGGTAGCAATTTGTCTAACGACTTGGGTTCACCAGTAGAACATTTGCAGCAGGCAATCGCCGCGATGCAAGAGCATAAGCAAATACGTGCGGTTCGTGTTTCTTCGTTTTATGCTTCAGCGCCTATGGGACCGCAAGATCAGCCTGATTTTGTTAATGCCGTCGCTGAGTTTGAGACGATATTGCCGCCTTTTGAGTTGCTTGCTTACTGTCAACAGTTAGAAAAAGAGGCTAAGCGTGCACGAATACGGCGTTGGGGTGAGCGTAGTTTGGATGTCGATATTTTGTTATACGGTGAGGCGCAAATCACTGAGCCACAATTAACCGTACCGCACGCTGGATTGTTTGAGCGTAATTTTGTCTTATTACCACTGCGTGAGTTAACTCCAGCGCTTATCATTGCTGGCAAATCGATAGATGACTATCCGCCTAGCAAAGATTGGGCAGGCTTAAAATTACTGTAGCCAATCTATTGTAAAAGAGTGAAAACGTTCACCTCTTTTAAGGTAAATCACCTATACCAAACGATTGCTAAAAGTTTTGATCACAATCAGAATAATAGCTAAAGGTACTAAAGGTTAATCGAGGATCATATGACGACGTTATCTACTTTAAAAAAATTCAAAAAAGACGGCACCAAGTTCACTTGCTTAACGTGCTATGACTCGATGTTTGCACGCATGATGGAAAAAGCAGAGATTGATACCATTTTAATAGGTGACAGTTTAGGTATGGTGGTGCAAGGTCATGACTCAACGTTACCTGTGACTGTCAATGACATGGCTTATCATACAGCCAATATTGCCCGTAGCAATAAACACGCACTGATTTTGGCTGACCTACCATTTATGAGCTATGTCACCCTACCAGAAGCAGTTGCCAATAGTCGCCAGCTGATGCAGGCGGGCGCGCATGTGATTAAGATTGAAGGTGGTAGTGAGCTTTGCGATTTAATCACGACGTTGGCGCAAGCAGGGACGCCTACTTGTGTGCATTTAGGATTAACACCGCAATCAGTCAATGTGTTTGGTGGTTATAAAATCCAAGGTCGTGGTGACGAAGCGGCTGATAAATTGCTTGCTGATGCGAAAGCAGTCGTTGCGGCAGGTGCTGCGCTGCTAGTGTTAGAGTGCGTACCTGCTGAGCTTGCAAAAGTAGTGACAGAAGCCGTCGCAGTGCCAGTTATTGGGATTGGCGCTGGCGCAGATACGGATGGTCAAGTGTTGGTCATGCATGACATGTTAGGTATGGCGCACGGCCGTGTCCCGCGCTTTATTCATGACTTTTTGACCGATGAACGTAATATCGCGCACAGTATCGTAGGCGCATTTGCCCTTTACCAGCAGTCAGTACGTGAAGGCAGTTTTCCAACCGAGCAGCACCAGTTTAGCTAACATTTTAGTTTTTACGATTATCAGTAGAAGAATAGTTAACCATGCCAATCATTCATCATCATATCTCCGCATTGCGTACGGCTTTACAGTCTTATCGTGGACAAAAAAATGACAATCAAGATGGCCCACAGCGTATCGCTTTAGTGCCAACGATGGGCAATCTGCATGCTGGTCATCTTGAATTAGTAAAAATAGCCAAGCAACATGCTGATATCGTGGTGGTTAGTATTTTTGTCAACCCTACTCAATTTGGCGAGGGAGAGGATTTTGATAGTTATCCTCGCACGCTTGATGAGGATGTCGCTAAGCTAGCATCAGTCGATACTGATTATGTGTTTGCGCCCAGTATTGAAGAGATGTACCCAGTCTTACCGCCGCCAACCTCCGTTCTCGCGGGAGCTATTACCACTCAATTATGTGGTCAATCACGCCCTGGGCATTTTGACGGTGTTGGTATTGTCGTCTCTAAACTGTTCAATATTGTACAACCGGATATGGCTATTTTTGGACAAAAAGATTATCAGCAATTAGCGATTATTAAACAATTGGTACGTGATTTAAGTTATCCCATTGAAATTATAGGGGCACCTATTGTCCGCGCTGCAGATGGTTTGGCGCTCTCATCGCGTAACCAATATTTAAGTGCCACTGAACGTGAGGTAGCACCTGTTATCCATCAAGCGCTACAATATTTAGCAAAGCAGTTAGAAAAAGGCGAACAGAGCCAACAAGCTGTTCAGTCGTTGTTAGCAGAAACGCATCAGCGCATTACGGATGCTGGCTTCATTATTGATTATTTAGACATTAAAACCGATACGCTAGAGTCACTCACTAATGATACTGTAACTTTTAATGCAGAAAACAAGAATTTGATGATTTTAGTCGCTGCTTGGCTGGGACGTGCACGTTTGTTAGACAATCAATTGGTGACGGTGGATCAATCGTTGTGACATAGTAATTTGCAGGATGCAATGACTAGAATGGGTGAATCATGGATGTGAGTCAGGGTGAAAATAACAGTCAATCTGAGCAGGCAGCGTGTAAAATAGCAACCGACAAGCTCAGTATCCTAGTGGTATCAGGGCGTTCAGGCTCAGGTAAAACATCAGTATTAAATATCTTAGAAGATTTAGGATATTATTCTATTGATAACTTACCGTTATCCTTATTGCCGGATGCTGCGCATAAATTGGTCAATGAAAGTGGGATTCGTCGTATTGCGCTTGGTGTTGATATTCGAACACCGCGAGCGGATCTATCCAACTTTGCAGAGATGCATGCATCCCTAAAAAAAACATACGGGGCGCATGCGGTCAAAGTAGTGTACGTGACCGCGCAAGAAAGCACTTTGATAGCACGTTTTAATGCGACACGCCGCGTACATCCGCTGATGTCGCAGGATATCGATAGTGATAATGCCAAGCACATTGCTTTTAATCTACCTGCCGCGATTAAAAAAGAAGTGGAGCTGTTAGAGCCTATCGCAGGTCATGCCGATATCAGAATTGATACCAGCAATTTGAATATTCATCAATTGAAAGACAGCTTGCGTGAACATGTCGGCGTGGGCAATCAGATTGTGATTAATCTGCTGTCTTTTGGCTTTAAATATGGCAGTCCTATTGATGCAGATTTTGTCTTTGATGTGAGAATTTTGCCGAATCCACATTGGAATCCTGAATTGCGTACTTCGACAGGTCTAGACACGGAAGTTGCCGCATTCTTTGCCGACTATCCAGAAGTGGCTGAGATGACTGATGATATAGATAAGTTTTTGACCCGTTGGTTACCCGAATTTTTACACAATAACCGCCATACAGTGACAGTGGCTATTGGCTGTACTGGTGGTAAGCATCGTTCAGTATTCATCACCGATAATTTACAACGTCGTCTTGCCGATGTTATGCCGCAAAGTATAAAAGTGCTGGCGAAACATCGTGAAAAAAATCGTTGGTAGTTATTGGTAAACACTGGGGCATATCTTCATTTTTATGACTATTCCTAAAATGAGGACATGCCCCTGTTAATTTTATTATTTATTATTTTGGAAAGCTTTTATGATTGACTGGAAAGAACAGGATATGCGCGTCTCGCGCACTGAACTCAAAAAGGCCCATGAGCGCTTGCAGAAGTTGTCGATACCACTTGCCAGCTTATCGAAAAAGCAACTCAAAAATCTGCCAGCCAGTGACTATTTTATGGCAGAACTCATGGCATTGGCCGATATCACCAGCGCTAATGCGCGTATTCGCCAAACCAAGCGCGTTGGTAAGCTGATTAGTGAAGAAAACCGCCACGAATTGGTAAAAGCATTATTTGATGCGTTTTTCCCTAAAGAACAGGTCTCAAAGATAGAAAGTTGGTTTGAGCGTTTAAATATTAATGATGAAGGGACGCTTAAGCAGTTCGTTAAACAATACCAAGCATCTGAACAAAATAGTATGTATCAATTACTGTTATGGATTGAGTACGCCAAACATACCCAAGATGATGAGCTGATGGCAGAGTCTAAAGCAGACTTAGCCAGTTATATTCGTGAAGTCACTATTTTGTCGCAATTGAAAAAAGAAAAATAATAAGATGATATTGTACAAATAGCTTTGACCACTATTTATACAATATCTCCACTTATAAATGAATGTAGTCTGCAAATGCAAAAAGCCAATCATCACGTGATTGGCTTTTTTATGGGTGAGAGCATTTAGGTACAAATGGCACTTGTGGATAAATGCTAGTCCCTAATTTATAACGGTACTTAATTTATATTGGTACTTAACCTATTTCTTTTCAGCACGCACTTTGTCAACCAAATAGTCAACGACTTTAGGTACAGTGGCGCTTTCACCAGTTACAACGTATTTGCCTTGCACGACGACTGCTGGCACACCAGAGAGCTGATAACGCTTAGCACCTGCTTGTGAACGACCAATTTTCGTACCAACGGCGAATGAATTATAAAGGCTATTGAATTTCTTCTCATTAACGCCTTTCGATGCATACCATTTGCTTAATGATGATTGGTCAAAGATTTTCTTACCATCTTTGTGAATGGCATCAAATAGCGCGTCATGAGTCTTGTCTTCAAACCCTAGCAGCTGAGCGGCATAGAAACCACGAGCGTTGGCTTCCCAGACAGGGTTAAGCGCTGCTGGCGTTTTGAAAAAGGCAACGTCTTTGTCTTTGTTTTTAGCCCATTTTTCCATATGCGGGTTAAGAACGTTACAATGCGGGCAACCATACCAAAAAAACTCACGAACAATGATAGCATCACCGCTGATTTTTTCTGGATTGTCTAGCACGCGATAGTCTTTTCCGGCGACATAGTCGGCAGCTTGTGCGCCCATAGTGGCAAGTCCAATGGCCATGGCCAGACCAGTCAGTGTGATGACACGTTTCATACTTTATCCTTGAGGTGTGAAAACTTAGGGTTTGTTGAGGTGTTTTAGTATCGTATGGTTTTGGGTATAGCGCACAGGTTTTTAAAGTGCCCAAACGAGACAGTGTCGAGTATAATCGAACTATAGTGACGTATCGACTATAATAACGTAAAACATGGTCGCTTGTGAATCCGATTCTTAACTAATGGTTGTAAAGCTGTGAGCCATTATTCAAGGCTTATTTCACCGCATTTTTTGGAATTTTTTTAGCGTTTTATTATTTAGGTTTGAAGCTGTTTGAAGCATCTATCCTCTAAAAAAACGGTACAGAAAGTATGAACGTTTGCTAAGAGCATTCACAATCGGTGACGATGTACTCACGACAAAGCTGCCGCTCTCATGCTAATATTAGGCACATAATTGTGCACTGTATATGATTACAACGATAATGACAATAAAGGAAAAATGCAATGAGCTCAGCTCTATCTTCCTCGCCTTCTTTGAATGAGCAAGCAAACAGCGGTCTTGATGATACAACGGCTACCGCCATTAATGTAGATCCTAGCGAAGTCGACAAGTTTAATAAGTTGGCAAGCGAATGGTGGAGTAAGACGGGTGCATTTGCGACTTTGCATGAAATAAATCCACTGCGTCTAAATTGGATAGAAGAAAACGTCAAGCGCAGTTATCAAAATGACAGTGCTGATACAGATATTCATAAAACGGCTGAAACCGGCTTGGCTGGAAAAAAAGTGCTCGATGTCGGCTGTGGCGGCGGTATATTGTCAGAGTCTATGGCACGTCGCGGTGCGGATGTGACAGGGATTGATTTGGGTACCGAAAACCTAAAAGCGGCAGCGCTGCATGCAGAGCAAAGCGCTTTACATGAGACGCTGCGCTATCAGCATATCCCAGTAGAAGAATTGGCCAAAACTCATGCAGGTCAGTTTGATGTAGTGACTTGTATGGAGATGCTCGAACATGTGCCTGACCCCAGCTCGATTGTGCAGGCGTGTTTTGAGTTATTGGCACCAGGCGGTGTTTGCGTGCTATCGACGATCAATCGAAACCCTAAATCATACCTATTTGCCATCGTTGGGGCAGAATATGTATTGCGCTTGCTCGATCGCGGCACTCATGACTACGCCAAATTTATCACGCCAGCCGAATTAGATAAAATAGCAATTGATGCGGGATTCACACGTCAAGATATCATTGGCTTGCATTATAATCCGCTGACCAAGCGTTATTGGCTGGCTCAAAATGTCGATGTTAATTACATGATGGCAGTACACAAGCCACTGGCTTAAGCTGAATGCCGTATTTGGTTGTTTTCATGCCATACTATTTCACTCAACACCTTATCTATATTAAGAGCATTCACTATGAGCCAATTTGTAAAAGCGGTTTTATTTGATCTCGATGGGACATTAATCGATACGGCTGCTGACTTTGTCCGTATTATCGGTAAAATGAGCCGCGAAAATGATTGGCAAGCACCGCCTGAAACAGAAATTCGCGAGCAAGTTTCTGCTGGTGCCTCAGCGATGGTACAGTTGATGCTACGTCATAACGATCAAATTGAGGTTAGCGAAGAAGCTTTGCAGGAGTTTCGCCAACAGTTTTTAGATGATTATGAAGCTGAGATATGCGTCGATAGTTGTGTGTTCGCTGAATTAGAAGACGTGTTGACTGCTCTTGAAGAAAAAGGGGTGCCATGGGGTATTGTGACCAACAAGCCGCGTTATCTGGCAGAGAAGTTACTAGACAAGATGCAGTTAGACGGGCGCTGTTCTGCTTTGGTCTGTCCTGATGATGTGTCTCGCTCAAAGCCTGACCCAGAGCCTATGTATGCGGCGTTAGAGAAGCTTGGTATCCCTCGCGGCGCCGCTGAAAGCGTGATTTATGTTGGCGATCATATACGTGACATTGAAGCTGGCAACGCGGCTGGTATGCCAACAATTTTGGCAGCCTACGGTTATATCCCGCCTGAAGATCAAAAAAACCTAAAGAAATGGGGTGCAGATTATATTACTGATACGCCTGAGCAATTAAATAAACTGTTGCTCTCATCTGGTAAATTTGACTATTTATAAATCAAATTATAAATCGAGTCCGCCACACTCTATGTTTTTAAAGAAATACGATAAATACTTAGCATCCCAACTATTAAACGATAAGCAGTGAGCAATGCCATGAGTGACAATATTAACCAGTCAGCTAGTCAGCAAGACCACCAAAAAACCGTTCAAAGTCTAACTCAACCTTTAACTCATAACGATATTCGCAACTTTGTACCATCTGATAATTGTTTAGACGGTAAGACTATTTTGGTCACAGGTGCAGGTGATGGTATCGGCCGCGTTGCCGCGCTGACTTATGCTCGCTATGGAGCGACAGTCCTGTTATTGGGACGTACCAGCAGCAAGCTTGAATATGTTTATGATGAGATTGAAAGTCTTGGCGGCAAACAGCCTGCCATGCTACCGATGAATCTAGAAGGGGCAACCTATGCTGAGATGCAGCAGTTAGAGGGGTTGATTAATAAAGAAGTCGGTCAGCTCGATGGTATCTTGCACAATGCGGGCATGCTTGGGCAGCTAACCCCACTTGAGATGTATGACGTCGATACTTTTGCACAAGTTATGAAGGTGAACTTTACCTCGACTTTTATGCTCACCCAAGCACTGCTACCACTACTTAAAGATGCTGAGAATGGTTCTATTGTTTTCACCTCTAGCACGGTCGGTACACATCCTCGCGCGTTCTGGGGTGCTTATGCGCTGTCCAAGCAAGCCGTAGAAGGTATGAGTGATATCTTTACCCAAGAGACGCAGAATACGACTAATTTACGTTTTAACTGTGTCAATCCTGGTGGCACTCGTACCAATATGCGCGCCCATGCTTATCCAGGAGAGAGTCCTATGAGCTTAAAAACGCCTGAAGATATCATGGCAGGCTATGTTTGTCTGATGAGTGATGCCAGTATCGGGGTACGCGGGCAAGTGGTCGAGCTACAGCCAAAAGATTAGTCATGTGATTTTTTGCTAGGAAATGTCATTACTTAGCGCATTTATTCGCATACTTTCAGATTGAGGCATGCTCTAGTAGGTTGCAATTAATTATAAACAACCCCATCTATTTGTTATTAAAGCGATTTGTAATATCTGATTATCGTAAATAGGATAGAATTATGGCAGGTGGTTGGTCAAGAGATGGTGCTGAGCATGAGCAAATGGATGCAACGGTAAATGATGCATTAGAGCGGGCAAGACGTGCGTTGCCAACTGGCATCAGTGCCGAGATGTGTGATGAATGCGGCAAGCCTATTCCAGAAGCACGGCGGTTAGCAGTGCCTGGTATTCAGCATTGCGTCAGCTGTCAGACAGAACTTGAACAAGAGGCGAGAGCCGCTGAGTTGTTCAACCGGCGAGGTAGTAAAGACAGTCAATTACGTTAAAAAAGAAAAAGGGCAGACATTGCTATATCGAACAGCAATGTCTGCCCTTTTTTTGTCTATTACTATATAACCAGTGCCATTAGTTTACGGTCGCAGGTATCCCAATCGATAGAAGGTAGCGTCTCTATAGAAGATAAAAATGCTGTCCTATCTTGTTCTTCTGAGCGGTCGCTTTCTACCGCTGTATCGTTGTCGTTATTAGCATTTGCCTCCAACTGTAATATAATCTCTAGCCGACTATCAACTTGTGCGCTGACCGTACTGGTGGTTAAGCTGTCAGGGGTAAAATTGATTTGTAGCCAGCCATCAGACGTATGCACCACACCTTTGATACGTTGCCAGTTCGGTAGCGTTAATAACCAACTCTGTAACTCATCCGCTTTTAATATGTAGTGCGCTGGCAGTCGCCAACCCGCCAACTGTAACTCTTGCTGTTTTTCATGATAACGATAAGGTAGCTCAATATCTGTGTCGGTCTGCGAATCATCTTTGTTTGTAAAAGCGTCGGATGACAAGGTGGTCGATATCGATAGGGCATTACTCTGCGGTTGCAAGCTAGTAGTCGATTTTTGAGGGTGAACAATATTGACTGTACGTTGTTTAGAGATAACCTGACTGGGCTTGGTTAGCTGAGTTTTCAACTCTGACACGCTTGATTCTGATAAAAGAATATTGGATGAGTCGTTTGTATCATGAGAGATCTGCTCAGATGCTGCCCAAATAATTTTTACCTGTGCATTGAGCTTGGCTATCCATTGTTGCAGTGCTTGCTTTTCGCTATCGCTCAATCGAGCATAGCGATTAATGACTAACACATCGGCATCACGGACATGCGCTTGAAAACCGTCGTGATGACGATATTTATCTTGTTGCCATTGCACGCCACTCAGTACCGTTATTACTGCCTGCATATTGAGCGCTGTTTGCCAATGCGGTGCACTGAGCTGCATGATAAGCTCACGTGGATGAGCAAGCCCTGTGGGTTCGATGAGCAACCGCTGTGGATGATGCTCACTAAGTAGCCGACTGATAGCAATTTGTAATGGCAGCTGACTGGTACAACAAATACAGCCACCACTGACTTCGCGTATAGCAATATTATCTTGCTCAGGCTTACTATCTTGCGCGCTTGCCAGCAGCGCACCATCAATACCGATACGACCAAACTCATTGATTAGTAATGCCCAGCGCTCATCGGCAGGTTTGATAGCAAGCAGCTGATTAATCACTGTGGTCTTGCCAGCACCCAAAAACCCTGTCACCAAGGTGCAGGGTATGTTTTGAAAAATAATAGGTTTTTTCACAGAGACACTCATCATATAGGCCGTATTTGTGAGTAATCAAACACGGCCTATATTAAAAGGAAATGATGTTAGCGTGTGTTCTCAATTCAATCGATAATCGGAATTTTCGAAATGAGGACACACATAGTCAAAAGTTACTCACTTTTAACGGTTTCTACTTCAGCTTCGTCAGGAACGAATACATAGCCTACACCCCAAACGGTTTGGATGTAACGCGCTTGTGAAGGGTTGTCTTCAATCAAACGACGCAAACGTGATACCTGTACGTCGATAGAACGCTCCATCGCACCCCATTCACGACCACGCGCAAGGTTCATCAGTTTGTCACGGGTTAATGGCTCACGTGGATGCTGCACCAGTGCTTTTAGCACCGAAAACTCACCTGTCGTTAAAGTGACAACGTTGCCGTCACGTTTAAGCGTACGTGTCGATAAATCAAGCGTCCACGGTCCAAACTCAACCACTTCAAGCTGATGGCTTGGTGCGCCAGGCAGCTCGCGATTTTGACGACGTAATACCGCTTTGATACGAGCCAACAGCTCTTTTGGGTTAAATGGTTTTGGCAGATAATCATCTGCGCCCGCTTCTAGACCAGCGATACGATCGGCATCACCACCTTTAGCTGTCAGCATGATGATAGGAATGTCGCCATTGTCTTCGCGTAGACGCTTACAGATACTGATGCCGTCTTCGCCTGGCAGCATCAAATCGAGTACCACCAACGAGAAAAGCTCACGCTGTAACAGTTTGTCCATTTGGCTACCATCATGAGCGGTACGGACGACAAAACCGTCGTCTTCTAGAAAGCGCTGTAATAAAGAGCGCAAGCGTGCATCGTCATCAACGACTAAAATTCGTTGAGTTAAGGTATCAGGGCTGTTATTTTCAGACATACAGGCATCCTCTTATAAAAATTATTATTAGTAGAAATTATCGTTAACAGTCAAGGCTAAAGGTTATATCATCAAAATGATATAAAAAAAATACGGTGTCAGGCTCGTTGAGTCTACTATTTATAGTATTTTAACGTGCTTTCCTCATCGCTAAATTATCTTGAATCGACTATACAAAAAAACCTGAGCAAAAAAACTGTCTTTATTCAATGAGTGTTCAAAAGTAAAGGTCCGTCTCAATCCATCATAAATTTGAATACTATTGTTAAATGCGTCAGCACGTACCAATATTTGCGCCTTCGATACTTTAGTGTATAAGATTGCACCACTAATTGCATCACCCATCAGGACAAATGCTGTATGCGTTTGTTTAACAAAGCGACAGAACCTATGATATGAGACGATTTTCGTCATAAAACTAGCGATAAATAACGAAAAGATAAAAAGGATTTTTATTCATGCAGCTTTTGCTATAATGCAAAACTACATTTCTCAACGATTGATACGTCTATGAGTAGCACTGATACCTTAACGCCATCTCAAACCTCGACAAATGCACAGGTTTTGGATGCAACCACACACGCGAATATTCACGACAAGCTTGCTCGCGCGCTTGGCATTAAGACTGCTCAAGTCAATGCGTTTGTCAAACTTTACGATGAAGGCGCGACCGTTCCGTTTATTGCCCGTTACCGTAAAGAAAAGACGCAGAATCTTGACGATGCGCAATTGCGAGCTTTAGAGAAGTCGCTCAATTATGAGCGCGATATGGCAACCCGTCGCCTCAAAATTACCGAGCTGCTCAGCACGCAGGGCAATTTGACTGACGAGCTACAGACGCGTATCGATAATGCGACGTCGAAACTTGAGCTTGAAGATATTTACTTGCCATACCGCCCGCGTCGCCGCTCTCCTGCCGCCAAAGCACGTGCTGCTGGTCTTGATGTGGCAGCGCAAGCCGTCTTGACGCAAGAAATCACGCCGACCGATGCGCTAGCAGACTATCAAGTACAATCTAGCATTACCGATGATAGTGGTAATGAGATCGAAGTTGATTTTAGCGATATCACCAAGCAACTTGCTGGTGTACAAGCCATCATCGTTGATGAATGGACACAGGCTTTGGCTTTGCTAGACAACTTGCGCAGTGGCTTTGCCAAGACGGCCAGTATCGTATCTGCCGTTGCCAGTGAGGAAAAACGCGAAGTCGGCGAGAAATTCAAAGATTACTTCGAGCATAGTGAAAGCCTTGCGCGTCTGCCGAATCATCGTTTATTAGCGATGCTACGTGGTCGTCAAGAAAACGTCTTAGGCCTCAAAATAGAAGGCGAAGACGCACCCTTTATCGAAAAAATTATTAAGCATTTTGACGTTGATACAAAAGCTCCAGCCGAGCGTCAAGAGTTTTTGACAGAAGCGGCGACGAGTTTGTGGAAAGACAAATGGCGTCCGCATATTGAACACCGTTTATTGACAGAAAAACGTCTGACCGCTGAAGCTGACGCGATTGACGTGTTTGCTAATAATTTACAGCACTTATTAATGTCAGCGCCTGCCGGTCGTAAAGTGATTTTAGGTGTTGATCCTGGCATTCGTCATGGCGTAAAAATGGCCATCGTCGATGCTCAAGGTCACGTTATGTTAGACAGTGAAGACAAGCCTGTCGTCGCAACCGTTTATCCATTTGCCCCTGATAATAAAATGGATGAAGCCAAAAAAGTCATCGATGAATTATTAAGTACTTACAACGTTGATTTGGTGGCTATCGGTAATGGTACGGCGAGCCGCGAAACAGATGCGATGATTAAAGAAATTTTGGCTGCCAACTCTGAATTACAAGCCAAATCAGTTATCGTCAATGAGTCAGGTGCGTCTGTTTATTCAGCCAGTGAGCTTGCCACTGATGAGCTTGGTAATTTAGACGTTTCTGTACGCGGTGCGGTTTCTATCGCCCGTCGCTTGCAAGACCCTTTATCAGAATTGGTCAAGGTTGATCCAAAAGCCATTGGCGTTGGTCAATATCAGCATGATGTCAACCAAACGCAATTGGCAGATAGTCTTGATAAAGTCACGCAAGATAGCGTAAATGCGGTTGGCGTTGATGTAAATACTGCAAGCCCTGCTATCTTGACACATATCGCTGGTTTGAATAAAAACGTCGCGCAGCAAATCGTGACCTATCGTAAAGAGCATGGTGCTTTTGAAAGTCGTGAATCATTAAAAAACGTTCCACGCTTAGGCGCTAAGACCTTTGAGCAAGCAGCAGGCTTCTTGCGTATCCATGGTGGTAGTAATCCTCTTGATGCCACTGGTGTGCATCCAGAAAGCTATGCGCTGGTCGATAGCTTATTGGCACAAACTGGTAAAGCATTGCCAGAAGTCATCGGTAATGACGGCGTACTAAATACGATCGATACTACTGCATTGGCTGCTAATGATGACAATATTAGTGTAACTGCTATCATCGATGAGCTAGCCAAACCAGCACGCGACCCACGTCCTGAGTTTAAGACTGCTAACTTCCGTGAAGACGTTAACAGTATTAAAGACTTGAGTGAGGGCATGCAGCTTGAAGGCGTGGTGACCAATGTGACAGCCTTTGGTTGCTTCGTTGATGTTGGCGTCCATCAGGATGGTTTGGTACATATCTCACAAATGGCCAATGACTTTGTCGCTGATCCGATGAACCGCGTCAAGCCTGGCGATATTGTTTCGGTACGTGTCATCTCTATCGATGAAAAACGTGGTCGTATTGGCTTTAGTATGAAGCCAGAATCTGAAAAGCCTGCGCGCCCAGCAGCGAAATCGGCTGAAAGTACTGGTAATGATGAGAAAGTCAGTCGTCCACGTAGCGATCATACAAATAGCAAACGCCCAAACAGTAGCCGTCCAGCGACTGATAAGCGCCCGTCGAAATCTCGCGGTAATCGTCAGGATAAAGACAATGCTAATAACGATCGTAGCAAAGCGCCAAGGGCTGATAAAGCAGAAGCACCTAGCAAAATGGGTACGCTTGGGGCGCTGTTACAGGAAGCTGGCGTGACTAAAACCAAAAAATAGTTAATGTTAATAGTGATAAAAAAGGCAGCCATTAGGCTGCCTTTTTTATGGAATGTATCTAAAGATAGAAATTGTTAATGAACACTGATAACTGCTCAAACCTAACTCGCTGAATAACCTCTTTTCAATGATTTCAGCTAACAGCGGGATTTGTATCGTATTCTATAATTCTTCTGTGGCTTCTTCAGCTTCTTGTAATTCTTCTTGTGTGTCTAACGAGTCTTCTTCTTGCATCGCTTCTTCAGAATCTTGAATCACCTCTTGTTCGGCAGCCATTGCTTCTCGCTCCGCTTGAAGCTCAGTAGTCATCGGCTGTTGCTCAGCACTGTTGTTAACGTTTGCTCTTGAGATAATCTGTGTCTCACTAATCTGAAATGGGCTAGATTGATTGTCTGCTGAGGCATTATTTGTATTGTCAACTTCCATCTCAAGTGTGGTGGCGGTAGCCGCTGCTTGCACATCTACTGCCGCAATATCAGCAGGTGCTGCCATCGCCAAACTTGGGATAGTGAGCGCAGCGCCAATCAGTAGCGATAAAGATAGAGTACTTTTTTTCATTAATCAATTCCTTAATTTACAATCTTATAATGTCAGCTTAAAAAATTTCAAACTTGACGCTTATGTTGCTAACTGCTGTATACAGCAGTTGCATATTACACATTCATTTAGTAATTCAAATCTATATATTTAATATATCTAACATTTAATTGATAGACAAAATAAAATCATGATAACCATTAAGAGACTATCATGATGGATTTGGATAAAGAGCTTTATAAGCTGACCTAAATCAGTGATAAAAATCTAAAGGGGAGAATACCAATTAAACAAGCGTTAGTTCAGTAGTCCATAGATTAAAATTCTAACAGACGGATGTTAGCAGGTGACTTTGTGCAACTATTGTATGGTTATTGTCAGATAGGAAAATAGCATTATTTTCTACTTTCCCATCTCTAATTTTCCCATCTCTAATTCTTTTACCAATGATGTCTCAACGAATCTCGTTCGTCTGTATTTCATTAAAGTCTTATTCAATAACGATATACTTGCCAGTGTTTGGATCAATGACGCGTTGTTGAGTGCTGCTACTAGGAACACGAATGACTGGGAAGGTTTGATTGATTTCAGTATTTTCGATGACATCCGCATCTGCTTCTTCACCAACGATTACAGTACGGTTAGCCTCGTCTTCGATAGCAATGGCTGTACCTGACGCTGTGTTTACTCGCTTGATTTGATCTTTCGGTACGATGATGACTTCTTTGACACTATATTTAGTAGGGCGGATAACACGTGTGGTTTCAACGATGACAGGCTCTACACGGCGATCTTCGATAATCGCGAGTTGTGCTTCTGGTGCTGTAGCTTCTTTTGTTTCGCTCATAATAGGCGTTGGAAACTTGGCACCGAAGTGGTTATCGCACTGCTGCATGCTTAAGCGTACTGGATTGCCAGCCTTATCCATATAGACGTTGACAGGCATATCAGCGGCGATAGGGACGTATTTTCCAACCAATGCTCCCGAAACACCATAGCGACCATTTGACTGCCCAACCCCTAAATCACAAGCACCTGCTGAGTAATCACTGGCTGTTAAGTTGTTTGCATTGACCACTGTTTGAGGAATCATTACTTCAGACAAGCGCATTTTTTTGACAGTCGCTTCAGCTGCTTGGCGCTTTGGGTTTTGATAAGTATAAGGGGTATAAAATTTGGCCGAACCGTCTTTGACAGCGGTGACACACTCCTCATAACTGTCATAGCCAACATTACCGTGGCTATCGGTAGTCATAGCAGCGTTAGCAGAGCTTGCAAACATAGCAAGACTGGATGTTATCACGGCAGCGGTCAATATATTTATTTTCATTGTTATGTCCTTTTAATTAGATGAGGGTCTATTGATTTATTACAAATTTATGATAAACAAGTAAAACTTAATTTTTATTAATATGATTTTTATTGCACTAGAAAATTACTCTGACGCGTTTAAAGCCGCAATGAAATTTTAATGAGCCAATTACTCCTCTCAAAGCTGCTATACAATATGGGATAAAAAAATATGAGGTAAAAAATTGCCTAACCTTTTTTATCCTACGTCATTCACTGCAATATGGCTGTGACATTACTCTAGAAATGTGTAGCTTAATGTATTAAAAAGGCAAGAAGTGCCAATATCGTTTACCAAAGAATCACGTTATTATTATTTATTAACAATCGCTCAAAAGATTTAAATCTGAATAATGAGGAAAAATAGGCAATAAAAAACCGTATCTCGTTGCTAAGATACGGTCATTAATTAGATGTTAAGAGGTAGATTGCTTCGATTTATAAATGGGTAATCTTACGAATCGACAACTTCAAAACTAAGACCCGCATGCTCTTCTAAACGTGCTAGTAGATGATTACCCATGGCAGAGGCTGGCGTCCAAAAACCACCACCAACTTCTTCTTTGCTGATATCTTGTGCTAAGCATAACGCTGCTTGCGCTAGCATACGCGAGGTACTGCCGTAACCTGGATCTTTATCACCCGTTACTTTCGTATTGATGGTGTTTTTATTAGCTGTTTCCCCAAAGAGGCGAATGTCAAAGTAGCCGTTTGCTTGCTCTTCTGCAGACGGACCAGAACCTGACTTGGGTAGCACGTGCTTAGCTAATAATTCACGGCTCGGTTTGACCATCATAGCAGTAGCAAATCCAAACAAGCCTGCGCTCATTGCATAGCTTGATAATTGACCTTTCACACCATCTTGCATCCACATTGCTTCGTCATATTTAAAGTCACGACCATATTCATAGCCAAGCAATTGGTTGGTGCGATGCACGATACGGGTATTGATACTGGCCATGACAAAAGGCGCAAGCCAGCGTTTGTGCTCACTATCGTATTCTGGCTTACTGACATTAGCTTGGCGCACGTTTGGCGCATCTTTGTCATCATTGAGTAGATAAGGATTTGCTACCTGCTTACGACGTGACTTGTCCTTTCCAACTTCTTCAAAAATAGTCGCCATCGAGGCAATGGTGCCACCTGATAGACCGCCTTTCGCCGCTTTGACACGCATATGAATCACATCACAAGCGCGACCAAATTTCTCTTCTGCTTGGGTTTGGGTAAAGTAGACGCCCAAATCCGATGGAATAGAATCAAAGCCACACGAGTTGACAATACGAGCGCCGCTTTGCTTTGCCGCGTCCTGATACTTGTCCATCATGTCTTTGATGAAAATGGCTTCACCGGTAAGGTCGACATAATCTGTCCCATGAGTGGTACAAGATTTGATCAACGGCTCACCGTATTTGAGATAAGGACCGACGGTTGAAATGATGACTTGGGTTTGTTTGGTCATCTCATCAAGGCTGTCCGCATCGTCACTATTAGCAAGAATAATATCGACAGTGCTGCCAAGTTTAGATTGCAATTCGTTCAGTTTTGCTTCATCACGCCCAGCAATCGCCCACGTGACATCGGCGCCATCTTTGTCTTTAGTATTAGATAGAAACTCTGTTAAATAGTGTGCTGTAATTTGACCAACAAAGCTGGTTGCACCATATAAGACGACCGCGTAAGGGCGCTTTTCATCGCTGCGCTGTCGTGTATTGTTCGAGGTATCCGTATTGGTATTGGTATCCATATTTATTATCCTTAATAGCTATTTTGATGAGTTGTGTGACGTTTAAAATTTGTTGCCATTTAACAGTCAGATTTTGAAGTCTAATTTTTTGATAGCAATCAGGCAGATATATTAAAGTATTTTTGACCAGTAAAAATGACTTGTAAGTTACTGTTTATAGCAGATTATATGATGGAAATGTTGACGGCTAAGTAATAACTAACCATCTATACACATATAGTTAATCTTAGATAAAACCGATACAATGTTTATAATCAATTCATTTAGTGAAATAAACGATGACCTATTCAATCGACTTTCGCAAACAAGTACTGCGTAGCATTAAAGACGGCATGACCATTCGAGAAGCTGCTGCTTTTTACGAGCTTAGCACAAGCTCTATTCACAGCTGGCAGCAGAGCTTAGTTCCTAAAACGACTAGAAATAAAGCACCGACTAAAATATCAAATGAAGCATTACTGAAAGATGTTAAGCAGTATCCAGACGATTATATGTACGAGCGAGCACAGCGTTTAGGTTGCAGTAAGTCAGGCATTGAGTCGGCCTTAAAGCGTCTTGGCATCAGTCAAAAAAGACCTTAGAACATCCAAAAGCATGTCCGATCAAAAGAGCGGCGTATCAAAGTAAGCTTGATCATTTTATGAAGCAAGGCTATCCCATTATTTATATGGATGAAAGCGGCTTTGAAGCTGAAACTATTCGCCCTTACGGCTATACACCAATAGGAAAACCTTGCATTGATCGCTACAACTGGCAAGCAAAAAGCGTACCAACGTCATCGGTGCTTTATATGAAAAGATGCTGTTTGCGCTTGATTACTTTGATAAAAATATTAATGGCGATATATTCTACGACTGGTGTAAATACACCCTAATCCCAAGTCTTAGAACCAAATGTGTAATTGTTATGGATAACGCCAGCTTTCACAAACGAGTTCAAAGACTGCTGAATAGGTACGGTCACAGGCTTCTATTCTTACCACCCTACAGTCCTGATCTAAATCCTATCGAAAAGAAATGGGCGCAAGCAAAGTTTCTACGCCAAGGTTGGATGGAGAATAATCTACCTAAACTATTTTATGATATGGGTTGTTCCAGTTTTATTGTGGATTGACTATAACTCCCATAAAGAGATGAAAAAAAGGTTCGATGTTAAGATTTGCTACAAAGGTTACATAACCTACCGATATCATTACCAAAATGAACGTTTTCTAAAGATAAATATTGCTAATCTATGGTCGTAAGCAGTAATAATGGTTGAAAAACTAATAAGTATTAAAAAAACAAAAAGTAAAGAAAAAGGAGTTTTAGAGAGAGCAAGGTACTCATTAATAATAGTAGTTATGTCTTATTAATAATTGTCCATTGCATCAATCTAAATATCTGGTTTTCTAATAATAATTTTTAAGGAGAAGGTTATGTTTCGCTGGGCTATTATTTTTGCCGTGATCGCACTGTTAGCAAGTTTATTGGGTTTTGGCGGTGTCGCAGGATTGTCTGCTAATTTGGCATATATTTTCTTAGCAGTCGCTGTCATTTTATTTATTGTGGCATTTGTAAGCCGCAAGATGTAATTAATACCTGTAGATTATTAAATACCAAAAAAAAGTCCTCAATTGAGGACTTTTTTTTGGTATTTAATAATGTATTTACTAATAAAGGATTTTTATAAACATTATAAAAACAAACACATCACTATAAACGTTTCGGCTGGACTATGTGTTCCATCCGTTTCGCCAGACGAATATCATGGCTGGTAATACCGCCAGTATCGCCAGTAGTTAAGCGCACCTCTACCACGTTATACGTGTTGCGCCATTCGGGATGATGCTCGAGCGCTTCGGCATGGAACGCTGCTTGATTCATAAAGCTTATGGCTTCGATGAAATCGCTAAAGTGATATGTTTTTACGATAGCATTGCCCTCGCGCTGCCAACCGGGCAATTCTTCCAGCTGCAAATTTACTTGCTTATCAGATAAACTACTCATATTAATCACCTTTATTATTATGTTGGTTTGGTTTATTAAAAACTATATCAGGCACTACATTGTAGCTGTCAAAGCTATTGTACGAAATATCAATTCTATTTTTCAGTTATATCATTAACGCTATTACGTCACTGTAAAGACCTTTTGTTCTATTGCCATTATAGGCCAGAAAATCCGCCTATATTTGCTATCTTGCTATATATTCGAAGATAAATATACGAGGGCAGATAGCAAATAAATAGGAGGGTAGTAAGGTATTAACGCTTCAATTTTATTAGACAAGCTGAACCATAATAAATGCTTAAAATATTTCTAAAGAAATCGTGGTGCTTATTAGCATGCTACATTTTCTACGGCTTATTGCTAAGGAGTGGACTATAGCAAGTCTTGGTAATCAGGATGTTTGCTGATATATGACGAGACAAATGAGCACTGTGGTATCACTTTTTTATTCTGTTCACGAGCATAGTTGAGGGCATGCTTGACCAATGCTGAGCCAATACCGCGCCCGCCTAGCTCCTGAGGTACGATAGTATGATCATAAACTAATGTATCGTCACGCTCTTGATAGCTAATATAGCCAGTATAACCGTCAATAGAGGTTTCAAAGCGTTTAGCTTGTTCATCATGGGTAATGGTTAGGTTTTGTTCAGAGTTTTGATTTTTCATGGATATTCTCCGTTATTATTGATTATTATCGTTAAATATGGGGCTGTCCTAGATAACTAGTTCAGTTCTTGTTTAACCCATTGTTTAACCCATTGTTTTAGCTGATATAATTGACGTTTTGGTTCGCTGTAGTTAAAACGCCACTCACATTCCTTCAAAAACAGATGGAAATGCTCTTTTGGGATGCCATTATATTTACGCATATGTCGCTTGGCTTGGCTCCAAAAGTTCTCTATTCCGTTGATATGGTTTCTGTCTTGTGCAAACTCTTTTGAATGATTGATACGGTAATGGGTGAACTCACTGATATCAAGTGCGTTGTAACTTCTAAAGGAGTCAGTGTGAACAATACTATCAGGCTCTACTTTCTCTCTTATATATAGGGATTAAGGTATCGGCTCTGGTATTAGGGATAATACAAGCGTAGATGCTAGCAGTACGCTTAAGCAGTCCAAACACAGGCACTTTGTTACCAGCACCGCGACCACGTTTGCCTTTGCGCCTGCCGCCAAAGTAGCTCTCATCAACTTCTATTTCGCCTTCTAGAAGGCCAGGTTCCTGACTATTTTCATAAATCAATAGTCTTAGCCTGTGAAAGTAATAGCTAGCTGTTGTTTTATTAACACCCACTAAGCTTGATGCTGTTCTTGCGGTAGAATCGGCAATAAATAGTTCAATGAGTCTGGTTTGTTTGTACCAACTTAATCTACTCTTTCTCATATGACTATCCTAGATTATTTTACTTATCTAGGACAGCCCCTTAAATATTATTGGTTTTTTTTAGTATGGATCAAGCGTATTTTTAAATGAAAAGAGCTTGAATGACCAAATAGATTGTTCACTAAAGTATGAGTCCTTTCGATTCACATTTATAGTTCTTTAGCGTAAGAGTCGATAGAGTAAATGTTAAGACTAAAGGGGTCTACCAGTGATCTCCATATGAGCTGTACATCAAGCATAAAATAAGGCTTGGCGCATGACAGGGGGAAGATATTTACCTAATCCACGTATAGCGGGCAGCTCTTTTGGTCTTTCTGTTACGGCATGATTTGTTTCAGCGATTGACGTAGTTTGTGAGTGTAAATAAGACTGCCATTCTTCAGCACTTGGCTTGCTAAAGTGGCGGATACGTCCCAGCATTTGCCGGAATTGTGTACTAAAGCGCCCAGTATTGTAGGGTAGATTGTACTTGCGACAGATCACCTGTAATTGTGGTGCGATACGAGCATAGTGACTGGCTGGCATATCAGGGAAAATATGATGCTCGATTTGATGCGATAAATTACCCGTCAAAATATGAAACAGCTTACTGCCTTGAATATTGCTGGAGCCAAGAATTTGACGCACATACCAGTCGCCTTTAGTCTCATCGGCATCGAGATGGGTATAGATATGGGCTTGTTCGGTAAAGTGTCCACAGAATATTACCGCCCATGTCCACAGATTACGAGCGATATTGGCAGTAACATTACCGCTCAGTGTCGTCATAGCACTACCTCGACCTAATGTCAGCCCTGCTAACGTGGGTAGCACAATATGATCTTTGCCCACTTGCCGGGCGATTTTGGCAAATAATGCGCGAGATTTCTGTTGCATGGTTTGGTGTCGATCAGGGGAGTCCGCGTATTCGTCGACACTGATTTGAATATCATGAAAGGCGACAGCCCACTCAAAACCTAGAGCCAATATCGCTGTTTTAAACATATTATGGCGGTCGCTTGGCGTCCAAGGTTGCTCATCAGTCACGCGAATTAAGTGATAGCCAACGTCGTGGTCACGACCAACGATATTGGTAAAAGTATGATGCAAGTAATTATGAGAGTGTTGCCACAAGGGGGCAGGACAGACAATGTCCCAATCAAAATTTTGGCTATTGAGATACGGGTGCTGCATCCAGTCATACTGACCATGCATGACATTATGCCCAAGTTCCATATTATTTAGGATTTTGCTGAGACTCAGTAGTGAGGTACCCAATAACCAAGTCGCGACAATTTTACGTTTTGACTGCATGCATCCAGCCGCTGCCAGTAAGCCACGTGCTGTCATTTCACTATAGACTACCGCGGCATACACTCGTTTAATGTATCGTGCCTCCTCACTACCTAACGAATCCATCACGCTTCGGTAAAGCATATTTGATTCATGAGCGAGGGCATCAGATTGCGCCTTTGGTAAGGGCGCTCCTGTCAACGTTGGGTAGCGAGTCAACTGCTTTGCTTTCTGCTGTTTTGCATCAGTTAGTGGGGTCAAAACTGGTACAGCAGATTGTGCAGTAGTGACGGGTGGTAGCAAGCGCATAAATAATCCTTAACCGAAATGGTACGGAGAGTCGGTACTGGGTTCGGTTTAATAAGTTGTTTAAGTTTTTTACCGTAGGCTATAAGGTAACAGCAGGCTGTGTTTCTATCTTATGAGCCGTTATGAGCATTTATTTTTATCACCGTGTTGCTAAATATCCAGTACCACATCAGTCATGGCAATGTTGATGCAAGTTTGAATAGATTCATAACCATCACTGCTTATTTTTCCTGTGTGAATATTTTTGACCACACCGCTGACTTTATTGCAGCGACACAACTGGCAGATACCCTGTCTACAACCATGCGCTAAGCGAATTCCTGCGTTTTCTGCGGCATTCAATAATGTCGTGCTACTGTCAAACTGCCGTTGCCTCGCCCGTAAATAAACAGTATGTTGTGCTGCGTGTTTTTTTCTATCGAGCGCTTGTTCGTTATCAAAGTTGAAATCAGGCAACGCATGACCAAAGTTTTCTACAATGATATTATCGCGCAGGTTTTTATTGTGGGGTAAGGTTACCTTCGCCGCTGCTCTATATAAGCCAGTCAACAGAGCCTGTGACCCGCATGCAAATATTTGCGTATCTGCCAGCGGTAAGTTCAATGCCAACAAACTGTCTACGCTCAAGTGTCGCTTGCCAGCCAAATAAGTATCAGATTTCTCGGTATTGACCAGATGATAGGTGAAAGCTGGATACGCTGTGCTCAGTTGTTGCCATTGGTTTTTGAACGCGAGCATTTCAGTGCGACTGTAATATAGCAACGTCACCTGATGTCCGTTGTCCAGTGCTTGCGTGATGAGCCCTAACATGGGCGTAATACCGCTGCCACCCGCGATAAATAGTAAATAAGTAGGTTTTTCGGCAGCTGATTTTTTCTGTACCGTTATAGATGCTTGTGCCAAAGTGAAAGAGCCACTGGGGACACTACTGTTGATGACACTGCCAAGTGCCATATGTTTGGTTAAGTAATCCGAAACCAAGCCTTGTGGCTTAATAGCAATGGTAATCGCAAGATAAGGTGGTTGCTTTTTGCTATCGCCACTATTAATACTGTTGCCAGTAGTAACGTCGTGCCACCAGAGCGGTTGGTGCGCCAAACCTAATAATGAATAGCTGCGCTGATGATACACGTCCTCAATAAGAACGTTTAAGTTAAGATGTTGCCCACCCTGCCAACCACGTTGCGAACCCACTAATTGCCGTCGAAAAGCATGATTGGTCTCAAATTTGAGCGCTATTAAGTCATCGCTAAGGGTATACCGCGCAACAAGGCGCAGCTTTGGGACAGTGAAAGACCAAAGCGGCTGTAAGTGTGATCCAATAAAATCGATAAATGCATGTTGAATCATTTCAGGGCGATAGCCGTTGGTCATATTATCAATACCTTTGTTAATATTATCAAAATGATTGACGTCATAAATATTGTGTTCACCTGTGCGCCGATTTAGCGGATATCACTTAGGTCAGGTCGCTTGAATTTGTTAAGCTATCCTAACATGCTAACGGCTATTGATTAAATTTGCGAAAGTTTTGATGCTATTTTTTGTGGTCTTTATAAAACAGTTATAAGTCAGAATGTTAAGCGAAACGGTTCGATAGTAGGTTTCGTTACCGCTTTTAGCTAGAAAGCTGAGCACTCTGTGATAAAAGCCGTAAAACAATCGTTAAAACAATCTGTTGGCTTGCAGGGTATGCGCCACAATGCGATAATGGCTTATAATTTGTAACCCTGATTTTGAGGTGCAGCACGCTTGGCATCATTGCTAAGTATGATTCGCTTGCCTCTTTTATGCAGTCTATCGGAGTGTTAATGGCTCAATATATTTACACGATGAACAACGTGTCAAAACTTGTTCCGCCTAAGCGTGAAATCTTAAAGAACATAAACTTATCATTTTTCCCAGGTGCCAAAATTGGTGTCTTGGGTATCAATGGTTCAGGTAAATCAACCTTGCTACGCATTATGGCGGGCGTGGATACAGAATTTAGTGGCGAAGCGCGCGCGCAAACTGGCACCAAAATTGGTTATTTGCCGCAGGAACCACAGCTTGACGACAGCAAAGACGTGCGTGGTAACGTCGAAGACGGTATGCGTGAAGCCTTAGATGCGCTCGCACGTTTAGATGCCATTTACGCAGAATACGCTGAACCCGATGCTGACTTTGATAAGCTTGCTGAAGAACAAGGCAAGATGGAAGACATTATTCAAGCGTGGGATGCCCATAACTTAAATACTCAGTTAGAAAAAGCGGCTGATGCCCTACGTCTGCCACCTTGGGATGCGGATGTGAGTAAGCTGTCTGGTGGTGAAAAACGCCGTGTGGCACTATGTCGTTTGCTATTGTCACGCCCTGATATGCTGTTACTTGACGAACCAACCAACCATTTAGACGCCGAATCTGTTGCATGGCTAGAGCAGTTCTTACAGAACTACAGCGGTACAATCGTTGCCATTACCCATGATAGATATTTCCTAGACAACGTCGCTCAGTGGATTTTGGAGCTAGATCGTGGCCATGGTTATCCGTATGAAGGCAACTATACTGAGTGGCTCGAGCAAAAGAACACGCGTTTAGAGCAGCAGAATAAGCAAGAAGAATCATTTGCTAAAGCACTGAAAAAAGAGCTAGATTGGATTCGCAAAAACCAAAAAGGTCAACAAGCCAAGTCTAAATCTCGTGTACAGCGCTTTGAAGAGCTGAACTCAACAGAGTTCCAGCAGCGCAATGAGACAGCTGAGATTTATATTCCGCCCGGTCCACGTTTAGGTAATAAAGTCATTGAAGTGAATAACATCTCCAAATCATTTGGTGATCGTCTGCTTTATGAAAACTTAAGCTTTAACGTGCCAGCTGGTGCGATCGTCGGTATCATCGGACCAAATGGTGCGGGTAAAACCACGCTATTTAATATGATTACCGAACGTGATACGCCAGATACCGGTTCAGTCGATTTGGGCGAAAGTGTTAAAGTTGCCTATGTTGGTCAGGTACGTGACAACTTAGATGACAGCAAAACCGTTTGGGAAGAAGTGTCTGACGGTCTTGATATTATTACGGTTGGCGATTACACCACGCCAAGCCGCGCTTATATCGGTCGCTTTAACTTCAAAGGCTCAGATCAGCAAAAGCACGTCGGTCAATTGTCAGGTGGTGAGCGTAACCGCTTGCAGCTTGCTAAGACATTGAAGCAGGGCGCCAACGTCTTGCTCCTTGATGAACCTTCAAACGATTTGGACATTGAAACCTTACGTGCGCTAGAAGATGCGATTCAGGTCTTCCCAGGTACGGTCATGGTCGTCTCGCATGATCGCTGGTTCCTTGACCGTATCGCGACTCATATCTTAGCGTTCGAAGATGAAGGCCCAGTTTGGTTCGATGGTAACTATTCTGAGTTTGAAACCTATCGCAAAAAGACGATGGGTGATGCTGCCACTCCTAAGCGCATGAAATATAAAAAGATTTCGACCTAGGACTGTTGTTTAAAAGGTAGTTACTTAAAAGATAGTTGTTAAAAAAACCGCTACTTAGAAATTTTAAATTTGAAGATAAAAAAAGACCTCTAATCAATTAGAGGTCTTTTTTTGCTCGATATATTCAGTTTAGCTCATTAAATATTGTAGCTGGTTACAAATTAACGCTTACGCCCAAATTTACGCTGCTTTTTATTACTAATCTCAGTAATCGCATGAGTAATTTCTTCTTCATCTAAGCTGGCGACTTGCTGCAAAATCTGCATCATGTCAGGCGTTAGCACGTACTTAGCATGACGAGCAATATCATTGATACGATGATCGAAGGTCAATACGCCAGTTTCATCATCTTTTTGCAAGTAATCAAGACGAGTCAAGGCACTGATGAAGCTGGTGAATAAGGCGCGGTCAAAGAAATCAGGAATATCATCTGCATATAGTACAGATAAGCGCTGACCCAGCAGATGACACAGATCAACGACTTCGCTTTCGGTTAGATTGCCTGAGCCTTGCTGGGCGAGTAGGGCAAGCGTCATAAAGTAACGCTCAAGGCTCTGTCCGACAGGCGTCGCTAGCACTTGCAGCTGCTGATAGCATTTGCTGTTTGACTCAGGGACGCTGAGTACGCCATCGCTCAATTCTACAATTAGACCATGCGAGAGTAAGCTGTCGACTTTTTTGTTTAAGGTATCAGCTAAGCCATGTGCTGGGTAATATAAGAACAGCTCGCTTTGTAAAAATGGATAGAGTTGCTTAGCAATATTGTCCAAACGACTACGCTCGATACGACCGTTCCGCGCCACTAATGCTGATAAGAAAGACAGTAAAATAAACACATGCAGGATGTTATTACGGAAATAGCTGAGCAATGCCGCTTGCTTGCCGGCAATCTGAATGATGTCACCTAAAATATGCGGCGTACGTTCAATGAGCTTTAGCTTGATACCATAATCAATAATTTGCTGCGGACTCATATCTGTAATAACGGTATCATCTGAGTAGGACAACTGCTGAGCAAGACCTTGATAGAGAGCAATTTGCTCACGGCAGATTTCTTCATCTAAAGCCGCTTTAGGCGCTGATAATAATACCAATGATAATAACGAAACGGGCGTCACAACCGCCGCCTTATTGATGTGCTGCATGATTTTGACGCCGATGTTATCGACCATCGCGCTGGCTTTATCATCGAGCGGGGTATCGGTGCGATCCGTTGGCAAGCTATTGGCTGGCACATCGAATTTTGTCATAAAGTCGCTAAGATGCAGCGGTGTGCCAAAGCTTAGATGTACATTACCAAAGATACGCTCAATTTTACGACCAACCTTGAGTAAGCCTAGTAAAGATTCAGATTCTTTTGGCTTGCCTTTTAGCTCACCAACATAGGTGCCACCTTCCATAATACGCTCATAACCGATATAAGTCGGAATGAAAACCACTGGCTTCTCAGAATGACGTAATTGACTGTGCACTGTCATTGCTAGCATGCCCATCTTCGGTGGTAATAAACGTCCTGAACGCGAGCGACCACCCTCGATAAAGTATTCAATCGGTGTGTTACGCGTAATAAGGGTGTGCATATATTCGCGGAGGACGGCAGTATAAAGTGCATTGCCACGAAAGCTACGACGTATATAAAAGGCAACCGCGCCGCGTAATAAAGGCCCTAATACGGGTACATCTAGGTTGTCACCAGCAGCGACATAAGGAATGCTCAGACCGCGCTTGTAGATGACGTAAGATAGCAATAGATAATCGACATGGCTACGATGACAAGGCACATAAACCAGCTCATAGTCAGTCGCAAGCTCACGTACGCGCTCGAAATGATGGACTTCTACGCCATCATAGAGTTGCGTCCATAACCACGTTAAAAACTTATAAAAACCGCGCACGATGGAATGTGAATAGTCATTGACCATCTCATTGGCGTAACCTTTAGCCAAGACACGGGCTTCACGTACACTGATACCAGATTCTACTGCTTCTGCCTCTATCGCATGTTTGATAGCTGGGGAATACACCAGCTTGTCTACTAAGTTGCGTCTGTCTGATAAATCAGGACCGAGCATACTGGCACGCTGCTTGTCTAAATAAACCGTAAGCCGCTGCTGTAGTATACGTACCAGTTCACGATTGCTGTCAGCGGTCGCTACCAAAGCATAGTTTGGTGCTTCGTCAGCATCGCCCACGCTACTCGTGATGTCTAAATTGCTATCCTTTACATCACCTTCTTTTATAAAGTTCTCTTTTGAATCAGTAGCTAGCGAATCAAAAATAGAAAACCCTTCTTCATCACCTTTAAGGCTATCATTGATAAGGGTACGTAGATCTTGAGGTGGATGGAACTGTACAAAGGTGTCACGTCCCATTACTCCGATATTAAAGAGCTGCTTGGTGATGCTAGGGTCTTGCCAGTTGTCAGCGGTCAGCAGTTTAAACAGGGAATCCTCTTTTTCTGGGGCGCGTCCCCATAAAATAGAGACGGGCACCAAACGTACTTTTAGCTCTGGATGTTGCAATACAGCAGACACCAAACGTGACAGGCGCGGCGATAGCTGACTGTCTTTGGCGCTTGGATGGTTCAAAAATATGATGGCTGCGTTTTCTTTGATATTATGGGCGGCATCATGTACCCCAACCAATGCTGGTGGTAAATTGTGCTCTTGCGTCTGCAGGTCAATCAAAATACTGTTGGAGCGCGAATAATCTTGCAACACATAAAATCTTAGCGTTTGATCGTCTGTATCGAACTCAGGTAATTCACCCAACAGCTTAGGTTTGACAGCGACATCGAGTAGCTGCCCCGATAGCTTGCGATAAATTTGATTAATCGGCGCATTGGAATAAGGCTTGGGGGCGATTGGATTGACGTCAGTATTAGAAGCGTTGTCGGTTGTGACTGGCGCTTTAAAAATCCGTTTTTTTAAGAACTTCGGTATCATAATCAGTATCAAAAATAGTCAAATATGTTGCGCTTATGATGCCATAAAAGCCATCAAAGCGATATATAGTGTCTGTATATACTGCTAATATTAATACGGTCTGGTTACTATATAGTGAGTTAAGTCGCTCTTAATAAGCTCAAATAATTGAAAGTTAATGTATTTAGCGCAATAATAGTTCGGCGACAACCAAGAGTCACTATAGAGTAATTATGTTTAAATCTACCCATTAATATCATTGATATAAGCTGAAATATTATGACACCAGCGATTAATCTTGCCAAACAACGCGCTCTGAACTATCAATTACACGACTATGTCCATGACAGTAATGCCGCCTCTTTTGGCTTAGAGGCGGCAGAAAAGCTAGGCGTGGATGTGTCACAAGTCTTCAAAACCTTGGTGGTGTCGACAGAGACTGGTACGCTTGCCGTTGCTATCTTACCCGTGGATAAAACGTTAAACTTTAAAAAAATGGCTAAGGCGCTATCTTCGAATAAGTTGCTGACCTGCAAAAAAGTGCAAATGGCAGATCCTAAGCAGGTAGAGCGTAGTACGGGCTATGTGCTAGGTGGCGTCAGCCCATTGGGACAAAAAAAGCGCTTGCCGACTATCATAGACAGCTCGGCTGCAGAGCAGACAACGATTTATGTCAGCGGTGGTCGCCGTGGTTTAGAAATTGAGCTGCCACCAGCACAATTAGCTGAGACCCTTGCTGCTTGCTTTAGTACTATTATTGATGACTAAAAAGTTACTGATGACTAAAAATCGTTGCCGCTGATGGGCTGTTCAATCAAGCCTGAAACGATGGCTAATATTTTACTCCCTCACTCATATTTTATAAGGACATATTCATGCCACATCTAACCATTCAAATGACGCCCAATGTCAGTATTGCTCATGAAGAATCATTGCTTAAAGCGTTAAATAAAGCGTTATGGGACAGTGGGCACTTTGGCACGCTGACTGATATTAAAGCACGGATCGTGCCCATTGAGACATTTTTGGTAGGCGTTGAAGATGATGAGCAGGCGTATGGCTTTATTTATGCGCATCTAAAACTAATGACTGGTCGTGACAAGGTTATTCGTAATCAGCTAGCAGGGCTGCTGGTAACGGCGATAGAGCAGGAGATAGGCGCAGAGCAATCAGGGCGAGCAGCCTTACAGATATGTGTGGAAGTTGAAGAAATTAGCACGGTGTATCATAAAAAAATGCTGGGTAGCTAAAATGCTGATATCGTCCGAAACAACGATTCATCAATCGTTATAAGTATTCACATAGCGATTTACTGGCATATGTGGGTAATATCATTACCTCAACCTTATAACCAGCCGTTTTGTTTTCAGTCGCCATCAAGTTGCGGGCAATGCGTAAGCGATATTCTCCGGTTGCGGGTAGGCAGCCTTGATACACGATACCGCCTTTGCTGCCATCTTGCGTACCGTTTGGCATATGTAATACGCCGACATTGGCGGTCTCAGGCGTACCAGTAAGTGGTGCAATATTAATAACGGCATATTGCCAGCTGGTGGCATCAAAGCGATACCAGCGCCCATCTTCATTGGGGCTTAATTTGCCAGTGACCGTACTACTGATCGCACCTTGGGCAAATTTAATAGGAACGTAAGGGTTTTTAGCCAGCTCCGTAGCACTAGTTGCGCTAAAACTGATCAGTGCTGTACTGAGCAGTAGTACTCGTATAGATAATGAGGCTAAAGAAGTTTTTTGATAATCAATGGATAACATTATTGGCTCCTAAAATGGCCGTTTATCTATAATGAATTACTCGTTAACCCTCATCTATGATGTATATTTATTATCGATAGGCTTTAATGAGAACGTCTGTACTTTTAGTTAAGCATAAAAAAGCGCCTACATGCTAGGCGCTTTTCTTATTAATTACTGCTTAATTGTGATGCTATCTTAGTCTAAAAAACTTAGTCTAGAAAAGCAAAGTTCTCAATCTTCATTGCTGTCATGCTGTCACTTGGTGCAACCATGGCTTCGGCATGCCCTGAGGTACGTGGTAACAACTTATCAAAGTAGAATTCAGCCGTTTGGATCTTAGCTTTGTAGAATTCTGGTGATTCAGCGCCGCCATTTTCTAGCTTGTCATAAGCGACCGCTGCCATACGCGCCCAATGATAACCCATCATGACATAGCCTGAGTACATCAAGAAATCGTCTGATGCAGCAGAGATGATCTCACGGTCTTTACGTGCCATTAGCATCAAGCGTACAGTCAGTGTGTTCCACTCAGCACATAGCTTGGTGAGCGCCCAAACAAATTTACGCATGTCTTTATCAAGTGCATACTCACCACACCATTTCATAATGCTTGAGGTGTAATCACGGATGATTTTGCCTTTAGACTGCAAGATCACTTTACGACCGAGTAAATCCAATGCTTGAATACCAGTTGTACCTTCGTACATGGTGGCGATACGAGCATCACGAGCAATTAGCTCCATGCCCCATTCTTTGATATAACCATGACCGCCATAGATTTGCTGACCGTGTTTGGCCGCTTCAATGCCTAGTTCAGTTAGGAAGCCTTTTAGGATTGGTGTGTAGAAACCCAATTTGTCATCCCATTTTTCAAACTCTTCATCATCGCCATTGATGATACCCTGTGCCATTTTATCAGCATAGCGCGCAGAATGATAAATCATCGAGCGACCGCCTTCGGCAAAGGCTTTTTGGGTCAATAGCATACGACGTACGTCAGCATGGTTGATGATGGCATCAGCAACTTTTTCAGGCTCTTTCGTGCCTGATAAGGTGCGCATAGAACGGCGATCTTTTGCATACGGCAGCGCGTTTTGGAATGACAATTCAGTATGCGCCAAACCTTGGATACCAGTACCAATACGGGCTGTGTTCATAAAGGTGAACATAGCTTTTAGACCTTTGTTCGGCTCACCAATTAAGTAACCCACGGCATCATCAAAGTTCAACACACAAGTAGCCGATGAGCTAATGCCCATTTTGTGTTCGATCGATCCACAAGTCACACCATTACGCTCGCCAATTTCACCCTCAGTAGTTGGTAAAAATTTCGGTACGATAAATAATGAGATACCGCGTGTGCCTTCTGGTGCATTTGGCAAACGTGCTAAAACAATATGAACGATGTTTTCCGTTAAATCATGCTCACCACTTGAGATGAAAATCTTAGTACCGCTAAGCTTATAAGAGCCGTCATCTTGTGGAATAGCTTTAGACTTAACTTGACCCAAATCCGTACCACATTGTGGTTCAGTCAAGCACATGGTACCAGCCCAAGAGCCTTCGACCAATTTATGCAAGTAGGTTTCTTTTTGCTCATCGGTACCATATTGCATAATGGTATTAATACAGCCAGTTGATAGACCAGGATACATTGCCCATGGCCAGTTCGCCGTACCGATCATTTCAGCTTTAATTAAGTTCAATGAGGTCGGTAAGTTCATACCGCCGTACTCTTCAGGGTAAGAAATACCCTGCCAGCCGCCTTCTACAAATTGATCATAAGCTTCTTTAAAGCCTTTAGGGGTTGTGACAACCCCATTCTCAAAATGACAACCTTCAGCATCTGCTGGCTGATATAAAGGCGCTAAGACATTTTCAGCAAAATCTGCCATCCCTTGAAGAATCATATCAACGGTTTCAGGATCGGCATTTTCGCCATTGTCCAAATCTTTATAATGAGTTTGAAAGTCGAAAACATCATTTATTAAAAACTTGATATCACGTAAAGGTGCTTTGTAAGTTAACATAGTCGCTCTCTTTAGTTATTCGCTATCATAAATGGCTAGCTCGGTATTTGAGCCACGTTTCATGTAAAAGGGTGTTTAATTATTTGGGGTAAGAATAGACGATATCACGGCTCGTCATTCAGATTTATCAAAAACAGCTCATCCATTTTGATTACCGTTAAGGCATCCTTGATAAAAAACAGCTGTCGCGGCGTTACTGTCAGTATAAATCTTCTATAGCGACAAATATATAACTAATAACTAATATTCATAATTAATATTTTAAATCAAAACATTAATTTATGTATTGATGAATTCGATTTTTATTAGTGTCTGTGGTTAAGTAGCTATTTATGATAGATGTGACCGTATCAGAAAAATATTTTTTAACTGCATTTACGATATAAGGAAAGCCAATTATGAGCGCATCCAAGCGCGAGGCAACGCGAGCATCTTGGCTGACAGCGTTATTTGCTCGCATAAAGGCTTTAATTGATGGCGAGCTGGCGCATTTGCTGACAGTGAACCGTAGTAAGAGACCGTGGCATATGCCGATTATCGCGGCGATTGCGATTAGCTTCCCCGTGTTTGTGGGCGCTTATTTTGATGCTTTATCGTCAGGCATTAAAGCGTCTTTGGGGGCGATGGTTATTTTGAATATACCGTTAGTGGGCAAGCTGCCGTATCGATTGGTGACGGTGATGGCTTGGGGTTTTGCCATGTCGCTGTGCTTTGCGCTCGGTCTAATTGCTCAGCAAATCCCGCTATTAAAACTGCCGATATTTACGCTAATGGCGTTTGGTATTGTGATTTTTGGACGTTATTATCGTCAGCCACCGCCAGCGGGACTGTTTGTGATGATGGCAGGTGCTATTGCGCTATTTATACCGCTACCTTTGGAAGACATCTTACGTGCAACTGGACTGGTGATGCTTGGCAGTGGCTTTGCTTTAGTGATGGCATTGCTTTATTCGTTGTTTTTATTAGCAACGCGCCCAGCGACGCCGACGCCTACTTATAGCTACGAGCCAGATACCATTACTGAAAGTTTGATTGTCGCCAGTTTTGTCAGTTTAGCCTTGCTCATAGCCGTTACTTTACAGCTGTCCAACCCCTATTGGGCAGCAGTTAGTTGCTTTTTGATTATCCAAGGTATTCATTTGCGTACCATGTGGATTAAGCAAATACATCGTTTACTTGGTACAGTATTGGGCGTGGTTTTGGCGAGTTGGATGTTGTCTTGGGGATTATCAATATGGGGGGTGGCACTGGCGATACTGACGATGATGCTTTGTATCGAGACGTTGGTGGATCGACATTATGGTTTGGCAGTCATATTTATCACGCCGTTGACGATATTTATTGCAGAATACGGCAGTGGTTTACCGTTTTCTGAGTCCGCCTATCAAGAAGTGATTCGCACGCGCCTTTTTGATACCGTGATTGGCTGCTTGGTGGGTCTGAGCGGCGGAGTAGTAATGCATTCAACCAACTTACGCATACCACTACGGCGTATCGAAAACTGGCTGCTGGCGCGCTTTGGCTAATTGATGAGTGTCAAATCATCAGTACGTTTGAAATCAAGTATTAATCAAAGTCGCATGAGCTAAGTTCATGCGACTTTTTTCATATCAATTTTCGATTAACGATTGTGTAACGCTTCGGTCGCTTGCGCAACATCGATCGTATGACCTGTCCAACGCTCAAAACTTAGCGCTGCTTGCCCGATGAGCATGCCATAGCCATTAGAAATCTGCGCGCCACGTGCAGAAAAATGCTGCAAAAACGGCAGCGTGCGTCCGTACATCATGTCATAAGCATAGTCACCGTTTAGCGTGTCGCTTAGTGGTAGCGTATCTGCTGATAAACCAATAGAAGTCGCATTGATAATAATATCAAACTTTCCATTTAAATCCGCTGTGCGACAAGTTTCAATCTGCTGCTCATGAATAGCAGTGCTTGCCGCGCTAAGCTCAGTGACTAACGCTGTTGCCTTGCTCAGCGTACGATTGGCAATCGTAAGATGTGCGATACCGGCTTCAATCAATGGCAATATCACCCCACGTGCTGCGCCGCCTGCACCAATGAGTGCCACACGTGCACCATTCAATGGCCAACCCAAACTTACGATGTGATTGACCAGTCCTTGTCCATCGGTATTATCGCCATACAATGCCTCGGTGATTGGCACGCCACTTTTCACCAGCGCTTTATTTAGTAACAGCGTATTGACTGCGCCTGCAGCTTTGGCATGCTCCGATAAACCACCGCGCGCCACGCAGCAGTCATAAGCGATTTGTTTAAAAGGTACAGTCACGTTGGCTCCAACGCCACCACCCTGAAAAAACGCCTCAAGCACCGCGGTAAAACTGGCTACATCATCGGGGCAATATTGGCGTTGATAGCTAATCTCAATGCCCGTCTGCGCTGCAAATAACGTATGAATTTCAGGGGATTTGCTGTGGGCAATGGGATTGCCGATAACGATAAAATGCTGGGTCATAATGGGTCTGCTTGCGGTAAGAGGCAAAAATTAATCAGCGGAAGGGCATTGATATGCAATCATCATAAGGGATAACGCAATATTTGACAAATCGGTGGTCTAACAAGTAAACACTTGAATAGGTAGGTTTTTTGACAGGTTAGGTCTTTAACAAATCTGTACTGTCTGGGAGCGTTATCCGTAACGTAAAGGGTGGTCAAGTGTTAAGCAGTTGGGTAAACTAGAGAGCATGAAATTTTTATATTGATATTTTGGCAGTTGCATAACTATCAGTAACTGAACTGTCAAACACCAAGTCATAAGAAACTGACATAACAAACTGAGTCATACAATACCAAGTATAAGAACGCTTGTTTATAAAATATAATGTCCATTATCAGCGGCCTATCTGCCTGCTCGTTAATACTATTTTGAGAATCATCTAAAAGTGTGAGTAAATTGCCCATGTGGAATAATAGCCTACAGACCCTCTTGGTCGGTACGATAATGGCAGTCGGCGTGTCGCTTAGTGGCTGTGATAGCAGTAAAGACGACGCCCAAAACCAAGATGCCGATATGAGCGAGCAAACCGTCGCTGACGATGCGCTAGTACAGGACAATGCTGCGACGAACGCCGATTTAGACGGCGCTACTGCTCAGCAAGGTACACAAGTGAAATATGACGTTGCGGGATGGGGCACTAAAAATGTAGCGTCACTGAACGTCGATAATTTAGATGAGATCAAAGCGACTTTTGGCAAGGTCATGAGCACTGATGAGAACAGCCTCGACTATGCCAGTAATCCAGCCGCCAAATATCGTTTTATGGATACCGATGCGCCGTATTTGGATCTGATTGATTCTGAAAAGTATCTCGAACTGGGCTGGTACTTTGCCAATCCTACTGACTCTGATAAAGAAAAAGAGATAAGTCAAAACCATGCTGAAAAAGCGCATAAGCTTGCCCGCCAACTGATGGGTGATGAGGGCGGACAACTGATTTCTGATATGCTTAATGGTCAAATTATCAAAAATAAAGTCATCGGTGGTCAAAAAATAGAACTGGCAAAATGTGAGTTTTATAGTTGTATGCTGGTCATCAATAAATCTGCTGCCCAAACAGATAAGAGGTAAGCTGTGCTCGCTATCATGCCGCTCAATAATTGGCTATGCATACATCCATCAAGTGCTACGACGGATAGCTCAGGCACAGTATCGCTAGACAATCGTGGGTTGGCATATGGCGATGGATTTTTTACCACGATGGGGGTCATCGATGGGCAAATACTGTGGTTGGCTCATCATCAGCAGCGCCTTATTTCCCATGCTGAAGCTTTACAACTTGAATTCGACAGTCACTCTGTATTGGCTATAATACGGACGCATGCCGAGCAACTACAACAAGGCATGTTGAAACTGATGGTGACTCGCGCCGTGCAAGATGTCCGTGGTTATGGCTATGTGCCAACCACGTCTGGTAGCGCTTGTGAGATTTGGCTGAAATCCTCTGCGATGACCGTCACTACGACTGAGCAATTACGCTTGCCTGATGGATGCTTAATCCCGATGCAGCCTATCAGTTCTGCCATTTGCCTATCTTCGCAGCTTGCCTGCTTACCGCCACCATTAGCAGGACTCAAAAGCCTCAATCGCCTTGATAATGTGCTGGCAAGTGGTGAGCTACAAGGCATCAAAGCCAAAGTATTGGAAGACAATATTAAACCAAGCATCAGTGAGGGGCTGCTACGAGATATGAGTGGTCGTTGGGTTGAAGGTACGATGAGCAATGTCTTTTATCAGTTATCAGACTCGCGTTTATCAACACTATCATCAGAAAAAACGGCATCAGAAAAATTGTCTACGCTACCGCTTTATGAAGACAATGCAAACTATCTAACCACTGGTCAATGGTATACACCATCCATGGCGCAATCGGGCGTCGCTGGCGTGATGCGGCAAGTGCTTATCGATGCGTTATCGACTAGCAAACATCCCGTCATTATCAGATCATTAAAAGATGAGGATTTGCCACGACTAAGCCAGCTATTCTTTTGCAATGCGCTGCGCGGTGTCATGCCAATGACTAGCCTGACGTTATTATCGGGTGAAGTGGTGGATTTTTAAGCGATTCTAATCGTATTTAAAAATATTAAACTTGGTATCAATAAAGTCATCTTGGTACAAAATAACTTCCTCATTGCGATACATATCTCGCACTTTTAATAGTGCTTCTTGCTCGTTCTCTGCGTTAACCTCCACTATATTATTCAACGTCTCGACAATCTCTATCTGAAAGGCTCTTTTCAGTTTTTTATCTACTTTCATCATTACTATTCCCGATATATGCTTATCAAAATTTCTTGAGTATTTATATATTCTAGGTTAGTAAAGGCGCTTAAAAAGAAGTGATCGTCTTTTGTTACGTAGACTTGTGCGATAAGGAAAATCGATCAATGATAGTGTTTTGATAAGGAGAGATATCCATGGACTACATCTACGAAGATGAACGAATACCTTTACAAATCCGTCGACTATTAATTTTTGATGAGATTTGCAAATTAGCAAAAAAACAACCTGATGAAATTATTCACTTATCAAGATTCACTAAATTATCGCTCGGTGTTATGTATTTGAAAGACTTTAAAAAGTTTATTGCGTTTGGCAGTGTGTTTGAGTACGCAGAAACAAGAGAAGAAGTTATCGAGCAACGTATTAGAGTCTTTCCTAACGACGAACCAGTCACACGTGCGCTGACAGTCAACTTAAAACAGTTTACTCAGCCCGCGCGCACAGCTATCCAGCTGGTCTGGTATTGGAATAAATATGTTAAAAATAGAATGCACGCTTACGTCGATTATCGTGAAGAGCACTTTTTTAAAATCAATGATGAAATTGATGGAGAGTATCCACCGCATAAGTGTCATGGCCGTTTAGTTGCAACGGCACGTTTACCTTTATGGGACGATAGAGATGATTTAATTGCAGACGTGTACCGTGATAATGAGGGAAAACCAAGGCCTGAGCGATTCAATGAGAAACGTTTAATATAATTTTCGATAATGCCCGCGACTGATAAATTCAATAATGCCTCTATCACGTAACACTTGTAGCTGCTGACGAATTTTATCTTTAATATGATTGTTTTCGGGATGCTTAAGCTTTAATAGTTCAGCAAACGCATAAACCTGATTGAGAGAAAAATTAACGTTCAGTTTATCAATACATTGCCAAACATCTAACGTCCAACCACGTGAGGTCGTAGATTGCTCGCGTAAAAACAAGGTTTTTTGAAATTGCTCGGTGACATTATCGCGTGGTATGACTTGCTGGTTTTTAACCAAAAATACTTTGCCTGATTCGGGCACTTGTCGCAAATCAATATTGCAACCAACCCAACCGGCACGTTTAGCAGAGACTGATAAAGGCTTACGTTTGACAATCATATCAGGCTTGAAGAACTGCTTGGGAATGATTAAGAAGTTATGAACGCTATATTCTTGAGAATAGGTTAAAAAGAAAAAGTTAGGATTATTGTCGCTACTGATACGCTCAATCATGGTGTCATAAGCGCCGTCATTGATAATGTTGCTTAACTTTGCTTGCTTACTTTTTAGCTCATATTGCTCATTACAATTTGCACAATAAAAGTCAGCGACAGGCTGATTGTTAGTAAATTCCGCCAATGGTTCAGCATCGCAATTAGGGCAGTAACTTTGCTTAGCAACCCAATCTTCACTGAGTACTCTAATGATTTGACTAGGCGACTTGTAATTTTTGGCAAGGTTTTGATTAAAATGTAGGTTCATAACCAGTTTTCGTTATTAGAGAAAAGGAAAAACACCAAAATAAGGTAGAAATATTAGCCCATATCAGCAGGCGTAAATACCAAGATAATTGGTAAGCTAAGCAAATACCATTGAAAATCGCACGGTTCAGTGCTAAATTCTAGCAAACTTCTGCCTCGCGAGTTGCCATGAGCAAGCCTACATCTGAAACGCCTCCTGAACGTCCTAATGAAACGCAATCGAATAAACCAGATAGCAGTGTTGAGGAGCGTGTCGATACCACACTACCAGACACGCAACCAGCAGTTGATGGAGTAGAGGAAACGCCAGCGACAGATGTGTCACTCATCAGTGGAGCGGCTAAGCCACGCGAATATAAAGCGGATAATCAATCGTTCTTTATGCAGCGTGGTTATCAAGTGTTGCTAGTGTTGGGGCTTATCGCTGCGTTTTTCTTAGTGATGGTCTATCAGACATTGTTTGGGCGGATTGAGCAGCCAAAGCAAATGGTCACCATTGAGCAGGGTCAGAGCTATTATGGCTTACTGCCGCAGTGGCAACAGCAAATCCCGCTGTTTTCTGCCACGATTGCCAAGCTCTATATGAAAACACAAGTCGATGGGCCCTTACATGCTGGTATTTATCAATTACCAGAAAACCCTACCTTTGCTGAAACGCTACATATACTTGGGCAAGGGGTAAAAGCATCGATGGTAAAGGTGCAAATCATCGAAGGCAAAACCTCTAAAGATTTATATCAAACATTGAGGGACAATAAAGGCATCAAAAAAGAGGTGCTGACCGACGATAGTGGCAATGATAGAGACAATGCTGGTATTGCTCAAGCGTTGGATTTGGTCGGTATATTGCCAAATGAAGTGATCAATAGTAGCGACCCTATCGTCAATCACAATCTTGAAGGCTGGTTTGCCCCTGACACTTATTATTATGGTGAAGGTAGCACTGATAAGCAGGTACTGACCGATTTATATAAGCGTCAGCAGCAAGTATTGACTGAAGCGTGGGAAAATCGTGCGCCCAATTTGCCTTATAAGACGCCTTATGAGGCGTTAGTGATGGCCTCTATTATCGAAAAAGAAACCAGTGTGGCAGAAGAGCGTCCTTTGGTCTCTGCGGTGTTTAGAAATCGTTTAGATAAAGGCATGCGAATGCAGACCGATCCGACCATCATCTATGGTATGGGCAGTCGCTATGAAGGCAACATTCGCCGTAAAGACATTGATGAAAAAACGGCTTATAACACCTATCAAATTGATGGCCTACCGCCAACACCTATCGCGCTACCATCTGCTGCCTCTATCGAAGCGACCTTGCACCCAGCAGATAGTGATGCATTGTACTTTGTAGCGACGGGTAATGGCGGGCACAAATTTACCAATAGCTTGGCGGCGCACAATCAAGCGGTAAAAGAATATCTCGGCGTCATGCGTGAGAAAAAATCACAAACCCCGCCGCAGTAATTTAATCCTCTATCTTTTCTCAAAACCTATCGTGAACTGAGCGTTATGCAACTGTCTACATAAAGACATAAAGACATAACGCTCATCAATGACATAAGGTCATATCATGTCAGCATCTATACAAAACCATGTATCTCAAACAGTCCAGTCGCAAGCAAGTCAGCCCAAAACAAGTCAGCCCAAAGCAAGCAATGACATCAATGATATCGCACTCAATCAAGGGCGCTTTATCAGTTTTGAAGGTACTGAGGGCGTAGGCAAAACGACTGCCATTGAGCAGCTGTGCACACGCTTAGACGATAACAATATTGCGTATCTGCGTACCCGTGAGCCGGGTGGTAGCCTGTTTGCAGAACGTTTGCGCGCGATATTATTGGACCCTGCGACCGATATCAATGATGATACAGAGCTATTGCTACTATTTGCGGCGCGCTGCGACCATATGCAGCAAGTGATTTTGCCAGCGCTACAACGTGGGACGTGGGTAATATGCGATCGTTTTACCGATTCTACCATTGCTTATCAGGGCTTTGGGCGGGCACATGGCGATGCGGTGGTACGAGCCAAAATTGAATCGCTTATCGAGCAGTTTGTGCCGCAACTACCTGAGCTGACATTGTGGCTAGATTTGCCCGTATTAGAAGGTATGACACGCGCTAATAAACGTAGCGCCGCTGATAGATTTGAGCAGCAAGCGACCGAGTTTTTTACTTGGGTGCATAAAGGCTTTAACACGCTGGCGACTCAGCACCCCGAACGGATACAGCGTATTGACGCATCAGGCAGCGCCGATGAGGTGAGCGCGCGAGTATGGCAGACGGTACAAGGCAGATTTGATGTTTCGTAACGGATTTTATAAAGCCATCACCTAGCCAAATAAAAAGCCCCAACATTGCGTTGGGGCTTTCGTGTTTTATAAACTATTATTTTTTACAAAGTATTAAAGCAGTTGTCAAGATATTGTCAAAACTGTGTTAAATCAAAGCTGTGGCAACGATTATTTATCCTGCTTATTCACAGCTTTATTATCTGAAATTTCTTGAATATTGTCTTTGTTAATGTTGTCTTTAGTGATATCGCCTTTAGTAATATCGCCATCAGAGCTTGCATTGGTTGTATTATCTTGACTAGAGTCGGGTAAACGATTTGGATCGAGCGCGCCCTTCTTGGTTTTAGGTGCGTTGCCATTACCATTCGTACTACTGCTGTTAGACACCTTATTTTTAGGAATTGCCTTCGAAGTCGCTGTCGAGTTGGCTGACATGACGCCTTTATTAACGACGTCAATAGACTTATCTTTTGACGCTATCACTTTGTCATTTAAGGTGTCTGGCGTGGTTTTAGTTTCAGCATTGCTGCTCGAATGGTTTGATACCTCAGTATGTGCATTTTGCTCAGTGATTGCCTGCTCAGCAATTGTTTCTTTAGCGCTGTCGCTATCAGTGGCAATGGATTGTTCTGTTGCATTAACATTATCATCGCTCAGCTCTTTTTCTTTACGCTTTTCAGGTGCTTTTGAGCTGGACTCAAAGTTAGCATCAGCTGCCAGTCGCGCCTGCTCTTGTTTAGGTGTCACGTCGACAGGTTTTGGCTGTACTTCATCTTCCACTACCAGTGAGATGAGTTTGCGATCGCGTGGCACGATGCCATCAAACTTATCGGTAATGACGTGTAGCTTGCCTTCTTTGTCGATTGTATACAGCGGCACGAATTGCTTATTGTCGGCTTTGTATTGCTCAAAGCTGTAGCTGTCGGTGATGTTGGTAATCTTGATACGGGCTTTTTTCGACAGCATGCTGGCAAGTTTGGTATAGGTGACGTCTTTGCCAAACAGCCACTGCGAGTGGAAGTTGCCTTGCTTATCATCGCGCTCGCTTTTGACTTTTTCGTCGCTGAACTTGAGACGGTACAATTTGCGCTCACCAAATTCATGACGATAATGAATCTCAGACAAGGTATTCATCTCTTTGTCCATACTCATGGCAAACAGACGACCTATACCGATCAGGTCAAGATGATGATCGGCATGATCAGAGATAGGATTGCCAAAATAAGTACGCAGACCGCTCATGCGTGCGCGGGCAATATTGGTATAGTTGTTGTGTGCGACGATGACATCAAAGCCCTGATCTTTTAGAGAAGTTGCTACCAAAAGCGCAATGGGATTTGAGCCGACGATAAGAATACCATTAGTCTCAGGCTCACGGACGCCCAGCAAGTTGCCGACTATTTTCGCCCCCAAGCCCTGAATCATAACCGCGCCAATAATGACCATGAATACTAAGGGTACAAGCAGTTCAACACCTTGAATATCATACTCTTGCAGACGAATCGCAAACAACGATGAAATAGCCGCAGCGACGATACCACGTGGCCCAATCCAACTAATCATCAGCTTTTCATTGGTCTTTAAGTTTGAGCCAATAGACGATGCCCAAACGGATAAAGGTCGCGCCACAAACATGACGATAGCAAGTAACACCAGACCTGCGAAACCAACGCTAAGTAAGCTTTCCAGCTCTACACGTGCTGCAAGGATAATAAACAGCACAGAGATAAGAAGGATGGTTAAAGATTCATTGAACTCTAAAATCGTATCGCGTGGGAATTTTGGCCAATTCGCCAATGCCACGCCCAATACGGTGACTGTCAATAGCCCAGACTCATGCTCTAAATGGTTCGATACTGAAAATAACACTAAGACAAAGGCGAGCGTAAAGACATTGCGTAAAAATTCAGGAATCATATGCCGACGCATCAAGAAGGCAAGCAGCCAAGCGCCTGCCATACCCATCGCTGTCGCTAATACCACGATTTTGGCAAACAATAAGATACTGCTGGCTTCGCCGCCTGAGATGATGTATTCATAAACCAAAACCACGGCAATAGCGCCGATTGGGTCAATGATGATACCTTCCCATTTGAGGATATTAGAGATGGTCTTATTGGGACGCACACTACGTAATAGCGGCATAATCACCGTTGGACCCGTGACGCACACGAGCGCACCGAACAGCAAAGCAATCAGTGGATCGACGTCAAATAAGAGATAAGTCGATAACGCCACGATAGCAATGGTGATAAGTACACCGACCGACACCAGCATTTGCACCACGGTGCCATGCTGTTTAATCTCGTCAAACTCTAACGTCAGCGAGCCTTCAAATAGGATAATCGCCACGCCCAAAGAGATGAAGGGGAACATCAGCTCCCCCAGCACCAAGTCAGGATCGAAGACTCCCAGCACTGGGCCCACGATAATGCCAATCAGTAATAAAAATAAAATGGACGGTTGCTTTAAATACCAAGCCAACCATTGGGCAGCAATGCCAATCCCAACCACGCCAGATAATAATAGGGCGGTATCCATAAATTGATCCTTTTATAATCTTGTCGTATTTTATAGCTATCAACCGCTTTTTTAGAGTAGCGGCTGCCAGTAGTATAGTAATAAGTTGACGCTACTCGCTATAGAGACACATCTCTATGAAACGTAAGCGACGACAATGGTATCCATCATGAATCACAACATGAGCTAGATATGATATAACTACTATAGAGTAGTAAAGACAAAAGCATTGCTAGAAAAAATAGTCAATCTTATATAAATCGTATATGGCATCAAGCTCGCTCAGTCTATTATTGATAGTACTGTCACGCGACTTTTTTTTATCCATTTATCTTGAATCGACCATCGCATTATTCTAGTGATGCAAAAGATGAAAAATAAGGGTGATAATAGCCAGCTTCATAAAACAATAGTCAATAATGATTATTTATAGACTTTAGTTTGCTTAAAAATTTATTTGGCTTGCTATCATAACATGCTTTTATTTCATGCTGAGCAAGGCTGTATATAGCACGATATCAGTAGGCAGCGATAAAAATATACAATAACTGGGTCAAATAATTGCGCCTTGGGTTATCCTACATGATCGGAATAATGACAAAATAGCACGATGACTTATCATACAGTAGCCGTCTTTATCATGCACCTAGCGAGGATTATCATTGTTTTGGGGTGTTTATATAAGGAAAGGCGAATGGTCGATGGCATAAGGGTATAAAAAACAGTAATCTAATAAACGACTAGATGGCGACTAAAAAGGTTGGCCGCCGTAACATTCAGTGCCGATGCAACGTTTGTCATATACGGGCTTGGTTAAAATTAAAATATCGTATACACGTCACTAGCGATAGTAGCCAAAACATAACCACTAAAAATAACAACGATTACTTATATGGAGGACAACATGCCTATCAATATGCTTACAGCGCAATCTAAGTTTTGTGTGCCGCATTGGTTAAAACGTAGTGCGCTGGTGCTTGCTGTCAGTACCTCGATGGTTACTGGCGTCACTGCCACCGCCATGGCAAGCGCCCAAGCTGTCGTCACTACGGCGGATTTTTCTGATTTAGTACAGCAAGTTACCCCAGCCGTTGCTCGCGTAAATGTCACCAAGACCGTCAGCGAGGCTGAGCTTGCCAAAGCCCAAACAGCCGAATTGTTGCGGCAGTTCTTTGGTGATCGTTTACGTATTCCTGATCAGGCTGCCACGCCAGCGATTGAGCATGCTTATGGCACGGCCTTTTTTGTCACAGCCGATGGTTATATGCTGACCAACCATCATGTGGTGGAGGGCGCTGATAAAATCACTGTCACTCTTAACGATAGAACAGAGCTTGATGCAACCTTGGTTGGTAGTGATGAGCGCTCTGATGTGGCTGTACTAAAAGTTTCGGGCAACCAATTTCCTGCTTTGCCTATTGGCGACTCAAATGCTCTGAAAGTAGGAGAACCAGTACTAGCCATTGGTTCGCCATTTGGTTTTGATTACTCTGCATCGGCGGGCATTGTCAGTGCTAAATCACGCAGTTTTTCACGCGATACTAGCGTGCCATTTATCCAAACAGACGTGGCATTGAACCCTGGTAACTCAGGCGGACCACTATTTAATCAGCGCGGTGAAGTGATTGGTATTAATTCGCGTATCTTTAGTGGTACTGGTGGTTACATGGGTCTGTCGTTTTCCATTCCGATTGATGCGGCGATGGATATTTACGAGCAGTTAAAAACCGATGGCGAAGTGGTACGTGCTTATTTAGGTATTTATCCACAAGACATCGATCGCAATTTAGCAGAAGCTTATAACTTAGATCGTCCTCAAGGTGCGCTACTGACAAGAGTATCACCAGACTCACCTGCACAAAAAGCTGGTCTAAAACCTGGCGATATCATTTTGCAATATAATGAAGTGCAAATTATGCGCGCCTCAGATTTATTAAACTTGCTCAATCGTGCCAAACCGAGCGATAGCTTCCGCGCACAGATTCAGCGTAATGGTAAGCAGATGACCATCAGCGGTAAACTCACTTATGCGCCCAATGATGTGAGAGCACAAAGCGGCGATCAGCAGAATGATGAGGTGCAGTTAGGCTTGCGTTTACGTAACTTGACCGCTGATGAGCAAGCAGAAATCGCAGTGGATAATAAGACGGGCATTTTGGTCACCACAGTTGACCCAACGGGATTGGCGGCGCGCTCAGGTCTATTGGCAGGTGATGTGATTACCAATTTCCACCAAAAGCCAATTAAAAAGGTCACGGATTTTTCAAGCGCGATCTCATCATTGCCCAAAAAAGGCGTAGTAACCATTGAAATTATCCGCCAAGGTATTCCCGCGATTATTGGCTTACGTATTGAGTAAGCCTTGATAGCTTTGATAGCTTTGATAGCTTTGATAGCTTGGTAGGAGTAATGGGTAGTCGGGGCAGCAATTGAGCATGGCATAACAGGCGCGTCAATAATTCTACTTGTCTATGATAGAGCTCGACCCCTATAATGGCTGATTTTTTTAACCATGACTTAAAATAATTTAACACTGTCACTAACTTATTCATTGAGCGATTTATTTATCGCTCTATACGTTCTAATATAGGGTAAGCCAGTTGCTAGGCTCATACCCTCCCGTAACCATCAGGTAATTATGACTGACCATGCTCTTTATATCCTAAGTATCTCTACGGTAGCAGTATTGCTCGCGTATATTATACTGTGGTCAGGATTACAAACGTTCAATGCCAATCCTACCAAACGTTTCATGCGTATTTGGTTTAAATTGGCACTATATTATGTTGCCTATACTATGCCCGTTTGGGCTTTGCTGTTGGTGATAGGTTGGTCGCAAGACATGCTGCCGATACTGGCGCAGCTATCACTGCCACTCGTGCTAGTGGCTATATTTGCAATGGGGTTCTATTTTTATACTGTGGTGATACAACCCAATCGTTTACGTTTAGATCATCATGCAATCGACTTAGATTTATCCACACCGCTGACGGTTGCCGTATTGGCTGATTTACGCATAGGCTTGTATAGCGGCAAGCCGCGTCATATTCGTAAATTGGTTGCTACCATCAATGCGTTACCAGCAGATGCGGTGCTGATTACGGGCGACTGGTTGTATTACCCAAGTGCTGATTTAGTGGGTCAGCTCATGTTGTTTAAAGGGGTTAATAAGCCTATTTATACAGTGATGAGTACCTCAGACTTGCGTTATCAATCGATTAATACAACTAAACAAGGACAGCCGCTATTAGAAGATACGTTGTCTAGTGCCTTTGATGTGCTTGATATCAGCTATATCGGTCAGCAGTGTACCTCGCTGCCACTCAAATGTACTGGGGCTACTAATGCGCTTTCAGTAATGCCCGATGCGAGCTATTCTAAAAATAGTAAAGAGGGTTTTAGACAGCAAAATTTGGAAAATAGCCCAACCGTCGCCGTGCTTTGCGGCTGGCAAGATATTCCTAAACAGTTTGCTGATATTGAAGGTGCAAATGCGTCTGATAAAGCCGCACTTGGTGCTGAAATTGCTAATACCACGAAGCCCGTCATCATCTTGGCTTCACGATTTGATAGTATTAGCGATTTGCCAAAATCCTTACAACCACGACCACTATTGATTACTGGTGCAGCAAAGGCGATTCAAAAAAATATATGGTTGGCACAAAAACAAAAAAATATCGCACGTAGTAGCGAGCAGTCAACCCTGTTAAATAATAGCCGCATGGGCAAGCAGCGAGGTTTATACCAACACGGCAGTGCGCAGATATTTGTCAGTAGCGGTATCGGTACACGAGGGCTGCCTTTTCGCTTGTATCGCCCCACTATCGATGTGTTGACGATTCGTTAACATGACTCAAAAGACTTATCAGCGCTGATTCATTGCGCTAAACTGAGAGTTGAATAATAAGGCTGTTGGTTTGTAGGTTGTAATGGCATGTCAGCAATTCAATTGATTGAACGTTAATTGATTGATAGCGGTCAAATCAAAATATGCTACACTAGCAGGCGTTTTTATTATTCTATTTTTAGTATTAAATAAGCGTTGTCGGTCATTGGCAAAAATAAGGCTAAGACGATTTTTAGCATTTATATTGCGAACGCTTTTATCATAGAAAAAGATTGATCATAAAAAATACTCAGCATTAATATCAAGCAAGATATTGCCAATGGCGCCTATGAATGTACACAATATGAGTACAGGTGTAGACGTAATCATTGACACTTGCCAACGACCTATCATGTGACAGCTTTGAAAAAAGCTAGGATAATACAGTAAGGCACGGTTATGAGCACAGCATACGACGAGATCAAAACCCGACTACAAGGCTCAATGGTAGCCTTGGTAACGCCCATGCATCCTGACGGCACGGTCGATTATAAACGTCTGGCGGATCTCATAGATTGGCAGATTGAGCAAGGCACGCATTGTCTCGTTGCCGTTGGTACTACTGGCGAGTCAGCGACCCTATCTATGCAAGAACACAGCGATGTCATTCGCTACTTTGTTCAGCATGTCAAAGGTCGTGTACCAGTGATTGCTGGAACAGGTGCCAATAATACGATGGAAGCCATTAAGCTGACCCAAGATGCTGCCGACGCTGGTGCAGATTGTGCCTTATTGGTTGCGCCTTATTATAACAAGCCGCCACAAGAAGGCTTATACCAACATTATAAGGCTATCGCGCGCGCGGTGAATATCCCGCAGATGCTTTATAATGTGCCAGGACGTACGGTCGTTGATATTGCACAAGAGACGGTAGAACGTCTGGCTGATATCGATAATATCGTCGCGATTAAAGATGCCACAGGCTCTATCGCTCGCGGTGAGCAATTGATCAAAGCAGTGGGCGATAGAATCGTCGTGCTATCTGGCGATGACAGTACGGCGCTTGATTTGATGACATTTGGTGGTAAAGGTAATATCTCAGTCACTGCCAACGTCGCCCCGAAAGCGATGAGCGAGACTTTTACAGCCGCGCTTCGTGGTGATTTTGATGCGGCTCATAAAGCACATGATGTGGTCAAGCATTTACACCGTGACTTGTTTATTGAGTCAAGTCCTAACCCAGCCAAATATGCGCTTCATAAAATGGGTATGATAGATACTGGTATTCGTCTGCCTTTGGTATGGTTGGCTGAACAACATCATGCCACTATTGATGAAGCCTTGGTGCGTGCGAACTTATTATAAAATGATGCGTGTAAATGCTAACTCAGAGAGATAATATGATGAAAACATCATCACCGACTGCAAAAATATTCCCTGCGCTGCTGACCTTAATATTGGGAAGCACCTTAGTATTGAGCGGTTGCCAAAGTGCTAAAAACTTACTTGGTAAGCGTGACAATGGTAGCTTAGAATATCAGCAAAGCAAGAAGCTTGTGCCAATAGAGCTGCCTGCTAACAAAGAACCAGCGCCTTTTGTACCTTTGTATGCAACTCCTAATGCTGGTGCAAATACGCTGAAATTACAGAACGAATCAGGTAATCAGTACCAGCTACCGAAGCCTGAGCGCGCTGTCAGTAGTCCTTCGAATTAAAGCTATTTCCTTATTTATACCGCTGACATTTTACAGTGATTAATGTAAATATTATTCATTCTGTCATACAAAAATCAGCGGTCGCTGCGCGTTTTTACCACATAAGCTTGAACGAACAGGAACTCCCTTAATGCAAAAGCAACAACTGCTGTATAAAGGCAAAGCCAAATCTGTCTATGAAACTGAAGATAATGATCTTTTGATTCTACATTTCCGTGATGATACTTCAGCGCTTGATGGCAAGCGTATTGAGCAATTAGCACGCAAAGGTGTCGTTAATAATCGTTTTAACGCTTTCATCATGCAAAAACTGGCTGATGCTGGTATCGAAACGCATTTTGAAAAGCAATTGTCTGAAGATGAAGTATTGGTCAAGCGTTTAGAGATGATTCCAGTTGAGTGCGTGGTTCGTAACTTTGCTGCGGGCAGCTTGGTTCGTCGTTTGGGCTTAGAAGAAGGGCAAGCATTGACGCCGCCTACTTATGAATTGTTTTATAAAGATGATGCGCTGGGTGATCCAATGGTCAATGAGTCACTTGCTGTGTCTCTTGGCTGGGCAACCGAAGCACAACTGGCAAGAATGGAAGAGCTGACTCATCAAGTAAATGAGGTGTTAAAGGCGTTATTCGAAGCAGGTGATTTGATACTAGTTGATTTCAAACTAGAATTTGGTGTGTTCCATGACCGTATCGTCTTAGGGGATGAATTCTCACCAGATGGCTGCCGTATTTGGGACAAGACGACTAAGAAGAAGCTGGATAAAGACCGCTTCCGTCAATCATTAGGCGATGTCATTGAAGCTTATGAAGAAGTGGCTAACCGTATTGGTGTGCCATTAAGCTAGATGTTTGATTGGCACTGCACTGCAGGTCAATCTTTAGCGTAAAAAAAACTGAGCCATGTGCTCAGTTTTTTTGTGATTTTAAATTAATCTTCGTGTTTATCTTACGACTAATAATATAAAGGCTTTGACCTAAAGGTAGTCGTTATTATCAAATATGGCTATTCTGAATAGCTCCACTGCTATTTGATTTACTTCATTATTATCTAAAGATAAGAACAACCTCTTTATTAAAATAGTTAAGGTTGGAGTTATAGGATTTATTATAAAAACAAGAGTCCTAAACCAATCACAACACCACTGACAATCAGCACGATGACACAAAAACCCATGATATCTTTGGCTTTTAGACCTGCGATCGCAAGTGCTGGTAATGCCCAAAATGGCTGAATCATATTTGTCCAAGCATCACCCCATGCTACAGCCATAGCAACTCGTGACGGATCACTACCCAACATTTCCGCCGCTTCTAACATGATTGGTGCTTGTACTGCCCATTGTCCACCACCTGAAGGAACAAAAAAGTTGACGAGTCCTGCACTGAGGAAAGCAAAAAGTGGTAGCGTCTCCGCTGTTGAAACGTTGACAAAAGCTTCTGACATCACACCTGCCAACCCTGAAGCTGTCATCATTCCCATAATGCCTGCATAAAAAGGAAATTGGACGATGATAGCGCCTGCACCTTTAACCGCTTCTTGAACTGCAATCAAATACTTGCGAGGTGTACCGTGAAATATAATACCAAGAAACAAGAACATAAAGTTAACCAAGTCGAGCGTTAGAGCAAAACCGTTCTGTGCGAAATAATACACGATAAAGGCGATGCCCAATACGCCAATGACCATTGATAAAATCCAGCTGTTTTCTAAACGTTCTGCTGGTGTCATATCCGATTTGGCTGGCAGATCCTCAGAGATAGGATCTACTAGAATTTTTGGATCTACCGTAATCGTATCTTCTTTTTTTGGCATCATCAGACGGTTTAATAAAGGGACGATAATAACCAATGCTGCAACGATAATTAGGTTATAGCTAGCAAAGATGGTCGCACTTGTTGGAATAACACCGATTTTATCAACGAAGGGATGGCCTGCTGTTGCAATGGATAATGGAATCGACCCAGAGAATCCGGCATGCCAAATGATAAATCCAGAATAGGCGCTGGCAATCAATAAACGGTAATCGACATTTTCGACACGCTTGGCCAGCTCTTTGGCAAATAATGCCCCAATGACCAAGCCAAATCCCCAATTAATCCAGCTTGCTGCAAGCGATACTAAGGTAACCAGTATAATCGCACTACCTGGCGAGCGTGCGAAACTGGCAAGTTTACCCAGACCTTTTTTAAATATGGGGCTGCTTGCTAATACAAAACCAGTTACTAGCACCAAAACCATTTGCATTGAGAATGCCAGCAAAGCCCAGAAGCCTTCACCCCAAAACGCCACCATCTGTACCGGTGAAGAGTCGGTTAAACCTAAGCCCATTACAAAAATAACCAAGGTTAAAATAATGACGAATAAAAATGGATCTGGTAGATATTTTTCCATCAAGCTATTCGAGAAGCGTGTAATCCCTTTCATTTTTTGACTTCCTTTTTGTCTAAGTTTACGTTTCATTCCTCATTCCAATGTTACCTCATTCTTACTTTTTTATGCTTATTCATTCAGCAGAAATCATCTTTTTGAATGCTATACCGACCTTGCAAGGTTTGTTTAAACATTCCTTAAACACTGTGCGCCATATCTTGCTTTATTTTTATGCTAACTTATTAGGGTATGTGGAACAGTCACAAATCGGTACTGTCAGTGCCATGGTCAAATATTACACACGCCCTAATTATTCAATAATACAAAAAGTATAAAAGGCCATTACTAATGTCAACGCCTCAAACTTCCACGGCGCAGCCTACTATTTTAGAGCCATCATGGTTTACTCGACCAACCTGTGTGGTCGCTGCTGACTTAATAGGTAAAGTGCTGTGTAGAAAGCTGTTAGATACGGATGGCACAACTAAAATATTGCGTATGCGCATCTCAGAAACTGAAGCTTATATCGGTGCGGGCGATTCCGCTTGTCATTCACATGCTGGCAGCCGTACGCCGCGTACTGAAATCATGTATGAGCAAGGTGGCGTTTTTTATGTATATTTGACTTATGGTGTCCATCATATGCTCAATTTAATCAGTGGTGCTCTCGACTCCCCTGAGTCAGTGCTGATACGCGCAGGGTTTTTAGCAGAAGATAGTGACCGCCTGCGAGATGAGCAATTATTGAACTTAGATCAACAACTGATTCATCCCAAGCAGTTCGCTGGTCCCGGTAAGCTGACCAAGCGTTTACAAATCGACCGTGACTTGTATGGCAAATCTATTCATCCAGCATCAGCCGTTTGGGTAGAAGAAGACGGTTGTAAGCCACCAGTATCGCTGCGTCCACGGATTGGCATTGATTATGCGGGCGAGGCAAAAGAGTGGTTATTGCGCTACATTTGGACTGACCATCCTTCGTTATCCAAAAAATAGTAAGATTGATAGTTGATGGCTGTTTTTCTAAATAGACTGGAAGGAAGTAATACATGTATAAACTGACGGTTTTTATTCCAGATACAGCATTAGAGCAGGTAAAGTCCGCTTTATTTTCGGCAGGCGCGGGGATGATTGGCAATTATGAACAGTGCTGTTGGCAAGTGCAGGGAATAGGGCAGTTTATGCCACTGGCAGGCAGTAATCCGAATATTGGAGCACATAATCAACTGGAAACCGTTGAGGAGTGGCGGGTAGAAATGGTAGTGGCTGATGCTGATATTAAACAGGTCATCGAGGTGTTAAAGCAGGTGCATCCTTATGAAATGCCTGCCTATGATGTGATTGAAGTACTAGACTTTTAGGGTTAGCTATTAGTCCTCTTTGATCTTGATCACGTTATAACTCGGATAGCCAAGCTCGATTTTGTAATCTTCACTGCCGCGTTTGGCTTTTACTTTTATTTTACTGTCACCTTTTTTGTATTTGACTCGATAACCCATATTGCTGACTTTATTGGCAGCCCTTTGCTCGATAGCAGGCTGATAAAGCTCTTTATCAATGGAGCTGATAGTCTTCTTGTGCTTTTTGTAGACCTTACTGTCTTTATAAATATCTTCATAAAGGTCGCCGTAAGCATTATAACCAGGTGCGGTGGCACAGCCAGTCGTTATCGTCAGCAACACTGCAATCATACTGGCGCTAGTAGTGGTTTTTAATAAAGTATGGGGGTTCATCAAATCCTCTTATGATGTCAAAGATGTTTTTGCTGCTCTTATAAAAAAGGGTCAAATAAACCAAGGGCTGGCTTATTTGACCAAAGGCATCAAGTAATAAACGATGCCAAAACTTTATTTAATAGCTTTATTTTGCTACTCTCATTTTTAGCGCACTTAGATATAGTCGGTTCAATATAATTTAGATTCAAGGAAGGCAAGCGAAAGCACTACAAATAGTAGACTAAGCGAGCCTGATACCGTATCTGATTTATATAGGATTGACTATAACTATCAATTGAATGGAGGATATGCTCTAGTCTTTTTCAATCTTAATCACATTTAAGTTTGGGTAACCAAGTCGTATTTCATATTCTTGCGAGCCGCGCTTGGCTTCAATCTCGAACACGCCGCGTCCGTTATTTTCTTCCAGCTCAATGTCTTTGACCCGATAGCCCATGCCTTGTATTTTATTGATTGCACGTTGCTTAATTGCTGGATAACGCGAGTCTCTTTTAATGCTATCTTCGATATCATCATTCTTATAGTGCTTATTATTCTTATGCTTGCCATTATTTTTATATTTGTCTTTGTTGTAATGGTCTTTGTCATATCTATCGTCTTGCCATACATTAGACCAAGCTTTTTTATTTGAGCTAATAAGTTTTAGATCGGGATACGTGTATTTTAGCTCGTATGCTTGGTTGTTCTTTTTGGCATAAGCGGTCATTGTGCGATTGCCACGGTAGTTATCGGATTTGATATCCATAACCTGATAGCCTTTACGGCGCAGATCAGCGCGTAGCTTTTGACTAATGCGGTTGTAGTCAGCGTTACCATAATCATCATTACCACCATATACTGGGTAATTATCATACCCTGGACCGACGACGGCACACCCAACTGTAGTACCCAATAATGCAACCGCAAGACCAGTAGATATAACGGTCTTAAATGAGAAAGGCTTTAGAGTTTTCATGATCCAATATCCTATAATATTTTTAAATTACCCGTCGCATTATTGCTGGTGATAGCCGAGCACGTACGCACTCTGTAAATTTTTCATATAATCGTACTCATAACTTACTGGCAAATTAATTATTACCATCGTCATTACCATCATGCGCTTTGAAATATTTTCTTACATTATCTATCATAATGGACAAAGCTTGATGATTAGTGTCTTTTGCGTTAATAAGTTGTAATCAGAGCAACGAATATGAATCATGTAAGCATATGCTTACACGTAATGACGCTTACGCCACTTAACATCAGGTTAGGAATTAGGCATTATAGTCACACGGCATTAGGGAATGTGACTCAAGGATTGAGTTGACCGCATTAAGGATAATGATTCACTTATTACCATCAGGATGATAATGATAAGTGGAGTAAGGACACATACCCTTTGCTGCTATCAGTAGTTAATGCTGGTAGTTGTAGTAAAAAGGGCAGGATGCCCAGTATCACAATGTGCTGAATATTATGCAAGGATGCATGGGAAACAGTGGTGATAGGTAACATGGATGGTTAACAATAAAACCGCATAACAGTTAATTGCTATGCGGTTTTATCGTGTCTGGACTTTGAGTTTTATCTCTTATAATTATTTGATATAAATCAAGTTGGTGATAAGTCCAGCATAAAAAAACCGCATTAGAAACTAATGCGGTTTTCGTTTAAATAATCTGCTTATAAAATTTTTATCTTAATACTTCTTACAGCATGATTATCTACTAGTATTTATGTTCAGTACGCCATGCATCTACTTCACGTTCAGCATCATCTTTGCTGTGACCATAACGTTCTTGAACTTTTCCGACCAATTTATCACGGCTACCTTCAACGTGTAATAAATCATCATCAGTAAGATCAGCCCATTTTTGCTTTACTGAGCCTTTTATTTGGTTCCATTCACCTTTTAGAGTATGTTCGTTCATTTTTATGTTCCTTCTTTTATTATAAAATTGGTTATTGAGACAATTATTCCATCTGTCTTTAATCGACATTTTACTCAGCTGCTATCAGTACTTATTAATCAGCTAACTGGTGATATCTAATATAAGTGCTCACCATCGTCATGTCTGTATATGCAATGTTGAGAGTGTTGCTCCATTATTGAGATCTGCACAGCTATGTTATGCATCGTCCATTTGTGTAATGAATGAAGTGTTTTATCAGTGACATACGTAAAGAGAATCAACAAGTCTGGCGATGATTTATAAAAAATGACGTCGTAACACGCTGTAAATATAGGAATAAAAAAAGTAGCTGTCATCATAAATATGGCGGCTATTTTTTATGATAGTTTTAGGATGGGTTAAAACGAATCATCAAGAATAGGTAAGGTTAAAAATTTAGTGATAGACTTCTTGTTTAAATGGCTATAGCCTTATAGTTAAAATAACAATTGTTTTATAGATTAAGTTGGGGCAGATTGATAATGGATGTACTTAACAGCGTAAGTGCTAAAAAACCGGAAACTAAGCGCGAGCTGGCAAAGGCGAAAACGCGTCATACGTTACTAAAAAGTGCCTTGCAGCTGTATAGCGTAGAGGGCGCTTGTGGTATGAGTATGAATAAAATCGCGAAAGGCGCAGGTATTGCTCAGCCAAGTTTTTATAATCATTTTGATAGTTTAGATGCGTTGCAGCAGGTGTTAAGCGAGCAACTTAAAGGCAATTATTTATCTCCGATGCGCATGGCGTGGGTAGATATGCTTAAAGACTATCCAACGCTGTCTAAAGAGGATTTCAATGAGCGTTGTCAGGAATGCCTAACATTGATTTTTGATGCCGCCTTTCAAAACATCACTTTATTTCAACGTTTGCTCGAAGACAGTCTGCGCTTTGATTCAAACATAGAACGTAACGGGTTGGGAAGTCTAATCATAGAGATAAGACACGAGTGGACTAAGATATTTATAGAGGGATTGCAGTCAGCTGAGTGTTCTTTTGAGGCGTTTGACGTTCAACTCTGTGTCGATATCGCTGCCGCCCAAGTACATGAGTTGATATTGGGATGTCATCAACAGCGTTATTCACGGCAGCAAGCCATTGAGATGTTGTGCAAAAACTTTGATGGCGTCTTTAGCCATTTTTTCACCAAAGACAAGCGCAGAGTAGATGGCTAGTTATTTAGCTTATCAATGTTGAACTTTGACTAATTCTCAGTGTTTTTAAGATTGTTAAGGTGAGTAAATTTAGCAACCATATTAAACCTATAAAACGGAATTTATATAGTGAAAGCGCTATAGTCGATTCAATTTAAAAGTAGTACAAGGCAACCGAGTGTAGATGTATATTTAATACTTCAAGCGAGGTTAACGCAGTAATACCTTTGTAGTGGAATGACTATAGTAAAAAATAACAGGGAGCGCGACCATGGCTAGTGAAAAGAGTCACACGGATGAACAAACACATTTTAGAACCTGCAATTTATGCGAAGCAATGTGCGGAATTGTTATCAAGCACGATGGTGACAAGGTATTATCGATTAAAGGCGATAAAGACGATCCATTTTCTAAAGGGTATATTTGTCCAAAAGCGACTGCTTTGCAAGACTTGCATGAAGACAGTGATCGCCTGCGTCATCCCGTTGAGAGAACCGCTAACGGTTGGAAAGAGATTAGCTGGGCTGATGCGTTGGATAAGGTGGCAGCTGGTATTCAGTTGGTACAGAAAAAACACGGTCAAAATGCCTTTGGTATTTATCTAGGCAATCCTAATGTCCATAATTTGGGCGGCATGTTAACCATTAAGCATCTATTAACCAGTATCAATACGCGCAGCCGCTTTTCTGCGACTTCCATCGACCAGTTACCGCATCACATTGTGAGCATGCACCTGTTCGGGCATATGCTGCGCATCCCTGTGCCTGACGTCAATCGTACCCAATATATGCTTATCATTGGTGGCAATCCGCTGGCGTCTAACGGCAGTATTATGACCGCGCCAAATATGCGTCAAAAATTAAAAGACATCCAAGCACGTGATGGTAAAGTGGTGGTGATTGATCCAAGGCGCACCGAAACGGCAGATATTGCTAGCGAGCATCACTTTATTCGTCCAGCGACCGATGTTTTGCTCTTGCTCGCCATGCTCAATGAAATCTATGCGCAAGGTTACGCGGACCAAGCACAGGCTCATAATAGAGCCGCAGCACTGACGCCAGAGCTTGCGAGCTTGGCAGATTTTGCCAAAGACTATAGCGCCGAGTCCGTCGCTGAGATTACTGGCATTGCGGCAAAAAAGATTAAGCGACTGGTCAAAGAATTTTGTGAAGCCGAAAGCTCGGTCTGTTACGGGCGTATGGGCGTCTCGGTGCAAGAGTTTGGCTTATTAAGCCAGTATCTAATCATGCTGATTAATATTGTCACAGGTCGTTTGGATGAAGTGGGTGGTCTGATGTTCCCCAATCCTGCGGTCGACGTGGTCAATAACTCAGGCCCAGGTTATTTAGGTAAGCGCCATAGCCGCGTGAGTAACTTGCCTGACTTTAATGGTGATTATCCCGTCGTGGCAATGGCGGATGAGATGTTGGTAGAAGGGGCGGGGCAGTTAAAAGGCTTTATGACTGTCGCGGGCAACCCTGTACTCAGCACGCCGAATGGTGAAAAGTTGGATAAAGCCTTTGCCAACTTGGACTTTATGGTCGCTATTGATTACTTTGTCACAGAAACCAGCCGTCATGCGCATATTATTTTGCCGCCGGTATCGCCACTAGAGCGCGATCATTATGACGTCACCTTTAACAATTTTGCCGTCCATAACGTCGCCAAATATTCAAAGGCATTGTTTGCTAAGCAAAGAAGTGCCAAACATGACTGGCAAATCTACTTAGAGCTGGCGAAACGCTTGGATAAAAAAGCCGTACTTGCAACCAAAGTCGAACGCCTATTAATAAAATTTTTGGGTCCGCAGTTTGTGCTTAATCAAGGTCTAAAACGTGGGCCTTATAAGGGTCTCAATCTAAAGCAATTGAAGAAAAATCCGCATGGAATTGATTTGGGAGCGCTCAAAACCATGCTGCCACAAGCGTTAAAACATAAAGATAAGCAGATTCATCTCAATGTTGATTTTTATCAAGCAGATTTAGAGCGGGTACAGGAGATGATGCAGGACTATGATGACAAGCAAATTCTATTGATTGGTCGTCGTCATGTCCGCAGCAATAATTCGTGGCTGCATAACAGCTATCGCTTGGTAAAAGGTAAGCCGCGCTGTACGCTCATGCTGCATCCTGAAACAGCGAAAGAGTACGGTATTGAGGATGGTCAAAACGTGAAAGTAACGTCGCGTGTGGGTAGTGTGACGATCGTAGCAGAAGTGACGGATGAGCTGATGCCCAAAGTGGTGAGTATCCCTCATGGGTGGGGTCACGGCCGTAAAGGGGTAAAACAAAAAATCGCTCAAGCGCATGCGGGCGTCAGTGTCAATGATTTGACAGACGATACCTTAATCGATCAGCTAAGTGGCAATGCGGCAGTCAATGGCGTCCCAGTACAATTGCAAGCAATCGCGCCAGAAGCGACTGATTTGGAGACGGCTGATTCTGACGTTGATTTCGATATGAAATCAGGGAGCGCTGCATAAAATAGTTCTAAAATAAAAGTCTTCCATGTAAAGAAAAAAGGCGCTGACTTATATTGGTAGCGCCTTTTTTACGTTTCCTATTCTTACGTTTCTTATTTTTACGTTCCTAAGCCAACAAAATCAAAATCGACTTGCGGTGTCTCACCCTGTATTAATAAACTGATCGCCTTTGCAGAACCGCAAGCATGGGTCCAGCCAAGCGTACCATGACCTGTATTGAGCCATAAATTATCAAAACTAGCATCCACATTATGACTGCCATGACGGACTTGACCCCTATGCGCGCGCCCAATTAACGGCACATTTGATGGAGTCATTGGACGTAGCCCTGTCCAATATTGCACAGAATTGGCAATGATACCTTTCGGGAATAACTGCTGCACACGGCGCGTGATGGCTTCGCAGCGTGTGCTATTCAAATCCAAATTGTAGCCGTTAAATTCTGCCGTTCCAGCGACGCGTAACTTGTCGCCAAGGCGTGATGTCACCAGCTTAAACTCATCATCAATGAGACTGACAAAGGGTGCTAGATGCGGGGCGCGGGGGTTGATATGATAAGTAGCTGAGTAGCCTTTGGCTGGAAATATAGACGCATGTATTCCCAAAGGTCTTAGTAATGACACACTATAGCTACCGAGGGCTAGTACATGGCTGTCTGCACTAAAGGTTTGCGCGTTTTCTCCCTTAGGTTGAATGGTAATACTATGTACATGCGGGCGAGCAGAATGGGCGTCAGTGTTTAACGCCAGAATCTCGGTATCGTATAAAAACTTCACGCCAGACTTTATGCAGCGCTCGGCTAAGCGCTGGGTAAATAAATGGGCATTACCCGATTCATCACGGCTGGTATAAGTCGCACCTTTTAGCTTATGAGCAATAGGGTAAAGCGCAGGCTCTAAGTTAACGGCATTATTGATATCGATGATATGACGCTCACAGCCTAACGCTTGCATGCGCTCCGTTGGCGCAATAGCGGCATCAAATTCCGCTTGATTGGTATAAAAATGCATAATACCGCGCGTTTGCTGCTCGTAATCAATACCAATATCAGCACGCAGCTGTTGTAGTGCATCTCGTGAATACAAGCCCAAACGTACCATTTGTACCAGATTGGCATCGGCTCTATCTGCACGGCATTCTTGCAAAAACTGCATCGCCCACTTAAGCTGCGCCTTATCAGCACGCAAGCGATACAACAGCGGCGCATCCTCGCGAAACAGCCATTTAAGGGCTTTCATTGGAGCCGCAGGGTTTGCCCAAGGGGTTGCGTGCGAGACAGATATTTGCCCACCATTGGCAAATGAGGTCTGCATACCGGCAGCAGATTCGCGCTCAATGATGGTCACATCGTAGCCTGCTTGGCGAAGATACCATGCGGTGGTCACGCCCACCACACCCGCTCCGAGTACCGCAATATGGGTCATAGATTACTCTGCTGCTTTTTTAGTAAAAATGTTTGTACGAGTGCTGTTTATTATGCGTCATTCATCATGTCGCACTATTTTTGGCGCGCAACATCGGCTTGCAGCGCTGGCGGTAAGTCTAATATCGTAAGCTCACTATCGGCTAAATGCTCTGGACGGGCAACGACCAATGCTTTAAAACCATTACCATTAATAGTGTCATCGGCAATCGCATTAACCACATGGATTTTTTCTAGCTTGTCACCGGCTGCTGGCACGTCACCTGCGCCGCTGACATAATGTAAAAACGCTTTTGGCGCTGCTTTAAAATAAATACGGGCAATCACTTCTTGACCAAGATAGCAGCCTTTATCATAGTCCATACCGCCGCGCTGATGCAGACGCAGCTCTTGTGGCTGAAACAGACCCTGTGTAGCAGCAACTATCCAATAGTTGCCAATGGCAAGACTCGCTTGCATCCACGCTTGCATCCACGCTTGGGTATCGGTTGGCGTATTGTGGTCTTCCTGATGACTAAAAGTTGGAACGTCATCAAGCACGCAAGGATAAATGGGCGCGGGCGTACTGGTATCAAACTTTGAAAAGGCACCGAACTTTTTTAAATGGGCTTGAAAAGCCTCAGCGCAATCGGCACTGATAACCACATCATAATGCTTTTCGGCTTGTTTTTTTATCCACAAACCAAAATCAATGCGACCTTTTAAATTGCTAAGCGCCGTTGCTTGATAACTGAGTCCGAGCTTGGTGACATCAGAGGTTAGCTGACCCTGCAAGAATTTTTCTGCATCTTCACCTTGAATCGTTAGTTGAACAAATTGTGGCAGTGTTGATGAGAGGGTCGATACGTTTGATTGAGTCATTATTATTATCCTATTCATAAGTCGCTATCGTTATCAGTAGCCATAGCCTCAGATATTGTGGTGAATACTGAGTTGTTAAAGTAATTGATAAAGTAAATATTGAGGTTTTACCATCTAAAGATACATGGTCATCAAACCAAATTTAGTTAAAGCAGAGTACCACAAAACACTGTGTGATAAAAAACGTCCGCTGTAAGACATGAGCGAATCTATCAATTAGTCACAGCACCGCATTTACGAGCGAAGCGATTGGTTAAAGCTGGCGAGTTACGGTACAATGTTAGCTCTAGAATACACCCAATTTATCACGGCTGACGAGGAAATTATGAGCTTACCCAATTGCCCAAAATGCGATGCTGAATATACGTACGAAGATGGTGCGTTACTGGTATGTCCCATGTGTGCTCATGAATGGACTGCGGCTGAAACCGATGCGGCACAAGCTGAAGCGCAAGACGCGGTCATTCGTGATGCGGTCGGTAATGAGCTGCAAGATGGCGATACTGTCACCGTGATTAAAGACTTAAAAGTCAAAGGCTCATCGACCGTTATTAAAGTCGGTACTAAAGCAAAAGGTATTCGCCTGCTGCCCGATGCCTCTGATGGTCATGATATTGACTGTAAACTTGATGGTTTTGGCCCAATGAAGCTTAAATCATCTGTGGTCAAAAAAGCATAAATTATTAAATGTGCTTTAAAAATCTGCTAAGCATTAACAACAAGCAGCAAAGTTATTTTTAATAAAATAAGACAGAATCAATATTAAAGAAATAATAAGTAGAGAATAATGATGAGCACTAAAAACGAACAGCTATTTGCGCAAGCCCGCAAACATATTCCTGGCGGCGTAAACTCGCCCGTCCGTGCCTTTGCTGGTGTCGGTGGCACGCCTATTTTTATGCACCGTGCTAACGGCAGCAAAATTTATGATACCGAAGACAATGCGTATATCGATTATGTCGGCTCTTGGGGCCCAATGATTTTGGGACACGCACACCCTAAAGTGATTGATGCGGTCAAAAAAGCCGCTGATGATGGTTTAAGTTTTGGTACGCCTACACCGTTTGAAACAACCGTTGCAGATAAGATTTGCGAAATCGTTCCTAGTGTGGAGATGATTCGTATGACTAGCTCAGGTACAGAAGCGACCATGAGTGCGATTCGCTTGGCACGTGGTTATACCCAACGTGACAAAATCGTTAAATTTGAAGGTTGCTATCATGGGCACTCAGACAGCTTATTGGTAAAAGCAGGTTCGGGCATGCTTGATATCGGTGAGCCAACCTCAAAAGGCGTGCCTGCTGATTTTGCCAAGCATACGATTACGATTCCTTATAATGACCCACAAGCGATTAAAGATTGCTTTGAGAAATGGGGCGAAGAAGTCGCTTGCGTGATCTTAGAGCCGATCGCCGGCAACATGAATATGGTCATTCCAACCCAAGAATTCCATGATACGTTGCGTGCAGAGTGTACTGCCAACGGTTCAGTGCTGATCTTTGATGAAGTGATGACCGGCTTTCGCGTTGGACTTGGCGGTGCACAAGCACATTTCGGCATTGATCCTGATTTGACGTGCTTTGGCAAAATCATCGGTGCAGGTCTGCCAGTTGGTGCTTTCGGTGGTAAAAAAGAAGTCATGTCTTGTATCGCACCACTTGGCGGTGTCTACCAAGCTGGTACGTTATCAGGAAACCCACTCGCGATGCGTGCGGGTATTGCGATGTTTGAAGACTTAACCGTAGATGGTTTTTATGCTGAGTTAGCAGCGAAAGTTGATCGTCTAGTAGATGGTTTTCAAGCAGCGGCTGACAAACACGGCATCAACATGCGTACCAATAAATTGGGCGGTATGTTTGGCATGTTCTTTGTTAAAAACAATGAAACTGACACGCCAAAGAACTTCGATGACGTGACAGAGTGCGATATGACGGTGTTTAACACGTTCTTCCATGGCATGTTGGATCGCGGTATTTATCTGGCACCCTCTGCTTATGAAGCAGGCTTTATGTCAATTAAACACAGCAATGAAGATATTGATGCGTCGATTAAAGCCGCTGACGAGATTTTTGCAGAAATGGCAAAAGCGTAACTGTTTGTTCAGGACCTTATTTATTCAGGACCTTATTTATTCAGGACCTTATTTATTCAGGACCTTGTTTATTTAAGACCTGTTTAAAATGTATGTACTTACAAGAACCAGTATGAGAAATCATGCTGGTTTTTTTGTGCCCAATATTTATCCTTTTGTGATTTTTACTATAAGAGATAAAGATTTTCTGACGATGACTGCATAAATTAAAAAACTAAGACTAAGACAGTTCCTTCTTTGGGTGATTGCAAAATAAACAATAAATTATGCTATTCTGAGATGAATCAAGACAATTGAGCAAGGATGCCAACTGATGACTACAAGCACTAATGATATGCCTAGCAGTAATACGCCACCGTTATGGCAAGCCTCATATGAGAAATATGGAATAAGAAATAATTTAGATGTATTAGAGGACAAGCACAACCTGCTAAATTTGTTGCAACCCAAGATAGATCAGCATAGTGATTCTGTGGCTTTTAGTATGGGGCCCGCCACCCTTACCTTTGCACAATTGGATATTGCCAGCCGCCGTTTTGCTGCTTTTTTGCAAGCACAAGGAATCAATAAAGGCGACCGTGTCGCTGTGCAATTACCTAATATATTGCAGTATGCCGTGGTGTTACTTGGTTGCCTGCGAGCAGGCGCGGTATTGGTGAATGTCAATCCGATGTATACCCATTATGAATTGGCGCATCAGCTGACGGATGCTCAAGCTAGTGTGCTGATTGTCCTCGATGGTATGACCTCTGCTTACGATCAGTTAGATGATGCAGTCAAAGCGCAACTGTCATTCGTCGTACATTGTTCCGTCAATCCGAATGCTGCACCTGCTGATAACGATATTGCTTTGCTTACCCAACTTAAACCGTCGACCGATACTACTCGTCAATTCAATCAAACCAACCGAACCACAGCCGATAATGCTGCAAACTATATCTCAGAGCATAATATAAGCTTTGCCCATATTATGAGTGCATACCACGCTGAGCAATATCAGGCTGTTACTATCGAGCGTGAAGATTTAGCTTTATTGCAATATACGGGTGGCACGACTGGCAAGCCAAAAGGCGCGATGCTCACGCACTACAATGTCATGGCCAATGTCTGTCAGTGTTATGCGATGTTTGGTCATGCGATTGAAGCGGGTCGTAGCGAGCAGATCAAAATACTCAATCCGTTGCCGCTCTATCATATCTTCTCATTTACCGTTTGCGGCTTACTAGGCATTTATGGCGGCTGGGAAGACATACTGGTCACCAATCCGCGTGATATCGATGGACTAGTCAATACCATCGAGCAGCACCGTCCGCATGTCATTCCTTCGGTTAATACCTTATTTATTGGTATGCTGCATCATCCAAAGTTTGCCAACCTTGATTTTAGTCGCTTGGCACTATCTATAGGTGGCGGTACCGCAATTATCAAAGCCGTATCTGATCAGTGGCAACAAGTCACTGGTATGATTATCAATGAAGGTTATGGCATGTCCGAAACTGCACCAGTTATCTCTTTTAACCCACCTGGTATAGATCGTTTTAATGGTAGCGTTGGTCTGCCACTTGCGATGATGGATATTAAAATCATTGATGAACAGGGTGCAACTTGTGCAATAGGTACACGGGGCGAGGTTTGTATTAAAGGCCCTCAGGTCATGCGTGGTTATTGGCAACGAGACAATGCAGATACTTTTACAAAGGATGGCTACTTTAAATCGGGTGATATTGGTGTGCTAGATGAACATGGATTTTTGACGCTGGTGGATCGCAAAAAAGACATGATACTGGTTTCAGGATTTAACGTCTATCCAAACGAAGTGGAAGCGGCATTGACAGAGCATCCGAAAGTACTTGAAGTCGCGGTGGTTGGTATTGCAGATGAGCACAGCGGTGAAGTACCTAAAGCGTTTGTGGTTAAAAAGGAGTTGAGCCTAACGGTAGAAGAGCTACAAAGCTTCGCAAGCGAGCGTTTAACAGGTTATAAACGCCCGCAGTCATACGAGTTTATCGATGAATTGCCCAAAACTGCGGTAGGCAAAATATTACGTAAGTCTTTACGTTAGTTGGGCTAGTGGCGAGTTATAATCGTCCGGTTTTATCAAATTTACGGTCTTTTAAGCTGAGTCTACCACGTAGGACATCACTGTACATACGAAAGTCGCTAGCAAAGCTTTTTAGCGGGAATTTGAACGAGGCAGGTTTGTTTTTTTCAAAGAAAAAATGACCGACCCAAGCGCAAGCATATCCAGCAGCGATGCCTTTGAGTAATGGTTTTGGCGAAGCGGTTTTTACCGACTTTGCGAGTCCCAATAAGCCAAAGCTACTACCGGCGAAATGTAAGCGGCGACAAGCCATGTTTTGATGTTCAGCTAAATAGAAGTCATAAAATTTCTGCTTTGTTGGGCTGACGGTTGTCATCATGTTTTTTTTAGCATTGCTGACCGCTTGAGCATCGGCGTTTTTGGTAGTGTTTTGTGTGGTCGTTTGATTCATTTGTTTAGCTTCCTTGCTAATCGTTTCTTGAGTATAGATATTAGGGTGAGTCATTAGGGGGCTTTCTGTTTTAATAAAGCGGCTAGGCGGTCATTAAGTAACTGTTATTTATTATAATATTGGTCGTTTTTAATGTAGCAAAACGCTATCCTTAACACAAGCAATGGATATTTATGGCGCATTGGTTATTTTGTGAATGATGCGCTTGCTGCTTAATTAGCATTTGGGTCACTTGCCAGTGTTTGGCATAAATGCTTTAATGGCGAAAATTACGTCAAACACGTGAGCATCTTTGTATAGATGGCATTATTTGGTGCAGCTATGATGTTTATATGACTCAATCGTCTGATTTTTAGCCCATATCCTCTCCCTTTTATCCAACACGGTAACGATTCCTCTTATGCCTATTGACTACCTTACAAATCCGCCGCTCGCTGATGATGAAATGATGGCAGCCATTGATATCGGTTCCAATAGTTTTCATCTGGCCATTGCGCGTCTTGACCATGGTGAGGTGCGAAAAGTCGTTTCTATGTCTGAAAAAGTCCAGCTCGCCGCAGGCTTGGATGAGAATAATATCTTAAGTGCGGCAGCTGCACAGCGAGGTCTTGACTGTTTGAGCCGATTTGTGGCGCGTTTGGATTCGGTGCCACCCGAACGCATTCGCGTGGTCGCGACCAACGCTTTACGCCAAGCCAAAAATGCCAATGACTTTATTGCCCGTGCCAATAAAATATTGCCGAAACCTATTGAGATTATCGCGGGACGAGAAGAGGCACGCTTGATTTATTTGGGCGTCTCACACACCAATGCCAGTAGTGACAAGCGTTTGGTCATCGATATTGGTGGCGGTTCGACAGAGTTTATCATTGGTCAAGAGTTCGATCCGCTACTGACCGAGAGTTTGCAGATGGGCTGTGTCGCCTTTACCCAGAAGTACTTTGCCGATGGTCAAATCACGAAAGAAGCCTTTAATAATGCGATATCAGCCGCTCGCAAAGAAGTGTTAGCGATTCAGGGTCGTTATCAAAAATTGGGCTGGAGTAGTGTGGTTGGCTCGAGTGGGACGATTAAAGCGGTACGTAATGTGCTGGTATCTAAGGGCTGGGCTGATGAGCAAGAGCGCATCACTTATAAAGGTGTCAAAAAGTTAGAGAAACTGTTGCTTAAAATTGGCAATGTCGATGACATCGATTTAGAAGGCGTTAAGGAACATCGCAAAGCCGTCTTCCCAGCAGGCGTTGCGGTACTGCGTGCAGTCATGAAAGTGCTGGGTGTCGATACCATTACTTACTCAGATGGTGCACTACGTGAAGGTGTGATGTACGACATGCTTGGACGCTTTGCTAGCGAAGATGTTCGTGACCGCAGTGTGCTGGCGCTGATTAAGCGTTATTCAGGGGACAAAAAACAAGCCAAACAAGTGGTGAAAACCAGTCGTCATTTATTTGAACAAGTGAAGAGTCAGCTTGCCCTTACCAATGATGATTGTGATTTACTCAGACGTGCGGCTTTCTTGCATGAGATAGGATTGGCCATCAGTCATAGTAGTTATCATAAGCACAGCGCGTATTTGCTTGAGTATTCTGATATTCCAGGATTCTCGCAAGTCGATCAAAAGCGCATGGCACAGCTGATGCTCAATCATCGTCGTAAGCTCAAGGCTGATATGTTAGAGCAGACCTGTACTATCGGTGGTAATCAGCTCGTTTATCTTTGCCTGTTGCTACGCTTAGCCGTACTGGCGCATCACAGCCGCAGCGATTATGAATTACCAGAATTACAGTTACAAGCCATGGATGATCATTGCTGGCAAATCACCGTTGCCAATAGCAGTGAGCACTACGCTTTCTTATTGCCCGATTTGCATACTGAGATTGAGCAGTTTGCCAAATGGGGCGTGACGCTGAGCGTGGTTGAGGGCTAGGCAGCGCTAGTTTGCACTGACGATCAACACGATGCCGTTACTATTGTAATGAATATGCTATAGATTAACGTAACAAAAGCGGCTTTGTCAGTAATGTCATGCCATTTAAGATGTGCTACTATAGCTTCTATTGAGTTTACAACTGTACTTTCATTATCTAAAAATCGATAACGATATTATTCTTAAACATAAATACATTAAGTATAATTATTAAAGGGAAGCGTCTATGAGCACTGTCTGGGATAGTGTGCAGCTTGCACGGCACGCCAAGCGTCCATTATTTATGGACTATGTTAATCAGCTGTTTACCGAATTCGATGAGCTGCACGGTGACCGTGCTTTTGCCGATGACAAAGCCATTCTTGGTGGTCTGGCGCGTTTTGATGGTCAGCCTGTGATGGTAATTGGTCAACATCGCGGTCGCAGCACCCGTGAGCGTATTGCTCATAACTTTGGCATGGCCAATCCTGAAGGTTACCGCAAAGTCATTCGTTTGGTCAAAATGGCTGAGCGCTTTAATATCCCTGTGATGACCTTTGTCGATACCCAAGGCGCTTATCCGGGTATCGGCGCTGAAGAGCGCGGACAAGCGCAAGCCATTGCCGAAAGTATCGCCGTTTTTTCTAGCCTAAAAGTGCCTATTATCGTGACTATCATCGGTGAAGGCGGCTCAGGTGGGGCGTTGGCTATTGGCGTTGGTGACAAAGTAAATATGCTACAAAATAGTATTTATTCGGTTATCTCTCCGGAAGGTTGTGCTTCTATCCTGTGGAAAACAGCTGAAAAAGCACAAGACGCTAGTGAAGCCTTGAAATTAAATGCGATTAATTTATATCAAATGGGGCTGATTGATGCCGTCATTGAAGAAGGTGAAGGCGCGCATATCAAGCCGCAACCAGTCATGATCGCCTTGAAAGCACTTATTGCTGAGCAGTTAGATGAGATTAAAGATTTAGACGCACACGCGCGTTGTGAGCTGCGTTATGAGAAGCTGAAAACCTTTAACTCAGAAGTGATGTTGCCTGCTTAATTGGTCGCTATGACACCTCTGTTACAAAGCCTCTATTCATGGACACAAAGCTTTTCATATTAGAGACTGAGTCTTAATGCTAAAATAAAAACGTGTCATTTTATGGCGCGTTTTTTTGTGGCTGTTAATATAGGTACTAACTGACACTATAACTGATGCCGTAGCTGACGTATAAGCAGATTCATTTATATGTCAATTCATGTATGCATGCTAAATAAATAAGGCTGATTATGACCAGCAGTGCAATCCTTTCGCATCCTATGAAGCCAATCGCAGACTTGCCTGTCGATGCCGATCTGGCACAAGCATTATTGAGCAGTATGGCTGAGTATGGTGAACAGCTGCACGGTCGACGGCTTTGGCTGGCGTGTAGTGGTGGTCGTGATTCATTAGCATTGGCTGCGCTGTGTGTGCAGCTCTATCGCCAAGGTAAGTTGCCATTTTTACCGCAGCTCTTACATGTGAACCATGGTTTGCAAGCAGATAGTGACACTTGGGCGATGCATGTCGCTCATTGGGCAGCAGTGCAGCAGATACCGTGTCGGATTTTACGTGCGCAAGTGAATGGTCATGATGAGCAAGCCGCAAGGCTAGCTCGTTATGATGTCATGCGAGCGCAACTCAATCAAGATGATGTATTGCTCTTAGCGCATCATGCCGATGACCAAGCAGAGACAGTGCTGATGCGGCTGATACAAGGCGCTGGGGTGAATGGTCTGTCGGGTATGCAGCCGTGGTGTATCCAAACGCAAGGCACACAGCGTATGGCATTATGGCGACCTTGGCTGACGGTCAAACGCGCCAACATCAGCAATTATGCTCAGCGCCTAAAGCTCCCTTATATTGATGACCCAACCAATGATGCTGGCGATAATGTACGTAGTGGGCTACGCCTCGACATCATGCCAGTATTGGCGACCTATAATTCCAATGTCATTGACAATATCGCCCGTAGCGCACAGCTATTGCGTGATGCCCAATTAATAATCAATGCACAAGCGGCAGAAGATTTACAGCAGATAGAGGTAGCATCATTACAGCTATCGTCTGCCCAGCGTGTGCTAAATATAGACAAGCTACAAGCATTACCCATTTACCGTCAGCGCCAACTATTGCATCATTGGCTCGGTCAAGATGAACCGTTACCGCCTGCTAAGCAGTTGGTCGATGATGTATTTATGCTAAGCCAACGTGAAGATCCTGATCACCAAACGGCGCTTTTTTGGCAAGCTCGCAAGCAGTCCTATACGATTTGCCGCTATCGTCAGCAGCTTTATCGTTTAAGCAGTGAGTGGAGCAAGTGGTTAGTATTGCCGCTTACCAAACAGATTCAACCCTTATCTAATCTTGTGGTGGCTGATGCTGATTCAGCGGCTGCTCAGCCTGTATCAGTTACCTTACGTAGTGATGATAACTTTATTTGGCAAGTGCAAATGATGCCAAATGCCTTGGCAGAGCTATTAGACAGCGACCAAGATGGTGATGAGAAGTTTGAGATTACCTTTGCACCATTAGGTCGTCAACAGCGTGTGCAAACTGCCTTGGCATCACGTCCACAAGCGGGCAAGAAACTATATCAAACGCTTGGTGTACCTTTATGGTTGCGCGAGAGTTTGGTGGTGGTCAGTGCCGTATCCGTACAGCAGGATAAAGAATGGCCATTATTGCTGGTATCACCTTTTGAGAGCTGGATACTAGGGACGAGTAGATCGCTGACAGGCACACCAGACAATACTGGTGTTTTAGACAGTGCTATTAGAAGCAATGTTATTACAAACAATGTTATTACAAACAATGTTATTACAAACAATGTTATTACAAACAATGTTATTACAAACAATGTTATTACAAACAGTCTAAGCATCAATAATGCTTTTTAATATTTGTAACATAAACCTTTTAGGAGGTCAGGTTATCTAGGGCTAGGCCATCAAGTTATCAAGTTATCAAGCTTTCTGATCATTTTGATATCTATTATTTGCATGCTTTTGTAGCATTCTTCACTCTTTTCGCCATTACCTACAAAGCCAAATTTTTGATAGAAATCAATAGCAGCCACATTATTTTCTAATACCCATAAATAAAAATAGGCATGGATATGAGATTCTAAGAGGGCTTGTAATGATGCTGTCATTAATTGAGTGCCTATACCCAATCCTTGATAGTCGGGCAAAACATACAACGTGGTAATTTCATAATTTTTATTATTAATGAAGTAGCCAATAAACCCCAAGTTATGATGATGAGCATCATATGCTATCCAGACAATAACATCAGGATGTGCCATTAACTCCTGCCACATTTTTGTCTTATTACATAAGTTGTTTTTATCATTGATATAGGACACTGGTAGCAAATCTAAATAGGCGGCATGCCAACTTTTGAAGTGAATGTTAGCAACATCTGCATAATCCTCAGGGTTGGCTTTACGAATGAAAAACATAGTACTCTCCGTCACTGATTTTATATAATGCCCTTGTTAATCTAACCGTTTGATTGTGCAATAGTCCATGGCAATTCAGTGGTTCAATGGAGCTTACAGCCGGGTTAGATGCCGTCAATTTATCAAACGATGCCAGTAGCAGTATGGTAAACTGAGTGTCATTTTACCTATCATTATGTTAGTTTGAATACCTTTGGATTTTTGAATGGGAGACATGTATGTCAGTATTAGATAATAAGAAAATCAGCTTTATCGGTGGCGGTAATATGGCGCAGGCTTTGATTAGCGGGCTTGTCAGCTGCGGTGTCAAACCGAGTTTGATTACCGTTGCTGATCCTAGCAGTGAAGCGCGCGAGCAATTGGCTGCTAAAGGACTGAACACGGTCGATCCAACTGCTGATGCAAAAGCTGCCGTTATCGATGCTGACATTGTGGTGCTGGCGGTCAAGCCGCAAGTGATGAAAGCGGTAGTCAGTAGCTTTGCGGATGTCTTAGACACGCAGTTGGTAATTTCAGTGGCAGCAGGTTTGTCGACTGAGCTTTTATCTGACATGTTGGGTGGCTATGATAATATCGTCCGTGCGATGCCAAATACCCCTGCAATGATTCAAATGGGCGCAACGGGTCTGTACGGTACTGATAATATTTCTGCTGAACAAAAGCAGTTAGCAACGGCGGCGATGGAAGCATCCGGATTGGTCATGGGGGTCGATAATGGAGAACACATGCATGCGGTAACCGCCGTATCAGGATCAGCGCCAGCGTATATTTTTTACTTCATTGAATCCATGATTGACGGGGCAGTGGCTTTAGGTTTGGATAAAGAGCAGGCTTCAGCATTGGCCATGCAAACCATGCTAGGCGCAGCAAAAATGGCGATGAATAGTGAGGATGCACCTGCTGAATTGCGTCGCAAGGTTACCTCGCCAAATGGAACAACCCAAGCAGCCGTTGAGTCAATGCAAGCCAATGATATCGGTAGTCAAATCGTTGAGGCTATGCAGGCCTGCTATGACCGTAGCCAAGCCTTGAGTGAAGAGATGAGTAAATAATCATCCATATATCAGGCGCGTTATTTGCTACAAGCGAATGACGCGCCTGAGCTGTAATACTAAGCACCAATACCAAGCACCTAGTAATGACAGTCGTCATCCCAAAACCTGTTAATAATGTCACATTGAGTAGCACTTCATGAACAACATGTTATTTCAAATCTTTGATTTGGTCACCACCTTCGCCATGATGTTGGTGTTTATTCGCTTTATGCTGCAATTTGCAGGGATGGATGCCAGCAACCCCATGATTGCGCCTGCTTATAAAGCAACGCATATTGTCGACGTGTTTGGGCGTATTTTTCCAACCGTCGGGCAAGGGCGTATCAGTATTGCGGCTATCGTCCTGATGTTTTTGATTCGTTTGATCGATATCTCTGGAAAAGCAGCACTGACCCATAAAGGTATCGCTCCTGTACCGTTATTTTTCACTGGTACTATCAGCTTGGTATTAGACTTTTTACGTATGTGTCGCTATCTCGTCATTGGTTCCATCATTGTCAGCTGGATTGTGGTATTTACCCAATCTCAGCATCCGATTATTGGTATCATTGTCAATTTAGCGGAGCCAATCTTGGCACCATTTCGTCGAATCACGCCAAACTTGGGCATGATTGATTTATCACCAATGGTTGCATTCATTGCTTTTATTTTGCTTGAGATGCTCATTGGTGGCTTTGCCGCGAGCTTTATGCCGATGTTGGGTTGAGCTGGATTAATGGTCACTTGAAAGCTGCTATCTGAAATTACCAGTAGCTATCTGAAAAAGGGCGCTCTAAGAGATATAGAGCGCCCTTTTTTTATTGATTATTTAGAGGTTATGTTGAAAGTCTATAAAACGATTGGGTATTAATTGGGCTTGGTCATTATTAGGGTGCGGTGCATCAGCGGCACGCAGCGTCTGGGTAATCCAGCTGTCTGCTGCCCTTACTGCATCGATAAGCGCATCACCCATTGCTAAGCGCCCAGCGATAAAGCTGGCAAGCGAACAGCCAGAGCCATGAAATTCGCCCGTTAAGCGCGGCAAGGTGCTTTTATGTACCATCTCACCCTTTATATACAAATACTGCTCTATATCGCCGCTATCAAAGTCGTGTGAGGTCTTTACCAATACAGCATAGGTGCCTTGGGCGCATAATTCTTGCGCGCCAATGTGTAAGTCTTGCTCACCGCTTAATGCGCGTAGCTCATGAGTATTCGGTGTGATGAGGGTCGCGTATGGTAACAGCTCCCTAAATGCGCTAACGAGCGTTTTTTCATCGCCCAAACTGCCACCACTATTGGCAACCAATACAGGATCTAATACAAATGGCGTATCAGCGGCGATAAGGCGCTCGGCAAACAATTGAGTCAGCATAGCGATATTATCAGTCGTACCCAACATACCTGACTTAATAGCTGCAACAGGCAAATCATCGAGCACTGCGGTGGCCTGATCCTTTACCAAATTTGCTGCACAAGCTTCAAAACCAAAGACTTGCTGCGAGTTTTGTATGGTAATAGCTGTACAAGCAATGGCAGCATGCGCACCTGCTTGACCGATGGCTTCAATATCCGCTTGTAATCCAGCGCCGCCTGAGGGGTCTAATCCTGAAAAACACAGTACCACTGGTCGCATAAAAATTCCTTTGACATAATCTAAAATGAGTAACAAATACTATAGACACCCACTGCTAAAAAAGCCATAGTAGGTGAGAGATGATACATAGACAATCCATCCATTAATCCATCAATTAACAACAACCCAGAGCGTGCTGACTAACTTAAACATCGTTTTTAATAGTTTTTATTGATATTTGAGCTGCTCAAGAGGCTATGAGACCATATAAACAAATAAATATGATAAAAACTGCATTAAATTTGTAGACAGTGCTTGCAATTCGTTTTGGCTTTGCTATAATACTCGCCCACGGGATAAGACGTATTATCAGCAATAATACTATTTTTTAGAACTTAAAAAGTCTTACATCGTTTGGTGAAGTGGGTGAGTGGCTGAAACCAGTTCCCTGCTAAGGAACCATACGTTTGCGCGTATCGAGGGTTCGAATCCCTCCTTCACCTCCATTTATTCGGTTTTTAGTAGAGTAGTGACGCGATATAAAAGCGTTAATAATCTTCTGTTTTATTAAAGCAAAAAATAATTTGATTTTAATAAAAAAAGATATTGACACAAGCGAAATTATATATATAATAACCAACCTAATTTGCTGCAATTGTTTCTTAACAACGCAGTAAATGATGTGCAAAGTACGCGCTTGTAGCTCAGTTGGATAGAGCACTTGGCTACGAACTAAGGGGTCGGGAGTTCGAATCTCTCCAAGCGCACCATTTGCATCATCAATTCTTTAACCCAGTTAAAGAAACCTTAAAATAATCGCCTGTCTTATGACAATTTGGCGATTTTTTTATGTCTGCAATTTCTGTGTGATAGTCTTATGAGTTGATGAGTCATACGACATGGTTATACCACATTGTTATATGATTTATGGCATCTTAGGATAATGTACGATAAGACAGTGAATTACGGTACAATAGAGTCACTATTCACTGCTTGCTATGAGCTTGTACCATGTCAAAGAGTTTACCTAAACGACCTACCAAATCTGCTGCTAAAACTAAAGCATCAGCACGCCATGCCTCTGAAAGTGAAGAGCTAGCGATTGCTAAACCTGGCACCCGTATGGCAGCCATTCTCTATGATGGCATGTTAATTTTAGCGTTGTTGTTTTTGGTCGGTACCCTGCTAACCGTGATTGGTACACTTATCACGATGGAGACGGGTAGCGAGTCGTCACAAGCGCAGTCGCTGCCAACGTGGTATCAAAACGTGATTATGACGCCGTCTTTTATACTGACGTTAGTAGGATTCTATGGGATATTTTGGCGTCGCGGTGGACAGACATTAGGTATGCAGACTTGGCGGTTAAAGACGGTCAATAGTAATGGTCATTTGCTAACGTGGGGACAGTCATTTAAGCGGATTGTAGCGGCCAGTATTATGCCACTTATATTTGGTATCATTGGTAGTGTCATCGATGGCTCGCGTGCTGTTTTATTGACCAGTGCCTTTCTGGGCTTTGTCTTTAACTATACTTTTTGCCTCTTTAACCCACGTGGTCTCGCAGTGCAAGATATGCTATCGAATACCATTACCTTAAAAATGCCAAAAACAGAGAATGAAGGACTATGGCGGGTGATTAGAAATCGCAAGCAAGGAAAATAAAACACATTATCATCGCCATAGTCTGTTCATACATTTTGAGGTCTGTTAATACACTTTAAGCGTTACAGGTTGACGGTTTGTATCAGCCATAAAGTATAGCCGACAAAGAATAAGACCAAGGTTGACCCAGAAGTGCGACCGAATGGACGCTTACTCATAAAGGCAAACCCGCACAATACCAAGAGTAACAAGGTGACCAATCCCATCGCCACTATATCGCGTGATAAGATAATTGGACTGACTGTGATTGGCGCTATAAGCGCTGCGAGACCAACGACGCCTAAGGTGTTAAATATATTAGAGCCAATAATATTACCCAGTGCCATGTCGTGTTCGCCTTTACGGGCAGCTGATAAGCTCGATACCAGCTCAGGTAACGAGGTCCCCACAGCAACAATCGTCAATCCAATCACCAGTTCGCTCACGCCCCACAGCGTTGCCAATTCTACTGCACCCCAAACTATAGCCCGTGAGCTAATGACCAGTAAAAGCATGCCGATAACTAAGCTGATGAGTCCCCGTGTTAGGGTTTGTTCGATATGTTCAGCATCGACGCTTTCTGCTATGGGTTCTCCTTCGTGCTCATGGTTGCCTTCACGTAAGCTTAGTACAATCTGAATGCCTAAAGTCACGACCAGCAGTGCTATCAATACAATCGCATCTGCTTGGTCTAATTGCCCATCACGCAGCTGCCATGCGGCGACCATAGTAATCAATACTAATAGAGGTAAATCACGCTTGATGATGCCCTTACGAATGATAATAGGGCTAATCAATACGGTTGCACCCAATACCAGCGCAATATTGATGATGTTTGAGCCATAAGCGTTGCCTAATGCCAAATCAGGGCTGCCTTCTAGTGCCGCCAATACCGACACGACCATCTCAGGGGCGGATGTACCCACACCCAAAATCAACACACCTATTAAGAAACTAGGGACGTTGAATTTTTTTGCTAAGGCAGTGGCGCCATCAACAAAAAGGTCTGCACTCCAAACAAGAATAGCTAGTCCGATCAATACTGCAATAACTGCCAACCACATCAGTCTGTTTCCTTATTAGTGTTAATACCAAACCTAAAAATACGCTTAGCCGTGTCAAATTCATTTAGCCTAAAAACATAGCGCTGACGTTTATTTTCCTGACGACTTCATCTTTTAAGAGTGGTATAAAATGTGAATTTGCCATATAAAAATGGCATAAAAAAAGCTGAATCGGAATGGAGATTCAGCTCTCATATTAGCATAGCGGTTTTGGTTGGATAATAAGAATAACTTCAACAGCTTAGTCGATTATTTATCCTTGCTTTATCCAAAAATCTTCGGTGTTCCAGTGCTTTAAGCCACTTGTACCGGAATGATGTTTGCTGTGTCTTTTACAGTGTTGTCTTCGTTGCAATACACCAGTTTTGGCTGGTAGGTTGCCGCCTCTACTTCATCAAAATGAGCATAGGCACAGATGATAACGATATCGCCTAAATCTGCCATGTGAGCCGCCGCACCATTTAGCGAGATGATACCAGAACCCGCTTCAGCGCGGATAGCGTAGGTGCGAAAGCGCTTACCATTGGTCACATTGTAGATATCGATAGACTCATTTTCGCGCAGACCAGCAAGATCCAATAAATCACCATCGATACCGCATGAGCCTTCATAATGAAGTTCGGCATGGGTGACGCGAGCACGGTGTAATTTGCATTTAAGCATATTAAGTAGCATAGGTTGCTTCCTTAGCGTAACTGAGATTAATGATTCAAATCAAAAGGTTAATGGGGGATAACTTGCTAAAATAAAAGGCTATTATAGTTAAAGCATGATTTTATTCTGGCAGTTTGAAGCCATTAATTTGTGAACGTGCTTTTTCAATATCGCCATTTAGTAATAATGGTAGCGCCTCAAATGCTGCTGTCAGAGCGCTATCAATGGCAATCTGTTCATCGGGCGCAGCTTTTGAGAGCACATGACCACTAACTTTAGACTTATGACCAGGATGACCAATACCAATACGCAAACGATGGAAGTCGTTGCCGATATGAGGGGTGATATCACGCAGACCATTATGACCGCCATGACCACCATTCGTCTTAAGTTTGATACTGCCAGCTGGAATATCGAGCTCATCATGAGCAATCAGTAACTCATCATTTGCAATGCCATAAAATTTCACCATCGGCACCACTGACTGACCAGACTTATTCATAAAGGTGAGCGGCATCAATAGACGTACGTCATGCCCATGAATCTGCCCACGTCCTGTGATTCCATGAAACTTTTTATCATGAGAGAGGGTAATGTTGAACTGCTGAGCCAAGTGATGGACAAACCAAAACCCTGCATTATGACGTGTAAACATATACTGCTGACCAGGATTACCAAGACCGACAATAAGCTTTATGGCCATAAAAACACCCTGCTTAAATTGAATAAATGAGGCATAAGGTTTGCGATTATGCTATTTATTCATAGCATATCTGTTATTTTTCAAACCTTACTTACAAAAACAGCAGGAGATATTTATCACCTGCTGTTTTTTGACTAAACAAACCTTGTATTACATAGCAGACGCTAGATTGCGTGCTCTATGTAAACGTGGTTTATTATTCGCCGTCTTTGTCTTCAGTGCCTTGCTCAGTAGCAGGTACGTCAGCAGCATCAACTTCTTCAGCGTCTGCGTCAACTTCTTCAACCGTTGGTGGCTGCATGTTAACGATAGTACGGTCGTGAGCATCTTCCATGTCAAGATCAAAGATGATAACGCCTTCAGGTAGTTTGATGTCTGATAGACGGAATAGATCACCAATTTCCATGCCTGATACGTCAATTTCTAGGTATTCAGGTAATTGTGATGGTAGGCAAACGATTTCGATATCAGATACTAGCGTTGATAGAACACCACCAGCTTTAGTACCAGGCGCTTCTTCACGACCAGCAAAATGCACAGGAACGTTCATGTTGATTTTCTGACCTTTTACAACGCGCTGGAAATCAGCATGCATTGGGAAGCCTTTAGCTGGATGGCGTTGCAAGTCTTTAATAACCGCTTGATGCTCTACGCCATCAACATTGATTGTCAAAATGTGTGAGAAGAACGCTTCGAATTCAAGTGACTTTACTAGCTCGTTGATCTTGATAGAGATAGACGTTGGCTCTTCGTTACCACCATAGATGATAGCAGGAACTAGGTTCTGCTTACGTAGGCGGCGGCTCGCACCTTTACCTTGTTGCTCAGCAGAACGATCAACAGCGTTTAGTTCAAAATGATTAATGCTCATGGATATAATCCTATAAAAAGAATGATGAAGTGTCTGGTCATAAAAAAGTGGATTTGCGACCAATCCACTAATACGTGATGATAGCTAACATTTATGATTGCTAATAAAATTCACAATTTTTAAATGTAGCCATTTGCTCATCATAACGATTTTTTGGATAGTCATTATCATGACAATCGTTACTTTTGGGCATGATCAGCACTTTTGAGAATGCCAACCTAATTAAATCGAACAAATGGTTGGCACAGGCGCGCATTATACGTGATTTTGTAGTAATAATAAAGACCTACGCAAAATGACTGTGCAACACCAATAGGCAAAAAAAGCGTCAAGTAAGAATACTTGACGCTTTTTTTTAAACTTAAGCAGTGTTTTATAACGAGCATTGCCAACAGAAAGTAGAGCGAGTGCTCATTAAAAATCTAAGCGTCAAACATGGCGCTGATAGATTCTTCGTTATTGATACGGCGTAAGCTTTCAGCAAGCATCGGTGCGATACTCACTTGGCGGATTTTGCTACAGGATTTTGCCGCTTCAGACAATGGAATCGTATCGGTAACAACGACTTCGTCTAGCGCAGATTCGCTGATATTTTGTAGTGCGTTGCCTGATAGGACAGGGTGCGTAATATAAGCCAATACGCGACGTGCACCGTTTGCTTTTAATGCTTCAGCTGCTTTACATAGCGTACCTGCGGTATCAACCATGTCATCAACGATGACGCAATCACGGTCACGAACATCGCCGATGATGTGCATGACTTGCGACTCATTGGCACGGGCACGGCGTTTATCGATAATCGCCATGTCAGTATCGCCCAACTGTTTAGCCATAGCACGCGCACGCACCACGCCGCCCACATCAGGTGAAACAACCATGATGTTGTCGTAATCTTGTTTTTGTAGGTCGTTAAGCAATACAGGCGTGCCGTAGATATTGTCTACAGGAATGTCAAAGAAGCCTTGAATCTGATCTGAGTGCAAATCAACCGTCATCACGCGATCGATACTCACGATATTTAGCATGTCAGCGACGACTTTAGCAGAGATAGGCACACGAGCTGAACGAGGGCGACGGTCTTGACGGGCATAACCGAAGTAGGGCATGACTGCTGTGATGCGACCCGCACTAGAGCGACGCAGCGCATCGGCCATCATCATGATTTCCATCAAATTGTCATTGGTTGGTGCACAGGTTGGCTGCATGATAAACACGTCTTTACCGCGCACGTGTTCTTTGATTTCTACGGCGATTTCGCCATCAGAAAAACGCGTGATATCAGCTTTACCAAGAGGTATATGGAGATGATCGGCTACGGTTTTTGCTAATTCAGGGTGGGCATTACCCGTAAAAATCGCCAAATAAGGCATGACAGAAGTCCTATTGATTGACTCAAGCAGCGACCGCTAAGCAGTGTCAAACTGCTCAAATTCAGAAAAGAGTATTGAAAACTATTGATGACTACTATTACAGTAAAAAATGGCAGGGGTAGCTGGACTCGAACCAACGGATGTCAGGATCAAAACCTGATGCCTTACCAACTTGGCTATACCCCTGTAATGTCTAGGCTGTGTACGTCGATATCTAATCATAACTTTACTAACAGTTATTCTTAAAGTAGCGTCACGACCTGTTTGTTATCTAATAAACGGAAAAACCGTTTACAACATAACTGTTCCCTAGCGGTGTCCATTGCGAACTATACCGAAACTGGGATAACGTTGTCAATGTCAATAAGATAAGCGGCTATTTATAAACCACCTATGATCACTGCATATCAAACGCTTCGTACTAAAAAATGGCAGGGGTAGCTGGACTCGAACCAACGGATGTCAGGATCAAAACCTGATGCCTTACCAACTTGGCTATACCCCTATTGAGGCGACCTATTATAATTAAATTTTCAGATTTTGCAAGTCATTTGCGCCTTTTTATGGATTTTATTAAAAAATAGGTCAAAAAAAACGAATATCGGGTCAACAAAGCGCTTTACGCTGTATTTATAATCATTTTATCTTCGCACTACAGCTCAAATCTAACTCATAGATTACGAACTAAATATGCAGAACAAGGCGCCTCTTCAATCCACTTTGCTAAAAGTGCTTTGTCAGTAGCCACGCTTGCATCCAAAGGCAAGAACACCGCGCTACCAGAGCCTGTCATTCGTGCTGTGCCGAGTGCTTGCGCCTCTAACCCTTGCAAGTAACGTAATGCTTCGCTGACCGTATGGGCGAGGCTCGTCACCACTGGCGTAAAGACATTGTGATAGGGCGTGTTTAAATGTTGTACATAGTCAGCTTGCTTATTTTTAATTGTCTCAACCGATAGCACAGCGATATCACGTTGTAATTTAGGATGCGCGAACAGCTTGGCAGTATTAACGTGAGCATTGGGGGTCAATACTAAATATTGCTGGTCGGGCAACTTGATTGCGGTTAACTGCTCTCCAATACCCATCGCAATCGCATCTTGCCCAAAGATAAAAATCGGCACATCTGCGCCAATAGCGGCAGCAATTTTTATCAGCTTATCTTGCGTCAATTTAAGCTGCCAAATTTCATTAAGTGTCATCAATGTCGTTGCGGCATTGGATGAGCCGCCACCCAAGCCTGCACCCATCGGCAAATGCTTATCTAAAGCGATATGCACAGGTGCTAACTGCTCAGGTAAGGTGTCTGACTGTATGGCAGACGCTAGCAATGCACGTGCTGCTTTAAAAATTAAGTTGTCTTCTATATCGACAGTTATAGTCTCTGCACCAGCCAATATTAGCAGTTGATGACAGAGCTTATTGGCATCCAATTTACTATTTTCCGTAGATTCACTATCTACTGTAAAAATTACGGCTTCATCTATGACTGAGAAATGCAAATAATCGCCCCAATCAAGCAGGCGAAACACGGTTTGCAAATTATGATAGCCATCAGCACGCTTACCTGTGATATGCAAAAACAGATTAATCTTTGCCGGTGATAAGCGGGTGATGGTGGAAGTAGGCGTAGCGGCTAGGTTTTTAATCATAGTTCTTAATGATTGTTCTCAGTGATAGTTTTTAATCATAACTTTTCGCCATAACCATCAGTTATAGACAGCTATGTTAATAAATATTGACGATTTGATAGTTATAGTCAAGTTCATATAAATTCGATACATCGTCAGCCTTGCTAACCATACTAATGTATAGCTCTCAATCGGCTTCCTTGTATCGGAATCATTTGAATTCAACTATATTTATTCATCATTCAATGACGTCTTAATGATTGATCGTCATTACCACCTTATTGCCTTGTGGCAGCACGGCACTGATTTTATTTGGTAACTTATCGGACCCTTTATAGGTGAAGCTTGCGGTCCATTCACCATTGACTGAGCTGATTAAACGATTCTGATCATCGAGCTGTGGTGCGCTATCGGAAGGCGCCGGGCGACCAGATATCCAATAGGGCATTTGTGAAATAGGCGCTTGCCATCCTGTGGCCTTTTTGAGCAAAGTCTCAGGATCATCAGCAGTTAAGGTACCTGTTTTTTCGCTGACTAAAGTGGCGGTTTGACCATTATACTCGATGTTGGTTTTACCAATACCGAGCGCGCCGATCAGCTCAATGGCAAAGCGATCATTCTGCTGCCCCCATGCATAGAACGCACTACCACCTTGAGTGCCTGTGGTGTCATTGGCGGGCATCGTTACACCGATTTTGCCAGTGATATTAAAGTTCTCAAGCTTTTGCGGTGGCTCAGCGTTTTGACCTTGTAAGGTCGCGCTGGGTTGGTTAGTAGCGTTTGCTGTTTTTAGTGATTGACAACCAGACGTGATGACGAGCGCGGTTGTCACGGCAGCGAATAGCGCCAATTTATTAGGCTTATTAGCATTGACCAATACTGACATGATGTTTCCTCAAAAATAGACAAATTTACGAAATCATTGTTTCGAAAATAGATTAGCTTAATGGTTGTATGTTACTCAGTTATGCGTGGCTGTTAGCATCTTATGAGTGCCTTGTAATCATAGCACGCAACGATTTGTCCACTATAAAACGGCGGGTCAGTAAAGTTGTATACGGTCATTGATATTGTGTTGCCCAAATGAGAAGCGCTGCTGCAAGTCTGCGAGTAATGCCTCAACTTTTTCATTGTTGCCTAAACCTTGATAAGCGCGCAGCAGTAAGCTGCCAGAGCGCAAGGTAGGAAACACATCGTAAGGGGTTTGCAGGTAGTCGATGACTTGTTGGTAGTTCTCATTGGCCAATGCATTGCCAGCCAGCACATTCAGCGCTTGCAGGTGCAGCTCATTGTCATAACGTGGATCATCATAGCGAATCTGAATGATGGCTGTGGCCAATGCCAATCCTTGTTCAGAGCTGCGTTCATTGGCTAGCAATAGCTGCGCATAACTGAGCTGGTAGGAGAGGTTGGTTGGGTCAAGTGCTTGCAGATGATTGAGCAAGGTGCGCTTAACGATATAGTCGTCTTTGTCATCAAGGAGCTGGGCGCGTGCAAACAAGAGCATCTCATTATCAGGATACTTGCGAGCAGCTTTGGTTAGTAGGCGCAGGGCTTCTTCAGACTCATTTTGCTGCCATAAAATATCAGCTTGTAGCACAAAGGTATCTGGCGCAAAGACGTTGAAGTCTTTACGCAGCTTTTCTAAAGTAGCAATCGCCGCATCTACATCGCCGTTAAGCAATTCAAAAGCCACTACTTTTCTACGAGCCTCTAATACCAAGTCTTCTTGCATGACACCGTTGAGATAGTATTTGGCTTGGTCAAAGTGCTGCTGACGCTCGGCACTGATGCCAAGGTAATAATAAGCTTGATCAAGGTAAGCGGGGTTTTTTGCGAGCATATTGAGTAGCTCATCGGCACTGTTATATTCTTCGATGTCTAAGCTCACCAACGCAGCCAACAGAGTAATCTCGGCATCATCAGCAAAGCGACCATGGGCATCCAGCAATAATTGCCACGCTTCTTGGCTTTGCTTTAAGTCAAGCAAGTAGCGAATCTCATACAGATAGAGACTTTTACTATCGGGATTACGCAGGCGTGCTTGGCTCACATAATTGACGACGGTTTCAGCCGTGACGATTTTGCGCAGTATGTCTGCCTTTAGCGTAATAAAAGGTACATAGTCAGGCTGGCGTTCTAGCGCCCGATTGATATGGACAATGGCAATCTCAGGCTCGTTAAATTGGTAAAGCAACCCTGCTTTCAATACCGACAATGAGGCATTCTGCTCGCTATCTAGTGGTTGCAAAGCGGCAAGTAATTCACGTTTGTCTTCATCATTGTTTGGATAGATACCGATAAGGATTTCGCTTAAGTCCGCTCTAGGGTCATAAAGCAAAATACGATTCAAGGTTTCGCCAGCTAACAGATAATCGTGTGCTCGCAGGGCCAAATGCGCCACATAAAACCAAGCAGGCACGTGATCCGGATTTTGGTCTTGCCATGACTTGGCAAATTGTAAGGATTTCTCAACCCTTTCAGTGCGTAAAGAAAGGCTGAGTGCTCTTTCAAATACGGCAGTTGCATCTTCTTTAAATGCTTGCTGCTTATAGATAGTAATCGCTCGTTGTCTATCACCGCGATCTGCTGCGAATTCTGCATCAAGCAGCGCATACAGGCTAGGCTCTTTGAGCTCAGGTTGCCATAAGGTAGTTGGCGCTAATCCATTAATATTGGCGACATTCTCTATTGGTTGTGCGTTGGTAGGAGTAGTTGCTGGTAGCGTTGAGCGGCTATTATCAATGCCGTCGCTACTGACTGCCTTGTCGTTCTTATCAGCAATGGATATGTTGGGTACATGGGCTTCGAGCGAGATATCAGGATGACTGGCATGAACGGAAGACGATCCTAAGCATAGGCAAAAGGCCAACGACAAGGTTAGCTTATAACGCTGGCACAGACGTTCGATAACCGCATGCAATAGAGCACGCAGATTAGATTGGTCGTCATGCGCAAGTTGTGATCGAAATAATGACCCAAAAAAAATCATAGATAACCGTATTCGCCCATTATTCATCTATATCGATAAGACAATTTTATTTTAATCATTTCAAACTAACTATTGGTAACGAGTACCCATGCCTGACATTATAAAAGCAGACTGATGGGATAAACAATAGTGCCCGTGTTACTCCGTTATTAATAGCCGCCGCTCTACCAAGTCTTTGCTAACAAAGTAGGATTGGCCGATAACCTGTATCAACGAGGTATTTCATTGGTTGTAAGTCTTAGCCTAAATATTGTGAAAATATAACAAGTTAACGTCAAGTAAGCGAATGATTTCTATCCATTTCTATAAGCGCTCGCTAAAACATAGATATTGGTTTTAACAATCGTATCGGTAGTTGATTTGTTACTCATGTGCCCAGATACAAGCAAATAGCTATCATCGATAGCTGAGTGTTAATTAAAGCTGGCAATAATGATATAATAGGCGGCTTTTAGAGTCTTCCTTTCAGCGCTGTCGTCTACAACTGTCTTTTAACAATAATGAGATAGCGTGGGCTGGCAGGTGAGCGTCATGTTTATGGTCTATCAATAATGAGATTAGTGGTCATTGGGGTCAATCACAAAACTGCACCAGTCGCTCTAAGAGAGCGCTTGGCGCTTGTGGGTGACGATGTGAATATCGCTCTCAAACAATTAGAGGCCTTTACTGATGGCAGTGTGATTGTTTCGACTTGCAATCGTACGGAAATCTATGCGCTCGTGCCGCAGCTAGCAGAGCCGCAAGATGTCCCCTCTATGTCTGCTAATGGCGCGGTCGGTGCTCAGACATCTTCGGCGGCCATTAGTGCTCATATCTTAAAAATTAAAGCGTGGCTTGCTGACTTTAAGCAGTTGTCACTGTCTGAGATTGATCCCTATCTTTATGTACACCGTGACACTCACGCGCTGACCCATTGGCTTAGGGTCGCTGCAGGGCTTGACTCTATGATATTGGGTGAGCCGCAGATACTCGGTCAAATCAAACGCTCAGTACAGCTCGCGCAAGAACAAAAAGCGCTGAGTAATCAGCTTGGCTGGATTATCGATCAAGTATTTGCTGCCGCCAAACGCGTACGTAATGAGACCCAAGTGGGTGCTCAAGCGGTATCGCTTAGCTATGCAGCCGCCAAATTAGTGACGCAAATATTTGATGATTTACCCAGTCGCACTTTGCTGGTGGTCGCGGCAGGCGAGATGAACCGTTTGGTTGCCACCCACATTGCTGGGCTTGGTGTAGGTCGTGTGATTATTTGCAACCGCAATCCTGAGCGCGCTGAAGCGCTGGCAGTGGATCTGCGCCGCGCAGGTCACTTGGTAGAAGTCAGACCTTTGCAAGAGTTACCACAAGTTTTAGCAGAAGCCGATATCGTTAGTAGCTGTAGCGGTAGTATGGATGTGTTGATCGATAAAACCATGACTTTGCGGGCGCTGAAACATCGTCGTTATCAGCCCATGTTGATGATTGACTTAGCCGTACCGCGCGATATTGACTCGACCATTAGTCGTATCGATGATGTTTATCTCTACTCTGTCGATGATTTACAACACGTGATCGCTGGAAATATTGAACAGCGGAGGCAAGCAGCAGTTGATGCAGAATTGCTCGTTAGCCAATTAGTCGTTGAGATGGATCGCAGCTTTCAAGTGCGCCAAGTCGGTAAAGACATTCAGCAGTATCGCGCGCATACGCAGGATCAAGTAGATAAACTCCTGCATGAATCCATTGCCAAGCTACAACAGGATAATGCCAGTCCTGAAGATATTATCATTGAGCTGTCACGCCGCCTGACGCAGACGCTAACCCACGCACCATCGAAGCTTATGCGCAAGGCTGCCCGTGAAGGGGATAGTGAGTTGCTAGACTTTGTGGTATCTGGGCTGCAAGAGGCTCATCGCGGACGTCGATAGCCATTATGGACTGATCAAAAAAACATAAGTGGCGCAAACGTTATTATTGCGCAAACATATCGTTGTCAACCTGCATTATCAGTGCTAATATCAAGCTGTTATGAGTATATTAAGCGATGATAATCTTTTGTTATATGCGAGCGGTTATTCTCCAAAACCTTAGTGTATATGTTCTCGTTTGATGCCTATTCATCTCATCAGTTGTTAGTGACCATTATTAGCCTACCACCGCGTAGCCCCTATAGTGGCGCACCTGTTCTGTACGACTTTGTCTAAAATCAATAAAAACACGGCGTGCAAAACACAATCACCAACGGCAATAGCGCTAGGATAAAGTGCTATATCGTCAACCCTGCGTCATGCTCTCGACTATTACCCAATATTAATATTCAGTTAATACTACCCATAGTAGTATCTAGCTGCTATGCAATCTAACAACTATACTATTGGTCAGCAATGCTATTTGACAGCCATATTATTTAACAAAGACGTTATTTGACAACCATGTTATCTAATAGAAGCACTATTTGGCTAAGTTGGCGAACAGTAGGTTTCTAGATTGGTTAGCGTTATTAAGGCAGGTTGGTTTAAGAGAGTATCTGGATTTTGCTATAGCCAATGCTTGAGAAAAATTAAACTATCTAACTATAAACTAGGAGCTTCCTATGACTGCATTACGTCAAGATATTGATCCAAACGGCTTATTAGAATACTCAGTGGTCTATACTGACCGCGCCTTAAACCACATGTCAAAAGTCTTTCAACAAGTAATGAATGACTTATCTAGCGACTTAAAATCCGTGTATAACGCCGAAGCAGTGGTCATTGTACCCGGTGCTGGTACTTATGGAATGGAAGCCGTTGCGCGCCAATTGGCTAATGACGAAGATTGCCTCATTATTCGTAACGGTTGGTTTAGCTATCGCTGGACGCAAATTTTAGAAAAAGGCAAAATCGCCAAGTCGTCTACGGTATTGACGGCACATCGTGAAGAGGGTGAGTCACCAAAGCCATTTGCCCCCGTTGATATCGATGAAGCCGTTGCTAAAATTAAAGCAGAGAAACCAGCAGTGGTCTTTGCGCCGCACGTCGAAACCTCATCGGGTATTATTTTATCATCAGACTATATCAAAGCGCTAAGCGCGGCTGTACATAGCGTTGGCGGTTTATTGGTCATTGATTGTATCGCTTCAGGTTGTGTGTGGTTGGACATGAAAGACTTGGGTATTGATGTTCTCATCAGCGCCCCGCAAAAAGGGTGGAGCAGCACTCCGTGTGCAGGCTTAGTCATGTTAAGCGCTGCGGCAATCGAAAAAGTAGACAATACAGAATCAGATAGCTTTAGCTTAGACTTAAAGCAGTGGTTAAATGTCATGCGTGCCTATGAAAATGGCGGTCACGCTTATCATGCCACCATGCCAACCGATAGCTTACGTCAATTCCGCGATACTATTTTAGAGTCAAAAGAGATTGGCTTTGATAAACTGCGTGATGCGCAGTGGCAATTGGGCAACCGTATTCGTGAAGTATTAGCCGCTAAAGGCATTGAAAGCGTCGCGGCGAAAGGTTTTGAAGCGCCAGGCGTCGTGGTTGCTTATACTGATCGCGATGATATGCATAAAGGCAGTGCGTTTGCCGAAACAGGCATGCAAATCGCTGCTGGTGTACCGCTAAAAGTTGGTGAGCCGGATAACTTTAAAACGTTCCGCTTAGGTTTATTTGGTCTAGATAAATTGACTGATGTAGACGGAGCAGTACAGCGTTTTGAAACTGCACTTGATGAAGTATTGGCAAAATAATATCTTTATCTCGTAAGATGTTCTTTAAGTAAAAAGAATACTGAGCCCTTGTAACGAGGGTTCAGTATTTTTTACCTATTTATTATATTTTATAATATAATGTATTTATATAAAACGAAATCCAAAACTGTTTTGATAAAAATTGGCTTAGGTAAATATTATGAGTATACAAATAGATTGGCAGGCCTTTACGCCAATTTTCTTGGTAGGCGGGCTGATGCTAGGCGTTGCAACGGTCATCTTGCTATTGGGCATTGGTCGTATTGCGGGTATTAGTGGTATTTTCTCAAGTCTCTTAAAACCCAAGCGTGTCGAGATGTGGCAGGTGTTATTCATACTTGGTCTTGTTATCTCGCCATTACTTTATGGTCTGGTGAAACCGTTGCCCGATATAGAGATTAGTAGCTCTTTGCCACTGCTTATTGGGGCAGGATTGCTGGTTGGTTTTGGGACACGTTTGGGTTCAGGTTGCACCAGTGGACATGGTATCTGCGGTAATGCGCGACTGTCACCACGATCAATGGCGGCGACGGTTACCTTTATGTTATTTGGTATTGTGACCGTTTATATTGGTCGTCATGTCTTGGGTTTGATTTAAAAACCACATAGACAGTACGTTGCGAAGACAGATTTTAGTACTATTATGAAAAAATAAAGACAGCGAGAAAAAACATGCTAAAAAATATAATTGGATTACTGGCAGGGTTATTATTTGGCTTTGGACTGCTGATATCAGGCATGACTGATCCTGTAAAAGTACAGGGCTTTTTGGACGTCTTTGGTGCATGGGATATTTCTCTGGCACTGGTGATGGGCGGCGGTCTAATGGTAGCAATAGTCGGTGTACAATTGGCTAAGCGTCAAAAGACCAGCTGGATTGGGTCATCAATTGAGATGCCAACCAAAACCACCATTAATAAAAAACTGCTAATCGGCGCCATGCTATTTGGTATCGGTTGGGGTTTGGTTGGTATTTGCCCAGGCCCCGGTATTGTGTTGCTTGGTACAGGACAGTGGCAGGCTTATGTCTTTATCCCAGCGATGATAGTCGGGATGTTGGTGTATCAGTGGCTAGAACCTAAGCTTAATTAACATTGGTTTGGTTTTTTTAGCGCAATAAAAGGTTCAGTCTAATTCAATTAGGCTGACCTTTTTTTATCAATGATGTTTCATTAATATTAACGATACTTCCGTACTATTGAGGCTTAGTGATAAACACTTACTTAGCGCTAGCCGTTACTTTTGGCGTCTCATGTGCCAATGATTTAGCCGCTTGACGCAGCTCAAACTTCTGCACTTTACCGGTGCTAGTTTTTGGAATTTCAGCGAAGATAATATATTTTGGCACTTTAAAGCCCGCCAAATGCTGCTTGCAATGCTCCATCACATGGTCGCGCTGCAAGGTGCTGCCTTCATGAATCTCGATAAAGGCGACGGGCACTTCACCCCATTTATCATGCGGCGCGGCGACGACCGCACAGCTTTGGATTTCTGGCATTTTATATAAGACGTTTTCGACCTCGATACTAGAGATGTTTTCGCCACCTGAGATGATGATATCTTTGAGCCTGTCCATGATTTTGATATAGCCGTCAGGGTATTTAATGCCCAAATCACCAGTACGGAACCAACCGTCAGCAAAAGCTTCTTCGGTGGCTTTACGGCTTTTTAGATAACCTTTCATCACCATATTGCCGCGCAATGCTAGCTCGCCCATTTCTTCGCCATCCGCGGCAACTGGCTCCGTGGTGCCTTGTTTAAACAGCTCAAAGCCAGTCATCAAATGTGACGTTACGCCCTGACGTGATTTCTTTTGTGCACGAGTAGCGACATCCAGTTCATCCCATTCTTGCTGCTCAGCGCAGACGGTGACTGGACCATAGACTTCGGTAAGACCGTAAACGTGCGAGATATGAAAGCCCATGGCTTCCATGGCGGCGAGCATGGTTTCAGACGGCGGCGCACCAGCGACCCAGCCTTTTACTTCATGATTAATCGCTTTTTTATATTCAGGTTTGCCGCCAGCAATCATATTGTGCACCACAGGCGCTGAGCAATAATGCGTGACTTTATGCTTGGCAATCAGCTGCAAAATCAAATCAGCGTCAATCTTGCGCAAGCAGACATTGACGCCCGCACGTTCGGCAATCGTCCACGGAAAGCACCAACCATTACAGTGAAATAATGGCAGCGTCCATAGATACATCGGGTGCTTGGGCATATCCCAATCTAAAATATTGGAGACGGCGTTAAGCGTCGCACCGCGATGATGATAGACCACGCCTTTTGGCTTACCCGTCGTGCCAGAGGTATAGTTGAGCGCGATAGCATCCCATTCGTCTAAAGGTTTCTCCCAATTATCTAAACTGTCTGAGCTGGCGATTAATGCTTCGTAGCTCATTTGCCCAAAACGTTCAATATCGAGCGCCGCATCCGTCGCATGAATCACGATTAGATTAGGAAAGGCTTCATCGATAATTTCAGCATGCTCAGCAAACTCGCTGTCTAGAATCAACACTTTGGCTTCAGAATGTTGTAGGCAAAAGGTCAGGGCGTTGATATCAAGACGGGTATTAAGGGTGCAAAGTACCCCGCCTGACATCGGTACACCAAAAGCGCACTCGATCATCGCTGGGGTGTTTGGCATCATGACTGCGACAGTGTCATTTTTATCGATGCCTAATTTGCGTAGACCATCCGCCAATTGACGACAACGGTCATAAGTCTGTTGCCACGTTTGCATGAGGTTATTGTGTTCTAAATCGTCATAAATGATGGCAGTTTTATCGGGATAGACCTGAGCACTACGGATAATAAAGTCGATAGGGGTAAGCGGTTGATGGTTGGCAGCATTTTTGCCGAGACCTGTGTGGAAGTCTGTCATGGGGATAGTCCTTTATCTTGCTGTTATAATTCGGTGAATACGCTACAAACTTGCTATAAAGTCGGCTTCGTTATTTATCACTGCTTGCTAAGCCGTTAATATTTTGCTGACCTTCCTTGTAGCAACCCGCCAATAGATGACTCACGGTAAATATTTGTTCGTCCATTATAGACAATGCTCTGTGAAAAGCGAGTATGTTTTTAGCGCTTGCTTATATTGAATCACATGATCAATTAGCCGAATGCACATAGTGTTCACTCATCAGTCGCTTGTCTGCATAGCTGATGATAATGGCGGTGTGTTACGATACCAGTGATGTTAAATCCTATCGCTTAACTATTTCTAAAAGCCTCATTTTTAAAAATCTTAACTTTTAAAAAGCCCGGCCAGCTTTAATAAGCATTTCCACAAACCATTCATAAGGAAAATGATATGTCCGCCAGCCGCACTGCCAATACCATCGAGACTGCTAGCACCAATGAACACTACCCACATTTATTTGAGCCGCTAGATTTAGGGTTTACCACGCTTAAAAACCGTATAGTCATGGGCTCAATGCACACGGGGCTTGAAGACCGTTTTTATAATTATGGTAAGCTGGCGGCGTATTTTGCTGAACGTGCCAAAGGCGGCGTGGCGATGATGATTACGGGCGGTATTTCGCCCAATCGTGAAGGGTGGTTGCTCCCTGCTGGTGGCACCATGAATACCAAAGCTGACGTGATTAACCATCAGCGTGTGACCCGTGCGGCGCATAAATATGACAGCAAAATCATCATGCAAATCTTGCACAGTGGTCGTTACGGCTATCATCCGTTTGTCGTCTCCTCTAGTCCAATAAAATCACCAATTTCACCCTTTAAGCCGCGTAAGATGAGCATTAAAAACATCGAACAAACGGTAAAGGATTATGCCCGTTCAGCTAAACTTGCCAAGCAAGCGGGTTATGACGGTGTGGAAATCATGGGCTCAGAAGGTTATTTGCTCAATCAGTTTTTATCGCGTCATGTAAATCAACGTACCGACGAATACGGCGGTGATATTCAAGGTCGTATGAAGCTGGCGGTTGATGTCGTCAAAGCCGTACGCGAAGCTGCTGGTGAAGATTTCATTATCTTATTCCGCTTGTCAGTGATTGATCTGGTCAAAGACGGCAACGTCATGAACGAAGTTATTACCGTTGCCAAAGCGCTAGAAGAAGCGGGCGTAACCATTATGAATACGGGTATCGGCTGGCATGAAGCGCGTGTACCGACGATTGTCACCAGCGTACCGCGTGCCGCGTTTGTTGATTTCACTGCTGAAATTAAAAAGCACATTAGCATTCCCATGATGGCAGCCAACCGTATCAATATGCCAGACACCGCTGAGGAAATCGTGGCTAGTGGTCAGGCGGATATGATTCAAATGGCGCGTCCGTTCTTAGCCGATGCCCATTGGGTCAATAAAGCCAAAGATGGTCAAGCCGATCGCATTAATACCTGTATCGCTTGTAATCAAGCTTGCCTCGACCATACCTTTGAGAATAAACGCTCAACTTGTTTGGTTAATCCACAAGCGTGTTATGAGACGGAATTGGTTTATAAGAAAACTAAAAAACCTAAAAAAGTTGCCGTTATCGGTGGGGGTGTCGCTGGTATGTCAGCCGCTCATGTTGCCGCCTTGCGTGGTCATGACGTCACATTATTTGAAGCAAAAGACATCTTAGGCGGGCAGTTTAACTACGCCAAAGTTATCCCTGGTAAAGAAGAGTTCTTTGAAACCATCCGCTACTATATCAATGAGCTTGAGCATTTAGGCGTTGAGATTAGACTCAATACTAAAGTCGATAAAGCGATGCTAGAAAAAGCGAAATTTCATCATGTTATCGTCGCAACGGGTGTTGTCCCTAGAAGCCTAGCTGGCAAACTGGAAGGCGCGGATTTGCCACAAGTAATGAGCTATGCTGAATTACTCTCTGGTGAAAAATCCGTCGGTGATACCGTTGCTGTCATTGGTGCTGGCGGTATTGGCTTTGATGTCAGTGAGTATCTGACCGCCAATCACGGTCAGTCATTAGATGAAATCGGTCCTGACGCACTAAAAGATCCAAGCTACCGCACCACGCCGCAGTCAATTAGCGAGTGGCGCGAAGAGTGGGGCGTGACCTCTGATACCAATTATCAAACCGAGGGTGGTCTGATTAAGCCTGAAGCCATCAAGCCGGTGCGCCAAGTATACTTGATGCAGCGTACCAAAGGTCGTTTGGGCAGTGGTCTTAATAAAACCTCGGGCTGGGTACATCGCGCTCACGTTAAATCGCACGGCGTCATCCAAGTATCAGGCGCCCAGTACGATAAGATCACCAATGAAGGCATTTGGATCACCAATAACCAAGGTCAAAGCCAGCTGCTACGTGTCGATAGCGTCGTTGTCTGTGCGGGTCAAGAGTCGGTCGTTGAGCTGATGCCAAACGTCGGTGATGCACCTGATGCGCAATATCACTTAATTGGTGGTGCTAAGCTTGCTGCTGAGCTGGATGCCAAACGAGCGATTCGTGATGGTGCTGAGGTTGCGGCAGCGATTTAGGGTTTAGTTCAGAAGTAATGAGAGCGGCAAGATGGATTATCTTGCCGCTTTTTTTGTTAGATAATATAGACTTGCTCAGTGTATAGATGATCGTAAAAAGCTATAAGTATCTTTAAATTACTATTTGGATAAAGGCTAAGAGGTATGAGAAAGGAACACTTCCAATTTGGTGACGTAAATTTTAAATGGGGTGATAAGTTATCTGATATAAAAGCTCAGCTTCCTGAAAAAGATACGGTAATGCATTCTTATGAAGAAAGCTATATGCCTGAAACAGTCACTATAAAACTGTCTGAAATGTGGTCTCTTAAAGTTGCTTACTGTCATTTTAGTGCAGCAGATGATGACCGATTGATAGATTCAATATGGATCAACATCCCAGCACAACTATTTAATAGACAACCAGTGATTAAAAAGCTAATAGCATATTTAGGATCAGAGTCAAACTACTCCTCCGATAGCCATTACTGTAGTGGCAACGTAGTAGAACACTGTGAATGGATATTTGATAATTGTGTCATTGGCGTTAGCATGTATGGTGGCGTACGAGAGGAAGACGACGAAAGAATTATTGGCTGTTTATCTATATCATTAAGTGATGTAGAGCTTTTAGATTCATTGTATTCAAAGCCTATACGTGATGTAGAGTATAAAATGGCTGACGAGGTTGATATCAGCACTATCCAATCTTTTCAGACACAGCAAGCACAGAGTATGCGACGGTCAAGGGAAAGAGAAGAGTTTCCGAACCATCCTGCTGCTTTCGTCATCCGCGCATTCGATGGATTTCACAAAGAGGCACTGTTTCAAACGCCATTAGCGGTTCAATCAATCATAACTGAATCTGAAGTTTAATCTATGACAGGAGATTATTATTTATCGAACTATTGGCAAACTGTAAAACTAGAGAATAATATTTCATCTAAGTGGACTAATCTATTACCCACTAAGTCTTTTGGTGTCTGCTATGTTTCGATAGGAGGTCTGCTAATTATTGACGAAGATAGTAGACCTGAGACAAAAGTATTTGTCGAGCATATTGAAAAAATAATTAAGTCTAAGATAGCGTATCACGAAACATATGACTGTTAGGTTACCTAAGTTAATATCTGGCGAGCCTTTCCTAAAAACTGTGTAACTGCTTATAATCCACTAACCGGAGAATAAGCAATGACTACTCAATCTGACATTAAAAAACTGGCCGAGCAAATGGCTGGTAGCATGAAAAGCTTTGATGACATCAAAGACTCCCAAAAGCAGCTCATGCAATCCTTTATCGATACTGCCTTAGAGGCTGAGATGGAAGACCATCTCGGCTATCCCAAGCATGAAAAGGCGGATAAACCTAATAAGCGTAACGGTCACACTAAAAAGACCGTCCGCAGTGACACAGGCGATCTTGAGATCTCCACCCCAAGAGACCGTCATGGTGACTTTGAACCTACACTCGTGCGCAAGCATCAAACCCGTATTAGTGGCCTTGATGACAAGATCATATTCCTTTACGCCAAGGGTCAAACCACCACCGAGATCGTAGAGAGCATTAAAGAGCTCTACGATGTCGACATCTCAAGCTCTCTTGTCTCAAGAGTCACCGATAACATATTAGAGGACATCACCGCTTGGCAGAACCGGCCGCTGAGCAGTGTTTATCCTATCGTCTATTTGGACTGCATCGTCGTGAAGATACGTCAAGACAAGCAGATCATCAACAAGGCGATCTATCTGGCCTTAGGCGTGGGACTCGACGGCAGAAAAGAGCTGCTTGGTATGTGGCTCTCAGAGAATGAAGGCGCTAAGTTCTGGCTAGGCGTTCTCACTGAACTACAAAACCGCGGGGTACAAGATATCCTCATTGCCTGTGTCGATGGTTTAAAGGGCTTCCCTGATGCTATCAACACCGTTTATCCAAACGCTCAGGTTCAGCTGTGTATCGTGCATATGCTGCGCTATTCAATGAAGTTTGTGCCATGGACGGATAAGAAGAAAGTAGCGGCTGATTTAAAAGCCATCTACGGAGCTGATACGCTTGAGATAGCCGAGGCCAATCTTGAACACTTTGATGAGACTTGGGGCACAGAGTACCCGCACGTGGTCAAGTCTTGGCGCAATAACTGGGAGGGCTTAACGGTGTTCTTTAATTACCCTAAAGACATCAGAAAAGCCATTTATACCACCAATGCTATTGAGTCTTTAAACAGCGTGATTCGGACAGCGGTGAATAAGCGTAAGGTGTTCCCCTCTGATCAGGCAGCATTCAAAGTGGTGTACTTAGCCACCCAGCAGGCATCCAAAAAGTGGTCGATGCCAATCCGTAACTGGACGTCTGCTCTGAATCGTTTTATGATTATGTTTGATGATCGTATCAGCAGGCATTTAATCTAAATGGCAGTTACACAGAATCTGGGATGGTCTCTATCTGGCTCATCATTATCATTGGCTCATGTTTTCAATATCACCTAATGTGAGACCAGTTTCCTGTGTGCTATAAATAACGATACCTTCATCGTCAATTTTACCATTCATGACCAATCTACCAATGCGATTGCTGGCTTCTTGATTGCCTTGATCGGCGGCTTTTTTGTACCATTCAAAAGCTGTGTCATAGTCTTGAGGGACGCCATAGCCATTCTCGTAGAGACCACCAATATTAAGTTGTGCCACATCTAGTCCTTGGTCAGCCGCTTTGGTATACCACTCAAAAGCTTTGTCATAGTCTTGCGTCACACCATAACCGTATTCGTAAAAATTACCAATATTATTTTGAGCGTCAAAAGATCCATTGTTAGCTGCTAATAGATACCACTGCATTGCTTTTTGATAATCTTGCTCAATACCAATACTCTCATGATACATAATTCCGAGATTGAATTGAGCATCAGTGTATCCTTGATTAGCGGATTTTTGAAACCATTCAAGTTTTTTTATCTCATCTTGTTCGACAGCAATACCTTCATGATACATAACACCGAGATCGAATTGAGCATTAGCATATCCTTGGTTGGCAGCTTGCTCGATCCATTCAAATGCTTTTTGATAATTTTGATCTACGCCCAAACCTTCATAATACATAATACCTAGATAATGTTTAGCAGGTGCGTAGCCTTGATCGGCAGATTTTTGAAACAGTTCAAAAGCTTTGTCATCATCTTCAGGGACTGAATCGCCCTCATAGTAGGCGAGGCCGAGTTCGTACATTTCATTAGGGGTACTTTGATCTGATAGTACTGGTATGTTTGATGACTCTGCTGAGCAAGCAGAAGTTATTAAGCTACTGGATAGCACTGTCGCTAGCAATATAGATTGAGTTAAGGTATAGAATTTTTTTTGATACATTATAATTCCTTCGGAAAAATTGTTTTTTATCTATAATGAAACTTTGAGGAAAATATCCTCAATTATTTATTATCTGGCATTAGTATGACTATACTGTGGCTCATTTAAGTCATAACAAGGTAAGCTGTAATCGTACTTAAGCTCCACCAAAGTACGTGCTTTAAATAAATCAATAAGATAATCATTTTGCATGTCGGTCATATACATAAAAATGGTAGCTTTATCCTTACATAGAATACGGACACGTTTGGCTGTTTTATCAGATCTACTTGAGGTATTAGCTATATAATCGTTTTTGTCAATTTTATCAGTCATATCTACCCAGCCTTCTTTGAGAAGAAAGCCATGTAAATGTAACAGTCTATTCTTGTCAAACTCGGGGCTTGCATATCTGGATGTGTACCACACATCCCTATTAGAATGACTATGATCGCTTACTTTGAAGTTCATAAACTTAGCAATATTATCAAGTTCGGATATAAGCCAGCTTTCTTTCTCAACCAATTCTTGTTGGTATATTTCAAGCTCTTTATTTGGTTCTAAGTCTACAGTCCATATAAATAAAATAATAACGAAAGCAATAAGTGAAATATCAGATAACTTATATTCTTTACCTCTTATTTTCACTGATTATTTTCCTACATACTTAATTATATTTCCTGCAGAGTTATATTCCATATCTGCTGCTGCTTCCATATTTGTAGAGCCTTTACCAGCGCCAAAAGAAGAACTCTTTTTATTACCTCCTAGAGAGAGTTGTTTACCTAAACTGAAAACCCCTCCAGTTACTTTTCCGTCATGAGTAGTTTCAAAAGCAGTACTTGCGGGGCCAAATTCAACCGAATATGAATGGCCTTGCCCTGATAGTATAATATCAGTGGCATCAGTACGGCTTTCTCCATTCCTGTTTATGATACGCCCAACTCCTATTTGGGCACTAATAGAAAGTGCCTTATTAGTGCTAACGTTAGCATTTGCAGCTACAGGCACATATACTTTTCCATTATGCACATTCACAACCATTGAGGTTTCTATAGCGAAGTGTTTAATACCGCCTCCGCCAACTATATATACAAAGTCTACGTTCGATCTTTGGCCAAATCGTAGCATGGCAGTTGCTGCTGATGCCTTAGTTCTCTCGGGGAAATCCTTTAATCCAGCTTCTATAACGCCAAGGTTTATAATCATTGCATTTTTAGTATGCTTGGCAACATTGACCGTGTTTTCACCAAACTCTTTCCCTTTCTTTTTAGTGCCACCCCAATATGAAGTTACAGTATCAACAGCTGCTTGATACGAATCTGACGCAAGAGCAGAGAGCTGATTTCCAATACCTTTTTCTTTATACCAAGTTGAATCAGAAACCAATAGATCACTAGGTTTATCTGCTAGATTATAGCTACCTAAATAATCTCCATCATCATTGTATTCATCGACTGCAATATTGCTAGAGTTACCTTCTGAACCATAATTACTTATTGAATCTTCTTTATGGTTGAACTCAATTACTTCAATAGCAAAGTGAATTTCTTCAAGTTCTTCCTCATTATCATCTACAAACGAATTACTCATATCCGACTTCGCAAACTGCAAAGGCGCTGCCTGCGCAATACTGCCGACATCAAAACCTGACTCCGCAAATGACTGCTGACTAGCAATCAGTTTCGCACCGCAGCTGGTGACATCACCGCCACGTGCAATGGGTGCGCCATCGACAATAAAGGAGGCATCACCACTAACAATAGTGGTGACCTTTTTGCATTTTTTACAGATGACTTTATCGCCTTTACGCGCGATAGGGATACCGTTATGAGTGGTGTGCGGTGAGCCGGAGATGACCGTCCCACCGTGGGAGGTCTTTGCGCCGACGGTGATATAGGCTGCCATAGTGCTACCTTACTTAAACGTTTAAAGTTTGAACTTTTATAGCGGATCTATTATTTGCATCACATTATAGATGGCTAAAGCGTAAAATATCAAACTTAAGTTTGTCTAAGGGTGTGACCTAGACAGCAAGCCTAATCTGTACAAAGTATAAAGGCGATTGAAATATTGACGTCAATAAGAAATTGAGACTCTTTACTAATTATCAATAACAAGCAAAAATCTAACCTTCCATCTCACCAGTCAGCCATTTAGACACATCATCAATTTGTGCTGCCAACTCAGTATGCGCTCTACCTAATTCATCAAGCTTTGTTTTGATGTCGACTTTATTGTATTTAGCGTCAGTCAGCGTGTTTTTTAATAGCTCAATTAATTCAACATTTAGCGCATCAGAGAAGATAACCACATCGCGTATCACTGCTTGCTTCACATCAAGGTGCAAGTCAATAATGCCCCAATCAAAGCGCGTCTCAATATGATGGCTGAATTCAGGTGTCTTACCAAAGCGCCAATCCCAATCTGCCATTTGTTGATAGTATTTTTTTAATGACGGCTCTTTTGCAAGTGTGGCTTCATCCAATTCTTCGACTGGCGTAGTGTCGCCATAATCAGTGTCACGATAATATTCACAAAAGGCCTCGATAATCGCATCGGATAAGATCTCGTGATTGATGTCTGCATTAAACTCAACCAAATTAGCGACGCGCGCGCGCACGGATTTAATACCTTTGGCTTTTAGTTTTAGCGGATGCGGATTGAGATAATCGCCCAGTTTTTGCATGTTGGCATTTACCAGTAATGTGCCGTGATGAAAGCTACGATCGGACGCATGTTTAAACGCGCTGCCTGATATTTTCTTATCACCGACTTGCATGTCGTTACGCCCAGATAAATCCGCGTCTATGCCTAACTTTTTTAGTGCATTAATGATGATGGTGAAGTTTGCCTCTTGGTCGTAGTCGGCTTTGGGCGATAAAAAGGTAAAGTTGGTATTGCCCAAATCATGAAATACCGCGCCGCCGCCACTTTGACGCCGTGCCAAAAACACATAGTCTTCTTCCATCTTATCGATTTTGCATTCTACCCATGGGTTTTGCGAGCGCCCAATGACCACGGTCTCGCTATTGCGCCATAAGAATAGGGTGTGCGAGTCGGGATTGAGCGTATTAAATATCCAATCCTCGGTCGCGAGGTTAAACCAAGGGTTGGTCACGGCAGATTTTAAGATGCGCAGTTTCATTATTTGTCCTTTTTCTCGAATGGTTTTAAAGCTGTAAAATTAGTATACTTTTGTATAACTTAACATCTGAAGTGTATATACTTAACTATTTTCGCTAAAATACTATCAAGTATAAAGAATGCTCTAGATATTAAAGCGTTTTTATCATCAAATTATAAAGGTATTAAGTAATATGAGTAACAATAAAATAATATTAGATGGCTGTATAAAGGCTTTCAAAGAAAGTAACGAAATAGACCTTTCTGACAGTGAGGTCTTTGAAATATTTGCATTAACTCAAGTTCATAAAGATATAGTTAATCTTAGATAAAACCGATACAATGTTTATAATCAATTCATTTAGTGAAATAAACGATGACCTATTCAATCGACTTTCGCAAACAAGTACTGCGTAGCATTAAAGACGGCATGACCATTCGAGAAGCTGCTGCTTTTTACGAGCTTAGCACAAGCTCTATTCACAGCTGGCAGCAGAGCTTAGTTCCTAAAACGACTAGAAATAAAGCACCGACTAAAATATCAAATGAAGCATTACTGAAAGATGTTAAGCAGTATCCAGACGATTATATGTACGAGCGAGCACAGCGTTTAGGTTGCAGTAAGTCAGGCATTGAGTCGGCCTTAAAGCGTCTTGGCATCAGTCAAAAAAGACCTTAGAACATCCAAAAGCATGTCCGATCAAAAGAGCGGCGTATCAAAGTAAGCTTGATCATTTTATGAAGCAAGGCTATCCCATTATTTATATGGATGAAAGCGGCTTTGAAGCTGAAACTATTCGCCCTTACGGCTATACACCAATAGGAAAACCTTGCATTGATCGCTACAACTGGCAAGCAAAAAAGCGTACCAACGTCATCGGTGCTTTATATGAAAAGATGCTGTTTGCGCTTGATTACTTTGATAAAAATATTAATGGCGATATATTCTACGACTGGTGTAAATACACCCTAATCCCAAGTCTTAGAACCAAATGTGTAATTGTTATGGATAACGCCAGCTTTCACAAACGAGTTCAAAGACTGCTGAATAGGTACGGTCACAGGCTTCTATTCTTACCACCCTACAGTCCTGATCTAAATCCTATCGAAAAGAAATGGGCGCAAGCAAAGTTTCTACGCCAAGGTTGGATGGAGAATAATCTACCTAAACTATTTTATGATATGGGTTGTTCCAGTTTTATTGTGGATTGACTATAGTAATGTTACTTATGAGAACATCATTTCATCGATTGTTGATGGAGGTAATGATGGTGGGATTGACTCAATCATGGTGTTTATAGACGATGAATTTATCGAGACTATTTACAGTCTTGAAAGCTTTGATTTTACAAATAAAACTAATGCAAAGTTCATCATCTCTCAATGTAAAAAAGTATAGTCTAATCCAAATAAAACCGATACAATCCTATTAACAATTGCATTTAATGAAATAAACGATGACTTATTCAATAGACTATCGCAAGCAGGTACTTTCTAGCATCGCTAATGGTATGACCATACGTGAAGCTTCCCTGTTTTATGGACTTAGCACCAGCACCATTCACAGCTGGCAGCAGAATTTAGCCCCTAAAACAACCAGAAATAAAGCACCGACTAAAATACCTGATGACGCATTGATTGAAGACGTAAGAAGATTCCCTGATGATTATAACTACGAAAGAGCTCGTCGATTAAATTGTAGTAAAACGGGCATCTTCAATGCTCTAAAGCGTCTTGGCATCAGTCAAAAAAAGACACTGGAGCATCCAAAAGCATGTCTGATAAAGAGAGCTCAGTATCAGAGTAGGCTTAGTAGCTTTATGCAGCAAGGTTATCCCATAGTATATATGGATGAAAGTGGCTTTGAGGCTGAAACTATCAGACCTTATGGCTATGCACCGATTGGAACCCCTTGTATTGATAGCTACAACTGGCAAGCAAAAAAACGTACCAACGTCATCGGTGCTCTCTATGAGAAAGTACTGTTTGCGCTTGATTACTTTGAACAGAATATCAACAGCCATATATTTTATGACTGGTGCAAGTTCACGCTTATTCCAAGTCTCAAGACTAAATGCGTGATTGTCATGGATAATGCTCGGTTTCATAAAAATAAGCGTATTCAGAGATTACTGAACAGGCATGGCCATCGCATTCTATGGCTGCCACCCTACAGTCCTGATCTCAACCCCATTGAAAAGAAGTGGGCACAAGCAAAGTTTTTACGCCAAGGTTGGATGGAGAATAATCTGCCTAAACTATTTCATGATATAAGCTGTATCGATTTTATAACGACTTAACTATAGATAAATTCAAAGAAAGCACTATTGATAAACTTATTACAACGGTACCAGTTTTATTCGATTTAGAAAATGATGAGACTAATCTTTTGAAGAGATTTAATTCTGACCTAGTGAATCAGACACTGTTGCTCATAGATGTTTGGAAAAAGACTGCAATAAGCGGTGGTAAAATATCATTAGAGTACCTGTACATATGTAATGCGTCGGATAAAAAATATAACACAGTTTTCACTCAGAAAACTGAGCAACTGGTAGACGCTACTAAAAATTTATTTGGTACTTCTGATGTATGTTTTTCAAATTATAGCTCTCATGAGTTGTTAAAGTTATATCAAAAACAAAAATCAAATCGAATTGCTATCGAATTTAAAGATAGACCATTATCGACAGATTTTAATGAAAATGGTATAGGTTATATTGGAACAGTAAAACTTGGTCAGTATAGAGAGTTTTTAACTTCTGATAATGGCGAGATTAGAGATGATCTGTTTGAAAGTAATATTAGACATTTTCAAGGTTCAGTCGATGTTAATAAGAAAATAAAAGACTCCATTGAAAACCCTTCTACCGAAGACTTTTGGTGGTTAAATAATGGCATTACGATCATCGCTGAAGAACCTAAGGAGGTTGGGAAAAAACTATCCATTGAAAATATTCAAATAGTTAACGGGTTGCAAACATCTTATTCCATCTTCAATCACCATACCTCTGATTTAGAAGATAACAGGTCAGTACTAGTCAAAGTTATAATAAATAAGGATAAAGAAACAACAGATAATATCATTGCTTCTACTAATAGTCAGAGCCCTGTATCAGCAACATTATTAAGAGCTACAGAACCAGTGCAAAAAGATATTGAGCAGTTCTTCATAAATGAAGGGTATTATTATGACAGGCGTAAAAATTATTAGACCTCTTGCAAAAGTCAGATATTAAGCTCAAGATTTACCAGTCCTGCGAACAGCTTCATTCTTAAATCATAACGTTGACGTCGATTACGGTAGCGTTCAGCCACAATTTTGAATAGCTTAATCAGCCCTATTTTATGCTCAACCAGAATACGACATTTTGCCAAATATTGATTGGCCTGTTTGCAAAGCGCTAGCAACTCACCGCCTTTTGGTTTCTTAAAGGGGATAAAGGTCTGATCGTGTAGCTTGGCTATACCTTGATAACCGCTGTCTGCTAGATAGCTGGTGTTTTTAGGCAGCCAATCAGGACAAGTTTGTTTATAAAGACTAAAGTCATGTACTGAACCGTTGCAGGTTTGCACATCCAATATCAGTCCTGTTTGCCAATGTACGATGACTTGCGCTTTTAAGGTATGTTGTTTCTTTTTTCCACTGTAGTACTGTTTTTGGTTTTTTTGGCCGTTCAATGGGCGTTTCGGTGGCATCAATGATGACTGCTGACCAATTGATATCCTCAGGCTTACCGTGTGGCAGTTTTCGTGGCAAATCAAATCTGCCTGAGTGGATAAGGATGTCTTCTACTCTTCTGACAATGCGACTGGCAGAGGACTCATGAACGTTGAAGTCCACACCAATATGATAAAGGGTTCGGTATTCACGCCAATAGGTCAGTGCGAGTAAAATCTGCGCCTCTAAGCTAAGTTCACTTGGACGACCTGATTTGGTCTTGGAAGCTTCATGCTCTTGCATGGCTTCTAGCATTTTCTCAAAAGTGGCTTTGTGGATGCCAGTATAACGTTTAAAACCTGCATCGCTCTGTTCAAGTAGTTTGGCTATATTTGGCATATCTTTTAAATATTTAGGGTTCAGTTATAGTCTTTGAGTCTTGAAACTACTTTTGCAAGAGGTCTATTATAAAAACCAAGGAAAGCCTGCTACAAAAATCTTTAGTATTCAATTAACTGCTCAGTCAGTACAGTCTATTGCATACAATGATCCACATACTGCTCGATCTAGGCCTACCTCGCTATTGAAAAAAGAGAGCAACTATAAGAAGGTTTTTGATCCTAAGAAAAGTTTCAAAAGTATTCTGAATTGTTGCTTAATATATAAAAAAGGTCATGGTTTTTGGCTTAAATATGATGATCCCGCAGTCAAAAACAAGACTTCTAATTTTAAACTACATCTTGCTATGATACTCTCTAAAGAGTATTTTAAAAAATCTAATGTTAGTTTTAAGGAAGTTGAAACTGTTGATATGGACCTTATTAATGAGGATCTATTTGACGTAGCTATAACATTTCTGAATAAAGAAATAGATGATTACTTACTCAATAACCATGAAACTAACTTGATCAATATTGCTAAGAATAAAGTTTTCACTGATTATTTGTTAGAGAGATTAAAAAATAAGTATCAAACGAATATCCTATCGCTACTTTGATCGTATATTTCTTTTAAGTCGGGGCAAGTGTATCCCAAACAATTAATATTCCCTTCCTCGCCAAGATGAACAAATACAAGCAGAAGGTAAGAAATAGCTCCATTAAGCCGACTAAAACCCAAAGAAAACGCTCCTCAAGAGCGTTTTCATCCAACCAAATTTTATAACTACAACAACCTACCCAAAATCTTCCTTCAAAATACTCGCCATATTACGCTCAGCAAGTCCTGTGATAAATACATATGGATTGACGCCAGCGCTACCGGGGATTAACGCGCCATCTTGCACATAGATATTTTCGTGCCCTTTGATGCGACCGAACTCATCAGTCGCTTTGCCTAATACGCAGCCACCTAGTGGGTGATAACAGAAGTCGTCACCAAAGCCTTTGGTAAACAGCAAACTTGAAGTTGATCCACCATTTACTTTGGCGAGTTTTTCGATCAGCTCTTTAGCCGCATTTACTGAGTACTCATTTTGCTCGCGTTTCCAGTTGAGCTTGACGGTTTTTGAGGTTTTATCATAGTAATAGTTACCGCGTTCTGGGTTGTCAGTGATGGCGAGATAGAGCGTCGTCCAAGTCTCAAGTCCTAGCGGTAATGGCGCAAGTTCAGCAAAGATTTTATACTTTGAGCCACCTCTATCACCGTCCCACATATTGATGCCCTTGACTGGAATAGTAGATTGGGTAGTGCCCGCGGCGTGGACGAAATTGCGTCCCGTCATGATGTTACCGTTGGGTCCCCAATGCTGTCCAATATGCTCGTTTAGCTTAGTAAGCTTGCCCTCCGCTTGGCTTTTGAGTAGCAGCTCTGAGGTTCCCGTACTGCCTGCATTGAGAAACAGCTTATCGCAGGTATAATGCTCAACTTTATCCACACCGCCAGTCTTATTGATAACATGGACTTCTAAACGCAGTTGGTCGTTATCAAGCGCTTGAATAGTATTAACTTTGCGCAAGGTTTTGACCGTGACATTGCCCGTGGCTTCAGCGTCTTTTAGGTAGGTTAAATCCAGTGAAAACTTGCCCGCATTGTTGCCATAGATAACTTCACCGCCGAGCGCAGATTTATACACTTCGCCGCGCGCTTCCTTTTGCATATAGTCAAAATCGTAGCTATTACCGAAAAACTCTGTTTTTAGTCCCGCCCTTGAAGCTTGGCGTTCAGCCGAACGAGTAAACTCGTAATGCTCGGATTGATTAAAAAACGACTCAGGAATTTGGCTGACTTTTAATTCTCGCATGGCGCGAGGGAAGTAAATATCATACATCTCATCGCTGTCAATCCAAGGAAAAACCGCTTCAAAGTGCGAGCGTCTGGGCTGAATGGCAATCGCGCCATTTACGATAGAGCCGCCACCATAAGCACGCCCTGCGAAGACTTTCATATCATCATATTCGATTAAATCTAAAACCTCAGGGTACTTTTTGATAGGTATCGGAATGGGAATAGGGGCGTTTGGCATATTGCTAAACCAGCTTGAGCGTTTATCAGCGTTAATCATTTTGCAAAAGGTATTATGTTCGGGTGTTCTGTCCCAGCGCATACCCATCTCAAGTATCAACACTTTATGACCTTTTTCACTCAATCGCAGCGCCGATACCGCACCGCCATAGCCACTACCAACGATGATATTAGGAAAATGCCCAGCTTGAGTAATTTTGCTTGGTAGCTTTGGCTGCTTGGCAAGCGTTTGGCAACCACTCACCGCAGCGGAGGTGCTGATAGCGCCTAAGCTTAAACCCATGGCTTTAATCAGTTGGCGTCGTTGCATGGTGTATCCTAATTTGATATTTAAGCTAAAAAGCCTGTATGAAATAATATTAGCTTTCGACCGCAAAGGTGCGCTAAGCCAAGCGAGTATCATATTAGCAAACATAGGTTGCGTTATTATTTCAGTCACACGATTGCTGTAATACTTATAGTCAAATCGGGCTTTCATTCACTGATTATTCTTGCCAGCTTTTAATCAATTGTTTTTAGAGTGACGTGTAAACTTGACCGAATAGAGAATTTCGCTTATTATCTTGTTTCAATGTACTAGAACACAAATACATCAAAATATTTTTATTACTAAAAATGCTAAATAATTCGGCAAAAATGCCAATACTAATACTCCATTTAAAATAACAAGGCTTAACTATGACAACGCAAAATACAGCAGCTGGCTACGGTTTACATCAATCAATACTACCGAATAACGATGGTTTATATGGCGAGTTCGGTGGCAAAATTGGTCATCCTGAGCTTGCCAAAGCCATGGCAGAAATCGAAGTAGGCTTTCGTGAAATCATTAAAAATGACGATTTTATCGCTGAGATGAAGCGCTTGCGTGAGACCTATGTTGGTCGTCCAAGTCCTATTTATCATGCGCAGCGTTTGACCGAGCATTGCGGCGGCGCGCAGATTTATTTTAAGCGTGAAGATTTAAATCATACGGGCGCGCACAAGATTAATCACTGTTTGGGTGAAGTGTTATTAGCCAAAAAATTAGGCAAAAAAAAGGTGATTGCCGAGACGGGTGCGGGGCAACATGGCGTAGCGTTGGCAACGGCAGCGGCATTGATGGGCTTAGAGTGTGAGATTCACATGGGTGTGGTCGATATTAAAAAGGAGCATCCAAACGTCAGTCGTATGAAGATTTTGGGTGCCAATATCGTACCAGTCTCGCGTGGCGCGGGTACGCTAAAAGAAGCGGTCGATAGCGCCTTTGAGACTTATTTGAATGAGCTTGATAGCAGTATGTTTGCGATTGGCTCGGCACTGGGACCTGCGCCCTATCCTGAAATGGTCAGCTATTTTCAGTCAGTGGTCGGACATGAAGCGCGGGCGCAGTTCTTAGCGACGACGGGTAAGCTACCTAATAAAGTGGTTGCTTGTATTGGCGGCGGCTCTAATGCTATTGGTATGTTTAGCGGCTTTTTTGATGATGCAGAGGTACAAAAAATCGGCGTGGAACCTGCAGGTGAAGGCTTGGATACTCCTAATCATGCCGCAACGATGTCACTGGGCGTGAAAGGTGAGATTCATGGTTTTAAATGTTACGTGCTGCTCGATGAAAAAGGCGAGCCAGCTCCCGTACATTCGATTGCCTCCGGTCTTGATTATCCTGGGGTTGGACCACAGCACTCGCATCTGCGAGATTTAAAACTGGCTACTTATGAGTCGGCAACTGATGCTGAATGTCTAGAAGCGTTTATGGCATTGTCGCGCCTTGAGGGTATTATTCCTGCCTTAGAGTCGGCACATGCCATCGCTTATGCGATGAAAATCGCCAAGGATATGTCAGCGGATGAGACGATTTTGGTCAATTTGTCAGGTCGCGGCGATAAGGATATTGACTTTATTTTGGATAAAGTAAATTTGTAGAAGAAATCAGCGATAAATACAGAAAATACAACATCAATCGAGCAATTAAAAAGTTATCATCGAGGTTTTTTTATCACACGATACTTTTTACGACTGAGCCTTTTATAACTGCGCTTTTATGATGAATTTATTGATAACAATCATTTCATAACGAGAAGTTCATAAATAGCCATTTTATAAGTAAGGAGCAATCGTCTAACGCTTGATAGGATCACCCCATGTCTAACCGCGACCTCATTATTTTTATCACCTTATCTTTTATGTGGTCGCTGTCTTTTATTTTTTATCGTATCGGCGTGCCTGAATTTGGCTCGTTAGCTTTTGCCAGCCTTCGTGTGGTCTTGGCTGGGCTGACCATGCTGGTTTTTGTTTTGATCAGCCCAAAAAACAGAGAGGGTATACGGGATAATTGGAAAGTGTTGACGCTGGTTGGATTATTTTCTGCGGCTATTCCCTTTATCCTGTTTGCCTTTTCAGCGCGCTCGGTAAATGCAGGGGTGTTGGCGGTACTTAATGCATCTGTGCCGATGATGAGCGGTTTCATCGCCAGTACCTTTTTTAAAGACAGACTGTCAAGAACACAAATTCTCGGTTTAGTCATCGGTGTTATCGGTGTGATTATTTTGATGAGTGAAAACTTATTTGGCGGTAGCGGGCAGAGCGCTGAGTCAAGTTCAGGGTTGCTGCCAATGGGCTATGCGTTACTGGCCTGTGTCGGTTATGCCGTCGGTGCCAATATCACCAGAAACTACTTATACAATGTCTCACCAGTCGCTATTACCGCAGGTTCGCTCATCATTGCCAGTATTATCATGCTGCCGATAGCAGTCTATGAATTCCCGTATGGTAAAAGCATTAGCCTTACTGCTTGGGTTTCTGTCATTTGTATTGGCGTATTTTCAACCGCCATTGCCTTGATTTTTATGAATCAATTGATAAAAAGTATTGGTCCTATGCGCGCAACCAGTATTACCTTAGTGATTCCAATTTTTGCCATTATTTTTGGCTATCTGCTACTTGGCGAAGCGTTAGACACGCCAGCGATTATCGGCTCGATGGTGATATTGTTTGGCACTTACTTGTCTTTAGAGTTGTCCATTAAAAAGATGCTCAAGTTGTAAAAATCTCGATTGGGTCATCGTTCAACACTCTCCAAGTAGACTTTTAACTGAAAGGTTATGAGTACAGGTTATTGATGAATAAATTATTTTGCTATTTATGTTTTTAAATGATTAAAGCCATTCGCTTAATAGGCTAATAAGAGGCGTTGAATAATGAGTATTATCAATACCGATATCATGCCATATTGATATTTTTATTGGTCATTTTTCCTTGGAATTATCACGTTTGCCCCCTATAAAGACTACGGATTATAAATAGCGTATTAAAAAACGAGCGCGCTATTTATTCATTAATAACAAACCAATCATTATGGTTTTATAACAACAAATAAGGCTTTTTATGGCACACGATAATTTATTTGAACCCGTAAAAATGGGTACGCAAACCCTAAAAAACCGCATCATCATGGCACCGTTGACACGTCTGCGTTCTGTTGAACCTGGTGATGTACCTACGGCACTTGCTGGAGAGTATTATTCACAGCGTGCGAGCGCTGGGCTTGTTATTACTGAAGCGACGCAGGTATCTTTTCAGGCAAAAGGCTATGCTGGCGCGCCGGGTATCCATACCCAAGATCAAATCACTGCGTGGAAAACCATCGTTGACAATGTCCATGCCAAAGGTGGCAAGATTGTGGTGCAGTTATGGCATACAGGATTGGTTGCGCATGAAAGCGTGCAGCCTGATGGCAAAGCGCCGATTTCAGCGTCTGATGTGCATGTCGGTGTGCGTACGTCATTGCGTGATAGCAATAATCACGCCATTCGCGTTGAAGCGACTACGCCACGTCCAGCGACACTTGATGAGATTAAGCAAGTCATCGCTGATTTTGCCCAAGCGACCAAAAATGCTAAAGAAGCAGGCTTTGATGGGGTAGAGATTCATGGTGCACACGGTTATCTATTACATCAGTTTTGGGTTGAGCAAACCAACCAGCGTGATGATGAGTATGGCGGTAGCCGTGAGAATCGTGCGCGTCTGACTCTTGATGTTATCGATGCTTGTGTTGATGCGTGGGATGCTGATCATGTGGGTATTCGTATCTCGCCACTTGGCACGTTTAACAATGTAGAAGCAGGCTACAACGAAGACGAAAACATCTGGCTAGTTGAACAGATCAACAAGCGTGGTCTGATGTATTTGCATATCTCTGAGCCTGATTGGGCAGGTGGTACGCCTTATAGTGATGCATTCCGTCAGCGTGTCCGTGATGCTTTTGATAATATGATTATTGCTGCTGGTGGCTATACTGCTGAAAAAGCGGAGAAAAATATCAAGGAAGGCTATATCGATGCGGTTGCTTTTGGCCGTGATTATATCGCCAATCCTGATTTGGTTGAGCGTATCCGAGAAGGGGCGGCGCTCAATGAGCAGCACCCAGAGAGTTTTTATGGTGGTGGCAATGAAGGCTATACCGATTATCCATTCCTTAACCAAGCATAATGGATAATCAGCTGCCCTTATAATTAGCTAACCTTAAGGTGTGTTAAAAACACCCTCAGCGTTAGCCGATACATAAGCACATAATAAAAAGCCACCTGACGCAGACCGTCAGGTGGCTTTTTGATGCCTGTATTTTAACTATTTAACAAAGTTGCCCGTTTGGTAATCCCGAAACGTTTGGCGGAGCTCTTCTTGGGTGTTCATTACAAAGGGTCCATAACCTGCGACTGGTTCGCCGATAGGTTCGCCGCTCAATAGTAAAAGCTTGACTGGTGCTTGCTCGCCATTTTCGGTAGCAGGATAATGCAGCTCAATGTTATCAGTAGCCAGTGTTTGCTGAGCTTGCCCATCAGTGCGGTGCTGAGTTGGCGCATCAAATTGAATCAAATTGCCAGCACTGACTGACGTACCATTGACCAGTAGCTCACCTTCTTGTACCAGCAGTAGCGTATTGTGGGTGTTGGGCACTTTTAGCGTCGTCGCGCCCGCAGTATGCAGTTCAATATCCCATAAGTTAATCGGAGTAAAGGTATTTGCCGCGCCTGTTATTTCTTGCCACACACCAGCAATGATAGCCGCCTTACCAATCGTCGTTTGGTGGTCAGGGTTGCTGCTGTCGATCAACTCAACGATAGGCAGATCTGCCCGTTTGATGCTTTGATAGTTTGGGTCGGTCAGTTTGTGCGCACTTGGCAAGTTAACCCACAGTTGCACCATACTAAAGACCCCACCGCGTTGACCGAAAGCCTCGGAATGAAACTCTTCGTGCATGATGCCACGACCTGCGGTCGTCCATTGCACATCGCCTTTTTGAATAATCCCTTGCCCGCCCACTGAATCGGCATGACTGATTTCACCTTCGTAGGCGATAGTGACGGTTTCAAAGCCTTTGTGTGGATGCTGTCCGACTCCATGCGGCTGTGTTTTATAATTGGGGTTCGGATGAAAGGTCGTTGGTTTGCCATAATCGAATAATAAAAAAGGGTCGGTATGGCTATAATTAAAATGAGGGTTGTCGTCAAGATGGTTGATTAAGGTCTTTACATAAAAACCGTCACCTACCCAGTGCGGCGCTTTATCACCATGAATATTTTTAATAGGACGCATTTATTACCTCGTCAGACAAAACGTATTTTTTAATAAAAAAGTTCTGTTAAGTTACGCTACATTTATAGCTACCTATATTGTGTTTATTTTAATAATTTATCAAGGGCTAATATAGATAAAAGGCAACTTAAGTAGAATAAAAATAGGGGTATCTCATTAGGGCGTGGTGGGCGTTTAGCCATGGCACTGTTTATAAGTGCTGTCTGTAAACACTGCTGATAAGCACTGTTTATGATTAAGCAATGCCAAATCGTTATGATTAAATGAGGTTAAACCACTTCACCGCACACAAAGCCACTGGCCCATGCCCATTGGAAGTTATAACCGCCAAGCCAACCAGTAACATCCAGCACTTCACCGATAAAGTATAAGCCCTCCTGCATGTTACTTTGCATGGTCTTTGAGGAGACTTCATCAGTTTTTACGCCACCGCGAGTCACCTCAGCGGTACGATAGCCTTCTGTACCAGAGGGTTTGAGCTGCCAACCATTCAAAGTCGCGCCAAGCTCCGTCAGCCGCTCATCTTTAATATTGGCAAGTTCGGTGTCTTTGATATCGTCCCAAAGGTGCGTTTGTAGCGCGGCAAGCAGCTTTTTTGGTAGCTTATTACTGTCATCGCCACTATCGGTATAATCCGCGACGACCGTCCGAATCAGTTGCTTTGGGTGCGATTTTTTGTGCGCAAGGAGCAGCGCTGTCATGTCGATATTTGGCAGCAGGTTGATACTAATGGTCTCGCCAGTGTGCCAATAGTTTGATAGTTGTAGCATAGCAGGGCCTGACAGTCCGCGATGGGTAAACAACATAGGCAATTTAAAAGAGATGCGCTCATTGCTAGCGATGACTGGCAAACTAATACCAGCCAAAGATCGGATCAGCTCACCCGTTTTATCCGTAAAGGTAAAAGGCACTAAGCTGGCATCGGTTGCAATCAGCGTGTGCCCAAATTGCTGCGCCAATTCATATCCCAAACCACTGGCTCCCATCGTTGGAATAGACAGTCCGCCCGTGGCGACCACGAGTGACTCACAGCGGTAGCCTGTTTGCGGCAGTTTGGTTTGATTGGCGGATTCTTTTCTCTCTTGCTTTTCTTTTTTGCTAAGCTGCTTGCTGGTCAGTAATTCAAATTTGGCGTTCTTGCCGTTTTCGATAGCTTGCACACTGTCAATCTGCGCATTTAGCTTTACTTGTACACCAGCTGCCGTACATTCCGCGAGGAGCATGGTCAAAATATCTTGCGCTGAATCATCACAAAATAGCTGACCATGTTCGCGCTCATGGTAAGGGATCTTATGTGCTGCCACCATACCAATAAATTCCCAGCTGGGATAACGACTGAGCGCGGATTTACAGAAATGTTGATTGGCACCGATAAAGTGCTCAGGCTCCACATAATAATTGGTAAAGTTGCAGCGTCCACCACCTGACATGAGGATTTTTTTGCCCGCTTTATTGGCATGGTCTAATACCAGTACGCGGCGACCACGGCGACCCGCTGTGAGCGCACAGTATAGCCCTGACGCGCCAGCGCCGATGATGATGACATCATAGTGGGTGTATTGTGATGCATTGCGCAGATTGCTCATGGTAGTCTCATAAAATAATAGGTTTAAAAACCAGCCACCAAATCCGTCATCGAATCAACAACGCCGATTGCTTATCTTTATAGCAGCAGGTCAATAAGAGGGTTTGGTGAAGGGTGTATTTTGGCGTCGTATCTCGCGTGTAGCTATTGTCCATATTTCATACAAGGTTACAAGGATTAAATGTCATATCGTTATCTGATATCTGGACGGTGATGCCTTTATTTATACCAAAATAAAAGTTTATGCCAAAATCAAAACATGTTTTAAATTGGCCAATACCAATACCAATACCAATACCAATACCAATACCAATACCAATACCAATAGCGAGTAGATGCAAAACCACACCTCGTCAATAAATTTTATCATGGGTGAGCAAGTATACCGCTATATAGGCATATTGTTATGAATGGCTTTTGATACCTTGCAACCGTTCTGCTTATTTGTCAAACTAACCATGAGTGTCACACATTATGGAAGATGACCCTTATCACCTGTACAGGCAGTCGTTTTCGACCGTTATGCGTGCAGGTCATAATAATTAAAAAGGACAAATACGATGACTCAAAAATCATTCCCCATTGCAGCCGAATTTATCGCTGCTGCCAATACTACCGCTGAACAATACCGCGAAGACTATGAAAAATCTATCGAATCACCTCAGGCTAATAATGCTTTTTGGGCGAAGCGTGCCGAGCTGATCGATTGGATAAAAAAACCGACCAAAATCAGCAACGTTAACTATGATTTGGATGATTTTCGCATAAAATGGTTTGAGGACGGCGAGTTGAATATCTCTGTCAATTGTCTCGACCGACATGTCAAAAAAAATCCTTACAAGCCTGCCATTATTTGGGAGGGCGATCACCCTTCACTGCACAAAATCATCTCCTTTAAAGAGCTACATCAAGCGGTCTGTCGCTTGGGTAATTCTATGCGTAAGCTTGGGGTCAAAAAAGGCGATCGCGTGACCTTATATATGCCGATGATACCTGAAGCAATGATAGCGATGCTGGCATGTACACGTATTGGCGCTGTACATTCCGTGGTCTTTGGTGGCTTTTCTGCTGAGAGCTTGGGCAATCGTCTAATAGACAGTCGCTCAAAAATCATCATTACGGCTGATGAAGGCTTACGTGGTAATAAGCATACGCCGCTCAAAGCCAATGTCGATCGGGCACTAGATATGGATGGCACTGATAGCGTGACCAACGTCATCGTCGTTCATCGTACGGGTAATTCTGTACCGATGAGTGGTCGCCGTGATGTTTGGTATCATAACTTGGTCGATGGCGAGTCAGAACATTGCGAGCCAGAAGTCATGAATGCCGAAGACCCGCTATTTTTATTGTATACCTCTGGCTCTACTGGCAAACCTAAAGGTGTGCTGCATACCACGGGCGGCTATATCACCTATGCTCTCTCTACTTTTCGAGATGTGTTCGATATTAAAGACGATGACGTCTACTGGTGTACTGCGGACGTAGGCTGGATCACAGGTCATACCTATGCAACCTACGCACCGCTTGCCAACGGTACGACGACGGTGATGTTCGAGGGCGTACCAGAATATCCCACATGGGCACGCATCGGTCATATTATCGATAAGCACGATGTGACCATTCTGTACACTGCACCGACGGCGATTCGAGCGATGATGAAGGAGGGCGATGTCTTTGTGCGGGAGTCTGATCGTTCAAGTTTGCGGCTACTCGGAACAGTCGGCGAGCCGATCAATCCAGAAGCATGGGATTGGTATTATCATGTCGTCGGCGGTGGCAAGTGTCCGATTGTAGATACTTGGTGGCAAACTGAGACAGGTGGCATCCTCATGGCACCGATACCAGGCACGGTCGCCCTCAAGCCGGGTGCAGCGATGAATCCTTTGTACGGTATCAAGCCAGAGATTGTTGATAGTGACGGTACTATGCTAGAAGGCTCTGCTGAAGGAAACCTAGCAATTAACAGCAGTTGGCCGGGGCAAATGCGTACTATTTATAATGACCATGAGCGTTTTTTACAGACGTACTTTAGTGAGTATCCCGGTTATTATTTCACTGGTGATGGGGCGCAGCGTGACGAAGATGGACATTACTGGATCACAGGTCGCGTCGATGATGTGCTTAATGTCGCAGGTCATCGTCTGGGAACAGCAGAAATTGAGAGCGCCGTGGTCGCGCATCCTGCGACAGCGGAGGCCGCCATTGTTGGGATGCCGCACGAGATTCGCGGCATGGGCGTTTGTGCCTTTATTATTCTAAAATCGGGTGAAAAAGAGACAGAAGCGCTAAAGGCTGAGCTGAATCGACATGTTCGCGCTGAGATTGGTCCGATTGCCAATTTGGATGCTATTCATATCGTTGAGGCGCTACCCAAAACCCGCTCGGGCAAAATCATGCGCCGTATTTTACGTAATCTTGCAGCAGGTCAGTATGTTGGTTTGGGTGATTTGTCTACTCTTGCGGATAGCTCGGTGATTAATCAGCTGGTTGAGGTAGTCAAAGCTGCGCGAGGAGAGTAGGCTAAATTATCGATTAAAAGCACGTTCAGTAAATAGATGATTAGCGTTCAGAAAAGTCATGTTATGAAAACTAGCATGGCTTTTTTACGCAGACGATATTGATATCAACAAACTTTAAAGGTTCAATACTTTCTATAACCATCTTATCTAACGATAACCACATTATCTAAAACATTCCTACTATTATCACTCCCTTTTTTATCAAACATTATATGAGGCCTGCTGTCATTATGACCAATCACTCTTTGCCCGCTGTCGCTACCCAATCACCAAAAATCGCTATCATTGGTGGTGGTTTGACGGGGCTATTTACCGCTACATTATTAGAGCGCGCCTTTGCTCAAAACATAGCACAAGATAGTGCGAAAACATCCTTACCGCAAATTATTGTCTTTGAAAAGTCACGTAGCGTAGGGCGTTTAGCCACTCGATATCGTACTGATAGCCACACTGGCAAAAACTGGCAATGGGCATTTGGAGCACAGTTTTTTACGGCTAAGACGGCAAGTTTTAAGCAATTCATTACGCCTTGGTTAGAGACGGGATTGCTACAGCCATGGTGCGCGCAGGTGATCAATTTAACACCAGCGAATCATGATACTCAATCGCTTGATATCCAAGCGCCCGATATTCAGAGTAAGGAGCAATGGAACACCACGCAAGCCCGCTATATCAGTACACCAAAAATGACCAGTTGGGGACGTACACTGGCTGATGAGTTGCAGTACAGCACCATAAAATTTAAAACCCGCGTTGCGCCATTGGCTCAATATGACAGGTCTATAGCGGGAAAGGTTGATAAAAAAACTGAGCTATTTGACGAGACTGGCGCGAGTCTAGGTCACTTTGACTGGGTGATATGTACCGCGCCAAATGGTCAGACCATAGAGCTAATGGCAGAGAGCGGCTTTGCTGAGCAAGCCAAGATTTCTGAGCCAAAAATGCTGGCGTGTTATACACTGATGCTGGGTTGGGATAATTTTGATACATTACCAAAAATGTTAAGCGCTCAAGCAGAGCCACGCTGGGATGTGGCTTATCTCAATCACTCTATACTCGATAGAATATTTATCGAGCACCAAAAACCTGCTCGCGATGACCTGCTACCCAGTGTCACTATTCATGCGCGCAACGACTGGTCAGAGCAGCATGTCGATGACGATATGGAGACGATCAAAGCGCAGTTATTAACAGCTGCCAAGCAGTCATTGAATTGGAACGATGACCATGCTCCTAGCCAAATAGATTGCCATCGTTGGCGCTATGCCGCCACTGTTTCTGATAGTGATAAAGAAGCATTAGGCATCTTGATAGATGAGTCTCATCAATGGATTGTCAGTGGTGATTGGTGCGGACAAGGCAATATCGAAAGTTGCTATCAAATGGCGCAACAGACGGTTGAGGCAATCAACAAAGCAAAATAATGGCGAAAGTTTACTTAGCGACTGACGCTATCCGAAACTGGACTTTAAGGGTGTTTTCTTAATATGACAAGGTGATAACGATGTTTGGATTCGATATAGATTTAGAGCTGATGGGCTATCATTTTTTCCAGTTGGGCATCGCCTTTATATTGTCATTACCGATTGCCCTTAATCGTGAGATGAAAGACAACGGCGCGGGGTTAAGGACGTTTCCACTGGTAACCATTGCGTCATGCGCGTTTATGTTGGTTGGTATGGATATTTATGATGCTACTGGTGAAGCGAGAATCATGTATGCCATCATCACAGGTATGGGATTTATCGGTGGTGGGGCGATTTTTAAAAATGAAAAAGGCTCAAAGGGCACTGCCACGGCAGCGAGCTTATGGAATACGGGTGCCATCGGTATTTCGGTGGCTTACGGTCGTTATGAGATTGCCATTATATTATCGGTCGTTGGTTTTTTGATTTTGCAATTTTCAGAGCCCTTTAAAGTTAAAAAACACTAAGCGATGGATGAGATGAGTTAATGTGCATATACACTTAAATACTAAAGAGACTATAAATCAATACTATATAGTATCTCTATATCTATATGATATAGCAAGAAATCTATAAATTGTTGAAAATAAAGGATAGTTTATGAGTACCAGATTGAGAGGAAGTGGGCTGACTTGTGCCATGCTAGCACGAGGGGATAAGCAGGTTTTATGCGCGGTCAGTAATGAGAGCGACGAGCAAGCGATGGCTAGTATCGATAGCGCTGAATATGATTTGCTAAGGCACATTATTTCTTTTGAAAATGATAAATTCTCCTGTAAAGAAGGCGTTGAATGGCAATGCGCCATACCAGTAAAAAAAGTAGAACTTTTTTATGATGATATAAATCTATAGCCGCTTATAACTGAAAATTTGTGTATTAATTTGTAATACTTTAATTGAAAATAAAGCTGTCCAAATTGCTAAGAAACAGTTATATTCGTATAACATAATATACAAAATAGTACGAAGTTAGAGGTGAATATAGTGCTTAGAGGAAGTGAGCTGACTCGTGTAATGCTTGAGCATGGCTGCCATGAGATATGGTGTGCGGTAGATGATAATAGTGATGAAGAAGCTATGTGTGATCAAGATTCAAACGATTTTACTGCCCAAATCGTTTCTTATCATAACGACAGATTCTATTGTACTGCTGGTACTGCGTGGCTATTCGCTGTGCCAATTAAGATAACTGCGATGACACTGAGTGATGTAAAGCTCTGAATATCTTTCTTTGTGTTATTAAGCCATCGCCGATTCATTGTTTGTATTATAAAAACCCACCTTATGGTGGGTTTTTCCTTGTAAGCAATATGCCGCTTTTTAGATTATTGCTCAAACGATACAGATTTTTGCAGATAGTCATACTTATATATGACAAACCTTTAATTAAGCATGAATTACAGGCAAAAAAAGAGCCCACAGAGGAGGAGCTGTGGGCCGAGGAAAACTGATCGTGTAAAGGAGCTACAGAGGCAGTGGTTGTGACCTATTGTTATTATGAGTGTTTCTATATTAACTAATATTAGGGTGGTGGTGATTAATTCAATAACTGCATATATTTACTTACATATTTAAGTATACAAGTGTTTTTATTAGAATCGCTATCATAGCGCAATTAGCAGCGGTTTGGCTATTTTGGTTACATGACATTACGTTTAGAGCTTATAAGAGAGAAAATTAACGTCGTATTGCATCTCCAGTAGATGAGTCTTTTAGTCGTGTCATATCTGACATTGATAAATACGTATCAAAGTTTTGTAGTTATATATGAAAGATTGATTAATTTTAATAGTCATTCCACTATAAAAATATTACTGCGTTAACCTCGCTTGAAGTATTAAAGATACATCTACATTCGGTTGCCTTGTACTATTTTTAAATTCAACCGACTGTTTTTAAATGCAACTGACTATATCGATAACTGAATAGCTAAAGAGATGGCATGACGACCTGCGTGAAAAATGCTAAGCTATCTACCATTAATACGTCTATATAAAACTGGGTTTGCCATGACTGAGAATACGCATTTGCATACGCAGGAGCCGCAAAATACCAAGAGTATTTTTAATTTGCCTAATAACCTTACTATCGCGCGGATTTTAATGATTCCGCTATTTGTCGCGATTGCTTATTGGCCACCTGCTATGGGAATTGGCATGCCTGCCATCTCAGACAATGTGATTGCGCGGGTCGGTATGAGCGAATTTAGTGATAGCTTGTTACGCCATTTACTTTTGACTAGCGTTTTTATTATTGCAGCGATTACTGATTGGCTTGATGGATATTTTGCCCGTAAGCTTAATGTTATGTCAGCCTTCGGTCGTTTTTTAGACCCTGTCGCTGATAAGTTAATGGTGGCAGCGGCGCTTATTATCTTGGTGCAATGGCATCCCAATATTATTATGGCAATCGCCGCGATTGTGATTATCTCGCGTGAAATTGCGGTATCAGCGCTGCGTGAATGGATGGCAGAGCTGGGCAAAAGTACCAGTGTGGCAGTGTCATATGTCGGCAAGCTAAAAACGACGTTTCAAATGGTGGCTATTACGGTACTTTTATTAAACTGGGAGTCGCTCGAAACGATCGGTTATGTGCTGATGGTTGCTGCTGTTATTTTGACACTATGGTCGATGATGATTTATCTCAAAGCGGCTTGGCCGTACCTAAAGCAAAGCGGGTAAATATATAACGCAGATATGGTCAACAAACAACATAGACCACAAAAAACGCCAGTCGCATTAGCCGCTGGCGTTTTTTATGGTCTGTTTGAAATACGGCTGATGTTGCCTATTTGCCTTAGACATTGTTTGTATGGTTGATATATACTCGAAATTATTAGGGTCTGTTGAACATTCAAATATTAGGGCTGCTGATTGTTAAAATTGCACCAAACTAGGCGCAAACCGACGATAATGTCGAGACCTTAGCTAGGCTTGCAACAACGTTTGGGGTGATTTTAGCATCAGCCTTTCAGGGCAATACTCTTTTTTGCCAATATATGGCGAAATTGTTTAACCTAGAATGACTAGGCATCAAAAATTTCACTGCATATTGTCTAAAAAATAATGACTGCCAGTACCACATTTGAATGTTCAACAGACCCTGAACAAAATACAAGAAAGTTGATCGAGCTATCATGAAACGGCATTCAAATAAGGAAATAAGCATGACATCATATCAGGCACAGTCGGGCATTGCCGTATTATTGTTGGCATTATTAACGGGGTGTTCTTCTGGCTCAAACATGCAGGAAGAGTCCACCTCAACCATTCAGCGAGAAAAATCTATTCAAATAGACGCTACTGCAGAACGTTCCACTCAGGACGCGGCAGAATCGGAGCGTTTGGGCACAAAATGGGGTGATGACGTTAATTCAGAAGTGACGACTGTTGATCTGCGCCGTACGAGCAGTGAGCCTATCGAGCAGATGCAAGTCCGTTATGCTGATAAATCTTATAATGGACGTGCGGTTAATAGCATGTCACTACTGGCGGGCAAGGTGGATTTTTCGATGGAAACCGACACAGATACGTTATCGATCTATCGAGACTCGGGCAATTATTACGTGCAAGGTCAAGCGGGTCAGGCCTACCGCTTGGTGTATCATAATAACAGCGATAACACTTATGAAATCGTCGCTAGTGTCGATGGAATAAATGTCCTCAATGGCAGTGCTGCCAGTCGCTATGACAGTGGATATGTGCTAAACCCACATGATAATTTGGTGATTGAAGGCTTCCGTAAGAGCCAAAGCTCAGTGGCTTCCTTTATATTTAGCAAGCCCGCGAGTGCTTATGCTGCTAATACCAGCTTAGGCTCTATCAATAACACAGGTGTAATAGGTACAGTCATCTATGGCTTATATGATCCTACTAGACCTAAATCTAAGCAACCGCAAGCGTATCCAGCAGACAATGGTTATGCGAAACCACCGCAGTAATGCCTATCAATAGATAACTTATATATAGATAACGCATAAAGAAACGCCAGTCGCATTAGCCACTGGCGTTTTTAATTTTGCTATTTCTGGTTTAGATAACTTATAACGTGACTGAGTTATTTTCACCCAGATTGGTCGCTTTTTTGCCGTCCATTACGGCAGCAGTGGTCATCTTAAACATATTGACGACCGAACTACCACTGAGCCAGTACTCTGCGCCATGTGGTACGACTTTGATCAGCTGTACATTTGGATCATCTTTACCTTGCTCATAGAATGCATTGTAAATCGGCGACCATAGCTCGTCTAATTTCTCTTGGTCTTCGACCAGTTCCGCTTTACCATTAATTGAGACATAATTTTTGGCATCTTGACTGACATAAGCCAAGTTTACTTGCCGGTCTTTCTCAATGTCGCTGACGGTTTCGGTACTCTTGTCACCGATGAACCAAATCTCTTTTGCACCGAGGCTCGTCTCGCTCGTTGTCATTGGGCAGGCATGCAAATGGCCTTCGTGGGTACGAGTTGTCATCATGGCAAACTTGATGTCTTTTACTAATTCTTGCACTTTATTGATATGGTCTTGTCTACTCATAGTAAATTTCCCTTTCTTTATTTTGATTAAGTCGTAGTGATTAAATAGTTGATTGTTTATAGTAGTTTTTATTCAAGCTAAGCGTTTTTCAAATATCGAAAACCAGATGAATTGAGAAAAACAATCGTCGCCTTAACAACTGAAACTAGAATACCGAGTTGTGAACTTGTGTTTATATAGGTTGCCCGTAAGGCGATGTGAGGGTTTGTAAGGACTATAAGCTTTAGGTAAAAATTGTGACGATATCGCTGTTAAGTTTCTATTGTGAAAGTAGCATGTTGTAAAAGTAACAAGGGTTTCAACGATGGCAAAAATTTCACTATTATTGAATAGCAACCATCAGCAATTTATCTTGGTTTTGACCTGCTTATTACAGGGCTTCTTGTTATAATACCCAGACCATTTACTTTGCATGGCAGAGATGCCTTGATCTTACGGATTATGCCTTTATGATGACCATCGCCGGACAACCGTTTCTTACCGATTTTCAGACGCAGCAACTCATCAGTCAGTTTCAGCAAAAAACCGAGCTCAATGTCAGTCAAATAAGTACCCAGCAAGTGTATGTGCTATCACGCAAGCTCGAAGGTGATGAACATAAAAAGGCGTTAGACCTACTCGCTGTTGACAGTGCGACAGTGCTGACTGACCCACAAGCTAATCAAATACAAGTCATCGTTGGTCCACGTTTTGGCACGATTTCGCCATGGGCAAGTAAAGCGACTGATATCTTTAATAACTGTGAAATTGAGCTCAACCGTGTTGAGCGTGTGGTTGTTTATACGTTAACCATTGATGGTGACGCAGGCGAAAAACTACCAGCAGACGCTGAGCAATTATTGTTTGACCGTATGACGCAGAGCTTGGTTTATGATTTGAATGATTTGAACAAATTGTTTGATGATGAGCAGCCAGCATCATTGAATCATATTGATGTCATCGGACAAGGTCAGTCAGCGCTAGAGTCTGCCAATACCCAGTTTGGTTTTGCATTATCAAGTGAAGACATTGACTATTTGATGAATGCTTATGTCAATGAGCTAAAGCGTAATCCAACTGACGTTGAGCTAATGATGTTTGCACAGGCCAACTCAGAGCATTGCCGTCATAAGATTTTCAACGCTGAGTGGACAGTCGATGGTGCTGTACAGCCAAAGTCATTGTTCCAAATGATTAAGAACACTTATAAAGCCAATCCACAAGGTATCTTGTCAGCGTATAAAGACAATGCCGCGGTAATGGCAGGTTCTGAGGGTATGCGTTTTTATCCAATTCCTACCGACGCGATGGATGCCAATTCAATTCACCCTTATGACTTTCATCAAGAAGAAATCGACATTTTAATGAAGGTCGAAACCCATAACCATCCAACCGCGATTGCCCCTTATTCTGGTGCAGCGACGGGTGCTGGTGGCGAGATTCGTGATGAAGGCGCGACTGGTCGTGGCGGTAAGCCAAAAGCAGGTCTGACAGGCTTCCATGTATCACACTTGCATATCCCAGAGCTCGCTGAGAAGTGGGAGCAGTCAGGTCAGTTGAGTACTCAGGCTTATGGCACGCCAGATCGTATGGCAACCAGTCTTGAGATTATGACTGAAGCGCCTCTCGGTTCAGCCAACTTCTCAAACGAATTTGGTCGTCCAAACCTATGCGGTTATTTCCGTAGTTTTCAGCTTGATACCTCAGCGGCAAAAGACGGCAGCGAAATGCGCGGCTATCATAAGCCAATCATGCTGGCAGGTGGTTATGGCAATATCAAACGCAACCTCATTGAAAAAAACACCATTCAGCAAGGTGATTTATTAATCGTCCTTGGTGGCCCTGCGATGCAGATTGGTCTAGGCGGTGGTGCAGCCTCTTCGGTTGATAGTGGTGACCTTGATGAAGGCTTGGATTTTGCCTCAGTTCAGCGCGATAACGCTGAGATGGAGCGTCGTTGCCAAGAAGTTTTAGATCGCTGCTGGGCACTTGCTGGTAATGATGTCGATGCGAGTAACAATAGTAAAGATGGTGACCCTATCGTGTCATTGCATGATGTGGGCGCGGGCGGTATCTCTAATGCAATGCCTGAACTGGTCAATGACCATGAGATGGGCGCGATACTAAATCTGCGTAAAATACCATCGTTAGAAGCTGGCATGTCGCCAATGGCTATTTGGTCAAACGAAGCGCAAGAGCGTTATGTCCTCGCGATTCGTCCAGACAGCGAAGCCCAATTCGATGCGATCTGTGCGCGTGAGCGTTGCCCGTATGCCATCTTGGGAACAGCCACGGATGTCCGTCAGCTAGTTGTTAATGATACGCTGCTAGAAGACCAACCTGTCGATATGCCGATGCAAGTATTGCTCGGTGGCACGCCGAAGATGAAGCGTAGCTTTGACCGTCATGACAGCAGCTTACCTGCATTAGAGTTAGGTGAGGTCAATTTAGCTGAGTCAATCAAAGACGTGTTGCGTCACCCAACGGTCGCTAGCAAATCATTCTTGATCAGCATTGGTGACCGCTCTATCACAGGTATGGTCGTGCGCGATCAGTATGTGGGTCGCTATCAAGTGCCTGTATCGGATTGTGCAGTGACGGCGTCAGGCTTGGTTGCGCTCGATGGTCAGGTGATGAGCGGCGAAGCGATGAGTGTCGGCGAGCGTACGCCTGTTGCGCTTATTAGTCCAAAAGCCTCAGCACGCCTTGCCATTGGTGAAGCGATTACCAACATCGCTGGCGCACGTATTGCTCAGTTGTCTGATATCACGATGTCAGCGAACTGGATGGCAGCTTGCGGTGATGATGCAGAAGATGCAGCATTATTCGACGCGGTATATACCGTCGGTGAAGAGTTATGCCCAGCACTGGGTATCGCGATTCCAGTCGGTAAAGACTCGCTATCGATGCGTGCGAACTGGACTGACAGTAGTGAAGCAGGTGATACGGATAAATCAGTCGTTTCACCAATGAGCTTGGTGATTACTGCATTTGCTCCTGTGGTTGATGTGGCAAAAACGCTAACCCCTGAGCTAATCAATGGTGACAGCGCGTTCTACCGTATTGATTTGTCTAAAGGCAAGCTACGTCTAGGCGGCTCAATCCTTGCGCAAACGCTTAGCCAATTGGGTAACGATTGCCCAGATTTGGCACAGCCAAGCGACTTGGTTGATTTCTTTAACTTTGTCCAAGCGGGTAATGCGCAAGGCGTCATCAGTGCATATCACGATATCGGTGATGGTGGTCTATTGGCAACGATCGCTGAGATGCAATTCACCAGCCGTCAAGGTATCAAACTGTCATTGACCGATGACAATCTGCTTGGTCAGCTGTTCAGTGAAGAGCTGGGTGCCGTCATCCAAGTATTGCCAGAAAACGTCGCGGCTCTCATGCAATTGGCAGAAGAGTTCAACGTTGCTGATATGCTCAGCCTTGTGGGTCAAAGCTCAGAAGAAGACAGTCTGCTTATCCAAACGCCAACGCTCATGGGTAATGACACTCTCAGCTTTAGCCGTACTGAATTGCAGCAAGCGTGGACTCAGGTCAGTTATCAAATCGCGCGTCGCCGTGATAACCCTGCGTGCGTACAGCAAGAGTACGACTTAATCGCTGATGCGAGCCATCAAGGCCTAATCGCTGCGCCAAACTTTGATTTGAATCAAAAAGTTGAAGAACCATATGTAAACAGCCGTGCTGATTCTGATAACAGCACGCCAAGAGTCGCTATCTTGCGTGAGCAAGGCGTAAATGGTCAGACGGAAATGGCAGCAGGCTTTACGCAAGCTGGCTTTGAAGCGGTCGATGTACACATGAGCGATCTGCTGAATGGTCGTATCAATCTACGTGACTTCGATGGTTTAGTCGCTTGTGGTGGCTTTAGTTATGGTGATGTACTGGGCGCTGGCTCTGGCTGGGCAAACTCTATCTTGTTCCATGACGAGCTACGCATGCAGTTTGTCCGCTTCTTTGCCCGTCCTGAAACCTTCTCACTAGGCGTCTGTAACGGTTGTCAGATGATGGCTCAGTTAAAAGACCTCATCCCAGGTGCGGACAACTTCCCACGCTTCATCGCTAACCAGTCAGCGCGTTTTGAAGGGCGTACGGTTAATGTGAAAATCGAGCGTACCAAGTCTATCCTGTTCAAAGGCATGCAAGACAGCATCTTGCCAATCGCCGTGGCGCATGGTGAAGGCTATGCCACACTAGACAACACAGAGATTGACGGTATGGCCAAACACGGTCAGCTTGCGATGCGTTATGTTGATAGCCAAGGTCATCCAACTGAGACGTATCCGCTCAATCCAAACGGTTCTGTCGGCGGTGTCACGGGTCTGTGTAGCACTGATGGTCGTGTGACGATTATGATGCCACATCCTGAGCGTAACCTAAAAGCCTACAATCATAGCTGGAAACCAGAAGAGTGGGACGAGGACGGCGCGTGGATGCGTATGTTCCGTAACGCTCGTGCTTGGTTGCGCTAGTCGCAAACCTAGATGCTTGATTAGCTTCGTCAAACTTGCTGAGCCTACGACATGTAGTGCTTGTGCATGTTTTCCTCGCTACTCAAACCTCTAGCAATTGCTGATAGTTTTAGATAGCGGTTTTTTAAAATAAAAAGGTGGGCTCAAAGCTCACCTTTTTTGTGTTTGGGATTTGGGTGTTTTTAAGAGTAGGGGAGCTATTTCCCGCCTTACGCTTGTATCTGCCAGTCTGGGCGCGGCGCTGTCTACGGTTTGGATCGTCGCTTGCTTCGCGTCGACACCCCAAAACCTAGCCATCGCAACTTGCCCAAACCAGCAGGATACCGCTACAGTCGGGGCTAAAACGCGTCTCAAGGCCACTATTTGTAGCTAACGAAGATTTTCAGACATCAGCTTATCGTGGTTGTCCCAGTATTTAGCTGTATCTTCATACGAACGTGCCATATTCTCAAACATTTCAGCTACATAAGGATGTGAAATAATCCACGGTTTAGCATACTGTCTGTACTTGTCTGCTAAAGCCCTTTCTTGTTTTCCACCTTTGTCCCTCCAGTGAGCACCTCTTTGGTTGATAGTACCTGAATAGAACCCTCGTCTCAAATCTTCAGCGTCAAACAAATCTAAAACATCTGCCACCATCGTCAATATACTTTTTTCATCGTCTTCATGTGGAGAGTGAGATAATATTCGACCAAGTACTCTATCGCAAGCTTCTAAAATACCAAGAGCTTCGCTTCGCACTCTAACTTCTTTAACAAAAGCTCTAAAATCAGGTTCATTAAGTTCCATATCTTTATTAATACTTGGTAAAAACTCACACTCATCAAGTATTTTGTAGTTGTGCAGAGTTGTAGGTTTTTCTTGTTTAGGTGCATCATCATTTTTTAAGTAAAATGACTGAAGTAATTGTATAAAGAAATTTGGGTCATTCATTATATTTCTATAAAGAGTTTTTAGCCTGATCGCTTCATCGTACCCAAGTAATGAAAACAGCTGATATTCTATATATACCAATCTTGACTCGTCAAAACCACTTTGCTCTTCAAGATATTCAATCATCTCTTTAATTATATGACTGTCGAAATTTTTATACTGATCTTCAGGGTTGTTAATAAAAAGCTCTAAAATTTGTAGAAGCTGCTCGACTGGTAAGACTGTAAACTTTAAGCTAATAGCATTTAATAAAGCCACTGGACGTTGTCTTTCTATAAGCTTCCCGATACAGTATTCTTTGTCCTGTACATCGCCTATCCAAGCTAAATAACCATTAAACCTGTCCCAGTATTCATCTTCAAGGTTATATAGCTTTGCTGTATCCCATACGTTTTTATTAAACGGTAAGTTCAAAAGCAAACTAACTTTATCTTCATTATTCAATATAGAAGATATATTTGATTCATCCATGATTAATTTAAAGTTTGTGATAACTTTTGAGTTGCCTTCAGACCATACAATACTATCTAGGATATCAAGATCATATAAATCGATATTCTGTACTAACAAATCTATGATATTTTTGGGCTCTAAAATTTTGGATTGAATGATTGCAACTGAGCAGAGTCTTTTATTATTTGATTTAGCTAGTAGTTTAAATATTACTTCTTTTCCATATTTTTCATAGATTACTATGATAGCTTCAATTCTTTTTTTATCGCCTATCTCTTGGCGCTCTTTGTAATCGTAATCATTAGAAGCTCCTTTAAAGCAGCTATCAGCTTGATTAGTAAATAGCCATAAATACTCATTAACAATAGATTCGGGTTTAAAAATTTCAATATAATAATCCAGCTGACGTGTTAGATCCTCAGAATTCAAAGAGGTTCTTGGGTGATGATTTTTAAATTGTCTTAATTTACTTTGAAAGCGTATACGAACATCGTCTTCTATATATGATTTAGCCAAATCATAAAGCAAGTTAAGTACTTTTTGCCATAAGTCTAAACTATCAAATATATATAACTCAAGAATTTGTAAAATTCTATCCGAATTAAGATTTGCTAATTTTATTATGCTGTCATTCGCATATTCTATGCCTTTATGCATATCAGCTTCTAATACAATATGACCAGCATTATCATCTCGCCAAACTGGCTGAGCATTTGAATATGCATGATCACCCCTCAAATCTATTTGTCTTAAAAATATTTTGAAAGCAGTTTTTTCGTCAAGCGTTATGATTCGTTCTAGCAGTGTTATACGTTGTTCTACAGTTGTATTGGTCTGTGGAAACCATGGTCTAAAGAAGGAATAAAGAGTGTTAAATGGACTATTAGACCAGTTTGAAGGAACTATAAATTTATCTAACACAATTAAAATTTTGCAGGCACGAGTAATGTATCGAGGATTCCAAGCTAAAACTTCGAATGCCCATAATAGGTTATTGAAATAACGTCGACCAGTCATGACGTCACTACTACTCTCTGTAAATAAAGTTTGAATTAAAGGAGTGTCTCTTTGAAGGTCTTTTTCTATCGAACCCAAGAATTCTTCTGGACTAGCTTCTGCAAAGCTTCTAAAGTACGGCTCTAGTGTCAACCAGTTTTCTCTACTATTGTTTGATAATATTTCTTTTATCAGTTGATTGATTTCAAATTGAAAATTAGTAGCTGTTAGCTTGACGAATCTATCACCTATGACAGCGAGCTTAACCAATGAGTTAGTAATACCTTCAAGCAATACTTCTGAATAAGGGAATTGTTTACCAATGACTTTAGCCATATAGCGTTGATTGATATCTAGTTCAAACTTTGGATGCTTTGTTAAAAATAATTCAAGCAAACTATCAAAGTAGTGTTGGACTAACTCACTGCTAATGGAACTACTAACAAAAGGTAATGCCTCTACAGGGGATTTGATCTTCCATACCTGCTCAATTTTCATTACAGGCGTATTATCAATAGAAGCTAACTTCAAAAGCTCCGATTCAATATTTTGATATTCAGTTTGTGCAATAGAAGATACAAAAGCCTTATCATTTGCATTGTTTCCGTCCCATGAACCAATCAGGGATAATAAACTAAGAGCTAGAGAATTTCCGTCTGACCAGTCAGGTTTGGAGATAGCTGGATTAATAGCTTTAAGTCTTCGGTAAACTGACCATGACCTACCTGCTTGATGTGATAAGCGTTTTGCATCGCTTTCTTCTTCTCCTAAAGCTACTAAAGCTTTCTCAAACTCTGAGTAACTGGCTCTTTCTAGAATAATATTTTTCTCATCAGCAGGTTTGTTGCCTAATGATTGAGGTGATATTAGTGTTAAGTCGTTTCTAACACTAGGTTGTTTAGCAATTTCAGGTGACGCACAGATTATGATTTTAACTTCTGGATTATTTTGAACGTATTGCCAACCTTGTTCATTAGTAATTACTAGAGAGTTTAAGAGAAGCTTGTTATTATTAATTACGGTAACGATAGCACTTATCACAGACTCTTCAATACTGTCAGAGTACACACTAATAACTGAATAATTGTCCTTAATAAAATTGTTAGTAAATTCTTTATCCAATGGTTCGAAAGAGCTTTCTCTTCCTAATGTTAGCGCTTCTTTAGTTATAGCTGGTTTACATTGATGCGCCCAATCATTGAAATAAACTTCAGCACTTTTAATGCCGTAGCCACCAATCCCTAGAACCTCTGCAATATAGACTGCATTTGAAGGCTGACTATCAATCCACTCCTCTAAATCAGTAGCATCATATGCTCTAACTTCTTTCCAGCCTTCTGTATTTTTATTGTCAGTAATCCATCTTTCTTTATTCTTCCAACGTCGGGGAGTAATAAAGATATAAGTATTTTCAGCTTTAAACTCTTCTGAAGCGTCTTCTGTTCTTTTCCCAAAATCACTATTAGCTTTACTACCTATTGAACTATAGTTAAGTCTTTATAAAATCGATACAGCCCATATCATGAAACAGTTTAGGGAGATTATTCTCCATCCACCCTTGGCGCAGAAACTTAGCCTGTGCCCATTTTTTCTCGATAGGGTTCAGATCAGGGCTGTACGGCGGCAGCCATAAAATACGATGGCCATGCCTGTTGAGTAGTTTTTGAATGCGTCTACTTTTATGAAACCGAGCGTTATCCATGACAATCACGCACTTGGTTTTAAGACTTGGAATAAGTGTGAACTTACACCAATCATAAAATATATTGCTATTGATGTTCTGCTCAACGTACTCAAGCGCAAACAGCATCTTTTTATAGAGAGCTCCGATGACATTAGTACGCTTCTTTGCTTGCCAGTTGTAGCTATCGATACAGGGTTTACCTATCGGTGCATAGCCATGAGAACGAATAGTTTCAGCCTCAAAGCCGCTTTCATCCATATAGACAATGGGATAGCCTTGCTGAGTAAAGCAATCAAGCCTACTCTGGAATATCGCTCTTTTTATCGGACACGCTTTTGGATGTTCTAAGGTCTTTTTTTTGACTGATACCAAGACGCTTTAAAGCATTAAAGATGCCCGTTTTACTACAGTTCAAGCGACGAGCTCTTTCATAGTTATAATCATCTGGGTATCTTTTTACGTCTTCAATCAATGCGTCATCAGGTATTTTAGTCGGTGCTTTATTTCTGGTTGTTTTAGGCGCTAATTTCTTCTGCCAGCTGTGAATGGTGCTGGTGCTAAGTCCATAAAATAGCGCAGCTTCTCGTATGGTCATACCATCAGTGATGCTAGAAAGTACCTGTTTGCGATAGTCTATTGAATAAGTCATCGTTTATTTCATTAAATGCAATTGTTAATAGGGTTGTATCGGTTTTATTTGGATTAGACTATATCTGTACCTATCTCCCAAACGGATTTCCCAGCAGGAATCCATGCATTCCCGTCAGTTGATTCAAGAGTTCCGTCCCATGATGGCATAAAAGTAGAGTCACCAGCAGGGAACGAGATTGCCTTTGTATCTTTTGCATGAAAGCAGAGCCGCCTTATTATTTGAGGTAGCTCTTGCTGCGCTATTTTATTATTGTTTTCTACCCAGCTAATTATATTGGATGCGGATACTTTCAATTTGAGTCCTTAGATATTTGTGAGTCAATAGTCCGTTACTATAGTTAATCTTAGATAAAACCGATACAATGTTTATAATCAATTCATTTAGTGAAATAAACGATGACCTATTCAATCGACTTTCGCAAACAAGTACTGCGTAGCATTAAAGACGGCATGACCATTCGAGAAGCTGCTGCTTTTTACGAGCTTAGCACAAGCTCTATTCACAGCTGGCAGCAGAGCTTAGTTCCTAAAACGACTAGAAATAAAGCACCGACTAAAATATCAAATGAAGCATTACTGAAAGATGTTAAGCAGTATCCAGACGATTATATGTACGAGCGAGCACAGCGTTTAGGTTGCAGTAAGTCAGGCATTGAGTCGGCCTTAAAGCGTCTTGGCATCAGTCAAAAAAAAGACCTTAGAACATCCAAAAGCATGTCCGATCAAAAGAGCGGCGTATCAAAGTAAGCTTGATCATTTTATGAAGCAAGGCTATCCCATTATTTATATGGATGAAAGCGGCTTTGAAGCTGAAACTATTCGCCCTTACGGCTATACACCAATAGGAAAACCTTGCATTGATCGCTACAACTGGCAAGCAAAAAAGCGTACCAACGTCATCGGTGCTTTATATGAAAAGATGCTGTTTGCGCTTGATTACTTTGATAAAAATATTAATGGCGATATATTCTACGACTGGTGTAAATACACCCTAATCCCAAGTCTTAGAACCAAATGTGTAATTGTTATGGATAACGCCAGCTTTCACAAACGAGTTCAAAGACTGCTGAATAGGTACGGTCACAGGCTTCTATTCTTACCACCCTACAGTCCTGATCTAAATCCTATCGAAAAGAAATGGGCGCAAGCAAAGTTTCTACGCCAAGGTTGGATGGAGAATAATCTACCTAAACTATTTTATGATATGGGTTGTTCCAGTTTTATTGTGGATTGACTATACCAATTTAAATGAGGGCTTTAGTTTGGTTCTCAATCTATATACACAAAAAAGGTGAGCTAAAAAGCCCACCTCTTATATTTCAGTTTTATATTCCACAGATTTACTTTTCAATAATTCTCTGAGCCTCCGCTATCAATTCATGAATCTTAGCACTTTCCTTTAGCACACAAGCATCATAAGCAGAGAGCGGCTCAGATACATGCTCTTTTTCCTGATCTTGTTTGGCTTTTTCTTCCAAATACTTTTCAAGTTTATCGGCTTCAGAATTGCCCATAGTTTATCCTCGTATAATTTTTACCATAAAAAAACGGCACTGAAATCAGTGCCGTTTTATTAGTCGTGACAATGTAAACCCTAATCACGACTCATCAAAGACTGACGCACCACATTATCAATCCCAGCTTAAAATCACCTTACCGCATTGCCCACTTTCCATGATATCAAAGCCTTCTTGAAAGTCATCAATGTGCATGCGATGGGTAATGATTGGCGATAGATCAATACCGCTAATTAGCATTTGCTCCATCTGATACCACGTCTCCCACATCTCACGGCCATAGATACCTTTTAGGGTTAACGCCTTAAAGATAATCTTGCTCCAATCCACCGTGGTGGTGTTAGGTAAAATACCCAAGAGAGAGATTTTAGAGCCGTTATACATATTACTAATCATCGAATCAAAGGCCTGAGGCGAGCCTGACATTTCAAGTCCAATATCAAACCCGTGCATTTTTAACTCAGCAATGGCGCCTTCGATGGTTTCACCTTTGGCTGGGTTGATGGTCATCGTCGCGCCCATTTTTTTGGCAAGCGCTAGGCGATAGTCACTGATATCACTGACCACAATATTACGCGCCCCTGCGAAGCGGCAAATCGCTGTTGCCATAGAACCAATCAGTCCCGCACCCGTGATTAGCACATCTTCACCAAGGACAGGAAATGAAAGGGCGGTATGCGTGGCATTGCCAAAAGGGTCCATGATGGCTGCCATCTCATCGCTGATACGCTCATCGAGCTTGATGACATTATCGGCAGGTATCACCAAATATTCGGCAAACGCGCCATCGCGGTCGACGCCCACGCCGATGGTGTTTTCACACACATGCAGCTTGCCACGGCGGCAGTTACGGCAATGCCCGCAAGCGATATGTCCTTCGCCAGTGACTCGATCACCCACTTCAAAGTGCTTCACACCATCGCCTATTTCGCTAATGATACCGACGTATTCGTGTCCGATAATCATCGGCGTCTTGATGGTTTTTTCTGACCACTCATCCCACTTATAAATGTGCAAATCTGTACCACAAATGGCGGTTTTTTTAATTTTAATTTTAACGTCATTGATGCCAACAGTAGGTTCTGGCATGTCTTGCATCCAGATGCCTTTTTTGGCATGGGTTTTAACCAGTGCTTTCATACTTTTCTCTTATTTAACGGTGTTGTACTTAATGGTTGAATCTAGCGAGTGAATACCGAACAAATACTGAACGATGCTTAATCAATCACTTTCATTTGCTTGGCGACTTTGATAAAGGCGGTGATACATTGGTCTAGCTGCTCGCGAGTATGGGCAGCAGAGAGCTGGACACGGATGCGAGCCTCGTCTTTGGGTACGACAGGGTAGAAGAAGCCAATCACATAAATGCCTTCTTTCAACAGCTCGTTGGCCATTTGTTGCGAGACATTGGCGTCATAAAGCATGACCGCACAAATTGCTGATGCGGTGGGTTTGATATCGAAGCCTGCATCTTGCATCTTCTTCACAAAATAGGCGGTATTTTCATGCAATTTATCTTGTAGGGTATTGTCTTGCGACAGCATCTCAAATGCTTTTACCCCAGCCGCTGCCACCATAGGAGGAATGGAGTTTGAAAACAGATACGGACGTGAGCGCTGACGCAACATCTCAACGATTTCTTTTTTACCCGTGGTAAAGCCGCCAATAGCACCGCCAAATGCCTTGCCCAAGGTACCAGTGATCAGCTCAATATCACCACGTAGATTGAATAATTCAGTCACGCCGCCACCCGTGTGACCGACCACGCCTGCTGAATGCGACTCGTCAATCATCACCATGGCATCATATTTCTGTGCCAACGCATAAATCTCATCCATTGGTGCCACATTACCATCCATCGAAAACACACCGTCGGTCACAATCAAACGAAAACGCTGTGCTTGCGCCGCTTGTAATTGCGTCTCTAAATCTTGCATATCCGCATTGGCATAGCGATAGCGAGCCGCTTTACACAGGCGCACACCGTCGATGATTGAGGCATGATTTAACGAATCAGAAATAATGGCATCCTCAGCAGTCAGCAGTGGCTCAAAGGCACCGCCATTGGCATCGAAACAGGCCGCATAAAGAATCGTGTCTTCGGTATTAAAAAACTTAGAAATCGCCGCTTCTAATTGCTTATGCAAATCTTGCGTACCGCAAATAAACCGCACCGATGACATGCCATAACCTGAGTTTTCGATGGCTTCGATAGCTGCCTTTTTAATCTCAGGGTGATCAGACAATCCAAGATAATTATTGGCACAGAAGTTAAGCACTTCACGGCCATCAGTGATCTTAATGAGCGCATCTTGGGGAGAGGTAATCACGCGCTCGTTTTTATACAGTCCTGCCGCGCGTATATCACTGATTTCTTGTTGTAGGTGTTTCTGAAAGTCTTGATACATAAAGATTCCTGTTTTAATATTATTAGCGTTTTTATTGATAATGCAGATATTAGGACTGCTGATAGAACCAAACTGTAGTCATTTTAAAATAAAATTGATACGCCAATATTGCCATGCTACTGGTATGAATTTTACTTGCTTGCTGTGTCTACGCTGACAGAGGCTGCATAAAATATATCCCAGCATCACCGCATCGAGTGTAAAGTGAATAGACTATTTGCTTATTAGTTTGGACTACCCACAAATTGCTAAATACTGACGCACGACATTATCCATACCTTGCTCCAGTGATTCAATCGTAAATGCATGACCAATCGACACTTCAGCGATATCACTAAGCGCGAGCAAATCAGCCAAATTCTCCAAATTCAAATCATGACCCGCATTGACGCGGATACTGTTTTGATTGGCTAGATTAATACAGTCGCTAAAGCGTTGCTTGACCTCATCGAACTGGTTACCGCTCTTACTATTACTGTAGGCGCGCGCCCATTCTTTGGTATACATCTCGATCGTCTGTACATCGCTCTCGATGACCGCTTTGATTTGCTCAATATCAGGGTCGATGAACACCGCACAGCGCGTACCAAAGGCTTGCAGCTCTTTGCTTAACGTTGATAAAAACTCATGATGTTTAATGATATCAAAACCATGATCGGAGGTCAACTGATCGTCGCTATCTGGTACGAGCGTACATTGATGCGGCTTTACTTCACGGATAATCTTTAAGAACTGCTCGTTTGGATTGCCTTCGATATTGAACTCAATCTCTGGATAATCGGTTAAGAATGCACTGATATCATAGACATCTTGGTATCTGATATGACGCTCATCTGGTCTCGGGTGTACGGTAAAGCCTTTGACACCTAAGTCAATCAGCTTCTTCACAAAGGTCAACAGATTAGGGTAGTCAGTACCGCGCGAGTTACGGATCAAAGCCAATTTATTCAAATTTACGCTAAACAATGTGTTCATAAAATTCCTTGTACAGCTCGTTTATTATTGATGATATGAAAGGGTTAATAAAAATCGTTGGTATCAGCATACTTCTTATTCAATGCCTTTAAAATAGCATAAGTCTCTAAGTCTACCGTTCCTGTTGGGTTACGGGGTCTAAAATGCAGCTGAAATGCATAGACGACATCGCGACTGGCTTTGTCCCACTCGTCGCTACTGTTAATCTGATAGCCATAGTCACGAAATTGCTGCTTCAGCTCAGGTATCGTTGCCGCTGCAAATGTGTCTATATCCATAAAAGACAATTTATCAGCGTTATCATACCAAGCTCCGATGTCATATTGCTTATACAGTTGCTGCCAAGGGAACTTTGCACCGGGATCTATCTTACGTGAGGGTGCCATATCAGAATGACCGATGATATTCTTTGGTGAGATGTCATATCTCGCGGTGATATCTTGTACCAGCTCTGCGACTTTTTTAATCTGTAACTCGTCAAACGCCACATAATGGTCATAAGGATGATAGTCGAGTTCGCCATTTTTTAGTGCATCTTTATATTCAGGTGCAATTCCTGCATTGACGATTTCTATGCCGATAGAAGTATCGTTCAGGATTGTCCGTCCCGCAAAGCCACCATCGCCCGCATGCCAAGCGCGCTCGTTTTCTGGTACGAGGTTATAAATTTTATCATCGTCATTATCTAACACTAGATAGTGCGCGCTCACCTTGCCTGTGGTCAGTGTTTTTATCGATCGGTCATTGTCTGACACCGTGTAGTGCAAGACGATGGTTTTGATGCGCTCGCTTTTGCCAGTGGCTTGGTAAGTTTTACTATCCACGATGTAGCTTTTGGTAGTTGCTACTGGGGAGGTCGTGGTCACGCAGCCAATCAGGGGCAGTGTTAAGCCAAACGCTAAGAAGATATTTTTTACCATGAAATGCTCTGTGTGAATAAAGGTAAGCTTTGATATAGTCGTTTCAATATAATTTGGATATAAGGAAGGCGAGCGAAAGTACTACAAATAGTAGACTAAGCGAGCCTGACACCGTATCTGATTTATATAGGATTGACTATACTTGCCTTTATTTTTTTATTGATAGTAGATAGATGAGATCGAGATATCTTTGAAAGCTTTTTTAATTCTTGCGAATCTTCTTAGCCAACACCTTTTTCCAACTCTCCTCCAAACACTCAATCGCGAGCCATGGCTCAATCACCTCGGCATCGTATTTCTCTTTAGAGTTAGACAATTGCCACAGTTTTTCAAGTGTTGCAAACGGGTAGGGACGTTCGATTAAATAGACGGGCAAATCAGCGCTAATCATGCCATCACGTACCACTTTGAAATACCAACCAGCGATGCCTTGTTTGCTGACCCATGCCGCGATATTTGGCACTCTGGTAAACTGTCCGATTTGGTCGTTGATTTTGTAGCAGGGGCGGCGTGGTTGGACGATACGCAGTTGTAAATTATCAACATCATCTGTACTAGTAGCCGTATTACCATATTCAAAAACGTCGCCAATACAAACTGTAGATTCGGTCATTTCAGGCAAATCATTTACTGCTTCGGTCGTGAGGTTTTCGCCCAATGTACCGACGCGGACTTTTAGACCAAATTCTGCGTTAATTTTCTCATAAGTTGCAGGTGCCAGTTGATGCACGGCTTTGAGTGGGCCGCCATGATGCTTGCGATCGGCTTGTTCGTCAGTGGTTAATCCCATAAAATTGACCGCGACAGGCGCTTTGATGGGCGCTTTATCAATAGCGCTCATTTCTTCACGGGTGAATGGCATGGCTTTGCCAGCGCGGACGCAGGTTAGATTGGCGATATGTAGCGGCAGGGTTTGGTTAAAGTCGGCTACATTTTTTGGGGTAGAAGATGTTAGCGTTGCTATATTTATAGGTTCTAAGCTCATAGGTTTTCCTAATCTATAGGGATTTATTAGGGGAGAGGCTACTTTAATACTGGTATTAATAATGCGTATTATCTTAGCTTAATCATTCATCTAATGCTAAGCATTCAGCCGCTTAAAATTTAGCAGTAGGTGAAAGGGTATTAGAACGGTAAATTTTAGACAAAAAAAGACCAGAATAGATATCTGGCCTTTTTGGTTTTCACAGCGTTATAAAAATAAATAAAATTATTTATTTTTATTGCGGCGACCGGCCGTTTTCTTTTCACGCGGTACAGCGACCAGCTCAGCCAATTGCTCAGGTGATGACCATAAACCTTCTAAGTCATAGAACCCACGGGCTTGTGGCGTCATTACATGCACGACGACAGCGCCCAGATCAATCAATGTCCAGTCAGAATCGATACCGCCTTCGCGACCAAGTGGCATAAAGCCCGCTTGCTTCGCTTCAGCACCGACATTGTCAGCCATCGCGCGTACATGGCGCTTAGAAGTACCGTCAGCGATAACGATGCGTTCGGTTACGTCAGTCAAATCTTCTACATTCATTACGGTGATGTTCTTCGCTTTCATATCGTCTAGAGCGGTCTCAACAACGGCTAAGCATTCTTTTAAGCGTTCTTCAGTCATGGTGTTGGTCATAAATTTTGATCTCTTGAATCGTCAATATTAAAAATAAAAAGGTAAATCGTCAATTTGCATGCGTTGGCATTGTCGAATGGACTAGATGTCGCCAGTCAGCTGTAGAGACTGGATGGGCAAAATGACAAAGATAAGGCGATTTTAACGGAATTGAGCAGCAGAATATAGCTGATGGGCGATAATATATTGATAAACAGCAGGATTTAGCCATTTAGCTAATGGATTGGGTGCAGTATTGTCTATGATATCATTTATTGGTGCGATAGATGTCATTTGCCTTGCCGCTGCGGATATTATATTCGATCGATTTTCCGTCGGCTGTAACTGTTGGCGTATCTGTGTACTGGATATCGTGGCGATAGGACGCGAGTCTATATAAATGTGGCCTTGATGGGTGTTTTTCAAGAGACGGCTATCGGTCAGTGCTTGAGAGGTGGGCGGTAATAAATCAATAGGCGCATCGATGCGTAAAGATTGCAGCTGCGCAGGTAATTGGGCGTGCAAGTTCATCGTATCCTGCGCAACTAACATTTTTTTCGTGGAATGAGTCGTGGTTGCCAACAGATGATTATTTTTATTATTAATATTAGACAGATCATCACGATTAAACACCCAAAGATTGACGTAATCCGTAAGCTCTAAACCGTTTTTCCATTCGCTCAAACTCAGCGCGCTATCCATACCGATGATGAATATTAGACTGTCATACGGATAACGCTGGCGCAACGTGCGTACACTATCGATGGTATAAACAGGCGGTGTTTGCCACAGCTCAAGCTCATTAATTTGTAGCGGTGTATGGAGTGTCGCAAGCTTTAACATCGCCAGACGGTGTTTAGGATCTGTACTTTTTTCTTTAAAGGGAGAGCGCGCATTGGGCAATAGTGACACGTGCAGCGCTCGCTGTTGCTGCTTGGCTATCGGTAGCAAACGCTGATAAACAGTCATCGCCATTTGCAGATGACCATCATGTACGGGATCAAATGAGCCGCCAAGATAAGCACGAATGGCTGGCGCAGGTGTATTTTTTTGAGAATTTTTGCTGGTATTTGGCATAAATAAATGCGTAAAAATAGATAAGAGGCACGTTGTCGTTGATGCATTTTATCCTTTTATCAGCGGACCTTTTTAGGTTAAATGCTTCGATGGTAGCGCTATTGTAGAGGGCAAGCGGGCATCTGTCATTAAAAGCGCTGAAATACTAGGTAAAATGAGCGCTTAGCTATCCATTATGAAAGATTTTTAAAAAGTCAGTTGTAAACGTAGCCAATAAAAAACCGACCATCATGTTGATAGTCGGTTACTTATAGCGCAATTAGTCATACATTTTAATGCAATTAAATCGCGTCGCTATGAGCTTGAATAGCGGTAAGGGCGATGGTGTAGATAATATCATCGACCAAGGCTCCACGAGACAAGTCGTTTACTGGCTTATTCAAACCTTGCAGCATTGGGCCAACACTCACTACATTGGCGCTACGTTGTACGGCTTTATAAGTGGTATTGCCCGTATTGAGGTCTGGGAAAATAAAGACATTGGCTTGCCCAGCAACCGGTGAATCAGGCGCTTTTTGCTTGCCGACGCTCATGACAGAAGCGGCGTCATACTGTAGCGGTCCATCGACTTTTAGGTGTGGCGCACGCTCGCGGACGATTTGGGTCGCACGGGTGACTTTTTCGACGTCCGCACCAGTTCCTGATGAGCCTGTAGAATAGCTAATCATCGCAACTTTTGGATCAATACCGAAGGCGGCAGCAGACTGTGCTGATTGAATGGCAATCTCAGCCAGTTCTTCGGCATTTGGATCAGGATTAATGGCACAGTCACCGTAGACAACCACTTGCTCAGGTAGCAGCATAAAAAATACTGATGATACGAGCGAGTATTGCGGTGCGGTCTTAATCAACTGAAATGCTGGACGGACAGTATTGGCGGTGGTATGAATCGCGCCAGAAACGAGGCCGTCGACTTCATCCATCTGTAGCATGGTCGTGCCTAGATATACGGTGTCTTTTAAGTATTCAGCAGCGACTTCTGCGCTGGTTTTACCTTTACGGCGTTCGACCACTGCAGCGATATATTTGCTCATATCAAGCGTGTCGGGGTCAATTATTTCAAGACCTTCAGGTAAAACTAAGTCGAGATTTTTAGCCACTTGCTCGACATCGCTACGCTTAGCGAGTAGTACACAGTTGGCGATGCCGCGGCTTTGACAGATACAAGCGGCTTCAACAGTACGCGGCTCAGAACCCTCTGGTAGCACGATGCGTTTTTTGGCGTCTTGTGCTTTTTTAACCACTTGATGACGGAATGCAGATGGTGAGAGGCGCGGCTCATGATTTTGACTAAAATAGTCTTTAATCCAGCTAAGATCTAAATGAGCGGCGACATAACGGGCCACTTCTTCAGCACGTTCAGTATCATCACTTGGAATCTCTGCGCTCATGTGCATGAGGCTTTGTACGGTCTCATAGCTGTCGCTTTCGACACTCATGACAGGGATGCCTGTTTTGAGGGCAGATTGCCATAGCTCAGCGACGGTTGCACTCGGCTCGACGCCGCCAGTTAATACCAATCCTGCCAGCGGGATACCATTGATACAAGCCAAACCTGCTGCTAATAGTAAATCATCTCGATCGCCCGGTACGACGATAAGGGTGCCACGTTTAAACACCTCATCGACGCGTGCGACCGAGCGTGCGGTTAGGCTAATGCGGTTAATACGGCGTGACTTAGCTTCACCGACATTGAGCCATTTGGCATCAAGCTCAGTGGCGATATCCCAGGTGCGAGGCACGGACAGTGAATCACTGAATGGCACTACCCCGATTAAACGGAACGCATCAGTATTAAAATGCGGTGATAGGCGCTGGACTTCTTGCATAAAGCCGTCATCTAAACTCACAACCGCTTCACCAGGGGCAACGATTTGATTTTCTACGGTGCTTTGCGCATTTGGCAAGTCATGTACACGCATCAAAATCGCGCCGAGCGTGCGCTCATGGGCGATGCCGCCAAACTCACGAGCGTGAACGTCAAGTTTATCAGCCAGATAGGCCGGTTTACTGGTATCAGCAGTGCTAACAAAGATGATTCTAGCATCTAATGCATGGGCAATCGCCCGGTTGATTTGCGAGGCATAAGAGGTCTCTGTGGTCGGTACTAAGCCTTCACAGATCACCACATCGTAATCATCGCCAAGAGTATGATAATTGACGACCACTTCTTCCATCAAGTCATCAAGATTACCATCACCAATCATACGCTCGACACGCTGCCGACTGATAGATTTAGGTGGCGTCAGACCAAAAGCATGCATTGCTAACGCGCTTGAGCTGTCTAAACTGTTTTGCTTATCAAGTGTATCATCTTGCAAAAATGGCTTCATAAAGCCCGCTTTGATACCGTTGTAATCAAGAGCGCGGATCAATCCAAGCGCTGCTGACGTTACGCCGATACCACGGCTAATGGGAACTAGTAAAATGGTTTGCATAAAGTATCCTACGGTTTATTATATTTTTAAAGCTCACTTCATCCTTGCTGGAATGAGTAAAACGTCGCGCTTCTCATCATAGGCTATGTATAAGAAACGCTGGGCAAAAAACAATCCAAAACGTCTAATGAATAAAAGCTTATAAGACGACTAGGGCGTGTCCTCAATTCAATCGATTATTATCTAAATGGACTAAAAATGGCTAAATTTTGCCAAACATCGTCAACTAGCTTATTAATATCTCGATATTATTTGCGCTACTTTCCTTGTTTGACGGCAATTTATCTCATTTTTATCACCATTTTTAAAATGAGGACACGCCCTAGAAGGTTATGAGAAAATTATAAGCAACTTATAATATAAGCAACTTATAAAAAGTGTCGAGCTCAGAGTAAGCCCAATGCTTCACGTGTTTCTTGAGCAATACGGCACTCTTCATCAGTTGGCACAACCCACAGCTCGATGCTGCTATCGTCTGCGTGGAAGCTGCCTTCGCTACCACCAAACAAGCTCGCATTTTTGTCAGCGTCTACTTTTATGCCGAAATGACGCATCACTTCTAGGATACTGGTTCGGGTGGTGACTGAGTTTTCGCCGATACCACCTGTAAAGACAATGCCTGTGAATTCTGGCAGCGCGCAGCTTAAGCTGGCAAGATATTTACCGACGCGGTAACAGAACATCTCGATAGCGAGTTTGGCATCTGCATGACCTTCGTTCGCCGCTTGTTCGACGGTACGTAAATCATTAGACAATCCTGAGACACCCAATAGACCACTTTCATTATTGAGCATGGCATCAATCTCTTCCAAGCTCATACCGAGCTGGCGCTTTAGGTGTATGTGTAGACTTGGGTCAACATCACCACTACGCGTACCCATCATGAGCCCCTCAAGCGGGGTCAGACCCATACTGGTATCGAAACTTTTACCATCATAAACGGCAGTCGCCGAGCAGCCATTACCCAGATGCGCTGTAAGCCAGCCATGTGGGCCTTTAGACTCTGTAATTTCACTGGCACGCTCTGAGACGTAAGCATGAGACGTACCATGAAAGCCATAACGGCGGATTTTGTGTTCTTCGTACAGGGCTTTTGGTAGTGGGTAGCGAAAAGCAACGGGAGGCATGGTTTGGTGAAAGGCTGTATCAAAGACGACGACTTGAGGAATATCAGGATAAATCGCCTGTACCGCTTCGATGCCTAAAGCATGAGCAGGGTTATGTAGGGGCGCGAGTATTTTTAAGCGTTTTACTTCGTCCAGTACATGCTCATCGACACGGACTGCTGCAGAGTACTCACGGCCACCATGAACCACGCGATGACCAACGGCGATGAAATGATACTGTTCTAATAGCTCAAGGATTTTTTGTAGTGCTAACTGATGACGACCACCTGAGATAGAGATTTCCAGCTTATCACCATTCAATGTCGTGTGTTTGATACGAGCAGTATCGAGTCCTAAGTTTTCGGCCAAACCAGTGATACGAATAGAATTGTCTTCGCTAATCAGCGCGTATTTGATAGATGAAGAACCGCAGTTGAGGACTAAGGTGGGATTGATTAGATTCGATGTTTCGGTATTTTTGTCATCAAAAGTGGTGGTTAGGCTGGCGCTCATACTCTGTCCTTAGATTGTATTTTGTAAAGGGTGACTCATCACAGACGAGTACCGGTTGAATAAACAAAAACCAGCCGCATCCATGCCGACATAGGTCAAGCAAGTACATTGCTGATTCTGGTCACTCTTGGGCTGGCACTATTGATCAGTGCTTGTTAAGTCGCATGCTAGCGCCTCAACACAGTCGCAAGGTCTACACATAATGTACCATAGTTTTATGGCTATACCACGATAACTATAAGGGTTAAATTGATAGAATGTGGTATAGACAATACAACTGTACACCGAGTGTCGCTAGGGTTTGTCGGCTGCTACAGCCAAATATAGTAGCTCATAATAAATTGTAAGAAAATTTGTCTAAGTAAATATAATAGGCTGTTTTACCATTATAGCGATACATTAAGACCGCTAGTATCAACGCTCGCTTAGTAAATGGCAGTCGCACGGTCTAGTAAAGCTTAGCAAAACTTAGCAAAACCGAACTCATCCAAATTTATTGATTAGGGATATTCAGTATGCACACAGCATTATGTAATAATGCTATTATCCAAAGCAGTCATATTGTCATTTTTTAGCGATGGCGATAGCTTTTATTTAGCTGTCTATAGGGTTTGATCTATCGCCTTTATGACTCGTGCTTTTTATCATCCTCATGCCATTGCAAAGTCACAGGTTCTTTATTCTATGTTTACTATTAACCGCTTTTCGAAAACTGAGCACACTAATGTCGCTGATCTTGGTCGCCGTGTTATCTCCACTTTTATTATTAGTGGGGTGATGATGATGGGTTTGACAGGTTGCGGTCAAAAAGGCAATCTATACCTCGCCGACGCTAGTAGCCAGACGGTTCAAGGAGCTACGGATAGCGCTGGCATACAGGGTAGTACCTATTCGACACAAGATGATGGTCATCAAGAAATGGATGATTTTAAGCTACCGGAACCCAGTGAAGACCCGAATGATTATTGATTTTTATTAAAAACTCAATGCCGTCAACGAGATTTCGGTGTGCACCCTAAGATTTTTTAACTTTGTAACCTGATGAAATTAGAGATGTTTATATGAGTCATTCTGAGCAACAAACTGGCGAATCTGTCACGATCCAAACTGAGCAAGGCTTGTATGTTAATCCTCAAGCTTTAACCGCCCATTTACCCGCGCTAGATTATCGCGATGGTGCACTGTATATGGAGCAGGTGAATATTGATGATGTGGTTAAACACTACGATACGCCATGCTATGTCTACTCAAAACAAGCCATTTTGGATGTTTATCAAGCTTATAGCGATAGTTTTGCCAGTTTAACGCACCAGATTTGTTATGCGGTAAAAGCAAACTCTAACCTTGCGGTACTTGGTATATTGGCGCAAGCAGGGGCAGGATTTGACATCGTCTCTCGTGGCGAGTTGATGCGCGTATTGGCGGCAGGTGGTGACGCTTCACGTGTGGTATTCTCAGGCGTCGGCAAAACCTATAGCGATATCGAGTATGCCCTGACCCAAGGTATTGGTTGTTTTAACGTTGAGTCAATCAGCGAGCTGACTTTGATTAATGATGTGGCACAGAAATTGGATAAACCTGCGCCAATTTCACTACGGGTTAATCCCAATGTCGACGCCAAGACGCATCCGTATATTTCAACAGGGTTAAAAGACAATAAATTTGGTATCACCCACGAAGACGCGGTTGCCGTCTATGAGCAAGCGGCGCAGTTATCGCATATCGATATCGTCGGTATTGACTGTCATATTGGCTCGCAGTTGACTGAAGTTGCGCCATTTGTCGCGGCATTGGATAAAGTGATTGAGCTGATACACAACCTACGTGATAAAGGTATCGAGCTGCGTCATATCGATTTGGGCGGTGGTTTGGGTGTGCGTTATATCGATGAGACACCAGTATCTATCGACGAGTTTGCTCAAGCGTTATTACCGAAACTTAGCGAGCTTGGCTTAACGGTATTCTTTGAGCCGGGTCGCAGTATTGTGGCAAATGCTGGGATATTATTGACCAAGGTTGATGTACTCAAACCAACGGAACATAAGAACTTTGCCATTGTTGACGCAGCAATGAATGACTTGATTCGTCCGGCGTTATATCAAGCTGAAATGGCAGTCATTCCAAGTGTCTTGCCTGATAATGGCATCGACACTGATGGCACACAGCCATGGGATATCGTTGGCGCTATTTGCGAAACGGGTGATTTTTTAGCGAAAGACCGTTTATTGTCGCTCGCGGCAGGCGATGTTTTAGCAATCACAGGCGCTGGTGCGTACGGCTTTACCATGAGTAGCAATTATAATTCACGCCCGCGTGCTAGTGAAGTAATGGTCGCCGATGATAGCCATCAACTGATTCGCAAACGCGAAACCATTGAAGCGCTATATGCAGACGAAGTATTTTGGCAAGGTAAATAAATCGGTGACCAACAGATTTAGCCCATTTAGGCGTTTTCGTTTAGACTGAGGACATGCTCTAGATAAAAAGCCCATTGTCTTTATGATGATGGGCTTTTTTATGGCCTGCTCTAATGAGAGATATCAGTTTGACTGTACAAGGTGGATTTAGCATCGTGTGAACTTAGTATTTGATAGCGGTGATAGTTATGATTGTATCTGACAGCGTGCTAATATAAGACATACATAAAAATAGGATAGGATAACAAGGATATGCTAATAGAATTTACGAAGATGCATGGTCTGGGCAATGATTTTATGGTCATCGATTTGGTGACTCAGCGCTTAGATTTGACCAAGGATTTGGTACAGTTACTGGGTGACCGTCATTTGGGTATTGGCTTTGATCAGCTGCTCGTCGTTGAGCCACCGATGCGTCCTGACGTTGATTTTAGTTATCGCATTTTTAATGCTGATGGGTCAGAAGTTGAGCAGTGCGGTAATGGTGCGCGCTGTTTTGCTCGTTTTGTGCAAGCGCGTAAACTGTCATTTAAACAGCGCCTACGCGTTGAGACGGCAAGCGGCATCATTTCATTGACCACTGATCGTTATGGCTGGGTCGAAGTCGATATGGGTAAGCCTAAGTTTGAACCAAGTGAGATTCCTTTTACCCCCAGAGCCACAACCAAAATTCAAAACGCCTATCATCTCGATGTAAATGGCACTCCTGTACAGCTTTATGTTGCCAATATGGGCAACCCGCATGCCGTTATTAAAGTTGATAACGTGCTCGATGCCGACGTTGAAACCTTAGGCAAAGCCATCGAATCGCATCCTGCCTTTCCTGACCGTGTCAATGTCGGCTTTATGCAAGTGATGAATCAGCGTCACATTCGTCTGCGTGTCTATGAGCGCGGTGTCGGTGAGACACAAGCCTGTGGTACTGGCGCTTGTGCCGCAGTAGCGGTTGGTATCCGCGAAGGCTGGCTCGATGAAGGCGAAGACGTGCGTGCGCAGCTTTATGGTGGCAGTATGATCATCAAATGGCAGCCGGGTTATTCAGTGATGATGACCGGTCCGACCGCCTTTGTTTACGAAGGCGTATTTAGCCCAGATGGTCTGATGGCCCAAGCGGGCATCAAGCCCAATCCAGAAGGCTAATGGATAATAGGGCTATGTCCAATAAAAACAATCATACGATGGAGCCTACTTCAGATTCTGAGGCAAAAGTATGGCTATCAGTCGATCACGCCGCGGCTATAGAGTCGGATGCTGCATTACGTGATTTGTTAGCGCCCGTGCATCGTTGGCTTAATGTCTTGTCGGTGCGTAACCATTCACCGCATACGTTGACCGCTTATTTTGCAGGACTGAACCAATTGGCGCTATTTTTACGTGGGAAACGCCTGACGTGGACGCGCTGCGATAAGCGCCAATTAGCCCAGCATATTAGCCAACGCTTGGATGAAGACAAGCTGGCACTTGCCAGCGTCCAGCAAGAGCTGTCAGCCATTCGCCATTTTTATGGCTGGCTGATAGAAGAGGATTTAGCACGTATTAACCCAACGACTGGCTATCAGCTCAAACGTAGTCCTCGACCGCTGCCGTCTATCGCTGATGTTGATTTGCTCACTCAGCTGCTTGACCAAGAGATGCCTGATACACCTGAACAAGCGCGCCTATGGCTGCGTGATAAGGCGATGTTTGAATTGCTATACAGCAGCGGTCTGCGCGTAGGTGAGTTGGTCGCGTTGGATATGGTCGATGTGGATTTGTCAGACCTGCGCGTGCGCGTGACAGGTAAAGGCAATAAAACGCGTTTGGTGCCGTTAGGTATCAAGGCAGCAGAAGCGATTAGCCGTTATCTACCGCATCGTAATCTGTGGGTGGAGCAAATGGACAGCGCATTATTCATTAGTGAAAAATTGGGTACGCGTTTATCAACACGGGCAGTGCAGCAGCGTCTCAAAGTTGCGGCTACCCGTGCCGGCATCGCACAAAATATGTATCCGCATCTATTGCGTCATTGTTTTGCCTCGCACATGCTGTCGGGCAGTGGTGATTTGCGCGCGGTGCAAGAAATGCTTGGGCATAGCGATATCAGTACCACGCAAATTTATACCCATGTCGATTTTGCTAAACTTACACAAGTCTATGATCGCGCCCATCCGCGCGCGACTCATACACGGACCGAAGAAAACAACACCTAATATTCGATATTCAATACTTACTATTCAGTATCGAAACTGACTTACGCCAAACGATGACAATCAAAAATGGGCATTTTTTGGCGGCCTTGCTGTTGAGTCTGTTTGTCTAATGTTGCCAAGATCAAAGCATAATTTTTATTATCTTTATTAATAGCGTTGTTTAATTCACTATCCTCATAGCTGTTAATAATCGTGCCATCAAAAGCTGTGATAGTGGTATGCCCCCACGTTTGACGGATATCACCGTTTTTATAAACATGGTCGCCGCCTTGTGCTGCGCCAATGACCATGCACTGACTGTCTAACGCCCGTGCGCGAAGTAACAGCGACCAGTGTGCTTCCCCCGTTAAGTAAGTAAATGCTGATGGCGCACTTAATAGATCAGCGCCTGCTTGACGTAAGCGCTGTGCCAATGCGGGAAAACGCAAATCAAAACAAACCATCATACCCAGTTGATAGGCAGCTTGATCACTCTCTACTGTTGCAACTACAGTCTGTGTGCCAGGCTCAAACGTCGCCGCTTCATTATAGCTGCCATGTTTATCTGCTACCGTCGCCGTGAATAGGTGGATTTTGTCATAGCGTGCCACTCGCGTGCCGTCAGGGGCAAATAGCTGACTGACTTGGCGTAGTCTGCCATCAGGCACGATGACGCCATCAGGGCGATAAGGGCAGGGCAGTGAGCCTGCCAGCACATAGACACCGTAAGTACTGGCATAGTCTGCTATCGTCGCTGATAGCGCATCAAAGCGCTCTGCGATGGCAAATTGCTCGCCCATGCTACAGCAGTTTTCAGGTAAGACAACAAGATGAGCACCTTGATGACTGGCATCGCTGATGGCAGCTTTTATAGCCGCTAGGTTCTTTTCGATGTCTTGCTGGCTATTCATTTGAATCGCAGCAGTGATAAGATGCGGTTTGTTTGCTTGGTCATTCATCGTATTATTCTCGGTTAATGTTAAGAGTGATTCAATTGGCTCGAAGGTTTTGTGTCATGTACCTTGTATTTTTTATATAGCCTTATTATTATCAACAAGATTTGGTTGTTTATTGTTTAGTAGTTCATGCTAAAACGGTTAAATTTATAGAGTTTTATAAGTAGAGAGCAATAAGCGTATTGGGCCGTCTATAAATTATCATAGCAAAATTGCCACGAAAAATGCTATCGTCATGTCCTGATAACATTAAATCGCTACTTTAAGTGGCAACATATATAGACTATCACCAGTATCGGAGTGTAATAAGCCACCCATGAGTATGTCTTTCGGATTGGCGACCACGCTGAGCACCTCACAAAAACTGACCCCGCAAATGCAGCAAGCCATTAAATTGCTGCAACTCTCTAGTCTTGAGCTTGCGCAAGAAGTTCAGGCCAAGCTGGATAGTAATCCATTGCTTGAACGTATTGAGGATGATGAAGATGAATACGATTATGGCAGCGGCGATAGAGTAGATGAGTCATTGACACTTGATAGCTGGAACCAGAGTAATGATACATTTAGTACAATCTCTGAGAGTAATACCCATACCTCTGAACCAGATGAAGACTTTAGTGACAGCTTAGACAAATTACAGCAAACCAGTATCGATGATGGTGCCATAGACAATCATACGATGGATAGTGACGACTATAGTAGCTTTGAAAGTAGTGTTGATAGCAGTAATTATGCATCTACGGCAAGCAGTTCGGGGAGCAAAAGTGACGAGGATTTTGATAGTTATCAAGGCGGCACTTCTGCCACCATACAAGACCATGTGCGCTGGCAGCTGAACTTTAAGCATCTCTCAGAAGCGGACATGTTGATTGCAACCTATCTGATGGATTCTATGGATGACATGGGTTTTGTGCGGCTTGATATCGATGAGCTGTTGCAAAGCTTCGATACGATGGCAAGTTTTTATCAATGGGAAGAGCCTGTTGAGCACGATGAAGTCATGGCTGTTTTACGTGTTATTCAGTCTTGTGATCCGCTGGGTGTTGGGGCGCGAAATCTCAGTGAGTGCCTAGCGATTCAGTTGTCCAAGCTTGATGCAAATACTGACCATCTAAAAGAAGCGCAAGCATTATTGTCAGCCAGTGAGCATTTGGTGAGCAATAACATCAAAGCATTGACTGAGCGGACTGGTCTCGCACCTGCACAGATTACCCCCGCGCTTAACTTGCTGCGTACCTTGAATCCATCACCTGGATTGCTGTTTCAAAGCAGTCAACCAGACTATACTCAGTCGCCAGCCAGCTATGATATTCCTGATGTTTTGGTCACGCCTATACGTCACCATCAGAGTCAGACGAGTTCAGATACATCGACGCAGGAGGACGGCTGGTATGTGCGCCTCAATCCTGACACCATGCCAAAGCTAAGAGTCAATCAAGAATATGCCAATTTGGTGAAGCGCGGTGATGACAGCCCCGACAATCAATATCTGCGTGAAAACCTCACCGATGCCCGCTTGTTTATTCGTAGTATCGAAGAGCGTAATCAAAACTTATTAAAAGTGGCAACCAGTATCGTGCGTTATCAGCAAGAGTTCTTGCAGCATGGCGCAACTGCCATGCAACCGCTCATCCTAAAAGCCATTGCGGAAGAAGTGGGTTTGCACGAATCGACCGTTTCACGTCTAACCACCAGTAAAACAATTTTGACGCCGCAGGGATTATTTTCACTCAAACATTTCTTTTCATCTCATGTCAGCAGTACCGACGGTGATATTTCATCGACTGCCATTAGCGCCATGATTAAGCAACTGATAGCCGATGAAGATGCCAAAAAGCCATTATCTGACAGTCGCATAAAAGATTGTTTATTATCGGAAGGTATCGATATCGCCAGAAGAACCGTGGCCAAATATCGTGAAGCAATGAATATTGGCTCGTCTACTCAGCGTAAACAGAAGTATTAAATGTCACAATTCAATGAGTTAGCAGAAGGGTAATGCTGTTGTTAGTATGTTTTTTAGAAGATATAAAAAATAAAATTTTTTGATTATATAGAAACACTGAGGAAACAACCGTTTTTATTACATTTAATTACAATTTACTGTCTTGCTACTATTCGATATTCATGACAAATTAGAGTCATACCAACAACGAAATCCAAGTGTCGATCTAGCGTATTTACTTATATCATTAGTCAAAATGACGACAAAAGGACACGTTCAATTTTTGCTAACAGTATCGATTATTAAAGGCGCTGATTAATAAAGACACCCCATTCATTGTTGGTAAGGCAGGGTGAAAAAGCAGGAATGCTGGCTCATCTGTTGATTGTAAGTAACAACGCAAGCAACAACGTAGGCAACAATGTAAGTCATAATAAAAGGACAATAATATGAATGTTTCTATCAGTGGTCACCATATCAGTGTTACCGACGCTATGAACGCAGCTGTTCAAGAAAAACTTGATAAAATTGGTCGTCATTTTGATCAAATACAAAGTATTCAAGTCATTTTATCATTAGATAACAGCGGTGCTATAAAGAGCCATAAGGCTGAAGCGATTATGCGAGTCTCGGGTAAAGAGATGTTTGTCCAAGCGCTTGACGATGATATGTATAAAGCCATTAACGAGATGGCAGACAAACTCGATAGACAAGTACGCAAATATAAAACCAAGTTGGAGAGCAAAAAGACTCAGGGTGCTGGGCGTGATGGACGCTATGAAGAGCTGATGACAGACGATGCTGCTCCAGCAGTCTAATGTTATAGAGTTTAGGATATTTAAAGGTTAATGATTACTGGCTGATGAAATAATAAATAGTATAAATAGCCGCATTTTTAGATATCTCTAAATGACATTGCCTAAAACGGGAAAAGACCTCGAACGTTTGCTACGTTGAGGTCTTTTTTATGAGCAATTATTTTTTAAAAACTCATCTTTAAATATATTTCTTTAAGTACATTCATTTTCAAATCAACAGATCATTATTTTGGCTAATTAGCCACCACCGACTGCTTGTACCACTTCGATATTCATACCTTCAGCGATACTTAATTGAGCAAGCTCACTCTTTGGAATCAGTTCGCCATCGACTTCTACTGCATAACGACCTTGGCTAAGACCAAGCTCATTGATGACCAATTGCACGGTCTGATGGGTAGTCTGTAGTGTCTTACCATTAACGATAATGGTACTCATAAAATATACTCCTTAATGATTTTTTATCCTTTTGTGCGTACTAAGGCGTATCCTCAGTTTTATCTCCATTTTCAAAATGAGGACATGCTCTAAAATTTAATTTACTTATTTAACTGGCTATTTTGCGACCAATTTGTTCATCTTAAATGATGACAATGCTAGCCATAGCCAACCTGCAATCATTAGTACACCACCGATAGGCGTGATCGCGCCAAACCAAAGTGGTGCGCCAAGTGTCATTGCATATAAGCTACCAGCAAATATTATTACGCCAATTTGTAATAGCCATGCGGTGGTTTGCGTGGCATATCTTAGGCGAATTAACAGACCAACCAGTAATAAACCCAGCGCATGTATAAACAAATACAGTGTTGCAGTGTGCCACCATTCGAGTTGTTGAGCACTGGCGATGTTTTTTAGGCCATGCGCCCCAAACGCCCCTAAAGCGACAGCAATGGCCATATTGATCGCCGCAATACCTATCCAATTTAACATGACAAACTCGTATTATCTAAAAACTACCGCTGGTGAAAGACAGGCACTACTGATAGGTAATTGCTACTGAATATCGTCTGGCAAAATAACGCTATCAATGGTCATTGCCTCGCGGATTTTGTCCATGGCATTTTTTTCGATTTGGCGTACGCGTTCTGCTGAGATCGAGTAGACGGCTGCCAATTCGTGTAAGGTTGATTTTTGCTCAGAGAGCCAGCGTTGCTCCACGATATCGCGTGAGCGCTCATCAAGGGTATCCATTGCCGCAATCAATGCAGATGAGTTGCTTTCTTCCCAATCTGCTTCTTCTAACTGCTCGGCAGGATCGATACCATCTTCTAAAAATAGCTGCGGTGCATAACGTCCATCGTCGTCATCGCTAGATTGTGCTTCAAACGAGGCGTCATAAGAGGTAAGCCGCGACTCCATTTCTAACACTTGCTTGCGTGTGACATTTAAGTCTTTGGCAATGGCATCAGCCTCTTCTAGCGTGAGTTGGTTGTTGGTTTTTTTGAGACTACGTAAGTTAAAGAATAGTTTACGATGCGCTTTGGTGGTCGCGACTTTGACAATGCGCCAGTTACGAATCACAAATTCATGGATTTCTGCTTTAATCCAATGCACAGCAAATGACACCAAACGCACGCCCTTATTCGGGTCAAAGCGTTTTACAGCTTTCATTAGTCCCAGATTGCCCTCTTGGATTAAGTCTGCTTGCGGCAAACCATAACCCGAGTAGCTGCGGGCAATATGAATCACAAAACGCAGGTGCGACATCACGAGCAGACGCGCCGCTTCTACATCGCCTTCATCATAATAACGATGCGCCAGCTCTTGCTCTTGGATTGGTGTCAAAATTGGGATTTGGTGCACCGTGTTGATATAAGCGCCCAAATTGACCCCAGGCGCTGACAAATGAGTCGGCATCGCTGGCACTAAGTCACGGGTGCTAGTATCGCCTAAGGCGCTAGCATCATAAGGTGGACGTTGGGCGGCAGCTTTTAATGCGGCATCACGTGCTTCGTTTTTTATAGGAGCTGCCTCATCTTTTTTATTCGTTTTTGCCGTATCAATAGAATTATTAGCCATATTCTTGACCTTGATTAAATAGTGACGCAAATAGTCAGATAAAAATCTTTATAGTTGTAATTGTAAAGGATAGCGACACTTAGTTGCTATCAGTTTTAGTAATGATGAAGTGATATATTGTATCGAAACGCTGTGCTGATAAGCTATCCGCTGATGGCTGATCCGTCATGCTACTAACGATTAATCGCAGTTGACTTGCGGCATTTGTTTGCTGGCTTTGTTGACAAAAAGCGGTGATATCAGCCTGTGAGTTGGCATCAGTTGCGACCACATATAATGAACCGCCAGCCGTGACGTCACGTAATGCCACTTTGGTTTTTAACAGCGGCATTGGACAAGCAAGTCCGCGACCATCGACGAAACGTTGGACATGAATGGGCTGCGTTTCATTCGCCTCATGATCTGTAGTGACAGTATGTGCTGGTAACAAGTCTAACAGGTTGTTGATGTCTTGCTGCTCAGTATCAGACAAATCTGCTGATAAGTTTATAGAATAAGGCGAATATACGGTGGTTGACTGACGATCAGCAGACATAAAATAAACCTTATAAATATTTTGGTTTGTACTAGATTGTATTGAATATTCGCAAACACGCAATGACAGTGCCTATAATTCATAAAAGACACTCGGCAGTGACCAGATCCTATAGTCATGAAATGCCATTATACCAAATAGCCGATATGTAGTTGAAGTTGAATATAGTCAACGTCACATTCAGTTCATTAGAATCACATATAGTTTGTTCAAGATAATTTAGATACAAGGAAGGCGAGCAAAAGTACTAAAAATAGTAGACTGAGCGCGCCTGACACCACATCCATTTTATATGGGATTGACTAAAGACATGTTGCACAATAGTGACGGACAGCTGAGTTATTGGTAGTCGAATGCAGACTAGAATTGACCTTATATCAGCAAGCTCGTATAGTCGAAAAACGTTTAGTCAAAAAATCAGTCGAAAAAACCTTACTTCAAAAACACCTTATTTCAAAAACAGTATCATTACTCACTTGCATAGGATACGCACTTGAACCATTTTAATAGACAATCGATACTTGGTAATGCGCCCATGACCCAGGAAAAAAAATGTAAAAGTGCCGAGCGTTCGATGGCATTATCGAGCGCTATTAAATTGGCATTGTCGGCGGTACTAATGACGATGACCACTGCTGCCATGAGTGAGGATAGTTTTAATAATGCTAATACGAGCAGCAAAGCGATGGCATCCAATTATAATTCATGGAAAACCAGCGGCTCAGAAGAACTAAATCTGCCCAATTTGCGCGGACAAGGCTTGAGCTTCGCTGAGCAATATCAAAATAAATTGCTCGGCGAATGGTCGTTACGGAACGTCAATGGTCGTATCAAAATGGAGCATGATCCTTGGATTCAAGAAACGGTCAAAGACATGACTTGGCGTCTCAATGCGCAAGCAAGGCAGCAAGCGCCGATGGGTTTGGTTATCATTGATAACCCAAGTATCAATGCCTTTGCAGCACCAGGCGGGGTCATTGGACTTAATACAGGGACGATTCTGGCCGCTAGCAGTATGGATGAGCTTGCCAGTGTGGTGGCGCATGAAGTTGCTCACATCAGTCAGCGCCATTACGAAAGTGGTGCTGATGAGCGCAAAAAGGCCTTGCTGATGCAGATAGGCGGTATGCTGGCAGCGATTGCAGCATCGGCGGTCGATGGTGATGCAGCGGCGGCAGTGATGATGGGCAGCCAAACGGCAACGATGAACAGCACGATGGCATTTAGTCGAAATAATGAGCGCGAGGCCGATCGGGTGGGCATGCAAATCATGACCCAAGCAGGCTATGACCCAAGGGCGATGCCGCGATTCTTTGCCACGATGAACCAACGCAGCCAGCTCAACCAAGTTGAAAATCGATTTTTACCAAGCTTTGTACGCTCGCATCCACTCAGTAACGAGCGCTTAAGTGAAGCACAAAGTCGTGCCCAGCATTATCCCTCATTGTCACTAAATCAGCAGCAGCGCCATCAGGCTTTATTTGATCTGCTCTATTGGCGTGTCCAAAGTACGGGTAAACACGCCTCAGAGACAGTGCTAATGACGGCTGCTAAAAATAGCGTAGGTGCCAAATTGGCTTTGATGAACTGGTATGGCGAACAGCAACGCTTTACAGAGGCAAGTGATTTACTGGCTGAGATCAATCGACTGCCGCCTACGCAGCGCCAAAATTTAGAGCCTTTACTATCGATTACTCATAGCCAAATTCTAACGGAGCAGAATAAATGGTCACAAGCGGCGGACGTATTAGCCAGCCAGCAGCGTGTGTATCCTGAGCGTCGTGATCTGCGTCTTTATTTGGCAGAAGCGCTCACCAATAGCAATCAGCCAATCAAAGCCCAAGCACTACTCAAGCCACTGACCGAGCAGCAGCCAAGCGACCGTTATGCTTGGCAAAGTCTGCAACTGGCCAATGAAAAACTGGCAAAAATGACCGACTCTGCGTCCCTGAAAAATATTGCCACCATTAACGCGCTACGCTATCGCAGTCATGACCAACTATGGAGTAGTCGTTACGAGAGTGCGTTGACGTCACTGACCCAAGCCAAACAACTGGCGGAAAAACTACAAACCACGGCTCAAGCCAGTAGCGCCCGTCCATTGCTTGCCAATATCAATGCAGAAATCAAAGCAGTAAAAACCGCCAAAGACTTTGAGCCTTAGGCGGTTATTTTTACGATGTCGTCATTAGCTTTTGATGACACTAATTACTAGCCTTGCAGCGCATCTTTCACCAGCTTAGAGATGAGCGCAGGGTCTGCGCGTCCTGCGGTTTTGTTCTTTAGTATACCCATCACACTGCCCATGTCACGCATAGATGTCGCACCTTGTGCAGCGATTTCCGCATTGACCAAGGCCGCAAGTTCAGCATCATCCATTTGTTTTGGCATAAATTCATTGATGATATCAATCTCAAACTGCTCTTTGGTTGCCAAATCATCACGGTTGTTTTCGGTAAAAATAGTCAACGACTCATGGCGTTGTTTTAGCTGCTTTTGCAGTATATCTAAGACTTGCGCATCATCAAGCTCTATTTGACGGTCAATCTCAATTTGCTTGATAACCGCTTGCACGTTGCGTAAGACTTTAACGCGTTCAAGCTCACGTGCTTTCATAGACACTTTGACATTGTCTGATAAAGTTTGTTTAAGTTGGCTCATTGTTATTATCCTTATTTGTTAAGAGGTATTTATTCAAATTTTTAAGCAATAATAATAAAAATTGTAGCATAAAAAACGCCACTGATATCAATGGATAACAGTGGCGTTAATGTAGCACTTGTACTTAATTAATCGAATTATCGATTAGTACATACGAGTGGTACGAATAGTTTCGCGTTGTAATTTTTTCTTATAACGCTTTACGGCAGCAGCTTTTTTACGCTTACGTACTTGCGTTGGTTTTTCATAAAACTCACGCTTACGTACGTCTGATAATACGCCAGCTTTTTCGCAAGCACGCTTGAAACGACGGATAGCGATGTCAACTGGTTCGTTTTCTTTAACCTTAACTGCAGGCATGAAGACTCCTCGATTAGGATGAGATATAAGGGCATTAGTTTGGCTGTGTATTAGTATTTAGCCGTAATATCTCAAGATTACAGGCATCAGCTCAAACTAGGATAATCTTGCGCATGAGCACAAGGGCAAGCATTTTAATAAAAAATATCAGTTAAGTCAATGATTTTAGCACATTAATCCATATTTATCATTAAGTTGCAAGGGGCAATGCGCAGAGACAATTCTAAAAGTAGTTAGAACGCAGGTTTTTGCTCCAGCTTTAATGAAACTATAAATGCAAAGTATAAAATTACTATGAATAAAAACCCTACTGTCTATAACGGTTTGGTTGGAGTTTATGCTATGATAATTTGCATATAATAGTCAGTATATTAACCATTTTATGTGTATTTTATTGAGGATGTTGGAATGAAAAAAACAGGACTAAATACAGCGCTAAGTACCGCATTTATCATTGCTCTTGGCTTTGGTATTAGCGCTTGTAGTGGTGAGAAAGAAGGCGAATCACACGAAGTATTGGCAAAAGATCGCGTTGATGAAGCCGCTGAGCTGGCTCGCAAAAACGCGCCTGAAGCTGAAAAAATGGAGTTCCCAGAAACGGCTCCAGCGCCAGTAACTGAAGCTGATGGCACCGTAGATGGTGCTGCAACTACTGAAGCAGGGACGACTGCTACTGATATGACAGATGCAACGGATAGCGATGTTGCTGTCGCTGACAGTGCAGATATGCCAGCTAGTAGTGCAGATGTGCCAGCTGCTGATACGGCGGCAACGCCTACTGCTGACGCTGAACCAGCTACGAACTAATCACGGTTTGTGTGTTGATATGTTTTGAATTTATGCGCTGTCATAAACAGTCGCTAACATGAAATATCGAATAGAGGTGTGATCATGATAAGTAAACAGCAGCGTATGAATAAACTGGTCTTATCTGCCATTAGTTTAAGTGCGCTATTAGCAATCACTGCTTGTAGTGGTGACAATGCAGCGGTTGAAGAGCCTGCTGTTGTCAATGAATCTGCCGATACAACGGCAGTGGTAGAAGACGCACCTATAGTCGAACCTGAAGTCGTTACACCTGAACCTGTGGCAGATACCGAGACGACGGTCATTGAAGATAAGCCAGTGCAGGAAATCTCCGCGGAGCCTGAAGTGTTGGCTGCGGATGCAGGCGCCAAGCTTTATGAGACCAACTGCAAGGTTTGTCATGAAGGAGGGCTGCTGAACGCGCCGAAATACGGTGATAAAGCCGCGTGGGAGCCGCGACTGGCTAAAGGCACAGAGACGCTGCACATGCATTCGGCAAAAGGCTTTAATAAGATGCCAGCACAAGCCACCGATAAGGTCAGTGAAGCCCAAGTTTACGCGGCTGTAGATTACATGATTGAAGCAGTTAGCTGATCTGATATATTAAGAGATATTGACCATTGAAATTTGTTAAACTGACCGTCATTGTGACTGACAATGGCGGTTTTTTTTATGCACGTTTTTTAGCAGATAAGAGGGCGTGTCCTCAATTCAATCGATTAACCTCTAAATAGGCTAAAAATGGCTAAATTTTGTCAAACATCGCCAAACATTGTCAAATAGCTTATTAATATCTCGATATTATTTGCGCTGCTTTCCTTGTTTGACGGCAATTTTTATCACCATTTTTAAAAAGAAGACACGCCCTAAAAGATAGCAACGTTGTAACAAATAATACGCAGACCAAAGTATGATAAAGGCAAAAATATGAAAGTATTGGGTTTAGAGACTTCTTGTGATGAGACAGGTCTGGCGATTTTTGACAGTGAACAGGTGAATAGTGACAATCAAGGGCTGGTTGGACAAGTCCTGTATTCACAAATAGAGCTGCACGCACTGTATGGTGGCGTTGTGCCTGAGCTTGCCAGCCGCGATCATATTCGTAAGTTGGTGCCTTTGCTTAATGAGTTGTTAGAGCAGTGCAATGTAAAGAAAAATGAGATTGATGCCATTGCTTATACTAAGGGACCTGGACTCATTGGCGCTCTGATGACGGGCGCATTATTTGGGCGCAGTTTGGCGTATGGTTTGGATATACCAGCGATTGGTATCCATCATATGGAAGGACATCTGCTCGCACCACTGATGGGTGCTAATCCACCGGCCTTTCCGTTTGTTTCGTTATTGGTCTCAGGTGGGCATACATTACTCATCGCCGCACGTGGTGTCGGGCAATATGAAATATTGGGTGAGTCGATCGATGATGCCGCAGGTGAATGCTTTGATAAAGCCGCCAAAATGCTAGGCTTGCCTTATCCGGGTGGTCCCAATATTGCCAAATTGGCTGAAACAGGCAACCCAACTGCTTACAATTTGCCAAGACCCATGCTGCATCGCGGCTTAGATTTTTCTTTTAGCGGTATGAAAACCGCCGTGCATAATCTTATTAAAGACACCGATGGTTCAGGTGGCTCAGGGAATAATGCGGATAGCGATCCGCAAGTTCGCGCCGATATCGCCGCCAGTTTTCAGCATGCAGTCGTCGATACGCTGGTGAGAAAGTGCGTGAAAGCACTGAAGCAAGTAGAGATGAGTCGATTGGTGATTGCGGGCGGTGTCAGTGCCAACACTCATCTGCGTGAAACTTTGGAGAGCGAGCTTGCCAAGATAAATGCCACTGTGCATTATGCGCCTCCTGCATTATGTACTGATAATGGGGCGATGATTGCTTATGCTGGTTATGAGCGCCTGCAGGCAGGGCAGTCTGATGATTTAGCGGTGAGCTGTGTGCCGCGTTGGCCGATGACTGAGCTACCAGCAGTGTAAGACGGCTTTGCTCAATACTATCTCCGTTAACCTTTCTTAAACCTAAGGATAAACTATGCAGTGGCTTGCTATTGGACTAGGGGCTGCCATTGGGGCTTGCCTGAGGGCGTGGTTGGCTCGCTTTAATCCGCTGCATCACTGGATACCCCTTGGGACGCTTGGTGCCAATGTATTGGGTGGATTATTAATAGGGTTAGCACTGGTGTGGTTTGAGCGCGTGGGCAGCAGTTTATCGCCCAATGTCCGACTGTTTGTGATTACCGGTTTTTTGGGCGGATTGACCACCTTTAGTACTTTTAGTGCAGAAGTTTTTACCTTTATCAACGCTGGTAAATTATTAGCAGGTTTGGGATTGGTCGGACTACATCTGGGACTGACGTTACTAGCAACCGCTATCGGATTTTACTTTTTTAAGCTGGTTTTATAAGCTTCGATAGATGTCATTCGTATAATGGTCTAATATAAGTGGTTCCATTATACCAGTCTGTTTTAAGTGGTCTATTAATAGGTTTTCGAGACTTTTTAGCTGGTTCCCTTGGGGTATATTTTTAGTTACCTTCGATCTTGTCCATATTATTAGTCCCAATCACTTCGATATTTGGTTTGGTCGCTATGCGGCAAAAATGGTACAAGTGAATTCCGTGTCGGTTGTCGCCGTATTATTAGTATTATGTATGTTATATAAGTACCATATTATGAAGCCGCATCTCTCTTTTATCATTACAAAACCAAACCCTCATCACCTATTACCTATATTTAACGAGACATTATCAAACAGGTAATAAGTACGCGCTATTCAGCCACAGTCGTTACTCTTCTTTAACTTTCATAAATCTACGCAACACCATAATCCGTTATCATTTCCTTTGTCGACAGAACGAAGTTTGATCATAATGTTTGAGCGTCTTTCTCTCAAAAAAAGATGGATAACAAAAACTAAGATTTATAGCCAGTGTCAATTAAAAAGGAAATAACGATGAAAATTATTATGTTTAAAAAAATTGCCGTAGGCTCAGTATTAGCAATCTCTACCTGCCTAGCTATGGTTGGTCAGGCAAATGCGGCACCGTCTAACCCTACTCACTATGGAATGGGTGTAAATAATGGTCCATTGTCTAAACTGAACCTAACCAAAAAACAAAAAAGCCAAATTCAAGCGATTCAAAAATCAAATCATAACAATGGTAAAAACGGTTATAAAAATAACCATGCGGCAATCTCAAAAGTACTGACCGTATCACAGCGTAATCAGTTAGAAAAAATGAGAGCTGGAAATAGAGCAAAACGTGGTCAATAAAATGGTCACAACCAAGGTAAGTATAATCAAAATCAGAACCACAACCGTCACCGTTAATTGAAAAAGACAGGTTTGGCTTAAAATATTGTTTTATCAGCATTATGATGAGAAATGGTATATATAAAGGATCGCGCTCATGAAGAATAATTTGGTTCGTATAAAATCCCAAATATTATTTAGCTTAACATTATTCATTTTAGCCATGGTGCCCGTCACCTCTACCTTTGCCATCCTGCCCATGGCATCGGAAATCTTCCAATCTGAGTCATCTTTCACTGCGTCTAATGATGAAAAAACCTTAACGGCTGATGGTGTTTTTTCTACCGAAAATAGTATAACAATTGAAAATCATAGGATTATTGCTTCCAGTGAGAGAGCAACATCCTCAAATTCCATTAATGAGTATAAGCATAAATCTGACCTTAAAAAGCAGTCAAATTTTATGAAGTATGATTGAGCTTGTAGAATAGTCGCAAGCGGTAATCTCCCACGATAAATAAGAACACTTATAAAAGGTGTCTCTATCGCTGACTTGTGTTAATGCTTAAATGAAATTCCGCACACTCTTTATAATAAGTACTTTATTGTAGATACAGCCTTAAACTGTTCAGAAAGTACACTGCAACTATTTAGATAACTAAATTCGTTACCATCATTAGCCTACAGCCAAAGGTTCAAGTCCTCACTAGGGTACCGTTATTTACCATAACGCTCGTCATAGCGTAAGAGAGCGGATGATATTTCTCAACTGGAATAATTTAGTAGATAGTGAAATACTACACCGGCTTCACAATACCTTCTAATAAATTCGCAAAACCTTGCATATAAGCGGTATCTTGGCTCGATGTGCGCGTCGCTGCATATAGCTGACAATGCACACCCGTACCCAATGGACGCGAGACGACCCAGCCTTTTTTCTCATATTCAGCAACCACCCAATCAGGTAACGCCGCCACACCGCGTTCACTAGCAACCAATTGAATCAGCATCGCCGTCAATTCTGTAGTACGAATACTATCAAAGCTTACCTGCGCGGGGGTCATAAAATTGGCAATAATATCAAGGCGCTTGGCTTCCACTGGATACGCAATCAGGGTTTCATTGGTTAAATCATCTGGCTCAATAAATTTCTGCGCCGCCAAATCATGCGTTGGCGATAGCACCAAGCGACTTTCATACTCAAATAACGGCTGATAGCTGATACCGTCTATCGGTAAATCGCTGGTGGTAATGAGTAAATCAATATCACCTTCCATCAATAAGTGGTGCGGCTCTGGCTCAAAACCTGTCGCAAAATCTAGCTCTACATCAGACCATTCGCGGCGGTAATGATTGAGTATCGGCATTAGCCAATCGAAGCAACTGTGACATTCAGAGGCTAGCCGTAATCTACCCGCTTGACCGTGAGCTAAGCGCTTAAGATTGGATTTGGTACGAGTGACCTGCGGCATGATGCTATCTGCCAATGCTAGTACCGTTTTACCTGCTGGCGTAAAAGTCAGCGGGCGTGTTCGGCGATTGACCAAGCTGATATCGTAATAATTTTCCAGCTCTTTTAGCTGATGCGAGACCGCGGAAGCCGTGACGTGCAGTTCATCGGCAGCCGCCGCCAATGAGCCATGCGCTCGCAGCGCGGTTAAGGTATTGAGATGACGAAGCTCTAACATAAGACAACCTAACCGCTAAAGTGAGAAAAATTCATTATAATCGATATAGCGCTGATTTTCATTCAAAGTCTGATTTTTAATCAGCAATGCTAAATGAGCAATGGCAAACTAGCGTCGACGCAATAATAGCTGTGAAATAATCACCAATATCAGCGAGGCAACCAATAAAATCGTCCCAATGGCATTGACCTCTGGCTTGAGTCCTACCCGTACCATCGAATAAATCCGCAGTGGTAAAATCTCATAACTGGGCCCCGTGACAAAGGTAGAAACCACCACATCATCGAGTGATAAGGTAAAAGCAAGTAACCAACCAGCCATCACGGCTGGAAAGATGACAGGAATGAGCACGGTACGCACCATCGTTGATTCATTGGCACCCAAGTCGCGTGCGGCTTCCATCAAGCGTTCATCCAGACTGCTCAATCGTGCAAACACCGTGATGACTACAAACGGTAAGCAAAAAGTAATGTGCGCGAGTAACAGCGAGACGAACCCTAATTGCAACCCTATTAATAAGAATAATGCCAATAATGAAATAGCGAGTACAATTTCAGGCGACATCATTAATACAAATAACAACCCATTTAATAAGCCTTTACCGCGAAAGTTATATCGATGTAGCGCGAGGGCGGTCAATGTTCCTATCAAAGTTGAGACGGTGGCTGCGACCAACCCCAATACAATAGAATGCCAAAAAGCATCGAGCATCGCTTGGTTATTCAACAGCGACTCATACCACTTTAAGCTAAAGCCGCCCCAGTTATAGCCGACTTTAGACTTATTAAAGGACATGACAACTAAGACGATAATTGGCAAATACAGCATGGTATAAATGAGGCTAAGATAGCCTTTAGCCGCGATACTGCCAATCTTAATAGACGATCTTTTTTTAGTTGCCGAGCTATTCAGTTGATGATTCAGTGAACTATCAGACATTAGGCCACCTCATTAAAGTCGGTCTTGCCAATGCGGCGACTACTGGCACGGTAGGCGAGTAATAGCACTGCCATTGCTAGCGTTAATAACACGCTGGCAGCTGCGCCAAATGGCCAGTCACGCGCATCCAAGAACTGGTTTTTGATGATATTGCCGACCAATAAATTGCGTGAACCACCCAAAATATCTGCCACATAAAACATACCCATTGCAGGCAGCAGCACCAATAATACTCCTGAGATAATGCCAGGCGTCGTCAATGGCAATATGATATGCCAAAAAGTCTGGGTCTTTGATGCACCTAAGTCTTGTGATGCCAGTAGCATGTCATGGCGCAGATCGGTAAAGACCGCATACAACGGCAACACCATAAATGGGAACAGTAAATACGTCAAACCAGCAATCACCGCCACTTGCGTGTATAAAATATCAATCGGGGCATCGATGATACCGATTGCCAGCAGCGATTTATTAATCAAACCATTATTGGCAAACAATAACTTGAGTGCATACGTCCGCACCAAAGAGTTGGTCCAAAATGGTAGAATTAACAGCATCATGAGTAGCGGCTGCCAACGCGTTTTGGCTTTGGCTATCAGCCAAGCAAAAGGGTAGCCAAGTAACAAGCAGATGATGGTTGTGATGCCTGCCATCCATAACGAATGAATAAATACGCCAAAATATAGCGGATCAATCATGCGTATATAGCTGTCGATGTTGACAGGCAAGCTAATAAAAGCACTGCTATCGCGGCTCAAAAAACTGACAGCGATGACTAAGATATTTGGCAATAGCGCAAATATCAATAACCAACCCCAAATCAGCCAGAGCGTTACGGTACGAAAAGGACTTTTGCTGCCTAAGCTATGACCTGCCATCAGCTAATATCCTTTTGAGCAGCTAAACTGGCAGCTTGATGATTGGCTTCATCATCAAGCGTACCGTCTTCTGGTAGTACCCATTCCCAGCCATCGACCCATGATACTTTAACGCCTTCATATAACTTGTAATCAAAGCTTGGATCATCCTCATCAAAGAATTCAGAAGCCTTAATAATGTGACCGTTTGCTAATTCAATAATCGAATCTAGGGTGCTACCTTTATAGTTGCTTTCAATTACTCGCCCGAGTAAGCCACCATGTTCTTTATCATTGGGGTCATAAATTCGCAAATCTTCAGGACGTAGCAATAAATTAACGATATCGCCCACTTGTACATCGTTAGCAAAATCAGGGCGGCGTAGATTGCGTAAGGTGGTCGGACCGTCTTGCGCTTGTGCTTCACAAACTTCGACTTCGATACGGCCATTGGTCACGCGACCGTCGCGATCTGGTTGGTTAGGATAAACGCCTCTGACTTCCGCTTTAAACAAGTTGGTCTCACCGATAAACTTGGCGGTAAATAAATTCGCCGGTGTTTCATAAATCTCAATAGGCGTGCCGATTTGCTGAAAAGTGCCATTTTTCATCACGGCGATACGATCTGACATCGATAGCGCTTCTTCTTGATCGTGGGTGACAAATACAAAAGTGATGCCAAGCTCTCGTTGCAGCCGTTTAAGCTCAGATTGCATTTGTAAACGCAGCTTATGATCGAGCGCAGATAGTGGCTCATCAAGTAGCAACAGTTTAGGACGATTGATGACCGCCCGTGCAATGGCGACACGCTGCTGCTGACCACCAGACAAGTCTTGTGGCCTGCGATTGGCTAAATGCTCCAGCTGTACCATGGCGAGCATCTCGCGCACGCGGGTTTGAATCTCATCTTTCGGTACTTTTTTGAGCTTAAGCCCGTAAGCAACGTTTTGCGCGACACTCATATGTGGAAACAAGGCGTACTGCTGAAATACTGTGTTTACGGGACGTTTATCCGCTGGCAAGCCAGCCATCTGTACGCCGTCTAGATAAATTGCCCCAGCATTTGGCTGCTCAAAACCAGCGATTAGGCGCAGTAAGGTTGTTTTACCGCAGCCTGATGGACCAAGTAGCGTCAAAAATTCACCGTGCTTGATATCAAGATTGATGTCTTTTAATACTTCAGTTTGATCATAGGTTTTTTTTAGACCAGTCAGTTGCAGTAGTACTTTGTCATCTTGAGCTGATGCAGAGGCTCTGTGCATATTTGGCGGTGAATTGGTCATAATATTTATTCCTACGTGTCCGACATCGCAGTACAGCTATTTATTTAGGACACTGTGGTCAAGGTGATTTGATATGGATATAAGCGATGGGTGTAAACCCGATTTGGTCGCCGCGTATTATAACAAACCCTTGATATAAATCAGTGCAAGTTCGTTATAAGTTCTGCGAGCAACACGGTTACGCTGTCAATGGCTGTTGATGCTTGATAGTTCGGTGTTGTCTGTTTGATGCTCGGTTTTGGCTAACGCATTTCTGTTTTTCAGTTTCACTTCCAACTTTATAATTCTGTATGATTGGCAATAACTGCCATTCTATAACGATATTTAAACAAAAATTTTTATCATTTTTTGGTTTTTATTCCTATACAATCACGGTATGGCAGACAAACACAATGCGCCTGATAGGTTGGTAGCCATTCGCAAATCTATGTTTGAATACATGTGTGTAAAGCTGTTTATAACGCTAATATTATTAATGATAAAGGATGTCTTATGCCTAACGATACACGCCCGAAAACCGGTCAAGAAGCTCTTGCGCTTTTAAAAGAAGGCAATATGCGCTACATAGATAGTTTGACCACCACTGATCCAACAATGCAAAGACGACCTGAATTGGTTAAAGATCAAGATCCCTTGGCCATTATTTTGGGTTGCTCGGATGCACGAGTACCAGTTGAGATTGTATTTGATCAAGGTCTGGGTGATTTGTTCGTTATTCGAGTCGCTGGTAATGTCGTCGCGCCCTCACAGATTGGCTCGATTGAGTTTGCGGCCGAAAAGTTCGGTACAAAATTGGTGGTCGTGCTTGGGCACTCACATTGCGGCGCGGTCACGGCTTGTGTTGAGACACTGATCAATCCTGAGAAAAACTATTCGCCCAACTTGCAGTCGATTGTCGATCGCATTCGCCCAAGCGTTTATAATTTGCATGAGCTGGCCACTGCTAATGGTCAAGATGTCGATGCCGACGAGTTGGTCGATCGCTCTATCCGCGCTAACGTCCGTATGTCAGTTAGCCAGCTCAAACATGGCTCGCGGGCATTAGAAGACTTAACCAATAGCGGTCAATTGCTGGTCGTTGGTGCAGAGTATGATTTGGAGACAGGAAAAGTACGTTTCTTAGACAGCTAATTAATCGGTTAAATGGGTAGCACCAAGTGTGCGCTCTTACAAAACCCACTCAATGCTTTCGCGATTTTTTATTATGATAAAAGGGTCAAGCGCGTAAAAAATATTCACGCGCTTGCTTTTAAACTCTCTATTTTGTCAATATTAGGATGACTATGTCTACAGCAAATACTGGCTCAGCCACTGATAATAATAACGAATCACTTATCGCCCAGCCAACGAGCAGCGTCAATACCGATGGTGTGCAGCCTATCTCAGCACAGACGACAGGTTTCACTTTTAACCACACCATGCTACGTGTCAAAGATCCTGCCAAGTCGTTGGCGTTTTATACTGGTGTCCTTGGTATGACTTTGCTGGCGGTAAAAAAATTCCCTGATATGGGTTTTGATTTGTACTTTTTAGCCAAGTTAACCGAAAGCGAGCGCGACAATTTGCCCGCAGGTAATGATTTGGAAATCTTTGCCTTCCGTCAACGCGGCATCTTAGAATTGACCCATAATTATGGTACTGAAACGAAAGCTGACTTTAGTTATCATGATGGTAATGGTGAGCCACAAGGTTTTGGACATATCTGCTTTAGCGTACCTAGTCTCGACGAAGCGGTTGCTTGGTTTGATAAAAATAATGTCGAATTCAAAAAACGTCCAGAAGATGGCAGTATGAAAAACATTGCCTTTATCAAAGATGTTGATGGTTACTGGATTGAAATTGTACAAGCAGATTTAATGGGCTAGCTTGACAGGCTGGTACGTCAATACGGCAATACGTCAGTTAGTCTAGGACACGCCCTAGTCAAACAATCAATTAATCGAGTGAATGGAAGCATAAAGCCAACCAACCAAAGGAGTGACGTCTAGATGCCTACCTCTGAGGCAGAAACGACAGTAAATACCAATATAGCGGCTGAACCAGTGACAACAGATGTGCTGACATATCAAAGCATCATTGATTCAGCAAATGAGATAGTGGTTGGCTTTGTTGAACGCATTCCTTATTTTGTCGCATCAATTATTGTTATTCTGATTTTTTGGTTTCTATCGATTGTCTTCAAAAAAGTGGTATACAAACTTTTAGGCAGTCGCAGTCGGCATCAGAACTTGGTTAAAGTGTTTCAGCGAGTAGGCGGCGCACTCATCATTTTTATCGGTTTTATGATTGCTATGGTGATTGCCGTGCCAGGATTTACCCCTGCTAAGCTGATTGGTGCACTCGGTATTGGTTCCGTCGCTATTGGTTTTGCCTTTAAAGATATTTTTCAAAACTTGCTCTCTGGTATTTTGCTGCTGATCTCAGAGCCGTTTCGCATCGGTGATCAGATTGTCTCAGGCGACTATGAAGGGACGGTTGAGGATATTAAAATACGCGCCACGACTATCAAGACGTATGACGGTCGGCAAGTGGTTATTCCCAACTCTGATTTGTATACCTCAGCATTGACTGTCAATACCGCCTATAAGCAGCGCCGTTTGCAAGTGGCTGTCGGTATTGGCTATGAAGATGATATCGAGGCAGCAAAAGCTGAGATTCTACAAGCGTTAAATAAAGTCGAAAGCGTATCGAAGAAAGCGCAGCCAAGTGTGATTGCTACGGGCTTTGGTGATTCAACGATAGATTTGATGGTACGTTGGTTTATCGAAGATGGCACTCAAGCCAACAAAGTGACGTCGATTCATCAAGTGATCGTAGAGATTAAGAGCGCACTCGATGCAGCAGGTGTCAACATTCCATTCCCGATACGCACGATAGATTTGAGTGACCCATCAGTGACATCGATTGTGAATAAATTGCATGAGCAAAAGGCGATCGATGTTAATAACGATGTTAATAAAGCTGTAGCAGAGTAATTTGTTTAGCGCGTTATTTTAAAGAACTACCTTTTACACAATATTTTCGAAATAAAAATCCGCCCTATCAAATGACATGGCGGATTTTTTTACGATATCAATTTATGACAATTTAGTCAGTTTTGACTTTAAAGTCAGTATGACATGATTTACAGCTAGCGCCGACTTCACCAAAGGCTGGTTTGACGTCGTCGATGCTAGTGGCTGTTTGTGCAGCAGCGTTCAGCTCAGCAGTGACTTTTTGAAAGTTTTCTGCTTCTGCGCGAAAACCATCGGCATTTGACCAAACGGCATCAGTCGCATTGCCAACGGCTTCTTTATTTTCAAAATGACTCCAAGGCGTAGCAGCGTCTTCTGCTAAAAATGCGGCTTGCTCTTTGAACACGGTGGCATCAAAGGTGTCAGGTGCTTTCATCATATCACCCATGACACCCATCGCATCACCATAGCTTTTCATGCTATCTTGGCGGGCTTTTACATCAGGGTCAGTGGCAGTGCTACACGCTGTTAGACCTAGGGCGGCTGCCATCAATGTGATGCCAAAGATAGATTTTAATGATTGGTTGGTATGAACCTGTGCCATGTGAATTACTCCTGTAAAATTGATTAGTAGTAGGCGCGCTTATAAACGCTGGCTTTACATACTGTTTTTAAATATCTGCCTTTAAAGACTTCTTTTAAATCGAAAGGTTTCTTCTAAATACTGCTTTTAAATAAAGCGTATTGTTATAAAAATTACCTCAACATCTTTTGGAAACGCATTCGCTTCTAAAGGATTTTTCCAACAATAGTTTTCATTGTAACGGTTATCTGTGCAGTGGACGTAAATTTAGTTGTTATATCATCGTAATTTTTGAGTCAGTGACTTTCGCTCATATAAATTATCGCTCATATAAAAAGGTCAGCGTGGATAGCTGACCTTCTTAATACTCTCTAAAGACAAGCTAATAAATACCTTAGCCTTTATTATATTCACACAAACTATAGAGTCAACCAAGCGCGTGGTTTTAGATAAAAATCGGTCAATGCAAACTCAGGCGAGCCTTCAGTCGGCTCAAAGCGATAATGCCAGCTGGCAAGCGGCGGCATACTGACTAAGATAGACTCGATACGGCCATTGCTTTGTAGTCCAAATAAAGTGCCGCGGTCATAAACAAGGTTGTACTCAACATAGCGACCACGGCGATAGAGCTGAAATTCGCGCTGTGCCTCGGTATAAGGGGTATCTTTACGCTGTTCAAAGATGGGCATGATACCGTCAAGATAACCGTTGCCGACCGCCTTCATAAAATTAAAACAGGTTTCAAAGTCCCAGCCGCGACTTTCTGTATTGACATCATCATAAAATAAGCCGCCGATACCGCGCTGCTCATTACGATGACGTAGGTGAAAATACTCATCACACCATTGCTTGAAATCAGGGTAGACGCTGTCACCAAAAGGCGCGCACAGATCATGACAGACTTGATGCCAATGCACGCAATCAGCGAGTACGGGATAAAACGGCGTCAAATCAAAACCACCACCAAACCACCAAATAGGGTCTTCGCCCTCAGCTTCAGCAACGAACAAACGCACATTGGCATGGCTGGTTGGGACGTTCGGGTTTTTGGGATGGACAACCAATGAGACACCCATGGCTTGGGCTTTACGACCAGCGATATGGGGATGGCGTGCAGTGGCTGAAGCAGGCAAGTTATGCACGTGAATATGACTGAACATCACACCCGCTTTTTCAATCACCTCACCATCTGCTAGGACACACGAGCGACCGCCGCCGCCTTCAGGACGTTCCCAGTCATCAGGGACAAAGGTTGCATTGCCGCCACCATCGCGCTCTTGCGCTTCTAAGGCTTGACAGATACGAGCCTGCAAATCGACCAAAAATTCACGCACACGCATGATGTCGTTATTGGCTGGCACTGTTAAGTTTGCCGCTGATAGCTCTGTCTTATTCTCTGTATTTGAAATACTCATAAAATATCTATTTATTTAGTGTATTGATGTCTACTTATTAAGATGTAACGCGGTATTGAAATCTTTATCTAATAAATGACCCATGCGGTCGCGCTTAGTCGCTAAATATTCAGCATTCATATCATTCACCCCAACCAATAAAGGCACGCGTTCCACGACATTAATACCGTGCTCGGTTAGATAAGCCACTTTGTCTGGATTGTTGGTGATGAGTCTGACGGCATCAACACCGATATGAGCGAGCATCGGCCCGCACATATCATAAATGCGCGCATCAGCAGGTAAGCCCAACATGAGGTTGGCATCTAAAGTATCATGACCTTGGTCTTGCAGGGCGTAAGCGCGAATCTTATTGGTCAGACCAATACCGCGACCTTCTTGGCGCAAGTATAATATCGCCCCGCAGCCAGTCTCTTGTATTGCTTGCATCGCTGTGTTGAGCTGCGGTCCACAGTCACATTTTAATGAGCTAAAAGCATCGCCCGTCAAGCATTCTGAATGAATGCGAATCAATGGAATGGTTTTTTCTGCTCGCGTGGCGTCCGTTTGACTCGGTGAGTTGTCCGCCGTATGTTGATCGACGACAGGCAGACCGACAGTCAGCATCACATGCTCTTGACCTTCGTCGTTTTCAAAGATATGAATATCAAACTCGCCGTGACGAGTAGGTAGTTTGGCACTGGTAATAAATTGATATGACATTAATGTCCTGCATAAGCCGATAAGCGTGGCGGTAGAGGGTCTTTTTTAACCATATTAAAACAGCGATGACATCCTAGCTGCATGATGAAAGTAGGATAATGCCAGTATAATTCATTCGTAAAGACTGCATGCTGATTGTCTTTATTATAAAAACACACAAAGTTCACAAACGACGCACGATGATTAAAGCGACAATTAAAAATAAATGCTATTATGCCATACTATTTTGACGGATACAGTGACAAGTCTTTGCCCTTACATTACTATGTCGTCACTAACATCCGATATTGATGCACAATAATAAGGCATAATATTATCCCTTGTTATGAAAGCGCCAAAGCAAACTCCATCGCTGTCTATGACGGCAGCGTATGTGCTATTCGGTGTAGCGCCGCTCTTTATATGTTTATATAAAGACATAGAGGCTGCCTGAATAAATTTATGAACAGTTAGATGGTCGATTACACCAATAATGGTGTAGATATTATTGACGTCACTTAGGTAGCATTATGCACTAAGAGGCTGTCTTGTCAGCAGATTGGTAGGTATCGTACGGTTTATGCAGCAGTCACCTCATTCCCCACAGTCTCAGTCCGTATCTATGCCAGCTGTCGATTCTGCTGCCCAGCTGTCGAATTTACAGCAGACTTATACTGTGATTCCACGCGTCCGTCCTGATACGCCTTTGCTGGATAGCATTGCAGCGCCAGCTGATCTTAATGCCCTGACAACCGCTCAACTTATCACCTTGGCTGATGAGCTGCGGCTATTTCTATTGTATTCAGCAGGTCAAAGCGGTGGGCATTTTGGTGCTAATTTGGGCGTGGTTGAATTGACCATTGCGCTGCATTACCTACTAGATACGCCGCAAGATCAAATCGTTTGGGACGTGGGTCATCAAGCCTATGCCCATAAAGTCTTGACGGGTCGCCGTGATCAGTTGGCGACGATTCGCTCAAAAGATGGTCTGACTGCTTTTCCTGAGCGTGCAGAATCCGTTTACGATACCTTTGGCGTTGGTCATTCATCGACGTCAATCTCAGCTGGTCTAGGCATGAGCTTAGCACTGCGCTATCAAGGGTCGCGCGCAAACCGTTGCTTGTATCATTGGTGATGGTGCAATGACCGGTGGTATGGCGTTTGAAGCGATGAATGATGCGGTGCAACAAGATGCGGATTTATTGGTCATTTTAAATGACAATGATATGTCGATCTCTTGTTCTATCGGTGGTTTTTCACGGCATTTAGCGATGCTGTGGGAGTCAGGGTATCAGGTTGATATCTCTGATGCAGGCGAGCCAGTACTATGCCAGCGCCCTGACATGCAAGGCTTTGATCGCCGTAAGCGTCACAAAGAGATGCGCGATGTGCCGCAGTTAGAAGACAATTTATTTAAAGCGATTGGTTTTACCTACTTCGGTCCGTTTGATGGTCATAATATCCCTGAGCTACTGCGAGTATTGTCACTTGCCAAGCAGATAAAAGGGCCTGTTTTAGTCCATATTTATACCACCAAAGGAAAAGGTTTTGCCCCAGCTGAGTTAGATCCCGTCGGCTATCATGCTATCAGCAAGCTGCCTGCCGAAGATAATGAAGCAAAAGATAAAATAGCGAGTAATTCGGAAGCTAAGGTTTCAAAAGTGAAGCCGGCGTTAAAATACTCGCAAGTATTTGGGCAATTCTTATGTGACAAAGCAGTCGCAGACGATAAGCTGCTTGCCGTCACACCTGCTATGGAAGAAGGCTCGGGGATGATTGATTTTGCCCGTCAATTTCCGGAGCGTTTTTTTGATGTAGCCATTGCCGAGCAACACGCAGTCACACTGGCTGCTGGTATGGCAACCCAAGGCGTCAAACCGATTGTGGCGATTTATTCGACGTTTTTGCAACGTGGCTATGATCAGCTGATTCATGATGTGGCTTTGCAAAACCTTGATGTGATGTTTGCTATTGATCGTGCTGGCCTAGTCGGTGAAGATGGTGCAACGCATGCAGGCGTATTCGATTTTGCCTTTTTACGCTGCGTGCCCAATATGCTGATCGCCGCGCCAAAAGATGAAAACGAATGCTACCATTTACTCAATACGTGCTATGAGTACCAAGGCTGCACGGCAGTACGCTATCCGCGTGGTGTCGGTACTGGCGCAGTTATCGCATCGCCAGCACAAACTTATAACGTTGGCGAGGCAGTGGTAGAGTCGGTATTAGGTAGTGAGGATGCGCCTAAAAAGCTGGCGCTACTCGCATTTGGCACTATGGTTGCGACGGCTCAGCAAGCGGCAGAAAGCCTAATTGACAATGATATAGAATCAGACTGTCAGATACATGTCATTAATATGCGCTGGGTAAAACCTTTAGACACGGCATTATTAGAAAAGTTATTAGAGCAAGGTATTACACACATTGCGACTTTGGAAGAGCACATGGTTATGGGCGGCGCGGGCAGTGCGGTAAATGAGTATTTGCTTAACGAATCACCAGCCTTTAAAGACAACCGCCCCGCCGTTATTAATGTCGGCATTCCAGATCGCTTTGTCGCCCATGGCTCACAAGCAGAGCAAATGGCTGATTGTGGTTTAGATGTTAATGGTGTGGTAAGGCAGCTTGAAAAGCTTCTGTCGTAAGTTATAACTTTGAACGTTTTTAAGTTTTTAAACTGTCATTTGGACAGAGTATTGGTTAAATAGATAAAAGCTCGATCGATAGAGCGAACGCCTACTTAGTCGTAGGTGCTGACTTTTTTACAACTTACGCAGTTTGTGATGACCACCAAAATTTGGGTTGGTTTGGCGAACGTCATGGTTTTTTTCGTTTTTTATCGAACAATTTTAGTATAATGCGATCATCGCTTTTAAATGGCGCATTTTTTTAATCGTATAAATACAGTGTGATGCAGCGGCTGATTGGCATGTTGTGGGCACAGAGTTCGTCTTATTTTTGACATTCATTCATCAAGCAAATAGGTTATTTATGGAACCCATGGTCGTCATCGCAGCACGTACTGCTGAAAAAGTTGGTAAAGAGATTTTATATGCGCATCAAAACCGCCATAAAATCGAATTGGATATTGAGTCAAAAGGGCTTGATGGATTGGTTACGCGTATTGATCGCTTTAGCGAAGAGCTGACGATTGAAACCCTAAAAGCCAGCTATCCAAATCACTCGTACTTGGGTGAAGAGTTTGGTATGCAAGAAGGTCGCGGTGAAGATGCGGACTGGTGCTGGATTATTGATCCGCTAGATGGTACCAAAAACTTCGTCCATGGTGTGCCGCAGTTTTGTGTGTCTATCGCCGTACAGCATAAAGGCGTAACCCAACATGGCGTGATCTATGATCCTGTCCGTGATGAGATGTTCTCTGCTAGCCGTGGTAAAGGCGCGCGCTTGAACAATCGCCGCATGCAAGTAAGCGAGCGCAAAACGATTGATGGCGGTCTATTTACCACTGGTCATCCGCTTGAGCGTAAACGCAATGGCGAAATCATTTCTTATGCCAAGCAGCATTTTGAGAGCTTACAGAAAATCTCTGAAGCAGGCGGTCAAGTTCGTCGTCTAGGCTCAGCTGCGCTTGATTTATGTTATGTCGCTGCTGGTCGTTTTGACGGTTATTTTGAGATGTCAATTAAGCCTTGGGATATCGCGGCAGGTGAGCTTATCGTGACCGAAGCACGTGGCGTGGTGGTTGACCATACAGGTGCACACAACTCAATGACTTCAGGCTCTATTTTCGCCTGTAACATTAAGTTATTGAAGCCATTGATGCAAGTGGTTGTCCCAACGTGGGGTGACGCATTTTAAGCACCACTTAAGCATAATTATTAAGACAACTTAAAACTAAAAAGCTGGTTCCATTATGGAGCCAGCTTTTTAGTTTTACCATTACCTTTATAGCTACTTTTGTCTTCAACCGTAATGCCTTGGAACTTAAGCGCTTTACTGGTGGTTTCCAACAGTTGCAACTCTTCTTCAATAAGCGTCAGCATTTCTTGCACATGCGGCAGTGCTTTACTACAAGCCGTAATCCCAAATTCAATCTTATCTAGATAACTAGCAAGGGTGATATTCATTGCTTGACCATTGAAGACAATAGACGCAGGGTATAACGATTGTAAACGTGCACCATTCCAATATAGCGGTTTTTCAGAACCAGGTACATTAGAGATAATCAGGTTAAACGCCTGCTTTTTGGGAAATAGACTGGTTGCTAAGTTGATACCTTCCCAAGCATAGGCAAGCACGCTGTAGTTAATCACTTGGGCTTGATTCATGCGTCGAAAGCGGCGTTTGCCGTTATTCATACTGCGATGAATCAGTTTGATTCGGCTCAGAGGATCATCTAAATGCGTGCCCAAATTGGCCAGTACAAAGGATAATTGATTGCCTGCCACACTGTCATCCGTACGCAGCGACATCGGTACAAAAGCAATGAGCGGCTTGCTCGGCAGCGCATCCATGGAGATGAGATAACGACGAATGGCACCCGCACATACAGCTAGCACCACATCGTTTTTACTGATATTTAGTCGCTCAGCAATATCATTAAAACGCTGAATATCATAAGACTGCGCGGCTATACGCCGTGATGCTGAGATGCGTTTATTGAGCACACTCATCGGCGCATCAAAAGTACCGACATAACTGTCATCACCATAATTTTTCAAATTATCCAGCAGTTCGGTAAATACAGGTTTAATAGTAGATATTTGCTCTTTAATGATGCGTAATGCGGATCGTTCTTTGGGTAAAATCGCATCGACTTGATTGCGATGGCGTGCCATTAATGACCAAATCGGTAGCGTTACTGGCTCAGTGGGCGATTGTGATAATGATTTTTTGACAAGGCGCATGGCAGCAATGCCATCAACCAACGAATGGTGAATTTTGAAATATAGAGCAAAACGCTCAGGGTCGCCTTCGTTTTCTGGTTGAATACCTTCAATCACGTGACATTCCCACAATGGCATGGCACGATCCAAAAGCCGACCATGTTCTCTTGAAACATACATCAATAACTCGCGAACCCGTGCAGGCTTTGGTAAGGCAACATGATGCAGATGATGCTCAACATCAAAATGCTTGTCCTTTTTCCAAAAAGCCAAATGCTCAAGCACTTGGTTAAAAGGAAAGGTAGGCGACACATCAGAATCTTGCATTTGTTTGACCAATTGGCAAACAAAACCGCTACCCGCATTCTCTGGCAATTCGAATAGGAATAGACCTCCAACATGCATGGGCTGTTTACGCGACTCAAGAAGTAAAAACAACTGGTCGACTGCTGTGAGAAGCCGCATAATAAATCCTTTTATGACGATAAGTTGAGTAAAAGTTACTTCTTTTATTATTATTTTATAGCTGACTTTTTATTAAATACTATGAATTTAATAATGGTCATTAAGTTTAAAAACTATTGAAAAAAGTATCCTGTTTGCGGTGAGCTCGCAGTCGCCATTTTGCGCATTGGCATACGACCCGCCAAAAACGCCGCGCGCCCTGCCCAGATGGCATGCTTCATGGCATGGGCCATCATGATTGGGTTTTGCGCATTGGCAATCGCCGAATTCATCAGGACGCCATCACAGCCAAGCTCCATGGCCAGCGCTGCATCAGAGGCCGTGCCAACGCCTGCATCGACCAATACCGGTACTTTGGCATTCTCGATAATAAGACTGAGGGTGTGACGATTCAGCAAACCAAGACCTGAACCAATCAAGCTACCAAGTGGCATAATTGCCACACAGCCCATACTTTCTAATTCTTGAGCGACGATAGGGTCGTCTGAGGTATAAACCATCACCTCAAAGCCATCATCAATCAATACTTTGGCAGCTTTTAGCGTTTCCATCACATTCGGATAGAGGGTTTTTTCATCGCCCAATACTTCAAGCTTAACCAGATTATGCCCGCCTAACAGCTCGCGAGCAAGCTTACAGGTACGAATGGCAGTCTCGGCGTCAAAACAACCAGCAGTGTTGGGTAAGATGGTATATTTATCGGGGGAAATCACATCAAGTAGATTGGGTTCATTGCTTTTTTGGCCAATATTGGTACGACGAATAGCAACGGTGACAATCTCTGCTGCCGACGCGCCAATGGCGGCGCCCGTTTCAGTCATATCCTTATACTTGCCCGTACCGACCAACAGGCGAGAAGAAAAAGTACGACTCCCGACCGTAAAAGTGTCTTGTGAAAGGGGCGTCGGATGAGTAGCAGTGCTTGTGTTCTCTGACATAACTGAAAATCCTAATGGCGAGTAAAACAAAATGCTATTATAACAAAATCATGCAATCTTACTTGCAGTCTTTTTTGGTTTAGCCAGTTAAGCATAATACGTTTGCCACGCTTTGACACGAGTTTCTTTCTGAGTTTATCTTTATCTATCAGGTCGCTTTTATGATGCAACTGCCGTACAGTTTTGCGAAACGCCATCAAATTTTGGTCATACTTGCCATTGACCCTGAGCTGCCAGCGACTTTGGTGCTGACCAAAGCCACGCCATTATCAGCGATTAATGAGGCAGTGCGATTTTTACAGCAGCAAGGGGTACGCGGCGTGCCCACTTATGAAAGCATCAGCGCCGATGACTTTGAAAAGCGCATGAACGCCGCTTATGCAGGCAATACTGGTGAGTCGCAACATATTGCCGCTGGGCTCGAAGACCATCCTGATCTTGATAGTTTGGCAGACAGTGTCCCTGAAACTGAAGATCTGATGGATCAACAAGATGATGCACCTATCATTCGTCTCATCAATGCGTTGTTGTCCGAAGCGATACGTTTAAACGCCTCAGACATCCATATTGAAACCTTTGAAAAACGCTTAGTGGTTCGCTTTCGCGTCGACGGTGAGCTCAAAGAAATCATTACGCCAAAACGCCAATTAGCGCCATTATTGGTATCGCGTATTAAGGTCATGGCCAAGCTCGATATCGCCGAAAAGCGTGTGCCACAAGATGGACGTATCAGCTTACGGCTGGCAGGGCGTGAGGTTGATGTGCGGGTATCGACATTGCCATCGAGCTTTGGTGAACGCGTGGTCATGCGTCTATTAGATAAGCAAGCAGGTCGCTTGAATATGACGTATTTAGGGCTGTCTGATAATGATTATAGCGAGCTAAAACGCTTGATCCATCGCCCACACGGCATTATTTTGGTGACAGGGCCGACAGGTTCAGGGAAAACCACGACGCTATATTCAGCACTGACCGATCTCAATGACCAAACCCGCAATATCTTGACCGCTGAAGATCCGATTGAGTTTCAGCTCGATGGCATTGGGCAAACGCAGGTTAATAATAAAGTCGATATGACTTTTGCCAAAAGTTTACGTGCGATGTTACGCCAAGATCCGGACGTGGTCATGGTTGGTGAGATTCGCGATTTAGAAACGGCAGAGATTGCCGTACAAGCGTCGCTTACTGGACATTTGGTGTTATCAACTTTACACACCAACACCGCCATTGGTGCCGTCACGCGTCTGCAAGATATGGGTGTTGAGCCATTCTTATTATCGTCATCGCTGATTGGTGTCGTCGCCCAGCGCTTGGTGCGTACGTTATGCCCGCATTGTCATGGTTGGCAGGCTGCTGATAGTGAGCAAGCCAAATTATTTACTGAAATTGGTATTGTGCCAGTCTCAGAGAATGGTGCTGACGCTTTAACAACTACACCTATCAATCTACCCAGACCAGTTGGCTGCGACAAATGCAATCAATCAGGGTTTAAAGGACGGACGGCGATATATGAAGTGGTGCCCGTTGATGATACCTTGCGCCGTATGATTCATAGTAATACCGCCGAGTATGAGCTAGAGGAGTACGCACGTCAGCAGACACCATCGATTCGTGCGGATGGGTTGCATAAAGTCATTGCAGGTCGTACGACGTTAGAGGAAGTGCTACGAGTGACGAAAGAGAGTGCCTTAGCTGATGACACGATACTTGTATAAAATACTTAAGGTGTGTTGGTGATTATTTAATCTACCTCAGCCAAAGGGTTTGTATAGCAGATAAAAGATAACTGGCTATGGTAGCCAGTTATTTGATGGTCATTCTTTACTGCTTTGAATACTTTAGTGTTTTGAATACTTCAATGCTTTGAATAGTCTAACGTGTGACATCGCTATTATTTTGCAGCGATACATTCAACTTCAACGCTGGCACCTGCCGCCAATTCAGCGACGCCAAAGGCTGAACGTACCGGATAAGGTTTGGCCAATTCCGCTTTATAGACTTTATTAAAATCGTCAAAGTCATCCATGTCTGTCAGCATCGCCATACATTTGACGATGTCTGATTTTTGATAGCCGTATTTTAACAAGGTTTCATTGATATTATCCAATGCTTGCTTGGCTTCGGCTTTGACACCACCTTTGACCAATTTGCCATCTTTAAAACCAATTTGTCCAGACATGTATAGCGTATCGCCCACCCGTACTGCCTCTGAAAAAGGATAATTACCGCCATCACCAAGAAACACAGGGCTAGATTTAGTCACACTTGCGGTATTTGCCATTGGCGCCGCATTCGCTGTCATAGCAAGGCCTAGTGAGCACGCGCCCACGAGCAACGCCTTAGTTAAATGGGCAGTCAATTTATGGGTAATCTTGGACATCGCTGTCTCCTTATTATACGTTTTTTTCACAATTTTTTTAAATTCACTAGGGCGTGTTGAACATTCATAATTTCAACCAAAGATAAGCACAAGCCAAAGCCACAGTGTTTTCATAACTTTGTTTGAGCTTATCAAATCTGGTTGCAACTGCTCTGTAATTTTTTAGCTTAGCGAAAGCGTTTTCTACTAAGTGGCGAGCTTTGTACAAGTGCCAGTCCATATGATCGTTAGAGGACCTTGTATTTCTTTTCCGAGGGATGTTATTGAAGCAGCCCACTTGTTTAATATGAGCACGTAGCGCATCAGAATCATAGCCCTTATCAGCACATACAGTCACTGTTGCGCTCAAATCTATGTTATCAATTAAGTCTGGAGCCACTTTCACATCATGAGTAGTACCATCTGACAAGAGAAAATTGATGGGATTGCCATGTGCATCAACTGCTAAGTGAATCTTAGTGGCACGTCCTGCCACACTTTTACTAATACCTTGAAGATTCTCATGACCGCCACTGCTATGCTGATGCGCTTTAATATGAGTACCATCAATAAAGACCCATTCAAGGTCTGAATCTTTGATTAACAAAGAAAATAGCGCAATCAACTTATTACTGCGAAACCAGCGTCGATAAGCTTTGTAGACGGTGTTGGGCTTACCAAAATAATCGGGTAAGTCACGCCAAGGGCAACCAACGCGCATCCGATAAAGAATACCTTCAACGGTACATCGAAGATTTCCTTTGTCATAGATATTCAGTTTTAGTAAGATAGGTCTTAGTTTGGTCCAGTGTTCATCTTTGAGCATTGTGCGAGGCATAGCGAACGAGATCTTTTGGTGTGAGAACTTAAAGATTAACCGTTCGCTATTTTTTTTGCCATAATTTACTCTCAATGTTCAACACGCCCTATACAAGTTTAACAAACATAATGTCTCATCACACTAGATGACACATTATGTCTTACTTATGCTTAACCAGTTATTGGTCGTTTTGCTCAGCTTCGACTTCTGTTTTAGATTCAGTGTCAGCTCCTAGCGGCTTTTCGCTACTTTTGCCTTGACGGCGGGCTTCTAATTCAGACTTAGGAATCCAAGCCCATGTCATCTCAACCACGATAGGGTCACGATCACTGTCAGACTCACGGTCATGAATGACGCACGGAATCACCATTTCACCTTTTGGCGTATTTAGGATATCTAAGCGCTGTTCATCCGATAAAGATGCCACTGCTGCAATTTGGCCTTTTTTAATCGGGCGATAAAAATTAACCGAGTATGATTTAATCAATAGTACGCGGTCAGAGGGTAGGTTTAAACCCAAAATAAAACCAGTCGCTGTTTCGGCAAGTAAGGTAATAGCGACCGCATGAATAGAGCCAATATGATTTTGCACTGCTTTGGTGTTGTTTAAGCTCACGACGACTTGGTTGGGTTCGACCGTTTCATAATAGACGCCCGTTGTGCCCACATATGGCACCACTTTACCAAAGGCTTTGGATAAAATGCTCGAGCGTGCGCTGGCAGGCAAGTATTTGGTAACAGATAACAGTTTGGTGAATTGATTGCTGATGGGCTTGAGCGTGCTGTCGGGTTTTTCGACGGGCGATCTTGTGCTGTCAGAGGTTTTGGCTGGCAATTTATTGGTTAGCTTGCTAGGGAGTTTTTTTAATAATCCTGACATACAAAATTCCTTAATGTAGATAGATTAAATGACGCTTTGAGTGTTATATATTTCATCATAGCAGCTGATAGGATGCCTATTGTGCAAGCTGCCATGCTTACTATGGTACATTAACCGCCGTCTGCCTACTATTATTAGCATGAACTGCTGCGCTTATAAAATAGGGCTAACGTCATGATACCCTAGATGCTAGGAATACTATCGCTCAATGCAATATCGTATCACTCAGATGCTTTCATAAACAGTGCTGCTGGATGCCGTAAAGACAGCCACGCTATAATGATGACATTTTAGTGTACCTCATTGATCATTTTTCTTATTTCCTTTTTCTATGCTGGATGAAGCTATGCCTGACACGTCAATTCATGCGCCGACCAATATTATTTATACAGGCGTTGCTGGTACGGGGAAAACCTATCGACTGTTACAAATTGCTAAGCGATATACCGACTATCTGCCGAGAGCCGATGAGGCAGATTTGTTTGGGCAGCTATTGCAAGCGCTTAGCTGGCGTGAAATCGTATGCTTGGTACTTTTGGATTTTCAATCTAAACACCAAGACTTGGTAAAAGTGCCTGAAATCGTCAATCATGCGTTCTTTGTCGCGAAAGCGGCGCAGAATGCCCGCGAAAAAAACTTAAGCAATACGGCTTGGTCTGTCCTCCAAATGCATAGCCCTACCAATTCAAAAACTGTGACTTATAAAAACCGTGCCAGCCAAGCCTATTTTGATAAAGATGAGGGCGGTGCGTGGTATTTGCTGCCAGAAAGCTTTGAGTTATTAACAGAGCTATCGCAGCAACTTGCCGAATTTCAGCAAGCGCAGCGTGATAACAGTGTCAACCAAAGCCAAGCAAACCCAAATCAAGGTTTTAGCCAGCAGCGTTTTACCATGGTCAGCTTCCATCAAGCGTATGGCTATGAAGAGTTTGTCGAAGGCATTCGTCCTGTCATGGCAGCGTCTAATCATACAACAAGTAGCTTATCTCAAATGAATTACGCCATTCAAGATGGTGCATTTTTAAAACTGTGTCAAAGGGCAGCAAATGATCCAGAGCAGCGTTATGCCATCTTAATTGATGAGATCAATCGCGCCAACATGTCACGAGTATTTGGCGAGCTACTCAGTCTAATTGAGCCAGACAAACGGGCTGGCATGGCAAACGCGATGGCCGTTCATTTGGCCTATTCTGGACGGGTTTTTAGCGTCCCTGCTAACATCGATATTTATGCCACGATGAACATCCAAGATCACTCGTTAGCACCACTTGATATGGCATTACGTCGGCGCTTTCGTTTTATAGACTGTCCTCCGCAGCCCAAGTTATTACCGATGATTCATGTACACCGAAACTCAGAAACTGACAGTCCAGCAGCAACGATAGATTTGGCAAAGCTCTTAGCTGGTTTGAATGATCGCATCACGCAAACATTGGGAATGGAAGCGCAATTGGGTCATGCTTTTTTATGGTCAGTGACGGATCTTGGACAATTGCAAGCGGCGTTGGTTGAACAAATTATTCCGCAGTTAATGCAAGCGACGGGTGGGCAAGAGGGTACTTTGCAATATATCTTTAGAGACGAGCAGCAGCCACTGCGAGCGCAGTTTATTCATGATAGTCATGTATCCATCAATGACAGTGTGAATGATCAAGTGAATGCTAATAGTCAAAATCCGCTGTTTACTGGTCAAAACGCATTTTTCGGTCAGTCTATGCGCACATCTGGCTATAAGATAAATGCCGACCTCATCGCAAGGGTAGGCGATTTTGCCAAACCTACTGTCTATCAACGTTTATATCCATAAAGGTGCTCAGCGTTGATAGATAATAGTTTTAGTCATAAAGTCATAGCCAATAATATTGACAGTGCTAACGTTAATGCGTTTGATGTAAATACCATCACTGTGTTTGAACACCAGCGTTTGACAGCGCATGACTTCTTACAGGTATCTGATTTCCATTGGTTGATGGCGCAAGAGTTTGCGGTATTTAGCATTAAGCGCAGACAGGGACAATGGCAGTTAAAAGTCGGACATTATATAGGGGTTATTTTACTGCCTAGCGGCATGACGCTTGAGATTTTACCTAAACTTGCGGCAAAAACTTCTAGCGATCAAGTCGCGCAGCAATCATACCTTTCACAGAATACCAGTCATCGCCATGCCAGTCATCGCCCCGATATCAGGCAAACTCGCCAATGGGTGCAGAGCATGCTATCGGATTTGACCAATAGCAGTCATGCCAAAAACAAGCTACCCAATACAAAAAATCTAGGTCAATTTAGCAGCCAACTGTCGCCGTTATCGATAGCTGTACTGCCATTGTCAGATTGGCTTATCACGCAGTTTTTGCAGCGGCTGGTACATTATCGACCAAGCAAACACTATCAGACGCAGGTCGATAATCAAGCATCGCTACAAGGTCGACTGCTCATCAAAGAACAATTGCGCCATAACAGCATGCAGCCGCATAAGTTTGTCTGTGAGAGCAGTATACTGAGCGAAGACATGCTAGGTAATCGGCTGATTAAGAGTACGTTGATTTTGCTGACGCCTTTATTTTTTCAATCAACGCTATCGAAAGCAGATGCGCCTAAATTTTTGCAGGCTTGGCAGCGAGTAGCGGCGTTGAGTTATCAAGAGTTGACCCAGTTAGAGTCGATATACAAGCAAGCCAAGCGTCAGTTAGCCGCTCAACCGCTTCGAGCACCGCAATTACAAGCTGCTCAGCAGTTGTTAGATATGGCTTATTGGTTACTAAGGCAGTCCAATGTGGCAACAGGTAATGGTATTGCGCCAAATAAACCATTCAAGCAAAATCTGTCCTCTCCGCGTTTATGCTTGCTGATTGATATGAATCAAGCCTTTGAACAATGGGTAAGTATGCGCATTGCCTCGATGTTTCAGCAAGTGAGTCAACAATATCAGCCGTTATATCAAACGCAAAGTATCTGGCTAACCGATGCAGAAGGGCGCGCATGTCTGTCTATACGACCTGATTTGCTCATATATAAAACTGATGCTGATGATAATTGTCAAAATCAGAGTAGCACTGCGGTTATTGAAGCTAGAGAAAAAGGTCACTATAGCCATGTCATCGATATTAAATGGAAACATTTATCGCAGACAGCCAGCATGAGTGCCAGCGATGCTTATCAATTGATGAGTTACGCTCAGGCCTATCAAGCAGGGCAGGTGTGGCTGGTTTACCCAGTACAAGATAATGAGCGGTTGCCAGTTGCGCTCAGCCAACAAGTGCATGATTATAAAAAGACTGATGGTGCTAACAACCATGATAAGAGGCATAATATTGCTGGTGAAAAAGTGAGTCCTGCGCCATTGTGGCTCGTACCATTCAATGTTCTGACTGGTACGATAAACGGCAGCTTGCTTCCTGATTGGAATAGAGTATAATGAGCGCTGTCGATGAGTAAGTAGCACTTAGCATCGTGGAGAAAAGGATTTGTCATAGTGGTTTTTATGATAAATGAGCGTTTTTTAAGTAATTTAGCAGTTTTTTTAAATTAATTAAAAATAGGTGTTGACACCATCGGCTTTTCCCCTTAATATGTGCACCTCGATAGCAAGGAACGTTAACAAGTTAGTGGCATTGCCAACAACGAGTTAATCAACAAACTATCGTGATAATAGAAATTTCGGAGTGTGGCGCAGTTTGGTAGCGCATCTGGTTTGGGACCAGAGGGTCGTAGGTTCGAATCCTATCACTCCGACCATCTATTTTTAAGAGCCTTACAGGCTTTTTTTTATGTATAATGGTTTAGTTTCTGATATATTTAAAACTTGCTTTAGTATATAAAAGTCCTCTAAGAGCGCCTGTAGCTCAGCTGGATAGAGCATCTCCCTTCTAAGGAGGTGGCCGCAGGTTCGAATCCTGCCAGGCGCACCATTTAGCCTGCAAATCTTGCCTCATCAGGCAATAGTTATGGCGGTTGTAGCTCAGTTGGTAGAGCCCCGGGTTGTGATCTCGGTTGTCGTGGGTTCGAGTCCCATCAGTCGCCCCATATTTTATTCTGCATTATCCTCTTCCTGTTCTACCTCATTATAAAAACCTTATTCTAAATAATAATACTTGCCATGTTTGGCTTTTTTTTGTGTCTGTATGATTGGTTTTAACCTATCTTACCCCCTGCGATTAAAATTTATAGACTCATCAGCCCTTTGATTGTCTATTGGTTTACTGGCCTTTTGTCTTATTTATTCTTATTATAGGTTCTCTTTTTAGACGCTCGCTATCTCTGTACGTGCCTTAAACCTGCTTTGTTATTCTTTAACCGCCTTTATATAGAATAACAAAGGCAACGCTTTTAGTGATGCATCATGATAAGGTCTTAAAGCCCGTTGTTATATTAGGTCATCCATTAAGAAGTGATCCATTGAAGATGATGCAGGTGTTCAGAAAACCAAAGGTCAGTTAAAAAATATATTGAATAGATTAAGTAAGCCTAAGACCGTAGTAGGGATGTGAGTGCTTGTCTGAGATGCGCTGCTATGGATCTTATATTATTGAGGAAGTGATTGATGGACGCATTGAGCGTATTGCTACAAAACGTGCATTTGTTTGAAACCAAGTATTATCGTTTGAATGGGACTGGTAATTGGTCTTATTCCATCACTAGACAAGATACGATTTTGTTTTATTTAGTGATGTCTGGGAGCTTTTGCATCGATGTCGGCAATGGTTTGCGACAGGCGCACGCAGGCGATATGATTATGATTCCCAGTGCCCATAAGCATGTGAGCTATGCCTTAGATCATAATGGTGACGATGCGCTACCGCTAGATGAGTTGCTGACTCATTGTAAGGAAAACACCCTTGATATCGATGGCAACGGTGATCCTAACTCGTCTTTGATATTGATTGAATGCAAGTATGACAAAGAAATGATACGTCCTTTGCTGTCTGTGCTGCCTGCGATTTTGCCTGAAATCAACGATGAGTCTGACGGTAGATTTGAGGTCATTGATGTCGAGATTAAGCTGCTGACCTTAGAAGCCGAGCGTGAGCGCATGGGCAAGACCGCGATCATCAATCATTGGGCAAGTATTATGATGATTGAATGTTTGCGGGTTTATATTGAAAGTTTGCCTGAGGCCACGGAAAACTGGCTAAAAGCCATGAAAGACCCGTTTTTGACCAAGGCGTTAGCAGCGATGCATCAAGCTCCCAATCAAAACTGGACCATTCATAAACTGGCTGAAGTCGCAGGAATGTCACGCTCAAGCTTTGCGCAGCGCTTTAAAGATACAGTTGGTATGCCGCCGCTGACCTATCTCATTGATTATCGCTTGCGCTTGGCGGCCCGTTATCTACGCTTGCAGCAAAACAGTATTGGCCGTATCAGTGAGTTGGTTGGCTATGCGTCAGACTCGACCTTTAGTCAAGCATTCAAGCGCGTTTATGGGGTATCACCAAAAGCCTATCGCCAACAATATCAACAAGAAAACATCGCATAACGTATCGTTAATACACTATAAAAGCGTTAAGGTTGCCATTAGGCCCTTAACGCTTTTTTGTTTTCTCATGGTGAAGTATGAGACTTTTATGGAGATATTTCGTCTATGGTCGACAGGTGCCGACACGGAGTATTTTTTGACGATGGACAGCTGACAATGTGCTTGTGTTCAGGTACTATGGAATAATGAGTCATCTAGGCGCAAACGCTTGTTTTTAGCGTAAGATATGTCACTGTATGGTGGTCAGATCGTTTGTTCTAAATGATATTTATTTTTGCTGCTGATGGTATGTTATGACTGAACCGACCGCAAAGCCACGCGCAGGAGCCAATAGCCAACAAGGCTCAGCTGTGTCCGCTAAAAAACAAAGCGATATGAATCCAAGCAACGTCAAGCGTGGTCGAAAAGACAAGGCGGGTGCGACACTTGACAAAGCCATGTTATTGGCACTGTTTACGCTGCCAGATATTGAAGAGGCAGTTGTTGAAGAGACAGTCGTTAAAGAGGTCGTTAAAGCCGCCGCTGATGAGTTGTCTAATACCCCTAGCAGGGTGCAACAGCCTGCTGCTAGCGAGATGAATATTGCCGAGCAGCGTGTGGCACTGTATCGTACCCAGCATGAGCGTACGCGATTATTATATATGGCATCCGCTGCCACGCGACCTACTTATTTGGTACAAACGCTCAAATCACAATTTGCAGAACATCAGCAATACTTGTTGGCACAGCAGCTTGATAAACGCGGCTTGATGGATACCGATGGATTAGAGCGTCTTTGGCAGCAGCTGCATGTGGTCGATGACATCATCGCTGATATTGTCCGTCATATGCCAGCTCAGCAGCCAGCAGGTTGGCAACTGACCACTCAGGATGGCCGAAATCCGCTATGCTTTGCCACCGTTGGCAAATTAAAGAACAGTAAGCCTATTCGTGATCAAGGCAGTCTAAATAGCTATGTGCTTGGGCACTTCGGCGTGAGTAGTTTTACCTATGACCGCGGCTATTATATTGGCCATGTCGTTGGCTACTTATTCAGCTGTTATTTTTGTGCCCATCTATCTATTAGCTATGGTGTTACGGCACTTGGTTCGCAGGTTATAGCTGATTACGATTATGCCAGTCTTGAGACGCCATACATGGTTAGACTGCTACAAGGGCTGGATGGCTACTGTAAAAAACGTATTTATCAGTTGGCAGTTATCTGTGCACGATTGAGTGTTTTTGCCAGTGACAAGCGTATCGAGAGAATGCTCATTGCTGAGGTCAACGACTTCGATAAAAAACTGCAGCAGCAGCACTTAGATGTTTTGTTATTGCAAGGTTTGATGCCAGACAGTAGCGATTCCACGCCGCTTTTTTAAGCCATTAAATCTCGATAGACCGCCTTTATAAGTCCTTGTTTATTACCTTTTATTGTTGACCACTTTAGGATATTCGCTGCTATGCCCGCTTATCATTATAAAGCGTTAGATGACCATGGCAGTGTGCAAAAAGGCTTGCTCGAAGGTGATTCTGCGCGACAAGTTCGCCAGCAGCTGCGTGATAAACAATGGACGCCCGTTGAAGTCAGTGCTGTCAATGACAGACAAAACCAGAATAAAAACCGCTATAAAAAACCGTCTGCTTACGAGTTGGCATTGCTGACTCGTCAATTATCGGTATTATTGGCAGCGGGTATTCCGTTAGAGGAAACGCTTGCCGCCGTCGCCAAACAATCACCAAAAACCCATATTAAATCTCTCATGCTTGCCGTGCGCTCGCATGTATTAGAGGGTTTGAGCTTGGCGCGAGCATTGCAGCAAGCCGCCAGTTTTCCACCACTATATATCGCGACCATTGCGGCAGGAGAAAAGTCAGGTCACTTGGATTTAATCTTGAACCAGTTGGCAGATTACACCGAAAACCGCTTTGCATTGCAAAAGAAAATCCAAGGCGCGATGGTTTATCCGATTGTGCTGATGGTGATGGCAGTCGGCGTGATTATGGGCTTGATGAGTTTTGTGGTGCCCAAAATTGTCAAAGTGTTTGAGCAATCTGAGCAAGCGCTACCGCTCATTACCCAAATTGTTCTTAGCCTATCTAACCTCATTACGCAGTGGTGGTGGCTGATGCTGCTAGTATTGGCCGGAACGGCGTTTTTGTTTTATCGTTTCGCGCAGACGCAAGCGGGTAAGTTAGCGATAGACAGCATCGTGCTAAGATTACCGATATTGGCGCGGTTATCAAAAGGGCTGAATGCAGCACGTTTTGCCAGTACATTGGCGATATTGGTACGCTCAGGGGTGCCGTTGATTGAGGCACTGCATATTGGTGCGGCGGTGACGACCAATTTGCATATTCAAAAAACCATCATCACTGCGGCTGATAGGGTGACGGAAGGCTCAAGCTTATCGAGTCAATTAGAAAAGTCCAGTTACTTTCCGCCGATGATGGTGCAAATGATTAAAAGTGGCGAAAACTCAGGCGAGCTCGAAAATATGCTCAGCCGCGCCGCCAATATGCAGGAAGCGGAAGCCACTAACTTTATCAGTACCCTATTATCGCTACTTGAGCCGTTGATGCTAGTGCTGATGGGCGTGGTAGTCATGATTATAGTGATGGCAGTGATGCTGCCGATTGTCAATATGAATGATCTAGCAGGATAATGAGCAATCAAATCTTCTGAGCTTGTGTGCCTCCCCCTCACATTTCTATTGTAGCCATCTTACTAAATATTACGCTAGCTTTCTTAAGATTTGCTTACTGTTGTAGATTGTTGACTGAGTCACGTTTTTATTAGGGTAAAGCCAGCCATCAAGCTATAGTAAGCGTCAGTCAAAAGTTATCCTTATAAATATCACTCGTTATGCTGTGGTTCAGTATTGATGCTTATAAAAGTCAAGGTTCATAACAATATACTTGCGGTGCTAGGGTGTGTCCTCATTTTAAAAATGGTGACAAAAATGAGATAAATTGCCGTCAAACAAGGAAAGTAGCTTATTAATATCTCTATATTAATAAGCTATTTGACGATGTTTGGCAAAATTCAGCTATTTTTAGCCCATTTATAAAGTAAACGATTGAATTGAGGACACGCTCTAGATAACAATAAAAGGGGCTGTCCTAAAAGGGGATGTCCTAGACTTTTATAAGAAATAATCTAGGATAGTCATATGAGAAAGAGCAGATTAAGTTGGTACAAACAAACCAGACTCATTGAACTATTTATTGCCGATTCTACCGCAAGAACAGCATCAAGCTTAGTGGGTGTTAATAAAACAACAGCTAGCTATTACTTTCACAGGCTAAGACTATTGATTTATGAAAATAGTCAGGAACCTGGCCTTCTAGAAGGCGAAATAGAAGTTGATGAGAGCTACTTTGGCGGCAGGCGCAAAGGCAAACGTGGTCGCGGTGCTGGTAACAAAGTGCCTGTGTTTGGACTGCTTAAGCGTAATGCTAGCATCTACGCTTGTATTATCCCTAATACCAGAGCCGATACCTTAATCCCTATATATAAGAGAGAAAGTAGAGCCTGATAGTATTGTTTACACTGACTCCTTTAGAAGTTACAACGCACTTGATATCAGTGAGTTCACCCATTACCGTATCAATCATTCAAAAGAGTTTGCACAAGACAGAAACCATATCAACGGAATAGAGAACTTTTGGAGCCAAGCCAAGCGACATATGCGTAAATATAATGGCATCCCAAAAGAGCATTTCCATCTGTTTTTGAAGGAATGTGAGTGGCGTTTTAACTACAGCGAACTAAAACGTCAATTACACCAGCTAAAACAATGGGTTAAACAGGAACTGAACTAGTTATCTAGGACAGCCCCAAATAAAATCATGGTTTATAGTGATAATCGTTTCAGTGCTCATTAATACGCCGATCATTAATGTTACTTGAACGCCACTTTTCCTATTTACATCACCTTGATGCCAAAAGCGATGACAAAAGCGATGACTATAATTGACAAAATTCAAGTAACTACTATGCCAATAAGTGCCATGAGTGCCAACAAGACAGCTCCTACGAGAGCCAGTCAGCCACTGCCTATGCGTGATAACCAATCTGGATTTACTCTGATCGAGATCATGGTCGTGATTGTAATCTTGGCAATTCTTGCAGGCTTGGTTGTCCCGAAAGTGGTGGGACAAAGTGATAAAGCTCGTGTCAAGACCACTGAAACAGCGCTTTCTACAGTATCCAACGCCCTTGATATGTATAAGGTTGATAATTCACGCTATCCGACTACCGCACAAGGTCTAGAAGCATTAACCACACCGCCAGCAGAAGCCAAAAACTATCCAGATGGTGGTTATATCAAAGGCGGCTATCCAACAGATGGCTGGGAAAATGAGATGCAATATGTCGCACCAGGCAGTGAAGGTCGTCCTTATGACTTATTCTCGCTGGGTGCAGATGGCCAGCAAGGCGGCGAAGGTCAAGATGCTGATCTTTATGCCCAATTATAAGTATTAGCTTGATGAGCAATTAAAATATGGGTAGCTAACGATCCTTTACTCCATAGTATATTTATTGGTGACGGTCGCTCTAATGCTCTTAAATATCAACCAATAAGACCTTATTGGTTGATATTTTTATATCAGTAAATAAGTGGCGTGGCATTCCATAGGAAGTGTCAAACCATCCATTTTTCCAACAATCTATACGTTTGATACCAGTCATATCGCCCCGCTCATTTGTCATTAAAATCAGCCAGTAGAGGTTATTACTCATGTTTACCAACAAACTCAATTCACAAGCCGTCATTATAAATAAACGAGTCTCTAAGTTGCCTCACGCACTTGCAATCATGAGTACTTCATTGATGATAGGGTTGTCAATGGCATCTATGAGCGCTCAAGCTGCAGGTTTGGGCGAGTTATTTGCTAATAATGGTGCCGCAAAATCGAAGTTTTTGCCTGTCGATAAAGCGTTTCAAGTTATCAGCAGCACTAAGGCTACGTCTAAGGGCACGCGCTTATCTATTAATTTTGATATTACGCCAGGTCATTATGTCTATAAAGATCAGCTTACTCTCAGTTTTCCTAAGGGCGTGAGTGCAACCCCCTTTACTTTTAGTCAGTCGCCGGTCTCCATTGACGACCCAACCTTTGGTAAGGTTCCCGTTTTTACCCAAAAAAACATGGTAGCAACCACGACTCTGACTACTAACAATGGTAAAGGCGCAAAAAATGCACCGATTGTCATTGGCTGGCAAGGCTGTGCAAAAGCTGGGCTATGCTATCCGCCAGAGAAAATCAAAACCACGGTTGATATCGCCGTGACACGCAAATAGACCACAAGCCGATCGACTCAAATATTGGTAATAAATAGCATATTAGGTAATAAATAGGTAGCTCTTCATGTCCATCAAGACAATAGAAAAAAAACCATCGCTAACGGTACATCGCTCGTCCAAAAAATCTTATCTACTAGCATTTGCGGTCTCTAGTAGCTCGTTGTTTACAGGACTGGCTGCGATGCCCATGATGACGCACGCGGCAGGGCTGGGTGATTTATTTAGCAGTGATAAAAATGCGGAACAGACGAAATTTTTACCAGTGGACAAAGCTTTCCAAGTCAGTGATAGCAGTAAAACTACCAATAATGGCACGCGCTTAGCCATTAATTTTGACATTACGCCTGAGCATTATGTTTATAAAGACCAAATCAAACTGACGTTGCCAGCTGGCGTGACCGCCGCGCCTTTTACCTTTAGTCAAAAGCCAGTGTCAATCGATGATCCGACATTCGGGAAGGTACTGGTGTTTGACCAAGCGAATATGGTGGCGACGACGACCTTGAGCAGTAGTAATGGTAAAAGCGTCAACGATGCCGCCGTGGTGATTGGTTGGCAAGGTTGTGCCAAAGCAGGACTATGCTATCCACCTGAAAAAATTAAAACGACGATTGATATCGCTGCTGCAACACCACAAATTGCAGGAAGTAGCGCCAGTACTTCTACTCAAGAGTCTGCTAATAATAGTCTGACAGATAATGACAACACCGCCGAGTCAAGTGCAACGGTTGCCGATAGTCTTGCAGCAGAGCAAGCGCTGACTGATGATGGGGTGATTGATTATGCCTTGTTGGATGATGAGGCTTTAGAGGGAGAGCTTGGCGCCACCAATACGATTTCTGGCGCAGATGAACAAGGCGTCGATGGCACTGCGACAAGTGAGGTTTCTGCGACAACCAACAATACTGTCGCTGGAAATAATGCCACTGATAGCGATCCTTTTGGTCTGGCTTCTCATCCTTGGTTGGCATTGGTATTATTGTTTTTAGCAGGGCTGGGTTTGGCATTGACACCATGCGTACTACCAATGTTGCCAATCGTTGCCAATATCGTTGCCCGTGAGGAAAATCCAACGGTGAAACGCGGTGTTATTCTGACCACCAGTTACGCTATTGGCGTGGCAACGGCTTATGGTATTTTGGGCGCAGTTATTGCCGTGTTTGGTGAATCATTAGGCATTATCGGCTGGCTACAAAACCCCATTATCCTGATTGGTTTTGCGATTGTTTTTGTCCTACTTGCACTATATATGCTGGGTGTGTTTAGTATCCGCTTACCGAGATTTATTAGTAATAAAATGCAAGGCTTGAGTCAAGCAGGGGATAGCAAGCTGGGTAGTACGGGCGGTAGTTTAATCGCGGGTTTCTTATCTGCGCTCGTCGTATCGCCTTGTGTTTCTGCGCCATTGTTTGGGGCACTGCTTGCCGTATCGACGATTGGTAGTCCACTACTGGGTTTTGCGGCTTTATTTATGTTGGGTTTTGGTTTATCCGCACCGCTTATCTTAATTGGTGCCACCCAAGGTAAAATTATGCCGAAAGCGGGCGCGTGGATGAACTGGGTCAAGCAAGGTTTTGCCTTATTGCTCTTTGCCGTTGCTTTATTATTAATTGAGCGCGTCTTTATCTCACCCGTGATGCTGATGGTATGGGCGTTATGGTTTATGGTTGTAGCGATGTGGGCGTGGAGTTGGTTGGGTAAAGGTCGTATGCTGACCCAAGCATTAGGGTTAATCGCCGGTATTTGGGCCACATGTTTAGTCATCGGCGCGGCGTTGGGTAACGATGATAGTTTGCATCCGCTGGCATCTTTGAGTGCTGCTCCGACGATGCAGACGACTGGTCAGCCAGCCATGAGTAATACAACAGATAAAACCGTCACATCGCTGACTGAGTTAGATGCCATTATCGCCGCCAACCCTAAAGTGCTTGTCGATGTCACTGCTGAATGGTGTATCGAGTGCCGTATTATGGATAAAAACTTATTTCATAATCGTCCAGCGCAGATGCAGGATTGGCAGTTGGTGAGACTGGATATAACAGAAACTACGGACGATTCTAAAGCAATCTTAGCGCGCTATAAATTGTTTGGCCCGCCAGCATTGCTGTATTATCAAGACGGTCAGTTGACCAATCAACAAGTAGGTGAGATTGATCGTCCAGAATTTGAGCAAACGTTGACGATGCTTAATAACTGATACTTAACAAAACGAATAAGTCTTTTCTAAAGGCTTAACAATACAAAAGAGCCAATGTACTATTCATACAGTACGTTGGCTCTTTTATTTTTATCAATGGTTACCTGACATCCTGACGCTAAGCATTTGGTTTAGCGTTGATTATTGATATTTACATTGGTATAGGGCAGCGATAACGCTAGTATAGTACACACATTTTCATTACAATAAAGCAACAATGCTGAAGGCGCATTACTCGTTGTAATTGCTGACTTCTATGTCTGAATGTCATTGGGTTTATTTTAGCGATGACGCTAATGGTCATACTCATTATCTTATATACTCTGCTGGCGATAATGTCAGTTAGATAAAGGACACTTATGTTTTCCCATATCACCGCACAGCGCCGCCCTATGCCTCTTATTACAGCGCGCAAAAACACTTTATTTCAGACAAGAAAGCATTATTTGAATATTGCTGTTGGTCTAGCGCTAACCTGCTTTACCGTGCAAGTCCAAGCTGCCGATAAAACTCAGAGCGATAATGAGTTACCAGTACCGGAGGCAGCGTTTGAGTTTGAAGATTATCAGGTGTCACAGGATGCCAATACAGCTTCGCAAGATCGCCAAGTAGTCAGTAAAGAATTTATTGCTCAGCAAGCAAAATTGTTTTTTGAATGTACTCAAGTACAGACCAGTGCCGCCCGTTTGGCTTGCTTTGACAAAGTGGCTGAAGAAGGTAAAACACCCAGCTACACCACAACTAAGCAGCCAGTAGATTTGGCAAAAACCTTTCAAAGTACGCTTTCAGGTAATCCGCAAGTTGTCTTTGTAGAAGAGAAATCTACCATTGCTGGTGCTAATAATGGCGCTACTGACTCAGTTGCGCGCGCGCCTGCTACTAATGAAGGTTTAGACACCGTTGGGCTAACGCAAAGAGAAGCACAAGTTTTAGAAAATGTTGGGGTCACTCAAAAAGATATCGAAAAATATACACCGCTTAGCTTATCCTATGATCTTGATAAAAACAGTGAGCGTGGGACTTGGACCGTCAGACCATACCGACCAACCTATGTATTGCCAGTATTTTATACCTTTGACCCTAACCTAGATCCAAGCACGCCGTCACAGGAAACTGAGTCCTTTACTTCTAATGACATACGCAATACTGAACTAAAATTTCAGTTGTCTTTGAAGACCAAAGTTGCCGAAGACTTATTCGATACCAGTGCTGATTTGTGGTTTGGTTATACCCAAGAGTCACATTGGCAAGTCTATAACGAAGATAACTCGCGACCATTCCGTGCCACCGACTATCAGCCTGAAATATTTTTGACTCAGCCAGTGACCGCAGATTTACCTTTTGGTGGTCGTCTTCGTATGCTTGGTGCTGGTGCCATTCATCATTCTAATGGACAAGATGATCCGTTATCACGCTCATGGAACCGTGCTTATCTCATGGCAGGGGCAGAGTGGGGTAAGCTATCAATCGTACCGCGCCTGTGGGCTCGAGTGAATAGTGAAAGCAGCAGCAGTGAAGACAATCCAGATATCGAAGACTACATGGGTTACGGTGATATCAAATTCTTATATGATTTGCCTGATCAACAGAGTCTGAGCGGTACATTCCGCTACAATCCAAGCACCAATAAAGGGGCGGCGCAAGTCGATTATATTTATCCATTATCAGAGAATGTTAATGGCTTTGTTCAGGTTTTCCAAGGCTATGGCGAATCCATCATCGATTATAATCACGAAAATACCTCTATTGGTTTTGGTATCGTACTGAATGATTGGAAAGGTTTCTAATATCAGCGCACATTTTGATAATCGTCCATGCGACTTTTAGCGCCTTATCAAACTGGACTATGGCTGGCAGAGTATCTCGATATACGCTGCCAGTTGTGCCGTGTTTATCGCAGCACGCCACAATCTCAGCTATCTCAAAATTACCTCTTATCAAATATTAGTAGCTTGCCAACGGCTGATTCTATATCGCACTCTCTAAAGACCCTGCCAAACGATCCTTCATTTCTTGCTAATTTGCGCCAGCAATTCAACCACCGTTTTAACAGCGGACTACTTTGCTCACATTGTCATGACAGTATCGCGTGGTTGCCGAAACCTTTCAATGTTGACATTGCTTCTGGTAAAGTTTTATCTATCCAAACGGCGACTTATTATGAGTATCCGCTACGTCAAGCGATCAGAGCTTTTAAGCACCATGAAGACATGACCAAATTGCCGTTATTGTTACATGCTATACGTCAGCTACCACGTCCTCATGGTTGTCATCATGATAATAGCGTGATTGTCGCCATGCCAACAACCGAGCAACGACTGGTCAAACGTGGCTTCGATCCTGTCAGTATTTTATCCGCACAATTGTCTAAGCATTGGCAGATACCTTTATGGCATGGTGTAAAGCGTATTGACGACACTGTCAGTCAGCAAGGGCTTACACGTGCTGAGCGCCTGAGTAATCTAGACAATGCTTTTGTTTTAATCGAAAAGCCTCCTGTGAAACGCTTATTATTGTTTGATGATGTTGCGACCACGGGTGCTAGTTTACAAGCATTGGGGCGTACACTGCTTACCCCGTCTGAAACAGTCACCATGTCAGATATTCAAGCCAATCGTAAATACCATCTTTCTGCCTATGCTTTAGCGCATGGAAATCAGTCTTAAAATCTGTTCCTCTCTATTGATAATCACTAATATGTTGCCTTAACGCTATATTATTAAAATAATATATGTTTATTTGTTATTAATATCCAAGATATGATGCTTATCACTCAATAGCATTGCTTATAAAATGATGTTTTCTAAATAGCTTGCATAACTGCTATGGCTATTGTTATTTCTATGCAAAACTTTTGTTAAATATTATGGAACAAAAATTGCAGCATTTTGATTAAATGACAATAAAAAGACTGGCAAAAATGATATGAAAATATGAAGTCATTGTTAGTTTTTTGGTCCAGTATTGGTATTGGACAAACAATAGTTATTATAAAATTGCCGTTATAAATAGGGATTTGATGTGAACGCATCTACAAATAATCTACCACTTACGCTACGAACAACCAACTCAGGATTTACCCTGATTGAACTGATGGTAACGATTGCTGTGCTTGCTATTATTGTCGGTATTGCCGCGCCCAGCATCAGTAATCAGTTGGCTAATCAAAGAGTGAAGTCAACGACTGCGACGCTCGTTAATGCACTAAAAGAAGCTAAGGTGGAGAGTATACTCCGTCGTCAGAATGTAACTGTTATATATACGAATACTACCACACCTAAAACAATCAGATTACAAGCTGGCGGCAACGATATATCTAGCTATAGTATCAGTGATAAAAGTGTTGTTACCCAAACGATTACCCCATCTACGGTAAGCAATATTGTTTTTCAACCAAATAAGAAAATGGCTAATAACGCCACAGTAGTATATACCATCTGTGATAGCGGTTCTAATAGTGAGACGCCTAAACAAGTAAGTCTTACTAACATTGCTAATGTTAATACTCTAAATGCTGGGAGTTGTTAATGAGGATTGGAAACACACAAGCAGGCGTGGGATTAATAGAAGTGATGGTAGCATTACTATTGCTAGCTGTAGCTGTACTAGGATTTAGCGCCATGCAAATGTCAGCGATAAAAGCAACAGACGAAAGTTTAATGCGCACTCGTTCTTTAGCGATTATGCGAGGCGGAGCAGAGACAATGCGTACTAACCCTAGCGGTATTGCTGCTTTCAAAACAGCGATAAACGGATCTTCAGATAGTGTTACTGTTGATAGTAAAGTTATAACTAAAAGTAGTTGTGTTACGAGTGCTAATACTGCACCTACAGCAGCAGCCAGTTGTACTATTAATCAGCTGGCGACACGTGATGGATTATTACTAAAATCATATGCAAGCGCTAATGATATTAATATTGGTATGGCACCAAACGGCTGTCCTGGCACGTCGGGCAATCAAGAACTTCAGTGTTTTGTGGCAAGCTGGGGAGATACTACCGTTGATTTGAGTGATACTGCACCTAAAGCTTGTGCCAAGGCAAATGGCAGTTATAAAAATGGAGCCGAGTGCTTTATTATGGAGGCTTATTGATGTCATATAATTATCAAAGAAAGTATATGAATGATCATCAAGCAGGCTTTACGTTAATAGAGCTCATGATTTCTTTAGTACTTGGTTTAATCGTATCTGCAGCCGTTATTCAAGTATATCTGATTAATGTAAAAACAAGCAGTATTCAGGCCAGTGGTAGTGAGTTACAGGATGCCAGCGTGTTTGGATTACAACAATTAGAAAAAAGTATTCGCCTAGCCAATCTTGGTAATCCAACCACTGCAATTGATGGTACTACACCTAATGGCGGCATTGTCCTGACAGGTCTTAATCTTGGCATTCCAGTGTTACCGACTCCTTATCCTAATACGGGATATCTAACAAGACGTGCAGGAGATAGTGGCGTTGGCGCGAATGGTTGGTCCGGTATATCAAATACCAATACCAATAGCGATCAGCTGACAATTCAATATACCAATATAACAGGCGCTCCAATGATAGATTGTGAGGGTGCAGTCGCTGCTGTCAATGATATCGTTGTTGAGCGTTATTTTGTACGTCAGGCAACCGGAGATATCAGTACTGGTGCTATCAAAGATTTAGCATTGGCATGTGATGCCGGACGCGTAAATAAAACTGGTGGTATAGCTACTTTTACACCTTCATCTGATTCCAAAAATTTTGGTCAAGCAGGGCAAGAGTTTATCGTCAATGTTGATCAGTTTAAAGTGTTATTAGGTGCCCAGTACACAACTGGTGCTAATGCAGGGCAAACTATTTATCTCCCTAGCAGTGCCTACTCAGCGATAATGACTGGTAAGCCAGCAATCACTTCTGTAAAGATTGGCTTAATTGTTCATGGTAGTACACCTATTATAGGGAGTGCTGAGCAGTCGGAATTTGCCCTGTTAGGACAGTTGCCTGCAAATAATAAACTGAAGACAGATAGCAGTAGTAAAAAGAAAGTCCGTAGCACTTATGAGACCACAACGTTATTACGCAACGCTCGTGTCGTAAACATAAATACTAGCCTATAGCATATTGGTAAGGAGACTAAAAGTGATTCGACATCAGGATTTATCTAGTTCGACACAAAAGCGTATCAATATTGGCTTGGCATATCGGAGTACCGAGCAAGGGGCGACGCTGATAGTAGTCCTATTGTTTTTAGTGCTTATTATGTTGGCAGGGGCTATCGCGGTCAGACAAAGTACGACAGATCTCAAAGTTGCGACTAGCGATCAAATCAATACGGTATTATTGCAATCAGCAGATAGTGCCAACCAAAAGCTAGAGACAATGGTAAATGGTAGTCCAGCATCTGAAGGATATAAAGATGTGACAAGTGCAACAGGTGCTCTCGGTCATTTTTTATTATTTGAAGGGAATAGGGCGTGTTGAACATTGAGAGTAAATTATGGCAAAAAAAATAGCGAACGGTTAATCTTTAAGTTCTCACACCAAAAGATCTCGTTCGCTATGCCTCGCACAATGCTCAAAGATGAACACTGGACCAAACTAAGACCTATCTTACTAAAACTGAATATCTATGACAAAGGAAATCTTCGATGTACCGTTGAAGGTATTCTTTATCGGATGCGCGTTGGTTGCCCTTGGCGTGACTTACCCGATTATTTTGGTAAGCCCAACACCGTCTACAAAGCTTATCGACGCTGGTTTCGCAGTAATAAGTTGATTGCGCTATTTTCTTTGTTAATCAAAGATTCAGACCTTGAATGGGTCTTTATTGATGGTACTCATATTAAAGCGCATCAGCATAGCAGTGGCGGTCATGAGAATCTGCAAGGTATTAGTAAAAGTGTGGCAGGACGTGCGACTAAGATTCACTTAGCAGTTGATGCACATGGCAATCCCATCAATTTTCTCTTGTCAGATGGTACTACTCATGATGTGAAAGTGGCTCCAGACTTAATTGATAACATAGATTTGAGCGCAACAGTGACTGTATGTGCTGATAAGGGCTATGATTCTGATGCGCTACGTGCTCATATTAAACAAGTGGGCTGCTTCAATAACATCCCTCGGAAAAGAAATACAAGGTCCTCTAACGATCATATGGACTGGCACTTGTACAAAGCTCGCCACTTAGTAGAAAACGCTTTCGCTAAGCTAAAAAATTACAGAGCAGTTGCAACCAGATTTGATAAGCTCAAACAAAGTTATGAAAACACTGTGGCTTTGGCTTGTGCTTATCTTTGGTTGAAATTATGAATGTTCAACACGCCCTAATCTTACTATGAATCTAAAATCTAAATTTAGCTTAATCTATTTGTTAATAGTCTTAGTTTTATTATCGATGACTGTAATTATAATGAAAAACCTATGGTATCCATATCCGCTCCTACATGCGGCTGGCACTCAACCATTATTACAAATAATAGTTTTAGTCAATATAGGCCTTGCGTTTGGCTTAGCTATAATGATTTTCGTAAAAAGAAGTCGGACTTTGTAAAAGATATTGTAACTTCTATGCTCGTACAGCTGTTATTCTTGATGGTTTCAACATATGGAGTCTATCAAATAAAACCCGTATGGATAGCTTATAACGTCGATCGTTTTGAACTTATTCTATCCACCGATTTGGTCAATATTAATATTCATAACGCGGATAAATCTTTTAAAAGTCCCAGTTATTTCTCTCCACAGTATGTTGGTGTCGAGTTTTCGAAGGATAATGAAGAGCGCAACAATAATATGTTTGATGAAGTGCTCCAAGGCATATCTATTGCGCAAAGACCAGAGAGAGATATATACCTATTCAGCAAGTAAGCGCGCAAATAAAAGATCGTGCACAGGATTTAGCACTACTAGAGCAGTATAATAATAAAAATGATATCCATTCTGTATTGAAAAGATATCCACAAGCGGATAGTTTTGTACCTTTACAAGCAAAGGCGGTAAATATGACGGTACTGCTGAGTAAAGATAACGATAATCAACTAGTGGAAACCGTAGATTTGCGTCCTTGGTAAATCTAAAAAAGTATCTAAACAATCATAATGTGGGCATTTTCAGCATATAGCTATAAAAACTCAGTATTTACATGTTGAGTTTGTTCTTCTTATGCAAATATATAATGCTGGTACAGTGTGTGCATTAACTAATACACGCTTACGATATATTAGTCATTATGAAACCCCTCACCATTTATTATAATAAAACCCAAGTTGGGTTTACTTTAATAGAGCTAATGATTGTTATTGCCATTATTGGTATTTTAGCATCTATAGCTATCCCTGCTTATCAAGAATATACCACTCGCGCCCGTGCGTTGGAAGCCGTTATAGCGGGTGCTGCGGTCAAAACGATAGTCACACAGAACATCGCCAACAATGGCGGCACTATGCCAACCGATGCCTGTGTTGGATTTACAAATATCAATACCGCAAGCAATAATTTAATGAGCGTTGAATGTGAGACTGCAACAGGCGCTATAACTATGCTTACAACAGCCAAAGCTGGTGCGACTACTTTTACTCTAACGCCAACTGCAACAGCTAATGGAGTATCGTGGGTATGCTCAGCTGATATAACCAGATATGCGCCTAATAATTGCCGTTAATGGCTAAATAGTGAGCTTTTTATATAAGCTAATGTAATAAAAAACCACCCAATCACAAAGTCGTTATTAGGTGGTTTTTTATCTCAATACATTGAGCAGTTTTTAAGTTTTAGCTACTTCTCTAAATACTGAATCTTACCTTCCACGCCATCCCATTTCTCAGCTTCTGGCAATTGTCCCTTCATCTCAGTGATGTTTGGCCACTTTTGCGCCAGCTCTTCGTTTAGCTGGGTGAACATCTCTTGCCCTTTTGGTACTTCATCTTCTGAGAAGATCGCATTGGCAGGGCATTCAGGCTCACATAGTGCGCAGTCGATGCACTCGTCAGGATCGATGACGAGGAAGTTTGGGCCTTCATAAAAGCAGTCCACAGGACAGACTTCCACACAGTCGGTGTATTTGCAAAGAATGCAGTTATCTGTAACGACAAAGGTCATAGTGAGGTCTACCTGTTATTGGATTGGCTGATATGGTTCATCCCTTTTAAAAGAGTTACTGTGCTCACCGTGCGAGAAGTATTATTGGTACATCCGCACTTGATTGCCTTGATTTTCTTTTAAAGTGAATCAACGATAAGGGCTACATAGAATAGTTGGAAAATAAGGCACATTTTAACGCCTTTACGGCTAATTGACAATTCCCTTTAATGACTAATGATTTTCTTCAAATGATAGAGTAAATCATGGGCTTGCTTTGGCGTTAAGGTATCAGGATCAATCGCGCTTAGCTCATCTTGTAAGCTAAACAGCTGATTTTGTTGTGGAATATCAGTCATTATTTGAGATTGATTGGTGGTTTTTATATCGGCTTTCTCTATTTCATGACCATTCATATGATTGCATTTATCATTTACTGACTTAGCTAATTCATTTTTGTCATCAACGGTTCTCACGTTTTCTACCCTGCTAGGGTCTAATTTTAAGTTATCTGCTAAGTAGCGCTTGGCATCATCCAGTGCTTGGGTAGGAATCCCTGCCATTTTTGCCACATGCAGACCAAAACTAGAACTTGCTGCACCGTCTTTGATTTGATGCAGTAGTAACAGTTGATCGTCGATTTCACTGGCAGCGACATGGACGTTGCGGATTAGTTTATCATTGCTGCCACTGCTTTCTTTATAGTTTTCCGCCAATTTTGTCAGCTCAAAGTAGTGGGTGGCAAATAACGTCAGGCAGCCAATCTCTAGCAGTCGATTGACGCAAGCATGAGCAATGGCTAAACCGTCAGTGGTCGCTGTGCCGCGTCCGACTTCATCCATCAGCACCAACGATTTATTGGTTGCTTGATTGAGAATATTAGCCGTCTCAATCATCTCTACCATAAAGGTGGATTTGCCGCCCGCCAAATCATCAGCTGAGCCAATACGGGTAAAGATACGGTCGATATCGCCGATGTGCGCACGCGCTGCTGGCACAAAGCTGCCGCAATGAGCGAGCAGGACAATCAATGCCGTTTGGCGCATATAGGTTGATTTACCACCCATATTAGGCCCAGTAATCATCAACAGTCTTTCAGGGTTTTCATCACTGCCTATTGCACAATCATTAGCGACAAAATAGCTGCTATGCTTGGCAGGAGTATTGCTGTGAGTATGAACAGGGTTTAGTGCGGCTTCGACGACGACATGACGACCTGCTTTAATATCAATACTGGTTTGACTGTTATGGTTCAAGCCATTTTTTGAGTGACTATTTTCTAAGCCACTATCTTCTTTTGAGTCGTTACTCATGACTGGGCGCTGCCAGTTATACATAACTGCTAGATGTGCCCAATTACTGAGAACGTCTATTTGGGCGATAGCAGCGCTTAGTTGTTGCAGTTCGGCTAAATGGTTGCTGAGTTCAGTTAAGAGTTCGTGATACAGCTGCTTTTCACGAGTCAATGCTAAGCTTTGCGCGCTTAGATATTCAGTTTCGACTGTTTTTAGCTCATCAGTGATAAATCGCTCGCTACTTTTCAGCGTTTGCCGACGGATAAAATGTGCTGGTGCATTTTTTGCCTGCATTTTAGGCAGTTCAAAATAAAAGCCGCTCACTTTATTAAAGCCTACTTTTAGACTGGGTAATTGGCTCTCTAAACGCGCGCGTTCCACCATCTCATCCAATGTCACTTGGATATTGTCATGCAGATGAGTGAGGCGATCAAACTCAGCATCGTAACCTGCGGCAAGCATGCCACCATCACGGATATGGGCGGGCGGTTCTGCGATAATGGCTCGCTCAATCAGCTCAGCGACAGACTGTATGGCAGGTAACTGTGCAGGCAATTGTTGCATTAGCATCGGCAACAGTCCTGCTTGCTCATGGCGAATACCTGCATTCGTCAGTAGCGTCGTAAGCTGGGCGCTACTAGCAATACCCTCAGCAAGTTTACGCAGGTCACGCGGCTTAGCACTCATTAGCCCAATACGGCTACTAATACGTTCCATATCACTGATAGCGTTTAAGGTTTCGCGTAAGCTGGTAACTAATGAGATATTTCCCGAGCTTTGCTCAGACTGTTTATCAGTATTTAACAAACTGTTTATCGCATCTAAGCGCAAATTGATACGCGAATGCTGACGCAGTGGGCGTTTCATTTGCTGCACGAGTAAGCGTCGACCCATCGGCGTTTGACAATGATTGAGGACAGATATTAATGATGTACCATTACTGCTAACGGGGGTAAATAGCTCAAAATTTTGCTGACTATTGGCATCAATAATCAAATAATCCTTACTGTATTCAACGATCAGCTGATTAAGTTGTGGCACATGACGCTGCTGAGTTTGCCGCGCATAATGTATTAGCGCTGCACAGCTAGATTGAGCAAGAAGTGCGTCATTGATTCCTAGTCCATCGAGGCGCTGCACGTCAAACTGCTGGCAAAGGGTTGCGCTGGCATGCTCACGGTGGAAGTCATTTGCCGCCACTTCGATAATCGGACAGTCGAGATTTTGACGTAGCCATAACATCCAATCTTCGCCGATACGGTCGTTAAGTGCTTCGCTAACGATACATTCACTAGGCGCAAAGCGTGCCAACACCGTCAGCATTTGCGTTTGCAAATTTTTAACATCATCAGGGCTGTTATTATAGCTGGCACTAAGCGTTTGCGTCGTTAGTGTTCCAGCGGCTAAATCCATTTGGCTAATGGCAGCTTGCACAGGTTGTTTGCTGTTCGATTTAGGTATCTCGATATCAATGGCGACCACAGTTGGCGTATGATTGGGCGCAATTAAAGCATCATCAGTAATCGTTCCTGCGGTCAGGGTTTTAACCACCTCACGGCGCATAATACTGCCAGCAGCAGATTTGCTTTTATCTTTTTTCTGCTTATCGCCCATCGTCGGAGCATTAGACGGACTACTCGTGTTGTCAGTGTCAGTGCCAGTGGCTGATTCGTCAATTTGCTCACACACAACGACGGTTTGCCCAGCAGCTATCAACCTTGCCATGTAGCTATCGGCCGCATGAAAAGGCACACCTGCCATGGCAATGGTATTGCCCGCTTTATCCGTACCACGGCGAGTCAAGGTGATGTCTAATATTTGTGCAGCGCGCTTGGCATCATCAAAAAATAACTCATAAAAATCACCCATGCGGTACAGCAGTAACGCTTGTGGATAGTTAGCTTTCATGGTTAGATATTGCACCATCATCGGCGTATGATCTGCCAAGTGATAAACGGTATCGCCTACCATCAACTGATCGGCGGTCAAAGGTGTCGCGGTCTGTTGTTTTGATATTGCGTACTTCGACGGAGTAGGTTTTTCGGCGTTAAGGTTTTGAGCGGATGGCTTAGCGGTCATGCAGAGTCTCTTATAATGCTTAAATGGGTTTTTTAGTCTGTTGGCGTTAGATGGACGACGGTATATACATATCAGCGTAAAAAAATAGATGAGAAAAACACTCGCTTATGAGTGGTTAATTTGCAAGATTCTGGTTGATTTTTACCAAAATAGCTTTATTAAAGGGTCATCATAACGCGCAAATTTAGCAGTCGAAAAACTAAGAAGTGTGAAAGTGTAAATACTATTTTAGCACGTCCTGCCGCGCTTTTACGTCGGCAAATATCTACTCGCTGCCCTTGTATCCATCGGCGTCATAACCATATATAATGACGTCACACTTAATTGGGCGATACTTCATTAGGCGACACTTCATTGGGCAGTACCTTATTAATCAGTGCTTTGTTAAGAGGTGCTTTGTTAACAAAAGGTACTTAGTCAGGTGATGACTGTAATGACAAGGCGGCAGCGGGCGAAGCTTTGGCTAATGCGCACTAATTATCGAATATTTCCATAGGTCAAAAAATTATGTTATCAAAGATTATAGGCAGTGTGGTTGGCACTAAAAATGACCGCGAATTAAAGCGCATGCGCAAAGTGGTCAGCAAAATCAACGCACAAGAGGCTGCGGTACAAGCCCTGTCTGATGAGCAATTACAACAAAAAACTGAAGAGTTTAAAGCAAGGCACCAACAAGGTGAAAGCTTAGATGCACTACTACCAGAAGCGTTTGCCGTCTGCCGTGAAGCGTCATTACGCGTCAATGGTATGCGTCATTATGATGTGCAGCTGATCGGTGGTATCACCTTGCACGAAGGCAAAATCGCTGAGATGAAAACGGGCGAAGGTAAAACCCTAATGGGTACTTTGGCGATGTACCTCAATGCCATCAGCGGCAAGGGTGTGCATTTGGTTACGGTCAACGATTATTTGGCGGCACGTGATGCTGAATTGAACCGTCCATTATTTGGCTTTTTGGGCATGACCGTCGGTGTCATTTATTCACAACAACCGCCGCAAGAAAAAATCGACGCTTATCAAGCGGATATTACTTACGGTACCAATAACGAATATGGCTTTGATTATCTGCGCGATAACATGGTTTTTAGTTTAAAAGAGAAAAAGCAGCGTCCATTAAACTTCTGTATTATCGATGAAATTGACTCTATTTTAATCGATGAGGCTCGTACGCCGCTGATTATCTCAGGTCAAGCCGAAGACTCTTCACGTATGTATGCGCTGATTAATACCATTATCCCGGTGCTGATTCGCTCAAAAGACGAAGAGGCCAATAAGAATAACGAAGAAGAAGATTTCTGGATTGATGAAAAAAATCGTCAAATCGAAATCAGTGAAAAAGGCTATGAAAAAATTGAGCGCTTCTTAATCGAAGTCGGTGAGTTGGGTGAAAATGAAAGTTTATACAGCCCAAGCCGTTTGCCATTATTGGCTCACGTACAAGCTGCCATTCGCGCCCATCATGTATTCGTTAAAAACGTACACTATATCGTCGATGATGGTGAAGTGGTTATCGTTGATGAAAACACCGGTCGTACCATGCCGGGTCGCCGTTGGTCAGAAGGTCTGCATCAAGCGGTAGAAGCCAAAGAAAACGTCGAAATTCAAGCAGAAAACCAAACGCTTGCGACCACGACGTTCCAGAACTACTTCCGTTTGTATGAAAAATTATCAGGCATGACAGGTACCGCTGATACCGAAGCAGCAGAATTTAAATCAACTTATGACTTAGATGTCATCGTGATTCCAACGCACGAGCCGATTGCTCGTATCGATATGGATGACCAGATTTTCTTAACCAAGCTAGGCAAATACAAAGGTATCATTCGCGAAATCAAAGAGATTCAAGCCAAAGGTGCCCCAGTCTTGGTTGGTACGGCGACGATTGAAGCCAGTGAAGAGTTGTCTTACTTGCTCGATCAAGAGGGCGTCAAGCATAACGTCCTAAACGCCAAACAACACGAACGTGAAGCCGAAATCATCGCGCAGGCAGGTAGTCCAAAGGCTGTGACGATCGCGACCAACATGGCAGGTCGTGGTACCGATATTATCCTTGGTGGTAACTGGCAGTCGTTTATTGAAGATATCGATTCGGTCAGTCCTGAAGAAATGGCACGCCTAAAAGCAGAATGGCAAGTCAAACATGACCAAGTGGTCGCGGCTGGTGGTTTGCATATCATTGGTTCTGAGCGCCATGAATCACGTCGTATCGATAACCAGCTACGGGGTCGTGCCGGTCGCCAAGGTGACCCTGGGATGTCGCGTTTCTTTTTATCGCTCGAAGATGACTTGATGCGTATCTTTGCTGGTGATCGCGTCGTAAATATGATGCGTGCCATGGGTCTTAAAGAAGATGAAGCCATTGAGCATAAGATGGTCTCAAAATCGATTGAAAATGCCCAAGGTAAAGTAGAAAGCCGCGATTTTGATGCGCGTAAAAATCTGTTGAAATATGATGACGTCGCCAATGAGCAGCGTAAAGTGATCTATGGTCAGCGTGATGACTTGCTAGCAGAGATGGACTTGCTTGAAGCCATTGAGATTATGCACGAAGAAGTTTATAACGCCATGATTAACCAGTTTATTCCACCAGGTTCTATCGATGACCAATGGAATATTGATGGCTTAGAAGACGAGCTTGAAAATGAATTTAAGATTGCGATGCCGATCAATGATTGGCTCGATGAAGATCGTCGCTTAGATGAAGAAGGGTTGCGTGCCAAAATCATCCAAACGGCTATCGATCGCTATCATAGCCGCCGTGAGCAGATGGGCGAAAAAGATGCTGCTCAGCTTGAGCGTCACTTTATGCTACAGAGCTTAGACAAGCATTGGAAAGAGCATTTGACCCAAATGGATCAGCTACGTAAAGGGATTCATCTGCGTGGTTATGCACAGAAAAACCCTGAGCAAGAATATAAGCGTGAATCATTTGAGCTGTTCCAAATGATGCTTGGCGCAATTAAATCTGAGACCGTTCAAGATTTATCACGTGTCCATATTCCGACCAAAGAAGAGCTAGAAGCGCTGGAAATACAGCAGCGTGAGAATGCTGCTCATATGCAAATGCAGTTCGAGCATAGTGATATTGATAATATGGATAGCGGGGCTGAAAAAGCCGCCGCGCAAAATCGCAATCTTGCTGGTAGTGCGGTCGCAGGTGCTATGGTAGGTAGTGGTAATAATGCCAATGAGGCAGACCCATACGCTGGTATGAATATCAGTCGTAACGCCCCATGTCCTTGTGGTTCAGGTCTTAAGTACAAGCAATGTCATGGTAAAATATAGCATTCATAAGCGAATATTGATAATAAACAGCTAAGCATTGCTGCTTATATATCTTTAATATTCGTTAGTCTCAAAAGCCCTTATCTATTTTAGATAAGGGCTTTTCTGTATTTGCTCGTATTCTTTGTCTCTACATTATCTTGAATCGACCATATTATTTGTAGACAGTAAAGTTGATTCTTCACAAACGTGTTGGCTATATTTTGTATTGATTACTTACAAATTCAACATAGGCGTGAATTTATGGACACGTTATAGTGTTTAACATATTCATTGGGGAAAGTGTTATGACTATAGAATTATTAAAAAAATTGCGCACTTCTGTGGCGCTGACTGGGCTACTTGCTGGCGTTCTGACGCTTGGTGCTTGTCAGCAACAGTCAGATACAGAAGCGGGTACAGATGATGGTGCTCATAGCGAAGAAACGGTACCGATGTCCGCTGAACCTGCTGAGCCTAATGAGGTGGTTGTCGATACAGCGGATGCATCGCTCAGTGAAGTACAGGATGATACCGTAGCTTCGGTAAATAGTGACGTCAGTCAAATAGCTTATCTTTGCTCACCTGAGCTGAAAGTTAATGCAACTTATAAAGAAGATGCCAAGCAAGTAGTCATCGCGACTGATGCGGGTACGGTGACATTAAATAAAACCAATGATGCCAGTAATCCAGAAGTGTTCGAAGTAGCAACTGCTATTGATGGCAGTAAGGGCTTTACCCAGTGGCGTGTAGCACACGAAGCGCGTGAGACGGGTGTGATGCGTACAGCAGGTACAGATGCGGCGAATGTCAGCACTTATGAATGTAAAAAAACCTCATAATAAGTAAGCAATCATAAAAAAAGCAACGATAACGTTGCTTTTTTTATGTCTGGTTTTAATGAGTCAGCAAAATTATTTACCAGGAGTGGTGCTAGACTCATGTGCCAAAAATCCCTCTTCTTTCACATCTAATTCTTCATGCTTAAGCGCTACTTGGATGCTATCTGTATGGGTATGAGTGGTTTTGTTGATATCGATTTCTTGAATAGCATAAGTGTCTTTAGTAATGGTAGCCACTTGACGTGATAGGACAATTTCAATCGGCTCATCACCAATTTCGATCTGTTTGCCATTTACGGTAACGACCGCCTTGCTATCTAACGATGGCTCGACATGGCGCAATATATCCTTTTCATCATAATTGCCTGACAATAAGTCCTGACTTTTCGCATCGTGGTATTCAGTGCGAATAGTAATATATTCTTCTACCAACTCAATAGGCACGTCAATAGTTTTGGTACGAGCATGCTTGGTCACCGTTACTTTACCGACATCTAAACGCTCTTTATTGATGACAGGGCGCTCTTCTAATAGCTCCAAGTGTCCAACATTATGATTGCTCTTATCTATGTCGTTAGCTACTGTGCCATTAGGAGTATCAATTGGGGCAGTCATAGCGTTTGGTGTCACTTGTTTGTTATGTAAACCCTCTTTTAGAAAGCTATCGTTCTGGATACTGTCGTCGTGATTGGTAGTCATCATAATGCCCTTATCTTTATGAAATAATCGTTATACAATATTTTAGAGCCATTTTTGCAGATTTTGCAAGGTTAGCCTTATCAGATGTCATTAAGTATTTTTAATTCCTAAGTATTTTTGAGTATAGTAAGCAAAAAAAGACCAGAGGCATGCTCTGGTCTTAAGTCACTAAGTAAAAATACTTAGCTGCTTATTACGGTCATGTATTGCTCGGCGATCTTACTTTTTAATGACAGCCAAACAGTATGACGGTTTAGCGTATTACATACCACGAGCGCGGCGTACGTCTTCTGCAGTAATACCATCACGGTCGATTATGTTACCTTCGCGATCTACTACGTTACCATCGCGATCGATATCCAATTCTTCACGTTGGATAGTCTCAACGATAGTTTCAGTATGACGTTCAGTGGTTTTACCGACGTTCACTTCTTCAGATACGTAAGTGTCTTTACCAACGCGGGCACGTTCAGCCTCTAGTTCAACTTCAATGGTTTGATTGCCATCAATGTCACCGATACGGCGATCTGTTGGACGATCTACGTTAGTACGCTGGATATTAGCATGCTCTTCTTCTAGCTCAACATCGACATTGCGCTCTTCGGTCACTATATGCTTACCAACTTTAACCAAACCTGCCACGATACGATCTTTATTGACGGTCAGGCGCTCTTCTAGTAGCTCTAGTGTGTTTGGTGCGTCATAGGCATGGTCTGCAATCTCCATACGCTCTGCAACTGGAACAGTATCAGCAACAAATGCTTGACGGTCCTTTTGATACTGGTCTTTGTAGCTATATTGATAATCATGGTCATATACTTCCATGGCATCGACTTGAGACTTGGTCAAGCTGTCAAAGAATACGTCATCACCAACAATACGTGCCAAACCTGCTGGTACCAATACTTCTTTTGAGCTGAACCAGCCACCAGCATCAACGATCAAATAACGAATGCGACCAGTGGTGTCTTCTACTAATGCACCTTCAATTTTACCGATTTTTTCTTCATTGACGCCGTAAGCAGTTTTACCTGTTGGGTCGTAATAATCATCACCGATCAAATCTTTATGAGTAGCTTGGATATCTTTTAAACGAATTAGTTGGCTCATTGTTGTCTTCCTTTTTTATGAGTTAATCATTATTAATTATTTTAAAAACAATCGTTGTTTTGGAAAAGTTAAATTTCTAGTAAAAATATTTTTATAATAAAAGGTGTAGCAAGCCATGTGAGTAGCCTCTACATCGACTTGTAAGAATCTTAACATCATGATTTTCGATGAGATATATGAGCAAGGTAGCAAAGTGTGCGCTTGGAGTAATTGCGTGTAATAGGCTGTAAGTGGCATAACATAGCTGGGGTCAAAGATTAACGTGTCTTTACACAGAGCAATATTTCTAGCTTATTTAAGAGTCATAGACACAGAAAAACCGCAAAGCAAATAGCGATGCGGTTTCTGATATTTTGAAAATTTTGTAATAAATGATAATTATAGAGGTGAATTTAACATATCAATCGATTAATTAATCTGCTTGAGTGTTAAGCAAGTTCAATAGCAACAGCCACGGCTTCACCGCCACCAATACAAAGTGTCGCAACCCCTTTTTTGCCGCCAGTACGCTTGAGAGAGTTGATAAGCGTGATCAAGATACGAGCACCTGAACAGCCTACTGGATGACCGAGTGCACAAGCGCCGCCTTCAACGTTTACTTTGGCATGGTCGATTTTTAGCTCGTCCATCGCCGCCATAGTGACCATTGCAAACGCTTCGTTGATTTCCCATAGGTCAACATCAGCGACTGACCAACCAGCACTAGCCAATACTTTTTCAATTGCACCAATCGGAGCAATGGTAAACTCGCTTGGGTGACGAGAGTTTGATGCGGTTGCAACGATACGCGCTTGATAATCAAGGCCTTCAGCTTTTGCTTGCGATTCTTTCATGACTACAACCGCTGCCGCACCGTCTGAGATTGAGCTGGCGTTTGCTGCCGTGATGGTGCCGTCTTTAGCGAAGGCTGGACGTAGAGTAGGGATACGCTCAGCATTAGCAAGCGCTGGTTGCTCATCGGTATCGACGGTTTGCTCGCCTTTACGGGTTTTAAAAGTCACTGGCGTGATTTCATCTTTGAAGTGGTCGTCTTTGATAGCAGTGAGCGCACGATTTAGCGATTCGATAGCAAACGCATCCATTTGCTCACGGGTATAGCCTTTTTCATCAGCCATTTCCTGTGCGAACATACCCATCAGTTTGCCAGTTTCAGCATCTTCTAGACCATCTAAGAACATGTGATCTTTGACTTCTTTATGTCCCATACGGTAGCCACCACGTGACCCTGGCATGATGTATGGCGCATTGGTCATTGATTCCATGCCACCAGCGACTGCCACATTGAAACTACCAGCTTTGATGCCGTCATGTGCTTGCATGACTGCTTTTAGCCCTGAACCACAAAGCTTGTTAATAGTGACAGCGCCAGTTGCATCAGATAAACCTGCATTACGCATCGCTTGACGCGCAGGGCCTTGACCCAAGCCTGCGGTCAAGATACAGCCCATAATGACCTCGTCAATACTATCGACTGCCACACCTGAGCGTTCGACAGCGGCTTTAATAGCAGCGCCACCAAGTTCAGTTGCGCTCATATCTTTTAGTGCGCCTTGGAAGCCGCCCATTGGGGTACGTGCGCCGTTTAAAATTACAATTGCATCATTTGACATCGTTATTATTCCTTTTTACGTATTTTAAATGAGTTTGTTTTAATTAAAACCAAACGCGGACTAGATAGCATCTTTTAGGCTCAATAACTGCAGGCTTTATGCTAGCTCATCTAAGCGAATGCGTACTACTTTATCAGTAATGGTCTCTAATTTTTCAATTTTTTCGATGGCTAGATTCATCTGGCTTCCAATCACGGGCAGCGTTAAAATAATAACCGGAACTTGACCAACTTTGTGCGCAGGTTTTTGTAAAATTGCATCGATATTGATACCAGCATCGCTTAGAATGCGAGTAATATCTGCCAACACACCAGGGCTGTCATAAGCATGTACGCGCAGATAATAACCGGTAATCATCTGCTCAGCGCGCAATATGGGCGTGTCTGATAGCTGCTCAGGGATAAATGCTAAATGCGGCACATGGTGACCGTGATTGTTTTGATTACTGTTGCTTTCATCGCTACTGTCTTTGCTACCTAGAACACGCACCAAATCCATCACATCGGCCATCACCGCAGAAGCCGTCGCACCAGCGCCAGCACCATCACCGCAATATAGCGTCTGTCCAAGCGGATGGGAGTTTACCAATACCGCATTTTTTACGCCATTGACGTTGGCGAGTAACGCATCCTGCGGAATTAGCGTTGGGTGTACGCGCAGCTCGATACCAGAAGCCTCATCATTACCTTGACCATCACGGCGTACGGCAAAGCCCAAATGCTTGATACGGTAGCCAAGCTCTTCCGCATAGTTGACGTCTTGTAAGGTGATGCCAGTGATGCCTTCACAGTAGACCTTGTCAAATTGCAGCGGAATACCAAAGGCGATAGAGGCGAGTAATGCCAGTTTATGAGCTGCATCAATACCTTCGACATCAAAAGTCGGATCTGCTTCCGCATAACCCAATTCTTGTGCTTCGCTCAACACGTCGGCAAACGGGCGACCTTTGTCACGCATTTCGGTCATGATAAAGTTGCCAGTACCGTTGATGATACCTGCTAGCCAATCGATTTTATTGGCAGCGAGCGCTTCGCGCATGACTTTAATAATGGGGATACCGCCTGCGACTGCTGCTTCATAAGCGACATGGACATTATGCTCTTCAGCAAAGGCAAAGATTTCGTTGCCATGCTCTGCCAATAACGCCTTATTTGCAGTCACCACATGCTTGCCGTTTTTAATGGCATGCATGATGACATCTTTTGCTAAGGTAGTACCGCCAATCACTTCGACGACGATATCGACATTGTCGCTTGCAGCAGTTGCCATCAAGTCACTGTTTTGCATAATATTGGGATCAATATCATCACGATGACGGCGCGTACCAACTTCGGTAATGATAATGTCGCGTCCGCTACGGCGTTTTAGCTCATTTAAGTTGTCATTGATTAGATTGATCACGCCCGTTCCGACGGTGCCCAGACCAAGTATCGCTAGTTTGATGGAATTACTCACAGTATCCTCAAGAGGTTAAATATAATGAACCAATGATAACGCTGTCATAGAGTCAAATGCACATGCGCTACTAGCTGTAGTAGTTGCGTGCATTTTGACAGTCGCAGCTTTATCGATTTCTCATTACAGTTGAATAAAAAATACTCAAATAAAAAGTATGCTGCTGATTTTTCATAGCGCTTTATCGTATCATACCGACAAGCAGTTGTGACGTCTACACAATGTCGCCATCGTCATAGATATCACAAAGGCCTGAACAATAACAGATTTTAGCTAGCACCGACAGCTTGAGCTAACTCCGCCGCAGGTAGATAGCCGCCTACTTGCTGACCAGATTCTGTAAAGATAGCGGGAGTGCCACGCACACCAAGTTTTGCACCCAGTGCCATGTGTTCTTGTACAGGGCTGGCACAGCTAGGCGCTTGTACATCAGCGCCCATTTTTCCTTGATTCATGGCCGCCTTACGATCTTGACTACACCAAATGGCTTCCATTTTTGGCACCGATTCCTGACTGCGCGGCCATGCCAAATAACGTACCTCGATACCACGTGCATTGATATCATCCATCTCTTCATGCAATTTGCGACAATAACCACAGTCTGCATCGGTAAAGGCATATACCACTGACTTCGTTTCGCCTATGGCTGGATAAATCACCATGTCTTTTTTATCGACGGCTTTTAGGGCTTCTTGTGCGGTACTAGCAACCAATGCCGCACTGATATCGACAGGCGCAGCCTCGCCAACAGCAATAATCTGACCTTGGATAATGTGTTTGCCAGATTTATCAGTAAAGAAAGAAGGCAGTCCTTCCGCTGTGACCCAATAAATACCATCCATATCTGTTGGTACGGCTGAAATGATATTTTCTTCAATACCGGACGTATTCAAATTCGCCTGCAACGCCTTTACCACGGCAGCATCGCTATCAGCAGATGCTTTACTTGTACTGGTTTTAGCATCGGTATTATTGACGATACTGGTGTTGCTGGTCGCATCTGCTGCATTGTTTGAGCAGCCCGCAGCAACCACAACAAGCAGTGCACTCATCATAAAGCGAGATAAATTATTTCGAGAAAAGCGGTTTTGAGCAAAGGTGTTTTTTGCAATCGGGGATGACATATATAGGTGTCCTGTAGGCATCGTGCCTAATCGTGAAGTCGTTTTAAGAAAAATGATACTAAATTTCTATATAAAGCAATACGTATCGATATTGTCTTAAAGGTTTAAAATTAAAAGGTTTTTTTACAATTTAATAATTATAAAAGGTAAGTAATCATGTCGCCTATATTAACATATTTATGGTAAATAACAGCCACAGGCTATGAGGTGATATAGGGAGGTGAGGGTAGCAATAATAGTAGTAGGCATAAACGTCAATTCAAAAAAATAAGATACATTTGTACTATTTAATATCGACGCTTGCCCTTGTAGTCTACGGCTAATAACAGTGTTTTTATAAAAATTCATATAAAACTATTGGTATCAGTTATTTTTAACCCTTTATTTCAATAAATTTTTGCTAAGGAGCACACATGGCAGGTGCCAGTTTATTAACCCTACTTGATGATATCAGTGTGATATTGGATGATGTTTCCGTCATGACCAAAGTCGCTGCTAAAAAAACCGCTGGTGTATTGGGCGATGATTTGGCGCTCAACGCAGAACAGGTTACGGGTGTCAAAGCCAATCGTGAGCTTCCAGTGGTCTGGGCGGTCGCCAAAGGCTCATTTATTAATAAGCTTATTCTAGTACCAGCGGCACTCTTGATTAGTGCTGTTTATCCACCGCTGGTCACTTTTTTACTAATGTGTGGTGGTTTGTTTTTGGTTTATGAAGGCGCTGAAAAAGTCATTCATCGATTTTGGCCGCATGCTTTGCCGCATGATGAGGAGCAAGAAGCGCGTCGAAAAGCCAATGCTGATGAGACTATAGATTTGGTCGCTTTTGAAAAGGAAAAGATCAAAGGTGCAGTACGTACGGATTTCATTCTGTCAGCTGAGATTATCGTGATTGCCTTGGGATCAACGGCAAGCGCCACTTTATTAGAACGAAGCTTGGTGCTGTCTATTTTAGCCATCGGTATTACGATTGGTATTTATGGCTTGGTCGCTGGTATCGTGAAAATAGACGATGCAGGTCTGCATTTAATGGAACAAGAAGGGGCGTTCAAGCAAAAACTGGGCAAGTTAATGTTTGCAGCGGCACCAAAACTGATGAAGTTTCTATCTATCGCTGGCACGTTGGCGATGTTTTTAGTAGGCGGTGGTATCTTGGTACATGGTATCGGCTTCTTACATCATGGAGTAGAGGATATCGCTGATTTAACGGGTATCTTTGAAAGCTTAACGACAACAATATTAAATGGCGTCATTGGTTTTATTATTGGTGCTGCGGTTGTGGCTATCTTAACAGTTATTAGTAAAATTCGTGGAAAGGACGACACAGCGTCATCTGCACACTAAGTCAGTTACCTGTGCTTTAGCTTTATATTTTTTGTAATTTTATTTCGTAAAAAAGCCCCAAAGTTGCTGACAACTTTGGGGTTTTTGCGTTGGGAGTTATATGATTAGCTTTCGCTATCTGAGTCATCAGCCTCTAGCTTTTCAGCTTGCGTGGGCTTTTTATGCTCCGTTTTAGGCTTGCGGCTACGTGCCTTTGGTACTTTTGGCGTGGTCAAATTAAACATGCCAGTTTGCGGCAGCAGTTGTTCAGCCACATTCTCAATCATGTTTTTATAACTGGCAATCGTGGTTTTTGACTTAGCAGCCTGACTGTCGTCTTTGCCCGCTTCTTTGATATTGATAGGTTGCTCTACCTTAGGCTCATCTGCTGGCTTAGTTTTTTCAACGTCAGCTTCTTGAATATTAGCCTCTTCAATATCAGCAGCTTCGCTATCGTCATGTGCCTCGTCAATCTTTTCAGCTGCTACGTGCTCAGCTATAACAGTGCCTCCATTCGACGGCTCGTTAGTTACTTCTACTAGCGCTTGATCTGCTTCTAGTAATTGTTCGCTGTGAACACTGATATTATCAGCCTGAGCTTGATTGGCTAGCGCATTTGCCTCAACATCATGAGCATCCACATTGTTATCATCATGTTCAATAACCGTTTGCTCAGTATCAGCCGCTTGTTCGGTCGGTAGACTCAACACTGCGGGCTCCTGATAACTAGGATGTTGACCACGTGGATCGTTGCCAGCACGCTTACCAATGGCGCGTGGTTCGACGTCTGTTTTACCTTGCGTTGCCGCAAACTGACTGACCGCTTGTGTCATCGTTTCAAAGCGAGTCAGGTAATCTGCCGCCAATGGCTGATAGCCATAGTTGCTAAAGTCGAAATTGCTGTCCTCAACGTTAGTATCAGCAGTCGGTGTGACGCTCGTTTCAATGTTAGCTGATTTGTTAGCTGATTTTGCTTGCTGCGTATGTGCATCGATAGCAGCAATAAAGCAACTAATGACACCGTCATTTTTCAAACGACTTTCTGCATCTACTAATGCTTTACGAACAAAATCACCAACGGTGCCACGAATAGTCGATGGGCTTACTACTGCAGGCTCAGCTACTGGTGGTTGTTCAGTTGCTTGCACTTGCTGACTACGAACCACACGTGGATCATTGCTAGCCTGACCAAACTTCTCAGCAGTCACGTAGCGCTTGGCAAATAATGCTTCGTGCGTTAGTGCCAGTGCTGAGTTGTTCTTATCATTTGCGCTATGACCACTTGCGCTATGACTGTCATTGGCATTGCTAACATCGGCGTCACTGTCGGTAGCGTCAACAGTGTCACTATTCGCTTTTTCTGTCGATTCTGCTTCGGGCTGTTTTGGCGTTATTGCTACGCTGTCCACGTCAGTATCCACAGATTTTGAATGGTCAGTTTGGTCTTTGGTAACGCTGTTAGATGCTGGTTGCTCATCTAGAGCAGGTTTTTTGTCAGCAGTGTTACTGTCTGTTTTCGGGGCATTATTTTGTCCCTTGTCCTCAGTGGTGCTAACATTAACATCATGTGTTGCTACAGTGCCTTCGTCGTTACCCTTCACAGCAGCTGTTTCAGGAGCAATTTTTTTGTCATTGCTCTGCTGATTATCACTTTGCTGTGTATGAGCTTCTTTTTTGCTGCTTTCTTTATTAACATCATTTACTGACTTTTGCTTTTCAGTAGACTGAGGTTTTGTCTGTATAGACTTACTGTCATCTAGAGACAAGTGCACGACTTCTGGCGATTTCAGCTCAATGGCTGCTTCATTGACCTGTAGCACGACTTCATTAGGATCTTGATTTCGACGCGTGTTAGAGTGATTTTTTCGGCCGTTTGCACCTGTCGTCGCTTGCTGATTGGGTTGCTTAATATTTTCAGCTGTTAGTGTCTCGCCGCGCTCTAACTTGCCACGTGAACCGCGTTGATTATGCGATTTACGCTTCGCACGAGTTTGCTCATCTGCCGTATTACTGTCTTTATCAGCATCATCATTGCGCTCGTTTGCATGGTGGCTACTGTCTTGACGATTACTGTTTTGCTGGTTATTGTCTTGACGATTGTTGCGGTTACGCTCATTCGTGCGTCTGGTCTCCTGCTGACGTTTGTTTCGATTGTCAGCCTGCTTGTCATCAGCGTTATTTGCCGCATTATTTGAGGTGTTGTTCTCGGTATCGCCGCTTACTTCATTGCTCGACTCTTCTGCCTGATCTTTTCTTTGACGAGGTTTAGATGATCTAGATTTACGTGGCTTACGTCTTCTTCTATCTTCATTACTGCTATCATCATCGGTGTCGCTGTCTGAGCTACGACGCGCTTGTTGACGATTGGCGTTGTTGTCGGACGGTTGTTCGTCATTTTTCTGACTGTTCTGCTGATTTGCTGGTACATTGTTCGATGCACCCGTTGATGAATTACTCAGGGCACTGCTATCCACTTGTCCAAATGAGCCTAAGCTTTGTGCGCCATTATTTACTAGTGCTTCAATGGCTTCTGCTGCATCACGACTACTGACGCTAGGCGTCGTTGAGGCTTGTGGTGCTTGCGCAAATAGGTTTGATAACCACGCCACTGCTTGTGGCTGAGCTGCTGTCTCAACATGTGCAGGAGCTGTAGTTGCTGCTATTGGAGCAACAGGGGCAGGGGCTGCCACACTCTGGTTGTTGTTTGCTTGTGGCGCGCGCGCCGATGAAACGTTGGTCGTATTTTTATTGTTACGATGGTCGTTGCTGTGTTTACTATGATCAGCTGTACTGGTCGGTTTGTTTGATTGGCTAGCAGTATTAGTATCATTGCTCGCTACCTGACGTGGCTGGCGCGTTGGCTGTTGCTCTGGACGCTCTTTTTCAGCCGTTTGCCAGTCAACTTCATAACCCAAATCGCTATGTTCTTGGGCTGTATCCGTAATACGCTCATAACTTGAAGGCGCAAAGCCATCACGGTTAAAGTGTAGTTTAAAGTTAGGCGACTCTAAATGCGCGTGTGGCAAAATCGTGATACGCGTGCCACTGTCTTGCTCAAGATAAACTAAGGCATCACGTTTTTCGTTTAATAAGAAGGCGGCGATATCTGTTGGAACTTCTGCTTGTACTTCGCCTTGACGTTCTTTTAGCGCGATTTGTTCAATCTGACGCATAATTGATAGTGACAATGAGCGCAAATCGCGAATCATGCCGTTACCATGGCAGCGTGGGCAGATATAGCCGGTTGATTCTTCTAGTGAAGGACGTAGACGCTGACGGCTCATCTCCATCAAACCAAACTTAGAAATATCACCAAATTGCACACGTGCACGATCATATTTAGTGGCATCAATCAGACGTTTTTCGACTTCTTTTTGATGCTTATTGTCATTCATATCAATGAAATCAATGACAATCAAACCACCCATATCACGCAAACGTAGCTGACGGGCAATCTCATCGGCTGCTTCTAGGTTGGTGTGATATGCAGTTTCGGCAACGTCTGAACCTTTGGTCGATTTGGCTGAGTTGATATCGATAGAGACTAGTGCTTCTGTTTGGTCAATGACGATCGAGCCGCCTGATGGCAGACGCACTTCACGCTGATAGGCGGTTTCGATTTGCTTTTCGATATTAAAGCGCGAAAACATGGGCTCATAGTCGGTATATTTGCGTAGCTTTTCTGCTTGTTTTGGCATAACCGCATCGATGAAGCCAGCGGCTTCAATATAAGCGTTTTCATTATCAATCCAAATCTCAGCGATATCATCACGTAGATAATCACGGACAGCACGGGTTACGACGCCTGCTTCTTGATGTACCAAGCGCGGTGAAGGGTATTTTTGATTTTGTTCTTGAATGGCTTGCCAGATATTCAGCAAGTGGTTTAAATCGTGCTGTAAGTCTTCTTGAGTTTTACCAATACCCGCAGTACGAATGATGACACTCATACCTTTTGGCAAATCAAGATTGCTTAGCATACGCTTCATATCTTCACGAAGTTTGCCTGAAATTTGACGTGAGATACCGCCGCCACGAGGGTTATTTGGCATCAATACCAGATAACGACCAGCTAATGAGACATACGTCGATAGGGCAGCGCCTTTGTTACCGCGCTCCTCTTTTTCGACTTGGACGATTAATTCATCGCCTTCTTTGATCAGTTTTTTGATGTTTTCGTCACGTGGATTACCGCTTAAATATTCAGCAGAGATTTCACGAATTGGTAAAAAACCTTGGCGCTGTGAGCCGTATTCGACAAACACCGCTTCAAGCGATGGCTCGACACGGGTTACATGACCTTTATATATATTGGATTTTTTTTGTTCACGAGTACGGTTTTCAAGATCGAAATCGTAAAGATGATTGCCTTTACATAAGGCGACACGAATTTCTTCGTTTTGAGTAGCGTTGATCAAAATGCGTTTCATATTTGTATCCTATGAGTACGCATAACAACGACGAGACGGGCTTTAGAGCGCAATGGCAAGTATGGCTAATATTTAAATTAGCATGGGCAGATGTTAATCAACGATAGAACGTAAATCATGGGTTAATAAAGCACTTGGGCTTTGTCAATGGCTTGTTTTTTACCTAAAGTGTGTTAGCAAAACTAACGTAAATATAAAATTTATAGGGTGTAAGGCTATCTATTTATATCCTATTATTGATAGGTTTGGTACAAATATTAATGCGTCAGCATGCGATTCAGTTTTACTATCAGCAAGCTTTATTGGTAGTCATGCCAGCTTACTTTGTAAGAGCAGGCGACGGGCAGTGACGAGATTCAATATACTGATACTCAAAAGGCGTTATGCTGCTGCAATCCATCCATCAAAGTCTAGCAATAATATCGCTGTTATAAATACCATTATATGAAATGGTGATATTCAGCAATTATTTGTTTAGGTAAAGCAATTGGTCACTCTTTATTTATCGTTCTTTCTGGTATAACGTCAATAATATCTTGGGTGTTTTACGGTTAGGTGTCGCGGCTCCGGTGATCAGCGGGGCGTACTTGGCAAACAGAATAAATGACCAAACTATCGGTGTGGTGCTGTATTCATATCTTTTTTATCGTTATCTGTTTGACCACCAATACGTAGGCAGCTATCGATATACTTCTCGATCCTAATGCTAAACAACCCATACTTGCTCAACTACACTTGCGTAAAGGACCGCCAGATAACCAGTCATTAAATCATGAATAATTATCAAATAAAGTCGTTGTCATGCAGGTTGTGAGTCAATGTAGTGTCATTATCGGTCAATAAACAGGCGCTTAGCCAAACTTATCAACGCTGAATTTATGAACACAAAGGTATTTAGTGTCACTATTTATTCTATGGTACTGAGTAAAGTCAGTACGATACTTTCATTTTACAATTTATGGGGACATATCTATAAATATCTACAAGTGATATTTCTAAACAGATACTGCGCCCTAAAATTCGATTAAACATACAATGTTGGCAGGGCATACCGCTAATACCTTTTCACTAAAAGTTCGTAAAAATGGTAATGCGCTATTTAGAACAACAACAATGATTATTGCTGCAGTCTCTGCTTAATTGTCGCTCAACATGCTAAACTATAGCAAATCTTTCTGTAAATACCTAACTAAAAATGACGAAGCCAAAAATGACTGACGACGCACCTACCCATGAAGCCCCTGCTATTTTTAATAGTAAAACACGCCCGCAAAGCGCTGATGATGAAATCAGCAACTTTGGTAAGGTAAATTATCTTGAAGTAACCCGCCATCAACACGATCAGCGCTTAGACAATTTCTTACTGAACCGTTTAAAAGGTTTGCCAAAACCGCATATCTATAAAATGATTCGCTCAGATGAGATTCGGGTCAATAATAAACGCTGCAAAGCGCATGATAGAGTACAGCGTGAAGACGTGGTACGTATCGCGCCAGTGGTACTTGCTACCCGCGAAAAACCAATCATCAGTGCCGAGTTTGCTAAAAGCTTGTTAGCGCGCGTAGTGTATGAAGACGAAGGAATGCTAGTACTGAATAAGCCTTCTGGCATCGCCGTTCATGGTGGTAGTGGTTTGGACTTTGGTGTTATCGAAGCCATGCGTGAAGTGACAGGTAAAAATACCTAGAGCTGATACATCGCATTGATAAAGACACTTCAGGTCTATTGATGATTTCTAAAAAACGCTCAGCGCTAAAAGCGTTGCAACAGCATCTCGTCGATAAAACCATCCAAAAGCATTACTTATGTATCGCCAAAGGTCAGCCAGCATTAAATGAGCAACGCATTGATGCCTCATTGCTACGCTATACAGTTGCTAGTGGTGAACGCCGCGTCAAAGTAGATGCGCAAGATCCGCAATCTAAAGACAGCCAGACGGATATCGTCGTTCATGGTCGTTTTATGATTGCTGATCAGCCAGTTAGTTTAATTGAAGCCAAACCACTGACCGGTCGCACTCATCAAATCCGTGTGCATTTGGCTCATATTGGTCACGCTATCTTGGGTGATGATAAATATAATGTGCATGATAAATCAGGCGTCCATCGCCTGTGTCTGCATGCGTGGCGTTTAGACATTCCAGGCTATGAAACTATTACCGCACCGCTACCAGATGACATGGCAGATTGGTTGCCAGAGCAAGTTAAATTACCTGAATAAGTCGCCAAATAAAATTTTTAAGCATTAACTTTAAACGTCACGAACACTTATTTTTCTTAATAAGTCGCCGTGACGTTTTCGTATCTACCATTTATTATTGATATTCGTTAAGGTCTATTTATGAGCAATCAATCTGTCGCTAGTATCTCTAGCGCTTCCAAAGGAACTCAGTTATCAGCCAGTCATCGTTTAGCGGATAAGACGCTGATTATTTTTGATTGGGATGGGACGCTGATGGATTCCATTGGATTAATCGTTGAGTCAATGCATGTGGCAGGAAAGGCGCATGGTTTTCAGACGACCGATAAAGCAGTACAAGACATCATTGGGCTGAGCTTAATGAATGGCATTGAGGTTTTGTATCCGCAAGCCAATGACACGCAAAAGCTTGCGATTCAGCAAAGCTACGCAGACCACTATATTGCCAACAGCCACAGTACGCCGCTTTTTGCGCCGATAGAAGGGATGTTGCAGACCCTACAAGCCCAAGGTAAAAGCCTCGCGGTTGCAACTGGTAAAAAGCGAAAGGGCTTAGACCGCGTATTAGATGCTTCAGAGAGCCACCATTATTTTGTGATGACCCGCTGTGCCGATGAGGCAGGCTCAAAACCTGACCCGCAGATGTTGACCGATATTTTGGATTATACGCAGCAGCAAATCGCCGATGCTGTTTTCATCGGTGACAGTATCTACGATATCCAAATGGCAACGAGACTGGGCATGACCAGTATTGCGGTGAATTATGGTACAGCATCACCTGCAGAGCTCGCCGCACAGCAACCCACGTATCAGGTTGACACGCCACAAGCGTTGGCTGAGCTACTATGTGCTTAAATAAAAGCACTTAAATAAAAGTGCTTAAATAAAGGTGCTTAAATAAAAATCTTTTTAGATGCTAAAAATGATAATAAAAAAAGGGCTTATTGAACTGAACCCCATAAGTTGGACACAACTTATGGGGTATTTTTATGCGTTACGATCTAGACTTTAAGATGCAAGTCATCGCATACTATCGGCAAGGCCATAGTAGTCACGCCACCGCTAAGAAGTTTAACGTCAATCCAGAGTTTGTACTCAAATGGGTTAAGCAATACCAAAGCGGTGGCATAAATGCCATTAAGCCAAAGACAAGTAAGGCCAAATACAGCAGTGAGTTTAAACTTAACGTACTAACCACCATGCTTAAAGAAGATTTAAGTCAATCTGAGGTGGCACTGAAGTTTAACATCAGCTCACCGGCGCTCATTAGTCATTGGCACAAAGCTTATCGACTACAGGGTATGTCTGGACTCGTATCTAAACATAAAGGTAGAACCGCCATGAGCAAACCATTTATCACAGACAAGCCAGATGATGAAAAGAGCTTAGCAGAGCTTAAGCGTGAGAATGAGTATCTACGTGCGGAGAACGCCTACCTAAAAAGCTAGATGCCTTGCTCAAACAGAAGAAGAAACAAGCTTTGAAAAAGCAAGGCTCATCGAAGGACTAAGAGAGCGCTGCTGTTTATCTGACTTACTTAAAGCCGCTGGTATGCCCAAAAGTGTCTTTTACTATCATAGAGCAAGACTTGAGCGTGATGACAAATACACTGAATTAAAACAGCGTATTGCTAAGCTGTATCATCAGCACAAAGGCAGGTATGGCTATCGCAGAATCACTGAGGCTCTAAAGCAGTTAGGTAGTCATTACAACCACAAGCTCATCGCTAAGCTGATGCGTAACATGAAGCTTAGCGCCAAGATAAGACGTCAGAAGTACCGCTCTTATAAAGGACAACAAGGTAAGATTGCAAAGAACTATTTAAAGCGCCAGTTTACTGCAGATAAACCGAACACACGCTGGCTCACCGATATTACTGAGTTTAAGGTGGGTGATCATAAGCTGTATTTATCACCCATACTCGATTGTTATAACAATGAGATCATCAGCTATACGCTCTCAAAGAGACCCACTTATGACTTAGTTGGTAAGATGCTAGCTAGTGCTTTAGATAAGACAAAGGCGTGCCGTGGTAAAAGATTAATGCTGCATTCAGATCAAGGGTGGCATTATCAAATGAAACCGTTTAGCACGACGCTTAAACAGCATGGAATTAAGCAAAGTATGAGCAGAAAAGGCAACTGTTTGGATAATGCACTGATAGAGGGGTTCTTCGGTACGCTGAAGTGCGAGACGATTTATATTGAGAAACCGAAAACTATTGAGCAGTTAGAGAAACAGATTCATGAGTATATGCATTATTATAATCATGAGCGTATTCAACTTAAATTAAAAGGACTGAGTCCTGTGCAATACAGAACTCAGTCCTTGTTATAAACTAAACCGTCCAACATTTGGGGTTCAGTTCATATCGATAATAATGATAAACCCTTTTTACTTGGAGACGATGATATTTATTGGCTTTATTTTTGAGTGCTATCCTTTTGAGCACTGTCCTTTTCAATCGCGCCTTTTTCGATATTGTCTTTTTCAATCGCTTCTTCCAACTCAGCGCCTTCTAGTAACGCAAAAGAGGATTCAATGATTTTGTCTGCATCGAGCTGATATTCATACCAGTTGCCCATGACACCAGCCAGCTCATCAAGACCTTCTTTTCTTAGTGCTGAAAATAGCTGAATGCTACAGTTCAATCCCAGTTCTTTTAGTCTTTTACGAGTATTAAGTAACGCATTTTTAGATGCGCCATATTTCAATTTATCAGCTTTGGTTAGCAAGATATGTACTGGCAGTTCACCATCATTTGCCCAACGTAGCATTTGCTCGTCAAAGAACTTCAATGGATGACGAATATCAGTCATGAGCACCAAACCTGCAAGGCTTGAGCGCGCCACCAAGTATTCTTCTAGCTCAACCTGCCATTCTTTTTTCATCTCAAGCGGTACCGCTGCGCAGCCATAACCTGGCAAATCCACCAAACGTCTATCAGCATCACCAATACTAAAAAAGTTAATCATCTGCGTACGACCAGGCGTTTTAGATGAGCGTGCTAGTTGGCGCTGATTGGTTAAGGCATTAATAGCAGAGGATTTACCTGCGTTTGAGCGTCCTGCAAAGGCAACTTCTAAGCCCATATCGGGTGGGCAGAGACGAAAAGTAGGCGCTGACATCATAAACTCAGTTTGCTGAATTTTTTGACGAGATTTAGTGTTGAACAATGCATGTTCGGCGGCGACATCAGTAAACGGGGTACTCATAAATGGCTCATTAATCTTTAAGAAATTGGATACGGTTATAAAATTTTAATCAACTGGTTGTCGAGAAGACAGTGCATTAGACAAAAAATCGTTACGAAGTTATTCATCATAACTTTCAATGTTTATTGGTCATAAACACAGTCATTTCAAGTTATCGACTATTCTATACTATTACTTATCTTACTTATTGAAATAACTATGATTAGCATCACATAAATGACAGAATACCATTAAAATAAGCGCTCATTAGAGCAAGTTGCCGCTTTTATTCATGCGTTACCAAAGCCAAACTATATTTATCTATATTTATACGACATACATTGTTACAATGTTTAATAAGATATACTGAACGAACGACGTTTAATAGCAAGATTGATTAAACGAGAGAAGCATCAAAAGGAGGTGTTCTATGGTTTCAATCAATGCACTTTTTAGCCAGACCTACCGAGTTTTAGTAGGTAGCGGAGCGGCATTACTGCTCAGTAGTGCCATCATGACTAGCGCTAATGCTGCTGATATTGCAGCCACCTATGATAACTCATGTGCTGCCTGTCACGATAGTGGGGCGCTGAACGCCATCAAAAAAGGTGATAGTGCCAAATGGCAACAGCTTATCAAACAAAAAAGCATGCCGACACTTATTAATTCTGTTAAAAGTGGTATGACGCAGATGCCTGCTGGTGGTCTTTGTAACAGTTGTAGCGATGATGATTATCGTAAGTTGATTGAGTACATGAGTAAGTGAGACGCTGACCGATAAAGCACCACAATACGACACACTATAAAACAACATAAAAAAGCGCTGGGTTTTTTAGCCTGTAAGCGCTTTTTGTTTTTTGTTGGCATACTTGTCTATGTGTTAGAAAAACTGATGGATGTGACGATTAAGTAGGCAAATGCTACAAAGTCTTGCTATAATAATCGAAAATAAACCCTGATGTTAGTAAGTACTTTCAGACTGCTTGTGGCCAAGACCTTAAAACATATACCTACCTAACCAATAGTAGGGTAGTTTATATGAGGTATCTTATCAGTGCAATCACTCTAAATAATGCTTACGCCGAGCTAGTAGGATTTGTATCAATGAAAAAGTTAATCGCTGCTGCCAGCTTATGCGTTGCAAGTTTCAGCGTACAAGCTGCTATTATTGTTCCTGAGTACGACGTCAATGCCGGTAAGCAAATTGCAGAAACGGTTTGTGCTGCTTGTCATGGTGTTGATGGTGTGAGTGTTGTCCCTGCGCAGCCCAACTTGGGTGGCCAAAACGTAAAATACCTTTACAAACAGTTGGTCAACTTTAAAGCAGGTTATCGCAAGAACGGTATTATGCAATCACAAGTTGCAAATTTATCGCAGCAAGATTTAGCCAACGTGGCTGGTTATTATGCTAGCCAAGCGCCTTGGGGTGTTGGATTTGGTAATCCTGCGACCAATCAAGAAGCCACTAAGCTATTCTTAGGTGGTGATAAGTCACGCGGTGTCATCGGTTGTGCAGGCTGTCATGGTCCAGATGCTGCTGGTAATACTTGGGCGGCATTTCCACGCTTAGGTGGTCAGCATGCACAGTACATCGCAACTCAGCTAAAACTCTTCCGTGCGGCTGGCCGTGTTGATGATGTTGATAGTGATGAGCAAAAACGTGTCAATGATGCTGCGAAAGAAGGCGATATGGGCATGATGCAGACAGTCGCATCGAAACTATCGGATCGTGATATTCGTATCTTGTCAGATTATATCAGTGCTGTTCACTAATTGATTGATATCAGCTACTAGTGCCTAATGCACGTTGCCTCACTGAAATTGATAAGCACTTGACCATATATTCGCCATTGTTTCATTATTAAACCCCGATTTCGGGGTTTTTTTATAACTGTTCATCCCTTATATTATAGAGACCTTATAGTCATTCCATTATAAAAGAGTCGCTGCATTAACCTCGCTTGAAGTATTGAATATATATTTGCTTCTGGTTACCTTGTGCTTCTTTTAAATTGAATCGACTATTATAAAATAAAACTGCTTACAGAGGCCTATCGTTGCTCTGTATCATGATAAATTATCGTTATTCACTTTATACCAAACCCACAGAGTATGATTGGCAGTGTCAAACTTGTTTCGTCTACAATGTGTAGTACGGACACTCGTTTTCCTAGCTATTCTCATTTTTGTGAAAGGTATTAGATCGTTTGGATTTAGATTATGATGATCCGTTATGCTTCTTATTTTATCGCGGCACTGCTACCGCTACTGCTGTTTCGTTGGTTTGCACCAGCATCCATTGGTGAGATTGACTTTTGGTTACTCTGGCTATTGGCTATGGTATTGGTATCCTTGCCCGTTGTTTATGCGGAAATTGCCTTAGCCTATCGTAGTGTCGATGCGCCATTAGCAGGGATGCAAAAGCTTACTCGCGAAGCAGATGCCAGCCCAATATGGCGTAGTTTTGGTTGGCTCGCCGCGCTGGTCTCTATTCTGATTGCGGCGTTAGTGATCTCAGGCGCGAGCACAGGTATTTTGGCGGCATTGACGGAGCTTAATAGCGCTCCTGCTATACCAGATTTTGCGATCGCTGCTGGCCTGATGGTCATTGCTGTGTTACTCAGTTTATTGGGCGTTGCGCCATTACCGATTGGCCTGGGATTAATGGTGATAGGCTTGTTGCTCGGCGTGGCAAATGGCCTACCCAATATTGACTTTGCGATGACTGATATCAGCTTAAATGAATGGGCGCGTGCAGTCGCGTTAGCGTTGGTTAGTGTGGGTGCAGGCACAGGCTTATACTGGTTTGGTCAAAACTTGGTAACGAACCAAGTGGCAACAGCAGTAGACACGGATAATATCAATGCGCAAAAACCTGCTCGCAGCCGTGCGATGAGTGAGTATCGGGCAACCAAATTGGTACTCCCGATTTGGATATTGCAATTGATCGTTGGGGTTGTGGCGTTATCTATTGGTGGCATGGCATTGCCACCAATTGGGCAGCTATCATATTGGATAGGGGTGTTATTTGTCGCCAGCTATTTGCTGCATTATAGTACCCAGCAATTAGCGCACAAGTTTGGACTACTGGTCAGTTTGGTATTAACCTTTGTCTTGGCACTTTTGTTAGTCGTTATCATACCAACTGTTTGGCTGGTCGGACTTTTAGTGATTATTAGCAGCATAGCGGTATTATTGCTGTCTATCTTTGCGGGTTGGCAGATGAAAATTAGTCATCTGCGTAAGTCATTAAATTTTGGCAATGAAGCGTTTTATAACTTATGGCGAATAGCGATTCGTTTGATTGTGCCACTAGCACTGTTATTGGCATTGATAGGTTGGGTGATGCAGTGGTTGAGTTAAACGCTAATGGCGTTCAATCTGATAATAATTGTGCGCTGTCATCTGAGCAGACCATGCTAATGACTGTTTATTTGGCATATGCTGAAGATGCAAAATGTCAGCATTATTTAACCCTACAAGTTAATGATGAAACAAGTTTGTATGAGGCATTGAGGCAGGCAGGGTGGTTGGTGAAATTTCCAGCGTTAGCACGTTGGTGTGAGCAAGTGGCAGATATTGCAACGCCAACGGCGAAGCGTTGGCATGTGGGTATCTATGCACAAAAACAGCCGCTCAGCTATCGCTTGCAGCCTTTTGATCGTATCGAAGTATATCGCAGCTTAAGCGCTGATCCCATGTCTCAGCGCAAAAATAAATCTCGAGTTTAAGCGATGTTGCGCCATCTATCATCAAAGCCAGTTGCCGTTCTTGATTATGAGGCAGGCAGGCTTTCGATACCTTCAATACGATTGACCAAACCATTATTATCAAAGTAGATAATTAAGTGCTGACTGGCATTTTTGACATCAGCAATACCCTTGCGGCTACCTTCTGTCCCTGCTTTGTAATCGTAAATATAATCCCAACGCTTAGGTTCTAAGGTGTCTCTAATAGCTGGGCTACCAAGGATATAAAGGACTTGGTTTTGATTCATACCCACTTGCAGTTTTTGCGCTTGTGCTTGAGTGATGGCAGTGCCTTGTGGCAAATCAATCTTATAAACACTCAATAATGAGCAGCCAGACATAGCGACAGTAGCGCTAAGTATACTGGTTATGACAATCTTGCGTAATACGCTTGCAGGGCTTAACGGACGAAAAGTTAATGTCTTTATCATGGTAAGATGACTCATAAGAAATGAATTAGGCGCAGCCAGAGGTGGTTAATGCGAGTCTGGCCGACAATCTTGGACAAATGATACGTCATTTACTTGCAATTTCCTACCACTTACGACATTATTTACCAAATGCTACCTGAGTCATTTTATTATTTATATTTTAAATTCATAGACTTGCGTTAGTATTATTATAGAAAATAACAGGCTTGGACATGAGGTCAAATCAGCCAGTCTGCTGTTATTAAAATGTTTCATATACTATAAAAAATAATCGTTAACGATTATTTATCTCATATTTTTGGTTCTTTATTTGCTAAGACTGCCACAGTCAGAAGGGATATTATGGCTTCTTTTACCAATCAAGATTTACGTAAAGCGGGATTAAAAGTCACGTTACCTCGCATCAAGATTTTAGAGCTACTGGAGAGTGCAGAGTTGCATCATATGAGTGCTGAGGAGGTTTATAAGGCACTGATAGAGCAAGGTGAGGATGTGGGTTTAGCGACTGTCTACCGAGTACTGACGCAGTTTGAACAAGCTGGTATCGTCGAGCGTCATAACTTCGAAAATAATTTATCGGTGTTTGAGATTACCCAAGAAGGCCATCATGACCATTTGGTTTGTGACGTTTGTGGCAAGATTATAGAATTTCATAACGAAGTCATCGAAGAAGAGCAGCTTAAAGTCGCAGAAAAGCACGGATTTAAATTATCAGGTCATTCATTGGTGCTATACGGTATTTGTAATGACCAAGAGTGTCGGGATAGCATCAAGTAATTTTTTGGGGCTGTCCTAGATAACTAGTTCAGTTCCTGTTTAACCCATTGTTTTAGCTGGTGTAATTGACGTTTTAGTTCGCTGTAGTTAAAACGCCACTCACATTCCTTCAAAAACAGATGGAAATGCTCTTTTGGGATGCCATTATATTTACGCATATGTCGCTTGGCTTGGCTCCAAAAGTTCTCTATTCCGTTGATATGGTTTCTGTCTTGTGCAAACTCTTTTGAATGATTGATACGGTAATGGGTGAACTCACTGATATCAAGTGCGTTGTAACTTCTAAAGGAGTCAGTGTAAACAATACTATCAGGCTCTACTTTCTCTCTTATATATAGGGATTAAGGTATCGGCTCTGGTATTAGGGATAATACAAGCGTAGATGCTAGCATTACGCTTAAGCAGTCCAAACACAGGCACTTTGTTACCAGCACCGCGACCACGTTTGCCTTTGCGCCTGCCGCCAAAGTAGCTCTCATCAACTTCTATTTCGCCTTCTAGAAGGCCAGGTTCCTGACTATTTTCATAAATCAATAGTCTTAGCCTGTGAAAGTAATAGCTAGCTGTTGTTTTATTAACACCCACTAAGCTTGATGCTGTTCTTGCGGTAGAATCGGCAATAAATAGTTCAATGAGTCTGGTTTGTTTGTACCAACTTAATCTGCTCTTTCTCATATGACTATCCTAGATTATTTTACTTATCTAGGACAGCCCCAATTTTTTAATTGGTGAGCATGATCTACCTTTGATATCGTTTTTAGTGCGTTATCGCCACGTATAAAATAGGAAAAGCCCTCATAATAATATGAGGGCTTTCTTATAATTCTTTATGGCAAAAACGAATAACAACGCTCAAAAGCCATGCTTAACTGATATCTAACGATAAGTTATCCGCACCTTCATCCAGATTGGCTGTGCCATTTTTACTGCTGAGTTTGATTTTTAGGCGCAAATCATTAGGAGAGTCAGCATGAAGAATCGCTTCTTTATAGGTGATTTCTCCTTGCTCATATAAGTCAAAAAGAGCCTGATCAAAGGTTTGCATGCCGCTATCTCGCGATCGTGTCATGACATCTTTGATTTCATGAACCTCGCCTTTACGGATATAGTCACTAATCAGCTGTGAGTTCAATAAAATCTCAATAGCCGCACGGCGTCCTTTACCATCAGGAGTTGGGATGAGCTGCTGCGCAATAATGGCTTGCAAGTTGAGCGACAAATCCATAAATAACTGATTGTGGCGACTGGTTTCAAAAAAGTGAATGATACGGTCAATCGCTTGGTTGGCGTTGTTGGCGTGTAAGGTTGCAAACACCAAATGCCCTGTCTCAGCGTACTGAATCGCGTAACTCATGACTTCACGGTTACGAATCTCACCAATCAAAATAACATCAGGTGCTTGGCGTAACGTGTTTTTTAGCCCTGCCTCAAATGAATGGGTATCGATACCAACTTCACGCTGGGTAATAATACAACCACGATGTTTGTGGACAAACTCGATAGGATCTTCGATGGTAATGATGTGACCATGCGAGTTTTGATTACGGTGTCCGATCATAGAAGCAAGGGTCGTTGATTTACCTGTACCTGTTGCACCCACAAGCAGAATGATACCGCGTTTTTTCATTGCCAACTCTTTTAACGCGGGCGGCAAACGTAGCTCTTCGACAGTCGGAATTTTATTCTCAATTTTCCGTAAAATCATCCCTGCCATATCACGCTGTATAAAGGCACTGACCCGAAAACGTGCTTGCTGTGCTTCATCAGCAATGGCAAATTGGCACTCGTTGGTCTCTTCAAACTCTTTTTGCTGGTTTGGTGTCATGACACCTTTGACCAATCGCATGGTTTGCTCAGCAGTTAAAGGCGTTTTACCGACAGGCAAAATTTTGCCATTCACTTTCATGGAAGGCGCTACATCAGCGGTAATAAAAAGGTCCGAGCCATTTTTATTGATCATTAACTGCAATAGTTTATCAATGTCCATATCGTACCTGCATTCGATGTAAATCGATTAAAAAAGTATTTAAAATCATGTTTTAAAAATCGCTAATAATAACCATTAGAATAAAAGTAAGGCATATCATGGCTCATGAATGCTTGTATTATTGACTCACACATCAATCAAGATAAGCCAGTGACGCACGATGAATAATATTACAAGAATGCCTCAGGCTGTTTGGCATAAGGACGGGCTACGTCTTTACTAATGGTGCCTTTCGCTACTAGATTTTTGAGTGTTTGATCCAGCGTAATCATACCTTCACCTGCACCTGTTTGGATAGCAGAGTACATTAGACCTCTTGCAAAAGTAGTTTCAAGACTCAAAGACTATAACTGAACCCTAAATATTTAAAAGATATGCCAAATATAGCCAAACTACTTGAACAGAGCGATGCAGGTTTTAAACGTTATACTGGCATCCACAAAGCCACTTTTGAGAAAATGCTAGAAGCCATGCAAGAGCATGAAGCTTCCAAGACCAAATCAGGTCGTCCAAGTGAACTTAGCTTAGAGGCGCAGATTTTACTCGCACTGACCTATTGGCGTGAATACCGAACCCTTTATCATATTGGTGTGGACTTCAACGTTCATGAGTCCTCTGCCAGTCGCATTGTCAGAAGAGTAGAAGACATCCTTATCCACTCAGGCAGATTTGATTTGCCACGAAAACTGCCACACGGTAAGCCTGAGGATATCAATTGGTCAGCAGTCATCATTGATGCCACCGAAACGCCCATTGAACGGCCAAAAAAAACCAAAAACAGTACTACAGTGGAAAAAAGAAACAACATACCTTAAAAGCGCAAGTCATCGTACATTGGCAAACAGGACTGATATTGGATGTGCAAACCTGCAACGGTTCAGTACATGACTTTAGTCTTTATAAACAAACTTGTCCTGATTGGCTGCCTAAAAACACCAGCTATCTAGCAGACAGCGGTTATCAAGGTATAGCCAAGCTACACGATCAGACCTTTATCCCCTTTAAGAAACCAAAAGGCGGTGAGTTGCTAGCGCTTTGCAAACAGGCCAATCAATATTTGGCAAAATGTCGTATTCTGGTTGAGCATAAAATAGGGCTGATTAAGCTATTCAAAATTGTGGCTGAACGCTACCGTAATCGACGTCAACGTTATGATTTAAGAATGAAGCTGTTCGCAGGACTGGTAAATCTTGAGCTTAATATCTGACTTTTGCAAGAGGTCTATTTGAGCGATTTTATTCTCACGTATCAAGTTACGGATAGCGGGTGTGCCGAGCATGATTTCATGTGCTGCTACACGTCCGCCTGCTTGACGACGCAAAAGCGTTTGTGAAATAACGGCTTGTAGTGACTCTGATAGCATCGCCCGAATCATGTCTTTTTCTGCGGCGGGGAATACATCAATGACACGGTCAATAGTCTTAGCGGCTGAACTGGTGTGTAGAGTGCCGAATACTAAGTGCCCAGTCTCTGCTGCTGTCAATGCCAAGAGAATGGTCTCAAGGTCACGTAGCTCACCGACCAAAATCACATCGGGATCCTCACGTGGCGCAGAGCGCAATGCAGGCTCGAAACCCAAGGTGTCACGATGCACCTCACGTTGGTTAATCAGACTTTTCTTGGAATCGTGAACAAATTCGATCGGATCTTCAATAGTTAGAATATGCTCTTTACGGCTCTCGTTGATATAGTCAATCATGGCAGCCAGCGTTGTGGACTTACCAGAACCTGTCGGACCCGTGACCAATACTACGCCACGTTTAAAGTCTGACACGCGCTTAAACACATCGCCCATCCCTAAGTCTTCCATCGTTAGGACTTTAGATGGAATGGTACGAAAGACAGCGCCCGCCCCACGGTTTTGATTGAATGCGTTTACCCGAAAACGTGCTAGATTGGGAATCTCAAAAGAGAAATCCGTCTCATAAAATTCTTCAAAGTCAGCGCGCTGCTTATCGTTCATGATGTCATAAATAAGCTGATGCACAACCTGATGAGTCATCTCTGGCATATTAATACGGGTCATTTCACCATCAACACGTATCATTGCTGGCATACCGGCTGAAATATGTAAATCTGATGCTTTATGCTTAACCGTAAAGCGCAGCAAGTCTTCGATGCTTAAATTGTTTTTTTCAGCCATAATCGGATATTCCTATCAATCAATAAGGGTAGGACAAAAGAGCAAAAAAGGGGAGTGATTCTCAATCGATAAACGATCTGATTAAAGTCGGTCACGTTAATAAAGGAGTAGCGATGGTCTTTACCATTACTATTATATTCAGTAGCATATGTTAAACCATGTAACAATATAATAACAAGACTACCGCTAATTAACCATCTACTACACCAATAAAATGTAAAATTAGTCAATATGAGTATCGATTTATAGATTGATGCTTATTGAGTTTTTCTATATTAGGAGAGATTTATATAAAGTTTAACCATAATTAATAAAAGTTCATTATATAAGTCATTAAAAATAGAAGTCATTAAAAGTGACTGATTAAAAAATGGATTAAATTATTCTCGTGAGTAATATATGAAAGAAATAGAAAATAACATTGATAGCCAAAATCTTATTGCGAGCTGGCAGCAAGTGAGTAAGCAAATGACTCAAGCGTGTGAGCATGCGGCACGACAAGCAGATAGTATGACGTTGCTGGCAGTTTCCAAGACTAAGCCAGCTGATATGATTGCTACTTTGGCTCAGCAAGGACAGCAGCACTTTGGTGAAAATTATTTGCAAGAAGCCATCGAAAAAATCGATAAGCTAAAACGACAGCCAGAAACTAAAGGCATTGTTTGGCATTATATTGGTAGTATCCAGCGCAATAAGACCCGCGATATTGCTGAGCATTTCGATTGGGTACAAACGGTTGAGCGTGACATTATTGCTCAACGCCTAAACGACCAGCGCCCAGCTGAGCTGCCCCCACTGAATGTATTAATTCAGTTGAATATCGATAACGAAGAAAGCAAATCAGGCTGCCTGCCAGCACAGCTACCTGATTTGATAACTGCTATCAAGGGGTATGACAGGTTACAGCTGCGAGGTTTGATGATTATTCCTGCTAAGGGAGGTACGGATGCTTTTACCCGTACCAAGCAGTTATTTGATGAGATTAAAGAGACTCATGCAGAGCTAAATGCTTGGGATACACTGAGCATGGGCATGAGCGGTGATATGACAGAGGCGATAGCCAGTGGTTCGACAATGGTGCGCGTTGGTAGCGCCATATTTGGCGCACGAGCTTAAATTTTTATTTATCAGACAGTCTCATCCATTCTGGTCACTAGCATCTGAGTGATTTTGAGATTGTCCGTTGCGATAATCTCAAATCGATAATTGGCATACTCGATAGTATCGGTTTTCTTTGGAATCTTGCGTAGCATGTACATCATAAAGCCACTGATGGTTTCATAGTTCTGACTGCGTGGCAGATCAACGATATCTAAAGCGCGTACGACGTCTTCGATAGGAGTCATGCCATCGATTAGCCATGAGTTGTCAGTACGTTGAACAATGGGCTGCTCCTCCAAGGTGACAAGCTCCCCCATGACGATACTCATCACATCCTTAAGCGTGATTACACCCACTACCAATCCATACTCATTCACGATAACGGCAAAGTCAGCGCCTGTAGATTTAAACATCTCTAATACTTCAAACAAGGACAAGGTATCAGGAACGAAGAGTGCAGGTTTTAGTAGGGCTTTGTCTGTTAAGCTGACCTCTTGCTGGTTAAGAACCAATGCCAAAAAGCTGCGCGACTCTACATAACCAATAATGTGCTCTAGATCATCTTCCTGACAGACCAAAAACTTGTTATGTGGTTGTTCAATCATCACTTCAACGACTTTTTCAGTGCTCGTTTTGGTATCAAAATAAACAATGTTTTCACGTGGATTCATCACCGACGTTACGGTGCGCTCTTGCATATCAAAGATATTTTCTATCAGATGATGTTCTTGTTTTTTGAGCACACCAGCTTCAGCACCTGCATCCATGACGGCATAAATATCTTCTGGCGTCATATCGTCTTGCCGTATGGTTGAAATACCCAGTAATTCAAAGATGACATTTGCTGCACCATCAAATATCCAAATCACGGGTTTGAATATAAAAATCAATAGCATCATTGGTCGTACGAGACGTACAGCGATAGCTTCAGTGTTTGACATCGCCAATCGTCTGGGCATTAAATCAGCGAGCAGAGAAAATAAACTAGTGATCAGCACAAATGATATGACGGATGACACTGCTTCATTCTTCACCAAAAGCTCTAGATAAGGGCTAATAGCTGACTCACCGACCGCACCAGCCGAGATAGCGACGGCATTCAAAACCACTTGTACGACAGTAATAAAACTGCCAGGGTGCTCTTGCATTTTAAGGACGTCAAATGCGCGGACATCCCCTTCTTTTGCCATGATTTGTAGCTTAATTTTGCGACCAGCAGCGATGGCAATTTCGGCAGCAGATACAAAGGCACTTAGGGCAAGCAATAAAAGAAGAAAGATACTAGCGGTTAGCAAACTCATGACATACTCGGTAAAAAAATATAGGGATTAAAATAATTGAAGTTAAAGAATGAATGGGTTAGACGTACAAAAAAGAAAGCGTTGTTTATAACAGCTTGGCATTAAAAATCGGTTTATAGAAACTAAAAAAGCTGGGTAAGCACCCAGCTAGTCATAAGAAACTTGATTTTTTATAAAAGTATTAAATTAGCCATGTTGCTCGCGTTCTACATAATAAAAGTAGGGCAAGCAACAATGGTTAATCTAATTTAGCCTTTTACTGACCATTTATTCACTAATGGATAACGACGTTCACGTCCAAAGGCTTTATGGCTAATTTTGGTACCGATTGGCGCTTGTAAACGCTTATATTCGCTATTGTCTACCATCTGGATGACTTTTGCGACCAGTTCAGCGTCAAACCCTTTATTAATGATGTCTTGATAGCCCATGTCTTCATCGATGTATGACATTAAGATGCCATCTAATACATCATAGTCAGGCAAGCTGTCTTGGTCTTTTTGGTCTGGGCGTAATTCAGCAGATGGCGGGCGAGTGATGACACGCTCAGGGATGACAGGGGTGTCTTCCAAGCGGTTGCGATAACTGGCCAATTTATAAACCTGCGACTTATAAACGTCTTTTAGCACATCAAAGCCGCCTGCCATATCACCATATAATGTCGAATAGCCGACTGCTAACTCAGACTTATTACCAGTGGTGATGACCAAGTGCCCAAACTTATTGGACAGCGCCATCAGTACCACACCGCGCGCACGCGCTTGGATATTTTCTTCAGTGGTGTCTGCTGGCGATTTGTTAAATAGTGGGGCTAAGGTATGACGGATACCTTCAACCGCATCAAAAATAGGACAAACCGTATAAGAAACATTTAAGCGGCGAGCCTGTGCTTGAGCATCTTCTAGACTAATCTGAGAAGTATATTCATAAGGCATCATCACCGCATATACCTTGTCAGCACCCAAAGCATCAACAGCGATACATAGCGTTAAGGCAGAATCAATACCACCTGATAGGCCGAGGATAATACCAGTGAATCCTGAATGGTTGACATAATCACGCAGGCCAACGACCAGTGCTTGATACATCTCTGACTCACGGCTCAGTGTTAATGGCGCTTTAGTTTGACTATTAAACTTGGCAGTTTTGACGTCTAAAGTGGCAAGAAGTAACTGATTCATAAAACGGGGTGCTTCGTGGGCAACGCTACCATCAGCTTGCACCGCCATAGAACCACCGTCAAATACCAAGTCGTCTTGACCACCAACGGCATTGACATAGACGATAGGCAAATTATTCTCACGGCTACGCTTAGACAGCATCGTTTTACGATTGTCTTGTTTTTCGATCTCAAAAGGTGAGGCGTTCAAGCTAATAATCAGATCAGCACCTTGCTTTTTAAGCTCGGCAATAGGGCCTTTTTCCCACAAGTCTTCACAGATAAGCAGACCGATTGTGATGCCTTTATAGTCAAATAAAACTTGGTTACGACCTTTATCAAAATAACGACGCTCATCAAATACGCCATAATTTGGCAAGATTTGCTTATGATAAAAGCCTTTTTGATGACCATTATGCAAGATAGCAGCAGAGTTGAAAGTACCATGATGGTCGACATGTGGATAACCGACAATCATCACGATGTCATCGATATCACTTAAAGTAGACAAGGCACTTTTGATGCGACCAGATAAACTTGGGCGTAGTAATAAATCTTGCGGTGGGTAACCTAATAAAGCAAGTTCTGGGAAAATAATGACATCCGCACCTTGCTCGCGAGCTTGCAATGCGAGTGCACGCATTTTTTCAGCATTGGCAGTGATATCACCAACCAAAAAATGCGACTGAGCCAATGCAAAAGTAACGGTTTCTTGGGTTTTATTGGTCTTACTGGCCTCAGTTGAGGGAGTTATATTGGGATTATCATTGTCTTTTGACATTGTTATTGTTCCTATCGATATATGGTTTAAAATTTGTTGGGTCATTGTTGATTTAAAATAAAATCAAAGTAAGTCCGAAATTCACTCAAAATAGCACTCTGTCATATCGAATTCTAATAGTGAACGGATATGATGAGCTTGCTTACGCACAGCATCCAACGTTTTAACGCCCCTCTACAGGTTTGATCTTATGATAGTCTATAGAAGGACGCTAAAAGAGGGCTGTAGCGCATCGTCTGAAAAATGTTATATATGTAGAATGATCCAAATAAATAAGAACAAACGAATTTAATGCTATTAAAAAGCTTAAAATAATTGCTTTAGTATAGCATCAATTATCGTTGCAAATAGAACGCGCCAGTGAATTACCTTTCAATGAGTCAGTTTAAAGTATGAATGTAAAATATTCTTTTAGTGCCTTGTTTTTACATGTTAAATCTATGTGTCAACTTCTATCTATTAATGTCATCATCTAGTAAGCTTACACAGAGAAAGTTGTAAGTAAAGATTACAACATATCGTTATATCATTGTCGTATTTTGCGGCATAATAAGCCGTGATAATCGCTTAATATTTATCTTGCGTTAGTCAAAACTATCGTCCGTAAGTATGCTACGATTTGATGCTCTCAAAGCAGATTTACTGGTACGGATTGTTTACACCCCTCGCTAATGGATACCGCTAATGGACAGGGTCTTTTTATGGGCACCGTCTGTGAGTTGATATTCATCACACATTTATAAACTTGCCAGCAAGGTCGCGATAGATCTTCGCTGTCTGCTCTTGGTTTATACGCTATGATTGAAAATTGGACAAAAGAATTTATTATTCAGCGCCTATTGGCTATTACTCTGTTGGTGGTGCTGTTCGTACTGTGTTTTCAAGTGGTACAGTTTTTTATTGTACCCGCATTATGGGCGGCGATTTTAGCGTATGTTACCTTTCCTATTTATAACTTTTTTTACGAAAAAGTAAAGCTGAGTCCTAATTTTAGCGCTGCTATTATGACGGTGAGTATCTCCTTAATGATAGGTGTGCCACTGGTTATCGGTGTTTTTATTCTACAGCAAGAAGCCTTGAGTCTAATCAGTAACTTGATTTATCGTATAAAAGTGGGCTATTTAGATGTGCCTGATTCTATTAAAGATATGCCTATCATCGGTCAGCAAGTGAAAGATGTGCTGTGGAGAATCAATAAAAACCCAGAAGGGACGTTAGAGGCGTTTCGTATTTGGGTACAGTCACATTTATATTATGGCGAAGTAGCATTTGATGTGGTGTTTAGCGGTCTTGCCAAGTTAGGTATGGCGCTGATGACGTTGTTTTTCTTTTATCGTGATGGTACCAGTTTGGTGCGTCAAATTCGCCAAGCACTGCGTAATATCATTGGCAATCGCATTGATGGTTATATTGATTCTGTGGGTACGACCACGCGTGCGGTGGTTTATGGTATTGGTTTGACGGCATTGGCGCAAGCACTGCTCGCAGGTGTGGGTTACTACTTCGCTGGTGCACCAAGTCCTATCTTACTCACTATCGTAACCTTTATTATCGCCCTGATTCCGTTTGGCACGCCATTTGTGTGGGGCGGTGTATCCATTTGGTTGTTAAGCCAAGGTCATACTGTAGAAGGAATTGGCTTGGCACTATGGGGCACTTTGGTTATCAGCTGGGTTGACAATCTCATCCGTCCTATTGTGATTAGTGGCGCGACCAAAATCCCTTTTATTATTATTTTTATTGGTGTATTAGGTGGTCTAACGGCTTTTGGCTTTGTTGGTTTGTTTATCGGTCCTGTGGTGCTAGCCATCGGATTGGCGGTATGGCGAGAATGGATATCGCAGCATAAAAATGAGATATTTGCCCCGCAGGATTTGGTATTGTCTGACAACCAAACGTTGCCACCAGTCAATGAATCAGAGTAGAGGCACATAGTCATGTTAAATAAGAATACTGCAAGCGCTATGCAAAATAGAGCGAAATCTATTGACAGCATTACTATCGTGGCCGATAGCAATATCGCAAGCTTGGATGCGTTTTTTAATGCTTCGATGCTTGGGCAGGCGTCTGAGCAGACGGTCAATATAATCACCGTCGCCGGACGCGATATCAATGCGCAATTACTGGCAGACGTTGAGCCTGATGTGCTGTTGATACGCTCGGTGACGCCAGTAAGTGAGGCACTGCTAGCCAATAATAACAGCGTAAAATTTGTCGGTTCGGCGACTATCGGTACCGATCATGTCGATCAAGACTATTTGGCGGCGCGAAATATCACTTTCGCCAATGCGGCTGGATGTAGTAAACATTCTGTTGCACAGTATGTCTTGACGGCGATTTTGACGTTGCGTCCGCACTATTGGCAGCAATCCACGAAGCCATTAACATTGGGCATCATCGGACTTGGTAATATTGGTAGTACGCTAGCTCAATATGCCAATGATTTAGGCTGGCAAGTACTAGGCTATGATCCATTACTGCCTACCTCGAATACGAATAATGCCAGCCTTGAGCAAGTGCTTAGCCAAAGCGATGTAGTGAGCTTACATGTGCCTTTAACCGATAAAGATACTACAAACCCTAGTGGCAGTGATTATCCAACAAAGCATCTGATTGACGCAAATGCGCTGGCAATGATGCCTGCGCATACCTTGCTGATTAATAGTGCGCGCGGACCAGTCATTAATGCGCGTGATTTAGAAGCAGATATTGAACGCACAGATCGCCAAGTAGTGCTCGATGTGTTTGAATTTGAACCAGAGATTTCTGAGCACTTATTGTCCAAACTGGCTATCGCCACCCCTCATATCGCAGGCTATACGGTCGAAGGTAAACTGCGTGGTACGCAAATCATCTATGATGCGCTCTGTGAAAAGTTAGCAGTCTTGCCTGTATTGTCGATGCATAGTTTGCTACCGCTCAATACTTATCTCTGGTCTGAGCTAAAAGCACATCCAGACAGATTACAGAAGTTTTACGATATCATGCACAATGATGCTGCACTAAGAAGCAAGCTGGCTGACGGTCAAGTAAAGGGTGCTGACTTTGATCAGTTGCGCCGAGATTATCACTTACGCCGTGAATGGCAGTGGTAAAAGTTAGGCAGCCTTCAACCCTAAAGTAGCATCTGAGAACTTATTCTTATCCTTTAATTGCAGTAAATAATAATGACCCAAGCAAGTAATTCTTCTTCAAAACCCAGCTATGCGCCGACCATGACATTGGCAATGGCTCAGCAGCGTGCGCAATTGATGAGCACCGTTCGTCAGTTTTTCGCCACGCATCAAGTGCTTGAAGTGCAAACACTGCTACTATCGCAGGCTGGCAATACTGATACTTTCTTACAATCAGTCGCCGCACAAGTGACTTACCAAGATAAACATTGTACTTATTATCTGCATACTTCACCTGAGTTTGCCATGAAGCGTTTACTTGCCAGCTGGCAAGTGCCTATATATCAAATTTGCTCCGTATTTCGAGATAATGAAATAGGCGTACGCCATAATATTGAATTTACCATGCTTGAGTGGTATCAGCCGAATTATAGTCTGGATGATATGGCGGCTGAATTAGGTGAATTATTAGCGGCGCTTTATGGGCATTCAGTGGTGATGAGTCATTACCGCTATGTTGATGCGTTTATGGATTTTGTCGGCATACATCCGCTGACAGCTAGCCTTGATGCCCTGCAAGCAGTAGCAGAAGATAAGGGTTTGACAGGTTTTGATTTTAATAGCGACTTGGATAACACAGAAGATGGCGAAGCAGATATTCGTCAAAGCTGGCTAGATTTGCTGTTTAGTCATGCGGTCGAGCCAAACTTGGGTCACGACTTACCGACCTTGATTATAGAATATCCACCTGCCACGGCGGCACTGGCAAAAACAGCGGTTGATAAAGCGGGCAATACAGTCGCTAAACGTTTCGAGCTGTATATCAATGGCATTGAGATTGCCAACGCTTATGATGAGCTAGCAGATGGACAAGCGTTAAGAGAACGGTTTGAGCAAGACAATCAACTGCGTAAGCGTCATAACCTGCCACAAATGCCAATCGATGAGCATTTATTAGCAGCGTCTGATGCTTTAATACCCTGTAGCGGTATCGCCGTTGGTATCGATAGATTACTCATGGTAATCACAGGCGCGAATAGCTTAGAAGATGTGATTTCTTTTCCAAGCGGTTTGGCCTAGTCGATTATTGAGAGACTTAATACAGTTGCCACTTATTTGACAAGCCTATTAGAAAAAAGCGAGTAACCCATTAGGCTTACTCGCTTTTTTCGTTTTAATCGCTGTAAAGTTGATTCTTATAATTTTGCAATCGCTTCATCAATCGCAGTCTCACCGTTATGCATACTAAACACTTTCTTGACGGTATTATTGGCATTTAGGACGGCTGCCAGAGTAGTCGCCACATCGGCAATTGAATTTTCTCCAGCATTATCATCGTTAACAGTGACTTTACCAGTTGCTTCGCGCTCTTTTAGCGCCCCTGCTTGAACGATGGTGTAGTCAAGGTTACTGTTATTAATCAACCACTGATCCGCATAATGCTTGCAGATATAGTATTCTTTTAGGTCAGCAATACCAGCATTGTCCCATTTGCTGGTGTCTAATGAAAAGACGGTGCTAAGCATGATATAGCGCTTAATACCTCTATCTTCTGAGGCTTGCATGGTCTTGACCGCCCCATGTAAATCCACTTCTAAGACGTCTTTACCGCCAGACCCTGCAACGAAATAGACAGCGTCAATGTCTTGATCAATTTGCTTTTGTATAGTCTCTTTTTCGGCAGTGATATCTAAATCGAGTTGGCTATAATTGTCATCGGTAAACAGTTTTTCTTCTTGGCGTGTCGTGCCAATAACTTGATGGTTATCCGCTAATAGCTGCTTGACCAAATCCGTTCCCACTCGACCACTTGCCCCAATTACTAAAATTTTCATTGTCATTCCTATTCTTATATACGTTATCGTTGTTGTAAAAACTGAATATAGCGTATCAAGAAAAAACGGCATACTTCGTTATGAAGCGTGCCGATTGCATAGTGTTTGGTTATGGCGTGTATACAGTTTGCAAAGTGGATAAGATCAAAAAACAAAAGACAAAGCGTGTGAAAACTAGCGTACCAACTTGTTTAATCCATCAGCAAAAGCTTTTTTGTCACGATCGCCATAAGGTTTTTGACCACTCATTTCTTGTAGCTCAAGCACGCCAGTACCGCGCATGGTATCCATAAAATCACGCATATTGAGCTTTTGCTTGATATTATTTTTGTCGTAGATCATGCCGCGAGAGGTCAAGACCATACCACCTTTGTCCAAAATATCATTAGCCAAAGGAATGTCGCTAGTAATAGCCAGATCGCCTGGCTGTATTTTCTCAACGATATAATCATCGGCTTTATCAAACCCTGATGGCACCACTGTCATGACAAGCAGTGGTGACTTACGCAGTTTGATGGGCTGATTGGCGACGAATATTGCCATGGTTTGTGTGCGTTCAGCGGTTTTGATAATCAAATCTTTGGCAATCAATGGCACCGAATCGGCATCTACCCAAATCTGCATTATTTCTTAACCTTTTCTGTTTTTGCCTTAGCATCGATAGACTTAGTTGTTTGGCTGTCATCGATATTGACTTCTATACTCTCTAAAATATTGTCATTGTTATTGTCAGTAGTGGTTAGACTATTTGCCGCTTTTGGCTGGCTATCAATCGCAGATGGTTTTTTCTCAAGTCCCATTTTATTGGGTAGCGTAGCGACGAGCTTGGCCAAAGCAGGCTCTAAGTCGGCAACATCATTAGGCATCAAGGTAATATGCGCAATTTTGCGGTCATCGCGTTCTGCTTTGTGGTAGCTATGATAGTGTGCGCCATCGATATTTATTACGGCGCTGATATCTGGATATTGCCCCAAGACATTGAGCATAATCGCTGGATGCACGTTGTCGGTATCACCTAATGGCAGATTGACGACGGCACGAATATGGTTTTCAAATTGGCTAGTGACAGCGCCTTCAATGCTCCAATGTCCTGAATTGTGCACACGTGGCGCAATTTCATTAGCGAGTAGCGTGTCATGACCACGCGCATCTTTGGTCACAAAGAGCTCAAGTGCCATCACACCAACATAGTCTAAGTGGTTCATGATCTTGGTGATGGCATCGGTTGCCTGTTTGAATAAATGACTGGTGCCAACGGCAGGCGCTTGGGTCTTGGCTAAAATACCATTATGGTGATGGTTTTCGACCAAATCGTAGCAACGAACCTGACCATTTTGTGCGCGTGCGGCGATAATAGAAAGCTCGCGGCTAAAGTTAATGAAACCTTCTGCAATCAAAGGTGCTGGCGTTGGCGTTAGTGAGCCCTTACCCGTAACTGCATCTTTAAGATCTTGCCATGCCGCCTTGATATCACTGTCTTGTCTAATTACGAACTGACCTTTACCATCATAACCACCACGGCTGGTTTTTAGGACGATAGGCAGTCCTAATTCATGACAGGCTTGCTGCAAATCCGCTTCAGAGTTGACAGCCATAAAGGGCACGGTAGCAATATCAAGTGAATTGAACATTTGCTTTTCTTTGAAGCGGTCTTGAGCGATATCAAGCGCAATCAATGGCGGAAACATACCTTGTTTACTACCTGATTTTGACAGATCAGTAAGCTGTTCTACAGTCGCCGTCGGTGTGTTTTCAAACTCTAAAGTGAAAACGTCTGCTGCGGCGATGAAGTCTTCCAATTGATCGCTATGAAAGACGTGGCCGTATAGGCTAGCAGGGCAGTCAGCGCTGTCTTCTAAAAACACACATTGGTAGCCTAGTGGCATCGCTGCTTCGGCAAGCATCATACCAAGCTGACCACCGCCTAAAATACCGATGGTACGAATGGTTTGGGTAACAGGGTAAGCGTTCGCTGTAGTCATGGCAGGCTCTTTGAGTTAAAAATGAATAATATTTTGGGTGTAATAAAAGGCAAAAAGTCATCTATTAAAATAGGAAAAGGTGCATTACATGCACCTTGTATTAAGTAAAACCCATCTAAAAATAAATATCAAGTAAATAGCCGCTATATCTCAATAAAGGGATTTAAGAACCGCTATCAAAGACAGGTAATTAGCTATGGAGAATGCCAGGCGTTGGGCTAGCAAGGATGGTATCAGTTTGCATTTGGCGCAGATTGTCCAGTTTAGCCGCAATGGTCTCATCATTCAATGCTAACACTTGAATCGCAAGCAGAGCAGCATTGTAAGCACCTGCTGAGCCAATCGCCAATGTGCCAACGGCAACGCCTTTAGGCATTTGTACGATGGACAACAAGCTATCCCAACCGCTAAGCATGGAAGACTTTACAGGAACACCAAACACAGGTAACGGCGTTTGACTGGCACACATGCCAGGCAGATGAGCAGCACCACCAGCGCCAGCGATGATAACTTGTAGACCGTTATCTTTTGCACTTTTTGCATAGTCAAACAATCTATCAGGGGTGCGGTGTGCTGACACTACTTCACAATCAAAGGCGATATCAAAGTCTGCGAGCAATTGCGCTGCCGCACTCATGGTTGCCCAATCAGATTGTGATCCCATAATAATGCCAACTTTCGGCTGACCAGCAGGGGAGGCGATAGGGCTGTTTTGATCCATCGTGTTAACAGTAGCTGTTGTGGTGCTCATGCTTTGATATCCTCAAAAAGACCATCATACAAAAGTTTTGTTGCTCTCGTAAAGCCAAGTTTGATTTTTAATAAGAAAGCGGGGGCAATAGTACCAATTTTATGGATTGGGGTTTGCCGTTTTATCATGGTGATATTGGACAAAGTTACTGGCTCTTAGTGGCAGTGGTTGCTCAGTATCGAGCTGATAACAAGTCAGATATCCGCTGTCTACCGCCGCTGAATAATCAGTACAGGCAACTTGTGAACTCAGTGGCTCAGGCGTGCCAGTTAGCCAATAATGACCGACAAATACCGCTTTATCCGTTTTCAGGGCGAAATCAATACTTTCAGCCAACACCTCTTTTGGAATCTGCGCCAATGCTGATGCAGGCGCACGCGCCACCTCATAAAGACGGCGCTTATTCAGCCCGTCAAGCCACCAGCATACTCGCACGCGCTTGCGCTCAGTGCCTTCTTTATCGACCATGACCATGCCGTCGGGTAATGCTGTTTCTACACCTTTTAATACCCGCTCTAGCGCGTCAAATGGCGCCGTGTTTTCTTTGGCAGTGGCGACTAGCCCGTGCGGCGTTAAACAGTTATCGTCAGTCAATAGTGGCTGCAATACCGCCATACTATCGACATCCCAGCAGGCATGAACAAAACAAGCGTCGTCTGTTTCAATCCATAAAGGCAGCTCATATAACCGATTAAGCCAATATTGATGACGCTCTGAGCCAAAAGCTATTTCGGCTAAAAATGCGGTATGTTGGCGTGTATGTATGTCATTGTGCGAGCGCAGATATTGGCTGGAGTTATCAGGGTCAAGTGTGCTAAAGGCGAGGGCATTATATTCATGATTACCCATTATCGCATCTGCCACGTTAGCATCTAACATGGCAAAAACAATCTCTAAGGTAGCCAATTGCTGTGGTCCTCGGTCAATCAAATCACCGATAAATAACGCCCGATGCCCTGCTGGCGGTACAAAGTACGTGCCATTATGAACGTAACCTAGCTGTTCTAATAAACCAACTAACTTGTCTGCGTAGCCGTGAATATCACCGATAACATCTATCATCATAATAATTATCAAATTCTTAAATAGTTTGTTGAGTATAAGTTTGTGCAAAACATAACGCGACGTTAATCATCGCTTAATTATTAAACTGCCATCATAAACCAAGTGATCATTTCAATTTTTACCACTGAGTTTTATTTCAATTTTTATCATTGAGCGTCATTAATAAACTTCATTACTAAATTTAAAGCCCAGGTGATAAAAGCGCATTGATAAAATGCGGTAGGACTTGTGGTTCTAAAATAATCGTGGCAATAACCCCAAACGCGCCGCCCCACATATGCGCCATATGATTGATATTAGAGCCGCCCCGTTTGTCTGCATAGATACTATAAGCGATATAAGCGACGGCGAATAATATCGCAGGTATAGGAACAATCGCGAATAGATAGATTTTTTCCCACGGTGCCAGCAAAATAAAAGCAAACAATACGGCTGATACACCGCCTGATGCGCCAAGGCTTAAATAGCTCGCATTGTTTTTATTCTTGAGGTAGCTTGGAATCATCGCAATGATAATGGCCAATACGTAAAAGACCACAAAACCATAACCAAATAAGAACGGCTGATACAGTCCTTCAATAGCACGACCAAAAAAGTATAAAGTAAACATATTAAAGAGCAGGTGCATGCTATCGGCATGAATAAAGCCATGCGTGACAAAACGGTCCCATTGCCCATTATTTACCGCTGGCGGATAAAAAATAAGCCGATTAAATACTGTTTTGTTTTGCCATGCCACTAAGCTGACAATAACCGTGATAATAATAATAAGGGTCGTATGATTGAACAAAGGAAAATCCTTAGGCTGCGCCTGATATGTGACAAGGTGATGAATAACAATGTTCAAAGCCTACGCATTATGGCTGAGTGCAAACTAAATAGGACTGACAAGCAATTATTAAGCATGAGCTATTTATAATAAAGTAATACTAACAGTAGTTATGATAATGCAAAAACTTATTATGTGACAAAATAGTGCATTTATATGCTTTTATAGTGAATAATATAGCAGGCTGTCAGGCAAATTGAGTAATGCTTCGTATCTTGACGGTAATGGTGGGTTAAATGAGAGCGGTATCCAAGAATACAGACGCTAACGACAAGTAAAATAAACGTTTCATGCGTTGGTAAATTTAAAATAAAGGCCGAAAGAGGCAGTAATCTATGAGTATTATCGACCAATTAGAAAAGACCGTAACGCCAGCTGTCATAGGTGAGCGTAATGGTCATGATAGTGTGGCTTACATCAGCTTATTGGAGCAGTTTTATGCCATCTTGGCATCACGTCTCGCCTTGCCGCAAGTCTACTCACAATTTATCCGCGCCGAGCAAGGGATGGTTGATAGAGTCACAGAAAGTCCACTGTTCGAACAACTGTGGCAAGATAAAAGCATACAGCAGCTTATGATCCGAGAGCTGTCTGCTACCCATCATATTGATGAGTCTGCTACGTTACAGCTGCTCACCAATGCCGCGCCACTGGCTTATCGTGAGCTGACAGTATTGGCAAACGGACAGTTTTTGCCAGCGTTTTTGCAGGGAGAGCAGGCGGCACTGCGTCAGTATTTACCGATGTGGTCAGCACCTATTATTACTGCTCCTCAAAACGTCAATAGCGCATCAGAAGCACACCCACACATCGCCGCAGATATTGATAGCGTACCAGTGCGTGACACCTCTTTGGATGGACGACAAAATTCTCATATAGATACCAGTAAGATCGCCGCAGCGACAGCCGCTTATAGGCAAAATGCTGATACAGCAGATAAAAAAGATATTGGAAATACTGATGTAGAAAGTATGAAGATAGGCGATACCGATGGCCATTTTAGCGCTCATACTGGCGCCATTCATGCCAATCCATCCGCGCATCATTTGGCAGAAAATAGCAGTATGAAGCAAGAAAAAGTGCGTAATCGCAATCAACGTAATGATTTACTGGTACGGGTGGGGTTATTAATAGTAGCCCTTGCCGCGATAGGGCTTGCTGCTTGGGCAATATTGATCAGACCGAACAACGCGCCGCCTGTAGAAGCCGCTGCGACAGTGCCTGTTGTGGTAGCACCAACGCCTGCACCAGTAGCGCAGGTAATAACTCCCATTGAGCTCATCGTTGGCGTAGATAACAGCGGTAGTCTGTATGCCTGTAGTGCTACCATTGGCGATGCAGCGCTACAAAGCACCTTGCAACAAGCGCTCAATACCAGCTTTGGTGAGCAAGCGAGTATTTGCGAATTAACAGTACAGGCTGGAGTTGCCAGTAGTATTGCCAATTTACCAGCGGAATTACTACCCAATGTCTTGACGATGATTAGGTCTACGCCATTTGCACGCCTACATTTGCAGAATGATCGTCTTATGTTAGAAGCGCCAGATAGTATGCTATTGCAACGACTGGTTACGGATATACGCACTTTGATACCTGCCATGGTCATCGATAGTACTGCACCATTACCATTGCCTGAAAATAACGATGCCAATGTAATGAATAATACGAATAACCAGTTTGAGAATGAGGGAGCTGCCAATAATCAGTATGCTAATGACTATAACAACAGTGGGTCTGGAGAATTCCAAGCAGCAGATGATGATACAGGCGATCGTATCGTACCTAATCCTGCACCCAACAATTATAGTAACAATGCCAACAATATTCCCAGTAACATTCCTAACAATACCCCTAGCAATGCACCGATGAATAACAGACCGTCAGGTTCTATTTCAGAATCGGAGGTAGATGATATGGCAAGCACACTCATCATCGCTGAACCTGTACAAGTAAGGAATAAATGATTGGATAATAGAGGTGTTTAACGATTGTTTGATCAATTTATCCATTGAAACAAGTTATCAAGTAAAGATGGTGGTATAAGTTGCTTATACCGCCATTTTTTCTGCAGATACCCAATTAGAGGTATCTAAAAAACCATAAAGTATCTGAAAAAAGGATGTATTTTCTCTATTTATTCATAAGTTTTACTGATTATTTTATGGCTTCTCACTAGGTTGATGATTGGTTATTTGCCATGTTTTTGGTTACGTGTGACACTTGAAATATTACCTAACGTATCATTTGTACAACAACCTGTTGATTGTTAACACTGACTTAAAACTTTTATAATGATGAAAATTGAAAAGGGTCAAGATGGTTTTAGCTGTCATGGTTCTTATTTCCAAATCATTATTTTATCTGGTGTTTTTTGAATATTTTAATTAGGGGCTGTCCTAGATAACTAGTTCAGTTCCTGTTTAACCCATTGTTTTAGCTGGTGTAATTGACGTTTTGGTTCGCTGTAGTTAAAACGCCACTCACATTCCTTCAAAAACAGATGGAAATGCTCTTTTGGGATGCCATTATATTTGCGCATATGACGCTTGGCTTGGCTCCAAAAGTTCTCTATTCCGTTGATATGGTTTCTGTCTTGTGCAAACTCTTTTGAATGATTGATACGGTAATGGGTAAACTCACTGACATCAAGGGCATTGTAACTTCTGAATGAGTCAGTATAAACGATGCTATCAGGCTTTACTTTTTCTCTTATAATAGGGATTAAGGTATCGGCTCTGGCATTAGGGATGAGACAAGCATAGACGCTGCCATTGCGCTTAAGCAGTCCAAACACAGGCACTTTATTACCAGCACCGCGACCACGTTTGCCTTTGCGTCTACCGCCAAAGTAGCTCTCATCAACTTCTATTTCGCCTTCTAGAAGACCAGGTTCCTGACTATTTTCATAAATCAGTAGTCTTAGCCTGTGAAAGTAATAGCTAGCTGTTGTTTTATTAACACCCACTAAGCTTGCTGCTGTTCTTGCGGTAGAACCGGCAATAAATAGTTCAATGAGTCTGGTTTGTTTGTACCAACTTAATCTGCTCTTTCTCATATGACTATCCTAGATTATTTTACTTATCTAGGACAGCCCCTTTAATTATATAAATCGATACTAATATAGGCATTAATAGGAGAATTGTATTATGGATATTATCAGTCATTTGACGCGTACAGTCAGCCCAGCCGTGCTGGAAGATGATCATAGTCCCGCTAAAAAGGGGCTGCTTGAACAGTTCTACGCTATTTTTGCGGCTCGCTTAGCGGATAACGATACTTATAATCGTTTTGCAAATGAAAATATCACTCGTGACGACCAAGGTTTTTATGACCGTGTATGGAGCGATGATTCGCAACGTGATCAAATCGCTCGTGAGCTGGCAGGCAAGCATAATGTTGATGCAACGTCTTCGCGTGGACTGATAGCGATGGCAGCGCCACTGGCTTTTCACGAAATCAAAAGCTTGGCAGGTACCACACCAGTGCCGCAGTTCTTAAATGATAATCTCGACAGTTATCAGCGTTATATCCCTGCTTGGGCAAGCGCCGTTCTGCCAGTCGGTATGTTGGCAGCGACGCCTGCTGCTGGCGCGCGTATCTCTGATACGGTGAGCACCGCTCCATTACAACGCGAAGAAGAGCAGCAAGGCAGCTTTATGAAAGCATTGCTCCCCATTGTTGGCTTGATTATTTTAGGCGCATTGGCTTGGGCTTTACTTCGTGGTTGCCAAGAGAACCCTGAGCCTGTCGCTACACCGGTGGCTACTGCCCAACAAGCAGCGCAGGGAGAGGGTCAGTTGGCAGCGGCAGGTGATATTGAGCCTGCATCATTGCGCATTGCGACTGGTGAAAATAGTGAGCTGTATGCTTGCCGTATGAATGTGGGCGACGAGACCTTGCAGACCAATGTAATGAATGCGTTAACCAGTGCATTTGGTGAAGAAGCCAATAAATGCCGTGCTGATGTCGATGACAATTTTGCAGTAGATATGCCAGCGGCGGCTCAGCTAGCTACTATCTTACCTATCGTCAAAAATGTACCAAATGCGAGCATGATCATCAAAGGCGATGTTATCACTGTCAATGCGCCTGATGCAGCGGCATTAGATAAGCTAGTGGCTGACTTACAAGCGGCTGTTCCTGCGATGACCATACAAGCCGAAGGGCCGTTAGATTTGCAGGGTGAGATTGATAATAGTTTGGCAGCTGCGGATGTTGCTATGACCAATCTTGGTAAAAACCCAGATCCACGTGATGTGGCTCGTGCATTGAGTATTCAGGTGATCAACTTTGAAGTGGATGAAGCGGTCATTCCTGATGTCAATAAAGAGCTGCTTGACCGCGCTGCTAAGATCATCAACGAAGTACCGAATATGAAGCTGACGATTATCGGTCATACTGACAGTCAGGCATCCGATTCTTACAATGTAGAGTTGTCTCGTGATCGCGCTGAGGCAGTGAAAGAGTATTTGGTATCTCAAGGTGTTGATGCTAGTAAACTGATGACGAAAGGCATGGGTGAATCAGAACCTATCGCTGATAACTCAACGGAGCAGGGTCGCTTCCGTAATCGCCGTATTGAATTTATAGTCAATGACGAGATGGCCAGTGCAAACGATGGTATGATTATTAGTAATGATGCGCTTGACCCAGACATAAACCCTTTGGATAGCAATAACGATGACTTATTGCCTGATGGTGATGATGCCACTCAAGGTACGGCAGTAGATCCAACCAATTAATGCACAGAAGATTGATTGAGTTATTACTAATTTAAAAAACCGCATCTTATAAAAGGTGCGGTTTTTTTATTTTGTTAAGGCTATTGTTTATAGGCGGTCGGATCTTTTAATTCAGTAGCGCTGCGAGTCGCTTGTGCCTCAGATTGAGGATTAAAAAAGGTTTGAGTTACGTTTTTCTTTGCCTGTTGCCAATAGTCAAATTGTTGACAAGTTGATTCTAGATCACCTTGCCATGTTGGTATCTGTCCGCACATTGTTTTAATGCGGTTTTGATTGGGATAAGGCAGCTCTTGTGCGGTCTCTGCGGCTTCATGGGCGGCGACGCGATCATTACAAACCAGCGCAATATCACAACCCGCTTCAATCGCGGCTTTCACACGTGCTCTGACATCGCCTGCGGCTTGAGCACCTGCCATACATAGATCATCAGAGAATAAGACCCCATCAAACTTTAGCTGATCCCGTATGATGTCCTTGAGCCAAGTTTTAGAAAAACCTGCTGGCTTATCATCGACTTGCGAAAAAATAACATGGGCAGGCATTAAGGCATCAAGCCACGGTAAGGTTTGGGCAAAAGGCTGCATATCGCTATGCATAATCTCATCCAAGCTACGCGTATCGATGGCCTCAGCCACATGGGAGTCAGGGGCAATGGCGCCATGACCGGGGAAATGCTTGCCTGTGGTTGCCATGCCAGCGGCTTTCATACCGCGCATAAACTGAGTCGCCAGCGCAGTGATCGCTTGCGGCTCTTGATGAAAGCTACGATCCCCAATGACTTGGCTGATGCCATCTCTATCAAGTACTGGAGCAAAACTGAGATCAATGCCCACGGCCAATACTTCTGTTGCCATTAGATAGCCACAATCGTAAGCACAGCTTAGCGCATGGCTAGGCTCTTGATTGAAGAGCTCCCCAAGCTTGCCCATGGCGGGTAGTGGGGTAAAGCCATTGCGCAGGCGTGCGACTCGTCCACCTTCTTGGTCGACGCCGATTAATATATCCGGGTTGTGATAACGTATGTCGTCACACAATGCCCGTACTTGTGCCGCATCTGCAACGTTTCGGGCAAATAGAATCACCCCGCCCACCTGTGCCTGTTTGATTAAGCTGACATCTTCTGCTGTCAGTGCGGTACTATCGATATCAATCATTAAAACGCCGTACATTGCGTAATCCTTATGGTGTTATATATTGTTATATGATCGGTTCAGCTTCAAATAAATGATGATAATTGGCAGTGTGCCACTATTATCAAAACTGCTTTATTATGACAGTTATTAGCAAATGAGCATAATGTGGCAGATGAATAGACTCAAATCAATTCGTGAGTGGGCATTGAATCGTCAATAAATGACCCAAATAATGATGAACAATAAATGTAATAGAAAGTTTGGTATGTGCAGGCGTAGCGTGTAAGATTGCTTATACAGTTTGAGACAGTTGGATATCTATGTGCATGATAATATTGAGTGATTTTTAACAACATATTAGCAAACAGCAATGGCATTTAGTGACCATAATTATTCAGAAAATAGCATTTTAGAAAGTATCGTTTTAGATTTTAGAAACTATCATTGAATAAATATTCGATTGATAATGGTAGATAAGTATTTCGTGACTTAAAGATAAAGCATTTATAGGCGGCGACTGATTCAGTCACTTTTGATTTTTATAAAACAAATAATATTATTAACGTAAAATAACTAGGTATATATGATGAAAAAACAACCAGCACAGTGGTTACTCAGTGCAGCGTCAGTGGGCATCGCCGGTATTATTCTCACCCAGAGCTACGGGGCGGCAATGGCCGACACCAATACTGAAGGCTTTGTACAAACCCCTGAACAAAAAGTCACCACTCGCCAAGTAGCCGCATTGCTGGATCGTAGCCACTATTTGAATCAGCCGCTAGATAGCAAAACGGGCAGCGAAATCTTGTCTATGTATATCGATAGCCTTGACCCAAACCATACGTTGTTTTTGCAGTCTGATGTGGATGAGTTTAAGAAAAAATACGCCGATGAATTCGGTGCTCGCCTCAAGCGTGGCGACTTATCTGCAGGAGTAGAGGTCTTTGAACGCTATCGCAAACGCTCAAATGAGTATTTTGCGATGGCGAGCAAGATGCTAAAAACCGATATCGATTTGACGAGTGATGATACGATCGTGCTCGACCGTGAAAAACTTAATCATTTTAAAACCAAAAAAGAGCAGCGTGATTATTGGACGCGTCAGCTGAAGTTTCAGCTGATGAGTATTACCTTGGGTCAAGAAGATGAAAAAGCCAAAGAAAAAGTATTTCTGAGCAATCCAGATATTACTCGTGGGCAAGATTTGGTGCGCAACGACCAACGTACACCAAGCGAGATTTTACAAAATCGTTTATCGCGACAGCAAGAGCAGTTTAAGCGTCTCACAAACGATGAAATCATGGAAACCATCTTAAATACGGCGATGCTGACTTACGATCCGCACAGTAATTATTATGCACCGATTCAGGCCAACGAATTACAAATCCAATCTAGCCTACAATTGGAAGGCATTGGCGTTTCTATTCGCCCTGATCGTAAAAACCCAGATTATACTCGCATCGTGACCTTGGTCGATGGTGGTCCAGCAGCCAAATCTGGTCAGATTAAACCCAACGATTTGATTATCGGTATTGCCAAAGATGGCGAGAACATGACAGATGTAGTTGGCTGGTCAACGCGTGAGATTGTGAGCTTGATTCGCGGCAAACGTGGTACGTCAGTGACCATCAAAGTGCGTCAGCCAAATACGCCTGATGCCAGTGCCCGTAACGTGACGGTGGTTCGTGACATTATTCAACAAGAAGAGTCAGGGGTTACCCAGCGCGTGGTAGAAGTACAGCGCCCTAATATTGATAAAACGCCAAAACGCATCGGCGTCCTTGAGATACCAAGCTTTTATCTAAATTATCAGGCACGCCGTAACGGTGAGGATTATCGCAGCGTCAGTATCGATACCGAAAAAGCATTGAAAGCATTGAATAAAGAAAATATTGATGGCCTCGTGGTTGATTTGCGCAATAATCCAGGTGGTTCATTGGATGAAGTAGCAAAAATGCTTGGCTTCTTTATCAAGAGCGGACCGATGGTGCAAATCCGTGACAATCGCGGCAACATTCAGGTCTACCGTGACGATGATGGCGGTGAGCAACTTTATGATGGCAAAGTGGTCGTTATTACCAACCTAGCGTCTGCCTCAGCCAGTGAGATATTTGCCGCGGCTATCCAAGATTACGGTCGTGGGCTAGTGGTTGGCAGTACGACAACGGGTAAGGGTTCAGCGCAGATTCAACTCGATAATTTGGCATTGGGTTCAGCCACTTTAACGCAGCGCAAATTCTATCGCATCACTGGTGGTAGTACACAGAATAAAGGTGTGGTACCTGATGTAGAGTTGGTCAATATCTACGATGATGCCACTTTTGGCGAACGTGCGCAGAAAAAAGCGTTGCCTTGGGATACCATCAAAACGGCGCCTTACAAGCCTGAAGGTAAGTTCACTGATACGACGCTGGCGACACTTAACCAGCAGTCTAAAATTCGTCAAGAGCAAAACCCACAGTTTGTTTATCTATCAGCGCTAAACAACATTCGCGATATGGAAGATGAGAAAAAACCAATTCCACTTGATATCAATAGCCGCCGAGCTAAGATGCAATTGATTGAAAAGCGTTCACTAGAGGCTGAAAATAAACGTCTTATTGCAACGGGTGAGCGCCCTTATGCCAATTGGAACACCTATCAAGCAGCAATGGATGCAAAATTTGAAGAGCGCAGCCGCATGAAAGCCAAGGAGCGCCCAGAGTTACCTGAAGACGAAGCGTTCATCAATGAAGCGGCCTATATTATGTTAAGCGCTGAACCCAAAGCATTGTTAAGCCCTGAAGAGAAGCTATAAACAGTCAGTATTGTCAGCCAAAAAGGCTGTGATTAAAATCCATGTAAGTATATGCTTACATGGATTGACGTTTATACCTCTTACTAACCATGAGGCAATCTGCGATTATAACTGTACGGCACGATTGAACGAAAAGGTTCATTGATACTAGGGATTGGTATCTCAAAGGTCGCATCAGGGATAGGTGGTTTGCTGATTAAGGATGATAAGGCTGGATGCCTGTCAGTTATAGGATACTCCGGGATTAGGTATCATGTAACGATAACATGGATGGTTAGTGATAAAAGCCGCATAACGCTTGTCGTTATGCGGCTTTGTTACGTTTGCTATATATTAATTGAGAAACACGCCTAACTAGCTAATAGATGTTAATAGGTAACACATTAGCAGTGAATAGTTTGTAAGCCTGTCAGGCTACTTAATGTACACCTAAGAGGCTCATATTTTAAAAAGATGATTGTGATAAATAATAGCCATAAAAAAAGGTCAGTAGACAAAGCCACTGACCTTTTTTGACCAAATGGCAATCTTAATAAAGACTACCATTTAACATCTCACTATACTCTAGAAGAGATTAGTGCTCAACGCCACCAGCGCCATGGACATGACCATGGTTTAGTTCATCTTCAGTCGCTGCACGCACTTCTTGGATTTCAACATCAAACGTCAAACGCTTACCAGCCAATGGATGGTTTGCATCAACGGTCACTTCTTTGTCATTTACTTCAGTAACGGTAACTAGCATTACTTGTCCGCCAGCTTCTGACTGAAACTGCATACCCGGCTGGATATCTTCAACGCCTTGGAAGTTATCACGTGGTACATGTTGTACCGCTTGCTCTTGATATTCGCCGTAGCCATCAGCAGGTTCAACAACAGCATTGACTTGTTCGCCAGCAGATTTACCTTCTAGCTGCTGCTCAAGGCCTGGAATGATGTTGCTGTGGCCATGCAAGTATGCAAGTGGTTGACCTTCTGGTGATTGGTCAAGAATGTTGCCTTCGTCGTCTTTTAGTGTGTAATTGAATTTGACGGCAGTGTCTTTTGCAATAATAGTCATAAGTTATCCTAAATATATCTATGTAAAAAATTAAATACGGTTGCAATAAACCTAAAAAATCCAATCAGCAAGCCAAATAGCCACGTCATTAGTCAATTATCATCAGTTTATTAAAGTAACTTTAGCAGTTAGCATCTTTAATTGAGATGGCTCATATAACTTTCAAGGTAAAAACAATAAAAAATGCTATTTTATACTGATAAATGTCGTTTTTTATGAAAATAAACACAGTTTTTTGTGGTTTGAAGACCGTAAATGGATATTCGGGGTTTGCCAGTTGCGTTTTTGGACAATGGCTTTTACCATAATGATATAAATAAGGATAAAAAGACAATGACTTCATTTGCCAATAATTCAGGCTGTCAGCTATCGGATGCCAATACAATCAGCGATCACCATAAAGCAAAACCTGATATCAATTATCGACTCAATTTCGAGCGGTTTTCTGAGCACTTGGTTGATGTGTCGCTCAATTTTACGGCAGTAAATGATGTGCCTCAACTTTGGTTGCCAGCGTGGATACCAGGCAGTTATCTGATGCGTGAGTTTGCGCGCAACATTACCGCGGTGCATTATCAGGTGTTAGACAGCCAAATCATGGATGACGATACTCACGAGACTTATCGCGCGCACAAAATAGATAAAAACACGTGGCAATTACCAAAAGCTAAGGCAGGGCAAGCCATCAGTGTCCATTATGAAGTGTACTGCTATGATTTATCGGTACGTACTGCCTATGTCGATCAGCAGCGTTTGTATGGGAATTTTACCTCACTGGCATTGGCTGTAGAGGGGCAGGAGCATCGAGCTGTACAAGCTAGCTTAGCAGTGCCAGCAGCATTTTTAGCAGGTAAAGACGAGAGTCGGCTGCTATTGGCATGTGGATTAGAGTCTACTCATTTACGTCTTGATGGGCAGCATAGCTATGGACTACAAGCAGGCAGTTATCACGACCTTATTGATTACCCGTTTGAGATTGCAGAGCAAGATAAGTTTGACTTTATTATTCAAGACAGTACGCATCAGACGCTACCTCATCGTTTTTATCTCTCAGGTAAGCACAGCGCCAATATGGGCAGGCTACAGCAGGATATCACTCAGATCTGTCAGTGCTATTTAGATTGGTTGGGTGATGCGCCATTTAATGATTATACTTTTATGACCTTTGCCAGTGGTCAGGATTATGGTGGACTTGAGCATATCAATTCGACCAGTCTCATTACGCCGCGCCGAGACTTACCAACTCTTGATGAGCCAAAAATACCAAGCGCCGATTATCAGCGATTTTTGGGCTTATGCAGCCATGAGTATTTTCATTCGTGGTGGGTCAAAACGGTACGTCCAGATGTTATGTTGGATGTCGATTTGCGCCGCGAGGCATTTACACCACTGCTATGGGTATTTGAGGGATTTACTTCGTATATCGATGACTTTATGTTGCAAGCGTCGGGCGTGATTGATAAGCCAAGCTATCTCAAGCTACTGGCTGAGCAAATTAATCGTTACTATCAAACCGCGGGTCGCGCGTATCAAAGCGTTGCAGAGTCGAGCTTTGATGCGTGGATTAAGCTATACCGTAACGATGAAAATACAGGCAACGCTGGTATCAGTTATTACAACAAAGGCGCACTGGTGGCGTTATGCTTGGATTTGACACTGCTCCAAAAGAGCAATGGTCGCTATCGTCTGTTTGATGTGGTCAAGGCTTTTTATACTCAAGCAAAGCAAAACGACAATAAACGCATTGGCATCAATAGTGCTGATATGGGTACAGTCATTGGGCAGTTCATGCCCATAGAGGATTGGGAAGACTTTGAGTATCGTTATGTCAATGGTGTTGAAGAGTTGCCAATTGAAGCGCTGCTGGCGGCAAACGATATTAGCATGCATAGTAATAGCAAAGAGACGGCTGACAAGAATTTGCCTTGGGGCATGCGCTGTACTGAAACACCTGCTGGACTCAAGGTTAATCGCGTGACACGTGCTAGTGTCGCTGCTAGAGCGGGTATTTCAGCGAACGATGTCATTGTGGCGCTTGACGGTATCAAAGCTGATAGTAAACAATTGGCGTTGCTAAGTAATGTGGAGCGCGACATTGAGTGTCACCTGTTTCGCCGTGATGAGTTGATGCGTATTAATGTGCTGCCTAAGGCGGCTGATGAAGCCATCGACAAAGCATCTCCTCATAAAGTGAGCTTGCACTTGGCAAAAGCAAATCAATCGTCAGGAGTCAGTGATAATTCTTCTCCAGTCGATGCAGGCTGGCAAGCATGGCTTAACGCTATAGAGCGTTATCAAAGTTAAATACATTGCTAAATGTATTAATGTGAATGTATTTTTTCTCACTATTCTGTCCAATAATTGGTTAAAAGTAAAAACCCCTGCTAAATAATATTATTTGGCAGGGGCTTTATGTAATGACTGGTAGTCTTTTTCAGGCGTGCTAAAAATTAACAGCTAGGTCAGCGTTTAGTAATTCAGCACCTAAGAAGCAGCTTGCTCAGATTGCTGATGATTATCCGCTTCATTTGCAGCCTGTGCATTTTTAGCATTTTTATCGGTACTAGCACTAGCACTAGCACTAGCATCTGCAATCCATTGTTGCATATGCTCAATCTCAGTCTGCTGACCATCGATGATATCTTGTGCCAATTGACGCATCTCTTCGTCAGTGCCATATGTCAGCTGAATGTTTGCCATCTCTACCGCGCCAATATGATGCGGCAGCATACCACGTGCAAATGCCATGTCAGGCACAGGATCGGCGATACCCAATACCATCTCGCCATTTAAGACATCCATGCTTCTGGCATAGGCTTGCTGCATCGCTTCAGTATTGGGTTTAGGTTTGGCTGTATCAGGGTGGCTAGCAAGCCATTTATTCAAAATATCGATTTCAACTTGCTGAGCGGCGATAATCTCTTGTGCCAATTGACGCATCTCTTCGTCAGTACCATGTTTCAGCTGAATTTTTGCCATTTCTACGGCACCGCGGTGGTGTCCAAGCATCGCTTTAGCAAAGGCTGTATCAGGATCGTTATAACCCATACCGATCATCATCTCATCATGCATTCTAGTCATCGACCTTGTATAGTCTCTGAGTATGTCAGTCATTTGACTCTCATACGCGCTGTTTTCGCCAGCTACTAGTTCGTTGTCAGCGTCAACGTCATTTGGAGCATCGACGATATCAGTCACAGGTGGGGTCGCTGCATTAGAATCTGTGTCATCGTTGTCTTTTGTCGGCTGACAGGCGCTCAGTATAAGCGCCGTAGAGACGCTAGTGGCCAACAAGATCCAACGACGAGAAACAAACATAACATATCCCTATAATAAAAAATCAAATGATAAGTGGATGAGACTTATGATACCTAAACAATGGTGTACTGAAGCTTAGCAGATAAACCTTGCTCGTTCGAGACGCGATGTTTAGCAAGTCGTAATTGGTTTTAATTGCTATCAAAGCCAATGACTAAGACGTATTCTGATCTAAAAAACTGATAGAAATGCGGGCACGCCCAAATAAGCAGATGCCAGTCACAAGTAATCAGCAATGAGATACCAGTAGATTGATAGTAATAATTAATTAATCAATCAAGAATGCCTAATTGCTGACAGCGTTCGCTAGTGAGATGAATGCGCACAAACTCACCAACGGCTAAATCACCCAATTCAAACCCTGCCACTGACCAGCGTATCAAACGCAGGCAAGGCAGTCCAACCTGCGCTGTCATACGTCTGACTTGGCGATTCTTACCTTCATAAATCGTCAGCATGAGCCATGAAGTCGGTACATTCTTACGCTCACGAATAGGCGGCTCACGTTGCCATAAATCAATGGGTAAGTTTGCCTCTTCTACCATGAGAGCCGTCGCCGGTAGTGTCTTGCCATCTTTTAAATGTACGCCAGAGGCAAGCTCATTCAACTGCGCTGGCGTTGCTGTGCCTTCAACTTGCACCAAGTAAGTTTTGCCCTGCTTATGACGGTTTTTTGCAAAATCAGCAGCAGAAGGTGGCTGGGTAATGGCTTTATTGACTCGACCATCACTCGTTAAAATCAGCAAGCCCTCTGAGGTGGCATCAAGCCTACCAGCAATCCGTAAAGACTTATCGGTAAAATACTGTGATAGGGTGGTGTGATTATTGTTGCTGTCAGCACGAAACTGACTTTGCACCCCATAAGGTTTATTGAATAAAATCAGACTAGAGGTCGACATGGTTTGGGATTTCCTAAATTTGAATCATTATTTTGTGCGTATTTTGAGGCTGGGGCGGGTCCTCAATTTACGATTTTTAAAACGAGGACACGCCCTAATAAAACGTTATTTTTTTAAATCAACGCTATAAGCTGCAAATTTGTTGATTTTATATAAAGTATCTTTGTTATTTTGCGCGTTATTATAACAGTCTGTGTGGATGCTGTTTTACTAAAGGGATTTCTACAGTATCGTTAAGTCAATAAATGATTATTCAGTGCACCGCTATTTTATTTATTCATTTTTTAAATCATTTATCAGCATATCGCAACTTACCTATTGCTAAAAGTTTTTAGTTTGGCCAATCCGCGTTTAAAGCGGTATAAATAATCATAGTAGAGTGGCTAGCATAACAGAGTGCTAAGGATGCTTGCGATATCTAACATACAACCAAGGAGTTTTATCCATGTCTTATGAGAAGGTTATCGTCCCGAGAGACGGCGAAAAAATTACCGTAAATGCTGATCTGTCGCTAAATGTACCCAATCATCCTATTATCCCGTTCGTTGAAGGCGATGGTATCGGGATCGATATCACGCCGGTCATGATAAAAGTGGTCAATGCGGCCGTGGAGAAAGCTTATCATGGCAAACAGTCCATCATTTGGATGGAGGCTTATCTTGGCGAAAAAGCCGCTAAAATATACGATGGTGACTATCTGCCAAGCGAGACGCTAGAGATTTTAAAAGACTATGTTATCAGTATCAAAGGCCCATTGACCACGCCAGTTGGCGGTGGCTTTCGCTCATTGAATGTGGCGGTACGTCAAGAGCTTGACCTCTATGTCTGTCAGCGCCCAGTTCGCTGGTTTGAAGGTGTACCAAGTCCTGTTCAGCATCCTGAGCTGACAGATATGGTTATTTTCCGTGAAAATTCAGAAGATATCTATGCAGGTATCGAATGGAAAGCGGGCAGTGAGGATGCTAAGAAAATCATCAAATTCTTAAAAGAAGAGATGGGCGTTACGAAGATCCGCTTCGATGATGATTGCGGTATCGGCATCAAGCCAGTATCCAAAGAAGGCTCGCAGCGTCTGGTACGTAAAGCCATTCAACATGCTATCGATAATGATTTGCCCAGTGTGACTTTAGTGCACAAAGGCAATATTATGAAGTATACCGAAGGCGCATTTAAGGAATGGGGCTATGAGCTGGCAGCAGAACGCTTCGATGCAGAATTATTAGATGGTGGTCCTTGGATGACAATGAAAAATCCAAAAACAGGCAATGATATTATTATCAAGGATGTTATTGCTGATGCCTTTCTGCAGCAAATCTTGATGCGTCCTGCGGATTATTCAGTCGTTGCGACGCTAAACTTAAACGGTGATTATATCTCTGATGCCCTAGCAGCCGAGGTGGGCGGTATTGGTATCGCACCGGGCGCTAACAAAGGCGGCGCAATTGCGGTTTATGAGGCAACTCATGGCACAGCACCTAAATATGCGGGTCAGAATAAAGTAAATCCTGGCTCATTAATTTTATCAGCTGAGATGATGTTACGAGACATGGGTTGGACAGAAGCCGCTGATCTCATTATCAGTGGTATCCAAGGTGCTATCGCTAATAAAACAGTCACTTATGACTTTGAGCGCCTCATGCCAGATGCTATCTTGCTCAGTACTTCTGAGTTTGGTAAAGCGGTTATCAAGCACATGGATGTTTAAAAAGTATATAGCACTGAGTCAGCTGTTATCAGCATTTTATAGTATTGATAAAAGTATCAATATTCACAAAAGTATCGCTGAACTTATCAATGTCAAAAAGCCATCTCCAGTTATGTAGGTGGCTTTTTTATTGGCAGTTTTTTGCTGTTTATAAGTGATATTTTAAAAGTAACGTTTTAAACGTACTGTCTTATGTTCAAGCATAAAAAACACCGCTTAAGTCTGAGACCTAAGCGGTGTTTTTATTGTGCCTAACTGGGTTCAAAAGTCTTTATAAGTAAAGAAAATTAAGCCCAATTGTTTGCTGTATGAGCACACAACTCAATTACAATGAGGCGATGGCTGCATTGAATAGCGTGCTTGGACGCATCGCTTGTTCAGCTAATGCTTCGTCTGCCAAGTAGTAACCTTTTAAGTCTACAGGCTTGCCTTGAGCTTCATTTAGCTCTTTGACGATAGCAGCTTCGTTGCTCTCAAGTTTTTCTGCCAATGGTGCAAATTTTGCTTTAAGATCAGCATCTTTATCTTGTGCCGCAAGCTCTTGTGCCCAGTACATCGCCAGATAGAAATGACTACCACGGTTATCGATTTCACCTGTTTTACGTGAAGGACCTTTGTTGTTTAACAACAGTTTTTCTGTCGCCGTGTCCAATGTATCCGCCAAGATTTGCGCTTTAGCATTGTTATCGTGACTGGCCAAATGCTCCAAAGACACGGTCAAGGCTAAGAACTCACCCAATGAATCCCAACGTAAATGGTTCTCTTCTAACAACTGTTGAACGTGTTTAGGTGCAGAACCACCAGCGCCCGTTTCAAACAAACCGCCGCCTTTCATTAATGGTACGACTGACAGCATTTTCGCACTGGTTCCTAATTCTAAAATTGGGAACAAGTCAGTCAAGTAATCACGTAAAATATTACCGGTCGCAGAGATAGTATCCAGACCACGGGCAACGCGCTCTAGCGTATAACGCATCGCACGAACCTGTGACATGATTTCAATATGCAGGCCTGTCGTATCATGATCTTTTAAGTAAGTTTGAACTTTTTTGATCAGCTCGTTTTCGTGCGGACGGTAAGGGTCTAGCCAAAAGATAACTGGTGTATCTGATTCGCGGGCACGGCGTACCGCAAGTTTTACCCAATCTTGGATAGGCTCATCCTTAACCTGACACATGCGCCAAATATCGCCGTTTTCAACCTGCTGCTCAAGCAATACCTCATCAGTATCTTCATCGACAATACGAGCCAATCCTGAACCACTCGCCTCAAAAGTCTTGTCATGCGAGCCATACTCTTCGGCTTTTTGTGCCATCAAACCAACGTTAGGAACCGTACCCATCGTCGTTGGGTCAAAATTGCCATGCCATTTACAGAAGTTAATCATTTCTTGATAGATACGAGCAAAGGTAGACTCAGGCATGACGGCTTTACAGTCATACATTTTGCCATCAGCGCCCCACATTTTACCGCCTGAGCGAATCATTGCAGGCATAGACGCATCAACAATCACGTCACTTGGCGAATGAAAGTTGGTGATGCCTTTTGATGAATCAACCATCGCTAGGCGTGGACGATGCACTTGGCAAGCATGTAAATCGCGTTCGATTTCTTCACGTTTACTGGCTGGTAGCTCAGCGATCTTTTCATACAAACTTGCCATGCCGTTGTTGACGTTGATACCTAGCTCGTCAAAGAAAGCACCATGTTTATTAAAGGCATCTTTATAATAAGTTTTGACCGCATGACCGAACACGATAGGATGCGATACTTTCATCATCGTGGCTTTTACGTGCAGTGAAAACAAGATACCAGCTTCGCGGCAATCTTCCATTTCACGCTCATAAAACTCAAGTAATGATTTTTTGCTCATAAACATCAAGTCGATGACTTCTTTGTCCAGCAAGGCAATGCCTGTTTTGAAGACATGAATAGTGCCATCTTCAGCGACACGTTCCATACGTACAGTACGTGCTTTATCCAAAGTGATAGATTGCTCACCAGCATAGAAATCGCCACTGTGCATGTGCGATACGTGGGTCTGTGACCATTGCTTCCATTCACCCATAGAGTGTGGATGCTTGCGTGCATAGTTTTTAACCGCTTTTGGTGCACGGCGATCTGAGTTGCCTTCACGCAATACTGGGTTGACAGAACTGCCCAAGCTTTTGCCATAACGCTTACGGATCTCTTCTTCTTCTTCTGTCTTAGGATCATCTGGAAAGTCAGGAATAGCGTAGCCTTTGCTTTGTAATTCTTTGATACAAGCTTTTAGCTGTTGAACAGAAGCACTGATATTAGGCAGTTTAATGATATTGGTGTCTGGATCTTGAGTCAGACGACCCAGCTCAGCCAGATTATCAGGAACGCGCTGCTCTTCCGTTAAGTACTCTGGAAACTCAGCCAACACACGGGCAGCAACAGAGATATCGCTGGTTTCAACTTCGATGCCTGCTGTTTGAGTAAAAGCTTTTACAATTGGCAAAAATGATAAGGTTGCTAGCGCTGGTGCTTCGTCAGTTTTTGTATAAATAATTTTAGACATTAGTTGGGCATTCCTTTTAGTTGTAATTAATAATAAGGCTCAAATATAAGTTAATAATTCCATGCAGCTCTGATGTAATAATGGATCATGCAACGATACTAAATAATGTGTCGCGAGTTTTTTGTAGCCAGTTTCTTGGAGACCATCGAGTCTGCTTAGAATTTTTCTTCGTTAAGCGGCAGTTTGACTGTCTTGTCTGAACGACCTGCTCATATGAATGACTTAAAAATAGAGTGCGGACGCTACATCATAGTTAACTGATTATAAATCTGATACGATGTCAATATCGCATAATGAACTAAGTGTAGTGTTTTCGGTTGTTTCTAATATGTCTTAATTACATTAAGCTGTTAAGAGCCTTATTCTACCAGTCATCGATAAAAATTTCATCCTTTCTATACAAACACTGCCTGCTAATATTCGTCATAAAACGATGAATAATACAATCATTATTCAAAAAACTGCCAGTCATATCATAGATATGAGTCGTGACTAAGTGATTCTTACTCTTCTGTCAGAAATGAGCTGACAAACCAAATCATCTATGTTTTTAGAGATGATTTTACTGGGGTAGCTTTTATTATTGAGAACGCATTGTTATCTGTTTTATTCATAATATCTGAAAATGATGAGAGCATAATTGTGACAGAATTTGAGTAGAATTTTGCTAGGCTAGTCATATACGAAACAAGGTATAAAAAACTACGCCCATATAAAAATAAATAGTGAGTATTATGAGTTTACAATATGCATTACTCAATGACACCAGCTGGCAGAGTCAAGCAGACTGGCAAACCCCCGATACCCCTTTTATGTCGTTTGCCTTTTGGCAGGCGCTAGCTGACACTGGCGCGATTGGTGAGCAGGCAGGCTGGTTGCCGATATTTGTGTTGGTACATCGTGTCGCAGATAGTCAAAGCGGCAGCTCGATAGACCACGCTGATCATAGTGAAAACCATAGCGAAAACCATTCTGCGATTAATGAAGCTGCGCAAACAGTCGCGCATCCTGTGGCGGTGTTGCCAATATTCCTCAAAGGTCATCATCGTGGCGAGTTTGTGTTTGATCATTCATGGGCAGAAGCCTATGCGCGTTATGGTGTGGATTATTATCCAAGGCTGGTCACCAGCGTGCCCTATACACCGATTACGGGTCAGCGGCTTTGGTTGGCAAAAGGTGAAACGTTAACCACCGATATTATAAAAGCAGCTATCGCAGGCGTCGATGATATTGCTCAGCAAGTAGGTGCCTCAAGCTGGCACGGATTATTCATTACGCCTGAATTGGCTACAATTGCCACGGCATCTATGCCTACTGATATTGATGTAGCGCATTTGCTAGCCGCTCAAGATAATGGTTTAGAATCAACCGCAATTGACATGCCCATACTGGAACGTCAAGGCTGCCAGTTCTTATGGCAAAATAAAGACTTGCTACAAGACTGCCAACCGTTTGCTGATTTTGAAGCATTCTTAGCGACGCTAAAAGCCAAAAAACGCAAAACCATCCGTGCTGAGCGTCGTAAGGTCGCCGAGCAAGGCATCAGCTGCCAACGTAAATGCGGTGATGCTATTACCGATGAGGACTGGAAAGCCTTTTATCATTGTTATGTGATGACGTATGCAGTACGTGGACAACAGCCTTATTTGACGATAGATTTTTTTATGGCACTGGCAGCGACTATGTCTGAGCACTTAATGCTCGCACAAGCGTTAGATGCCTCTGGAGAAATTATCGCCAGTAGCTTGTTTTTATACGATGATCGCCATAGCGAAAATGCCACTCTCTATGGTCGCTATTGGGGGGCACTGGGTGAGTACGACAGCTTACACTTCGAGCTGTGTTATTATCAAGGTATTGAGTTTGCCATCGAGCAAGGGCTTAAGTATTTTGATCCGGGTACGCAAGGGGAGCATAAGCTGGTTCGTGGTTTTATTCCAACGACGACACACTCTATCCACCGTATTTATGACCCACGTTTTGTGCCAGCTATCGCAAATTTTTGCGCCCAAGACCGTGAGCATATGGCGCAGTATCGTCAGCAAGCGTTTGAGGCATTGCCCTTTAATGCGGATAATATGCCAGCCTTTGATACCAATCAATAGGCTTTGCTTAATACGCCTAACGCTCGCTTTCTTTTTTATTATTATGTCACTATTAGCCGTTAACTATGTCCAGTACTCCTTTTATTTGTCTTACCCATTTGTCTCCTCCTAGTGAGCTACTCTCGTGGCTCAATGTCGCAGGCTCTCTCACGGCGGTGTTGGAAGTGAAAGCAGGGCAGCCCTTGCGCGTGGAGCGTAGCTTTGAGGGCTACCGATTGCTGTCATTGGCACAAAAAAAACAATTGAATGTCACAGGTGCCATGCTAAATCGTCCCATGCTAGCATGGGTGCGTGAAGCGCAACTATATGGCAATGACGCGCGCCCGTGGGTGGCCGCGCAAAGTATCTTTCCGTTACCCAGTCTCAAAGGTCACGCCCGCCGTTTACAGCAGCTCAAAGGTACACCCATCGGTTATGTGTTATTTAAACGCAGTCGGACTTTGCCCAATCAGCGTTTTATCCAGCAGACAAGTGAGGGTTGGCAACGGCAAACACGTTATGATTGGTATGGTCGCCAGTTGCTGATCAGCGAAACTTTCTTGCCAGCATTTGTCACTACTGACAGTTGAATATCCGTTAAGTAGCCAGCCAATAGATAAATATCGCTAATAATCTGCTGACCAACAACAGGCTAGGAGCAATATGATATCGGTAAACCATTTATTTTATTGGCTATTTATCTGCGTTATATCACCATTTAATTCACTCAGCTTACAGTGAGGTTTTTTTGCGCTCACCGCACAAATTTTCATGTTACACTTAATGTTTAGCGATGATTTTGATGCCAACGCGTATCGAGTTTATTGCCGAATTGGACAAGTTAATGATAGGCCTATTGCCTCTGCTTACTCCTACTTATCTTTGCTAATAGACTCAATTCACAATAATGGTCATACCATAAAACTGAGCGTAAAAGTACCGCTGGTACTTTGAGCGACGTTGACACAGTAATTGTTTTATTGTGGGCAGCCTATAAGCTTCTTTTCAACGACATTTTTCAATGACAGTCACTACCTAGGACATCACTATGTTTAAAGATATTTCTATCAAAGATTTTGATCCAGTACTTGCTGAAGCGATGGCTGCAGAAAGCGTTCGTCAAGAAAACCATATCGAATTGATTGCGTCTGAAAACTACTGCTCGCAAGCAGTGATGGAAGCGCAAGGCACAGATCTGACCAACAAATACGCTGAAGGCTATCCTGGCAAGCGTTACTATGGTGGTTGTGAGCATGTAGACGTTGTAGAGCAATTGGCGATTGATCGTGCAAAAGAGTTGTTCGGTGCTGAGTACGTCAACGTCCAGCCACATTCTGGTAGCCAAGCAAACTCTGCCGTATTTTTAGCGTTACTTGAAGCAAATGACACCGTACTAGGCATGAGCTTAGATGCAGGTGGTCACTTGACTCACGGCGCACACATTAACTTTTCAGGTCTGAACTACAATGCTGTACAGTACGGCTTGGTCGAAGGCACTGGTCTTATCGATTATGACCAAGTTGAAAGTTTGGCAAAAGAGCATAAGCCTAAAATGATTATTGCTGGTTTTTCAGCGTATTCACAGGTAGTAGATTGGGCGCGTTTCCGTGAAATCGCTGATGAAGTTGGTGCTTATTTGCTAGTAGATATGGCGCACGTTGCTGGTCTAGTTGCTGGTGGTGTTTATCCAAACCCAGTACCGTTCGCTGATGTGGTTACAACGACAACACACAAAACCCTACGTGGCCCACGTTCAGGTATGATTTTGGCACGTGATGAAGTACTTGCTAAAAAGCTGAATTCTGCCGTATTCCCAGGTAACCAAGGTGGCCCGTTGATGCATGTCATCGCGGCAAAAGCGGTTTGCTTTAAAGAAGCGTTAGAAGATAACTTTTCTACTTATCAGCAGCAAGTGGTTAAAAACGCTAAAGCGATGGCAAAAGTGGTTCAAGACCGCGGCTATGAAATCATATCTGGCGGTACGGAAAACCATCTCATGCTGATCAGCCTCGTTAAGCAAGAAATGACGGGTAAAGAAGCGGACAAATGGCTTGGCGATGCGCATATTACTGTGAATAAAAACGCCGTACCAAATGATCCAAAATCGCCGTTCGTGACGTCTGGTATCCGTATCGGCACGCCAGCAATCACTACTCGTGGCTTCAACGAAGCGCAAGCGGGTGATTTGGCAGGTTGGATTTGTGATGTACTAGATAGCCGCGGTGATGAAGCGGTCGCTACTGAAGTACGCGGTAAAGTAGAAGCGATCTGCAAAGAGTTACCAGTTTACGAAAAAAATCAGTAAGCCGTTTCTCTCTGTTTTAGCCAGCGCTTATTAAGTGTTGTATAAAGTAAAAAACCGCTTAGCGTTTGCTAGGCGGTTTTTTTATGGTCGGCGCACTTCTGTTTTGAGATAAAATATACTGCCTTCTTTTTTAACAAGTATGACACCTTTATTAAAAGGCTTTATAGCGTCTTGGTTCTGCGGAATAATGGCGATATCATTATCGAAATATCCTAATTGCGCCTCTTGTTTTACACCAGCAATGTCTCCTTCAAAGTACCATAGACTATCTTCTGAAAATTTGTTTTTTTTATCTACTACAGCTAAGCTATTGTCTTGCTCATCTTCTAATTTAAAGGTCGTTGCACCTTTTAGAGCTTCATCCAAAAAATTAATATACGTTAAATCTAAAAACTTAAGGTCATTGAACTGTACTGGCACAATCTCTTTACCCAGTTTATCTACCAAGCCCACTTTAGTCTTTTTGGTGACGTGAGCTATACCATTGGTAAAAGGCTCAACCTTATCGTATTTAAAGGGAACAACGGTTTTATTTTTTGTATCAATAAAGCCCCATAATCCGTCTTTTTGAGCGGGTGCTAAACCTGCTTCAAACGTATCAATTTTATCGTATTCTAACGGTATGACCACTTGGCCAATTTGATTGATTAGCCCCATCATACCGTCTATATCAACTGCTAATAAGTCTTTATCAAAATGCCAAGTATAATCATACTTTAGAGGGATAATTATAGCTCCTGTCGTATCTATAAACCCTGATTGACCATTTTTAGTGACAGGGGCAAGACCTTTATTAAAATCCAAAACATTCTCATATTGCAAGGGGATAACTGCGTTACCTAACTTGTCAATGAAACCATATTTATTGTCTTTTTTAACCCACGCTAGACCATCAATAAATACACCAGCCTCATCGTATTGTGGTGGTGAGATGACTTTACCTGACGCATCTAAAAAGCCAAATTTATCTGCTTGAGAGATATGTATAATACCGTCGGCAGTGTGCGAGATACTGTCAAATTCCACAGCCACAATGACATTACCTGTGCTATCGATAACCCCTCTTTTATTTTCTTTTGTGACGATAACTAACCCTTGACTAAAGTCTTCGACAGAATCATATACTGTAGGTATGACCTCATGACCCGCTCTATTAATAAAGCCAAACTTATAGTTCTTCTCAACGCGGGCTAGCCCTTCATCGAAAACTTCAATAGCACTGTACTGTATAGGAGTGATTTTATTTCCGCTTTGGTCGATGAGACTCCATTTGCCTTCTTTTTCTACCCGTGCGATACCCTGCTCAAAAGAGTGAGCGCTATTAAACTGCTCTGGAATGACAAAATCTCCTTTTTTATCAATAAATCCATAATGATCATCTGAGGATGGATAGTGTTCAGCCATGGTTACACTGGCTAAGCCCTCACTAAAAGAGGTTGCATTGCCATATTGTGGAGGGATAATTTCATCGGCCTGTTTATTGATAAATCCATATTTCCCAGCCTTTTCGACGACGGCTAACCCTTCAGAAAAAGAGTTTACATATTCATACTGGATAGGGATAACAACCTCTCCAGCTCTATTAATAAAACCCCATTTATCATCTTTTTGAACTCTTGCCATGCCTTCAGAAAAAGACCCAGCATTACTATATTGTAATGGGATGACTTGCTCTCCAGTTTTATTGATGAATCCACTACTACCATTTTTCTCAACCATTGCTAAGCCTTCAGAAAAAGACTCAACATTTTCATATTGTAATGAAGCAATAGTGTTGCCCTTTTCATTGATAAAGCCCCATTTATCTAGCATAACGATATTTGCCAATGGGCGAGATGTCGCGACAGCGGCCAACCCTTCATTAAAAGATTTAGCCTTATCATATTGCAGTGGTACAATGATTTGTCCTGAAGCGTCAACATAACCATATTTGTCGTAATTATATGGGCTTTTAAAAGTAGTACGCATTACTCGTGCTAATCCTTCACTTAAGCAATCAATACTCTCGTAGTTTGCGATAGGTGGCTTTTTACATACCTCGGTCAATGAGTCATTTGCCCAAGCAATTTGTGCAAATAACGTTGTCGCTAGAGCGAGGCTGACCTTCAGTTTTGAGAAAATCGGATTAAAGAACATAAATATCTACAACAGTCATCATTAGTTCAATAGTAGGTAGACAACTAAGTTAAGTCCAGACAAATATTCTCATCCGTTACTTTACCTGTTTTATGCTAAAAATCAGTAAGTCTTAATTATTGAGTTTTAAGCTTGAAATAAAAAGCCGCTTAGCATTTGCTAGGCGGTTTTTTTGTGTCGTAGAAAATAGTAGCTAATCCTTCTTCAGCGCATGACTGTCTTCTAATATGCCCATAAACCTCTCATATAACCAAGGCTCAGCATCATCGATGGCTTGGTTATATATTTTAGAGCCAATCAAGTCCACTATAAAATCGAATAAGAACTTGGCAGGTAAATTACCGATATCCAAATCAAACTCTTCGCTCATATAATCTCTCAAATTATCTAACAGCGCTTCTTCCTCTTCTTTCGATAACTTGATAAGTTTGTCTTTACTCATATCATTCTCTCAATACTAGGTAATGATCTAGCTTAGTTCAATCATATCTTTATAGGAAGGTTGAATAACCAATAAAAAGGCTGGGTTACGATAGCGTAGCCCAGCCTTATTCAGGTTAATTCGACTTTATTGCTTATAAAATTACATAAACGGCAGTTTAGTAAATATCTGCAAGATCGTCGCGTTGACGATATCGACAAAGAATGCACCAACCATTGGCACAATCAAAAACGCCTTAGGCGAAGGCAGATAGCGATCCGTGACCGCCTGCATATTGGCAATCGCCGTTGGCGTCGCACCCATACCGAAACCACAATGTCCAGCTGACAAGACCGCTGCATCATAGTCTTTACCCATCACCTTAAAGGTTATGAAATAGACATAAACAACCATAATGACCGTCTGTACCAATAAGATAATCAACACAGGGCCTGCCAAATCAGTCAGCTGCCATAGCTTCAATGACAGCAGCGCCATGGCTAAGAACAGACTCAAAGAAGCGTTACCAAATACGTCGATAGAGCGATCAAACATATCAAAATTAAAGATTGTGGTTAAGACATTACGAATAATCACACCACCTGCCAACGCCCAAACGAAGGTAGGTAGCTCAAACCACGTGCCTTGCGCAACAAGCGTCATGACATCGGCGAAGGCCAACGCTGCGGCAAACAATGCCAATGTCTCAATAGTAGAAGAGGCGGTGATAAAGCGCATGCTGTCAGGTCTTTCGAAAATTTCTTTATTGCTACTCGCCGAATCTTCATCATGTTTGGTGCTATAAAGCGACTGCGCACCAGCGACTTTTTCGATGTCACTAGGATTGGGATTGGCAGGTGTTGGTTTTAACCCCAGCTTTTGAATCAGACGACGGGCAACAGGACCACCAATGATACCACCAGCGACTAAGCCGTAGGTGGCAACGGCGATACCAAGTGTCGTTGCACCGACCACACCGTAATCTTGCTCCAAGGTGATACCCCAAGCGCCTGCCGTACCGTGACCACCAGTCAGGGCGATAGAACCTGTCACTAATCCAAGTAGTGGATCAAGTCCCAACGCGCTTGCCATGGCCACACCAACGACATCTTGCAAGACGATAAAAACGGACACAACGATGGTAAAAATCAACAATGGCGTACCACCAGCTTTGAGTCTACTAAAATCAGCGCTCAAACCAATAGAGGCAAAAAACATCAGCATGGTAGCCGTCTGTAATCCTTGATGAAAGTTAAAACTATATCCCCAAATGATATTTAGAATATAGACCACTATTGCCGCGACCAAACCACCAGCAACAGGCTCTGGAATATTAAAATCTTCTAAGAATTTAATTTTCTTGACCAAAAAGCGCCCAAGCAGCAGCACTAGAGTGGCTAGTATCAGCGTGTAATAGCCGTTTAGGGTAATTTCCATATATTAATCCTTTCTATAAAAATAAATTAACCTGAATTCGGGATAAATATGGTTTTATCTCGAATTCAGGTTTGTGTGGTGATTGGCGACTAGGCATCATCCACGGACGGCATAATAACCCATAATTGCGGCTTGCCAAAATCTCTGTAGGCATCTTCAATGATGCTTTTGAAAACATTAAAATCTTCGGTGTTTATTTTTTTCACCGCTGTTAGATCCAGCATCAGGTGAGTCACTTTGCTGTCCGTTAAACAGTCCCATGCGCTATCCCAGTTATGTGAAAAATAGCTGGGAAAATCACAAGCATTAGCTAAGTTTGTTAATAATGTGGTTTTATTAAGTATCTCGTTTATAGGTATGTTAACAGTCTGAGCGGGCATGCTAGCATTTAGTGCTGTAGTTTTTTGGTTAATATCTTGGTCAAAACCCAGATTAATATAGTGGATGGCTTTACTCATATTATTTTACGTCCAGTCTGCGAAAGCTATCATAGTGATCAACGGTTAAGTAATATACGGTCGGCGGATGACCACCTGTGACGATACGCCGTGCACCGCGATGTGACACGCCAGGGGTCGGCACGGTATATTCGCGGTAGTAGCCTTGTGACTGCGTGGGCAATACTCCCTCACGATTATAAAATGTCGTGCCATCTTTATGAGGATAAGGAAAAGGCCCGCCTCGTTGTATAAGGGCAATGGTATTGTCTATCTGAGCATCGCCCGTGACGCCGCTTGTCTTTGCTGGCTGGGTCTCGGATGAGGTTTGTGATACCGTCGTTGGGTCAATACTATCGGTCAAAAACCCAGACGACAAATCACCAAAAAAATAAACAGCAACGGCAATCAGGGCAATCACACTAAATAGGGTAGAGCCTAAGCTTCTCTTGTTTTGGTTACCACGCTGACTATGGCGATTGTCACGGGTAGTGTGTCGCGGGTTTTTGTTATTATCAATAGAGTTGTGTCGGCTGCCAGTATTTGAATAGGGATTGGTTATATTTGAGTCTGGAGTGGCTAAAATACTCAATTCGTTGGAAGTGACTTCAGTGGCTCGTAGTTGGTTTTTATCATTACGCTGACTATTAAAATAGACGCTTTGACCAATGGTTATCGGCTGTGATAATCGCACTTTACTCACATGAAAAAACACGTCTTCACTTTGGTTGTCTACATCGATAAAGCCATAGCCTTTATCTGAATTCCAGTGCTTGATTTTACCACTCTGCATAAGCCCACTTTCCTATCGCCTGTTTTGTTATCGTGCCGCATGACTTCTACCATATACATGGTTTTAATACCGCATATATAACATATTTGACACTACTAAAAAACGCCAGCAATTGAGCTGGCGTTTTTCTGTGGATTATACGTTAAATGAGAGAGTGGATGATAGGCTAAGCGATAAGACGTTAGGCGCGAGTCTCACCATGACCATAAACGATCCATTTCTGTGAGGTGAGACCTTCAAGTCCTACTGGGCCACGAGCGTGGATTTTATCGGTCGAGATGCCAATCTCAGCACCCAATCCATACTCAAAGCCATCGGCAAAACGACTAGAGGCGTTAATCATGACGCTCGCTGAGTCGACTTCACGGATGAAACGTTGCGACTTGGTATAGTTGTCGGTAATGATGACATCGGTATGATGGCTGCCATGAGTGTTGATATGTTCAATGGCTTCGTCAATACCTGACAATACTTTTACCGCTAAGATAGGCGCTAAATATTCGGTATCCCAATCCTCAGCAGTGGCCGCAGACAGATGTCCAGCAAGCTTAGCATTGTCATTTAAGATGGCTTGCGACTTGTCATCAAGGCGCAGTTGCATCGCATCGTCAGCGGCTATAATGGCTTCGGCAATCTTTGGCAATAGCGCACCCGCGACTGATTCGTCGATCAATAGCGTCTCCATAGTATTACACGTACCGTAGCGATGGGTTTTTGCATTGACGCTGACCTTGATGGCGATTTCGGCATCTGCATCGCTATCGATAAAGGTATGGCAGTTGCCATCTAAATGCTTGATGACAGGAACACGAGCATCACGGCTGATACGTTCAATCAATCCTTTGCCACCGCGTGGGACGATGACATCGACATAATCTGTCATGGTGATCAGCTCGCCGACAGCAGCACGATCTGTCGTTTGTAGTACTTGCACACTGTGCTCAGACAGCCCGACTTTCTGTAGCCCTTCCAAGATACACTTGGCAATCGCTTGATTGGATTCAAACGCTTCAGAGCCGCCGCGCAAGATAATAGCGTTGCCTGATTTTAGCGCCAATGAAGCCGCTTCTAAGGTCACGTTAGGGCGCGACTCATAAATCATGCCGACCACGCCGAGCGGCACCCGCATTTTACCCAAATGAATCCCTGATGGCTGATAGGTCATGTCAGTGACTTCGCCGATAGGATCTGGTAATGAGGCGACGTCTTTTAACCCCTGGAGCATACCGTCAAAGCGGGCATCATTTAGCTCTAGGCGATCTAGTAAGGCTGCCTCTAAATCGTTGCTTTGTCCATTATCCATATCGATTTTATTGGCGGCCAAAATATCTGATTTGGCCTCTTTTAACACATCATGAATCGCCATTAATGCTGAGTTTTTGTCACCCGTGTTTGCTGCAGCCAGTACACGAGAAGCCGCTCGTGCTTGTTTGCCAACAGTTTGCATATAGGCAGTAACGTCTGTGGTATTCGATTGACTCATAAATTATTTTCCTTATGTTATAAATGTTTTAAGCAAATGAAAGCGCCCAAAAAGGCGAAAATGTGGCAAAAAGATGATTTTGATACCTGTCAGGTATTATGCTATTTAACATAGAGGAGATTGAGGCGATAGTAAAGATGATTTTGTGAACAGTGCCTGCTTTACATAGCGTTTATGAGCATTGTTGTCGCGTCATTTTACTGACTTTATCATTACTGAGTCCTTGCCATTTCATGGTACAAATATCATTTTAGAGAAAGCAAAAACGCAAGTTTGCGGTTACGTGGTTTCAACAGAACTGCGTTGTAATTACTAAGGTAGCTAGCATTAATCATACGTATAGTAGAGCTTAACGGTGCATCAAAAAGCAATTAAAGGGCAGACATTCATGTACGAATGGTTGTTCGTCAAATACAATTCAATAAATGAAATAATGATGGAGAATAAAAATGGCTATTAGAAATGACACTATCGACAACAGCACGCGTAAAAGCTTGCTGATAGTTGGTTTGGTTGCCACGGCATTGACATTGGGCGCTTGCGGTAAGAAAGAAGAAGCGCCTATGGAAACTGCTCCAGCCGTTGATGCACAAACAGCGGTGGAGGATGAAGCTACTGGTGTTGCGACAGCAGGCGAAGGTGATGATATTGCAGTTGCTAGCGCCGATGATGGCATGGCAGTGGGTAATAATGATGATGTGGCGGTGGTAACAGCAGATGACGCAGAAGTGCTAGACGGTACTGAGAGCGAAGAACATGTCTCGACGTATTAAATCGCTACTTTGATTAACTGGTTATCATTAGTTGATGATATAAGCGAATAAAACTAGATAATCAGATAAAACTACGCCCAGTACACGAAAGTGATAAAATAAGGCTCAGCGCTGTAAATACAGTCTGGGCTTTTTTATATTAGCTATTTAGTGGCTTATTAATATGTATTTACCACTGATTGAGCATCTGGTTCAATACAGGATTTGCCTTTTTGCTGTGTAATAAGAGACAATGTGACATTTTTTCTATTTGTGTCACGAATCATAGCCTTATCACAATAATGCTATGATTGATGCTGATACTATTTATGCTGCCTATGCCGCTATTTTTTATTTATTTTTATTCGTGTTTTCACTCATATTTATTGGAAGTCTGCTGAACCATGCTTGATATTGCAAAAGATCCGACTCGGCCTATCGCCTTAGATTTACAAGACGTCCATAAAAGCTATGGCTCATTGGCAGTACTAAAAGGAGTGTCCCTTACCGCATATGACGGTGATGTCATCTCTATTTTGGGCTCATCAGGCTCAGGTAAATCTACCTTGCTGCGCTGCATTAATTTGCTCGAAAAGCCCAATCAAGGTCGTATCATTATCGGTAATGATGAGCTGATGCTCAAGCCTGCCAAGTCAGGTGAGCTGCAAGCGGTCGATATCAAGCAATTGGAAAATTTGCGCGCGCGCGTGGGTTTTGTCTTCCAAAACTTTAACTTGTGGCCGCACAAAACGATTTTGCAAAACATCATCGAAGGACCAACGCAGGTTTTAAAGATTAAAAAAGATCAAGCCATTAGCGATGCTGAAAAGCTGCTCGACAAAGTCGGTTTGCTTGATAAAAAAGACGCCTATCCAGCGAATTTATCTGGTGGTCAGCGTCAGCGTGTCGCGATTGCCCGTGCCCTTGCCATGCAGCCACAGGTGCTACTATTCGATGAGCCAACCTCAGCCTTAGATCCAGAGCTGGTCAATGAAGTGCTCGCCGTCATGCGTGAGTTGGCAGAAGAGGGGCGTACTATGCTTATCGTCACCCACGAGATGCGTTTTGCGAGAGAAGTATCAAGCAAAGTGGTGTTCTTGCATCAAGGCGTGATTGAAGAGATTGGCACGCCCGAGCAAGTTTTTGATAATCCTACCTCTGAGCGTGTCAAAGACTTTATGGCATCGCATCGTCAGAACTAGCCTCGTATTTAGTATCCGTTTTATATGAAAAAATGGGGTGGTAATATTCTTACCACCCTATCGTCATTTTATTTTAAGCATAAAATTACTGCTTAGTAAGCAGCGTTGACCGTTTATTACTCGTTAATAACAGTCGGTATGTAAAACGTTTGTTTTTGATATTTTACTCAGGTATTATCAAAAGGTTTACAGGTGGTCGATAATGACGGCTGCTTGTGTATTCTGCTATCTATATTGCTTGTCTGGCAGGGACGTCAGAGAACAAAATATCAGAACCCTACATTAAAAACCCATCAGAATTTAAGGAATGTATGATGTCGAATTCTCGCCTATTGTGGTCATCGATGACCGTTACCGCCGCATTGATGCTGAGCGCCTGTAGTCAACCGGCTAATGAAACTACTGATAGCAACACTGACGCCACTGCAGCAGAAACGGCTGGCAAGACCATTCGTATCGCGACCGAAGGTGCTTATCCTCCTTTTAACTACACCAATGCTGATGGCAGCTTGGCAGGCTACGATATTGACGTTGCCAATGCCTTGTGTAAACAGATGCAAGCCAAATGTGAAATCGTCGCTCAAGATTGGGATGGTATTATTCCGGGTCTTTTAGCACAAAAATATGATGCAGTGATTGCGGGTATGTCTATTACACCTGAGCGTCAAGAAAAAGTCGACTTTACCGAGCCTTACTTTGCCAATACGATGGTTTGGCTGACCGATACCAAAGGCAGTTTTGATCCTATGGCGATCAAAAACTTGACACTTGGTGGTCAACGTTCAACCACGCCTGGCGCTTATTTACAAGATAACTATGAAGGCAAAGACGGCAATACTGTGCAGTTGTATGACAATTATGACAATGCTTATCTGGATCTAAAGTCTGGTCGTAGCGATGCAGTATTGGCGGAAAAAGTCTCTGCCAAATCATGGTTGGCAGACAACCCTGAAGGCTTTGGTATCGTTGGTGACGAAATTGACAATGACGACAATATTGCCATTGCTGTTCGTAAAGGTGACGCACTCAGAGACGACTTTAATAAAGCACTCAGCGAAATCCGTAGTAACGGTGAGCTGGCACGTCTTGAGCAAGCGAACTTTGGTCAATAATCTTCTGATTGAAAAATGAAGGAATAGCAAACATGACAATATCAATGACATCATCGTTAAAAACTAAGGCGCTTTGGCTTGCGCCATTAAGTGCCGCGATGCTTATGCTGGCTGGTTGTAATAATAGCGCCACGCCAGAAGATGGTGCGGCAGCTGACACCACAGCCGATGCACCTATGAACATAAAAATTGCCACCGAATCAAGCTATAAGCCGTTCAGTTATACCGATGCTGATGGCAAGTTAATTGGTTATGAGATTGAGCTGGTCGACGCTCTGTGTGCACAAATGAAAGCGAAATGTGAAGTCATCTCACAAGATTGGGATGGTCTCATTCCTGGTCTAAATGCCCAGAAATTCGATGCAATTATCGCAGGTATGTCGATCACGCCTGAGCGTAAAGAAGTGGTTGAATTCACTGACCCGTACTTTCACACCGGCATTATCTTGATTGGTAAAAAAGGTGATGACATTCGCGTCGATGCCTTAAAAGGTCAGCCCATTGCCCCACAGCGTTCAACCGTCGCTTCACAGTACTTGCAGGATGAACATGCAGATGCTGATATCAAGCTTTATGATACCCAAGACAATGCGTATCTGGATCTGACTTCAGGTCGCGTACGGGCAATGATGTCCGATAAAGTCACTGGCATCGATTGGCTAAAAACGGATGCTGGCAAAGACTATGAAGTAAAAGGACAAGAAATCAGCACCGACGAAGATGCCATGGGTATCGCGCTTCGTAAAGGCGATCCATTGGTCGCTAAGTTCAATAAAGCGTTGGCTGAATTAAAAGAAAACGGTACTTATGATCAAATCACAGGCAGCTATTTTGGCACCAGCTCTACCGCTGCTGCGCAAAAAGCCGTGGCAACCACCGACGTAAAAGAAGTGATGGTGGTTGAAGGTGATGATGCTGTTGAAGTGAAAGAAGAATCAGCTGAAGCGGCGACTAACTAATATCATAGCTCATCTCTGTGCTCGGCTGATATGGCTGTCACGTATGGCGATATTCACTCATAGAGATGAGTGTTATTTTACTCACAAACCCCAAGGATGATCATGAATAACCATTTTGACCAACACCGTGCAATCGCGAACGCATCCGTTATCAATGGCATCAAGGCGCGACGTTTTTCAGCGCCCTTGCTTGCGATGGCGGCGCTTTTAACCTTAGTAGGGTGTAGCAATGGTCAAAATGATGCAAATGATGATGTCAGCCCAGATGCCGCTGAGACCGCAGCGACGGGTGATGTGTTACGTATTGGTACCGAAGGCGCTTATGCTCCCTTTAATTATACCAATGCGGATGGCACCCTTGGTGGTTTTGATGTTGATATTGCCAACGCTATCTGTGCCGATATGAAGGTAACATGTGAAATCACGGCGCAAGATTGGGACGGTATTATCCCGGGTCTAAAAGCGGGTAAGTATGATGCGATTGTGGCCGCTATGTCGGTGACGCCTGAGCGTGAGCAACAAGTCAGCTTTACAGAGCCGTACTTTAGCAATACCTTGGTATTTTTGGCAAAAAAAGACAGCAGCTTCGATCCCAGTAATAGCGATGATATCAATGCGCATTCTATTGCCGCTCAGCGCTCGACCATTTCTTCGCAGTGGTTAGAAAAGGTTTATCCGAATGCTGACATGAAGCTTTATGACACGCTCAGTAATGCGTTTTTGGATTTGGGTTCGAATCGTGTCGATGCGATGGTGTCTGATAAGCTGCCAGCGCTAGAATGGCTTGGCTCCACCTCAGGTAGTCAGTATGCGCTCAAAGGTCAAGAGATTGACATCAATGATAATTTTGCCATCGCGGTGCGTCCAGGCGATGCATTGCAAGCAAAAATTAATAAGTCATTGGTCAATATTAAAGCCGATGGCACTTACGATAAAATCAATCAAAAATATTTTGCGATTCCAGCGTCAAGCTCGACGGTCACTACTGAGCCGACAGAAAAACCTGCTGAATAAGTCTTAAAATATGTTTAGCACTGTTGCATCGTAACCGTGAGAATGGTGATTTTTAATAGGTTAATTTGAATCCCATTTCATAGGAAGGGTATTGCTTCAATAGCGATATCCTTTTTTTGTTTTTTATAAAAAATAGTTCGGTCTTGTGATATTGACTGTTCGGTTTGTAAAAATATGACTAATCTAATGTGTTTTTAAGAAGATAAGCGTCTATTTAAGCACCGCTTTTACGTGTGAGTATTAACATAGCTGGCAGCGAATATGATAAAATCAGCGCTCATTTCTACTGTGTCAATTTCCGCCGCAATAATCGTATTGATTTGACGTCGATCTATGACGCAAGGCACCAAGGTCTATTTGGTATAAAATACGCTTATCAGCAGCGCTCAGCGATTGATGCTGATTCTTTTAACTCATATTTTGCAAATTGCTAATATAAAGAGACTGAGTGGATAATTGTGTTTGATTTACAAGGATTTGGCGCGCTACTACTGAGCGGCGCTACCGTCACCATCAAGCTTGCCATGACCAGTTTAGTCATCGGCATGGCTTTAGGGCTGCTCGGTGCCACAGCTAAGCTGTCCAACGTCTGGCTGCTGCGTAAGCTTGCGACTGTATATACGGCGACAATGCGCGGTATTCCAGAGTTGCTATTGGTACTGTTTATCTATTACGGTGGCTCTATGCTGCTGATGACGATTCTCAAGAAATTCGGCTATAACGAATATGTTGAGATCAGTGCCTTTTGGGGTGGCGTGATGGCGTTATCTATCGCGTTTGGCGCTTATGCGACTGAAATTTTTCGCATGTCGATCCAAGAGATTCCGATAGGGCAAAAGGAGGCGGCGCAAGCGATTGGTATGCGTCCTTTTCAGACGTTTTATCGCATTACCTTGCCACAAGTTTGGCAGATTGCGTTGCCAGGATTGGGTAATTTGTTTTTGGTGTTGCTCAAAGATACCGCATTGGTATCGGTCGTGGGTCTCAAAGACATCATGTATCAGGCGTCACGTGCCGCCCAATCAACGCAGCAGCCATTTACTTTTTATATGGCAGCGGCGATTATTTATCTGGGTTTAACCATGTTGATTACTGGTTTTATGATGTGGCTCGAGTGGCGCGCCAATCCAGCGGCACGCTACGCTAAAAAGCTGAGCCGTCAGTCAACCCACCGTCAATCGACCATAGGATAGAGGAGAGATACTATGGATTGGAATTGGCAGGTTATTTTTGATAGTATTCCTGATTTATTAAACGGGGCAGTATTGACCGTACAGCTGGTGGTTATCTCAGGTATTATCGGTCTATTTTTTGGTTTGGTTTTAGCCCAGTTGCGCTTGTCAAAAAACTGGCTGGTGCAGATACTACCCTTTTCTTATATCTTCTTCTTCCGTGGCACGCCGCTGCTGGTACAGATATTTTTGATTTATTATGGTCTAGGACAGTTTGAGGCTATACGGAATTCGTTCTTATGGGAACCTGTGCTCAGTCGAGCGTATTGGTGTGCCATCATTGCCTTTACCATGAATACCAGTGCTTATTTGGCAGAAATCATTCGCGGTGCGATTCAGACTATTCCTGTTGGTGAGCTCGAAGCAGCTGACGCTATCGGTATGTCGAAATGGCAGAAGCTTACGCGTATTACCTTACCGCGTGCCTTTGGTATTGTCATTCCAGCCTACAGCAATGAAGTGATCTTTATGCTAAAAGGCAGTGCGCTAGCGTCAACCATCGCTTTGATGGATATCACGGGTGTCGCTCGAACCATTAGTGCGCGAACTTATACCTTAATGGAGCTGTTCTTCGCTGCTGGTATTATTTACCTTCTATTATCATGGGTGATTCTGTTTAGCTTTAGGTTGTTTGAAAAAAGAATGAATCGCCACACAAGCTATGTACCGCCTGATGTAATGACAAACACCATACCTTAAGGGTTTGGCTAAAAATAATGCTAAAAAATCAATGAAATAGCGGGTTAATATCTCAATATTAACCCGCTATTATTTTGTTTAACTGCTATTTATCTCATTTTTATAGCTATTTTTAAAATGAAGATAAGCCCTAGAAAAATAACGACAGATAGTGCAGTATGTATGACCAACCTATCAATAACCTGCTATGAGTGCCTAGTATGAGCCAATCACCCCATATGTCTTTAATCAATGCGATTGCTGCCAGTGTCAATGATGACGCGAGCATTGCAACGGTTAACGATAGCGTACGTGCATCCATCGGCAAGGTGGTCTGTGTCGGCCGTAACTATGCGGAACACGCCCGCGAGCTTGGCAATGAGATACCAAAATCACCCATCTTATTTATGAAACCAGCATCGTCAGTGGTCAGTGTGCGTTACGATATCGTCCGTCCCAATCCAGCGATATATGGTGATACTCATTATGAAGCTGAGCTGTGTGTGCAATTAGCAGCAGACTTATCGGCAGCCACGCTTGAACAAGCACAGAAAGCGATAGGTGGCGTGACCTTGGGGCTGGATTTGACCTTACGTGACTTGCAAAGTAAGCTCAAAGAAAAAGGTCATCCATGGGAGCGTGCTAAGTGTTTTGATGGTGCCTGTGTGCTTGCTGATTGGATTGATCCGCAAGCGTTTGGTGATTTTAGCCATGTCGAATATCAGCTTTATATCAATGATGAGTTGAAGCAAGATGGCGATAGTGCTTTGATGCTATTTCCAGTGTATGAATTACTGGCAGAGATTAGCCATGCCTTTAGCTTACAAGCAGGTGATGTGATTATGACTGGGACGCCAAGCGGCGTTGGCATATTACAAGCAGGCGATGCGTTAAAATTGAAGCTCGGTGCCCATGAATGGCAGGCGCAGGTTCAATAAGTTTTTATAGCAGCACTATTTTATCAGTCGTCAAATCCAGCGACGCCATCATGAAATCCCAAGTTAACGCTTGGGATTTTTTTTCGTTTTATGAAGTGCTTACAAAGTGTTGTCATGAGACTGTCATCTATGTTTCAACGTTCTGTCATAAACTCTCGGTAGACTTAGGCGTAATTCGTATTTTTGTGGTGATAATTGTAAAGCCGCGCCCAACTCTCCGCCAATCCAGCCTAATAGCAAGGTGACTGATAATGACATTATTGAATAATAAACAACCACTTGCCCATGAAGTCGTTGAAGACTCTAATCCGACCGACAATATCGATTTTCAAACCATTATTAGTCGTCGTTTAAATCGTCGTAGTATCCTAAAAGGTGGCACAGGATTGACGGCGGCGGCTTTTTTTGGGGCGCTACCTTTGGTTGGCTGTAGCGATGACGATGATAGCAGTCCTATCAAAAATACTGATAATAACGCGGCTATCCCTGCACAGGGCGATCTCAAACGTCCTGAGACTTTGAAGTTTACGGCAGTGGCGCATTCAACTGCCGAAACGATGAGCGTGGCAGCAGGCTATAAAGCCGAGATGATATTACCACTGGGTACGCCGCTGATATCGGGTATCGATGATTGGAAAGACAATCGAGAGCAGTCGGCAGAGTCATTCGAATGGCGCATGGGTGATAACCATGATGGCATGTGGTTCTTTGGTAAGAATGGCGGCACGTATAATGCTAAAGCGTCAGATAATGGTTTGCTAGTCATGAATCATGAATACGTGAATAGTAACGAATTGAGTCCGTTTGGCTATCATGTGATCCAAGATAATAATGCCGCGCCCATCTTTAAAAATCGTCGCCTCGCAAGTGACGTGCGCCGTGAGGTTAATTGTCATGGAGTGGCGGTGGTCGAGATGAAACGCCGCGCTGATGGCATGGGCTATGAGATGGTACCTGATTCGAAATTTAATCGTCGTCTCACGAGTAGTAGTACAGCGCACTTGACAGGGCCCGTTGCGGGTTCTGATTTGGTCAAGACTAAGTTTGATCCGACAGGCTTTCAGACGCGCGGCATCAATAATAACTGTGGTGCAGGTTTGTCACCTTGGGGTACCTATCTGACCACCGAAGAGAACTTTTTAGGGGTATTCGCCCGTGGGCAAGATGCTAGCCAATTAAGTGATGGGCAAAACTATGGTCGCGAGCGCTACGGTGCAACAGAGGATTTCCCAGGCTGGGAGTATCTGTGGCACACACCTGAAGCCAAAGATGCCAAGATAGCCGATGAATTTTCGCGCTGGGATATGACCGCCGTCGGTACCAGTGCTGCTGAGGATTATCGTAATGGCTTTAATACCTTTGGCTATATCACCGAAATTGACCCGTTTGACCAAAACTCTATGCCGCAAAAACGTACGGCACTGGGACGTTTTGCCCATGAAAACTGTGCTTATGCCCCCGTTGAACAAGGCAAACCGGTAGTCTTTTATATGGGCGATGATGCTCGCGGCGAATATATTTATAAGTTTGTCTCCAAAGCTACATGGTCAAACAGTGATATCGGTGGTGGCTTAAAAGCGGGCGATAAGTATTTGAATGATGGCACGCTCTATGTTGCTATCTTTAATGAAGATGGCAGCGGTGAATGGAAAGCACTCGTCCATAGTCAGAACGGACTGGATGCCTCCAATACGGCATTGCCTTTTAATGGACAAGATGAGGTGTTGGTTTTTGCTCGTGCCGCAGCAGATGTGGTCGGTGCCACCAAAATGGATCGACCAGAGTGGGTATCGGTTAGCCCTATGACGGGTGAGGTATACGTCACATTGACCAATAATAAATACCGCGGCGTACGTGAGGATCAACCTGTCTCAGCCTCTAATCCGCGTAGCTATCAGGCAGGTGAAAAAGCGGCAGGTAATGACAACGGTCATATCATTCGCTGGGCAGAAGCAGGTGGCGATCATGCGGCTATGAGTTTTGAGTGGGATATTTATCTGTTTGCCACGCCTTATGATCTGACCGCAGAAAATTTGTCACAGTTAAATGATAGCAATGATTTGTCTTCTCCCGATGGTTTGTACTTCGATCCGCGTGGCGTATTATGGATTCAGACCGATGACGGCGCTTATACCGATACCACCAGCTGTATGTTACTGGCGGCGCTGCCGGGTAAAGTCAGTGATGGAACAGCCATAACGACCTCAGCAGGGCAACAAACACGAGTTGGGATGCCTGCTAGTAATGACAATATCAAACGTTTTTTTGTCGGTCCTGAAGGCTGTGAAGTCACAGGTATTACCATGGCTCCTGACTTTAAAACCTTATTTATCAATATTCAGCATCCGGGTAATACTTGGGGCGCTATTGCTGGAGGCAGTACACCGCGCTCAGCGACCGTGATGATTACGCGTGAAGATGGCGACGTCATACTGGCAGAGTCGTTTGTCTAGTTAGACATTTGCATGAGTAATGATGTGTCTTTCTCAACAAAAAAAACCCAAGTCATGGCTTGGGATTTTGTATTTTGGAGGACAGTTATTAATATGCAAGCTTTGATGTTAAAGGATAGCGCCTTTCTTTGACAATAAAGATACTTGATAGTTAAATCATTCTCTTCTGTTTATGACAATTACAGGATAGTATGGAAAATCCTTTCAACTGCTTGATATGTTAACACTATGCCCAGTCCAAAACCTTTAGAAACCATTCATGATTTATTTGCCACCACTCGGCGTCCAACTGCTGTTGAGTCGGATACTGGTGAAGGTTTTCAGGGCGATGTCTATGAAGAGTTGGCGAAACTCGAATATATCTATGTCGATGAGCTGAGCGCCGAGACGGTGGACAACAGCTATAGCAAACCGCATCAGCCTATTACGTTGGTTGATTTTTTTGAAGGCTTGGCTCAGTTGGCAACGATGGGCGTGGTGGAAGTCACTGATATTGTAGAGGCTATCCATCGTGAGATTCTGCTGCGTCCTTTAGGGCGGTTTAATAAAGGCAATATTGAGCACTGGCAGCGCGGTATCACGGGGCGTATTTATGGCACGGTGCGTTATACGATGCAATTGGTGGGCAATAATCTTGCCTCAGGGCTGCGTCTTTATAACACTGTTTCTAAACCCAAAAAAATACAACCTTTGCCCAAAAACTTACGTCGCTTGGTCAATATTCTAAATGGCGTCATGGGCGATCACCTTATCACTCATCACAATCCATTGGCAGTATCGATGGTGCTATACGATGAATACAATCGTGTACAAAGTGGCGCGCTGTCAGGGCGCGTTATTATCTTATGCCATGGGCTTTGTATGAGTCACTTGAGCTGGCAGGTATCTGGAGAAGGCAATTTGGGTGAAGCGTTGGTCAATCACTTGCCAAAAGCGACGGTGCTGTATTTAAACTATAATACGGGTCGGCGTATTTCTAGCAACGGACGTAGCTTTGCAAAAGTCTTGCAAGATTTGGTTGAGAATAATCCCGACGTCACTCAAATAGATTTAATCGGTCATAGTATGGGCGGTTTGTTGAGCCGTAGTGCGTTGTTTTACGGTAAAGAGCAAGGCTTTAGCTGGGTCAAACGCGTGGGATGACGAAACTCTGCTGGCAGCACACTGCGCCCTTCGGTAGACTTCCAATCAGCATCGCGAATACTGCCGTAACGTAAATCTATAATACCGGCGCTACGCAAGTCGCCCAATTTAGCCAATGATCCTGCAAAAGGCAGCTTAGCGATTTTATCTTGAACAAAATGTCCAATCTGCTCCAAGCTTGCGCCATGATGCGGTGAGCCTAAGGTGACAAGATTGCCCACGCGTTTGCCCCTGCATGTGAATACCTATTTAGTGGCGGCAGCTTTGATTGAAACTCATTATGAATCTAAGACCACAAGTTTGCTTGGGGACGGATTGGTCTCAGTAGAGTCAGCGCTCGGCGAATATACCGAAGAGCATACGCTAGCAGTACCAGAGGGACATAAGGCGATTTTTTATGGAGTCAATCACATGAATTTAATCTACAGCGATAGAGTACATGAGCAAGTTATTGCTTGGCTGTTGGATAATAGGCTAGGCGATGCCCATGATGCAAAGTATGGGCTTGATAGTCGTATCTATTCTTATCCAGAAGTGGATGAAGTAGCCAATTAAGCGTGCTCGAAACCATTTATATCGTCAGTCATAAATTTCAAGCCATGACATTAAAAACCCCCAAGCATGATACTTGAGGGTTTTTTTATTACTAAGCGAGCTGCACTAAATCCTAACTACTCAGAAAATATCGTGGTCACATCGTCTTTATTAAATTTATACATCTCGCCACAAAATCCGCAATCCATCTCAAAGTTACCGCCTTGCTCATCAATGATGTCTAAGACTTCTGCTTCACCGATTTGCTCAATGGCCATCTCACATTTCTCACGTGAGCAGGTGCAACCAAATGATAATGCAACAGGATCGGGCGCGACGACATTTTCTTCATGATACAAGCGATAAAGGATTTCGTTGGCATCAAGCGTGGTCAACTCTTCAGCTTTCACTGTCCGTGTCAAAACGCTCAGACGCGTCCACAAGTCATCGTCGATACCCGCATCTTGGTTTTGCTCGACTTCATAGGTTTCTTCAGCAGTACGAGGAAGCATCTGTACCAACATGCCACCCGCTTGCAGACCATCAGATGCCAAATTAATCAAGGTTGGAATCTGCGCCGATTGCTTTTGGTAGTGCGCCAAGCAGTCTGCCAAATTGTCATGGCTGCGCTCGACGATGCCTTGATAGGCTTCGCCGCCTTCAGGTTGAATGTTAATAAACAAGACGCCTTGACCCATCGCACCCAATTCAGCAAATGCCTCTTTGGCATGAGTCATATTTTCCCAAGCCTGTACTTGCTCATCAGTCTCACCCTTCCAGCTAGCAAGGGCACGGATGATACCGTCTTGATTGCATTCTGCCATTGCCCAGTTTAACAAGCTATCGCTGTCTGATGATTGCAATTGAATGGACAGATGACCATTGATTTTGACCGTGCCGATAAGCAAACTCGCTGCTGTCAGCATCTCACCCAATAAGCGCTTAATCGCTTCAGGATAAGGCTTTTGGGCTATCGTACTGGCATAGCTGCGTGATAGGCGCACCACATCACCGCGCACTGGCGAATCTTCAATAAAGAAACGTTGACGTACGTCATTGTCACTATGGTTGCCAGCGTTCTGGCTGTCCGTATTAGGGACTTGAGTATCTTGTGTCATAGGTCATTTATAGTATTAAGAAGTTGTTAGCTTTATGGGGATTCATCGTGATTTATCAATTGCTCTTTAGATATTGTTTAACAGATTAAAGGCGTTTATTGGATAGTTATGGTGATACTAAACCCGATATCCTTAAAAAATAAGCCTCATTAAAAATTTTTTACCCACACCCACTAATTTGTTGTACAGTAACATTAAGTTGCATTGTGATAAATAACAGCAACAACCACCGCATGGATGCGTGGCAATAAGGTCAATGAATAAGACCTGTGTCGTCCAAGCACTCATTCAATCTTGTGATAATGTGATAAAAGGATGTATCTCATGAGCTATCTATCTTCTAGGTCTTTCTCTAAACCTTTAACTCTCGCTGCTTTTATGGCACTAGGTCTTGCAGGGTGTAATAACAGTAGCCAAACCAGCACTGATGCGCCAGCAGATGATGCAACAGCGACAGAAACCACTACCAACGGTACTCTACAAAAAATCAAAGACTCGGGTACTATCGTGGTCGGTCACCGTGACTCTTCTATTCCATTTTCTTATATCACTGACGACCCAAATCAGCCGATTGGTTATGCGCACGATTTAGAGATGAAAGTCGTCGAAGCGGTTAAGCAAAAGCTAAACATGCCAGACCTCAACGTCCGTTATAACCTTATCACCTCACAAACCCGTATTCCCTTGGTACAAAACGGCACGGTCGACTTTGAATGTGGTTCAACCACCAACAACGAAGAGCGTCAAAAACAAGTGGCATTCTCTAACGGTTTCTTTGAAATCGGTACGCGTCTATTGACCAAAAAAGACTCAGGTATTCAAGATTTTGAAGACCTAAAAGGTAAGACTTTGGTCACGACTGCCGGTACGACCTCAGAGCGTTATATTCGTCAGTATAATGATGACAACAAAATGGACATGAATATCATCTCAGCAAAAGACCACGGCGAAGGCTTCCTTATGCTAGAAAATGGTCGCGCTGATGCCTTTATGATGGATGATGTACTACTTGCTGGCGAAAAAGCCAAAGCAAAAAATCCTGATGAATGGGTCATCGTCGGCACGCCGCAATCGTTTGAAATTTATGGTTGTATGATGCGTAAGGATGATCCTGAGTTCAAAGCAGTGGTCGATGAAGCGTTAGCGAATGTCTTTAAATCAGGGGAAATCAACAGCATTTATGACAAGTGGTTCTTAAACCCAATCCCACCAAAGAACGTCAATCTAAACTTTGAGATGTCTGATAACTTAAAAGCCTTGATTGCCAGTCCGCATGACAGCGCTCAGCCGAAAGTTGCGACGGCACAGTAATTATTGTCCTGCAACATAGCTTGCTTACGTGTTCAGACTGATGTTGATATTAATCTCAACACGTAGGATTTTCAGTCGCTGCTCGGAGAGACAACCATGAATTATAGCTGGAACTGGGGTGTGCTCTTTGAGCAGACTGGTATCGGTAATGAGCTTTATATCCATTGGATGATTACTGGTCTTGGCTGGCTACTATTGATTGGTAGTATCGCATGGGCCATTGCTATGGTCGTAGGTACTATCTTTGGCATCATGCGTACTTTGCCTAATAAGACCGCTCGTGCCATTGGCACCGCTTATGTGACATTTTTTCGTAATATTCCACTGCTTGTCCAGTTGTTCTTTTGGTTTTATATTGCACCTGGCTGGCTCACGCCCACGATACAAGAGTGGTGGTATAAGGATTTATCGCCCAACACGTCAGCCATGCTCTCAGCAAGTATCGGTCTTGGCTTATTTACCGCCGCTCGTATCGTTGAACAAGTACGTACAGGTATTGAGTCATTGCCCGAAGGTCAGATCAATGCTGCTTATGCACTAGGCTTTAGTATTCCGCAAGTCTACAAAGAAGTACTGCTACCGCAGGCCTTTCGTATTATTTTGCCACCGCTCAGCTCTGAGCTGACCAACTGCTTCAAAAACGCCTCCGTCGCCTCATTAGTGGGGGTAATGGAGCTGATCAGTCAAACCAAAACCATCAGCGAATACACCCAAAACAGCATCGAGATTTATACCTACGCGACGATTATTTATTTAGTATTTAACTTATCGTTGATTGCTATGATGGGGTTAATTGAGCGCAAACTGCGTGTACCTGGGCTCATTGCAGGAGGTCAGAAATGAACATGATGACCGAATTGGCAACAGCCTATCCTGGTTTGATGGGCGGCATGATTACCACCTTAAAAGTGCTGTTTTTGGCGATTATTGGTGGTATTAGCTTAGGAACGGTATTGGCATTGATGCGCTTGTCTGGTATCAAAGCGCTTGAGATTCCAGCAAAGCTATACGTCAATTACTTCCGCTCTGTACCTCTACTACTAGTGCTACTGTGGTTTTACTTTGCCGTACCGATGATTTATTTTTGGATAGCGGGTAAGTACTTACAACTTGATGCTGCCTTTGCCTCTTGTGTGGTTGCTTTTATGATGTTTGAGGCCGCTTACTTTTCAGAGGTGGTGCGTGCTGGTATTCAATCGATTGGTAGTGGGCAGGTCAATGCCGCCAAAGCGCTGGGCATGACTTATGGGCAGACCATGCGTCTGGTTATTTTGCCACAAGCCTTTCGCAAAATGCTGCCGCTAATCTTGCAGCAGTGTATTATTTTATTCCAAGATACGACGTTGGTTTTTGCTATTGGTTTGACAGACTTTTTCCGTGCCGCCTATGTACGCGGTGAGCTGATGGGTTTGCTGACGCCTTACATTTTGGGTGCTGGTGCGGTGTATTTCATCATCAGTGTCAGTGCCTCCGTGGGTGTACAACAGTTGCAAAAGCGTTTGCGATTTTGATAGATATTTATCTTGGCTTGCACTTTTTGAGTGTTGAGGCTTTGGTTGAGTACTTGATCTAACTTTTCTTAAATGACGATTATTAAAAACAATGTGGTTAGGAGCCAGTGATGAGCAAAGCTGATACATACTTAAATGCCTTTGGCGGACTGGTCACCAATAATGGTCATGCTAGTGATGAGATGGTCATTCAAATGTCCGATGTAAGCAAATGGTATGGGGATTTTCAAGTATTGAGTGACTGTACGGCGCATGTACATAAAGGTGATGTCGTCGTCGTGTGCGGGCCATCAGGTAGTGGTAAGTCAACCTTGATTAAGACGGTCAATGGACTGGAACCTTTTCAAGAAGGTGGGATCATGGTAAATGGTATCTCAGTTGGTGCGGCAAAAACCAATTTGCCAAAATTACGCAGCCGTGTCGGCATGGTCTTTCAGCATTTTGAGTTGTTTCCGCATTTGACCATTATTGATAATTTGACAGTCGCTCAAATTAAGGTATTGGGTCGCAAAGAGAGCGAGGCCAAGCAAAAAGCAATGGCATATTTAGATCGTGTCGGATTAACGGTGCAGGCCGCGAAGTATCCAGCGGAGCTATCTGGTGGTCAGCAGCAGCGTGTTGCGATTGCACGAGCGCTGGCAATGGATCCTGTAGCGATGCTCTTTGATGAGCCGACCTCTGCGCTCGACCCTGAGATGATTCAAGAAGTACTTGATGTTATGGTCGAGTTGACTCGCGATGGCATGACCATGATGTGTGTGACCCATGAAATGGGCTTTGCCAGTCAGGTAGCCAATCGTATTATCTTTATGGACGAAGGTCATATTGTCGAGAACTGTAGTAAAGATGAGTTTTTTGAAGGGGCAAAAAGTGATCGCGCGCAACTGTTCTTATCGAAGATTTTGAATCACTAACCATTTATATATTTTTTCTCATGTAGCTTTAGGGTGATATCAAGCGTCTATTTATCAATAGGCGCTTTTTTGTGAGTGATAGCTTGATGTATTTAACAGTGATGTTGATATGATTGGTCTATAAGTGAGTAGATGAGTGCATGGCTGTTTACTGATACAATAGCGGTCAATATTCTAACAACTAAAATAATTGCTTATCTATATGGGAGCTAATATGAGCGCTGAAAACTCAGAAGTATCAAACAACGGTATCGTCATTATTGGTGCAGGTTTGGCAGGCTGGCATGTCATTGATGCCATTCGTGCAAAAGACAAAGACATTCCGATTACCTTAATTACTTCCGACAGTGGCGATCGTTATCACAAGCCAATGCTGACCATGGCGATTAGCCAAAAGAAAAGTGCGGCAGATTTGGTCAGAGCAACGGGCATTGATGCCGCAGAAGCTACAAATGTTAAGCTACTTGCCAACACGCAAGTGACGGATGTTGATACGACCACTCAACAGTTGCAGCTTATCTCTGCGCTGCGCTCAGATCCCGTTTATACCAATTACGCCACGATTGGCTATGATAAGCTGGTACTAGCGATGGGTGCGCATCCTATCTTCCCAAAAAGCTTGCCAGAGGAACTAGTCTGGCATGTCAATCATATTGAGCGCTTTGGACAGTTGCAAGAAAAGCTAGCAACTGGCAGTCAGCACGTCGCTATCGTTGGTGCAGGTATGGTCGGGACGGAGATTGCAGAGGATTTGCTCAAAGCAGGTCATCAAGTGACACTCATTGATTTAAACGGTGCACCACTATCACAAATGCTACCGCCAAAGGCGACGGCTCGTATTGCTCAAGCGGTGAAGTCGCAAGGCATTAACTTTTTAGGTGGCTATCAGGTATCTGCTATTACCCGTCTTAGTGATGGAAAACTACAAGTCAGTTACGAGGCGCTAGCATCAGTAAATACGACTGCTGAGCCAATCGAACCACTCATCGTGGATCATGTGATTGCCAGTACAGGTTTGACGGTCGATGACAAACTGCCTACCGCAGCTGGTGTCGATTTTGACCGTCGCACTGGGATCGTGGTGGATGCGCCGACCTTGCGTACCAGTACAGCCAATATTTATGCGATTGGTGACTGTATGTCTATCGATGGTGTACCGTGTCGCTATGTCGCCCCATTACGCGCGCAGGCTGCTACCATTGCTGATGATGTGTTGGGCCTAGATCATAATGGCTATGAGCATAAACCGCCAATGATTCGTCTAAAAAACAAAGCAATCTCCGTCATGGTGACAGGTGTGCCAAAAGCGACTGGTAATTGGCAGGTCAAGACAGAAAGTGATGAAGAGCTGGTCATGGACTTGCTAAATGATAGTGATGAAGTCAGCGCAACAGTAACGATTAAATCGCCTGTAGCACCTACATTGTAACGATTAAAAAAGCTCTAAATCATAGCCAGTGTTGCTATCCTAATGCAGCGCTGGCTTTTTTATGTCTATCGTATCTTTTATATAAATAATCAACTTAATAAGATGGCGCAGCAATAGTAATCGATACGTCCTGTATCAATATTATTGACAGGCTTTCATTTAAGAGGCTATATTGGTTAGGGCTTGATTTAATTATAGTCTATGGTGACAGAGAATATTCAAGGAAGAATATGACATTTACCTTTGTAGTCTATTACCGCTCTGATAACAAACATTAAACAGCAAAACGAAAGGACTCGTTATGACTCAAGTTTCTGACTTTGAAAGTACTATTAATGAAAGTACGCCTAATAACAGTATTCTCAACAATATCCCTAAAGTTAATGTAGGCGTGCGTTCAGCAAATGCGCCACTCACCCAAAGCCATGATAAAGGCATTGATGTGTCGCTGATTGAAGCGACAATCGGTGATTTTTTTGATGCCATTGTCAATAAATATCTAGAGCGTGAAGCTTTGGTTTCTCGTCATCAAAATATTCGCTGGGCGTATCGCGAACTACAAGAGAAAGTTAATCAGTTAGCGAGTGCCATGATTGAAATGGGGCTAGAAATCGGTGATCGCATCGGTATCTGGTCACACAATAATGCTGAATGGCTTTTGATGCAATTGGCAACCGCGAAAGTCGGCGTTATCCTCGTCAATATCAATCCCGCTTACCGTACCTTTGAGCTGCAATATGCACTGAATAAGCTGGGCTGTTCGGCATTGGTATTAATGCGTCATTTCAAAAGCAGCGACTATACGCAAATGATTCGTGAGCTTTGTCCTGAGATTTATCATAAAGATTATACTCAGCTTGATTTGGTCGAGATTCCAACGATTGAGCGCATCATTTGGATTGACGAGCCAGCATCTGATGAAAATTTCAATTTTATGCAGAAATTCTCTGCTTGGATGGCAGAGGGTAACGCAAACGACCCTCGCGTCGCGGAGCGCCAAGCCCAGCTTAAGAATACCGATGCTATTAGTGTGCAGTTTACTAGTGGGACAACGGGTACACCAAAAGGCGCTACTTTAACGCATCGAAATATCTTGAATAATGGCTACTTCCTTGGCGAAGGTATGAGGCTGACAGAGGAGGATAGGCTATGCATTCCATTACCGCTTTATCACTGCTTTGGCATGGTAGGTGGTAATTTAGCTATTTTAACCCATGGTGGTTGCGCCGTTTATCCTAATGATGGCTTTGATCCGCTCACCGTATTGCAAACGGTCGAAAAAGAAAAATGTACCGCCTTGCTCGGCGTACCGACGATGTTTATCGCAGAGCTGGATCATCCAGACTTCGACAGTTTTGACTTGACCAGCTTACGTACTGGTATTATGGGCGGCTCTAGTTGTCCCATCGAAGTCATGCGCCGCGTCATGGATAAAATGCACATGAGCGAGGTGACGATTGCTTATGGCATGACCGAGACCAGTCCAGCTTCTTGTCAAACCAGCTCGCAAACACCCCTTGAAAAAAGAGTTTCTACCGTAGGGATGGTGCTGCCCGCGCTTGAGGTCAAAATCGTGGATACCGAAACGGGTGATGTCGTCCCGATTGGAGAGACGGGTGAATTACTCACTTATGGCTACGCGGTGATGAAAGGCTATTGGGGCAGCCGCTTTAAAACACGCGCGGCGATTACTGATGGCTGGATGCATACGGGTGATTTGGCGGTAATGGACGAAGATGGCTACATCACTGTGGTGGGACGTAGCAAGGACATGGTCATTCGCGGCGGCGAAAACATCTATCCAGTAGAAGTCGAAAACTATCTCTATCGTCATCCGAAGATTCGCGATGTACAAATTGTTGGTGTTCCTGATAAAAAGTACGGTGAGGTACTTGCGGCGTGGATTATTACAAAAGAGCCAAATAGCTTAAGCGAAGAATAGGTAAGGCAGTTTTGTTGTGACCATATTGCTCATTATAAAGTGCCGACCTACTTTCGTTTCGTTGATGAATATCCAATGACCATCACTGGTAAAATTCAGAAATTCAAAATTGTTGAGCAAATGATAAAAGAATTGGGTCTGGAGTGATTTGAGACTATTAATCACTGGAAAAGCTAGCTTTTTTCTATATATGATAAGGCTGGCTTTTTTGATTTAAGTCATTCAGAAAATTCGTCACTTAATCATGACTGATGAATTTATCTTATCTTATACTATCATTTTAAATGATACATATTGTATTACTATTATTGACAGCCTTCGATTTAAGACGGTATAGTAGCTAACGCTAGTTAAGACCTGTTCAAGGAAGAATGAATCGGTGATAGGCGACTAATAAGCACCATAAAAAGTAAAACGAAAGGACTCGTTATGACGCAAACTTCTGATTTTGATGCGACTCACATTAATTTTGATACTATTCTAAATAGCATTCCTAGTATTAATATGGGCGCACGCTCAGCAAATGCACCGCTTACCCAAAGCTATGATAAAGGCCCTGATGTGCCGCTCATTGAAGCGACCATTGGTGACTTTTTTGATGCTATCGTATCCAAGTATCCAGAGCGCGAAGCTTTGGTTTCTTGCCATCAAAATATCCGCTGGACATATCGCGAGCTACAACAGCAAGTCAATCAGTTAGCGAGTGCCATGATTGAGATGGGGCTGGAAATCGGCGATCGCATCGGTATCTGGTCACACAATAATGCTGAATGGCTGCTCATGCAATTAGCAACGGCAAAAGCCGGTATTATCCTTGTCAATATCAATCCTGCCTATCGTACCTTTGAGCTGCAATATGCCTTGAATAAATTGGGCTGCTCAGCGCTTGTGCTTATGCGTCATTTCAAAACCAGCGATTACGCCAGTTTAATCCGCGAACTGTGTCCTGAGATTTATCATAAAGACTATACCCAGCTTGATTTGGTCGAGATTCCAACGATTGAGCGCATTATTTGGATTGATGAGCCTGACAGTAAAGAAACATTTGGCTTTATGCAGAAATTCTCTGCATGGATGGCGGAAGGCGATGCCAACGATCCACGGGTGGCAGAGCGCCAAGCCCAGCTCAAGAACGCCGATGCCATCAATGTTCAGTTCACCAGTGGCACGACTGGTACGCCAAAAGGTGCAACATTAAGCCATCGTAATATTCTTAACAACGGTTACTTCATCGGTGAGGCTATGAATCTCACAGAAGAGGATAAACTGTGTATTCCGGTGCCACTCTACCATTGCTTTGGTATGGTGCTTGGTAACTTGGCGATTCTGACGCATGGCGGTTGTATCGTTTATCCGAACGATGGTTTTGAGCCTTTGACCGTATTACAAGCCGTTGAAGAAGAGAAGTGTACGGGTCTACATGGTGTGCCAACGATGTTTATCGCTGAGCTTGACCATCCGGAGTTTAAAAACTTTGATTTATCGACTTTGCGTACGGGCATCATGGCAGGCTCTAGTTGTCCGATTGAAGTCATGCGCCGCGTCATTGATGAGATGCATATGAGTGAAGTCACCATTGCGTATGGCATGACAGAGACCAGTCCCGTATCTTGTCAGACCAATGAACATACGCCGCTTGATAAGCAAGTATCGACGGTTGGTTTAGTGCAGCCTGCGCTTGAGGTCAAAGTCGTCAATACTGAAACGGGTGAGACTGTTGCGTTGGGCGAAACGGGTGAGTTATTGACACGCGGTTATTCAGTGATGAAAGGCTATTGGGGCAGTCGCTTCAAAACCCGCGCGGCCATCCAAGACGGTTGGATGCATACAGGTGATTTGGCTACGATGGATGAAGATGGCTACGTAAAAATCGTTGGTCGTAGTAAAGACATGGTGATTCGCGGCGGAGAAAATATTTATCCTGTCGAAATCGAAAATTATCTTTATCGTCATCCAAAGATTCGGGATGTGCAAATCGTCGGTATTCCTGATAAAAAGTATGGTGAAGTACTCGCGGCATGGATTATTCCTAAAGAAGCAGACAGCTTAACAGAAGAGGAGGTTCGTCAGTTCTGTAGCGAGCATATTGCCCATTATAAGGTGCCAACTTATTATCGTTTTGTCACCGAATATCCAATGACCATCACTGGAAAAATTCAGAAATATAAAATCATTGAACAAATGAAAGAAGAGCTAGGTTTGTAGTCAGATGATTATTTAACCTGTAATACTAAAGACTATTTAACATCTGTCATATTGAAAATCATTATTATGAGTCAAGACTAAAAGAAAAAAGCCACTCGCATTTACGTATCTACGTATTAAAGAAAAAGGGATATCATGAGCGCTATCATAACCAGTAAACTGAGTCCAAACTCAAGCGACTTTCAGCAAAACAGTGCCGCCATGCAAGCAGTGGTCGATGATTTATATAGTCACTTACGTAAAGTCGTGCAAGGCGGTTCAGAGCGTGCCCGTGCCAAGCATTTAGCCCGTGGCAAACTCTTGCCTCGTGAGCGTGTCGAGCGTTTATTAGATGTGGGTACGCCATTTTTAGAAGTGGCACCGATGGCTGCACACGATATGTATGGCGAAGAGATTCCTGCTGCTGGCGTGATTGCGGGTATCGGTCGTATCAATGGTATTGAGTGTATGATCGTCTGTAACGATGCCACGGTAAAGGGCGGCACTTATTATCCAATGACGGTCAAAAAACATCTGCGTGCGCAAGAAATCGCGCAAGAAAATAACTTGCCTTGTGTCTATTTGGTGGATTCAGGCGGTGCTAACTTACCCAATCAAGATGACGTGTTCCCTGATAAAGAGCACTTTGGTCGCATCTTCTTTAATCAGGCCAATATGAGTGCGGCAGGTATTCCACAGATTGCCGTGGTCATGGGTAGCTGTACGGCTGGCGGGGCCTATGTACCAGCGATGAGTGACGAGTCGATTATCGTCAAAGATCAAGGTACTATCTTTTTGGGTGGTCCGCCATTGGTCAAAGCGGCGACAGGTGAAGAAGTCACTGCTGAAGACTTAGGCGGCGGAGATGTGCATACCCGTCTGTCAGGGGTTGTCGATCACTTAGCACAAAGCGATACCCATGCGTTGTCGATTGCGCGCAACATTGTTAGCCATTTAAATCGTCCTGCGAAGCAAGTGCCCAATCAAATTAAGCCACGTCCACCACGCTATGATGCCAAAGAACTATATGGCGTCATTCCAACGGACAAGCGCAAGCCATTTGATATCAAAGAAATCATTGCTCGTATCGTCGATGACAGTGCTTTTGATGAATTCAAATCCCGCTTTGGCACGACGCTAGTCTGTGGCTTCGCTCATATTGAAGGGATGCCAGTCGGTATCATTGCCAACAACGGCATCTTGTTTAGTGAGTCCGCGCAAAAAGGCACACACTTCATTGAGCTATGTTGCAAGCGCAAAATTCCATTAGTATTCCTCCAGAATATCACTGGCTTTATGGTTGGTCGTAAATACGAAAACGAAGGCATTGCACGTCATGGTGCCAAAATGGTCATGGCAGTCGCCAATGCAAAAGTGCCAAAATTCACAGTCATTGTCGGTGGTTCATTCGGTGCCGGTAACTACGGCATGTGTGGCCGCGCTTATAGCCCACGCTTCTTATGGATGTGGCCAAATGCGCGTATCTCTGTGATGGGCGGCGAGCAAGCCGCATCAGTACTAGCAACGGTCAAGCGTGACAACTTTGACCGTAAAGGCGAGGCATGGAGTGATGAGGATGAAGCCGCATTTAAAGCGCCGATTCTCGATATGTATGAAAAGCAAGGTCATCCATATTATGCCACCGCACGTCTATGGGATGATGGCGTGATTGACCCTGCTGATACCCGTCATGTATTAGCATTAGGGTTAAGCGCTGCCTATAATGCACCGATCGAAGAGACGACGTTTGGTGTCTTTAGAATGTAATCATTCTAAGGTCAGCTTAAATAATGAGATATCAAATATAGAGAAAGTTATGCAAAAAGACAGTTATAAAAGTTATAAAAGCCTATTGGTTAAAGTGGAGCAGCACGTGGCGACGGTGACGTTAAATCGTCCTGAGATACGTAATGCCTTTAACGATGAAATGATTGCTGAGCTAACCGATGCATTTAATACGCTTGGCGCTGATGATGACGTACGTGTCATTGTATTAGCAGCTACTGGCAAGGAATTCTGTGCAGGTGCTGATTTGAACTGGATGCGTGCCATGGCGGATTATAGCTATGAAGAGAATCTAGCAGACGCAGATAAATTAGCACAGATGCTTAAGACTATTTATGAGTGTTCTAAGCCAACAGTTGCGGCTATTCAAGGTGATGTTTATGCAGGCGGCATGGGTTTAGTAGCTGTTTGCGATGTGGCCATCGCCGTCAAAATTGCTAACTTCTGCCTAAGCGAAGTGCGTTTAGGCTTAGCCCCTGCAACGATTAGCCCTTATGTCATCCGAGCGCTAGGCGCTAGAGCATCGCAGCGTTATTTCTTAAGTGCTGAAGTATTTGATGCCAAAAAGGCACGTCAGCTTGGCTTTATTCATGAACGTGTTAGCGAAGAATGGTTAGCTGATGAGGTTGCTATATTTTGTAGCAAAATCGTCAAAAATAGCCCTGATGCAGTCAAAACCTGCAAGCAGCTATTACACGATGTCGCTGATGCGCCCATCACTGATGAGCTGATTGCTGATACAGTAAAAGGCATCGCTGATATACGTTCATCCGAGCAGGGCAAAGAGGGCGTGCAAGCCTTTTTGCAAAAACGTAAGCCCAATTGGTTGACGGCAGATTGATAATGCACGAGAGATAAATGAGTAAGTAGACAAGACCTCAAATAAAAACGATAACACACAGGGATAGTTATGTTTTCTAAAATTCTAATTGCCAACCGTGGTGAAATTGCTTGCCGAGTGGCCGCGACTGCTAAGCGTCTTGGTGTTAGCACCGTCGCTGTTTACTCTGATGCGGATCGCGAAGCCAAGCATGTGGCTGTCTGTGATGAAGCGATCTATTTGGGCGGTTCGGCACCAAAAGACAGCTATCTCAAAGGTGATGCGATCATTGCGATAGCGCTTGAAACTGGTGCACAAGCAATCCATCCAGGATATGGGTTTTTAAGTGAAAATGCAGACTTTGCACAGGCATGCCAAGATGCTGGCTTGGTATTTATTGGCCCATCGGCCGATGCTATCCGCGCCATGGGCGGTAAGTCCGAGTCCAAGCGCTTGATGGAGTCCGCTGGCGTGCCACTGATACCGGGCTATCATGGTGACAATCAAGATGCAGAATTTTTGCAACAGCAAGCAGATGCTATTGGTTACCCTGTCTTGATTAAAGCCAGTGCGGGTGGCGGCGGTAAAGGTATGCGTATCGTGGAGCAAAGCAGCGATTTTGTTGACTTGCTAGACTCATGTCGCCGTGAAGCCATTACCAGCTTCGGTGATGATAAAGTGTTGGTTGAAAAATATGCCTTAAAACCGCGCCATATCGAAATCCAAGTATTTGGCGATACGCATGGCAACTATGTGCATTTGTTTGAGCGTGATTGTTCAGTACAGCGTCGTCATCAAAAAGTATTAGAAGAAGCGCCCGCACCGGGTGTTGATATTGCGATGCGTGAGGCGATGGGCACTGCTGCCATCGAAGCGGCTCGTGCGGTCGATTATGTTGGCGCAGGTACGGTTGAGTTCATCGTTGAGCAGCGTGAAGATTCTATGAATTTTTATTTCATGGAAATGAATACACGCCTGCAGGTTGAGCACCCAGTCAGTGAAGCGATTACGGGTGTCGATTTGGTCGAGTGGCAGCTCTTAGTAGCGGCAGGTCAGCCATTGCCAAAAACCCAAGCCGATCTGACTATCAACGGTCATGCAATTGAAGCGCGCATCTGTGCTGAAAATCCTGACAATAGCTTCTTGCCCGCGACCGGTACGTTGTTTACGTATCAAAAACCTGAACACAGCGCTTTTATGATTGATAAAGACGGTACTGGTGTGCGTATCGATGATGGCGTGCGCGAAGGCGATGTGATTAGCCCGTTCTACGACTCTATGATTGCCAAGCTCATCGTTCATGCACCAACGCGAGAGCAAGCCTTAGCCAAGCTCGATCGAGCACTTGCGCAAACGCGTATCGTGGGTTTGCCGAATAATGCGGCGTTTTTACGCTACATCTTAAATACAGAGTCTTTTAGCAAAGCCAATCTCGATACGGCATTGATTGAACATGAGCGTGATGCGATTTTTAACCAGCAGCCTTTGGCATTATCCACGCTTGTTGTGACCGCCATTACTCGTCAACTTGCGAGCGAGATGGCGACGCAAGAGTCAGATATTGATCCATTTAGTAAACCTACCGGCTTCCGTGCTTATAACGATTACACTCGCTCATTCGGCTTAGTTTATGATGAGAGTGCTTATACTGCCCGCATGAGCAACTGGCACAATGCAAGTTGTTCAGACAGCAAAAAAGGCAGTGATAACCTCAGTAGCTTTACGCTCGTCATTGGTAAAGAGATCGCGCATACGCAGGATAATAGCAATATCAATGTAGCCGCTCAGACTGAAACGGTTTATGAAGGTCAAGTGAGCTATGCCAGTAGCGACGAGCACAATCATACGCTATGGTTAGATGGTGCACGTACTAGCGCGCAAAGCTGGATGCATAATGAGACCGTTTATGTGTTCACAGACAGTGGTCGTGACGAGATTACGCTTGTTGATATTATGGCGCACGTTGGCGAAGAGTCCGCAGCGGTTGGCAGTTTAAAATCACCGATGCCAGGGCAGGTGGTTGCCTTTAAAGTGGCGGTTGGTGATACTGTGAAAAAAGGCGAGCCGTTAGCGGTCATCGAAGCTATGAAAATTGAGCACACTATTACTGCGCCGACGGATGGCGTGGTGGCAGAATTGCTATTTGCAGCCGGTGATTTGGTCGCTGATGGTGACGAGTTATTACGCATTGATGCTGGCGAAAATACTGAGAGCGAATAGCTGACATAGCTTAATAATAGGTAAGTAATAAAAAGGACGACAAGCATGAGCCATTCGTATCTAAATCATTCATATCCAAGTCACGTCAGAATCGTTGATGTCAGTCCGCGTGATGGACTACAAAACGAGTCAACGACGGTGCCGACTGAGGTTAAGCAAGCGCTTATCAATGATTTGATTGCAGCCGGTGTCAAAAAGCTAGAAGCAACCAGTTTTGTCTCGCCAAAGTGGGTGCCACAAATGGGCGATAATAGCGCGCTACTTGATGCGCTAGCGCCGACACGGCAGACAGATATTTGCTACTCGGTACTGGTACCTAATATGCGCGGCTTTGAAAACGCCATCATTCATCGTCCTGATGAAATCGTTATTTTTGGTTCAGCAAGTGAAACCTTTAGTCAAAAAAATATCAATTGTAGTATTGATGAGAGTATCGAGCGTTTTGCGCCAGTAGCTGCGGCTGCAAAAGCGCAAGGCATCAAAGTACGAGGCGTTATCTCTTGTACGGTTGGCTGTCCTTATGAAGGCGACATTGACCCAAGCCAAGTAGCGTACGTCACCAAACGATTGGTTGAGATTGGTGCTGAGCAGATTGGCATTGCCGATACCATTGGTGTTGGTACACCGCTCAAGGTACAGCGCGCCTTACAAGCCGCTTTAGAATATGCTGATATCTCTATGCTATCGGGTCATTTTCACGATACTTATGGTCAAGCATTGAGCAATACGCTAGCCGCATTACAAATAGGTGTCAGCGAATTTGATACCTCGGTGGCTGGACTGGGCGGCTGTCCTTATGCCAAAGGCGCAACAGGTAACGTGGCAACCGAAGATGTGGTGTATATGCTACACGGTATGGGTATCAGCACAGGTATCGATTTGGATAAATTGGTCGTGGCAGGCGAACGTATCAGTGCGTTCTTAAAGCGTCCGAATGGTTCAAACGTGGCACGTGCCTTAATCAATAAACGCCATTAATAAACGTCAGTCTTAATTAGTATAGTGAATTGACTATGACCTCAAAAATGGCATTAGAAATATAGCGGCTTTCAAAAACAGATTAAAATCCGAAATTTAAAAAAATCAAAACACAAGGAATAGTTATGAGTTTACCTGGATTGAATTTTCAGCTTGGCGAAGATATTGATGCATTACGCGATATGGTACAGCAGTTTGCAACCAATGAAATCGCCCCACGTGCTGCCGAGATTGATAGCAGCGATGAATTCCCAATGGATCTATGGCAAAAGATGGGTGATATCGGTCTGCATGGCATTACCGTTCCTGAAGAATACGGCGGCTCTAACATGGGCTACGTCGCACACATGGTCGCGATGGAAGAAATCAGCCGTGCTTCGGCATCGGTCGCGCTAAGCTATGGTGCGCATTCGAACCTATGTATCAACCAAATCAAACGTAATGGCTCTGAGGCACAAAAACAAAAATATTTACCAAAACTGGTCAGCGGTGAGTTCATCGGTGCATTGGCTATGAGTGAGACAGGCGCTGGCTCAGACGTCGTTAGTATGAAGCTAAAAGCGGAAGAAAAAGACGGCAGCTACGTGTTAAACGGTAGCAAAATGTGGATTACCAATGGTCCCGATGCTGACGTGATGGTGGTTTATGCTAAGACTAATCCAGAGCTAGGCGCGAAAGGCATGACTGCCTTTATCGTTGAAAAAGGCATGGAAGGTTTCGGCACAGCGCAAAAGCTCGATAAGCTTGGTATGCGTGGTAGCCATACGGGCGAGATGACCTTTAACAATGTGACCGTACCGAGCGAAAATATCTTAGGTGGTCTCAATGAAGGCGTTAAGGTATTGATGAGCGGGCTAGATTACGAGCGTGCAGTATTAGCTGCAGGTCCTATCGGCATCATGCAAGCGGTGATGGACAATGTCGTGCCTTATATCCACGACCGTAAACAGTTTGGTCAAGCGATTGGTGAGTTTCAGCTCATCCAAGGTAAAGTCGCAGACATGTATACGATACTGCAAGCAGGTCGTAGCTTCTTATATACCGTCGGAAAAAATCTCGATATGTTGGACGCGCGCGGTGCTGGTCATAGTCGCGAAGTACGTAAAGATTGTGCTAGTGTGATTTTATGGTGTGCCGAAAAAGCCACTTGGATGGCAGGCGAAGGCATTCAAATCTTTGGTGGTAATGGCTACACCAATGAGTATCCACTTGGTCGCTACTGGCGTGATGCCAAGCTATATGAGATTGGCGCGGGCACTAGTGAGATTCGTCGTATGCTTATCGGTCGTGAGCTGTTTAATGAGACTAAATAACGTTAACACAGGCTAGATTGATCAACATGGCTTTGGGCTGTGCGAGGTAACGGCTAGAAAAAAATAAACAATTGTGCTAAGATGCGGTTTTATTTTTTGATTAACAATAATCGATTAATAAAGCTGACCCTTAGCCTTTTTTATCCACCATATTTATCAGATAATGCTTATGATGCCGACTACTACTACCGCGCTTAAAAGACACTTAAAAATACGCCTTCGATTAACTATCATTTCTGCGCTGACAAAGGCGATGCTAGTACTGAGTATATTTTCGGCACACATTGCAAATGCTGAAATAGCAGACTTATCACCAGCGCAACCTGTCATCCAGTTTGCGACTTCTGATGCGAAGTGGTTACGTCAGCCAAGTTTTAACAATCGCCACATTCGTGCTTTAGGGGGTTATTGCGATCCGGAAGAACCTTGCAAAAAGAAGCGTGTTCAAATGGAATTCTTATTAAGGGTAAATCAAGAAGGCAAAGTCGCCAATATTACCGTATTAAAGAGTAGCGGCTCTGATAGAATTGATAGTGGATTTGAAAAAGAACTACGTCGTTCTCTTTTTAAACCATTTAGAAAAGATAGTAAGACAGTAGTAGGTAATGTCACCATCCCAATAGTCTTTGAGTATTAATAAAGCTTAAACAATAATAAAAAAGCAGTACGCCTTACACGTACTGCTTTTTTTGTTTTCAATGTAAAAGTATCTATTGAGTATTACGACTGTTTGGTATGATCAAAATATCGTGCCAGACCATTCAACAATAAATCATCACGCAAGCGTACTGGACGGTTGACGTGCTGCGAGATAATAGATGCATCACCACCCGTCATGATAACTTCAAAGTTGGGATGGCGATGGCTAATCTCATTGATGGCACCGACGATAGAGAGCAAGATACCGCGATGTACCGCATCTTGTGTGGTCATGCCTTGACCAACACTATCAAAGGTGCCATTGGATATGGTAATTTGCTTAGTGCCTGAAAATAGTGATTCACGTTGCAGATAAATACTGGGGAAAATATAACCGCCCAAATGCTCAGCATGATCAATCAAGTCAATGGTCACTGCTGTGCCACAGCCAATCACGCATTGACGTTTTTTCTTATCTACGGCGCCGAGCATCTGTAGCCAACGATCACAGCCAAGTTGTTGGTCATTATAAGCACTCTTCATCAAAGCATGCGCGGCATCGACATGGACAAAATCAAACGGAATATTCAGACGACCTAACGTCTCTGACACTTTAATATTCAAATCGTCGCCCAGCACCGATGAGATACCAATAAAATCAGGCGCATAACGCTCGAAGCGATCGGTCAAACCCATCAGTAGTTCGGCAGGCGCTTGCAAATGTTGCTTGGCATCATGCGCGACTATTTGTCCGATATCATCGGTGAGCCAGTATTTTAGGCGGGTGTTGCCAAGATCTAACCAGAGCATAAAAATCCCTTTATATCGTGCCCATTGGGTCTTTGATTTAAGCTTTATCAATAACGTCGATGCGTCCGGTAAAAAGCGCAGAAATCTTACCGCTATCTTGACGCAATTGCAAACATCCATGTGTATCAAGACCACAAGCATAACCTGTGATGCTATCTGTTTTACCGTTATGCTCTTGAGTAACGTGCAAGCGTAATCCTGCCAGTGCATCCATCGATTCAAACTGTTTTAAAAAGCTGTCCAAATTATAGCTTTGACCAGTGGGCTTCTCTAATCCTAGGTGCTCAAAGCGTGTCATCGCGGCTAGCAGGGCTTTACTCATTTGTTGGTAAAGCATTTTTAGGCTTGGTAGGCTCACAATATCTGTCTCTAGTTTTAGCCTCTCATAAATATCCTGTAGGCTAATCGCCTGATAACTCATGCCTTCGCAGGTCTTTGCAGTGAGTTTGGGCGTTGCCTGTACATTAAGTCCTACGCCCATCACCACGCCGACCAATTTGCCCGTTTGGGTAACAGGTTCTATTAAAATACCCGCAAGTTTATGAAAAGGTAGGGTCTGTGCTGCCAGTTTAGGCTCATTTGACACTGAGTCAGATGGCAGTTGATAAAAGCCCAAATCATTTGCCCATTTTACCCCAATTGGCGTCAATCCTTGCGCGCGTAATTGCTCATTTAATATTTGAATAACGGGCATTTTTGCCAGTTCAACGCCGATAATCAGCGACAATAAACCGCTAATCGGCAGATGAACAGGATGATATAACGACAGATAGACATTGCCGCGCGGTGATTGCCACGAGCGCCCGTGTTGCCCACGACCTGCGCTTTGGGTTTCAGCGGTCAGTAGATGCATCTGCGCAGCATTTAACGTGCCATGTTGTACATCTGCTATTAGCTCGCTATTGGTAGAGGCACTGCTGACAAGGTGGCGATGGTTCAGCTGTGGTAAATGATGAAGCTCTAATGAGTCGTCAGAAAAATTGGAAAATGGCGGCATAAGTTTCGTCGATGTGGTTAATATAGCGTGGATAATCTTTGTTATACTGGGCGATTGTCATGAGATTGTCACGATTAGACAGTATCAAATAAACAGCATAAAGGTCGGATTATGATTTAGCAAATGCGATAGGCAAGTGATTATAAAACTAAAGAATTTTTATAAAAATAAGTGTGATAAAAGGCTGATTCGATGATGTTATATGTGTGGTTTGTGATTGCAGGCGCGTTTGCGGGTGTCAGTGCCGGTTTATTTGGCGTTGGCGGCGGCATGATTATCGTACCAGCATTGGTCTGGATTTTTACTGCTTATGATTTTTCGCCAGAAGTGGTGACCCATTTGGCGATTGGTACGTCACTGGCGACCATCGTTGTGACCTCGATCAGCTCAATGACTGCGCACAATAAGCGTGGCGGCGTACGTTGGGAAGTGTGGCGCAAAATGGCACTCGGCTTGGTCATCGGTAGTTTGGTGGGAGCAGGTATTGCCGATATGATTGACGGTAAAGTATTGCAAGCCATCATCGGTGTCGGCGCGTTATTGGTTGCTTTAAAAATGCTGTTTTTATCCAATAAAGAGCAGCTGGGTAAACCGCTACCGTCAGCTGGTGTACAGTTCGGCGCGGGTACAGGGATTGGCATGGCGTCGTCTATTTTTGGTATTGGGGGTGGCAGCTTGACCGTGCCGTTTTTGAATTGGGCGGGGTTACCGATGAAGCAGTCGGTCGGCACGTCTGCCGCTTGTGGATTGCCGATTGCATTGGCTGGTGCGGCAGGGTTTGCATGGTTCGGGCAAGATGTGGTCAATCTGCCTGAGGGCACGATAGGCTTTGTGCATATCACGGGATTTTTATGTATTTCTGTCGCTAGCTTTGCGATGGCAAAAGTCGGTGCGAAGCTTGCGCACCAGTTGCCTGCGCTAACGCTTAAACGTGCCTTTGGGGTGTTGTTATTGTTTGCAGGCGGGCAGCTATTGTTAAGTGGGATTGGGGTGATTTAGGTTTTAATTGTAAAGTGTCTAGCTTTAAGGAATAAGAAATGGCGATACACGATTTATATTTTAAACGACAAAAGCAGTTACGTGGTAAGTATCCTGATATCTATCAATACGAAGAGTTACCAGAAACACTGAAAATTCAGATAATACATATTTGGAAAGGCGAAGATTATCCACGCAATACTGGATATTCTAGTAGTTTAAATCGTAAGTATTTGCAAAAGTGCCATAATATCCTATGTAAGGAGTTGGGTACCTTTAAACTCAATAGAGATGATAGAGATAATGAAATGCATATCATCTACTTTAGAAGTATCTCTCAATATTTTTTAACAGAGCAAGATGTTGAAAAAGCGTTAAGTGTTATCGAGTTAATGGTAGAAATCACAAAGCTTTTTACTGAAAATTGTCGAACCAACATAAATGTTAAAAACGTTATATCTGAACTAAATCAAAGATTCCGTGAACATGCCGTAGGTTACCAATACGAAAGCGATCAAATCATCAGAGTGGATTCTGAGTTTATCCACACTGAAGCAGTTAAGCCAGCTTTACAACTACTAAGTAATCCAATATATAAAGGTGCACAAGAAGAATTCTTAAAGGCTCACGAACATTATCGTCATGGTCGTTACGATTCAGCACTAACAGATTGTCTAAAAGCCTTTGAAAGCACCATGAAAATCATATTAGATAAACGTGACTGGGAATATGGTAAAAAGGACACTTCAAAGAAGCTTATTGATTGTTGCATAGCTAATGAATTGATACCAAAGTTTTGGACTGATCATTTTAATTCATTAAGTAATATGTTGACTTCTAGCATACCCACACCTCGAAACAAATTGAGTGGTCATGGTAAAGGTAACGATGACATAGAAGTTCCTGAACACCTTATTCAGTATGTGCTACACATGACAGCCTCTACCATTGTATTTTTAATCAAAGCAGATGAAAGCTTGAAATGATTATTTTTTATCAATCGCATCCAGCCCCAAACGCATCCACTTTCTTGCTACCTCATCATGGTCGCTGAGCATACTCCACAGCGCATCTTCACTAAAGATAGAGTATTCATCACCTGAATGTTCAATTGGCAGATCCGCTTCACGATCTGCCATCCATTGCGGGTTAAGATAGTAATCTTTCAACTCATTTTGTAAGGCTTCAGCTTGCAAAAACTGCTGTTGCGCCTCAAGCTGTTGACGATGCAGCTCGCACCATTGCTCATATTTTTGCTGTAGTTCTTGCGGATTATAGTTAGGCATTTTTATACTCTTATTTTTTGATAGTTAGACGAATGATTATTATTTTCAGCCCTATTATAGCATTCCTGACAAACCCTAAAAAGCCGTCACAATTTCAGGTAGAATAGCCGCCTGTTTTCGCCATATTTACTGATCCTTCATGCGCCTAAAATCTCTCAAGCTGGCAGGCTTTAAATCCTTTGCCAATCCAACGACTTTTACCTTTCGTCATGGTATCACCGCCATTGTCGGGCCGAACGGCTGTGGCAAATCTAACGTCATTGATGCCATACGTTGGGTGTTGGGTGAAACCTCTGCCAAGCAGCTGCGTGGCGGCGCGATGAGTGATGTTATCTTTGCTGGTACGCAAGATAAGTCTGCCAAAAGTGTTGCCAGTGTCGAGCTAACCTTTGAGCATACGCAAGACGAGCAAAACGGTATTCGCCATGAGTTTAATCTCTATCAAGAGCTATCCGTTCGTCGTCAGGTAAATAAGGAAGGTCGCTCGGATTACTTTATCAATGGTACGCGCTGTCGTCGCCGTGATGTGGTCGATGTGTTCTTAGGTACGGGACTTGGCGCACGTAGCTATGCGGTGATTGAGCAAGGCATGATTGGGCGTATCGTTGAGTCTAGCCCCATGCAGCTGCGTGAATTTATCGAAGAGGCGGCAGGGGTGTCGCGCTATCAAGCACGCCGTGAAGAAACCCAAAAGAAGCTCGAGAAAACGAAAGATAATTTAGCACGCCTGTATGATATGCAAAGCGAGCTGGTCAGCCAACAAAAACGTCTGTCTAAACAAGCCGCTAGTGCTGAGCGTTATGAGGAATTAGCGCTAACGCTTGCTGATATCAAACAGCAGCTCGCCATTCAGCAGCTCTATCAAGCCAAGCATACTCAGCAGCAGCAAAAAATAGCGCATGAGCGCATCGCCACTGAAGTATCAACTTTACAAGCCAACTATGACACCCTAAAAGCCAAACAAGATAAGCTTGCTGCTCATATCAATCAAGAACAGTGGCTCAAAGACGATGCGCAAAGCAACCATTATCAACAGCAGCTAAGCTATCAACAAGCTGAACACCAGCTTAGTGATGTCAAGTCACAGCTGACCGCTACCGCGCAGCAACTAGCTAGCTTGGATCAGCAGCGTAAGCAAGCAGTCGATGAGATAAATCGCCTAAAGGCTGAGCAAACCGAGCAGCAGACTGTGCTAGAAGCATTGCGTCCGAAGCTTATTGAATTAACGAATAAACGTGAAGCGCATAAACGCAACGAGCAACCATTACAGCGCGCCTACCATGACGCGCAAAATCAGCTATCAAGGCTGCAAGATGAAGCTCGCTCGCTAGAACAACAGCAAGCCATTAATAGCCAAGCACAAAAACGTTATCAGCAAAACCATGAAAAATGGCAACGTCGCCAACAAAACTGGCAGGATTTATGGCAGCAATTACAAGAGTCACTATCACCAGTTGCAAGTGCTGGTTTGCAAGATAATTCTGATACGAATAATTTGCAGCAGACATTAGCGGCGCAAGTTGCTGAGCTAAACAAACAATTGCAGCGGATTGAACGCCAACAAGACAGCGTCGATGAGCGACTGTCTGAGCTACAACCGCAAGCGCAGGATTTACAACAGCAATTGCATACGCAGCAGCGCGAGTTGAGCGAAAATGAGAAGCGCCACGCCGTATTGGCAGGTGAGTACGATACCCTGCATCAAATAGTGCATCCTAAGCCGACACCAAAATCGCAACCGCTTGTTTATGCAAAAACTGCTGATGTTAAAAGTGATTTAGAAAATGATATAGCCAAGGATTATAAAGACTTAGCTATTACCACCTTGCGTGACCAGATTGAGTTAAGCGCAAAAGGGCAGCAGCATGCAGAGCTACTTGATAGTGTGTTGGCATTATGGTTAGACAGCCATGTGCTGGTTTCTAACCAAACTTATCAACCAAATGTTAATAACGTGAGCGCTGACTCCGAGCAAACGCATAGCTTATGGCAGGCGCTTGAGCATGAGTTAAAAGATTTATTTGTTTATCAAAATGCGCAAACCAATACAGTGGAAAAGTCATTAATTAAAATAGAAACGGGTCATAGCTTGTGGCTATCCGCTAAGAAAAATGAGGTAAATACAAAGCCACTGGTTAGCGAATTGCCTGAGAGTTTGATTGATAAAATACTGCCTTTATCACAGCTGATTAGCGCACCGAACTTAGCGCTTTGGCGGCAGTGCTATTTATATATTGCACAGCCTGAGACAGATAATAGGCAAACGTTAGAAGCGCTTGCTGAGATTTTAAAAGTATTGCCATCGTCAGCTATTTTACTAACGACTGACGGCTGGCTTATCAGTCGTCAGGGTACGATGAATCTAAGTAAATTTGCTGGTGCGCAAGATGGACAAAATGGTAGCAATAACAGCAACAGTCAATTTTTAACCCAGCGTTTGCAGCAGCGCAGCCGTTTGCAAGCGTTAGAAGACTTGCTCGATGAGTTTGAGAACAAAATAGAAGCGCAGAAAAAAGCGATTACAAAAGACCAGCGTAACTATGATGCATTAACAGTTAGCTTAGAGGAAACTCGAGCACAAGCTGAGCAATTAACCCGTGATAAGCATCAATACCAGCAACAGCTCACTACTCAGCGCGCCAACGCTGAACGTTTGCAAGCGGACAGCCAACGCCTCAATGCTGACAAAGTTACCCTTGAGCAAGAGCAACAAGAATTAGAGCAAGAACAACAAACGCTGAATCAAGAACAGCAGGATATCCAAAGCAAAATAGCAGCGCTAACGCCACAAATCGCCGATGCTCGTGCGGCAACTCAGCAATTACAAGCGGAGCGCAGTGAGCTAAGTCGTAACCGTCAAGCAGATGATGACGCTTGGCAAGCAATGCAGCTGCGTATTCAGCAGAGCGAGATGCGTCTAGAGCACAGCACTAGCAGTCTTGCTCGGGCAAGTGCGCAATTTGAAAAGTCATTACAAAGCGAGCAAAATCTAAAGACGCGTCATGAGCAGCAGCAAAGTACATTGCCAGCACTGCAAGCTGCATTGCAAACAGCACAGACCGCGCGCGATGAGCAGCAGGCAGTATTAACAGGGCGAGAAACTGCATTAACGGTGCTCAAGCAAGAATACAATCAGCAGCAGGTTGAGCTAGATAGCTTGCAAAATACACTGCAAACCCAGCAAAATGCGCTTGCCAATCACTCGACCGAGTTGGCATTAAGCGCTGCAAAATTAGAGGATGCCAGTAGCCATACGCAAGAAGCGCTAGATGCTTATTATAAGGTGAGTCATAAATATAAAGCACAATCAGACATAGCGCAGCGTCCACAGCATCAGCAACAAGTGATGAGCGTCTCAAACTTATTAGCAGATTTTATCGCTCATGATCGCCGTGTGCGCCCAGATAAAATCACTGAGCTTGAGTCTGAGCGCGTGCAGCTTGAGCAGCAGCTAAGCAAAATTGGCGCAGTCAACTTGGCAGCCGTGGCAGAGTTGGCAGAGGTTAATGAGCGCCTACAACCACTCGCGCAGCAGACCGCAGATATTGCTGCCAGTATGCAGACGTTAACGGAGGCGATTGCTTCGATTGATGAGACCACCAAAACGCTATTTATGCAGACGCTCGATGCCGTCAATATTGAGCTTGCCAATTTATTTGCCAAAGTGTTTGGTGGCGGGCAGGCCAGTTTAACGCTCAATACGGATGATATGCCCGTTAATGCGCCAAAAATCAGAACAGTGGCGGGCAGGGCTCACTTTAATGGCACAGCCAAAAGGCAAACGTAATAGCCGTCTAGCTGTGCTTTCAGGCGGTGAAAAGACGCTTACTGCACTGAGTTTGATTTTTGCAATATTTAAGCAGCATCCCGCGCCATTTTGTGTACTGGATGAAGTCGATGCACCACTTGATGATGCCAACGTCGCTCGCTTTACCAGTCTTATTCATGAATTAGCAGACGATTTGCAGTTTATCTTTATCAGCCATAATAAATTAACGATGCAGATTGCCGATGAATTAAAGGGCGTGACCATGCCAAGCGCAGGGATTTCTACCTTGGTCAGTGTGTCACTCGATGAGGCAGCGCGTTACCTTTCTGATTAAGAGCAGCGCTGAATAGCAAAAATAATTGATAACTGGCAGCAGTTGTCAGTGGTATAGTTAGAAATGATGTGCCAATATTACAATATTACAACGTCACGCAAGTGTGTCAGCCTCACGGTAAACGATGACTATATGGTGACGATATTCATTAGCCATGCTAGACTATTGCCATTTATTCCCTCTTATGTATTCCCTTTTGTCATATATTAGGATGTATCTCTTATGACCGCTATTCAGTTTATATTGATTGCCATTGCCGCATTTATCATGCTTGCAGGGCTATTTATGGTCATTCGTAGCTTTAAGCGCCGCAGCAATGCTGAAGCGGTAGCGGTCAATTATGATAAAAACGGTATTCCTATCATACCGCGCCATGAACGCAATATCGTCGATCAGCCAGACTTGGATGATACAGTCGCTGGCGAAACAAGTATCGCCCCTGATCGCAGTTATCTAAATGCGGTGGTCGAAGACGAGCTTTTGACCCAACCTCATACCCATGTTGATACGCAGCTGACAGCTGGGCATGCGGATGTTAATGATAGCGATACTGAAACCGATACTGGCACAATAGATGATGCTGACTATGTGCGCTGGCAAGCAGAGCAGCAGCGTGCTGACAACAGCGAGTTTGCAGAAGCCGCTGAGCAAAGGCATATCGAGCAAGAGCAGGATGCGTTTTCAAGCTTGATGTCGGCAACTGACAGCTTGATGCCCTCTATTGATACCGCAGACGAGCCAAGCTTCGATAATAACAGTCCGATACTCGATCAGCATCTCTCAGAGCCAGTGGATGAAGCGCAAAACGGTCCACTCATCAATGCCAAAGACAACATTAATATCACTATCTTGCCGCATCAATATCGCGACCGTCCAGCCGCAATTATCCGTGGTCGTGATTTATTGGCATTAATTGATAAGTATGGTCTGCGCTATGGCGCGATGAATATGTTCCATCGTTATGAGCAAAAAGACGGCACTGGTATGCTCTGGTTTAGCATGATGGGCATTACTGATAGTGGCATCGCACCTTTTGACCCGCATAGCGTGGCGACCAATACGTATAACGGCGTGGTGGTGTTTTTGTCGTTGCCGCATCCGCAAGCGCTGCGTAGCTTTGATAGTATGATGAGTATTGCTTATATGATGGCAAGCGATTTGGATGCCATTATGCTCGATGAAGAGAACGAACCAATCACCCCTGAATATAAGCAACAGCTGCGTAATCAAGTTCGCGATTATGAAGGTTAGTTTTAATGTATTAATACAGCTTGATTAATAAAAGCTGATTCATATTAGCAGTATTCTAAAAGGCAAATAGCGCTTGACGTTATTTGCCTTTTTTAGTTTTTGGTTGACGCGTTTTTTATTAGCCTGATTTTCTATAAACTTGGTTTTCAACAGAATTAGTTTTCTGCAAAATGCTAGAGTCGGTTCAAGATAATTTAGATATAGTTAAGTCGTTATAAAATCGATACAACCTATATCATGAAATAGTTTAGGCAGATTATTCTCCATCCAACCTTGGCGTAAAAACTTTGCTTGTGCCCACTTCTTTTCAATGGGGTTGAGATCAGGACTGTAGGGTGGCAGCCATAGAATGCGATGGCCATGCCTGTTCAGTAATCTCTGAATACGCTTATTTTTATGAAACCGAGCATTATCCATGACAATCACGCATTTAGTCTTGAGACTTGGAATAAGCGTGAACTTGCACCAGTCATAAAATATATGGCTGTTGATATTCTGTTCAAAGTAATCAAGCGCAAACAGTACTTTCTCATAGAGAGCACCGATGACGTTGGTACGTTTTTTTGCTTGCCAGTTGTAGCTATCAATACAAGGGGTTCCAATCGGTGCATAGCCATAAGGTCTGATAGTTTCAGCCTCAAAGCCACTTTCATCCATATATACTATGGGATAACCTTGCTGCATAAAGCTACTAAGCCTACTCTGATACTGAGCTCTCTTTATCAGACATGCTTTTGGATGCTCCAGTGTCTTTTTTTTGACTGATGCCAAGACGCTTTAGAGCATTGAAGATGCCCGTTTTACTACAATTTAATCGACGAGCTCTTTCGTAGTTATAATCATCAGGGAATCTTCTTACGTCTTCAATCAATGCGTCATCAGGTATTTTAGTCGGTGCTTTATTTCTGGTTGTTTTAGGGGCTAAATTCTGCTGCCAGCTGTGAATGGTGCTGGTGCTAAGTCCATAAAACAGGGAAGCTTCACGTATGGTCATACCATTAGCGATGCTAGAAAGTACCTGCTTGCGATAGTCTATTGAATAAGTCATCGTTTATTTCATTAAATGCAATTGTTAATAGGATTGTATCGGTTTTATTTGGATTAGACTATACAAGGAAGGTGAGTGAAAGTACTACATATAGTAGACTGAGCGAGCCTGACACAGTATCTAATTTATATAGGAACGACTATATCCGAGCATCCTACAAAATTGTTATCATATCGGCATCTTGAATTGCAAAGAAAAAGACGCCGACTATGACTGACCCTATCTCACCGCTTACCTCTAAAAACATTAATAAAGACATTAATAAAGACATTAATACTGCCAATCCTATAAAAAAGAATGATGCTATCGTCACCCAGATGCGCACGTTTATCGATGCGCTTAAGCAGCACAATTATGCCTACTATGTGCTTGATAATCCCATTTTAGAAGACAGCGAATACGATCAGTTGCGTCGCTCTTTATTGGCGCTTGAAGAACAATATCCGGATTTGGTACAGCCAGACAGCCCAATTAACCAAGTTGGCGACATGGCGCTATCGGCTTTTACCCAAGTCACTCATGATATTCCCATGCTCTCGCTTGGCAATGTCTTTGATTATGATGAATTACATGGCTTTATGCGCCGCGTGAATGATCGCCTCAACGATGCACAGCAAAACCCTGAATACGAGATGGAGCTAAAGCTAGATGGCTTGGCGGTGTCACTCAAATATGCTTATGGCAAGTTTGTCCAAGCGGTGACACGCGGTGATGGGCAAACGGGCGAAGACATTACCCAAAATGCCAAAACCATTCGCAATTTGCCACTTTGGCTCGCGGCTGCAAGCGATATTCCATTATTAGAAGTGCGCGGTGAAGTTTTGATGCCGAAAGCGGGCTTTGAGCGTTTGAATCGCCTTGCTAAAGAAAAGGGCGACAAAACTTTTGCCAATCCACGCAATGCCGCTGCTGGAAGCTTACGTCAGCTAGATCCCGCCATTGCTGCTAGCCGTCCGCTCGCATTTTACTGTTATTCAGTCAATCAAGGGTTACCTGAACATATCAAAACCCAATCAGCAGCGCTTGCATGGCTAAAGACCATTGGCTTTACCGTCAGTGCAGTTGAGGTGGTACAAAATCCACGCGAGGCTCAAGCTTATTATGAATCGGTAAAGGAAACACGTGGCGAGCTGCCGTTTGAGATTGATGGCATGGTCATCAAGGTCAATAGCTTGGCGTTGCAGCAGCAGCTTGGTTTTTTATCGCGAGAGCCGCGCTGGGCAACCGCTTATAAATTCCCTGCCGAAACGGTCATGACACGCTTGCATGCTATCGAATGGCAAGTCGGACGCACTGGCGCGATTACGCCTGTTGGCAAATTAGAACCTGTGAAAGTCGGCGGCGTCACGGTCAGCAATGTCACCTTGCATAACTTTGGCGAGATTCAGCGCTTGGATGTGCGCGCAGGCGATATGGTCAGCGTTCACCGTGCAGGCGATGTGATTCCTAAAGTGACCCGTGTTTGGACAGATCAGCGTCCAGAAAATTCTGAACCCGTTACATTGCCATCGACCTGCCCAGTATGTGACTCGCCTGTGGTGTTGCCCAAAGATGAAGCGTTGGCGCGTTGCACTGGTGGGCTATTTTGTCCCGCGCAGCAGGTCGAAGCGCTCATCCACTTTGTCTCGCGTCGGGCAATGGATATCGATGGCTTAGGCGCAAGTTGGTTGATTAGCTTTTTTGAGCACGGCTTGGTCAAGACTGTCGCCGATATTTATCAATTGCACAATCATCAAGACGAGCTGATTACGCTTGAGAAATTAGGCGAAAAATCAGTACAGAATATCCTCAGTGCTATCGAAGCCAGTAAGCATACGACACTCGCGCGCTTTATCTATGCGCTGGGTATTCGCGGTGTCGGTGAGACGACGGCGCAGAATTTGGCGCAGCAATTTGGCGACCTCGATAGCTTGATGGCTGCTGATATCGATAAGCTACTGCAAACGCCTGACGTGGGCGCGATCACCGCTGAACTTGCTTATAAATTCTTCCGCGCACCGCATAATATCGAAGTCATCACGGCATTGCGAGAAGCTGGCGTGCATTGGGATAAGGTTGAGCAAGTCGCGTCAGAAGGATTGCCACTCGATGGGCAAACATGGGTGATCACAGGTGCGCTAGATAGCATGGCGCGTGATGAAGCCAAAGCTAAACTGCAAGCGCTTGGTGCCAAAGTATCAGGCAGTATCTCCGCGAAAACCACGGCATTATTGGCAGGCGAAAAAGCTGGCTCAAAAATGGCGAAAGCTGAGAAGTTGGGCGTGAAAGTGGTGAGTGAGGGCGAGTTTTTGGCGTTGGTTGGTGGGTAAAGTATGAATATTGATGATTTGGAAGGCTTGGATGAAGCCACTCAGAAAGAAATTGAAGAGTTGATGAAAGTGACGCGTGAGAGCGAAAGTGATGAGCAATTCTCACTTTCTCAGAGAAAATTGGCTGAAATATTCTATAAGAATGGATTGCTTGACGAAGCTGTTAGAGTTAGTAAATTAATTAAGCCTCAGGACAAAAGAGAACATTATAAAAAAGCACAATATAATATTGCTACTGTTTATGATGAACAAGGTAATACTAGCGAAGCTCTAAAGATATGGTCGAGAATAGGAGAGGACGATGTTCCAGACGTATATGCTAGGGCACAATACAATATTGGCGTTATATTAGCCGATGCAGGTAGAGCTGAAGAGGCGAAAATAGCTTGGAATAATGTTAAGCAAAACGCTAATAAGGAAGCTTATGCTAAGGCACAATCCAACATGGCTAATCTTCTCATCAAAGAAGGTAATGAAGAAGATGCTGATAAGGCATGGAGTAGCATAGAAAAGAATGATGACCCTGAGGTCTACGAACGTGCACAATTCAACTTAGGTGTTAGGTTAAATAGAAAAGGGAATACTAATGAAGCTTTAGATATATGGGGAAGAATAAAATCTGAAAATTCCTTAGAAATATTCAATCTTGCTCAATATAATATCTGTACGGTATCTATGGAAGACACACAGTATCAAAATATTGATAAGGCTGAAAATGCACTCAAGAAAATTGTAGACGCGTATCAATACGAGAGACTTTGTTTGGCTAAAATTTGTAGGTTAATTAGACAGGATTCTACCAAGAGTATTGGAAATAATTTGTTACTACTACTTATTAATATTTCTAAGGTTATTGAGATACTTAAAGTGGATTTTAGCCACAGATTAACTGAGGATAAACCTGTAGAGCGCAAACTAGCTCATTACACAGGGACTGACACAACCAATTTATTACTAGCTAATGATAAGAATAAAAAACTTCCAAGTTCATTTAGACTGAACACTATAAATAATGTAAACGATCCTAGTGAGGGTAAACTTCTTTTAAATTATCTGAAAGGAGTCAAGAAGGAGTTATCATATAAATCTCAATTTGATGAAAATTTACATGCTTTTATTAGTTGCTTCACTTTTAATCACGATAGCTTGAATCAATTCAGACTCTACGGCAAGCAAGGTAATAAAGAGGCTTCTGGAATTAGCTTAGTTTTCGAAAAAGATTTTTTTCAAAAATACAATTTTATCGGAGGATTGTCATATGTGCTTTTTGAAGATAGATCGAGTATTACTGGCTCTAACTTACTTAAAAAAGCAACTGAAATTGATTTAAGTGAAGAAAAAATAGAAAAGCAGCCAGTAATGAGGTGTGTTTATCTTGATCCTACTTCCGACTATATTCATTTAGCTCAGCGTAATCGACTAACGTTTTTTCGGGAATTTAATGATGAATCTGTGCAGATAGGAAGTGAAAGTATAAGTAAAGCTGAACACGAGTGGAAAAGCTACAAAAGCTTTATTGATAAAAAAACTGAAGATTTTAAAAGTGTCTTTATAGATCTTCAAAGTGATTATAGAGCTATTACTGAAGAAGTGATTGAGATTGAGAAAAAAAACGCAAGCTTGTCAGGTAAGATAGAAGTTCTATTAAACGAAATTCTTTTACCTCTGAAATACCTTATCAAACATTCAGCATTTCAAGAAGAGCAAGAGTGCCGTATGGTTTATATGACTTCGCTTGACGATGAAAAAGTGAAAATGGAGTTTGGCAAGTTTTTATATGTTGAATATGAAGCGGATGTAAGAGACAATCTTGACAAAATATATATTGCACCAGCCGCTACTCAATATCAACCGTACTTAGCTAAGCTACTTTGTAATACTAATGTAAAAATCGAACTCTCAAACAATCCATATCGCCAGACCTAATATTTTTTAGTAGCGTGTGTCATATAAATAAAAACACACGCTATCAACTTCTACTCCGCCATCTCCCCATGCGCCTTCGCTTCACTTTTCTTACCATCAGGTTTAATCTCAATCGGTAATACCAACCCTTTGGCAAAGTCATCGGACAGCACGTAATCATAGCTACTGGCAGCGATATCAGGCGTAGTATGAATAATGAGTTTCATCTCATTTCCATCAGTTAGCTCATGAGAGACATAGCTTTCACTCAGCTGATCCAAGGCTTTCGATAGTGCCTCATTACTCGCCATGCTCACCGTTAGATTATGCTGAGCCGTCGCATTATCCACTTTGAAATACTCTGCATAATCACGGACATTTTGGCTATCAAGCGCAAACGGATATTGATAATTGGCAGGGTCAGCGGGCTTTTCACCGCTCGCCATGATAGACCAGTCGATAGTCTTAGTGGCTGTCGTTGATGAGTCTGCGGTCGCCACCACTGGCTCAGAAGCTTGAGCGGCAGTTTCAGCACTGTTGTCGCAGCCTGCCAGTGCCCACAGGCTAGTAGTAGCGATGATCATCATATTCATTAGGCGCTTAGCCATCGACGTATCCTTAGTATTATTAATCATAAACAATATCCTATCAGCGCTATTTTGACAGGTTTCTTGATGCTTCTCTAGACAAAAGCAGCAAACCGTTCATTCTAATCAACGCTTTACCTAAATCTATGGTTTTGATGTCAGTTTTTATACAGGTATTCAGCGCCATTATTGCTTAATCAACACACAAAAAAACAGCCATCCTATGATGACTGTTTTTTATAAGTAGCTAGTTTTTTACAACTGGCAGACTGTTTATAGCTAGCAAATTAGATTTGGCAGTTTACTTGATATTCTTTACCGTTTGCCCATTTGATGGCAAAAATACCTTTGTCGCCTTTCATGTGCCATGCATAGACAGCTTCTGGGTTTGACTCATTAACGTAACTTGCGGTATCACCTTGCACATCACCATTTAAGATGATTGGTTGCTCAGCCCATTTTACTTTAGGCAAGGTCGCATTGAGCATCACTTGTTTTTTATTAATAGATTGTTTAGCCATGATGGTGCTGTCGTCAGTACAGGTATAAGGTGCTGGTGCCATACGATCATAAGCGGCATCGGTGACGCTTTCTGATGCAGGCGTGTTTGATGCATTTGGCGTAGTAGGAGCCGTGGTCGCACAAGCACTTAATAAGGCAAGGGTAGGTAGCGCAACAGCAAATTTGGTTAGGGTGTTCATGGCATTCTCCAAAGATATAAAAATCTTAATGTATTTATTTTTAACAATGCGTTAAGCATATAGCGCATATGGTAACGAAAACAGCGCTTGAAGAATGTTAGAAATTGTTTGTTACGTGTTCATTAAGTTACTTAATCACTGACTAATGTAACGCATCATTTGGTACGTTTTGGTCGGTATTTGAGCTTTGATTATGCATTTATTAAAAATAAACCGCTTCAAAGGAAAAAGCGTCTATCGATATTTTGACCGATAGACGCTTTTTGATGAGCTTAAATAAGTGTTCGTCACTCATTTAAGCATCTGTAGTTAAAGCACTGAGATACAGGGCTTTAACTACTTGGTTTTACGCGGCGGTAGACCAGTATGCTGGGTTTGGAAATTGCCTTTGCTTACGCGCTTTTTGGTGTTTTTGCTGACTGTGTTTTGACCCGCAGCGCCTTTAGCGGATGCGCCATTGATTGACGAATTATTATTACGCTTCACCGAATCATTACCCAAGCGGCTGTTCTTTTTACGCGCTGATTGATAGCTGTCTTGTGCCGCATCGCGCCCTTCTAAACTGGCGTTGAACGGCGGGATTAAGCAGCCACGATTTTTACCGATCAAATCGCCACGACCCATATCTTGCAGAGCTTTACGCAATAATACCCAGTTTTTTGGATCATGATAGCGCAAGAACGCTTTATGCAATTTGCGCTGCTTACCAGATTTGACGATATCCATGTCACCTTCATCACGGCTGATCTTATGCAGTGGATCTTTGTGCGTGTGATACATGGTGGTCGCTGTCGCCATCGGGCTAGGATAAAACGCTTGCACTTGGTCAGCGCGGTAGCCATGGCTTTTTAGCCACAGCGCAAGGTTCATCATATCCTCATCTTTCGTACCCGGATGCGCGGCAATAAAGTAAGGAATCAGATATTGCTCTTTGCCAGCTTCTTGGCTGTACTGCTCAAACATGGCTTTGAATTTATCATAGCTGCCCATACCCGGCTTCATCATTTTCGATAAGACGTTTTCTTCTGAATGCTCAGGTGCAATTTTTAGATAACCACCGACATGATGGCTGACCAATTCTTTGACGTATTCTGGGTCTTTCACCGCTAAGTCATAACGCAAGCCAGAGGCGATAAGAATCTTTTTCACGCCTTTGATATCACGGGCTTTGCGATATAGTTTGGTCAAATTACTGTGATCGGTAATTAGGTTTTCACAGACGTCAGGATAGACACAAGATGGCTTACGGCAATTCTTTTCAATGGTCTCGTCTTTACAGCTCAGACGATACATATTGGCCGTTGGCCCGCCAAGGTCAGAGATAACGCCAGTGTAGTTAGGTGCGGTATCACGAATCGCTTCGACTTCTCGTAGGATAGATTCTTCCGAGCGGTTTTGGATAATGCGTCCTTCGTGCTCAGTGATTGAGCAGAAAGTACAACCACCAAAACAGCCGCGCATGATATTGACCGAAAACTTAATCATGTCATAAGCAGGGATGCGTGCATCGCCATAGCTTGGATGCGGCAAACGTGCGTACGGCAAGTCAAATACGTAATCCATCTCTTCGGTCGAGAGCGGAATCGGTGGTGGATTGAGCCAGACATCGATGGAGGTGTGTGAGTTACCAGCGCCGCTACTATGACGTTGCACGAGGGCACGGGCATTACCCGGATTGGTCTCAAGATGTAAGATACGGCTGGCATGAGCATAGAGCACAGGGTCAGATTTGACGTGCTCATAATCAGGCAGACGAATGACCGTCTTTTTACGTGGCGGCATTTTTATTTTATGCTTACGCGCCGTCATTGGCTTGTCAAAACCACGCATTTGCACCACTTGCGTTTCTTCGTCAACTTGCTCAGCATTTAGAATTTTATTGGCAACTGGTTCAGACACAAAGCCCGGATACTGTGAAGCCATTCCTGAGAGCGCTTGCCCAACCGGTGAATCGCTGGGTTTGTCTTGCTCGATTGAGCATTGATCCACGTCTTCGGTCATCACATACGGATTGATAATCGGGTCAACACGGCCCACGGTATCGACGTCATTACTAGCAACTTCGGTCATATCGTCTTGCCAATGGCGGCGCGTTGGCGTCAATAGATATGAGGTACCGCGCAATTTGCTCATTTGCTCAAAGCTGTAGCCTTTTGACAGACCATGTACCACATCGACGATGGCGCGCTCAGCATTACCGTACAATAAAACATCGGCACGGGCATCCATCAAGATACTACGGCGGACTTTATCCGACCAGTAATCATAATGAGCGATACGGCGTAGGCTGCCTTCGATACCGCCTAAGATAATTGGCACATCAGGATAAGCTTCGCGGCAGCGCTGGCTATAGACGATAGCGGCGCGGTCAGGGCGTTTATTTGCCACGTTGCCCGGCGAGTACGCATCATCGCTACGAATCTTGCGATCGGCGGTATAGCGGTTGATCATGCTGTCCATGTTGCCTGCGGTCACGCCGTAAGCATAGACAGGTTTGCCCAATTCCATAAAGGCGTCTTTGCTCTTCCAATCGGGCTGAGCAATGATACCCACACGAAAGCCTTGTGACTCTAGTAGACGACCGATAATCGCCATACCAAAGCTTGGATGATCGACATAAGCATCGCCTGAAATGATGATGACATCACAGGCATCCCAGCCCAAATCGTCCATCTCTTTGCGGCTCATTGGCAAATAAGGCGCAGGCTCGTAACAGCTTGCCCAATGTTTGTCGTAGTCGTAAAGTGGTTTGGTGCCTTGTTTAAAGGCGGTGCGGGCGATGGTATCGGCAGACATGAGCGGACCTGTTAATTAGAAAAATGGTACTAAAAAAAGCCGTTATTCATTAAAAATATTAACGGCTCATTTAAAAGCGCTCATTTTAACATGAATTGTCTTCATGATGTCATAAACGATTAGCGATAAGTTATTGATAGTTTAAGTAATCTATGAATAAAAAGGCTTGTAGAAACTAAGCGCATCTTTATTCCAAATCATCGTTTATAGTAAGGATTTACTGCTCTAATAATTGAAATGGGAAAGTAACCACGTCAAAAGCAAGCGCAAAAGGCAATAAAACCAGCTTCTGAGCCGTATTTGCGCCACTACGAGACACTTGATTTTGCTGACTTTGGGTATAAAAGCTCACCGTATAAGGCTTAGTTAAAGGGCGATAATTGGATTGGATTAAGCTGAGATTACTCACTTGCGGATAAATAGCGCCTTTGACAGGAACGCTAAAGCAAAAGCGCTGAGCATTGATACGCTGGTCACTGGTTGAGGTACATTCTTTGCCGTTGTTTTGCAAAAAGAACTGATAGTCAGAACGTTTAAATTCATCTTTTAGTTTGGCATAAGACAGCTTCATCTCTCCCTGAAAGTAGCCATCATTATTAGGCACATAAAAATTCATCTCATTATCGACTTGGATATTTTTTGGTGTCAAATTGGTCAGTAAATTCACCATCTCTGTCCCACCTTGGGTCAGCACATAGCTGTTCTTTTCGCCAACGATAACCATCGTCGCATTTGGCATTTTGGGTAATGCTTGTGCAGGGCGACCAAAAGCCACGATTTGATCTTCAGACAAAACGTGTTTAGTCGTTGTGGTGTTGACTCGATTGTCACTGTCTAATAATGAACTGGTTGCACAGCCAGAGCTGGCGAGCAATGCCGCAAGCGATGCACTGGCCATCACTGTTTTAAAGCTTAATGCTTTTAGTACTGGATTATTACTTTCTTCTTTTCTAATGGTACGGGTGTTTTTAGTCATGGTAAGGCTTCCTTGTCTACTAGGCGATGGACTACTGGTGCGGCATCTATTATTTACTGCCAAACTTTCGTTGATATCGTACCTTGTTTGACCGCGACTTATCTACTTTTAATTAAACAGCCAAGCAGTTTTCATAACCAAATTAATCGAGCAAAATCTTTGTACCACTTTTAGTGAAGTTCATCACAAATTGGCTTTTAAAGTTGCGCACATTATTCTCATAGGTGAGCAAACCAGTCGTGAATCGATGGTAGTCGCTCATATTTTTGGCATTGACCATCAACATAAAATCCGCATCACCTGATACCTCATAACAGCTCATCACCTGTGGCTGTGTATTCATCAAGCGCTCAAACCGACGTTGCATCGAGGTATTTGAGCGCGCCATCTCTATCATCACCACCGCGGTCAGTCCGTAACCCACCTTATTTGGGTCAACGATAGCAACTTGCTTGGTAATGACGCCATTGCTGATTAATGCTTGGATGCGGCGTTGAGCCGTCGCAATAGACACATGCACTTGTTCTGCCACGGTTTTTAATGGCAAGGACGCATCGTCTTGTAATAAATTTAAAATCGCTTTATCGATATCATCTAAAACTTGGCTCATGGTGTTCTCTCTTTTAGAAAGCGTTTCATTCACTGAATCTTTTATAATTATTATCACTATAAGTCAAAATTTAAGAAAATCTTTATTTTTAAAGGTTATAAAGGATAAATTTGTTCATAAATAAATTTTTATAGCAATAATATATCACCGAAACTCAGTAAAATAGACGCTATTAATCAAGGTTTAACAATCAAAACTTAGCAATTAAAGCCTAGCAACCAAAGCTTAACCATAACAAGTAAAAGCTCACAGCTGGTTTTCTAATATCTATTTAAACTTACGGTGCTTTTATGTCTACTTCAATGCTCTCTTCTGTCTTCGCAAATACGCTCGCAACGACTGTCTCACGCTTGCCATTGCCAGCGATTTGGACGGCGGGTAGCGCAAAGCAACGCACATTAATATTGGGCGTCATACTAGCAATCTTGTCGAACCTTTTATTTGGCGTACTTTATGCTTACAGCAGCTTTTTAGCGCCGCTATCAGGTACGCAAGTCTTTATCTGGCGGATGCTGGCAATGTGGGCGGCATTGGTGGGATATTTGCTGATCAGTGGGCGCTTAGGTTTTCACATCGATAAACTCAAAGCGCTACGCACAGTTAAGCAGTGGGCGTGGTTGCTATTGCCCACACCGATATTCTTAAGTCAGTTTTGGTTATTTATGTGGGCGCCCGTCAATGGGCAGGGCGTACAAACCGCAATGGGCTACTTTTTATTTCCGCTTATGATGGTTGTGTTTGGTTGCGTGCTATTTGGTGAAAAGTTAAGCCGTCTGCAATGGTTGGCGGTTGGCTTTGCCGCATTAGGAGTCGGCAGTGAAATTATTCGTACGCAAAGCGTTTCGTGGGCAACGCTATGGGTCTGCGGTACTTATCCTGTTTATTATATTTTGCGCCGTTTGCAAGGTATCGGTGCGATTACTGGGTTATTGGTTGATTTGACGATATTTGCACCGTTTGCTTTGGCGTATTTATTTTTTATTGCACCGAGTAGTCTAAGCTTGGTTAGCGGTTCCGGCTTTTTTATTCTCATGCTGGCGGGACTTGGTGTCATGAGCGTGCTGGCGATGAAAACCAACGTCGATGCCAGTCAGATGCTACCAGTCAACGTCTATGGCATGATGAGCTATTTGGAGCCTGCTTTATTATTCATATTGGCAATCACCGTTTTGGGCAATCCATTTCAATCGGCGATGATTTATAGCTATGGTTTGATTTGGCTTGGTATTGTCTGTCTGATTATGCACGGTATACGTCAATTACGCAGTGCTCATAAACAATCAAAAACGACAAAGATTGCGCCAGTTATTTGAGGGTTGATAAGTAACCTTGATTGAACAAATAAAAACGGACGATTCAGCATAAAGTTGAGTCGTCCATTTTTTTAAGATTAACACCAATCTGTTGAAAGATGGCTTTAATCTAAATCCTTCTTAAAGCCACGCTGCTTATCACGTTCCCAGTCACGGTCTTTAAGCGTTTTGCGTTTGTCGTGCTGTTTTTTGCCCAGTGCCAAGCCAATTTGACATTTCACCAGCGAGTTTTTCCAATAGCAGGATAATGGTACGCAGGCATAGCCTTTTTGGTTGACTGCACCCATTAACTTTTCGATTTCGCGGCGATTAAGCAGCAGTTTACGGGTACGGATACTATCAGGACTGACATGCGTCGAGCTGGATAGTAGCGGCTGGATATGCGCGCCAAATAAGAATGCCTCATTATTACGAAAGATAATATAAGCTTCGGTAATGGTCATTTTGCCTGCGCGAATGGCTTTTACTTCCCAACCTTGTAACGACAATCCTGCCTCAAACGTTTCTTCAATAAAGTACTCGTGTCGAGCTTTTTTATTGGCACAAATTTGATTCTCTGGTTTTTTTGATTTTTTTGACATAATTTCTCCATAAGGACTGCCTACAAATACAAAGTCCTTATCTGACTAGTCCTACTGATTCCTCATCCTAACTCAATAAATGGTATTGTCTTTTATTTGGTTTATAAAATGGATGAGTCGAACCGTCTATTGTAGCAAAGCCTCTAACAAAAATGTAAGTCGGCTATTAGGACAAATGTAGCCAGTATAGTCGGAGTGATTTAAGTTGTTCACACAGCAATCGAGCGCAAACAGAAGACGGAGTACATTCAGTGAGTTTAAGGCGGTAACTATTTACAAATGCATCGACGATAAGTATTAAGTTTGAGCAAAATTTGCTAGCATATAGCCTACTATTACTGACCCTATTAGCCACGCTATGAGCCACTCTACTTCTGCTAACTCCTCAAAGCTGCACACTAGAATTTTATATCCTGGTACCTTTGATCCTATTACCAATGGTCATGTGGACTTGGTCACACGCGCCACCAAACTGTTTGATGAGGTTGTTATTGCGGTTGCCTCAGGACATCATAAAAAGCCTTTATTTAACTTTGAGGAGCGCGTCGCCTTAGTCGAGACGGTATTTGCTGACTTACCACAAGTATCGGTCGTGGGTTTTGAAGGTTTGCTCGTTGACTTTATGCGTGAAAAAAATGCCACTGCTGTCTTACGAGGTCTGCGGGCGATGTCAGATTTTGAATATGAATTTCAGCTGGCCAATATGAACCGTGAGCTTGATGAAAACTTTGAAGCGGTGTTTTTGACGCCATCGCAGAATTACTCATTCATCTCCTCGACGATGATTCGAGAAATCGCCAAACTCGGTGGTGATGTGACTAAATTTGTCCCACCATGTGTGTCACAAGCTTTTGCTGAAAAACTCAATCTTAAATAGCAAAATACCTGCTGATAATTAAGATGTGTCGAATATTTAAACGCATCGAAATCGTCAAAGCCAACGATACAAGTGTTATAAGAAAAATATAAGGAGCAGTCTATGGCGTTATTAATTACTGATGAATGCATCAACTGTGATGTGTGCGAGCCTGCCTGCCCAAACGAAGCCATCTCAGAAGGCGATGATATTTATGTGATTGACCCTGATTTATGCACCGAATGTGTCGGGCACTTCGACGAGCCGCAATGCGTGGTCATTTGCCCAGTCGATTGTATTCCTCATGATCCCAAGCATGTCGAGACCGAAAGCGATTTGTTGTCCAAATACAAACGCATTACGGGTCAATAAATGGCTCGCACTATTGATAATACTGGGGTTCAAAGCGCTCTAGGGACAATGTAATGACGATAAATTCAAACCAGATAGCAAGCGACTTTGACCAACAACATCTCTGGCATCCGTATGCTAGTCTACCGCCGACTTATCCTAATATTGTGATTGATCACGCTGATGGTATTTATATCGTCACGCAAGATGGTACGCGTCTGATCGATGGGATGTCATCGTGGTGGGCGAGTGTCCATGGCTATAATCATCCCAAGCTGAATGCAGCGATGATTGAGCAGTTGGGTAAAATGGCGCATGTCATGTTTGGTGGTTTGACCCATCAACCCGCAATAGATTTGGGCAAAAAACTGCTGTCAATTGTGCCTGCTGGACTGGATGCCATATTTTATGCCGATAGCGGCAGCATTGCGGTAGAAGTAGCATTAAAAATGGCATTGCAATATCAAATTGCTGCTAAGCGTCCGCAAAAGTGCCAATTTGCCTCGACCCATTCTGGCTATTATGGTGATACGTGGCATGCGATGAGTGTCTGCGACCCTATCAATGGCATGCACAGCTTGTATGGTAAACAGTTACCGATGCAGCATTTTGTGCCAGCTCCGCCAATGGGCTTTGAGCGTGATATTAGCCAGTCTGAATATGATGAATTAACGGATTTCTTTGATAAAAATAGCCATCAGCTCGCCGGTTTTATTATCGAGCCGATTATTCAAGGCGCAGGCGGGATGCGCTTTTATAGTCCTCAGTATTTGCAGCTGCTTCGCAAATTGTGTGATAAATACAAAGTAGTACTAATTGCCGATGAAATCGCGACTGGTTTTGGGCGTAGTGGCAAATTATTCGCTTGTGAGCATGCGAGTATCAGCCCTGATATCATGACGATTGGCAAGGCATTAACTGGCGGTTATATGACATTTGCCGCAACATTGTGTACTCGAGAAATTGCCGATACCATTAGCCAAAGTGATTATCCGGCACTGATGCACGGTCCGACCTTTATGGGCAATCCGCTGGCTTGTGCCGTCGCTTGTGCCTCAATTGATTTAATACTGTCCTATGATATTGAAGCGCGTACAGCAAATATCCGAACAATAATGGAACAACAACTTGCTGTAGCAGCAAAGCTAGACGGTGTTAAGGAAGTACGCTGTCTGGGCGCAGTTGTCGTCATTGAGCTAAATGAAGCGGTTGATATGCCGACCTTTCAAACCTTGCTGATTGAAAACAGTATTTGGGTCAGACCGTTTGGTAAATTGGTGTATATCATGCCGCCTTATGTGATTACAGATGACGAACTTGCTACCCTATGCCAAGCATTGTTAAAAGTAGTCAGTATTTATTTAACGCAAAAAGGTCAATAATGAGCGTTCTCTTTATCTCCGGTATCGATACCGACATCGGCAAAACTTATGCGACGGGACTGCTTGCCAAAGCGTTTATGCAGCAAGGTATTGATGTTATTACCCAAAAGCTGGTGCAAACTGGTGTCGCAATAAATCTAGATAGTGGCGAGATGGGAATTGCTGATGATATCCTTACCCATCGTCAGCTGATGAACCTTCCGTTGCAACCTTGCGACCTCAATTTCACCACTTGTCCATATCGTTATGAGAAGCCTGCGTCACCGCATTTATCTGCCAAGCTTGCAGGGCAAACTCTTAATCCTGAATTGATTACTAAAGCGACGCAGCAATTGCAACAAAGCTACGATGTGGTGCTCTTAGAAGGTGCTGGTGGATTGCTCGTACCAATAACGGAGCAATTATTAATTTTAGATTATATTGCTGCTCAAGGTTATCCGATTGTTTTGGTCACTTCTGGTCGTTTGGGCAGTATCAATCATACGTTACTGAGTTTAGAGGCAATAAAGAGTCGTGGGTTATCTGTACATAGCGTTATTTATAATCATATCCATGACGATGCTGCTCAGACAGATGAAGAGATAGCCACTAGTACAATAGAGTTTTTGCAAAGCTATCTCAAAAGCAACTATCCAAAGATACATTGGCTACAGCTACCCGATTTGAAAAATGCAACATTTGCCAATGATAGCCTGTTAAAAGATCGCCATTTAAACTTACCAATAAACTTTATTTAACCTATTTGTGCTGATGCTAAAAATAAATCCAAAAGACGTTCGCACTCTGTCATAAGTTTGCTATACTAGCGCGCTTGGTAGACTAGGCAATCGCCGCTGCACACTGGCAACAGACTGAGCAGGGGAGGAAAGTCCGGGCTACATAGGGCAGCGTGCCAGCTAACGGCTGGGCAGGGTAACTTGACGACAAGTGCAGCAGAGAGTAGACCGCCTTTGGCTTATATGAGTATCGCAAGATGTTCATGTCATCGGTAAGGGTGAAAGGGTGCGGTAAGAGCGCACCGCGTGTCTGGCAACAGTTCACGGCATGGTAAACTCCACGCGTAGCAAGACCAAATAGGCATCGGCATGGCGCGGCCCGCGTTCGATGCGGGTAGGTTGCTTGAGCGTACGAGCGATTGTACGCCTAGAGGAATGATTGTCCACGACAGAACCCGGCTTATCGGTTTGCCAAACCTTTTTTATGGTTCGTGATAAAAATGCAGCTAATTTGAATAAATTTCATATTTTCTGCAAAAAATGCCCTTATAGGGGTTGACGACAGTCAACAGCTTGGGTAAGATGTGCATCCTAAAATGGCGATGTAGCTCAGCTGGTTAGAGCGCATGACTCATAATCGTGAGGTCAAGAGTTCAAGTCTCTTCATCGCCACCATTTTTAGCAATACCTGTAATATTAAAAATACCAATCATTATTTGATTGGTTTTTTTTTGCCTGAAATAAATTATTTCAGAATATGGTGAATGGTTCAATGCGCACCATAAAATTATAATTACCTACTGATTTCTTGCTAAATCATAGCTTTATCTGTTTAGGTACAGATTAATTGTTGTAACTTATGTCCCTCTTACTTATCATAGGGGCTGTTTTCGGTAAAGTCCTGTAACGCCATGTCTGTACAACTACCTCCTTATCGTCCTATCAAGCATCGCAGTGGTCTAAAAGTCATGGGTGCTGCCTTTCACGCATTGCTCATGCGTGAGCTGCAAACGCGCTTTGGTGGTTATCGCTTGGGCTATCTGTGGGCACCACTAGAGATACTGTTCCAAGTTGCTATTTATTTGATAGTATTTGGCGCTATTATGACCCGTGTGCTGCCAGGGATGGATTACATGTTATTTCTGGTGGCAGGCCTAGTGCCTTTTCGTATGATGAGTACCATAGCAACACGATCGTTAGGAGCAGTTGAGGCCAATCAAGGGCTTTTAATGTATCGATCAGTACGTCACATTGACGTCATTATTGCCCGCTCATTTTTAGAGTTAGTGATTTATTTTTTTACCTTTGTACTGTTGTTAGTCATACTTGCATTCATTGGTATTCCCATCAGCCTTGCACATTTGAATGTAGTATTGTTTTGTTGGTTAACCTTATTCTTATTTGGTTTTGGTCTAGCGATGATTATGATGGTTGTCGGTTATTATGGTGGTGAAATCAGCAAAATTATAGGTTTGATTTTTACTATTTTATATTTTGTATCTGGAATTATGTATTCTATTCATATTATTCCTGAACCATATCTGAGTTATTTATTATATATTCCATTTGTCCATAATATTGAACTAATGAGAAATGCACTATCTCCTACTTATCCTGCGTATCATATTGACATAACGTATTTTTTAAAATGGATGGTCGCAGTCAATTTCTTAGGTTTATTGATGTATAAAGCAGTAGAAAGAGACTTAATACGTTCTAAATAACGACAGGTAAATGAATGATTGAAATTAGAAATGTTTCTAAATCCTTTATGACCAAGCAAGGTCGGCATTATCTATTTAAAGATCTAAATCTGACTATTGGTGATAAAAAAAGTGTGGGTTTACTCGGTCGTAATGGGGCGGGTAAATCAACTTTGCTGCGTATTATTTGCGGACTAGATAAGCCTGATCACGGAGAGATTATTACCGACTCGACGATTTCTTGGCCAGTAGGGGTAGCCGGCGGTTTCCAAGGTAGTTTGACGGGTCGTCAAAACGTCCGCTTTGTTTGCCGTCTGTATTCAAGCGGTTCCTATATTGACGAAAAAATTCGTTTTGTGGAAGAGTTTGCAGATATCGGAAACTATTTCGATATGCCGGTAAAAAGTTATTCATCAGGCATGAGAGCGCGATTAACCTTTGGGCTAAGTTTGGCCTTTGATTTTGATTATTATATGCTTGATGAAGCGGGTGCGGTTGGGGACGCGGCTTTTCGTAAGCGTAGTGAAGAGATATTGGCCGCGCGCCGTGAACAAGCAGGGTTTTTAATCGTATCGCATAACATCGGTGATATTAAGCGTAATTGTGACATTGGTATTGTGCTAATGGATCAAACAGCACACGTCTTTGAAGACACAACAGAAGCGATTGAGGTATATGAAGAGCATGTCCACAAAGCGAAAAAATAAGATAATTGACTTCTCGCTGTTTATTGGCTTGGTGTCCTCCCTTGGGTATTGGTGATATTTTATGTCATGACCATTGCTCATCCGCGGTTTATTTCGACGGCTGATGTGGTGGTCAAACAAGTCAGTGATACCAGTGTGCCTTCTGGCGGTGGACTGTCGGCCTTGTTGGGTGTGAACAGTACCAGTAAAGAAGATGCGACTTATCTGACCGAGTATATTCTATCCAATGATATGGTGAAGCGCCTTGATAATAAGTTCAAGTTCCGCGAAGCGTATCATGTCGATGGCTCAGATCCACTTAATGAGATTGAGCCTGATGCCACACAAGAAGAGTTACTTGAGTACTTTAAAAAACGCGTGCACATCAATCTGGACGAGCAAAGCTATGTGCTGTCAGTATCGACAGAAGCCTTTGATCCAAAGTATGCTTTTGAGCTGAATAAAACGATCCTCAATGAGTCTGAGCAGTTCGTCAACCGTATTTCACAAGAGGTGGCTCGTGATCAGCTGGTATTTGCAGAGACGCAATTGGATGAATCACAAGATCGCTTGAATGATGCCAAAGAGAAATTGTTAAACTATCAGAACGAAAATGAGATTTACGATCCACAATCCAATGCTCAAATTGTGAATCAGCTGATTGGTAGTTTGCAAGCGCAATTAAGCTCATTACGTACCGAAGAGCGTCAATTACTCAGCTATCTAAATCCAGATGCTCCGCAAGTAGTGTCATTAAGAAGCCAGATCAAAGCAGTCGAAGAGCAAATCAACCAAGAGCAAACCAAACTGACATCACCGAATACCACCAAGTTAAACCGTCAAGCGGTACAGTTTGAGACTATCAAGGCAGATGTTGATTTCGCTACTGAGCTCTATAAATTGTCGTTATCTTCACTTGAGAAGGCACGTTTAGAAGCTTTTAAAAAGATGAAGAATTTGATTGTTATCTCAACACCATATCAGGCTGAAGAAGCAACTTATCCACGCCGTGCTTATATTATTTGGACGTCGCTAGCATTACTTTTGATGCTTTATGGATTTGTGCGCCTAGTGATGGCGGTTGTCCGTGATCATCGTAGCTAGTTTTAACACACCAGATATCAGTAATGATCGATAGATCAGCAAAGGAATACCACTCATGAATATGAAACCACGTCCTCTTGTGACCGTGATAAAAGTGTTAAGTTTGGCCATGGCCGCCAGCAGTGTATCAGCACTAGCAGCAGGCAGTTATGCTGATCAAATCTCAGGATCTAGCTTTGGCACCAGCAATAACAGCATGAGTCAAGACCAAAACAGCAATAACATCAATGTCTCAACACAGGCATTTGCAGGCGGTGTATCAGGACAGGCGACCGCGCAAGAAGCGGTTAATGCCTCAAGCTTGCCAAGTCAGTCAGTCATCAATACCACGCGCCCCTATCAAGACATCAACACGCAAGACATGATGTTTGGTGAGCAGCTCTTCCGTGGAGCATTTTCGACCACCTCTGGCTCTACCTTTAATGACAGTTACGTGATCAACCCGGGTGATAACGTCCAAGTACGGATGTGGGGCGCTTATCAATATGCGGCTACCATGACCGTCGACCCACAAGGCAATATTTTCTTACCAAATATCGGTCCAGTACGTGTCTCAGGTGTGCAAAATGGCAGTCTGCAAAATGTGGTAAAAAGTGCTGTCAGTCGTATTTATCGCTCGAACGTTGGCGTTTATGCCTCATTAGAGCAAGCACAGCCAGTAAAAATATTTGTAACAGGTTTCGTTAAACAACCTGGTTATTACGGCGGTTTAGCAGCAGACTCTGTATTGTCTTATTTGGATAGAGCAGGCGGCGTTGACCCAACACGTGGTAGTTATATTGATATTCAAATCAAACGTAATGGGCAAATGCTACAGCAAGTCAACCTGTATGATTTTTTACTAGCGGGTAAATTACAAGCATTCTCTTTTCGTGACGGCGATGTGATTACGGTCGCGCCGCAGAAAAAAACCTTTGAAGTAGGCGGTCAAGTCCAAAACGAATATACCTTTGAATTTGATGTGAACGATCTGACCATTGGTGATGTATTGCAAGTGGCCAATCCAGCAGCAAATGCGACCAACGTTAGTATCACTCGCAGTGCAGGACGCGCGCAGACGGCAGAATATTACTCGTTAGCAGAAGCTCAAAACGTGCCTGTTTATAATGGTGATCAGATGGTAGTTACCTCCGATCGCTATGCGGGCACAATTGCGGTGCAAGTAAAAGGTGCGCATACGGGTAATGGTGCCATGGTTGTACCATATGGTGCTCGCTTAAAGGACATCGTGCCACAGCTACAGCCAAGCCCACTCGCTAAACTGACTCATCTGACCATTTATCGTGAGTCTGTTGCTGAGCAACAAAAACGCATGATTAATGAGTCGCTCGATCGTCTAGAAGAGCTGACGCTTGCCACGCAGTCAACCACTCGTGAAGAAGCAGCACTGCGTCAAGACGATGCAGTGTTGGTTAAGCAGTTTGTTGCCAAAGCGCGTAATGTTAAAACGACGGGTCAAATTGTTGTCGTCCCGAATTCGTGGCAGGATATTATCTTACAGCAAGGTGATATCATTGAGATACCTGCGCAAACGTCTGTCATTACCGTTAATGGTCAAGTACGAGCACAAGGCGCGCTGACCTTTAATCCAGATTATACCGTTGGTGATTATGTTGCCAATTCAGGCGGTTTCTCTGACAATGCTGATGTTAAAGAAATCTTGATTATCCATCAAAATGGCGCCAGTGAGGTGGTCAATACCGCTTACCGTATCCAGCAAGGCGATGAGATTATGGTATTACCAAAAGTCAAAACCAAGCGCGTAGAAATTGCTCGTGGCTTATCGCAAATTGTTTATCAGTTGGCCATTGCTGCTAAAGTGGTTCTCGATTTATAACCATTATTGAAAAGTTGTATAACAAGAGAACAAGTCATTTGCATAGATAGATGCAAAAGTAATGAATAAGGGTGTTAAAAATGGCAAAAAGTGCGGCAGATGATGTCAATGTGGCAGTGACCTCTCACTCTGATAATGCGCTGCTTTTGCCATCATCCCCATACCAATTGCCACAGCATTTGGCGGTCATTGGTAAAGGTATGCGTCAAAACAATGTACTTTTGTCTCAGGTATTGCAAGCAGATATTCAGCGCTGGTATCCGTGGTCAGGTATACCGCAACGTATCAATGCAGGTAAAACGCATTTACTGTCTGCATTGCCATTACCAAACATGATAAAAAATCAGATAACTCATTTGTCCAGTTCCTCTCTCTCTTTTCAGCAACCCGATGCCTTTATCGGTTGGGGTCGTAAAAAAAGTTATCAACGAGCTAATAAAGTGGCTAAGCGGCAAAAGCTTGAGACATTAAGTGTCGAAGATGGCTTTTTGCGCTCATTAGATTCTGGTATTAGCAGCCGTCATGGCCTGAGTGTCGTCGTTGATGACCTTGGTATTTATTTTGATACGACGCATGACTCACGCCTTGAGCAGCTGATTATTGAGCGTACTAAAAATGCTACTACGCCTAATAGTTACGAAATAGATGACGCGCGTGCGCGGCAATTGATGGCATGTATTTGTAATGAGCAGCTCAGTAAATATAACGCAGTGATCGATTGTCCGTCCTTGAATGAATTGATGAATCAAGACGGCGTTAACACAACGGCAGATTCCTTGAAATCACATGTTTTATTGATTGACCAAGTGGTTGGTGATGCTTCTATCACTGGTGCGGGCGCGGATAAACGTCAGTTTAAAAAGATGTTAACATCTGCGTGTCGTAATCATCCTCACGCCCATATTTGGATAAAGGCACATCCTGCGTCAAAATCAGGATACCTGACCCGTTTAAAACTACCTAAACAGGTTCGGCTATTAACGCAAGCACTCAATCCTATACAGCTATTAGAGCAAGTTGACCATGTTTATACGGTCAGCTCACATATGGGCTTTGAAGGGTTGATGTTAGGTAAAGCAGTACATTGCTTCGGGGTCAATTGGTATAGTGGCTGGGGTCTAACTGATGACAGCGGCGCACCCAAAAAGCTGCTTAAAGCGGTCGAGAAACGTCGTCAAAAACTTGTCAGCAAACTGCTAGAGGCTCAGGGACATTCAAATCCTGCATTGTTTCCTAAATCATTTGCTAAAAAAACATCTGCAACGTTAGAAACGTTATTTTATAGCGCCTATATAGATTATAGTCGTTATGTAGATCCAGCCACCAAGCAAGCCTGTGATATTGATACAGCGATAGAATGGCTAGTGACTAATCGATATTGGCAAGCGCGCCTTGAAGGGGATCTCACGATATATGAATTTAGTCGCTGGAAATTACCATTTGTAAAAGCTTTTACGAATCTACCGCGTACGACATTATTTATCAAACCCAAGCCACGTCTCAAGAATTTATTGCATCCTGATCATTTTCGTGTTGATTATCAGCAGCCTCTACTAGTGTGGGGTTTAGCTAAGCGACAACAGGTACAAAATAAATTACAGCGTAAGCTTGAGAAACAGCCGCATTTGTCCATACCGTCTATATACTGTATGGAAGATGGGTTTATCCGCTCAAATGGTTTGGGCGCGACGTTGTTAGCACCGTTGTCGGTCGTCATAGACAAGCAAGGTATTTATTATGATGCGACCCAGCCTTCAGATTTAGAGACGTTGCTACGCCATTGTCAAGCACTGAACCCACAGCAAAGTGTCCGTGTACAACAGCTGCAAGATAAATTGCTGAATCAGCGGGTGAGTAAATACAATGTTGGGGCTGAGGTCGACAGTGCTAATAACCGGCATAATTCTTGGATGCATGACGCTAGGGTATCTGGCAAGCGCCGTCTTCTTATCATTGGCCAAGTCGAAGATGATTTATCGGTGCAGTACTGTGGCTCGACGATCAAAACCAACAGCGGCTTGATTGAGCGTGTATGCCAAGACAATCCTGAGGCTTATCTTATTTATAAGCCGCATCCTGACGTTGAAGCAGGACTAAGGGCTGGTAAGGTTAGCGCAGAGTTTTTACAGCAGATCAGTGCCGTCGCCTATGATACCGCGATGCCTGATTGCTTAGAATGTGTCGATGAAGTACATACGATTAGCTCATTGACTGGCTTTGAGGCGTTGCTGCGTGGTTTAGACGTTACTTGCTACGGCTTACCGTTTTATGCTGGTTGGGGGTTAACGGCAGATATTGATGCCCAGTTTTCACCGAAAGCTGACTATTTAGAGAGACGAAAACGCGACACTGCATTAACGCTTGAGCAATTGTTATATTGTGCGCTTATTCGCTATCCCTTATATCGTTTACCTAATGGCTACGGGCTTGCACAAGTAGAGCAAGTGATTGACTATTTATACCCTCCTAAAAGCGCTCCTTTGCTTAAAGATATTCATAATACAGCGTCTCAAGCGCAAATATCTAACCCTATAAATAGCTCGATTAACCATGCGACTTCAGTTTTATCCATGCTATCTGAAAATTTTAAACGCCAATCGACGACTCGTTTTATGCAGCAGCGTCATCAATGGCAGCAGCGCCTGCGTAAACTATCTCGTTAGTTTATGCTAAACTTGTGACGCAAATCCATTGCGACAAGTAGGGGCTTTTTCGGTATAATCAGTGATGATTAGTGTGTATTTACACAGCTTAATATTCAAGTTGTGTAATAAATACTCTCGCTTTTATCCTTCATCTTCTCATTAATGGTAATTCAATACTATGGCAGCTTCGATGTCTCACTTGCTTACTCATCGACACGTCTTGCTGTTACAAGGAAAGATGGGCGGATTCTTCAACCGTTTTTCGACATTTCTGCAAACTCAAAATATTAAGGTTAGTAAGATTAACTTTAATGCAGGTGATGCATTTTTTTATCATCATGATAATACCTATGAATATACCGATACGTTAGCGCAGTTCTCTTCTTGGTTGCAGGCTTTCATTGAAGAAAATAGCATTGATGCGATTGTCTGTTTTGGTGATTGTCGCCCGCATCACACCCAAGCTGCTTATATCAGTGAGCAGTTGGGCACCTCTTTTTTTGTATTTGAAGAAGGCTACTTGCGTCCCGATTACATTACATTGCAAGAATATGGCATTAATGGCTATTCGCGCTTAAATACGGCAGATATTAAAGCGCTCAAAAAAGCCAATGATAAACCACTGTATACTCACAATCGTTTTTATCGTTTGAGTATCGCTGCGATTGTCTACTATATTATCGTTTGGATATACAAAAGTCGCTATCCGCACTATTCGCACTATCGCGGTATGACGGCGTGGCAAGAAGCAATCGCTTGGCTCAAAGCACCATGGCGTAAATTGCGAGGGTATTTACCTGATAAGCGATTGCAAAATAAGCTGACCAAAGAACAAAGTAATAATTATTTTTTGATTAGTTTACAAGTGCATAATGACTCGCAGATTACCCATCATAGTGACTATCGTGATGTGGTGCAGTTTATTGATGAGTCTATTGCCAGCTTTGCAGAGTATGCTGATAAGCAGCAATTACTAGTATTCAAGCATCATCCGTTAGATCGTGGTCATCGAGATTATCGCGAACTGGTATCTAGCTTGGCTAGACGATATCAAGTGGCGGATCGTGTATTCTATGGTTGCGACATGCACCTGCCAACCTTGATGAAACACAGTATTGGGATGGTGACCATCAATAGCACGACAGGGTTGCAATCGGTATATCACAAAAAACCTACCAAGATCATGGGTCGCGCGATTTATGATACGCCGAAACTGATAGATCAAAAACCACTTAATGAGTTTTGGCAACGACCTAACCGCCCAGATAATGAGTTTTATCTTAGATTCCGTGAATACTTGATAGAGCAAACTCAAATCAACGGGGCTTTTTACGGTAAGTCACCATGGATGCATAAATATCTGCATAGCGCAGGATGTGAACCCATAGAGAGGGATCTGTCCAAAACCAATACCCCTCAGTAGATTATTGATTGTTCATATCCAGTTAGCATGAGTCTTGTCGAAGTGAATAAGGTGCTATCAAGCCGCTCGCTTTCTATCTGTACAGTTATCCGCTCGTAACTTCACTTGTAAATCATCCCTCTGCTAATAAAATCGCCTTACTTTATGGTAGAAAACTGCTAGAATACTCTTTCATGCCTGCGCGTAAGAGTTGACGTCCTGAGCGGTTGATTGGAGATGATAATATTGGCAAATAAGCTGATTCTAATTATATTCTTTTCAACGATGGACAGCTATTTTAGCGGTTGCGCCTGACAGCATTTATTTCTTAATTTTATTATTCTATCACCCTTAATTTAGTAGGCGCTTTGTGACTGCATTAGCAAATATTCGTAACTTTTCAATCATTGCCCACATTGATCATGGCAAGTCGACGCTTGCTGATCGTTTTATTCAAATGTGCGGTGCCTTGCAAGATCGCGAGATGCAGGCGCAAGTACTTGACTCCATGGATATTGAGCGTGAGCGCGGTATCACCATTAAAGCGCAGTCGGTAACCTTATTCTACGATCATCCTAATGGTGAGCGCTATCAGCTCAACTTTATTGATACTCCAGGACACGTTGACTTCTCATATGAGGTGTCGCGTTCACTAGCCGCTTGTGAAGGGGCGCTATTGGTCGTTGATGCTGCGCAAGGGGTGGAAGCTCAGTCCGTGGCCAACTGCTATACTGCCGTAGATCAGGGTCTAGAAGTCATGGCGGTATTAAATAAAATTGATTTGCCACAAGTCGAGCCAGAACGCGTTATTCAAGAGATTGAAGACATCATTGGGATTGACGCTGTTGATGCGCCACGAGTCTCTGCTAAATCGGGCTTGGGCGTCGATAAGCTGCTAGAAGCATTGGTTGAATTTATCCCTGCACCGACTGGTGATCGTGAGGCGCCACTACAAGCATTGATTATTGACTCTTGGTTTGATAACTATCTAGGCGTTGTGTCTTTAGTTCGGGTACGTGAAGGTACTATCCGAAAAGGTGATAAACTTTATATCAAATCAACCAAAGAATCGCATTTAGTCGGCTCGATCGGTGTCTTTACGCCCAAGCCTGTCGATACGGGTATCTTGGAAGCGGGTGAAGTCGGTTTCATTATTGCTGGTATCAAAGATATCGCTGGCGCGCCAGTGGGTGATACGATTACTCATTCTAAAACGCCAGACGTTGAGCGTATTCCAGGTTTTAAACAGATTACTCCGCAAGTCTATGCCGGTATGTTCCCTGTTGATTCTACTGATTTTGAAAAATTCCGTGAAGCGCTACAAAAGCTACAAATCAATGATGCGTCATTGTTTTTTGAGCCTGATACCTCAGATGCACTAGGCTTTGGTTTCCGTTGTGGTTTCCTTGGTATGCTGCACATGGAAATTATCCAAGAGCGTTTAGAGCGTGAATATGACTTGGATTTGATTACTACTGCGCCATCCGTTATCTACGAGATCGTCAAGAAAAATGGCGATATCATGTATGTTGATAATCCATCAAGACTCCCTGAGCCGAATAATATTGAAGAGTTCCGTGAGCCCATTGCCCGCTGTCAGATTTTAGTACCGCAAGATTACTTAGGTAATGTCATGACGCTTTGTATCGAGCGCCGCGGCGTACAGGTAGATATGCGTTTTATGGGTCGTCAAGTACAGCTGATCTTTGATATTCCGATGGGAGAGGTGGTCATGGACTTCTTTGACCGTCTAAAATCAGTTTCGCGCGGTTTTGCCTCACTTGACTATAATTTTGAGCGTTATCAAGTCGATAAATTGGTTAAAGTAGATGTATTAATCAATGGCGAAAAAGTCGATGCGCTGGCCATGATTGTTCATGAAACCCAATCACGCTATCGTGGTAATGCTTTGGTGACTAAGATGAAAGAGTTGATTCCGCGTCAGATGTTTGATGTGGCAATTCAGGCCGCGATTGGTAGCCAAATTATTGGGCGTAGTACGGTGAAAGCCATGCGTAAAGACGTCTTGGCTAAGTGTTATGGCGGTGATGTGTCGCGTAAGAAAAAGCTATTGTCTAAGCAAAAAGCGGGTAAGAAACGTATGAAGCAAGTCGGTAATGTGGAGATTCCACAAGAAGCCTTCTTAGCGGTATTGCAGGTTGAGTAAGTCATTACTAATTGACTGGTCAATGATAGTTTTGTTGGTGTCATTAGTGGCGCAGTTGATAGTATAGATAGCCAGATAAGTCGCTCGTTAATAGGCAATTGAGTATGGATTTTGATTTTAATTTAATTTTAGTACCATTAACCATTGGTTTGGGTATTATTTGGCTATTAGATAAGCTAGCCCTGAAACAGCGTAAAACTCGCGGGCGTGGTCAAGAAAGTCTCTTGGTACGCTGGGCTTACGATTTTTTCCCCGTATTGGCAGTGGTGTTAATAGTACGCTCGTTTTTGATTGAGCCTTTTAATATCCCTTCATCTTCTATGGTGCCGACATTATATACGGGTGATTTTATTGCGGTTAATAAGTATGCCTACGGGGTGCGCCTACCGCTGACGTATAACAAAGTGCTGGATACGGGCGCGCCTGAGCATGGTGATGTGGCGGTATTCCGCTATCCTGAAAACCCAAGTATTTATTACATTAAGCGTGTCATTGGTTTGCCTGGTGATACTGTTAGTTATGATCAAGGGACACTTTCTATCAATGATATCCTAGTTGATACTAAGCCTGTCGATTTTGCGGCGAACCCTGAGTTGACCTCACAGCTTTATTTACCAGGACAAATTGGTCCAGGGCAAGTACTGACCGAAGACAGTGCGGCAGCGATGAGTGAGCAAGAAGAGGGTGAGGCGCAATACTTTCAGGAAACACAAGGTGAAAACAAGCATCTCGTTCGTTACTTAAATGGTATGAATAGCTCTCAATATGCACCATTTTTGCAGCAGCAATCGCCAGAGGTGGTTAGCTCAGCAGGTACCAAATGGCGTATTAGCGTTCCAGAAGGTCAGTATTTTGTGATGGGTGATAACCGTGATCGTAGTGCTGATGGTCGGTTTTGGGGATTTGTTCCTGATGAGAATTTAGCGGGTAAAGCGGTTTATATCTGGATGCATAAGCCACCCGGACTTAATTTACCAACCTTTGAACGCAATGGTACTATTGATTAAGATTATGTAATTAAGATTATGAGACGCTCTATTGGTTGATTTATCGATAATAGTTTTATGCTAATATTGTTGCTATCTAATAAACGGCTACCTAGTATTTCGGTAGCTCCTAAAAATAGTTGTTTACCAGTAGAGGGATATCATAGTGCAGCAATTATCTGGAATCGCCACACAGCGTGGTGCTAGCGTAACGAGTATCGTTTTAATTATTCTTGTGTTAGGAGTTGCTGCCAAATTGATGGTTGCTATCGTACCTGCTCAGATCGGTGATTATCAATTGACCAAGACCTTAAGCGCACAGCTTAAGGAAGCAAATAATAATAATGAGACGGCCAAGCAGTTTGTCGAGCGTGTCAATAGACAGCTATCTATTAATGCTGATTATGATACTCAGGCGGAAGACGTATTTACTTTTATTGATAAAAAGACGGGACAATTGGCTATTCGTAAACAATATGCAGTCACTAACAATTTCTTTGGTAATGTTGATATCGTTAATCGCTTCGAAGGTGATATCGATATGACAACAGCAGAGTAACTAAAAAGAGTGTTAGATCACTCTTAAACTTTTTAATATCTGAATGTCTTTATAATATTTATTAATCCATACTATTACTAACCAAATCAGTAAAACAGAAGGGATAACCACAAGCCACGCATGAAACCAACTTTGCAGCACTCCCAAGCGATTCCTACTCCTCAACAAAATAGCACGTCTGTCGACACGCTGATTGTTAGCTCAGAATTTATTCAGCAATTAGCCGTATTAACACGCAAGTTAGGCTATGTGTTTAAGGACTTGAGCCTTCCCAAACTTGCGTTGACACACCGCTCATTTGATAGCAAAAAAAATTATGAGCGTTTAGAGTTTTTAGGAGACGCGCTGTTAGGAATGATTGTGGGTGAGGCTTTATATCATCGCTATCCTAGCCAAAATGAGGGTCGCTTGACTCGTATGCGTGCCACTTTGGTACGTCAAGAATCATTGGTCATTATTGCGCAAAACTTAGAGCTCTCTAATCATTTGATATTAGGGATAGGCGAGCGTAAAGGTGGTGGGCGCAATCGCGCTTCTATATTGGCTGATGCCGTGGAGTCTTTGATTGGTGCTATTTATTTAGACAGCCAAGATTTGGATATTACTCGCGATTGTGTACTCTCATGGTATGGTGATTTGATTGACAACGTTAATGACCAAAAAGCGTTAAAAGATGCCAAGAGTCGATTGCAAGAGTGGCTACAATCTAAGCAATTTGATCTGCCACATTATGAGCTAATGGAAACACGTGGTAACGCGCCGCATCAAATTTTTGTTGTACGTTGTCATGTTAATATCAATAACTGTGTTGATATTACTGAATCTGGTGAGAGCCGCCGTATCGCTGAACAAAAAGCAGCAGAACTAATGATTAACCAATTGCATAAACTGCCGAGCTCAGCTAAAAAGCGATCCTAACTAGGATTAACCTATGGATCGTACATACCACTTTTTTTGACAATATATGTTAAGTGACGTTTCAAAAATCGTTTATTTGAATTAGCGTAAACGTCACACATTTCAAAACCTTAAATATTTCCCAGCCGATGATGGTTTTGCTTTTTTAGTGCTGATACAGCCAATACATCATTAAGCATCATTTGACTGGGCATAAATTCTATAGGATTAACCTATGAGCAATCGTACTGACTTGCCATCCAATGATGAAGATAATGCCAAAAATATGACCGAAAACACAGAATTGAATCAAAACCAAGATAATATCGATATTACTAATGATGGCATCAATCAAGCAGAAGATACTACTGTAGACAATGATATGGCAATTGAAGAATTCTTTGCCCCTAGTAGTCATGCAGGTATTGCTGATGATTTTAAAGCGGGTTATGTCGCGATCGTTGGACGTCCAAACGTTGGTAAATCGACTTTAATGAATCACTTATTGGGTCAAAAGCTGTCTATTACATCACGTAAGCCGCAAACGACTCGTCACCGTATCCACGGTATTTTGTCAAATCATGAGATGCAGGCAGTATTCGTTGACACGCCAGGTATTCACCGCAATGAAGTACGTGCTATTAATGAGCGTATGAATAAAGCTGCGGTATCTGCATTAGTAGATGTTGATTTGGTATTATTCGTTGTTGATTCAGATCAATGGCGTGATGATGATTTGTTGGTTTTACAAAAGCTTGGCGATACCAATTTAAATGTAGTATTAGTTATTAATAAATCTGATACCTTAAAAGATAAAGGCAGCGTGTTGCCGCTGATTGAGACGTTTAATGACAGTTTTGATTTTGCTGATATCGTACCAGTATCTGCCTTAAAAAACCAAAACCTAGATCGTCTACAAGAAGTGATTGCTTCGCATCTTCCTATTGCTGCCCCTATCTATGATACCGAGCAAATTACTGACCGCTCAGAACGATTTTTGGCCAGTGAAATTATCCGCGAAAAAATCATGCGTAGCGCTGGTGACGAAGTGCCATATGACTTAACTGTACAGATTGATGGATTCAAAGATGAGCCTGCGCACACTGATCCAAAGACAGGGCGTCCACGTAAGGCTTGTACTTTCATCGATGCGACTATTTATGTTGAACGTAGTGGTCAAAAGGCCATTGTGATTGGTGATAAAGGTCAGCGTATTAAGCAAGTTGGTATGGATGCTCGTAAAGATATGGAGCAGCTATTTGATAAAAAAATCATGCTGACACTGTGGGTGAAAGTGAAACGTGGCTGGTCTGATGACGAACGTGCATTGACTAGCTTAGGATATTGATTGAAGAATAGCGCTTGAATCACTTTTCTATAGTTTTGATGCTGAGGTGATAAAAAATGCGTAACGAAGCGTTAATCGGTTATTTATTGCATCAGCGTCCTTATCAAGAAAAGCGCGCCTTATATTATCTGTTTTCTCAGCAACATGGTGTGATCCATGGTATTGGGAAAAAAGGCGCGCCATTGTTCATGCCATTGCAGCTCTTTGCCACTGGTAAACGCGATTTAAAAACGTTTAGTCAGATCAATATTGCATCGCAACACACAACTCAAACAGGCATAGCAAAAGATGATGGCATTGCCACTGTTTTAGAAGCACTGCCCTACGAAAATATCACAGGTCAACATCAATATGCGGCGTTGTATTTAAACGAAATACTATGGCGGTTGTTGTCGACTGAAGATCCAATGCCAGTATTATGGCTACATTACCAGGACAGTCTGTCTCAGCTTAGGCGACCTTTGAGCGCCAACGAATTACGGTTATGCTTGCGCCAATTTGAGCAGCATTTATTCAATGAGTTGGGTTTTAGCTTAATATTGACGCAGGATAGTATTGAAAACATCATTCAGCCTGACGATTCTTATCGTTTTCTACCTGATGTTGGTTTAGTGCCTGTCTTGCAGAATGATATACAGACTGAGCATTTAGACAATACTATTGAGCAATGTTTTTTCAAAGGTACTGATATCATTGCGATGACGCAGTTAGGTATTACTGACAAAACCTTAAATAATTGGTCAAAAATCCATCGACAGCTTATTGACCATTTACTGGATTATCAACCATTGCAAAGCCGTCTATTATGGCAGCAGCAACAGCGTTACCAATAAATAATAGTGCTACTCTCAAAGTGCTGTAACCACTCGGATTGCTACTGAGACTGTCTAAAGTTTCATATTCTTGTACCGTTGTTCAGTCAATTGGTTTTCGTTATCAAAAAAAATTCTTATGACCACTGCTTCATTAACTTCATCTAACAACCCCTTCCAAAAACTTTTATTAAGTGTAAACATTGATCACATAGCAACTTTACGTCAAGCGCGTGGGGTTAGTTATCCAAGCCCTTTAGCCGAAGCTCTTTGATGCGAGAAGGCGGGAGCAGATGGTATTGAGTTATATACAGGCGCTTATGCTGAGGCAAGCTTGGTAGCCGATATGGACATGCAAAATGCTGAGCTGAAACGAATTAAGCAAGCTGTTGCTACTGTTTGACGCAGTGATAATAACCTCTTAATTAACGCAGGTTATGGTCTGACACGTGATAATGTGAGTGCTATCGCACAAATTAAGGGTATTTATGAGTTGAATATTGGTCGTGCATTCATTGCAGGCGCTGTATTTGTAGGACTCGAACAGGCAGTGATTATGTGAAAGAAGCAATATATACAGATCTACAAAGCTATTAAAAAATATCATTGCTAATTTATGTGAGTGGTAACTTATGCCATTAGTAATTTCTTATTCGTCACATTCAGTGGGATGATCTTCATTAAGTTTTTGTTTAACAATACCTCCTTGGTTAAATGATATTAGATACATTGCTTCATTATAAGCAACGATGGGACAGTATTTTATATGGCCAAAATGTCCTCGTGGTTTGCCACTATCACCCCAAAATTTGGTGTAGTGGCGTCGACTTCCAACTCGTAAACTTAGCTTACTGTATTTAGGATTTAAAGACTGCTGAACGACTAATGAATCTACCTGAGCATCAAAGTGATTATTGTCATTTTTATCTATGAATAACAAAAGCGTCTTATCGCTGTCTCTATGGCAGCGCCCTCCAGTATCAGATAAGCAAACAATGACATTCTGTCTTCTGATGTAACTCTCAGCCTTGGCTAAGGCAAGAGAATTCTCTAACTGACTTTGAATCCGTTTGGCTTCCATACGTGCTAATTGTGTTCGTATGACTGGGGCTACGATCATCACTATAATTACTAATACACATACAGTGACGATAAGTTCAACCAGCGTAAAACCCTTGTTATGTCTATTAACAGTGCTTGGGTCTGTTCTAGTGTTTGTATTAGGTGCTCTTTTATAGAGAGATACTATATATCTGTGATACACATAAAGAATCAATCGGCTCTGAGCTAGCCTGTGCTTATTTGAAGTAAAAACCCATAATATAAATGCTGAGAGCTTTTTATAACTTGATAATGTTTTATGCAGCAATGCCATGAGGCTTGTTACCTATAATAAGTAGTTTAGTTCAATAAAACAGTCTCGCTTCTTTAAATGTTATTCAATCCAATCATTGCATAAAATCGAGCCAATATGCGCGCGAAGTTTTGGAGTAATGATCAAATTTATGATGTTTGAAATAATGTTGAGTGCTATAATATAAACAGAATATATGTCTACTGTCAAAAAATGTTTCAATTAGTGAATGACTGGTTTTAATAATAGAGAAAAAATACTAACTGTACTAAAATACGCCCAGACAATAGATACTGTTAGGTTTACTATCTATTGTGAACTGACATACAAAAGATAAAAAGCGTAAGGTGTGTTAGTTCTAGGTAACTTAAGCTGGTTATTGTGTTTTAGTTACGACATTATCGTGTAATAATGTGTAGCTCGTTAACGAAAAAAGTTGTAAACTGAATTGATAATCGCTAAGCTACTCCTTAATTGGTTTTGCTTTGTCACTTAAAATTCGTAAAAGATGTCTATTTTAGAGCATCTTGAGAAGCGGTTTTGCTTAATGCATCACTCAAATTATCCTTTGGAGGAAGTCCATGAAATTGAATAAAATTGCTCTAGCTCTGGTTGCTGTAGCAGCTGCACCTTTAGCAGCTAATGCTGGCGTAACTATTAGCCCATTGTTACTAGGTTATCATTACACTGGCGAAGCTCATGACGAGCAACGCGAAGTCCTTAAGACTGGTAAAGACCTTTATATGAATGGTCAGAATCCATCACAACCAATTGATGGTCGTAACGGAAATCTAAACGGTGGCGTAGCTAAAGAAAGCAGTCTATATACTGGTGCTGCACTAGGTATTGAGCTAACTCCTTCTACTCAGTTCCAAGTAGAGTATGGTGTATCAAATGCAAACGGCGAAGCTTCAGAAAGATCAGCAGACGCTGGTGTTAACCGTTTTGACGTAGAACAAACCATGCTTTCTGGTAACTTCTTAATCGGTACTGAAGAATTTACTGGTTATACTGATAGCGCATTCAAACCATATGTATTGGTTGGTGCTGGTCAATCTAAGATTAAAGTAGAGAACCAAGAGCAATATGTTGCGACGGGTAATGCGCAAGGTACTACAGCAGGTCAACCTGTATCAGCTGGTACTGAAGTTGCAGAGTCTAAAGATACCATTGGTAACCTAGGTCTAGGTGCTATGTATCGTATCAACGATGCTTTAAGCCTACGTGGTGAAGCTCGTGCGATTCATAACTTTGATAATAACTGGTGGGAAGGCATGGCTTTGGCCGGTCTAGAAGTTGTACTTGGTGGCCATTTAGCGCCTACAGTAGCAGTACCACCAATGCAAGAGCCAGTTATCGATACTACTCCAGTAGTCGTAGTTGAATCTGATCTTGATTCTGATGGCGATGGCGTACCTGATAGCATCGATGCATGCCCAGGCACTCCTATGAATGTCGTAGTAGATGAGCGCGGTTGCCCAGTACCAGTAGATATTACTGATGAGCTGAAAATGGAACTACGTGTATTCTTTGATAACGATAAATCAACTATCAAATCTCAGTATCAACCTGAAATCGCTAAAGTAGCAGAGAAGATGCGCGAGTATCCTAACTCTACAGCACGTATCGAAGGTCATGCTTCTAAAACTGGTCCTTCAGCACGTTATAACCAACGTTTATCTGAAGCCCGTGCCGTTGCTGTTAAATCTATGTTAACTAACGAATTCGGTATTGCTCCAAACCGTATATCAACAGTTGGCTATGGTTATGACCAACCAATCGCTCCAAACGACACTGAAGAAGGTCGTGCTATGAACCGTCGTGTTTATGCCATCATCACTGGTGACAAAACAATGACTGTTGAACAAACTAAAGATATGGTTGTTCAGTAAATAGTATTGGACCGATTGTTTTACTAAATATATAGTTACAAAAAAAGTCACCTAATGGGTGGCTTTTTTTTATTTATGGATTGAGAAAAGCAAGTTATTACATAAATTTGTGGAGCAATAATGTTATACTAGCTGCCCAAACATTCTGTAAATTGACAGAATGTACATTAGCATAGCTATCTGTATGATGAATTTATCAGTGTAGATACTTGATTATATTGAAATTATTTGATTAACCGCATCTATTGTGCAGTCTTCTAAAAGTAAGTACTCAATATCTATCTGGTTGATGATAAAAGTTTATCCAGCGGCGCTTATTGCTACTGCATTTTTTTAAGACGAAACGAGCATTTTATATGGCGAACGATATCAAACACCTGCGTAACATTGCAATTATTGCCCACGTTGACCACGGTAAAACAACTTTGGTTGATAAGTTATTACATCAGTCTGGTACTTTTGGCGACCGTGCAAACATTGCTGAACGTGCAATGGATTCAGGCGATATTGAGCAAGAACGTGGTATTACCATTTTGGCTAAAAATACAGCCATCCGCTGGACAGATAAGACTGATGATACTGAATATCGTATCAACATTGTTGACACCCCAGGTCACGCCGACTTTGGTGGTGAAGTTGAGCGTGTAATGTCTATGGTTGACTGCGTGCTTCTAGTCGTTGATGCGGTTGATGGCCCAATGCCACAGACCCGTTTTGTGACGCAAAAAGCGTTCGAGCAAGGTCTAAAACCTATCGTTGTCATCAATAAAATTGACCGTCCTGGCTCACGCCCTGACTGGGTAATGGATCAAATCTTTGATCTTTTTGATAACTTGGGTGCAACTGATGAACAGCTTGATTTCCCAGTTGTTTATGCCTCAGCATTGAATGGTATTGCAGGTTTGGAAGCTGACGATTTGGCTGATGACATGACACCGCTTTTCAAAACAATTGTTGATGTGGTTCAGCCTCCTCAAGTTGATGCTGACGCACCTTTCCGTATGCAAATCTCAAGCCTTGATTACAACAGTTTTGTTGGCGTTATCGGCATTGGTCGTATTCAGCGTGGTAAAGTTAAAACCAATACTCAAGTGACTGTAATCGACAAAAACGGCAATACCCGTAATGGCCGTATTTTGAAAATTATGGGTTATCATGGTCTTGATCGTATTGATGTTGAAGATGCACAAGCTGGTGATATCGTTTGTATTACTGGTATTGATTCGCTTAATATCTCAGATACGATTTGTGATCCTAGTGCTGTCGAAGCATTACCAGCATTAACGGTTGATGAACCTACCGTTTCTATGAACTTCCAAGTAAATAACTCACCTTTTGCTGGTCGTGATGGTAAGTTTGTGACCTCGCGCAATATCCGTGAACGTCTTGAGCGTGAATTGATTCATAACGTAGCATTACGTGTAGAAGATACAGAGTCTCCTGATAAATTTAAAGTATCAGGTCGCGGTGAGCTTCATCTGTCTGTATTGATTGAAAACATGCGCCGTGAAGGTTTTGAGATGGGTGTTTCAGGCCCAGAAGTTATCGTAAAAGAAGTGGATGGTAAATTACAAGAGCCGTATGAAAACGTTGTTTTCGATATTGAAGATGAGCATCAAGGTTCTATCATGGAGCAGGTTGGCTTGCGTAAAGGCGAGATGACTAATATGGAGCTTGATGGTAAAGGTCGTATGCGTATCGAAGCGACGATGCCTGCCCGTGGTTTGATTGGTTTCCGTTCTGAGTTCTTAACGTTGACCTCAGGAACTGGTATCATGACGTCAAGCTTCTCACATTACGGTCCACAAAAGATCGGTGATGTTGGTGGTCGCTCGAACGGTGTCTTGGTTTCTATGGCAAAAGGTGTTTGCTTAGGTTTCGCGCTATTTAACCTGCAAAAACGCGGTAAGTTATTTGCTGAGCCACAGCTTGAAGTTTACGAAGGTATGATTGTTGGTCTTAACTCACGTAACGATGATATGGCTGTTAATCCAACGACTGCTAAGCAGTTAACCAACGTTCGTGCGAGTGGTACTGATGAAGCATTGACGTTGACTCCAGCAGTCAAGTTCACACTTGAGCAAGCGCTTGAATTCATTCAAGATGATGAATTGGTTGAAGTAACACCTAAGGCGATCCGTCTACGTAAGCGCTATTTGACTGAAAGTGAGCGTAAGCGTCACGGCCGTGGTAAAAAAAGTGCTTAATATTGAGCCATGAATTACTGAGTAATTTATTGGATTGATATTTTGTAGAAGCATTTGATGCTGTTTTTATTTAATAATGGTCATCAAGATAACTAAAAAATTAGCAGTATAGGGTGAACTAAATATGGTTCATTTTATGCTGCTTTTTTTTGTTGTAATTTCCATAAAATATAGTCAGAATAACCGACAGTAGTAGTGTTTCTTACTATTACTCTTAAGGCTCAAGATTGGGTCGACTGTTGAGATACTTATTCGATTATAGATTGGTATTTTGAGGAGAAAATAATGAGTATGGTTTCTGAGTTTAAAGAATTCGCTCTAAAAGGTAATGTGATGGACTTAGCGGTCGGTGTCATTATCGGTGGGGCATTTGCTACTATCACAACGTCCTTAGTTGAAGACATTATTATGCCAATAGTGGCTTTCATAGCAGGTGGCGAAATCAACTTCAAAAACATGTTCTTAGTGTTGGGTGATGCGCCTGAAGGTGTTGCCATGACCTATGATGCTCTCAAAGCAGCTGGCGTTCCTGTATTAGCCTATGGCAGTTTCATTACTGTACTGATTAATTTCTTAATTTTAGCATTTATTATTTTTATGATGGTTAGAGTGGTTAACAAAATGCGTCGTAAAGAAGAAGTGCAAGAGCTGGTAAAACAACCTTCAGAAGAGGTGCAATTGCTTCGTGAAATTAGTGCTAAGTTAAGTAATACCACTGTTTCAAAATAAAATATGATGATTTGATTAAAAATACAAAAAAGGCTAACACGACGTTAGCCTTTTTGATGGATAATTTATAAATGCATTGTCTTTAGCGCAGTTATATCATTTAACCAGCTGTTAATATAAAGACTATGGCGTAACTACGACATAATCGTTGGTATTAATCAAAATCTCAGATGGTTGGTCAACGACAATACGGACAACATTATCATTAGTCACTTGTGATTTGTAATAGTTGTCTTCAGCCACAGTACAACCTAAGCAACGTCCCATCGCATCCCAAGGTTCAACAAAAAGTTTCTGCTGCGCCTTATCCGCATTACCACCGATAAGCGAGAAGGGTAGACTAACTAGGTAGGCGGCAGTACCAGCAACGGCACTGACCAGTTGTAGAGGTTTACCCACTACAGTATCAACCACCATTGTCTCATAAGAAGGCCCAAAGTCTGTCTCATCAATTTCTATGGCTGCCAAGGCAGGCTGCATAGTAGCAGCCATTAAACTTAAGCTTGCGGCTATAGTAAAGGCTTTTTGCTTAACTGTGCGTTGGTTTTTGGCTTTAACAGTCATAACGATGTCCTAAAATTCATAATTGGTATGATTATTAGCTGCTGCTATTTCCACACAGAGACAATTTCCCTATATAAACAATGCGCAACGGTAAGTAGGCTAAATATATTACAGATATATAAACATTATGCACTATTTATGTAAGTGCTCATACTATTAAAGCAAGATGTGTGTCAATAAGCAACAAAAATGGCGCGCGATATAATGATATTAGTGCAAAATAATAGGACACTTAGTCAAGAGTATTGTGCTGCTATATTATACGACTTGATACCTAAGTTATTCTGGTACTTAAGGCGAAACAGATAGTGATAGTTTCAGATAATATTTAAAGGATTGGCTGACAGTTGGGGCAGAATACACTGGCGCGACCATTAATTTTGATATTCTCAAGCACGGCATCACAATGCGGACAAGTTTCCCCTTGTCTACCATAGACATTTAATGTTTGCTGGAAGTAACCGGTTTGGCCATCTGCTACGGTGAAGTCTCGCAGTGTCGAACCACCAAGCGCTATCGCCTTTTGTAGAATAACTTTAATATGATCGACCAAAATAATCATCTGAGCATGGGACAGTTGGTGAGCGGGGGTGGCTGGATGAATAGCTGATAAATATAGGCTTTCAGTCGCATAGATATTACCGACACCCACGACGACCTGTTGTTCCATGATGACTGATTTTATAGCGCGAGCAATGGGCTGCTTCTTTGATTTGGCGTTGCCAATTGCTACGGTATCAGCACTGTGATCAAGCAAGTTTGACCGTTGAATCAATTGATACAGGTAGTCTGCAGTAAATTCATCTGATAATGGTTCAGGACCTAAATGATCTAATAGCTTAGCACTATAATCCTTGTGCCATAACACTGACCCAAAACGTCTTGGGTCATAGTAATGTAGTTGGGATTTTGTATTATTAACGCCCTTAAAAACAATGATGAGATGATCATGCTTGCGCTTTTCAGTACCGTAGCTCTGCTGTTGCAGGCTGCCCGACATGCCTAAATGAACTAAAAGTTGACGCGGTACTAACGTAGCAGTTTGAGCCACAGCGCTATCGTCATTGGGTAATAAAGGTAAAAAGTTAAGAATTAAATATTTTGCGCGGCGCTCAACGCTATCTAGTGTGTAATCAATCAAGCTATCTAAATCATCTGGCATCGCCCAGCGCAGCTTTGGCTGGAAAACTTTTATATCGATGATGCGTTGCCCTAATAGCGGTGCAAGGCTGGTTTTGGTTGTTTCTACTTCAGGCAGTTCAGGCATGATATTTTTATAATAACCTTATGATTCAGTGGACGTACTTTGTGATTTTATATCTAAGCGACGGCGCGGCGAGCATGCAAGATACCATGCTGTTGCTCTAGTTTCGCCAAAAGCTTAGATAGGTGTGCCAATCCTGAGACTTCAATATGAAATTTCAAAAAGGCAATGTTATCATCATTACTAAGCGTTTCAACTTGACGAATATTGACATTTTCTTTATCAATAATTTGCGTCAAGTCACGCAACAGTCCGCGTCTATCATAGGCTTCTACGTGAATATCAACGGGTTGATAACGACCAGCTTGTACCCGCCACGAAGCTTCTATTTCGCGCTCAGGATCGCGTTCAATCAAGCGTGAGTATTCAGGGCAACCACGATTATGGACACTGACACCTCGTGATAAGGTAATGTAACCAGCAATTGGCTCGCCATGCACAGGGTGGCAACAGCCTGCTAGATTGATTTCTATATTATCCAGCCCGTCGATACGAATTTTATAAGCATCGATTTTTCCTGCCTCTCTAGCATCTATACTTGGCGAAAAATTTTCTGGCGGTCTTTCAGGTTCTAGGTGTAGCTGACGAGAGATGTGGCTGGTGAGTTGGTTGAGACCAATGTCGCCTGTGACCAATCCAACGATAATATCATCAGTCGTATTGACATGGAAATGCTGAATATAGTCGTTTAAATCGATGCTATTGGGATGTACTGATAATCGTTCAAGCTCTTTACTGAGCATTTGACGACCAATTTCAATGTTCTTATCACGGTCTTGCTTATTGAACCATTGACGCAATTTTGAACGTGCACGGTTGGTATGAATGTATCCAAGTGAAGCAACTAGCCAATCACGGTTGGGCTCACGTGATGCTTTGGTGATAATTTCAACTTGTTCACCCGTTTTGAGTTGATAGGTTAATGGTACATAGCGCTGATTGACTCGCGCAGCTTGGGCACGATTACCGACTTGTGTATGTACATAATAAGCAAAATCAAGAACGGTTGCCCCTTTTGGCAGTTCAGTAATGTCACCATCACGGCTAAAGATATAGATGCGTTCGAGCTCGTCAAAATCAACGAGTTGCTCTTCTTCGTCAAACTCCATGCCCTCTATTTCTTCACCAGTTAGTAAAGATGAGCGCGGTTGGTTACGGGTTTCATTATTGATCGATAACAGCTGACGCAGCGAGCTGATTCTTTGATTAAGATAATTGTCTTTTTTATTCTTTAGACCTTCTTTGTAGTTAACATGAGCACACATACCAAGCTCAGCTTCGAAATGCATTTCATGAGTACGAATTTGCACTTCCAGTGACTTGTTTTCAGCAATGACTGCCGTATGTAGTGAGCGATAACCATTGGACTTGGGGTTGGTGATATAGTCATCGAATTGTTCTGGAATATATCGCCACAAGCCATGTACCAATCCAAGCACGTGGTAACAGTCTGACGGGTTGGTGACCAATACTCGCAGCGCGCGAATGTCATAAAGCTGATCAAACGATAAGCCTTTGAGCTTCATTTTTCGGTAGATAGAGTAGATATGCTTGACTCGTCCAGAGACCTCACCTTCGATATTAGCCTCTGCTAGTGCCTCATTGAGCTTATCTTGTACGCGCTGAATATAGGACTCGCGTTCGCTGCGTTTTTCGGAGAGCAGTTTGGCAATCTCTTTATAGCGTTCAGGCGCAAGGTAGCGAAAGGCTAAGTCTTCTAGCTCCCATTTAAGTTGCGCGATGCCCAAGCGATGCGCCAGTGGTGCATAAATAGTCATAACTTCACGCGCCACACGATTCTGTCGCTCTTCATTAGAAAAGGTCAATTCGCGCATGGCGAAAGTACGCTCAGCCAATTTGATAAGCACGACGCGTACATCATTGGTGACGGAAATTAGCATGCTATAAATATTAGATAGCTGGTCGCGCTGATTGTTTACGAAGTGATCTTCTAGACGCTTATTGCTTTCAATAATCTCAGACAGCTTACCCATTGCCAAGGTATCTTTGACTAAAGTTGATATGTCTACGCCGAATTTTTTCTCGATATCAGCGAGGCTTATGATTGATTTTCGCGCACTACGATAGAGCATTGCAGCCACAAGAGCGTCTTCATCTTGGTAGAGATAGGTCAATATGTCTGTCATGCCAATACCAGTGACATAAGCGCCTGAACGCTCAGACTCGCTGGTATTCATATGACTGCGAATAAATTCACAAGCAGCACTCAAGTGAGGTACAGACTCTTGTCCGATACGTTTGGCGACATTGTCTAACCAAGTAGGAACATCAATATTGACTTGATCTAAATCAATCGCTTCGAGTTCTTTATCTGAGAGAGCATTATTTTTATCTAAAAGCGGGTTATCAGAATATTCGTTTTCAAGCTTTGGATCATGACTATGAAAGGCATGTAGTGCTGAGCGATCAAAAGTGGTGTGTAGCTTATGAGTGGACAGCTGGTATTTGATATCGAGGGGGATTTGGGCATAGCTATTGGCAGACTGGTGCGAGCGTTGGCTCGCGACCAGTTGAGCGGCAAGTGCTGCACTATCGGCTTGGGTGGTCTGTCCATCCACCAGCGGTAATCCTTCACGAATTTTTACCATAGCCGACTCCTCTTAGTTATTTTGAATTGATTATAACCTCATCTACTATGCACACACGTTGAAATTACGATTCATAAAGTGTCAGCTATAAACCAATATAACTGCTAAAAAATCTGTTTTTTAGCAGTCATAAAATGCGCGTAAAATATATAAAGCTATGAGTGCAAACGTTCACAAGAATGGAAAAAACCAGCCTAGGAATATTGTTTACTATTATCTCACTTTAAAGAGACAAATCAAGCGAGGCTATGTAATGTCTGCGGTTAATCAGGATAAATAACCATCATTTTTTGCCACCGCTTGACTCAAATTTTGAATCAAGCTCAGTGACCTTTAGCATGGCTATTTAACGCTCTGAACCGCTCACTTAACCGTAAATTGAATTACACCGCTACTTTTTCAAAACGAGCGATGGACTCAACATGACCGGTATGACAGAACATGTCCATCACACCAGCATGAGTCAGACGATAGCCTTGCTCTAATAATGCTTTTGTATCACGGGCGAGGGTTGCAGGGTTGCAAGAGACATAAACGATTCTCTCAGCGTTAAATTTCGGCAAGTACTGCATAATTTCCCAAGCACCAGAACGCGGCGGATCGATCAATAGCGCATCAAAGCCTTGATTCGCCCAAGGTTTATCGGTACAGTCTTGCGTCAAATCTTGGCTATAAAATTCTGTATTATTGATGCCATTACGACGTGCGTTATCGGCTGCACGTGCGGTCATCGCTTCGCTACCTTCAACACCAACCACAGAACCTGTCTCACCAACGAGGCGCGCAAGTGGCAAGCTAAAGTTGCCTAGACCACTGAATAAATCAAGTACGCGTTCACCTGTTTTTAAGTCTAACAAATCGCAGGCAAGCTTGGTCATTTGACGATTAACGGACAGGTTCACTTGGGTAAAATCTGTCGGGATAAACTCGAAAGTCAAATCGTATTCTGGCAATTGGTAATACAAACGACCAAATTGCTGGCTCATGTCATCATCTGTAGTCAATGCAATACGCTGGATACTGTCCGCACCCTTAGACTGCAAATATAGCTGCCAGTTGCGTGCGGCAAAAAACACTTTTAGCTTTTCTATATCAGCGTCTGATAACGGCTCCAAGTTGCGTACGATAAGGGCAACGGGCTGATTGCCATCTGGCAGCTCAGGCATTTCCTCACCCATGGCCAACTCAAGCTGAGCAATCTTATTACGACTCTCTAGCGTACTAATCAGTGTTTTTAAGTTTTCAATCTCAAAACCAATTCTTGGATCTAAAATATGACACTCATTTAATTCTGCCAAAAAGTTACTTGAGCGCTCACGAAAGCCGACAAGCGCGGTTTCTTTTTTGGTGACATAACGCACACCCAATCGTGCTTTGGTACGATAACCAAGACGATCACCAACTATTGGAGCAAGCCAGTTATCAGGCGTGACATTGGCTTGGTGTATCAGCATTTCAGCCAATACAGATTGCTTAAAGTTGATTTGACCGTCTGGCTGCCAGTGTTGCAAATTACAGCCACCACACACCCCAAAATGTGGGCAGGGCGGTACGGCACGTTCAGAATTTGGGTTGGCAGTAATACTGACAGCCTCGCCTTCTTCAAAGCTGGCACGGCTATTGGTTATTTTGACCAAGGCACTTTCACCCGGCAATGCAAAGCTTACAAAGATTTTTTTGCCATGTTTGTCTTCGATATGGCCATCGTCTATACCAAAACCATTACCATAAACGGCAACGCCGCGACCATCATGCGACAAACCATCAATGGTGAAGGGCAGAGGTTCTGCATCCTTTAGACGGCGGCGTGTCTTTGATGAGGGTTTAGATTTTTTCTTATTAGGCGGAATAGTAATCGTTTGGGTCTCGCTCGTTGGTGGCGTAACATCAGAGGTTGTAGACGTTTTTGAATCGGTGGGTTGCATAAACCTGCCTTAATAATAAATGATAAATAACTAAAAAAATGAGGATAAACGCGATGTCTTATAACGCGCCTTCATATAACTTCACTTGTTATGATGTGGGCGCAGATGACCAATCAGCGATGAAGTCTTGATGGCGAGCATGACCATCCGCTTGGGTATATTTTACTAAATAGTCATAGCTCTGCTGCTGCCAAGCGTCAAAATCTTGTGAGGATAATTGTCCAGTTAAACGCAACCAGCGCAAATAGATTAGCCATGTATTCATGACGTCAGACTCGCAATAAATAGACAGCGTTTGCCAGTCGTTAGTGCTGACAAGCTCACCAACCATGCTACCGTCGACAGCTGTTTTACCCGGTAGACCATATAAGCTTGCGACAATATCCATGGCTTCGCGGCGGCTGGCACCATACTGGCTAAATCTGTCCATCAAATCAAGGTGACGCGTGTGGAAGCGATTGACATAATTATCAAAGCGCATGTTTTTGATGCGCTCGCCTTCTTCAAATAACCATGGCGCTGATAAGTCGTATTGCATAGCCCGATATATTAGTACAGGAATATCGAAACCTGAGCCATTCCAACTAATAAGCTGTGGCAGCTTTTCAAGGTCACTAAATGCCCGAAAAAATTTGGCAAGAATATCTTTTTCACTAAATTTATCAGCGGTCAATGAGAACAACGACAACTTGCCATCTTTGATATATAACGCTGAGATACAGACGATACGCTGCAGTGGCAAGCGCATAAAATCATGCCCAGCTTCTTGTATTCGAAGCGCTGTGAGTGCACTCAATGCATCTGCATCATTCAACTCTGCCAATTGCGGATAGATACGGCGCGCCGCATCGGTATCAGCGACAGTTTCGATATCAAAGACCAATATAGGGTCGGATGGTAGAGCTTGTAACATAAGAAATCCTGATTGAATCAACTAAACTGAGCAGCGTTGTCTGTACGTTAATTAATTTATGTGCGGTTATCGACATTGCTGTCGTCAATATTGTCGTCATTAATATTGTATAAACCCGTCGACAAATAACGATCGCCGCGATCACAGACAATAAAGGCGATGACGGCATCAGGGTTTTCTTTAGCGACTTGTACGGCAGCCCATGCTGCAGCACCTGATGAAACGCCCGCGAAAATACCTTCGGTTTTGGCCAGTTTGCGCATATAAACTTCTGCGATACGCTGATCCACATCCATGATTTCATCAATCAAATCTGCGTTAAAGATACCCGGCATGTAAGCTGCAGGCCAGCGGCGAATACCAGCAATCGAAGCTTCTTCATCAGGCTGTAGTCCGATGATTTTGATATCTGGATTTTGTTCTTTGAGGTATTGCGATACACCAGTAATGGTACCAGTGGTGCCCATTGAGCTAATAAAATGAGTGATTTTCCCTGCCGTTTGCGCCCACAGTTCAGGCCCTGTGGTCAGGTAATGGGCTTGACTGTTATCAGGGTTATTAAACTGATCCAATACGATGCCTTTGCCATCTGCTTGCATTTGCAGCGCTAAATCGCGTGCGGCTTCCATGCCTTCATCCACCTCGATTAACGTCGCACCATACGCAATCATGGCATCTTTGCGCTCTTGAGTTGAATTGGTTGGCATCAGTAGCGTTATCGGATAGCCACGCATCGCGGCGACCATGGCTAAAGCGATACCCGTATTGCCACTCGTGGCTTCAATCAGCATGTCGCCCGCTTTGATGTCACCGCGCTGTTCTGCTTGATAAATCATATTAAACGCAGGACGATCTTTAACAGACCCCGCTGGATTGTTACCTTCAAGCTTGGCCAGTAACGCAGCACCATTGGTCAGCTGCTCTTGCTCAGGTAAGCGCTGCAATTTAACCAATGGCGTCTGACCGACGCAATCAGCAAGTTTGGTGACTTGAGTAATGAAATTAGGGTTGGAGATAGCCGTTGCGGACATAAAGTATCCTTGTTAATTTTTAAAATTGATTTTTAATTACCGTTTATTTTTTAATTGTCATTTTGATTTTTGAATAAATATCTTGATATGGCTGCTATTGAGTGAAGTGAGTGATTTGATTGTTAATGACATTTCTGTCGCTTTAACCAAATAGCAATAAATGAAAAGTTGCGTCATTATATCATTTTGTTTTTGGCTACGCTGAAGGCATCAAGAGATTTTGGTAAATGAGTGGTGTTTAAAAAGGGCTGGACAGTTAAAATGCCTTTGCATCATAGCCACTCACCATGATCGATGAAATGCGTTATAGTTATGGCAATATATAGGTACGGCAAGAACAAGAATCACTAAATTTATCATGGGTAGGCAGTTATCATTTTTGAAATGACGATAGCTTTGAAATGAGCACAGCCCCTAAAAAAATTATGATTGGCTAACACCGCTTACCGCCGCTATTGATTCATAGTGCAATTTTCTGTAGAGAGTAAAGCTAGCATGGCATACAAAAAACGTTTTGATACTAGCAGTGCGTATGGTCAGTTGATTATATTGGTGTTTTTACCCATTTGTATCTTGGCAGCGGTGGGCGGTATTTTGGTCTTTTATGAGACCATGCGCGCCAGCAATTCCGAACAAGAAGTATTGGCGGAGGCGGTGCTGATTCGTTATACCCCAGCGATTGCAGAGCTAATCCCTGAGCTGTTAGCGCAAGAGCGCCAGCAAGCAGACGGCGAACCCAATGCGGATGGCGAAGTCAGAGCAAATGATGCCACTCAAACGACAATCACGAAGCTTGAGGAAATTCAAGATAAGCTGGGTCGTATGCAGTCCGAGCAACATGTACAGCGTATTGCGATCATCAATGAAAGCAATCAAGTGCTCGCTGCAGTCGGTTATGGGCTGAACGAAGCATGGCCTGCAATAGACACAAAAAAGAATTTTTTATCACAGCAATCAACGCCTATTGGAACTGCTTATGGCAGTGTATTAGGGGAGTTTGAAGGACAAAAACTGTGGCTGCTCGTCGATATGGACAATGAACCACTCTACATCGCCCGCTACCGTATCGCCATGGCGTTAGTGATTACTGGCTTGTTCACTATTTTGATTTTATTGCTGAGTTTAAATATTTATTCAAAGCGCTGGATAGCACCAATTTATGAGCTACGTTTGCAGTTGCAGCGTACCCATGTCGACAATTTGTATCAGCCTATTCCCGTTGAGTCAGATGGTGAGCTGAACTTATTGCAGCAAGACTTGGTCAAAACTTTGCGCCGCTTGCATCGAAGCTTTCAGGAATTAAAAGACCATGCTGAGCAAACCGAGGATGATTTGCGCCTTGCGTTTGATGAGATGGAAATGCAAAACATCTCTATTCGTAATGCACGTGATGCGGCAATTTCAACCAGCCAAGCAAAATCGGCGTTTTTGGCCAATATTAGCCACGAGCTGCGCACGCCATTAAACAGTATCGATGGCTTTATCAATTTGCTGGCAAGGCATGGCGAATTGAACCCTGAACAAGATTTGTACGTGCAAACCATACGTAAGTCATCAGCACACTTGCTTGCCTTGGTTAACGATGTTTTGGATTTCTCTAAGATTGAAGCGGGCAAGCTGGTACTTGACCGTCATGAGTTTGACCTTTATGACACTATTTATGATGTGGTCGATATGCTTTCGCCGGTATCCGCAGAAAAAGGTCTGCGCATGGCGGTGCTGTTTTATAATGATGTGCCGATGCGCATCAATGGCGACGCCCTACGCCTCAAGCAAGTATTGACCAATATCGTCGGCAATGCTATTAAATTTACCGACAGTGGCGATGTGGTAGTGCGCGTCAGCTTAGATGATCATCGTGATAATTATCTCATGATCAGTGTGCAAGACAGCGGTAAGGGCATCTCTTTAGCCGATCAAAAAATGCTGTTCCAAAGCTTTAGCCAAGGCGACCCTTCAATCACTCGTCAGTATGGCGGCACAGGGTTGGGGCTCGTTATCTCCAAGCAATTAACGCGGCTGATGGGCGGTGATATTGGCTTTCATGATAACGCTCAAGAGAATATTGCCAATCAGGGCGCGACGTTTTGGTTTCGGATGCCAGCACATGTCGATGTGTTAGAAGCCGCTACTGGTCAGACAATTGAGCTACCAGTCTTGGCTCCATTGGCGAGTGAGACCGATGAGTTTAATGTATTGGTATGGATCAATCATACCGCCTCTATCCAAGTGCTCAAAGCCAGCTTGCAATATTTGCCGATTAAATTGACCCAAGCCAACTCCTTACCGGGCGTACTTGAGTCATTAAAAGAGCATGGTAATTATTGGGATTGGGTCATCGTCGATGATGATACCCAAGACGATATGATGGCATTACTCAAACAAATTCGACTGCATTACCAAGGCAAGCTTGCGGTATTTGGCTATCAAGTTGCCGCCGATCAAGCATTATTAAATCGTTATCATGCCAATATTTTGTATGAGCCTTTAGACAAAAGACAGCTCTATGCTATGCTCGACACCCAAAATCGCAGTACCAAAAAAAGCGTGCAAGAACCGCGCTGGACAGGGGTGACGGTACTGGCAGTCGACGATCATCTGCCCAATTTGTTGGTGCTCGATGCATTGCTCAGTGAGATTGGCATCCAAGTCATCACAGCGAGTAGTGGTTTTGACGCCATAGAAATTATCAGTAAACAACAAACCAAAAATATCAAAACCACGAAAAATGATAAGCAAAGTCTGTCGAATAAAACGCAAATCTCTAAAGCTGAAACGCGCGATGAAGTAAACAAGAAATCAAATAGTACGCTTTATGAAGAGGTGAATACCGACGATAAAGTCGCTATTCAGGATAAAGGCCATATTGATCTAATATTTATGGACATCCAAATGCCGCGTATGTCAGGGCATGAAGCCGCAAGACAAATTCGCAATATTGAAAATGATGATAGCCGTATCCCGATTATTGCGTTGACTGCACATGGTTTGGCTGATGAGCGAGACAAACTGATCGCCAGTGGCATCAATGACTATGTAGGTAAACCCATTAGCCAGCCTCAGTTATTACAAGTGCTGCAAAAATGGCTTGGACGCACAACGACAATGCCGCAGTTAACAGCGTTGCCTGATACCAATCTGCACAGTACGGATGTGCACAATACTGATGTGCAGGTCATCGATTTGTCAAAAGAGAACTCACACTCTACCGACTCACAAAATAGGGAGGCTGAAACGTATTCAACGTGGCCATCAGACTCTACAACCATTGCCTATCCTATGGTGAAAGGGGATGAAAATAACCGTCATAGCGGTTCTAATACAATCAATCAAAAAATAACGCGTCCTTTATCATTGAAGAAAATTCGTGATAATTACTTGCGAGATAGCCAACCACGCGAGGATTATAGACGCGAAACACCGCGTGACACCCAGCCACGCTATGAGAACTTGCGCTTACATAAACAAGGACAGTCGCCACTATTAAAGCCATCGGAAACACCGATAAATAGTGCTCATGATGGAGTGGCAATGCCTACAGATTCCCACACATATGCGCAAGGAACAAAGAGTTGGGACAGCAGTCACCACCATTTAAGCCATCACTCTTTGGGGGCTGACGAAAGTGATGGGTTTGCTATTTTAGATTGGCAAGACGCGTTGACCCGCTCAGCGAATAAGCCCGACTTGGCGGCCAAGCTTATCATTATGATGCTTGATACTATTAATGATGAAAAGCAGGCGCTGACGCAAGCGTGGGACGCCCGTGATCGCAGTATGCTAGCGCAAATTGCCCATCGCATCTTAGGCGGCAGTCGTTATACTGGTGTGCCGCAATTACGTCAGGCCAGTCAAGACCTAGAAGATAAGTGCTTGCTGAATGTCCAACACACCACCCCTGCGCAGTTTGCCATGCTTGAGCCATATTATGCCGCATTAATAACAGCGTTAAATAACTTGCAGGCGCTGGATTTATCAGCCTATCCTCAGCTCAATTATCATCGTTTGAGTGAAAATGATATGACGTGGAAAATGATTTAGAAGTGATGGTTTTATGACATTAACGATGAATCGAATCGTTGCAGTCAGTTATTGATGAGGTAGCGTCGTAACAAGGCTGTTAATATTGTTGCCATCAGCTTTAGACGTATCGGCATCATATTTAGATGCCATTTCTATTTTATTCATGAATAAGGATTGTTATGAACGCGATTGCCACTTACCAATATGAAACCTTACAAGTTAGTATGACCGACAATATACTCACGGTAACCTTGAATCGCCCACACAAAAAAAATGCCATGAGCTTTAAAGTGGTGAAAGAATTGATAGCTGTCGCAGAACGCATTGGTAAAGACAAAACGATACGTGCGGTGATTCTAAATGGTGCTGAAGGCACGTTTTGTGCAGGCATCGACTTGGGTGATTTGAATCATCCAAAAAATCAAGCGTTCGCCGTTTGGGAGCTGATAAAGCCATGGCAGAGTTCATTCCAGCGTGTTTGTCTGGTATGGCGCGATGTGCCTGTACCGGTCATTGCCGTACTAGAAGGCTATTGTATTGGTGCAGGTCTTCAGCTAGCGCTGGCTTGCGATGTGCGTATCAGTCATCCAGATTGCAAACTGTCTATTATGGAAGCTAAGTGGGGGCTTGTACCAGACATGGGTTTGACGCAATCGGCGTTTGGCGTGGTACGTGAAGATGTGCTAAAAGAGCTTGCCATGAGTGCGCGTATCGTAACTGCCAGTGAGGGCAAAGCATTGGGTCTTGTCAGCCATTGCAATGAAGCGCCACTTGAGCAGGCGCAAAAGCTCGCTGCCGAATTTGCAGAGCGCTCTCCTGATGCGGTGTTGGCGAGTAAGCGTGTGGTCAATGCTATGTTCCAGCAGCCAGCCACTACTTTATATAAAGAAAAAGTATGGCAGCTTAAAATGATGCTCGGTCGTAATCGCAAGCTTGCTTTAAGAAAAGCCAAGCAAGCCAGTACGGCATTTGGCAAGCGCCAGTTCCGCTAAATATTTTTTACTAATCATGCCGCTACGCTAATGCTCAGACCTATTTTTAAAAATTATTGTGATTGTTTTTAGTTGTGATTGTTTGTTTTATTCATGTCATATCTCTATTGAAATGTGAGGGGATAGTACGATATATCACTATCCACTTGCGCCGCTGTATGCAAATGTGCACTAATGGTAGCAATGACCCTTGTTTTCAGTATTGAGTAAAGACTAAATATTAAAGACAATGGAAGCCTGAATAATACAATAACAATCACTAGAGTGTATTGAACCTTTATAACGATTCAATACACTCTATATAAAATGGTCTGAATATGTCTGCTCCAAAATCCTCTCTACCCAATCGACCCGTTGCTTCTGAGCGCGTACGCTCTGCTGATTTGCCTGTTGCATGGATTATGATGCTTGGACTTATCGTGGCAGTGGGGCCATTGTCTATTGATATGTATCTGCCTGCATTACCATCGATGGCAGATGACTTTGGCGTATCCACAGCCTTTATGGCCAACTCTGTTCCTGCCTATTTTTTAGGCTTGGTATTTGGCCAGCTATTTTATGGTCCATTTAGTGATCGTGTTGGTCGTGTTAAGCCTTTATATATCGGTATGACGCTATATGTCATCGCCTCCATTGTTTGTGCGACTACTAATAACGAGTATGTATTGTTTGTTGGGCGGACGATGCAAGCGCTTGGTGCGTGTGTTGGTGCGGTGGTCACTCGTGCTGCGATTCGCGATCGATTGACTGCTAAGCAAACCGCAAAAGCCTTTTCTATTATGATTTTGGTGATGGGTTTAGCGCCGATATTAGCCCCATCGCTTGGTGCGCTATTTCTACAGTTTTTTAGCTGGCACTCTATTTTTTGGTTTTTGGCTGCTTTTGGCACGTTGAATTTATTACTCACAAAGTTTTTCTTCTTTGAAACGTTGACGGAAGAAAATCGTAATGTACGTCCTGCAAGAGAAGTACTGAGTCAATACTGGGACTTATTAAAAGACCCGACGTTCAATTATCCAGCGATTGGTGGCGGCCTGCTAATGGGGGCGATGTTTGTTTATATCAGTTCAGCCTCTGAGCTGATTATGGATACCTATGGGGTATCCGCAACCCACTTTGCTTGGTTATTTGGTATGAATGCTGCTGGTTTTGTGGGTTTGACTCAGCTGAATCAGTGGCTCACCAATCGCTTTCGTATTTTGAGTATTTTGCGCTTTGGTGCGATGATGCAGGTTATTTCTGCAGGCGTGCTATTTGTAATAGGTCTATTTTTGGGTACTGATGCTTGGCTTCCACTGGTGCTGGCTTGTATTTTCTTCTGTATCGCAGGCTTAGGTCTGACTCAGCCAAATGCTTCTGCTATTGCGCTGGCCTTTCAAAAACGCCGAGCGGGCATGGCAAGTGCGCTACAAGGCTCGCTCATGTTTTCAGTCGGTATCTTTGGTGGATTATTATTAAACCTATTTCCAGTTAATCCCGTACTCAAAATTGGTATTGCGATGTTCGCTTTAATGAGTCTTGGCTGTTTTTTAATTTGGCAGATAGATCGTAATTTAAATCTGGACGATGCGGAGTAAGCCAGAGACTTTATAGTTTTTGCACTAGAATCTTAAAAGGCATTCTTACATTGATTATGTAGGGATGCTTTTTTTTATACTTTTTATTTTATTTTCTGCCTAAAACTGCGCATAAAACAAGACCATATTACAAGTTTTTAGTCATAGAGGTAGACTTATGTACGCCCTTAATATCCTTTATTTGCCATATATAACAAATTGTACGTAATAACTAAACATAATTATTGCAATCATAAAGTTAGGCAAGTATTATCAAACGTAACTTTCTGTAAGTAAGTATTGTGAAGATATTACCTAACCTTGCTAGATTGTCATTAATTAATATGTACAACCACGTGAAGCTTTAAGGGTAAATTATGATGCAGTTATATCGAGTGTTACCAATTATATTGAGTGTTGGCCTGTTTGGCTGCGGTAACTCTTCCACTCAAGAAAATGCCAATTCGACTGGTACGCCAGTAACAGAAAATAAAGATAATTTTGTTAGTAGTTTGCCTGATACGGCACCAACATTAAAGGTCGCTATGACGGGTGATTTACCGCCTTTCTCATTTCAAGATGACTATGGCAATATGCAGGGTACGGACGTTGATTCCATTAGAGCTATCGGCGAGGAGCAAGGCTTTAAGGTCGAGTTTTATAAAGAAACTTGGCAAGATATGTTCGATAGTGTGGAGTCAGGAAAACGTGATTTAGCTATTTCTGGTATCTCTTATAAAGATGATCGCGCGGTAAGATATGGTCTATCAACGCCTTACTTTTTTAACCCAGCTACCATCATGTACTTGGAAGGTAAGTTTGATATCAAAGGCTTAAACGATATAAAGGGTCTAAAAACTGGTACGTTGGCAGGTTCTAAAGAAGAAGATACTCTGAAACAGATGGGTAGCTCGGTTGAGTTGGTTTCAAGATCTACTGCATTTTTGGCTTATCAGGACTTAGTACAAGGTAAGACTGATGTTTTCTTATATGACATGCCAGTGCTGCAGTACATCATAAAAGGTTATCCAGAACATAAAGTGAAGATTGTACCTTATGAAGCGGCAGACGCACCTTCAGCGCAACAAGTCGTATTAATGGCAAAAGAAAATACTCAGTTGATTAATACGGTTAATGAGGGTATTGCTAAATTGAAAGAAAAAGGGACATTTAAGGAAATTGAAGAGCGCTGGTTAGGTGAGGCTGTACCTGCATCTGCTGATAAGAGCAATTCTGATACTAATACTACGCAATTGAACTAAGGAATTCTGAAGATGGCAACCACTCCCAATGTTGACAATAAGCGCTATCAAGGTCTGATCATTTCAATTGCACTATTTTTATCGCTCATCGGTGCCTTGTTACCCTTTACGTTCTATACCTCAAACTTATTAGAAAGAAATACTGCGTTAATTGACCAAACCAACCAAGTCGCTAATAGCGCGCAGGCGGTAATTAAAGATTTATTTGACTTAGATAATAGCTATGGCGAAGATACGAACTCTCCACATATTCAGCGCGTTTTGGAGCGTTTGGAGGAAAATACGGCGTTGATTACCAGCTCTATTGCTGCTATTGAGCAAGGTGCAACGATCACTGACGTTGATGGTAAGACTTATGATCTGCCAAAGATTGACAGTAACGCACAAGTAAACATTACCGCGGCTAATGAGCAGTGGAAAGCGTTAGAGCCTAAGATTCAAGCATATCTCAAAGATGCTGATAATATTATGGTTTCCTCTGAAGATGATCTGACCCAAGCCGTTGAACAAGCCAAGACGTCAAGTCTATTGATTAACGATTCGTTAGACAATTTGACCAAAGATGTTTTCAATAGTGCCGAACGCCAAGCGACGACCATTCGTCTTATTCAGGTACTTGGTGTTGCCGCCATCTTTACCTACTTTCTAATCTTTGTATTCTTCTTTGTACGTCGTTTACGTGAAACCGATGCTGAAGCGTTCGCTGCTCGTCGCGAGACGCAAGAGATTATGGAAACGGTAAATACGGGTCTATTCTTACTTGATAAAGACTTGAATATTGGTCAGCAGCATTCTCGTGCACTGAATGATATTATCGGTGAGGACAGATTGTCAGGAGAGAACTTTACCAACGTTTTACGTGGGCGTATTTCTGATAAAGATCTGAAAACCACACAGCAATTTATTGAGCAGCTTTACAATCCACGCGTTAAAGAAAAATTGGTAGATTCTCTCAATCCACTGCACAAAGTCATGCTACACAACAATGCTGGTGATAAAGCACAGAATAATCGCTTCTTAGACTTCAAGTTCTCACGTGTTTATGACAACAAAGACATTGCCCGTATTTTGGTCAACGTCAACGATGTATCAGATGCCGTATATTTAGAGCAGCGTCTAGAAAAAGAGCGCTCGCAAAATGATATGCAGATTGAGATGCTCACCACTATTCTGAATGTGAATCCAAAAATCATTAATGAGTTTATTGATAATACGCAGATGCACATTGAGAAGATGAACAATATCTTGAAAAATCCTGGTAGCTCACAATACGAGCTTGAGGGCAAACTAAAAGCCATTTACCGCGAAATGCATAGCTTAAAAGGTGAAGCTTCTGCGCTAAAACTGCACAGCTTTACTAAAATTGCCTCAGATGCGGAAGACAAACTGCACGCATTGCAAAACCAAGGTCAATTATCTGGTAACGATTTCTTGCCATTGGCCGTACATTTGGATGACTTATTAAGCCTATCAAATACCATCGCAACCTTGGGCGAGCGTATTAACCGTTCAGCACCAGCGACTGCACCAACTGCAAATGGGTTAGATGATAATAGTGCTCAAAACAGTATGTCAAAAACGGTAGTGACTGACAGTCAGATATCAAATCCTTCAATCAGTAGCATGAATACTGATATTGGTCAGGATATTGACCTAGATAATGACGCAACTGATGATCATCTGTCTTTTTATAAAGCATTTGCAAAAGATATTGCCGCAAGACAAGGTAAGCAAGTAGAGCTAAAGAGTAATACGCTGATGCAAGCGGACATACCAGCGCATCTGGTAAAGCCGATTAAAGAGATTAGCATTCAGCTACTACGTAATGCCGTGGTCCATGGCATTGAAGCGCCAAGTGTTCGTCATTCGATTGGTAAGACTGCGGTTGGGACGATTGATTTAGAACTAAAAGACAACGGCTCAGATTTCATGCTGATGGTGCAAGATGATGGTCAAGGTATTGATTATTATAGCATTCGTGCCAAGTTAAGCAGTGATGGTCGTTTTAGTACAGAAGAAGCCAGTCAGCTCAGTCAAAGCGAGCTGCTCAAACAACTGTTTTCTTCGGGTTTCTCTACCAAAGAACATGCGGATGAAGATGGCGGACGCGGTGTCGGTCTCGATATCATTAAAGCAAAAGTAAAAGATTATGATGGCAAGCTTAACGTAAACAGCGAATTTGGTCAGATGACACGGTTTGTTATTACTTTACCAAAAGCTTAATTAGAAACAGCAGGTATATTGTCAAGGATGACAAGCACTTCATTAAAGGTAATAGATCAGTTATGCATAAGTTAATGATTGTTGATGATTCAAATATTATTAGAAATCGTATTCAACGCGCGTACGATTCAGGGCAGTTTATGCTGGTTGCGACGGCAACCAGTGGTGTCCAAGCCATTGAAAAGTTCAATGTCCATCGTCCTGATGTAATCACTATGGACTTGACCATGCCACAAATGGACGGACTTGAATGCATTGAAAAAATCATTGCGATTGACCCTGAGGTACGAATTTTAGTGGTGTCAGCACTGTCTGATAAAGCCACTGGCATTGAAGCATTGTCGTTGGGTGCCAGCGGATTTTTGTGCAAGCCTTTTTCAGAAGAAGAGCTTGTAGAGTCTTTGTATGAGCTAATGCAAGACTAAACCATTCAACGACTTAAGTAGATGTCATTATGAAAGAACAAAAGCTACAGATTTTTTTAAGTATTATTAGTAACTACTTTAATCAGTTTGGGGGGGAGGAGCTTGTCGCTGACACCCCATATCTGTTAGAGAACAAACAGCCAAAAGTCCATGATTATACGGGTGTGATCGGTATATCGGGTGGACAAAAAGGCGTGGTGTATTTTTCCGCAACCCGTCAGTTATTGTCCGCTATACTAGATAGCATGGGTGAAACGGATAAAAGCGATGAGAATTATATCGATTTGGCTGGCGAAGTGGCCAATACAATCGCTGGTAATGCGCGTAAAGAGTTTGGCTCAGAGTTCCATATTTCTGTGCCGTTTGTATTTAAAGGCTCTCCACAAAGTATTGTGTTGCCGAATGATGAGCGTTCTTTTATCATTCCCATCACTTGGAACTCGCAGATAGGCGAGATTGTGGTCTGTTTGCAGGATTAACGTTGCTGCCACCGCGTCATAAAGATGGATATTAATATATTATGGTTAAAGTAGAAAAATTGGGTGTGTTTCTGAGCTCAATCAATGCATTTTTTGCTCAAATTGATGGCTCGGAAGTGTCCATTGATACCCCTTATTTAAATCATAACAAGAGTGCTGTTGGTTATGATTATAGCGGCGTTATCGAGATATCAGGGCCTCTTGAAGGCTGTGTGTATGTGAGTGCACCAAGCGTGATGTTGCGAGAGGTCGTAAAAGTGATGGGGGAGCCTGACTCATCGATCACGATGATGAAAGATCTGCTCGGTGAGATGGCCAACACTATCTCTGGTAATGCTCGTACTGAGTTTGGCTCAGAGTTTATTATCTCGCCGCCGCATATTGTTGAGAGCGCACCAAGCGTGTCTTATTTGCCAAAAGATCGCCAAAGTTACGTCACGCCATTTACGTGGCGTGGGTATAAAGCGGTCATTGGTATCTGTATCGCTTAATCTACAGCTGCTCATTTATTCAGTATAAAGAACGACGTTGATGCGTCGTTTTTTTTATGCGTCATCATCCACTTAAACAGCATAATAGCGCTAGCAGTCGCTAAGCATTATATGATAAAATACAGCCCAGCTATTTTTTATCACATCGTATTTTTACGTTCAAATGATAGCTCAATTTTTTTAAACCAACCCATCAACCAATGACACACACATCATGGCAAAAAATTGCTGGGTGTTTGGCGACTTGATTAATTTGCAAAAAAGTTAGTGCTGCCCCAATGAGCATTAACCGTTAGCAGATGCGTGTCGCTAGATAGGCAGTTTTTGTGATGTGGAGGCATAACCCAACCAATAGGAATTTCACATGTCTACAAAGAATCCAACCAAAATCGAAATGCGCGACTTACTACAAGCCGGCGCTCACTTTGGTCACCAAACACGTTTTTGGAATCCAAAAATGGGACCATACATCTTTGGTGCCCGTAACAAGATTCACATCATCAACCTTGAGCACACAGTAAAAGCGTTTAACGAAGCATTGACTTACGTTAACGGCTTAGCTGCCAAGAAAAACAAAGTATTGTTCGTAGGTACTAAACGCGCAGCAAGCGGTATCATCGCTGAGCAAGCAGCACGCGCTGGCATGCCATACGTTGACCATCGCTGGTTAGGTGGTATGTTGACTAACTGGAAAACACTTCGCCAGTCAATCAACCGTCTAAAAGAGCTAGAAAAACAAGCAGAAGACGGTACTTTCGCCAAGCTTACTAAGCGTGAAGCGTTAGAGCGTACTCGCGATATGGAAAAACTTGAGCGTTCACTAGGCGGTATTAAAGATATGGGCGGCCTACCTGACGCAATCTTCGTTGTAGACGTAGATCATGAAGCGATTGCTATCAAAGAAGCTAAAAATCTAGGTATCCCAGTTATCGGTATCGTTGATACTAACTCTAGCCCAGATAACGTTGATTACATCATCCCAGCAAACGATGATGCTATCCGTGCTGTGACCTTGTATGTGACTTCTATGGCTGATGCGATTATCGCTGGTAAAGAATACGCACAGACTCAAGCGGGCGGCAAAGCTGAGCAAGAAGCACCTGCTACTGAAGAAGCATCAGTTGAAGCCAAAGCGGAAGAAGCGGCGACTCCAGCAGAATAATTGGCTGACCCAAAAGGTTTAACTTTGTAAGGATAGCTTGATAGTCACACTATCTGCATCCATATAACGTTATTAACAGCGTATAAGCTCACAATAGGCATGATGTAGTTTTACTCGTCATGCCTTATTGTTGATGGAACACTCGTTAATAAGCGAGTATTATCGCTTATAGTTGCCCTCGTGATGCACAATATCTGTCATTACAATGGTGTCTGTTATCACGATCAACCATGAGTGCTTCCATTACTATAAGAGCGATATAGTACCAATAGATAGCAAAGATATATCTCATAGAAATTAAGCACTCCCATACATAATAAAAGGTAACTCTTATGTCAGAAGTAAAAGTATCTGCCAAAATGGTAAAAGAATTGCGTGACCGTACTGGTCTTGGCATGATGGAATGTAAAAAAGCGTTAGAAGAATCAAACGGCGATGTAGAAACTGCCATTGATAACCTACGTAAATCTGGTCAAGCCAAAGCAGCTAAAAAAGCGGGTAACATTGCAGCTGATGGCGCTATCATCATCGCTCAAGGCGACAACAAAGCATTCTTGTTAGAAGTAAACTGCCAAACTGACTTCGTTGCAAAAGACGAAAATTTTACGGCATTTGCAGAAGCAGTAGCGAACATTGCATTAGAAAACAATGTGACTGACGTAGCTGCTATCGCTGAATTGCCATATGGCAATGGTCAGACTATTGAAGAAGCTCGTGTATCTTTGGTACAAAAAATCGGCGAAAACATCCAAGTACGCCGCGTTGAAGTATTAGAAGGTAGCAACCTTGCTTCATACCGTCATGGTCTACGTATTGGTGTTGTGGTATCTTTTGAAGGCGGCAACGCAGAGACTGGCAAAAACCTTGCCATGCATATCGCTGCGTTTAACCCAGTTGCGGTTGATGACGAAAGTGTAGATGCTGATTTATTAGCACGCGAAAAAGACATCATCGAAGCAAAAGCTCGTGAGTCTGGCAAGCCTGATAACATCGTTGAAAAAATGATCGAAGGTGGCCTACGTAAGTACCTAGAAGAAGTGACTTTATTGCGTCAGCCATACGTTATGGACAACGAGAAGAAAGTTGGTGATGTACTAAAAGCTGAAGGCGTAAAAGTACTTGCTTTCAAACGTCTAGAAGTTGGTGAAGGCATCGAGAAAAAGCAAGAAGACTTTGCTGCTGAAGTTGCTGCAACACAAGCACTGGCTAACAAGTAATTTTTAAATTTTGCTAAGAAGAATGGTGAGTGCTAAACTTTTTGGTTTGGTACTCGCCGATCAGCTTTATTATTAATCTTGTATCGAACTCAAAAAAATATGACAAGATAGATTATGAATTACTAGATAAAGCCTCTTAGCACAAAAAAGCCCGTTAATTATATTAATGGGCTTTTTTACGTTTGGATTCAACGGTTCATATAGTCTTCATTTTAGCGTAGCGCATCATATGCTGAGTTGGCATAGCTGGCACTATTGCTATTACTGCTGGTACCATAGCTGACGTTTTGTAAGCCGCTACTGAGACTAGGATTGGCGATTTGATTGCTAGCGTTCATGGTACTGCCTGATAGCCCTGAGTCGTTTTTATACAAGCTATGGTAACGGCTCATGACATTTTTGACATAGTTACGGGTTTCTTTAAAAGGCGGGATGCCGTTATATTTATCAACGTTACCTTCACCCGCATTATAGCCCGCAACCGCAAATTCTACGTTGTTATTAAAACGCTTCATCAGCCATGCAATATATTTAGCAGAGCCTTCGATATTATCTGCAGGATTCCAAGGATTGCTAACTTTGAAGCGTCGCGCAGTCGCAGGCATCAGCTGCATCAAACCTTGTGCGCCAACAGGTGAGCGTGCATTTGGGTTACATGCGGATTCGCTATGCATCATTGCTTTTATAAGCCCAGGATCTACGCCATGACGCTGAGCTGAGGCGCGGATATAACTGTCGTATGAGTTGCGGCTTCCACTACTGCTGGCAGAGCTACTACCGTAATTACTGCTGCTATTGTCACTACTACCGTCATACATTTTAGAATCTTTGTAGTAAGTGACTTTTACCTTTTTGGTGAATTTGTCAAAATTACCACTTGGATTGACGTTAGTGAGTAAGACTTGTCCGCCTTTGTCTTTGTAAATATACATATTACCTGCTTGAGCAGCAACAGATAGAGATAGACTGGATAGGGCGACAGCAGTCAATAAAACAGGAGACAAGCAGCGAGTCACTAAGGTTGTAACATTTATCATAGGGTTATCACTTTTCATCGAGTAATAGCAAATTGCTTTGCCTATAGGCGCGTCGTTCTGCGCATTTAAGCGGTTATCGTGCTGGTAGGATTTTATCGCTGTAAACGATATAGCACCCTAGCAAAAACCACGTCTAACTAGAAACCACTCGCATTGGATACAAAAAATAATAGTTGCTTACTATAACATATAATAACTTTTCGACGCATACGATTATCAGTACAAAGTATAAAAGTCATTTTTAATTTGTAAAAAAATCAACACACTACCGTTTTTGAGTACGTTGATTGAGTATCGGCTTTATTATTTTTAGGCGTATGTAGTACGTGAATATTCTGGTTGTGGCAATGAATGAATCGTGAGAAATAAAAGCTGTTTGGAGCACTGGAAAGTGATTTGAACAGGGTTATATAGAAAGTGCGCTGATAAAAATAGGCACCCAAACGGCGGTGACCAGCCCGTTTACTGCCAGTCCAAATGCCGCATAACGCCCAGCAGTGTGGCTAATTTGCCATGCTTCGACGGTACCAAAAGCATGTGCTGCCAACCCAAGTGCTAAGCCCTTGGCACGGTCATCATCTATACCGCGAAATAAAAAGCGCGCCAAAGTACCGCCGATAAGCCCTGAGACAATAATAATTAAGTTCGCCATGGCTAGTGGTGCTTTAATTAGATCTGCGACACTCAGACCGATGGGTGTGGTTACTGAACGCGTTGCGAAAGCGAGTATGGTGTCGTGACTTAATGAAAATAAATAAGCCAATGACATCGGTAGCAATGCACCAACCACGCTTGCAAGGATAACTATGAGAGTAAGCTTTTTGACTGGCAGACCTTTAAAGTTCATTGCTGCTAATGGTACTGCCAACAGTACGGTGACATATCCCAATAAGTGATCAAATACAGGCTTGGCAACATCGTAATAATCGTTGTAATCCCATTGTAGGATAAACAAAAATAAGAGAACAAGCGCCAACGCCGTAATCACCATCGGCAGCCATGAGAGCTTACGTGCCAGTACACGAGCAGTCACATGGGCGATTAGCGTTAATAATATCGCCGCAAAGGTTGCCACAAACACGTTATCAAAAGTCATTGCATTTCCTTGTTCATACAGCTCATAGCTTTCCTTTGTGCTCTTCAACGGTGGTGCTATCGATGCTAACATCGTGATTGAGCGAACGGTTGGCAAGTATGGCAAGTCCCCAAAGCGGTATGAGTGTGCTAATAATCATCGTCAGCATAACGCCCCACAGCTCATCACCTAAAGCAAATAGCAGTAAACCTGCACCTGCAGACACGGGCAAAAAAGCAAAACCGCTATCCACCAATAAAGTATTACTGGCTTGGGTGAGCCAACTGGGCAGCCCTTTAAGTAATCGCCATGCCATCAAAATAAAGAACATGGCGACCAATCCAACGATGTTGGCAGCCTTTTCTATTCCTGCTAATTGACAGATGATAACGGCTGATTCACGAACCACGATGACCATCGTGAGTGTCAGGACTAAGGCAAGCCATAGCGGCAAATGGGCGGAGTGAGTAGATTTCATGAGAAATACTGGCCGATTTAGAAAGAGATAGGATAGTAGCAACAAAATAGGTAACCGTACTCTAATGAGTGTGTTCTATATATCAATGATATTAATATTGGTTGAACCTATAGTCGATGATTATATAGAGAGTAGGCAAACTAATAAAGCTTATAGCATATCGTCAGTGCGATTATAAATAGCAACAGCGTTAAGCTCGCTTACTATAATGAGTGTATCATTTGCGCCAGGCTACCTTGTGTTCACTTTAAAAGACATAGACTATGGTAGCGCGTTTTCGTGATCGGGTAACCTATAAAATTTAATGCTATGTGCCAAAAAAAAGGATGATATCAATGGATATCATCCTTTTGTCTTTTATAAAGCTATTTTACAGATTTAGTCATTTATATTTTTGAGTCAGGAATTTCCACTTCTACTGCTAATTCCTCTGATTTGGCGGCTTCAGAATTGAGCGCATCAAACTCATCAAACGCTTTTTCTTCTGCTTCGGTCATCGTCGGCTCTTCAATCTCCTCAGGCTTTTCGAAGTCTTCAAGTACTGGCATCAATAACGTGGCTTGTGCTAATGGCAATACATCTAAAGGCTCTAAATTGGCCTGACCCAATAGCTGTCTTAGCGTATCGCTTGGCAAGCGAATTGTTAAGCACTCATGCCCGCTGTCATCGTAGCTCTCTTCCTGAATAACACCCAGCTCATATAAGGCGTTTTTTAACTGACCTGCATGATAAGGCAAGGTCAACTCAAAGGTGGTAAGTGTACCAGTCAATAGCTGCTGGACGGCTAACGACAACTCTTCCATACCTAGATTTTCTCTAGAAGAAACATAGACGCGATTGGGTTGTCCTTCGCTAGCATAACCAATATGTGCAGGCTCATCTGTCAAATCAATTTTGTTGTAGACATTGAGCACTGGTACATCATTGTCAATCTCTGCTAATACGTCTTTAACCGCCTGAATTTGCTCATGCATATCTTCACTAGAAGAATCGATAACGTGTAGCAATAAATCTGCTTCCAAGGTTTCTTCTAATGTCGCATGAAAGGATTCGACCAACTCATGCGGCAAATGACGGACAAAACCTACCGTATCGACTAAAACAACACGACCAACACCCTGCCAGTCTAAACGGCGTAGAGTAGGATCAAGCGTGGCAAATAGTTTATCTGCTGCATAGATATTCTCGTCGACCAAGCGGTTAAATAGCGTAGATTTTCCCGCATTGGTATAACCGACAAGCGAAATCGTCGGCACATCTGATTTTTGGCGGCGGGCTCGACCTTGCGCACGTGTCTGTCTGACTTTCTCGATTCTGCTTTTAAGCTGATTCACGCGCACTTGAAGCAAGCGACGATCGGTCTCAAGCTGGGTTTCGCCGGGTCCACGTAGACCAATACCGCCTTTTTGACGCTCCAAATGCGTCCAACCTCGTACCAAACGCGTCGATAAATGGTTGAGCTGCGCCAGCTCTACTTGTAGCTTACCTTCATAAGTACGGGCACGCTGCGCGAAAATGTCCAATATCAAACCTGTACGATCCAGTACGCGACATTTGACCAAGGCTTCAATATTACGCTCTTGTGATGGCGATAAGCTATGGTTAAATAAGACGATGTCCGCATCATGTTCGCGTACCAATTCTGCTATTTCTTCTGCTTTACCGCTACCAACGAAGTATCTGGCGTCGGGTCTTTGGCGTGAGCCTGTGACTAAAGCCAAACGATCAGCCCCTGCTGAGTCTGCTAACAGCTCAAATTCACCTAGATCATCAGGATCTTGAATTTGACGGATGTCCAAATGTACTATAATGGCGCGCTCGCCACCTTCGTGTCTTTCAAAATAATCCAAAGAGTATCACCTATTTAATAAAGTAAATATATCGCTATTATCCATTCAGTAAACGTCGATATAGCGTTCATATGACCATATATATGGGGTCTCATCACTTAATGTTAAAGCGTTCTAGCACAATTAACGATGGTTTTATGTTACAGCGTAAATGAAAACCATCGGCAAATCAGTGAACGCAGCAGAACTGGTTGAATAAACAGCAACTCAGTGAACAAATCGTCACTGACTGAATAAATTTTGTTATACTCATGGCGCTTGTTTACGATATATAATCATAAGTTTTTAACCACGAGGGACACAGATGAGCCAATCTAAGTCAGGCTTCTCACTCAGACAACAGTTGGGGCGCGGCAAACAAATTGCTGGCATGACCACCACTATCGCTGGTGGATTGCGCGCCGCCCAACGTATTGGCGCATTTAAGCAGCCACCACGCGAAAAATTACCACGCTATATTCAAGCCTTTTGCCGCAAAATGGCAGGCTCTTTTGGCGTCAAGGTTGTGGCAGTCGAGCGGGTAGAGCAGCACCACGGATTATGGGTATCCAATCATGTGTCATGGATGGATATCCCTGTGGTGGGTACATTGAGTCCTGCTTTTTTCTTATCCAAAGCCGAAATCGGTGAATGGCCTGTATTTGGTAAGCTGGCTCATGCAGCAGGCACGGTATTTATTGAGCGTGGTTCCGGTGATGCAGGGTCGGTCGCCGCCCAAATTGCCAATTTTTTGACCAAAGGTTTCTCGGTCATATTCTTTCCTGAGGCGACCACCACCGATGGCAAAAAAATCAAACGTATTCATGGTACTTTGCTACAAGCAGCCATAGATGCTGACGTGCCCGTACGCCCGCTAGTGATTGCTTATGTCAATAAAGACGGTACATTAAGTGAAGAGTTGCCTTACTATGGCAAGCTTACGATGAAAGAGAGCCTAAAAAAGGTACTCGATACTAAAGATGTGACCGCCTATGTATTGCCATTGGAGCCAATAGATCCAAAAGGCATGAGCAAAAGTGAGCTGACTGATTTATTACAGACACGTATGCAAGAAGGTTTGGCGGAACTGCATTCGCGAGTCTTAACGAAAGTCGCTAAAGTATAAAGCGCTGACAGCATAATAATTGCAAATATTCAACAGGCTCCAATAAAAAGGCGCAAATCGCTCAGTTTATAACTGCGATTTGCGCCTTTTTTTGTCGATTATAAATACGACAGCCTCAATGCGCTAAAGTCTGGTTTGCATCAGACCATGGTGTCACATCAAGCTAAAATTAGGGTGAAGGATTAGGATGCTGGGTATGCACCGCTTCAATCGCTTCCAATACTTCTGAGCTTAAGGTTAAATGGATACTATCGATGTTGGATTTTAGCTGCTCGATCGTAGTAGCGCCAATAATGTTACTGGTGACAAATGAGCGTGAGTTAACGAAAGCCAATGCCATCTGTGCCATATCTAAACCTGCATCCGCTGCAATTTTGGCGTATTGAGCAGTGGCTGATAGCGCTTGTTCATTGGTATAGCGCGCAAAGCGATCATACATCGTGAGTCGCGCACCAGTTGGGCGTTTGCCATCGAGATATTTACCAGATAAGACACCAAAGCCAAGCGGTGAATAAGCCAATAGACCTACATTTTCACGGTGCGTAATCTCGGCCATAGCGACTTCATATAAGCGATTTAGCAAACTATAAGGATTTTGCACCGTGATAGGAGAGATCAAACCATTTTTATCCGCCTCCCATAGATAGCGCATCAGTCCCCAAGCGGTATCGTTCGATAGTCCATAAGCGCGAATACGCCCTTTTTTAATCTCATCGTTTAACGCTTGAATGGTCTCTAGAAATGGCGTCAAATCATCTAATGGTTGCGATGCCATCTCTTCGGTATAGCCAAGCTGACTAAAAAATTCGCCTGACGTTCAGGCCAATGGAGCTGATAAATATCAATATAATCGGTCTGCAAACGCTGAAGATTGCCATCGATGGCGCTGCTAATATGTTCGGCATTAAAACGCGTTTGCCCATCACGCAAAAAATCCATCGGCGATATTTTGCTAGCAAGAATGACTTTATCGCGCTGTTTGGTTTTATTAAACCATGTACCCATAAAGCGTTCAGTATCGCCTTGCTTGTCCTTATCCGGCGGCGATGGATACATTTCCGCCGTATCCCAAAAATTCACCCCTTCGCTTAGCGCCATGTCCATTTGTTCATGTGCTTGGGTCTCGGTATTTTGCTGTCCCCATGTCATCGTGCCTAAACAAATCTTAGAAACTTTTTCATTGAGTTGTGGCAACATTTGATATTGCATATGAATGTCCTTTGTAAATGTATTTTTATAGCTGACAGTTTTTCAAGCGATTACATGAGCTTTATACCAGTGACACCAGGCGGGGTAACTTTAAAGATTTTTACTTTAAATAACAGGGATTGCCCGGCAAGGGGATGGTTAAAATCCACTTCGACTTGATCGTCATCGAGTGCACTAATCGTACCCGGCAGCGTGTTTTTGCCTTTGTCTTCGAACTCTACCATCATGCCGATTTCTGGATTATCAGCGATTAACGCAAACTGAGTACGGCTGAAATGTTGGATGTTGTCAGGATTCCAATCGCCAAATGCTTGCTCCGGCTTAAGGTGAGCAGAGCGCGTGTCACCTGCGCGCAGGTTCATTAATACCTGCTCAAAGCCAGGTAACAAACTTTCATCACCGATGGTGAGCGTCACAGGCGCATCACGGCTAAAAGTAGAATCAATCATCGTACCGTTCTCTAGTGATACTTCAAAGTGCAGCTTTACAAGGCTGCCAAAAGTGATACGGGTGTCTTCATTGGGAGTGATAAATTGTGAGTCGGTCATAGTCAACAGCCATTTATTACGGGATTAGGAATTGGTTTGGCAAATAATATAAGAAATGATAAGCCATCTTGGAGAGTATGTAAGCGTAAATAGTGTAACGCAAATAGTGTAATATATTTGGCAATTCTAAGAGTAGGCAGGGGTTTTTATGGTAAATAAACAACAAGGTCACATTAAAAAGTGGCAAGATGACAAAGGCTTTGGTTTTATCGAAACACAGAATGGTGATTCAATATTCTTTCATATCAATGAGTTTAAAGCGCGTCGTCGCCCTGAGGTCGGTGAGCCAGTTGTTTTTACATTTGGGCAGGACAATCAAGGGCGTATGCAAGCAAAAGATGTACAAGAGCTGAGCTTTGTGCAGCAAAAAATGGCGCAAAAAAATCAGAAAATCCGTCAGCGTAATCACAAACGTAGTATGCAAGCAGACTTTGAAGCAGGACAAAAGAAACGTTTGTTCCTTGGTGTGGGCTTTTATGGCGTATTAATCTTATTGGCCGCCATGAACAAGTTCAGCTGGCTGGTTGTGGGTTGGTACGTGGCCTTGGGTCTCATTACTTATATGATGTATGCCAAGGACAAAGCCGCTGCTCAGAATAATGATTGGCGCACACCTGAATCAACCTTGCATCTGCTAAGTGCGCTGGGCGGTTGGGTGGGCGCGATGGTTGCGCAAACGTATCTACGCCACAAGTCGCAAAAGCCTGAATTTCGAGTGGTGTATTATTTGACTGTCGTAATTAATATGGCTGGGTTATTGTTTATATTGGCAGGGGGAGGCTTGACATTTTTGCAAGAATTACTTGATTCTTTGGTATAAAAGCACTTGTTTGTTTATCATAGTGAGCGGTGCAGTTTTAATGTTTAATGCTTAGGTCTAAAATAAACAGCTGATGAAATATCAAAGTTTTATATCTTGAGTGGCTGGTTGCCGTACGCTGGTATTTTGTGCGAGTATGATGAATTGTACGCAATAAGCACGATTTTTCAGAATAAACCTTAAATGGATTTTATTAATAATAAAAGGCGAACGTAAGTGATTACTTTATACAAATACACCCATCCAAGTCGCGCTGAAACGGTCATTTGGGCATTGCAGGAGCTGGGCTTAGAATATGAGACCAAAGAAATAGATGGCAAAAAAGGAGAGCAGCGAAGTCCTGAGTTTTTAGCCGTTAACCCCTTTGGTAAAATCCCTACCATCACACATGAAGGCAAACACTTTACTGAGTCGTTGGCTATTATTGAGTATCTCAATGAGTTACACCCTGACAAACCTTTGACACCAAATACAGCAGATGAGAACTTCGCTGAGAAAAACTATAAACTTCGCCAAGTGATTTCATTTGGCATGATCGAGATTGAGAGTTATCTATGGATACTCACCAAAATCAAAGTATTAGACAATTATGAAAACTGGCCTGAGCGCACCGCTAACAACTGCATGAAGTGTATCCAAAAAGCCCTACCGATTGCTTATGCTTGGGTAGATGAGCAGGAGTATATAGCGGGGGAAAACTTTACGCTGGCAGACATTTATTATCAGCATTTGTTTTCATGGTTAAAGATGCTGGGCGTTGAGTTGCCTGAGCAGGTTCAAGATTATCTTGGAAAACTATCGAAGCGTGAGAAGTTTCCTAAGAGATAATCAATCATGAATGTAAGCTGTTGAGAGTGGCGTATAGGCACAATACTCTATGCTAACTAATAGCCTTTATCAGAAAAAATGATAAATAAAAAAGGTGGGTTACGACTGCGTAAGAGACCATCCCAGATTCTGTGTAACTGCCATTTAGATTAAATGCCTGCTGATACGATCATCAAACATAATCATAAAACGATTCAGAGCAGACGTCCAGTTACGGATTGGCATCGACCACTTTTTGGATGCCTGCTGGGTGGCTAAGTACACCACTTTGAATGCTGCCTGATCAGAGGGGAACACCTTACGCTTATTCACCGCTGTCCGAATCACGCTGTTTAAAGACTCAATAGCATTGGTGGTATAAATGGCTTTTCTGATGTCTTTAGGGTAATTAAAGAACACCGTTAAGCCCTCCCAGTTATTGCGCCAAGACTTGACCACGTGCGGGTACTCTGTGCCCCAAGTCTCATCAAAGTGTTCAAGATTGGCCTCGGCTATCTCAAGCGTATCAGCTCCGTAGATGGCTTTTAAATCAGCCGCTACTTTCTTCTTATCCGTCCATGGCACAAACTTCATTGAATAGCGCAGCATATGCACGATACACAGCTGAACCTGAGCGTTTGGATAAACGGTGTTGATAGCATCAGGGAAGCCCTTTAAACCATCGACACAGGCAATGAGGATATCTTGTACCCCGCGGTTTTGTAGTTCAGTGAGAACGCCTAGCCAGAACTTAGCGCCTTCATTCTCTGAGAGCCACATACCAAGCAGCTCTTTTCTGCCGTCGAGTCCCACGCCTAAGGCCAGATAGATCGCCTTGTTGATGATCTGCTTGTCTTGACGTATCTTCACGACGATGCAGTCCAAATAGACGATAGGATAAACACTGCTCAGCGGCCGGTTCTGCCAAGCGGTGATGTCCTCTAATATGTTATCGGTGACTCTTGAGACAAGAGAGCTTGAGATGTCGACATCGTAGAGCTCTTTAATGCTCTCTACGATCTCGGTGGTGGTTTGACCCTTGGCGTAAAGGAATATGATCTTGTCATCAAGGCCACTAATACGGGTTTGATGCTTGCGCACGAGTGTAGGTTCAAAGTCACCATGACGGTCTCTTGGGGTGGAGATCTCAAGATCGCCTGTGTCACTGCGGACGGTCTTTTTAGTGTGACCGTTACGCTTATTAGGTTTATCCGCCTTTTCATGCTTGGGATAGCCGAGATGGTCTTCCATCTCAGCCTCTAAGGCAGTATCGATAAAGGATTGCATGAGCTGCTTTTGGAAGTCTTTGATGTCATCAAAGCTTTTCATGCTACCAGCCATTTGCTCGGCCAGTTTTTTAATGTCAGATTGAGTAGTCATTGCTTATTCTCCGGTTAGTGGATTATAAGCAGTTACACAGTTTTTAGGAAAGGCTCCTGCGTAACTGAACTGAACCCCAAATGTTGGACGGTTTAGTTTATAACAAGGACTGAGTTCTGTATTGCACAGGACTCAGTCCTTTTAATTTAAGTTGAATACGCTCATGATTATAATAATGCATATACTCATGAATCTGTTTCTCTAACTGCTCAATAGTTTTCGGTTTCTCAATATAAATCGTCTCGCACTTCAGCGTACCGAAGAACCCCTCTATCAGTGCATTATCCAAACAGTTGCCTTTTCTGCTCATACTTTGCTTAATTCCATGCTGTTTAAGCGTCGTGCTAAACGGTTTCATTTGATAATGCCACCCTTGATCTGAATGCAGCATTAATCTTTTACCACGGCACGCCTTTGTCTTATCTAAAGCACTAGCTAGCATCTTACCAACTAAGTCATAAGTGGGTCTCTTTGAGAGCGTATAGCTGATGATCTCATTGTTATAACAATCGAGTATGGGTGATAAATACAGCTTATGATCACCCACCTTAAACTCAGTAATATCGGTGAGCCAGCGTGTGTTCGGTTTATCTGCAGTAAACTGGCGCTTTAAATAGTTCTTTGCAATCTTACCTTGTTGTCCTTTATAAGAGCGGTACTTCTGACGTCTTATCTTGGCGCTAAGCTTCATGTTACGCATCAGCTTAGCGATGAGCTTGTGGTTGTAATGACTACCTAACTGCTTTAGAGCCTCAGTGATTCTGCGATAGCCATACCTGCCTTTGTGCTGATGATACAGCTTAGCAATACGCTGTTTTAATTCAGTGTATTTGTCATCACGCTCAAGTCTTGCTCTATGATAGTAAAAGACACTTTTGGGCATACCAGCGGCTTTAAGTAAGTCAGATAAACAGCAGCGCTCTCTTAGTCCTTCGATGAGCCTTGCTTTTTCAAAGCTTGTTTCTTCTTCTGTTTGAGCAAGGCATCTAGCTTTTTTAGGTAGGCGTTCTCCGCACGTAGATACTCATTCTCACGCTTAAGCTCTGCTAAGCTCTTTTCATCATCTGGCTTGTCTGTGATAAATGGTTTGCTCATGGCGGTTCTACCTTTATGTTTAGATACGAGTCCAGACATACCCTGTAGTCGATAAGCTTTGTGCCAATGACTAATGAGCGCCGGTGAGCTGATGTTAAACTTCAGTGCCACCTCAGATTGACTTAAATCTTCTTTAAGCATGGTGGTTAGTACGTTAAGTTTAAACTCACTGCTGTATTTGGCCTTACTTGTCTTTGGCTTAATGGCATTTATGCCACCGCTTTGGTATTGCTTAACCCATTTGAGTACAAACTCTGGATTGACGTTAAACTTCTTAGCGGTGGCGTGACTACTATGGCCTTGCCGATAGTATGCGATGACTTGCATCTTAAAGTCTAGATCGTAACGCATAAAAATACCCCATAAGTTGTGTCCAACTTATGGGGTTCAGTTCAAACCCACCTTTTTTATTTATAAATCTAACTGTATTAATGCGATTTAAAATTATGACCGCGGCATTTCACGCTTTTTTTCTAAAAACAGCATGTCAATGACAATCAACGCCACACCGATACTAATGCCCATATCCGCAATATTAAAGATAGGGTAATGCCAGACATCAGCGTTGTGTACATGGATGAAGTCGATGACGTGACCATGTAGCAAGCGGTCAATGAGATTGCCAACCGCACCGCCGAGTACTAGCGCTAGGCCTGTCGATAGTAGCTTGGCTTGGCGCGGGGCTTTTATCAGGTAGCCAATTAAAAATAGCGACATTATCAATGCCAGTCCCGAAAAAAACCACTTCTGCCAACCACCGGCATCTGCCAAAAAGCTAAATGCCGCGCCATAGTTGTATGCCAATGTCCAATTCAGAAAAGGCTCAATCACAGGCACTGGCTCATGAAAAGTCAGCTTAGTTTCAGCCAGCCACTTCGTCCATTGATCGATGATTAGCACGACCAACGATAGGAGATACCACGTAAACGCACGACGGCCATTCGCAATCATTTTTGGCGTCTTATTCAGACGACTTTTCGGTGTCGTTGAGCTGCCTGTGGTGGCATGAGCTGGCTCAGGTGATTTATCGACTTCACCATATGGCGGCTTGTTGTCTGATGATTCTGTCGAGTTAGGCGTATGGTTAGGCATAGTGGCGCACCTCACCATCACCGCTGACGTTAGTCACGCAGCGCGCGCATAGTTCTGGATGTGCACTATCCGTACCGATATCATCACGGATATGCCAGCAGCGTACGCACTTGGTGCCAGCTGCGGCGCTCACATTGACCACTAAGTCTGCTGATTCATCCGTGCTGCCGTCAGTTTGCTCATCTGTGCTTGTTTTATCGGCAGGAGCGTCGCTCATTGGTTTCAAAGTTGCGCTACTAGTGATTAGTACAAAGCGCAGCTCTTCACCCAGCTTGGCTAAGCTTTCATGCATTGCACCGTCAGCATATAGATTAACATCGGCAGATAAGTTAGCGTTGATGATTTTTTCACCACGTGCGGTCTCGATATGTTTATTGACCATATCCTTTGCCAACATGATACGTTGCCAGTCATCGTTGCTGATCGCGCTTAGCTCAAATTCTGGAAATTTATACCATTCTTCAGTAAATACATAACTGTCAGCGCCATGCAATACTTCCCACGCTTCTTGTGCCGTGAATGACAAAATCGGCGTAATCCAGCGAATGAGTGCCTGAACGATATGGTAAATCGCCGTTTGCGCAGAGCGACGCGGCTGTCCATCAGTCTGAGTCGTATACTGACGATCTTTGATAATATCTAAATAGAAACTGCCCAAATCTTGCGAACAGAACGCAGTAATATGCTGGGTGACTTGGTGAAAATCCATCGCATCGTAAGCACTAATGATTTGTGCTTGCACGGTTTGCGCGCGCTCAATGATGAATTTATCAAGGCTGACCAGTTCATTGATATCGACGCTGTTGGTCGCTGGATCAAAGTCGTCGGTATTGGCAAGTAAGAAACGCAGGGTATTACGGATACGGCGATACATATCGATTGCACCCTTAAATACCGTTTTACCTGCGCTCATCTCATAACGATAGTCGCTTGAGGCAATCCACAAACGCAGCATGTCCGCGCCTGTTTTATTGATCTCTTCCTGCGGCGTGATGATATTGCCAAGTGATTTACTCATCTTGCGACCGTTTTCATCAACCACAAAACCATGGGTCAATACTTGCTTGAACGGTGGACGTTCATACATGGCTTCTGACGTTAGCAATGACGTCTGGAACCAGCCGCGATGTTGGTCAGAGCCTTCTAGATAGATGTCAGCTGGGTTGGTCAATTCATCACGCTGATCGAGTACCGCAAAATGCGTCGTGCCTGAGTCAAACCAAACGTCCAAGGTGTCAGTCGCTTTGTCATAGTCAGTGGCTTCACTGCCCAAGAAGTCTTCACAGCTGGCATCAAACCACGCTTCCACGCCGCCCGCATCGATTTTTTGTGCAGCGACTTCCATCAACTCAAGCGTGTTTGGATGCAGCTCGCCTGTTTCTTTATGGGTAAAGAAAGTAATCGGCACGCCCCATGTACGCTGACGTGAGATACACCAGTCTGGGCGACCCGTCATCATGGCTTCAATACGGTTTTGTCCCCATGCTGGTGTCCAGCTTACTGCTGGAATATCAGCAAGCGCACGCTCACGCAGACCTTTGGTTTCCATATTAATAAACCACTGCGGCGTTGCGCGGAAAATAATCGGCGACTTATGACGCCAGCAATGTGGATAGCTATGCTCAATCTTGGTATGACTGATTAGATGTCCATTGTCATGCAGTGCGGCGATGATTTTTGGATTGGCTTTGTAGATGTGCTCACCAGCAAATACCGCCGCGCTATCCAAATAGACACCCGTACCGCTTACAGGGTTTTCCACAGGTAAATTATATTTTAAACCAACGATATAATCGTCAAGACCGTGACCGGGTGCCGTGTGCACGAGTCCAGTACCACTATCTGTGGTTACGTGATCGCCTAAGATTAATGGCGCTTGGCGGTCTGCAATCAGTGGATGCTGGGCACGCAAGCCTTCAAGCTCGCGCCCAGATACGGTCGCTAGCACGCCCTGATTGCTAAGTTTAAGTTCAGTTAATGCCGTTTCAACCAAATCCGCGGCTAATAGCAAATTACCTTTTTCAGTCGCCACCACACTATAGTTATGCTCAGGATGTACAGAGATGGCTTGGTTCGCTGGTAATGTCCAAGGGGTCGTCGTCCAAATAACAGCGGCGATATTGCCCGCTATTTCAGCCAACGCTGCAACCTTATCGGTGTCCAAAACATCGAAGCTCACATAGATAGCGTCTGAGACTTTGTCTTGGTATTCAACTTCGGCCTCAGCCAGCGCAGAGCCACAGTCTAAGCACCAGTTGACCGGCTTCATACCGCGAGTCACATGACCATTGTCATAAATTTTGGCAAGGGCGCGTACGATGTTGGCTTCTTGATGGAAGTTCATCGTCAGATAAGGGTTGTCCCAATCACCAAACACGCCCAGACGTTTAAAGTCTGCCTTTTGCAATTCAATCTGGGTACTCGCATACTCGCGGCACAGGCCACGGAATTCAGTGGCGGAGACTTTTTGACCAACCTTGCCAACTTTGGCTTCAACCTTTTGCTCGATAGGCAGACCATGACAGTCCCAACCGGGGACATAAGGCGCATCAAAGCCTGATAGCGTTTTTGACTTCACGATAATGTCTTTGAGTACTTTATTAACCGCGTGACCCAAGTGAATCTGACCGTTGGCGTAGGGAGGGCCATCGTGCAAAATATATTTGGTCGCTCCAGCACGAGCCTGACGAATTTTGCCGTACACGTCATCCGCTTCCCAAGCCGCCAGCCAATCTGGTTCGCGCTTGGCAAGGTTGGCACGCATCGCAAATGGCGTGTCGGCAAGGTTTAGCGTGTCTTTATAATCCTGGCTTGGCGTATCAGTACTTTTATCAGTCATAGAAGGTGTCTTTTTAGAAAATGGATTAAAAATCGATGTAAAGTCAGATGTGACATTTAGGGTAATGCTTAGCTGGCTGCTTAACCGTTGATGATCGCTTTCTCACTTATAATATGTCGTTGTGCATCAACGTCATAAATATGCTCACGTCAATAATAAATGCTATCGAGACGAATGCAACATAAAATATGCTTATGGATAATAAAATACCGTGATAGCAATAAACTAAAAAGAGGCAATGAGATTGGCAGCTATTATATGACAAAAAGTCTAGGGTAAAAAGAGCTGGTCAGTATTGTCCTTATTTTAGCCAAAACCAATCATTTATACGAGTGATGCATCACCTATTGAATCATACGGATGGCAAGTGCCATTGTCTACCGACTGGACTCTAAACAGCAGGCTAAGCGTTAAAAAACTGATGATAACCATAAGCGCAATTTCAGCGACCATAAGGGTTGAATGCCCGTCAAACCTTGAGTCATCTCGCCATTCTTTAATATGACATACGAAGGTGTCACTTGTCCTTGCCAATCAGCGAAGATGCTGCCTTCTTGATCATTTATCGTCGTAAAGCGATAGCTGTTTTCATTAAGGTAGCGATGCAGCTCTTGGTCAGTACCTGATTTAATAGCAATCGTAACGACCGGATAATCATTTGCGGCGGCAAGTCTGTCTATGGTCGGCGAGGTGATACTACAAATGGGACACCACGTGCCCCAAAAATACACCAGCGTTGGTTGTTCATTGCTCAGCGCCGCTAAGTCAACGACTTGCCCTTGATAATCGGTCAGTTGCAATTGCGGGTTGGCTGGCATGATAGGCTGTCGCCACCAATTAATAGCGGTATAAATAACAGCAAATACCAAGCCATATATGAGGATATTTTTAGCGATAGACAACCCCTTTTGCTTGGGTGTTTTCTTTGGCTTTTTAATGGATTTTTCAGTATCAGTATCAGTCGTCATAATGGCTGCTTTTTTGCTATAGGTTTTGTATAAATGGCTTTGATAAGTGGTTGTTGATAGATAAAAATAAACGGCTGAAATGTCAGCCGTATTATTCATAAACTTTATTAAACCGTGTTCAGTGTTGGTATTTTAAAATGACTGATTAAGGTTTTTGCGCACGGTTTTGTAATGGATCACCGAGCAGGACACTACCAGAGTTTTCGAGGCGCTCATCATCGCTTAGCTTACTGGCTGATACTTTAGATTTTCTTTTCCATTTCAAACTATACAAGTCATCACGGCGATCAAGCAGATTATGTACCGAGCCTTCGTTACGGACATGAATAAGCTTGTCTAAGTTCACATCTGAGAAGAATACCATCTCAGTGTTGGCAGTGGTTTCTGCCATAATCGCATCATGCGGGAAAGCAAAATCTGATGGCGAGAAGATAGAGGACTGCGCATATTGAATATCGAGACTTTCAACCTGTGGTAAGTTACCAACCGAACCACAAATCATCACATAGCATTCGTTTTCAATTGCACGTGCTTGGGCGCAGTGGCGCACGCGTAGATAGCCGTTTTGCGTGTCTGTCCAAAAAGGCACGAACAAGATGTCCATGTCATCAAGTGCCATGAGGCGGGCAAGCTCAGGGAATTCAACGTCATAACAGACCAAAATACCAATACGACCGGCATCGGTATCAAACACCTTAACCTCGTCACCGCCTTCGATGACCCAAGCGCTACGCTCATGCGGGGTAATATGGATTTTGCGCTGCTCTTCGACCGTACCATCGCGGCGGCACAAGTAGCTGACATTATATAACGTATCGTCCTCGTCCAAGTACGGCATCGAGCCTGTAATGACGTTGACGTTGTAGCTGACCGCTAAATGCGATATCTCATTTTTAAACCATTCGGTATAACCGGCTAAAAATCGAATAGCGACGTTTTGATCCGTCGATTCACACAGACCCATCAGCGGTGCGTTAAAGAACTCTGGTAAACAAGCAAAGTCAGAATTGTAATCAGCCATAATATCGACAAAGAATTCGACTTGCTGCAGCAGCTCTTCAGGTGACTCGACTTCACGCATTTGCCATTGGATGCCACCAATACGCACCTCAGACTTACGAGTGTTTGGCTTATAGTCCTGCGGCTCGTAATAAATATTTGCCCACTCAAGTAGAGTAGCAAAACCTTTAGATTGTTTATCGTCAGGCAAATAAGCCGTTAAGATACGCTTGACGATAAAGCCATTTGAGAGTTGGAAAGACAATGCAGAATCATGAATTTCACGAGCCGCGACGGCTTCAATATATTCGCCAGGTGTGAGATCTTGATGGTTATGATAGTTCGGGATACGACCACCAGCCAAAATAGCTCGGAAGTTTAACTGGCGACACAGCTCTTTACGGGCATCGTATAATCGACGTCCTAGGCGATAACCACGGTATTCAGGGTCGATCAGCGCATCTAAACCGTAAATAGCATCGCCTTCAGGGTTGTCTCTGATAATCTCTTTATGACCAATCAAGTCGTCGTAGGTGTGCGGGTTAGAAAACGTGGCATAATCAACACGCATAGATAACACGATACCAATCAATTGATCATGATCAAATAAAGCGATCTGACCTTCAGGGAAGGCATCGATTAAGGTGTTAATAGTGTTCTTTGACCATGCACCGCCCAAGTTGACATAGACACGATCCATCAGTGCTTTTAATTGTGGATAGTCTTTTTTCTTGATTTCAGCGATGGTTAGATGAAAGTCGTCTAGTTTTTCTATTTTGCTCATAATGTTCCTGTTTTGGATCTTTATTAATTTTAGTGATATCAAATAGCATGCGTTGCCACAATTCAGTTGGCAATTTTTTGTGTAAAAAAAGTGATAAAAATATTCCAATCATAAAATATTATCGTTACAATCAATTATCACTGTATTTACAATAAGTTATGAAAATGATTTATCTTATGAATTCTGTCAGCTTTGGCGCTACTGACGTGTTTTTTGAACCTCATATCATTTTAAAGTAGCTATAAATTTAAATTGAAGTGTCTGTAAATTAAATTAGCTATGAATTGAAGTAACTATAAAATTTTTCATAATGTTCACAAACAGTCGTTGGGGTTAATACAAGCCAAGTGTTTGGTACAGCTTCTAACCTGAGGATGTCAGTACAGATATTCTGTTAGCTTAACATTATTTTTAAATAGCATATCTTAGGGCGCTTCGTTTTGGTCTATTTGTTTTGCTGGTTATCATAACAAGCTACTCAAGTAATGACAGTTTAACGTGGTAACTATTTGCTACGTTTTTGTGAGTCGCTGTCTTTTTTCATTGGGGCGTCGTTGTGTTTGTTTTGTTTAGCCGTATTTAATCGGTTTTTTAGGATTTTTTTATTATGCCCTCAAGTCACAACAATAGAGTCAGTAGCTGGGATGAGATAGAAGACTCAGCGCTGGTTCAATTGGTGTATGTTAGTAGTTTGACGCTTGTTTCACGTTTAAGCGCCTCTATATTTGATGAAGTAGAATGTCATGCGCGTAACTATAATCAACAGCATGGCATTACAGGTACTCTATGTTATGGTAGTGGTCATTTTTTGCAATGCATCGAGGGTGAGAAAGCGCACGTATTTGCCTTAAAACAACGCATATTTGCGGATAAGCGCCATAAGAATACTGAAATATTGCTGTTGCAGAGGATAGAACATCGCCGTTTTGCGGATTGGCGTATGCGCTTATTATTTTTAGAGCGTTGGTTATGGTCACCAGCGAGCAAAAAGCAAGCCGCACAGTTATCGCCATATTTGCCATTTGCGCCGCATAATTGGTCGCCTGATCGTACCGAGAATTTTTTACAAATCATCAAAACCTTTGATACGCCGCCACATATCAAAGCGGCCGGTATTACCTACAATGCACTGGGCAACATGTTTCGTCATATCGCCGCCCCGCATCAAGCATTTTTAATCGTCCAAGGTGTTTTAAGTGTGTTATTAGTGGTAGCGCTAGTGTTGTTATTTTTATAAATAATCACTTTTATAAGACAAAAAAAGACGCTAAACCATCACGTTTAGCGTCTTTTTCATACTCGCTTATTTATTACTTTAATTATTAAATAAGCACTTACATATCAAAAATCTTGCCACGGTTCATAATATTATTTGGATCAAAGACTTTTTTCACCTCTCGTAAGTACTCAATCTCAGTCTTGCTGCGGCTATACTGTAAATAGGGCTTTTTAGTCATACCGACGCCATGTTCGGCAGATACTGAACCGCCATACTTTTGCACCGTCTCAAACACGTATTTGTTGACGATTTGACACTCTGCAAAGAAATCATCTTTGCTCATGTTTTCAGGCTTTAAGATATTAAGATGCAAGTTGCCATCGCCAATATGACCGAACCAGCAAACCTCAAAGTCAGGGTAGTTGCTGCTAACGATGTGATCAATCTCGGTGATAAACTCAGGGACATAGCTTATCAGTACAGATACATCGTTCTTATAAGGCGTAAATACTGAGATGGTCTCGGAGATGTATTCGCGCAATTTCCACAGCTCTTCAGCCTGTGCCAAGCTCTGGCTCATGACACCATCGACGACCCAGCCTTGTTCCATACAATGCTCAAATATCGCCATGGCCTTATCCATGATCGGCTCGTACGGTGCTTCAAACTCTAATAGCGTATAAAATTTGGTGCGCGACTCAAATGGCTCTTGTACTTGACCGTGTGCCATCAACTTATCAATAGCCACATCATCAAAGAACTCAAAAGCGGTCAAATCAATCTTTGCCTGAAAGGCAGACAGCACATTCATCACATCATTAAAGCTGTCCATACCAAGTACCATGACATTTAAGTCTTGTGGCTGACGCTCAAGCTTGATTTGTGCATGGGTCACAAGCCCAAGTGTGCCTTCGCTACCGATAAATAATTGGCGCAAGTCATAACCCGTCGCATTTTTGACCATACCGCGATTGAGCTGCAAGATATCACCTTTACCAGTGACCACTGTCAGCCCCATGATCCATTGACGAGTCATGCCGTAGCGTATGACTTTGATACCGCCTGCATTGGTGCCAATATTGCCACCTATTTGACTTGAGCCAGCTGAGGCAAAGTCGACAGGATAATAAAGGTCTTTCGATTCTGCGAATTGTTGCAACTGCTGAGTAATGACGCCTGCTTCGACTTCAACTATTCGATCAGCTGGATAAAACTGTCCGATACGGTTCATCTTATCCATACTGACGACAATCTCGCCATTGGCGGCGACAGCACCAGCAGATAGACCAGTACGACCGCCACTTGGCGTTAAGACCACATTGTGCTCATTGGCAAGCAATACGATGGCTTGTACTTGCTCAGTCGTCTTTGGAAAGACGATAGCAGCAGCGGCAGGCGCAAAATGCTTGGTCCAGTCCTTGCCCCAATGTTCTAAACTCTCAGGGTCGGTTTTGATTTGGCTGGCGTCAAACTGATGGGCATCAATGAGCGTGCTTAAAATAGTTTGAACAGCAGCTGTATGGGTTGCAGAGGTGCTTTGGCTAGATAAAGAAGTCATGGTCAAATCTCGGTATAAACGTAAGCGCTATGCCTAAAGGGGATTATTATATCGCTAAATGGATATAAACATAGCCACATAGGTATGTTTATATAGTACGTATTTATATGATTATAAGTGAGCCAGTAAAGCAATGATAGAAAGATGTCATGCTGCGTGCTTATATGGCTGTAAATGGTAAAAAATAGTTTAATAAACGTCGAACAGCGTGATTTACTATAGCATAAAAAGTTTTCAGGCTTGATAACCAATAATTCATCTAATCTGCTAACATCGCCGCCCAATTTTGTGTAAGATATCCAGACTGTTTTCGTTTCACCCACCCTATAGTTAAAGCATTGGTAAGTGGTTACGACGTTAACCTCATTTAATGTACTCAGTGTATGGTTTGCGCTTGGTTACTTTGTACCTACTTTAAACGGCTTCGACTACAGATTATCCCTCAGATAATTTTACAAGACAATTATAGGACAGTTCTCATATGGCGTTATCACTACAAAAAGACAAAATCCGGTTTTTATTGCTTGAAGGTCTACATGACAATGCTTTAAAAGTATTGGAAGGAGCTGGTTATCATAACATCGAGAATATCAGTCACGCATTAGATCAAGATGAGCTGATCGAAAAGATTAAAGACGCTCACTTTATAGGTATCCGTTCGCGTACGCAATTGACACGTGAAGTACTTGAGCACGCGCACAAGCTCATCGGTATTGGCTGTTTTTGTATCGGTACTAACCAAGTAGACTTAGATGCTGCACGTGATTTGGGTATTCCCGTCTTTAACGCGCCCTACTCAAACACCCGCTCGGTGGCTGAATTGGTATTGGCCGAAGCCATCATGCTATATCGCGGAATTCCTGAAAAGAACGCGACCGTACATCGTGGCGGTTGGGGCAAGTCTGCGACCAATTCACATGAAGTACGTGGTAAGACTATCGGTATCGTCGGTTATGGCTCTATCGGTTCGCAACTGTCTGTCTTAGCAGAAAGCTTTGGCATGAAAGTCATTTATCATGATGCTGTGACCAAATTGCCACTAGGTAATGCGGTACAAGTAGGTAGCTTAGAAGAGCTACTATCAACGGCTGACATCGTGACATTGCATGTGCCTGATGTACCAAGCACCCGCTACATGATGAAAGCTGAGCAGTTCGCACATATGAAAGACGGTAGCTACTTTATCAATGCCGCTCGTGGTACTTGCGTAGAGATTGATGATTTAGCCGCTGTGCTTGAATCTGGTAAAATTTTGGGCGCAGCGATTGACGTATTCCCGAAAGAGCCAAAATCAGCTGATGAAGAGTTTGAATCACCACTGCGTAAATTTGATAACGTCATCTTGACGCCGCACATTGGTGGCTCAACTCAAGAAGCACAAGCCAATATCGGACTTGAAGTCGCTGATAAGTTTGTTAGATACTCTGACCAAGGTGACACAGCGACAGCCGTGAACTTCCCAGAAGTTTCTATTCCATTCAAAGAAAACTCACATCGTCTATTACATATCCATAGAAACGTGCCAGGCGTGCTGTCTCAGATCAACCGTCTGTTTGCAGAAGCAGGAATTAATATCCTAGCACAGAGCCTAATGACAGAAGGCGATGTCGGTTATTTGGTCATGGATGTTGATTATAATGATTCAACTGCCGCGCTAGATCAGTTAAAAGACGTAGAAGAGACGATTCGCGTGCGTATTTTGTTTTAAATAATATTTGCATGTAAGCATAATTTTTAGCGTAACAGTAGCAGACCATCATTCAGATAGTCTGCTATTTTTTTGTCTTAAATCAAGCAATTGCAATGTTCAATCATTGCATTGATGCTTTTTATTTATGAGTAGCACGAATTATAGCGAATGTAAGTTTTACATTCACTAGACCTCTTGCAAAAGTCAGATATTAAGCTCAAGATTTACCAGTCCTGCGAACAGCTTCATTCTTAAATCATAACGTTGACGTCGATTACGGTAGCGTTCAGCCACAATTTTGAATAGCTTAATCAGCCCTATTTTATGCTCAACCAGAATACGACATTTTGCCAAATATTGATTGGCCTGTTTGCAAAGCGCTAGCAACTCACCGCCTTTTGGTTTCTTAAAGGGGATAAAGGTCTGATCGTGTAGCTTGGCTATACCTTGATAACCGCTGTCTGCTAGATAGCTGGTGTTTTTAGGCAGCCAATCAGGACAAGTTTGTTTATAAAGACTAAAGTCATGTACTGAACCGTTGCAGGTTTGCACATCCAATATCAGTCCTGTTTGCCAATGTACGATGACTTGCGCTTTTAAGGTATGTTGTTTCTTTTTTCCACTGTAGTACTGTTTTTGGTTTTTTTGGCCGTTCAATGGGCGTTTCGGTGGCATCAATGATGACTGCTGACCAATTGATATCCTCAGGCTTACCGTGTGGCAGTTTTCGTGGCAAATCAAATCTGCCTGAGTGGATAAGGATGTCTTCTACTCTTCTGACAATGCGACTGGCAGAGGACTCATGAACGTTGAAGTCCACACCAATATGATAAAGGGTTCGGTATTCACGCCAATAGGTCAGTGCGAGTAAAATCTGCGCCTCTAAGCTAAGTTCACTTGGACGACCTGATTTGGTCTTGGAAGCTTCATGCTCTTGCATGGCTTCTAGCATTTTCTCAAAAGTGGCTTTGTGGATGCCAGTATAACGTTTAAAACCTGCATCGCTCTGTTCAAGTAGTTTGGCTATATTTGGCATATCTTTTAAATATTTAGGGTCCAGTTATAGTCTTTGAGTCTTGAAACTACTTTTGCAAGAGGTCTACTATACTCATTTTTATATAAGTTAACATTATCTTAATTATACGGTCTTATTAACAATCTAAACTACACCAGTACATTAAGCCTATAATGATGAATATATTTTTAATGAACAACATGATTGATTATGTTTTTGAGGTAAATCACGGTTATTTTCTACGGACAGGCATACTTAAAAATGGTAAATAGCTTGCTGAAGAAGATAATTCATTTAACACATACAATTGACTGAATAGGATGATTCATGAAAAAAAACTTACTCAAGGCAGCTGCATTTGGTAGCGTATTAGCTATGACTGCAACGGCTAGCCATGCTGCTGGTGATCAAGATAAATATCAATTATCTAGTCATATTTTAGACATTAGTACAGGCAAACCAGCACCAAACGTCAATGTAAAACTGATGATGCAAGAGAAAACTGGTAGCTGGAAGTTGCTTAATGCGCAAAAGACTGATAATAATGGTCGTATCGGCAACTTCTTACCGAATCAAGACGGTGTTGAGCATGACGGTACTTATAAGTTGATTTTTGAGACGACTCCTTATTTCCGAAATCAAGGTCTAGAGTCTTTCTATCCATATGTTGAAGTCAATTTCAATATCGAAGGCGATAACCATTACCATGTGCCAATCACTTTGTCTCCATACGGCTATAGCACTTACCGCGGTAGCTAAGCCATATTACGTACTAAGTAAGTCATAAGTTAGTACTAATAAAGCAAAAAGGACGCCCCAATCAAATATTTGATTGGGGCGTCCTTTTTGCTTTTATCAAGCTTAAATTTATTCAGCGTTAGCTCTATTGGCTTCCTCTGCTTGACGACGTGCTTCAATTTTAGCGGCTTTGCGTTTCTCAATCACATCAATCACATCGCTACCAATATGCGCTTCGCCACGTTTCTTTGCCAGCTGCATTTGATGCTCGCGCTCACGAAAACGGGATTTTTGCTCGTCAGTCGCTTTATCAATGCAGTGTGGGCAAGACTCGCCTTTGATATAAGCAAGGCTTTGCATGTCATCGACGGTAATGGGCATACGGCAGGCGAAGCATTGCTCATAGCTGCCTTTTTCTAAGTTATGATTGACCGACACGCGGTTATCAAAAACGAAGCAATCGCCTTGCCACATAGAGTCGCTGGCTGGAATTTCTTCTAGATATTTTAAGATGCCGCCCTCTAAATGATACACCTCTTCAAAGCCTTGCTCACGCATATAAGCAGTAGACTTCTCACAGCGTATACCACCGGTACAGAACATCGCGACTTTTTTATGTTTGGCTGGATCCATCTCTTTCGCGACGTATTCTGGGAACTCGCGGAACGTTTCGGTATTTGGATTGACGGCATTTTGGAACGTACCGATTTTAACTTCATAATCATTACGGGTGTCGATAAGAATGACGTCAGGGTCTGAGATTAACGCATTCCATTCGCTTGGTTTTACATAGCGTCCAACTGATTGCAATGGGTCGATATTTTCAACGCCCATGGTAACGATTTCTTTTTTGAGCTTCACTTTGGTACGATAAAAAGGCTGAGCATCGGTATAAGATTCTTTAAAGGTAAAGCTGCCAATCGCTTCGATACTGCGCAGATACTCAAGGACGTTATCAATACCTTGGCGTGTGCCAGAAATCGTACCATTAATGCCTTCATTAGCAATCAATAACGTGCCTTTGACATCACTATCGAGCATATTATTTAAAATTGGCTCGCGGTATTGCTCAAAGTCAGCAAAACGCGTGAACTTATATAGAGCGGCAACGACGATGTTATTGGTGACGCTATCGTAGGCTGGGGCTGATTTGTTGTCGGTGACAGTGCTGTTTTGGATATTGCTAGCTGTATTATGGTCTTGAATGGTACTCATATTTTTCTCCTGCTGGCTAGGTCGCAAACCTAGTGCGTTGGGTTAGGTATGTAGATTAAATATAACACTAGCATGATTGTGGGATTAGCTAATGCGGAGGTAGTGTAGCAAATTTTGCAGAGTTTTTGAACATAACTTATACCCATAATGTTCGCAATATGAAGATATAGTGTACGAAAAACCTCTCATGGATTGAAATCTCTACAGTTAAAACAAAAAAGAGGTAATTGTAGTCATCACAGTTTTTTCACAAAAGTAGCTTGTACTCGCTTCGAAATAAGAATGTAGGGTATCCATATAAGACAAGCGACAAGCGTTCGAACCAGCTCTTTAGTCGTATCAGGATCGAAAATAGGATCATTAGGGAAAATAATTTTAACCGCCATCGCATCGATAATGATGAATACGAGAGTAAACAGTAGAATGCAGATATAGAACTTTGGAAAGATAGCCTTCTTCAAGAAGAATAAGAATCCAACAAATATCCATGTGAGCACTAATGCAGCATTAATAGTCATTTCTGCTAATATGATTGGCGCCCACATAGGATGATACGCTTCGGTTCCTGATGAGGTCAATATCTCCCAAGAACCATCTTTGAATATTTCAGAATAAAGTGGAAAAATAAGAAAGATGATTCGTAAAGGTGAAGCTACTATCCCAAGAGCGACCAACCACAGCCAACCGCCTATCCCTTCTAACGGTTCTTCGCCTATCCCTTTTAAGTGTTCTGCCACCAAATTCTCCTTTAATCATTGATTTAAAATTAAGCTGTAACTAGTAAACGTTGTCTCATGATAAGTCAACCTAAGCTGATATTATAGATAATAAAAAACCCAGCAGTTACGCTGGGTCTTTATTGTCTCAAATTTTATTAACTGGTTTACTTACTCTGGAACCAAGTATCCGCTTTGCTGCGGGCGCTAGCGATATCTGAGCTTGATAAGTTCAATGCCAACTGACCGATTTTACCGCGTGCTTTATTACGTACTTTTTCATCAAGCATGCCATCACGGGCAGCCAAATCGTACCATTTATAAGCATCGACGAGATTTTTTTGCTTTTCATCGAGCAATGCAAGCGTATAGCTGGCACGGTTATCGCCGCGCATTGCGGCTTTTTCTAACCAAACTTTCGCTTGTTGCAAATTAGGCTGCACACCTTCACCGCGCAAGTACATGATGGCAAGATTCAACTGAGCAGGGGCAACGCCTTGCTGAGCCGCTTTGGTATACCACTGAATAGCTTGTTGGGTATTCTTTGCAATACCTTCGCCTTTCTGTAAGCGCTTGGCTAAATAAAACTGAGCGTGATCGTTACCTTGAGCAGCGCGGTTAGACAGTTCACTAACTGGCATTAGCTCAAAACGTGACGTATCAAGTGGCACGTTTGATATTAACTCAGCGTTTGCTAGACCTGCACAAGAAAATAAGGCAGTAAACAACGCAGCTTTTAATAATTTCATAGCAGCTCCAAAATTAGGCAGTTAATAAGCAAAAAAAGTTGCACCGCTAAAAGGGTTTAGACGGCGATAACAATTAGGTGAAATCTTGCGATACCAACTTACCTAATCATTAGCAATATAATTAATCGATGTAGTGTGGCAAATGCCTTTAATCGAACCGATAAACGGTCAGAATCAGGGTGCGATTGACACTATTTTGCTAGCTTAACACCCAAACTTACGAAACTCAAATACTAATTACATGATTTAATGCTTATTCATACCTCATTGTCCTCAATAAAATCATAGAGTTACTTAAGCGTAAGAACAAATTAAACAGTCATTAAGGTTAAAATTTGTATTTATGAGCCGTGCTACCGCTTTCAACCAATGCTAGGGCGTGTCTTCAATTCAATCGATTATCCTCTAAATGGGCAGAAAATGGTTAAATTTTGCCAAACATCGTCAAATAGCTTAGCAATATCTCGATATTATTTGCGCTACTATCCTTATTTGACAGCAATTTATCTCATTTTTATCACCATTTTTAAAATGAAGATACGCCCCAAGTAGATAAATCTATTATTCAGGTTTTTGTTTGGTGACACGATAGATAGCGACGTCTGCCAATAGGTTGGGTGCTTGGCGTATCAATGCTTTTATAAGTGGCGTATGACCTTTTTCAGAATCGCTGACGGCAAAGCGGTTGACGATATGAATATCATGCTGTGCACAAAGCTGCTCAAAATCCTTAAACGTACACAGATGAATGTTTGGGGTGTTATACCACTCATAAGGCAGTGCTTCTGAAACGGGCATCATACCTTTTAGACCAAGGTGAAGACGGTTTTGCCAATGCGCAAAGTTAGGGAAGGTGATGACGGCTTCGCGGGCAACACGTAGCATATCAAGCAAAAGCACATCAGGTGATTTGACCGCTTGCAGCGCCCGTGCCATGACGACGGTGTCGAAACTGTTATCAGCGAAACGTGCTAGACCATCATTCAGGTCTTGCTCGATGATAGATAAGCCTTTGGCGATACCATCGTTGATTTTTTCTTCGTCAATCTCAAGTCCGTAGCCAGTGACGCCGCGATTTTGTTGTAAATGCGCGAGTAGCTCACCATTGCCGCAGCCCAAGTCCAGTACATGTGAGTGCGGCGCAATCCAGCGCTCAGCCAATTGATGATCCATTCTCATGAGCGTGCTCCTGATTTTTGCTGGCTGCTTTGATTTGTGCTTTGTGCTGGTTGTTTTGATTTGCTGTCGGTGATAAATGGCGCAGTCAAAAATCCTCGGACGGCACCCATGTAACGGGGAATATCAAATAAGAAAGAATCATGACCATGCGGCGCATCGACATTGATATAGTTGACGGGTTTGCCAGTCGCCATCAGTGCATCGACAATCTCTTGTGAGCGCTCCGGTGCAAAGCGCCAATCGGTGGTAAATGAGACCACTAGGTATTGGCATTGCGTATGGGCAAAGGCGGCTTTGAGCGCAGAAAGCTCTAGCTGACGATTCTGTTCACTCTCATCTATCGTTGCCACCGTATCTTCTAACGCAGGTTGCGTGCTTTGTTTACTAGATTCGACTGATGTGGCAATCGAGTCCTTAAGCTGCGCTGCTGATTCTGTCGAATCTGTTGCCATGGCTGATGGATAGTCACGTGTTGGATCAAAATAATCTAAGGCTTTTGTCATGAGCAAATAAGTATTGGCATCGAAATTTTCGCTAAAGCGCTCACCTTGATAGCGTAAATAGCTCTCCACTTGGAACTCAACATCGTAGCCATACATAAATTTGCCAGACTTTAAATCACGACCAAATTTCGCCTTCATCGCGTCATCGGTTAAGTAAGTGATATGCCCAACCATTCGAGCCAATATTAGCCCGCGACGAGGGTAGGTGCCTGCTTGTAAATAGCGTCCCTCTTTGAAGTCAGGGTCAGACAATATAGACTGACGCGCCACTTCATTAAAGGCGATATTCTGTGCAGAGAGCTTTGGCGTGCTGGCAATGACCACGCAGCGTTTTAATCGATTAGGATAATCAACTGACCATTGCAGCGCCTGCATACCACCCATTGAGCCACCAACAATGGCATGCCAAACGTCAATACCGAGGCGATCTGAGAGCATCGCTTGGGTTTTTACCCAGTCCTTAATAGTGACGAGCGGAAAGTCAGGACCATAAACTTGCGGTTCACTGGCTGGATTGTTTTTGTTTAAACTGTCTTTGTCTAAACTGTTTTTGTTTACATTATTCTGGTCTGAATCGATACTGTCAGGATTAATGGTCGTTGGACCGGTAGAGCCGAAACAGCTGCCGATGTTGTTGACACATACGACATAAAACCGATTGGTGTCGATCGCTTTATTAGGGCCAATCATATTGTCCCACCAACCGGCTTTTTTATCATCATCGCTATGAAAACCGGCGGCGTGATGACTGCCTGATAGCGCATGGCAAATAAGTACCGCGTTTGATTTGTCGCTATTTAGCGTGCCATAAGTTTCGATGATTAAATCAAACGATGGCAAAGTACGATTACATTCTAACGTCAATGGCTCAGCGAAATGAAAAATCTGAGGCGTGACAATGCCGACTGAACCGACTGAATCCATGGGATTAAATAAGCTGGCCGAATGAAGTGTATCTGTCGGGGACTGGTCACTGGTATTATTAGGGCGTGCGTTCAAAGCTACCTCGCAAGACAACAATTATCAATAAAATAAAAAGGGCAAACTGTCGATAGGCAGTGTTGCTAATACTGCTTTGCCGACACTGTTTTCTAAATGTTTTTCTTACAATGTGCTTGCCTATTGTATGGTGATGCGCGTAGGAGTACAACCGTCGAGCGAGTCTTTTGAGCATAGTCTTTTAAGCACAGTTTTTAGGGACGATGGGTGGTAGGCAGAGAAGGGTTAAGGTGAATCAATGATTGATGACTATCCATAAATGGCAATAAATAGCAGCTAAGTATCAAATTGTATAAGTGTGCTTTTACCATGCGTTATTAATGGATAAAATGCTACACTAATAAAGCATTTAATCAATCATGACTTAATAATCTTTTATCGCATATTCTTCTTTAATTAACCTAATAATAAAATAGTGCTGCTATGAAACCTGAACTGCCTCCCCGTATTGCCGTCCTATTAGTGAACCTAGGTACGCCAGATGAGCCAACAGCGCCTGCCGTACGTCGTTACTTAAAACAGTTTTTGTCTGACCCCCGAGTAATCGAGATTCCAAAATTCTTGTGGGCGATTATTCTCAATTTATTTGTATTGCCAAGCCGCCCTAAACGTGTGGCAAAAGCCTATGCCAGTATTTGGGAAGGCGACTCACCGATTCGTAAGATACTAAAGAGCCAAGTGGAGCTATTGGAACCACGGCTTGCAAATAGTGCCGCGCCATTTCGGGTTTCTGTCCATCCGGCGATGAGCTATGGCAACCCTGGTTTGCCAGATGTGATGGATACCTTGCGCGGTGAAGGCGTTGATCACTTTGTTATCTTGCCATTATTTCCACAGTATTCCGCTTCCTCTGGTGGTGCTGTTTATGATGCACTGACAAAGTGGACGCTCAAGCAGCGCAATTTGCCGAACTATACTATTGTCAAAGATTACTTTGCGCATCCGCTGTACATTCAAGCATTGGCTGATTCGATTCGCCGCTTTCAAGCAGAGCATGGCAAGCCTGACAAGCTGATGTTTAGCTTCCACGGTATCCCGCAGCCTTATGCTGATAAAGGTGATCCGTATCCTAAGCGTTGTAAATGTACCGCTGCACAAGTGGCTCACGCGCTTGGTCTAAAGGATGACGAATGGATTATCAGTTTTCAATCACGCTTTGGCAAGCAAGAATGGGTCAAGCCCTATACCGACGTGGTATTAGAAGAGTGGGGCAAGTCAGGTGTGCGCTCGGTACAAGTCATTAGTCCGGCTTTTTCTGCTGATTGTCTGGAAACGCTAGAAGAGCTGGCCATCGAAAATCGTGAAAACTTTCTCCACGCGGGTGGACAAGAATATCACTATATTCCTGCATTGAACTTGGATGAGGCGCACATTGATTTGCTCGAAGCTCTCAGTGCGCCATTGGTCAAAGGCTGGGCGGGAACGCTAGATGGTTGGGCTTGATTGACTATATTTGTAAATCATAAAAAATACCGGACATCATGTTCGGTATTTTTTTCTCTAAAGAATTTCAATGCAATTAAATAAAATGGAATAAAGTTGGGATTTTTTGTGACTGATATGTAAGACTATGCCAAATAAACTTTTGTTTTATTGTCATTGTTAATTTTACGTTTGCTTAACTTTATTTTTAAGGATAAACATGTCCAACCCTAGTAGTCCATACGCCAATGTGTCATTACAAAAATCAGATGGTCAGCCACCCGTTTTGCCGCCAACCGATGAGTATGGCAGTGCATTACCGCAGTTGCTAACCAGTCCACGTAAGTGTGATGCAGCGGCTGGCATGAGCTGGATTATCAAAGCCTTTGGATTGTTTAAAAATCAGCCGTTATTATGGTTTGGTATCAGTGTGACATTCTTAGTAATTGTTGGTATTGCGTCTTCAGTGCCTCTACTTAACGTCCTTATCATACCCACTATATTTATGTTTATTGCGGGTATTATCAAAGGAGCAGCTGCGCAATCACAAGGAACTGAGCTACGCTTTGATCACTTGTTTTCAGCGTTTAAAAGTCATTGGCAGCCACTACTTATCCTTGGCTTACTATATTTAGTCGGTATCATTATTGCTCTGATTCCGCTATTTATCGCTATGGGCAGTATGATGTTTTCTATGATGTCAGGTGACATGGGCAATAATTATGGGGCGATGAATGACATCTCCTTAGGCGGTATTTTCTTCGGTTACCTGTTGACTATGCTGCTCATGATACCGCTCTATATGGCACTTTGGTTTGCCCCAGCGCTGATTGTTTTGCACAATCTTGAGCCTATCGCTGCCATGAAAAAAAGCTTTGAAGCAGGTAAGGTAAACATCATTCCTATCTTAGTTTATGGCTTAGTTTGTTCGTTGTTATTGCCTATTTTAATCATCTTAACGTTGGGACTGGGTGCATTTTTAGTGCTGCCTGTTATGTTGCTCACTTACTACACCAGTTACCGAGACGTTTGGACAGATCAGCCATTGTCAGCGCTATAGTTGGTTGCTTACCAGACCCTGATATCAGAAGTAATGTAAGCACAATGAAAAAGCACGCCCGTTATATCGAGCGTGCTTTTTTATTGTTTGAAAGCTTTTTTATCATGAAAGAGCGTGGTTAAAAATCGTCATCATTACTACGTTCCGCCGCGTCTCTATCAGCGATATCGATAATATCTGGATAATCGCTGTCATCCAAATTATCGTCCACTAATACTTCATCGATTCGCGATTCGTCTATATTTTGATGATGGATAGGGGTTAGCCCTTGAATTGCATCACTTCCGGCTTGCGAGTTGTCGAATCCTGCGCTATTGTCAATGACATCATCATTATCAATGGTATGCAACATAGGGTCAGCCAAATCAATTTCTTGGCTGTTATTATTGATGTCCGTATCACCTTCAATGTGATCCATGGCTTCTGGTAATGGGCTTTTTGAATGGTCCATTATGGTTTCCTTATTATTGATAGTTATTATTAATGGATGTGGCTGATTTTATTTATTAAGATTTATTTATTAAAAGCATTGTGACTTTGTTAAAAACATTGTGACGTGTTATGACGCTTGCTAATAGTAGTAAGGTGTCACAGGATGTTCAAAAAATGTAAGACAGTTAAATTTAAGACAAGTACAAGATAGACATAAAAATAGGAAATATACGATGGTATCAAGTAGTAGGTTGTTCGTCACAATATCCTTAATCAGTGCCACAATAGGTTTGACGGCTTGTGAAGGTGTACCTTTTTCTGGTAGCAGCGCCCATAGCAGCTTGGATAATACTGATTTAAAACAGCCGTTAATTATCGATGCCAAACTGCCAAAAGCCACGACAACCATAGACTGCGCACAATTAACGCCCAAGCAAATAGTTAAGGTAAAAGGTCACAGCGTACTCAGTGCAAGCTGTGATTTGACAGCCAAGTCGATACGCTTTGAGTTGAGTGATTCGTACAGCTCCCTTGACTGTCAGGGCGCTCTGCTCAGTACCAGTACTGATGATGCATCAACGGCCAGCGCAATTATGATTAAGCCCAAAACAGATAGCGCTATCGAAGATATTACCGTTGCCAATTGTCATGTGGATGGCTATGGTCATGCGCTACATATTCGCCAATATAGCCAGCCCAATCAGCGTTACGCGCGCGGCTTGATAGACCCTGCTGCCAATCATGCGCTTGCACCAAGCGATATTCGTGTGATTAATGTGAGTAGTCAAAACAGTACCAATAGTGGCATATACGTCGGCGATCATGTGCATGGAGTGAGCTTTGATAAAATACGTATTCAAAACGCAGGCACCGTTGGGTTATATCTGGAATTTGGTAGCCGCGATAATGTGATTCAAAATTCGGTGTTTGTCGGTAATGGTTTCCGTACCTTTAAGCCCAATCGTGAGGCCATTGCCGTGGATTCGTCGAGCAATAACCGTATCGAAAACAATCAATTTATCCATAATGGGGCAGGCAGTATTTTGCTGTATCGCAATTGCTTTGAGCATGCAGATGACAGTACGCTGGGTAATCACTTTAAGCGTACCGAATCGAGCCGAGACAATATAATTCGTGGCAATACTTTTAACGACGAGCCAGTCGGGGTTTGGGTGGCGTCAAGACAGTCGCGCAATCTAAAAGGTTTTGAATGCGGTGCTTATTTGCTGAAGCAAACGCCATTTGCCAGCTATCATTTAGACAGCGCTAAGGACAATCAGATCATCGATAATCGATTTGAGCAAGTCGAGCAGGGCATTATCGTGGAGGACGATGGCACGCTAATAGCTGGTAATCAATTCGCTGCTGATGTGAACTTACCGATTAGCGTTGGTTCTGAAATTCGGGAAGACAGCGCAGCAGGGGCGATAAAAGAAACGGTTATTAGCAAAAATATTTTCATTGATAAGACTGCTGAGCAAGCCATAAAAATTAGTGAGGCAAGCAAAACGGCTACTCATATTGAGCAGCCGTAAGTGTGGTTGTATATTAAATAAGCGTTATCGGTAAACAACAGTATAACGAATAGGTGATGTTGCTATTAAGCACCAACCTTGGTATTGACCCAGCGGATTACAGAATCTGGCGTGACTTGCGAGACTGCTTGAAAGATTTTTGCTGGCATGCCCACAGAGTAATGCGTACTTTTGAGTTTACGATTGGGACTGGTCGTCAATTTAAACAATGTTTTGGCGACATCGTTGACCGTTAGATGGATGCCCAAGCGATCCATACTGGTCACTTCGATGTCAGCAGTCATGTCAGATTTGACCCACAGCGGCATCACATCGATCACCTTGATACCCAATTTTTCGTACTCAATATTAAGGCCTTCTGTGAGACCTCGCACAAAAAACTTACTGGCCGCATAAGTCGCAACTTCGGGTTGACCATAGATAGCAGAAGCAGAGGACACATTGATAATTTTGCCGTCTTTGCTATCAGCTAGATAAGGTGCCAGTTTATGACAGCCAATCAAAACACCTTTACAGTTGACGTCAATTAAAGCCAATTGCTCATCTAGATTGGTCGTTGGCAATGCGCCACTGACCAGCACCCCAGCATTATTAATGAGTGCATCAATACCACCGAAATGTTCAATCATTTGCTTGATCGCATTGTCCCACGAATCAGGCTGGGTGACATCCAGCTGACCTGTAATAATACGCTGTTGTTTGACGGCTTTCTTAAAAGATTTGTCTTTAATGGCGCTTTCAAGTGTGGCAGTATTGGTCGCAAATAACCCAATATGATGACCTTTTTCCGCCAGCCTTTTGGCGGTGGCCAAGCCGATACCACGTGATGCGCCTGTAATCAATATATTCATAATAAGTGACTTAATCGTTATTAATCATGAGTAAATCGAGGTCGTATATTAGGATGCTTATCCCTCGGACTTATTATTATAGTCATTCCACTATAATAATATTACTGCGTTAGCCTCGCTTGAAGTATTAAATATACATCTACACTCGGTTGCTTTGTACTGTTTTTAAATTGAACCGACTATAGTATAACAAATTCGTCTAAATGTATTTTGCTAGAGAGTATAACTATTGATGTAGAGCGCATGGTAATTAATATAATGAGCAGTTATCACTGTTAGCAGAGACACTCTGCGTTAGTGTGAAGCCGTTTGACAATGCAGCTCGCTCGTCTCTTCTGCTTGACAGTCGTACTCGTTTAAGTTTAAGCGCCACAAATAAATCAAGGCAATGCCATAAATAGCAGTCTCTGACAGCTCTTCTGTGATGACGCCAAAAGCTTCGGGAATCATAATGGCGTTTTCGCCCATATATTCTAATAATGCCAAGGCGGCGACGCTAAAATACAAAGAAACGGGTACTTTTTTTAATATTGACCAAAGATAACGCCATGAATAAGCCAATAAACCAACGATCAGCACATAAACGATGGTCAGGACGAGGTCTTCCCACCAGTCATAAGAATGGCTGAACAACATAAAGTCAGTGGGAACCAATAAGTCTGGTAGATAATTTAACTCACGGCGTATCACAGCAAAGAATACCAGCACCGCTGCCAACCAAAAAGCTCGAATCTGTTTAAACGTATTTGTGGCAGAGCTCTGTCGTAAATACTGCACGCAACGTAGCAGACAGGCGAATAAAATAATAATGCCAGGGATTTCGATGATGCCATCTGAACTCAAAATAAAAACCTCCTGATTTTTTAAAATAAAAAAAGTGAGCACAAAGGCTCACTTTAGACCGAAATTTATTTAATTACAGGTAACGTAATAGACCGCTATTATAACGCCAATGTCAGCGCTATAACGTTATTTAATATAACTAATGAGTCATATGTCATTGTTAATACAAGCAAACAAATGCTCTTTGTTGTGCACATTGCTATCGGCTATTTATACCTATGATGATACAACCAATTCAATAGATAGTAGGGTTAAAATAAGGCTTCCATCCGTAATAATGCTGACGGGTAATGGTCCTTATCCGCTGTTTTATCATTGTAATAATTTAGCTCTGTTTGTACATAAAGCCACTCTCGCCAGACAGGTTGGCGGTAGCTTATAGCAGGGCCATAGCTGTTTAATGTTGATTTATCATGGTCAAAGTAACCGCCAGTAGAGACACCATAGGCCAACTGTTTTTCATTGCCCAAATAGTGCACTTGTCTGAGGTCGTTGCTCCAGACTGTGCTTTCTTCATTGTCTTGATTGCGATAACGGATGGCGGTGCGATTATTGATGAACCGCCCAGCATTTGTGCCATATTGCAGATTTAGCCCGCCTTTTGCATAGTGCTCACTATCGAGTCCATAACGATAGTAACTATCACTAGTGACAGTCCATTTTTTATTGTCATACCAGTCTTTATCGGCGCTCACTTTTACGTATAAGTCATCGAGCGAGCGAACCCCGACATCGATATCTGTTTTGACCCCTAACTGCTGCTCAACCTCATGACTAAAACGTGACCAACGTAGGGCGATAGAACCATTGTCTTCCCGCGTTTTTCTTCTGTTGACGAGTCCATCTTGGTTACTGGTACTTGCTTGGTAAGTATCGCCCGTCACATTCTGTTTTAAGAAGGTATCTTCATCCAAATCCTCATCACCGATAATCAGACTTAATCTTTTTTCTAACACTGGCAATCGTAAGCGGCCGCGAATCCTAGGTTCAACGCTCACGTCACTGCCTGATTGTGGATCGTTGACCCAGCGGGTATCTAGTACAACTCGTAAACTGGCTTTGGCGGGTTTTTTGGGATCCGGTTCGCCGAACCAACCGTCCATTTTGTGTGCCCATTCATGCAGTTGCTCTTGGACCTCTTCACGGCGTTCGTCCGTCCAATTTTGTGCTCCTTGTACTGATGGAGCAGACTGCTCGGCAGTTGTTTCGGTAGGTTGAGATCGATAACCAAATTGATTGAGGTTTTCATCTCGATTAGAGTTAGCATCATGATATAACGAAGCCGTGTCAGATTTTAGCGGTTCGACTTTCGGCTCTGTGGTAGACGTAGTATCCGCCCATGCTTGCGTGCATAAACTTAAGCTGGCAAGTGTGTAAAGGGTAATGGTGTTGAGATTTGCTGGTTTAATCATGGAGAGCTTCAATTACTTTGGGTAGCTAAAAAGGACAAACAAAAGTATTATGCCATAGGTCGTTAAGCACATACATATAGAGGCGCTATTATATGAAAGTTTTAATCATTGTAAGCTTGTTTCTGATGGTCTTGCCTTCAGCACATGCTGAAATATCTCTTGATGCTAGGCAAGCTGTTGAAAAAATTATGAGTGTTTATTACAGTTCAAGCTATGATAAGTTGCGTGGTTGTACCTTATATGATGAGGGCTCAGAAACCTATTGCCTCGCTCCTAAGCATTATGAATTTAAAAACATCGAGGGAGTAGATACTTTATACGTATTGGTTTCTGGTGATACGGTGGAAGATGGTGCACGAGTGACACCAGGACTTGGCGGTTTATTTATACTTTATAAATTAGGCAATTCTTGGGTCGTCTCTGCAAGCAGTCCTTATATAAAAAATGGCGGAGCGGGTAGAAGTCAGCTGATAGATTTTGATTTAAGAGAAGTGGGTGCTGATAGGTACGGTTGGGTAGGTAAGTTTTGTGGCTCCGGTGCAGGTGGTCAAACCAATTGTTCTTGGAGTATGTACGCTGCTATGACAAGTGGTAAAGTCGAAGAAGTGGCAAGATTGGATTTAGATTATTCGTATGAGCTTATGAGTAAACCGTCATATGGTGAAGCTGAAAGTGATGTTAGTATCAATACAGGTGGGGTTATGACTCAAGGCTTTTATCCCTTAAAAGTCACTGTCAATTACGAACACGGTCTTTATGATAACAACTACGAGCCAATACCCTCTAGTCTGGATAAAGGTACAGATAGCTTTATTGTAGAGTTCAACGAGCAGACACAGATGTTTAACTTGCCAGATGATAAAAGTTAAGATGAAAAATTCTTATTATCTTTAGCGGTTACTGTATTTATCTTTGTCTATCGAGTATCACTTCAGGCATCGTGTCAAGATAGCTGCTAACAGCTAAGCGATCACCATTTGAATCAAAATAATAAAAATTATTGCCTTTCAAAAACTTAAAAGTATCTATGTAATAATTATCAATGAAAATAGGCATGTCATACTCCGTAGGGACGATTATTTTATTATCTTTATTTATCATGCCATAACCATTCTCTTTTGCCACGACTGCCAAGCCATTATGAAATGAATCAGCATTCAGATAGTTTAAGGGTACAACAGTCTTTCCACTGCTATCAATATAACCCCACAGTTCATCCTTTCTTACAGGTGCTAGTCCTTCTGAGAAATACCTGATTTCGTCAAACTGATATGGAATAGTAAGTTCGCCAGTATCATTAATAACACCCCATTTACCCTCGTACTCAACAGCCGCCTTACCTTCAGAAAAAGGTCTGACATCATCATATATTATCGGAATAATGACTTGGTTTTTTTTGTTGATGTATCCATGATGTTCATTTTTTTTAACGATGGCGAGTCCATCAGAAAACTCAGCAGTAAAGTTATAACTGAATGGAACGATGATATTGGCTTGTTTATCAATAAAACCATATTTCCCATCTTTCTGAGCACTTGCTAAACCTTCATTAAAGTCACATAGCTCACCCCAACTTACTCCCTTCGACAACTTATATCCTGGCAATAATCCGCATGCTATTACGTAATTGCTTAAAGACAAGCTAAAAGCTAGGATGAGTGTGGTCGATAATTGTTTGATAACGGAATCCTTAGTCATCAACGTCAGCTCCTACGAATTAGATACTATCGATTGGGTATGATATGGGCAATCTAAAGAACAGCCCATATCCTATAAAATAAAAACGTTAGGTCTTGAGCTGTTTTATTATACAAAAACGCTTAATGCGCCTCATCCCAATTCTCGCCAGCACCCGTCTCAACCAATAACGGCACAGCAAAGTCGACGTTCCAGCCCTTTTCGACAGCAGTTGTCGTTAAGACGTCTTGCATAGCATGAGTAATGAGTTGGCTAATCTCATCTACCTTGTCACTATCCACTTCGAACACCAATTCATCATGGACTTGTAGCAGCATTTTGGCTTGCGCTTTTGGCAGTACTTTATCGACGGCAATCATAGCCAGCTTAATTAGATCTGCCGCTGAGCCTTGTAGCGGTGCGTTAATAGCCGCGCGTTCAGCGCCTTGTTTGACCATGCGGTTGCTGTGAGTGATATCAGGCGTGTAGAGCTTACGACCCAATATCGTCTCGACATAGCCTTGCTCATGAGCACTGGCGCGAGTATTGATCATATATTTTTTGACACCAGGATAGCGATCAAAATACATATCGATATAATCTTGTGCCTCATTGCGGCTCATTTGTAGCTGCTTGGCAAGTCCAAAGGCGCTCATACCATAAAGCAGACCAAAATTAATGGCTTTGGCATTACGGCGCTCGGTCGAGGTTACGTCGGCAACTTCTTTGCCAAGTACTTCAGCGGCAGTCGCAGCGTGAATATCTAAACCTTCATTAAAGGCGTCAGTTAAGTTTTTATCGCCTGAGAAATGCGCCATGAGACGCAATTCAATTTGTGAATAATCCGCCGCCAAAATAACGCGACCTTCTGGTGCGATAAAGGCTTGACGAATCAAGCGACCAGTCGCGGTACGAATCGGAATATTTTGTAAGTTAGGATCAGTCGAAGACAAACGCCCAGTACTGGTCAATGCTTGATGATAGCTGGTATGCACACGATCAGTCTCAGCATCTGCGACATTATCGAGCGCATCGGTATAGGTGCTTTTGAGCTTGGACAGTCCGCGATATTCCAATGTGATATCGACCAACGGATGGTCAATCTTTGATAATACTGCTTCGCCAGTCGAGTATTGACCTGACTTGGTTTTTTTACCGCCCGGAACGCCTAGTTTCTCAAACAGCATTTCACCAAGTTGCTTCGGTGAGCCTAAGTTAAATTCTTCACCAGCGACTTCATAAGCGCGTTTTTCAAGCGCGATAATCTCTTCATCAAAACGTTTCGATAGCTCGTTTAAAAACGGGCGCTTGATTAAAATGCCATTTGCTTCCATTTGGCAGAGGATTTCTGCGGTTGGAATTTCTAACTCGTGTAGCAATTTGGCGTTATTTTCGTCATTAGCCAGTTTTCCACTAAACAAATCAAACAACTGATAAGTAATATCGGCATCTTCGCAAGCATAGTCGCTGGCAATATCGATGGCGACTTGATCAAAGGTTACTTGCTTGGCGCCTTTGCCTGCGACGTCCTCAAAGCTGATGGTTTGGGTATGCAAATAATGGCGCGCCAAATCATCCATGCCGTGACGAGTAGCGGCCGCATTGATGACATAGCTGGCAAGCATGGTGTCCATCGCCCAGTTATTAGGGCTGGCATGAATAGCGCCTACTAAATCAATACCATAATGACTGAGAATGTGCGCGTCATATTTTAGATGTTGACCGATTTTGCCGATATTTGGGTTTTCCAAAATAGGTTTAAGTTTCGCTAATACCGTATCACGATCAAGCTGCTTTGCAGTCAGCTCATCACCTTCCAGACGATGAGTCAGCGGAATGTAATAGGCTTCATGCGCTTGCACGGCAAAAGACAGCCCAACGATTTCCGCCTGACGCCAATAGACGCTTGTCGTTTCGGTATCAATAACGAAGTGCGGTGCAGCCTCTAACAATTTAACCAAGCTATCAAAGGCAGGTTCATCAAGGATGGTATGCCATGCTCTATCAGGATTTTTGCTGTCAGTGATATTCTCAATAGTGCTTGATTGTAGCGACTTGGCTATTTGCGCTTGTGACTCGGCATCGGCTTGACTGTTAGCGACACTTTGCGAGCCGTTAGCTGGGTGATTTGGGTGGTCAAGAGAAGCAAGCTCATTTCTAAACTCAAGCTCGCTATACAGCTCGCGCAATTCATCTATATGAGCACAAGGATTGGTATCGATTTTCAAATCATTCCAGTCTTGACCGATATCTAAGTCTGTGACGATAGTGGCCAGTTTGGCATTGAATGGAATTTCCTCTGCATGCTCAATCAAGCCTTTAGCGCCGCGTCCTTTAATAAAGCCAATATGCTTTAACATATTGTCGATATCACCGTACTCAACGAGCAAGTCTTTCGCCGTCTTTTTACCGATACCGGGCACGCCTTTAATACCGTCAGAAGCATCACCCATTAAGGTCAAAAAATCAATCATTTGGTTTGGATTAATACCGAATTTTTCGATGACCGCTTGTGTGTCCGTTACTTTACCCGTGAAGCTATCTTCCAATATTACGCAGTCATTGACCAGTTGCATCATGTCTTTATCGCCGGTTGAGATAACCACATGATGACCTTGCTCGACCGCACGGTGCGCCAGTGTGCCGATAATGTCATCCGCTTCTGCACCTTCGATGCGTAACAGTGGAATGCCTAAGGCGGTCACCAAACGATGGATATAAGGAATTTGCTCCACCAGCTCTATGTCGATGGGCGGACGAGCCGCCTTATAATCAGCAGACATATGATGGCGAAAAGTAGGTGACTTGGTATCAAAACAGACCGCCATATGGGTGGGATGATATCGACGCATCAATTTTAACAGCGCATTGAGCGTGCCACGGATGGCATTCGTTATTAGCCCCTGCGAGTTTTGCATGGTTTTTGGCAAGGCGTGATAAGTGCGAAACAGATAATAAGAGCCATCAACCAAAATAAAAGGTGGCTGATTTTTGTCCACGTGACTGGTGTCCATAGTCGCTACGTTGGGCATGGTATCAAAATTTGGTAAGGCTCTAGGATCAAGCGCTTGATGCGAGTTGTGGTTATTGTCTGCGGAGGATTCGGTCATATGGTCAGTCATAGAGGTCACTTATTATTAGGTATCAGATAGAGTCAATATCAGATAAAACGATGCTTCCATTATAACGATAAAATCAGACCTTGCCGAACTTCTCGATAGTTATGATATTTCTACTGCTGATAGATGCTCATAAAAAAAGAACCCAGTATTCACTGAGCTCTCTTATAGATAAAGCCGATATTGTTATTGTTAAAAATCTATCTCACTTCTGAAGTCACTTCACTATCGATATTACCGTGAGTCGCTTTAGAATATGGGCAGACTTTATTGGCTTTTTCGACCAACTTTTGGAACTCATCCGCTGATAGCTCTGTGTTTTCAGCAGTGACATGAATTTTCACGGCTAATTGAAAATCTAAGCCTTCACCTTTCATTAAATCTACGGATACTTCAGTGGTAGAGTCAAATTTTGCTTTTTCTGCCCCTTTGACCGCAGCAAGTGCGCCATCAAAGCAAGCGGCATAGCCCATCGCAAATAACTGCTCTGGATTATTACCGTCTTTATCAGAGCCGGGTGCGACCATATTAATCGTCAAATCACTGTCTTGCAGACTGGCATTACCTGTACGACCGCCAGTAACTGTTGCTTTGGTGGAATATAGTGTTTTCATAACATATCCTTTGTTGTGAGTTTTTATGTTTAAGCAATAAATTTTGATAGGGATTCAGCATAACAAACCAGTGCATGAGCAATATAGGTCAGTCGTAAGTATATACTGTGGATTTGTAAGTGAACTGTTAGTAGAATCTTTAGCTGCATTTAACTATCGCAAGAAAAGCTTAATCGCTATAAGTGACAGAAGTATTAATGTAATATAGGAATATAGCTGTAAAAAATAAAGTTATCAAAATAGATGATAAAAAATCTAACCAATAAAGGTCTTATTCGATGAATAAATCAATAGTGTTACCTATTGCACTTTCTTTGCTAACATTTACCCTTGCCGGCTGCGGCGGGGAGGATGATGGTATTTATGGTTCGGGTAGTAATAAGATTACGCTGACCAGCTTTGACAATAGCTATGATAAGCAAGCGAAAGATAGCGCTATTGCACGCATCGATGAGACCTACCGTACTGGTGAGCGTGAAATCAAGATAAAAAATATCGTTAATAATTATAGTACTCAAGGTTTGAATACTTTGGACAGAACGGTATTGGCAGACAATTTTGAAGGACGACTGGAAAACAAAAACATTGAAGTTGATAACCGCATTGTCAAACGTCCTATTTATGAAAAAAACAGTAATAACAAGCTAGACTACGAAACCAATTATAAGACGCTCAACTTATCAGGCTTGCAGGCAAACAGTTATAGCGCTGGTACAAACATAAATAACAGTCGCGGTATTCTCACCGACTTAAATAATTATCCTAAGATTCCAGCCAATGCAGAGTTTCCGATAGGCTCTGTTTGCTATATTCCAGTAGTCGAGAGCGAACGCTCGTTTTTAGCCTTTAACGACAAAAACAAGACGGGATATACATCGCTCGATAAGTGGATTGATGCAGCTGAAAACCGCTTTAGCGATGATAGAGGCTACAGAACTTCTGAGTTTGGTGTAGGCATAGGCAATAAGCAAAAAGCGGCACAAGTGACGTTCTCTGAATACCGAAATCAGCCTGCTTATCAGTACAATGGTGTCGAATATAACGATGGCACGAATGATAAAAATGCTATTTATGAAGCAAATTATGTTGCCAAAGGTGTGATGAATCCGAATACTAACAGTCTTCGCGGTGTGGTGGATTGTACGATAGTCAATGAAGTCGCAGGAGATTTCTTGGCCGCACAAATCAAACGTTACTATTAATCTTAAAAATGCATCATGTTAAAAAATTGACCAACACTCTCTATTTGACTATCTAGGGAGTGTTTTTTTATGCGCTAATTCTGCACCTTGACGCTAAATCCGCTACAATACGCTCATTATTTATTCTATTTAGTTAGATTACTGTCTAAAAGACAGCCTTTTTGAAGTTAAGGTTGAAGCCAAAAATTATGAGCGTAGATCCAAAGAAATTAAACAAAGAAGTTGCTAAACGCCGTACTTTCGCCATTATCTCGCATCCCGATGCAGGTAAGACCACCATGACTGAAAAGTTACTGTTATGGGGTCAGGCAATTCAGGTAGTAGGCGAGGTCAAAGGCCGCAAAACTGATCGACATGCGACATCAGATTGGATGAGTATGGAGCAAGAGCGTGGTATCTCGATCACTACTTCTGTCATGCAGTTTCCTTATCAAGACCATGTGGTCAACCTATTGGATACACCGGGTCACGCCGATTTTAGTGAAGATACCTATCGTACCTTGACCGCTGTGGATAGCGCGCTGATGATGGTCGATGGTGCTAAAGGGGTCGAAGAGCGAACCATCAAGCTGATGGAAGTCTGCCGCATGCGCGACACGCCAATCATCTCATTTGTCAACAAGCTGGATCGTCAAATTCGTGAGCCACTTGAGCTGCTTAGCGAGATTGAGGCAGTGTTAAAAATTAAATGTATTCCAGTGACTTGGCCTATCGGTATGGGACAAGATTTCGTTGGTGTCTACCATCTGACTGAAAACAAAACCTACCTTTATGAAAAAGGTAATGGCGGCAAGATGACAGTCTCTGAGACTCGCGCGGGCTATGATTATCCAGACATTCGTGAGCGTTTGGGTCAATTGATGTTTGATGCCTTCGAAGAGTCACTTGAGCTGGTACAAATGGCGTTAGAAGAATTTAGCGTTGAGGCGTTCTTAGCGGGCGAGATGACGCCAGTATTGTTCGGTACAGCATTGGGAAACTTTGGCGTAAACATGGTACTTGATACCTTGATCAAATATGCACCGCCACCCAAGTCGCATCCGACCAATGAGCGTGAAGTAGCGGCAACAGAGACGGATTTTAGTGGTTTTGTCTTTAAAATTCAGGCCAACATGGACCCACGCCACCGTGATCGCATTGCATTTTTACGCGTGTGTTCAGGCAAGTATGAAAAAGGCATGAAGCTAAAGCATGTACGTTTGGGTAAAGATGTACGTATTGCCGATGCACTGACCTTTTTGGCAGGGGACCGCGAAGCGTTAGAAGAAGCGTATCCGGGTGATATCATCGGTTTGCATAATCACGGCACCATCTCTATCGGTGACAGTTTTACGGAAGGCGAAGAGCTGAATTTTACGGGTATTCCGCATTTCGCGCCTGAATTGTTCCGCCGTGTCATTCTAAAAGATCCGCTCAAATCTAAAGCCTTGCAAAAAGGGCTACAGCAGCTAAGCGAAGAGGGCGCGACACAGGTCTTTATGCCGCAGATTAACAACGATTTAATCTTGGGTGCGGTTGGTGTACTACAGTTTGAAGTGGTCGCGCATCGTCTCAAAGAAGAGTACAAAGTACAGTGTATCTTTGAGCCGGTATCGATTGCCACCGTACGCTGGATTCATTGTGATGATGAAGTGGCATTGGCGAAATTCAAACGCAAAGCCCATGACCAGTTGTCGCTAGATGGCGGTGGTTATTTAACGTATCTTGCCCCATCACGGGTCAACTTGCAGCTTATGCAAGATCGCTATCCAGAAGTCACTTTTAGTAATACTCGTGAGCATTAAAATCCATTATTTCATGAGTTAGTTTATCTTTTAAGACACGCCAGCCGTGTCTTTTTTATTAGCTTAGATTTAGGCATTAAACGAGAGAGGGTAGGTAGCTATTCGTTAGCAGGAGACAGCAAAACCCTAAAAACACAAACAGTGTTCCTACAATACATCGTCATTGTTACGGTAGAATATCAAGTAACATCTTATGTTTATGAAAGAGGATATATGAACGCTGCGAATCAAATTGATATCAATAAGCCAACAATGAATCCGCATTTATCGATGACAACAAGTCGTAGTCGTCTGCTGAGACTGCTTGCCGGCAGTTTACTGCTAGGTAGCATCGCGATGCCTGCAAATGCAGGTAATCTCATCAGTAGCACGGATTATCTAGAATATGAGCTGCCTAAAAAAGTGCAAGCAAAGTGTGTTGAGCGCGATAACTGTCCAGAGATTGACATCAAATATCTGAAGACCAATCACGGTTGGATCAATGATATCGCCAATGCGCGTATTAATAATTTAGTTGTCAATAGTAAACCGACTGAATCTGCGCCTATCAAAACGAACGTCAATCAGACAATGGTGAAAGCCGCCATTGATGATTTTGCCAGCTCACAGTTTATAGATATGCCAGAGGGCAGTTCATGGGCTTATAGCCTAATGGTAACGCCTGAGTATTTGGGTCATGTCAGTGATTTTGAACTGTTCGAAATCAATACTTATGTCTTTACTGGTGGCGCTCATGGCATGCCTTATAGCGAATACTTGATATTTGACCTTGGCACCAAAAAACAAATCACGCTTGAGGATATGCTTCAATCAGGCAAGGAATCACGTTTTAAAGCGCTTGCTTATGATGCTTATAAAACGTGGGTCAAAACGGTTGACGACGATGTCAGCAGTTATGAGAAAAACTGGCCATTTACCTTAAGTGACAATGTGACACTGACGGACAAAGGCATCGATATTCGTTATCAGCATTACGCTATCGGCCCATATGCCTACGGTATGCCGGTACTTAGTATTCCGTACAGTAAGCTCGACGGTGTCATAAAGCCGCACTTTATACCTAAATAGTTCGGAGGGTCATTGCATAACTTATTACGGTTTATATTAGGGCGTGTCTTCAATTCACTCGATAGTCCTCTAAATGGGCTAAAAATGGCTAAATCTTGCCAAACATCGTCAAATAGCTGGTTAATATCCCGATATTATCTGCGCTATTTTCCTTGTTTGACGGCAATTTATCTCATTTTTATCACCATTTTTGAAATGAAGACACGCCCTAAAAAAATCGTAAAATCTCTTAAAAAATTGGCAATGATTTATCTAAAACCATTTGAAATTTAATAAAAGAATAAGGAGTTACCGCATGACGAACAATACAGATAGTATGAAGGCAACAGTCGACACAGAGACTTGGCAACTTAATGCATTAACAGAAGCGCTTGGTGACCTAACGTTGACGGTCAATGACAGCCTGTCTGTTGGTCGTGGCAGCGACAATGACGTGGTACTTGGTAGCAAGCAAGTATCGCGTAATCATGCGGTGTTAAGCATCTTAGATGGTCGATTGTATGTCAAAGATTTAGACTCATCGAACGGTACATTTATCAACGAGCAGCGTATCGATGGTAATACATCGAGCCTTTTACAGGTAGATGATACCATTGGATTTGCCAGTTTCAGCTTTCAGGTGAACGCGCCACTTGCTGCTACAGATACTGATGTATTAGCGCCCGTAGCAGTAGAGGATTCAGTGGCTGAGACGGAGACAGTGGTTGCTGAAACGACTGCCGAAACACAGGCTTTCGAAGACTCGACAGTGAGTGAACCTGTTGTTCATGAATCAGTAGCAAAAGAGCCGATTGTTAAGCAAACGGGCATCGAAGCTATACTGCCTGTGACAGCTGATGTGAAGACAGTACCTGTTGATAGCGCCTTGGATAGAGTAGTAGACTCAGAAGCGGTAGCTGAGACCAGTGTTAATGAAACGGTTGAACCAGTCTTACAGGAGCCGATTCAGGAGCCTATTGTGAAACAAACGGGCATCGATGAAGTCTTAACGGCTATAGATAATACCGTGTCCGACACAACTGACGCGGCACCAGTCGCTGCTGCAACTGTAGCAGATACACAACCTGCTGTAAGTCAGCCAGAAGCCGTCACAGCGACAGAGGCGGCACCGACAGCACCTGCTCATGATACGTTATTAGTAGAGCAGTCAGCTGTACATGAAAAGCCAGCAGTTGAATCAGAGCATGACAAAACGACTAAAACTGCTCTACAAGAAGAAGCAGATCCCGATATTCTACGAGCTAAGCAGGCGGCAACCGCACAATTTTCTGGCACTGCCAATCTAGATCAATCTCGTGATCTTGGGACAGAAGGTAATAATGCGATGGATCAGGCTATCAGTAATTCAGGACAGGCAGAGAAAAAACCAAGCGGTGGTTGGTTTATTTGGGTGTTTATTACCATCATTATTATTGCGTTAGCATTATGGTTATTTAACATGGGCGGTGCGTAACCAAGTACTGACCAGTGCGTTTGAGATACGCTAATCCAATCGGGCTTTGGTATAATTGTTAGCTACTATCGGCTAATAGTCCAGCAACCCTCACGAATATGCCACTTTGATAGCGTCAACATTCAATAGAGTGTTGACGCTATATTTTATTTAACAGTCTGCTGTTTTATCTTTTGCCAATATTTTGTTAAGAGAGCATTATTATGATGAACTTTGAAGAATATCAAGCTTTTAAAGACCGTGGCTTTAGTCATGCTCCACTGATAAAAAAACGTCTAATGGACGCACAGACACCAGTATCTGTATTTTCTAAAGTACGTGATTTAAGCGGCTCTGCATATTTATTTGAGTCTGTCGTAGGCGGGGAGCGTTGGGCACGATATTCGATGATTGGTTTAGGTAGTGATCTCATTTTGCAGTATGCCAATGGTAATATGACCGTCAAAAAAAATGACCATACCGATATCGATGCAGTCGCTGACCCGTTTGACTATATCCGTCAGCTAATGGCGCAATATAAGATGCCAACAGTCGAGGATATTGCAACGCTACCGAGCTTTAGCGGCGGCTTAGTAGGTTACTTTGGCTATGACATGGTGAGGGTTATCGAGCCAAGCGTGGGTTTGTCAGACGCCCCCAATCCGATGACAATGCCGGATATGTGGCTGATGCTGTCAATGAGCGTGATTGTTTTTGACAGTTTAGAAAATACGTTATCTATCATCGTTTATGCTGATTGTCACACTGAAGATGGCTATAGCAATGCCATCCGCGAACTAGAAAAAATTGAAGAAAAACTGGCAGAAATGCCAAATCTGAGCGCACCCGTAATGCCGACGCCGACATTTACCTCACAAACAGGCGCGCAGAAATATTGTCATGATGTCAATAAAATAAAGGATTACATTTTAGCAGGCGATGTCATGCAAGTCGTTCCTGCGCAGCGTTTGACGGCCGATTATACTGGCGACTCATTAGCAGTCTATCGTGCCCTACGATTTTTAAACCCATCGCCTTATTTATTTTTGGTACATGGTTACACCCTCGATGATCACAAGCGTTTCGACATTATTGGTGCCTCCCCTGAGATATTATCACGTATCGAAAATGGCAAAGTGACGGTACGACCATTGGCGGGTACTCGTAGACGAGGAAAAAATGAGGCAGAAGATTTAGCGCTTGAAAAAGAGCTGCTGAGTGATAAAAAAGAGATCGCCGAGCACTTGATGCTTATCGATTTGGGTCGTAATGATATTGGCCGAGTTTGTGAATATGGCAGTGTCAAAGTCACCGAAAAGATGTTTGTCGAGCGTTATTCGCAAGTGATGCACATTGCTTCTAATGTTGAAGGGACGATATTGCCCAATAAGGATGCGTTGGATGTATTTTGTGCGACGTTCCCCGCTGGTACGCTATCAGGTTCGCCCAAAATACGCGCCATGCAAATCATTGACGAGATAGAGCCAGTACGCCGAACGGTATTTGGTGGCGCAGTGGGTTATCTGGGCTGGCATGGCAACATGGATACCGCCATTGCTATTCGTACTGCTGTGATGCGCCGTGGTAAAATTCATATCCAAGCGGGCGCTGGGGTTGTTGCTGATTCTATTCCAGAAGCAGAGTGGGAAGAGACCAACAAAAAAGCATTGGCGTTGGTCAAAGCGGTAAAAATGGCGTGTAATGGTTTACGGATTCGCTAGGGACTCCAGTCATAAACACACAGTATGCGGTTATTGTGGAAAAACAGCCTATATTTTAATTAAAAAAAACATCATTACAATCAATCAGTTATATTTTTTTATTGAAATAATCATAAAAAAGGCAAAAAAGGGCTTGCGTCTTTCAAAAAATTTGATAGAATAGCCACCACTTTAAGAGAACAAGCCGACTTAGCTCAGTTGGTAGAGCAACTGACTTGTAATCAGTAGGTCGCCAGTTCGATCCCGGCAGTCGGCACCATCTCTCTTAAAGTAGCTTTTTATGAATCTGTCTTAAACTAAAGTCATTTTTGTTTAAAGCAAACTAAGGTGGGATTGGGGAGCGGTCAAACCCAACAGACTGTAAATCTGTCGCGAAAGCTTCGAAGGTTCGAATCCTTCTCCCACCACCATATTTCTTAAGTTTGTCATAGCGCCAAGCATACTCTTTATCCTTAATGACTCTCGATTAGAGTCCTCTTGAATAAGAGTAATTGCGGGTGTGGTATAATGGTAACACCTTAGCCTTCCAAGCTAATGACGCGGGTTCGATTCCCGCCACCCGCTCCATATATACAACATCGCAAAGATTACCAATAAATCATCACGACAGTCAGTTTTGGTATTGCTGTATCGTGATATTTTTTTTAGTAAATCCATAAGTTGTTTTTTGTGGTTATTAAAAACATGCTCATATAGCTCAGCGGTAGAGCACTCCCTTGGTAAGGGAGAGGTCTTGAGTTCAATTCTCAATATGAGCTCCATTTATTGTTTAAACCTCTTGTGTTTGCTTTGCCATCTTTAAACAGTTCGTGTCGATATCGAAATTACAAAATATTGAAAATTATAAATTACAGTGTAGCAAATAATATTTAAGGGTGACACTGAGGTGTTGCCTTTTAGTGCTGTCAATTTATCAAGCTATCAATACATGAGTAATTATATAAAAGTATCTAAGACAAAATTATTTAAGATAAAAGCATCTAGGTCCGGCAGGCTCCAATATTATTAATGATTTACACTAAGATAAAGTAGTGCAACAGCGATAATGTATAATATCTTGCAATGTTCACTAGAGTAAAAAATACGTATAATGCTTAAACCTATGTGTGCAGCATTGAAATGCATGATTTGAGTACATATATACAGTCGTAAAATGATCAAACAGTTTTAGTAGATAAGCCATAGCGTCAACGGTTTGATGGTTCTGTATGCATCATGAGCCGTCAAACAGCTATTCACCGATCTTTGATTGATAAAGATTCACCAAAAAAAGAGGAAATACCCATGGCAAAGGCCAAGTTTGAACGCGTAAAGCCACACGTCAACGTCGGTACAATCGGACACGTTGACCACGGTAAAACAACCCTAACAGCTGCCATCGCAACGGTAGCAGCAATCACTTCAGGTGGCGAAGCCAAAGACTACGCGTCTATTGACTCAGCACCAGAAGAAAAAGCACGTGGCATCACCATCAACACCTCACACGTAGAATATGACACCCCAGCACGTCACTACGCTCACGTTGATTGCCCAGGTCACGCCGATTATGTTAAAAACATGATCACTGGTGCCGCTCAAATGGACGGCGCAATCCTAGTCGTATCAGCAACTGACGGCCCAATGCCACAAACCCGTGAGCACATCCTGCTTTCACGTCAGGTTGGCGTACCGTACATCATCGTATTCATGAACAAATGTGATGTTGTTGATGACGAAGAATTGCTAGAACTTGTAGAAATGGAAGTTCGTGAACTTCTTAATGACTACGACTTCCCAGGTGATGATACCCCAATCATCCATGGTTCAGCGACTGAAGCCCTAAAAGGCTCACAAGAAAAATACGGCCAACCAGCGGTTGTAGAACTTCTTAACGTTCTTGACACCTACATCCCAGAGCCAGAGCGTGACGTTGACAAAGCATTCCTAATGCCAATCGAAGACGTATTCTCAATCTCAGGCCGTGGTACTGTAGTAACAGGTCGTGTTGAATCTGGTATCGTACGCGTAGGCGACGAAATCGAAATCGTCGGTATCCGTGACACTCAAAAAACCACCTGTACTGGTGTAGAGATGTTCCGTAAACTGCTTGACGAAGGTCGTGCAGGCGAAAACTGTGGCGTACTACTACGTGGTACTAAGCGTGAAGACGTACAACGTGGCCAAGTACTTGCTAAGCCAGGTTCAATCACGCCTCACACCAAATTTGACGCAGAAGTATACGTACTGTCAAAAGAAGAGGGTGGTCGTCATACACCATTCCTAAACGGCTATCGTCCACAGTTCTACTTCCGTACTACTGACGTAACTGGCGCAATCCAATTACAAGACGGTACTGAAATGGTAATGCCTGGTGATAACGTTGAGATGGGCGTAGAGCTTATCCACCCAATCGCTATGGACAAAGGTCTTCGCTTCGCTATTCGTGAAGGCGGCCGTACTGTAGGCGCTGGTGTTGTTGCTAACGTACTGAACTAATCTATCCGTCTCAGTAATGAGATTGTAAGTTAGTCATAAAAAAGCCACCCTTGTTTAAGGGTGGCTTTTTTTTGGCTATAAAAAGGTAATGGCATAATCAATATTATAATGATAAATATTTGAAATACAGTAAGTGCTATTGTATTTGGGTTTGTATAAATAATAGTAAAAGGATACATAATGTTGATGATAAAGATTTTATCAACCCGTAGTGCAGATTTTGAGCAAGTGCTACAAGCAGTAGCGGGTATTGAAGCCATCGTTCAACCGCAAGATGCTTGGGGTTTTCAGACATTAGTGGAATCACTCAAACAAGATAGCATGCATATGCTGATCGTTTATGAGCAAAAAGACAATAGTATTAATAATACTGTGACAGGTTATTGTCTATATCAAGTGATTTTTGAACAAGCGGAGATTTTACGTATTGGCACGCATTCTGATTATCAACGTCAAGGTATTGCCTCACAAATTTTTGCCAGATTGAATACAGAATTGAGAAGGCATCAGGTGGAGAGCCTTTTATTAGAAGTGCGCTCAGATAATGTACCTGCGATAGCCTTATATGAGCAGCAAGAATTTGATCTAATTCATAAGCGTAAAGGGTATTACCAAACTCCACATCAACCAGCTATTGATGCCCTGATTATGCAGCGTCTTTACATCCGAGAATAATGAATGGTATCGAATGGAGCCAAATAAACCCGCAGCATAGTAGATGGATCGGCACTTTTATCATTATTGAGTGGGTATTTTCTTTTTGCAGATTTCAATATTGAGTTTATAGTCATTATCTACTTTCATACGCTCAAGAACATCGATACGTTCGCTTAATAGCTCTACCATGAGGCTGATATTGGCTTGCTGTTTTTGTATTTGCGCCAATTTTTGCTGAGTAAGCATCAGTTGTAAATCAACATCCAATTGACCATCGTAATAATCATTCAAGCTGTCTCTGATTTCAGTGAGTGTAAAGCCAATCGCTTGCGCACTTTTGATTAGCTCAATCCGTTCGATACATTCTGGATGAAACTCGGTATATAAACGCGAGCCTGCCTGACGCTTACGAGATTTTAGCAAGCCCAGTTGGTCATAATGACGAACAGTGTCTTTGGTTGTTTGAGCTTCTGTTGCCAGTGTTCCAATCAGTAAGAATAATGTGTCGGGTGCCATGATAACCTCGTCGGTAGGTAGCAGTTGATAAGGTACGAGTTAATAAAGTAGCGATTAACAAACAGACATAAGCCATCAATCACTTCCTTATCGTATTTATTTTAAGATAAGCTGCCAAGGTTCTATGGTATCAAGTAACGATACGGCGAGTGGTTTATGAGAGTTATTTTGCCATTTGACAGTGCTATTAGCCGTTAACAGATCCAATTGAGTCAAAAAGTCAGCACGCGGTAGCGTGGTTGCACCCAAGCTCATCAAATGCTCATTTGGTAACTGACAGTCGACCAGCGCCACATGGCTTTGTTCACATAAGCTCATTAAACCCCAAAATGCGAACTTTGAGGCGTTAGAGGCGATATGAAACATCGATTCGCCAAAGTAAATGCTACCTATTTTTAGACCATAAAGCCCGCCAATGAGTTGCCCTTTATCATTCCAAACTTCAATGCTATGTGCAAATCCTTGTGCATGAAGTTCGGTATAAGCCTGAATCATTTCATCATGAATCCAAGTATGTTCGCCTTCGGGCTGTTCATTATTGAGGGGATCACTGCGCGGTAAACTACAGGCATAAATAACGTCATCAAAAGCTTGATTCAGGGTTAATTGCCAACGCTCGCGGATGGCTTGCTTACGCAGCGACTTGCTTGGCTTATAATTGGTTGGCACCATCACACAGCGCGGTTCAGGGCACCACCATGCAATTGGTTCATCTTCATTAAACCAAGGAAACAGACCCTGCGCGTAAGCAGAAATCAATGTTTCGGCTGCCAAATCTCCTCCGACAGCGACGATGCCAATGCCGTCAGGATCAACCATCAAAGGGTCAGGAAAGTCATAACGCCCAAGACTTTTTAAGGTCTCAGGCGTGATGTGCTCATTGTTATATTGAGAGAAATTACCCATTTAGACTTCTTTATCAGCAGTCAATGTTGACGCATAAGTATGGTCAGCGGCTGTGGCTTCGCCAATCGCATCCAAGTATTTTTCAGCATCTAGCGCGGCCATACAACCCGTACCAGCAGAAGTAATTGCTTGACGATAGACATGGTCTGCGACATCACCTGCGGCAAATACACCTTCGATGCTGGTTTGTGTGGCATTGCCGTCTAAGCCGCTTTTGACAATAAGATAGCCGTCTTTCATATCCAGCTGACCTTTAAATAAGTCTGTATTCGGCTTATGACCAATCGCGACAAACATGCCAAACACGTCTAATTGTTTAGTGCTGCCATCAATCATAGATTCGATGATTACGCCATTGACGCCCATGTCATCGCCGACGACTTCTTTGACTTTATGATTCCACTCGATTTTAATATTACCGTTTTTGACTTTTTCAAACAGTTTATCTTGGAGGATTTTTTCAGAGCGTAAGCTATCACGGCGATGCACCAAGGTCACTTCAGCAGCAATGTTAGATAAATATAGGGCTTCTTCAACAGCAGTATTGCCACCACCGATGACGGCAACTTTTTGGTCTTTATAAAAGAAACCATCACAAGTTGCACACGCTGATACGCCTAGGCCACGGAATTTGGTTTCTGACTTCAACCCCAAATACTGTGCTGACGCGCCAGTCGAGATAATAAGCGCATCACAAGTGTAGCTACCGTTATTACCCGTCAGCTCAAAGGGCGCACGTTTAAATTGACTTCATTGATATGGTCATAAACCAATTCAGTACCAAAGCGCTCGGCATGGGCTTTCATGCGGTCCATCAATGCAGGACCTGTTAAGTCATGCGCATCGCCCGGCCAGTTATCGACTTCAGTGGTGGTAGTTAGCTGTCCACCTACTTCCATGCCCGTGACCATGACAGGTTTCAGGTTGGCACGTGCTGCATACACAGCCGCTGCATAACCAGCAGGGCCTGAGCCTAGGATAATGAGTTTTTCGTGACGTGGAGCAGTATTGTCAGTTGCCATGAGTTATTCCTTGCTAAATATAAATGTTAAAAATATGAGTGAGCAATATAATAAAAAACAGTCTTCAAAATTGATGCTAATGGGATTTTCTAATCGCTGCGTGATAATAACATAAGGGCATTGGACGAAAAGTACAAGTTTGCTAAAACAAACACAGGTATGATTACAATCAAAGTATATTTTTCTTGAAATATTATGGTTAGAAACCGCTGGTATTTTATAGGGCTTATCTAACATAACAGCCCTTGTTTTGTTCGTTATATTTTGCGAGTGACATGGATTTTTGCCTAAACCGTACACAGACTTATTTTATTGCACGCTTTCTTTGTAAGACGGTCGCCACTATCCCTATGTATTTGTTATTATAAGAAGTTATGCCAAGTGTGTTAAAGGCAAAAAGAAGGCTATTGTATATCGCTTTTATAATAGACAATGTTTTCTACACACTTCGCTAAGTGCATTTGTATCAGCACTTTATATCCAACCCTTTATCAGCGCTTTATGTCAGCATGATTAGGCTTAGTCATGCATTGGCGACCATTTAGTATTAATAACAAGGCAGATCTTACGTGATATCAGCACCGCTTATTGAGTATTTAAAAAAGGGAATATTTACCCTCCTTGGGTTAATACTGGCCGTTTATCTATTTGTCATTTTGATGACATATACCAGTAACGATCCTAGTTGGTCGCATATCAGTAGCGATATGACCACGATTAATAATGTAGGCGGCGAATCGGGTGCTTGGTTATCTGACTTGCTTTATAGCTTCTTTGGTTTTGGTGCATGGTGGCTGCTGGCGTTTGTGGTTTATGAGTCTATCCTTATTTGGTGGGACAACAAGCCAACGTTTTGGCTGATGCGAGTGGTTGCTTATGTATTTTTATTATTAAGTGCCAGCGCTTTGTTTGCACAATTGGTGGCGTTAGTACAGCAATTGACCAATCCAGAAACGCTAGGACTGGAAAGCGTGGCTGGTGGCATTATTGGGTTTGAATTACAGGCGCGTTTGGCACAGCTTTTATCGCAGTGGGGGAGTGTGATTTTCTTGACGGCATTCGTCATTATTACCGCGACCTTTGCCTTTAATATTCATTGGCTAGCGATTTATGAGAAGGTTAAGGCGCTATCGTGGCTTGGCTCAGGGGTGAAGCGTCAGGGTAGGATGCACGATAGCGTGTCAACCACGCCAGAAAATATCAATGCCAAGCAAAATGATGAAAACATAGCCAGCAGTAATGCGAAAAAAGACGCAGCCGATCACGAGCAGTTACCACTTGAGTTGCAAGTTGCTGGCAATGCTCAAGCCGTAGACAACAGTGGTCGGTTCAGCAATGTGTTGTCAGAGTTCTTGGCAACGTCAGGGTTGGCTGAGAGCGTTAAAGCTTCTGTAGTTGCCGCAACACAAGCGGCGATGCCTAATTCAGCTGCTAAATCTAGTCGTGAGAATAGTGAGCCTGTCCCTGTCTCAGTAGAAACACCTAGCAGTACTGTTCAAAATCTAGCAAGTCATACGAATACATCGACGCCGTCAAGTCCTGCCATGACTGCTATCCGTAAAGTCGAGCCAAGCTTTGCTTGGAACGATGCCAATACTGTCGATGACTTGTTAGCCAGCGAGCAAATGGCTTATCACGCTAATAATATGAACACTTCTGATTCAGCTGCTACTATTTCTGTATCTGCTGATATCGCTGTAGAGACAGTGGTGCTAGACTCTACAGCGATATCAGCCGTAGATATGTCCGAAGCTCAATCAACAGAGAACTTGCCTTCAATAGCTCAGCCATCAATAAATGAGCTGGTATACGGTGAGACGGCTGACGAAACGGATAATGAGCCTAAATCGTTCGAGTTAGAAGATAAAGTGGAGGCCGTTGATATACTGGCCGATGCATGGTTGGCAGAGCATGCTGATGTCTCAACATCTACAGCTATGCAGTCTGTAGAAACAGGGCAACCTACAGGAACAGTGCAAGCAGCCAATATGACTGAGCTGCCCAGACAAGCAGTAGTCACAGCGCCTGCGACAGACTCATTTAATAGCGAAATGGACGACTTTACTGATAAATGGTTTGATGAAGAGCCTGAACTGTCAGAGGATTTCGAACCTTCTTATATATCTAATGAAGCGAGTGTCGCCAAAGCAGTAGACGTGGTTGAACCAGTTGCGCCAGCCGCTGATATGACGCCGACCAATACGCCACCGTCTAATCCTAAACTGCCGCCTACGGTAGAAACCCGCGTCACAGCGTCAGCTATTGAACCAATAGTCGCGCCTAAACCAACGGTAAGTTTTGCGGTACCTGAGGGCGATAGTAGCAATCATATCACTGACATGATGCCAGAGGATGATAGTGCTGAAGATGTCAATGCGCCCGTTATGCCAGATATTAGTGATGATGCCGCCTTCAGTCAAAAATCACGCTCGATGCAAACGGCTGCCTATCGCAGTAGCCTAACGCCTATTCCAGAGATTTCTATTTTGGATAAGCCAGACCCTGATCGTAAGCCCAGTTATACCGTCGCCGAGCTTGAGCAATTATCAGAATTACTAGAGATTAAATTACAAGAATTTAATGTAAAAGCAAATGTGGTCAACGCCATTCCGGGTCCTGTTGTTACCCGCTTTGAAGTGGAGCTTGCTGCTGGTGTAAAAGCCAGTAAGGTTACCGGTATTTCACGTGATTTGGCGCGCTCGTTATCGATGGCGTCTTTACGTGTGGTTGAAGTGATTCCGGGTAAGCCGTATATCGGTATCGAAGTACCCAATAAGCAGCGCGAAATGGTACGTTTGATTGAGCTATTGAATACCGAAAAATTCCAAGACCCCAAAGCTCAAATCAGCATGGCGATGGGTAAGGACATCGGTGGTAATGCCATCATTACTGACCTTGCGCGCGCGCCGCATATGTTGGTTGCTGGGACTACAGGTTCGGGTAAATCGGTATTGGTCAACTCCATGCTACTATCGATGCTACTCAAATATACGCCAAATGAGCTGCGTCTCATTTTGATTGATCCAAAGCAGCTCGAGCTTGCCAACTATAATGATATTCCACATCTATTAACGCCAGTCGTCACCGATATGACTGAAGCAGCCAGTGCTTTGTCATGGTGCGTGGCAGAGATGGAACGTCGCTATCAACTGATGAGTTTACTCAAAGTGCGTAAGCTTAATGAGTTTAATAAAAAGGTCATTGCTGCTGAAAAATCGGGCAATCCGATGCTTGATCCTTTGTGGCGACCTAATGACAGCGTGAGTATCAGTCAAGCGCCGAAGCTAAAAACCTTACCGATGATTGTCATTGTCGCGGATGAGTTTGCCGATATGATTATGCAGGTCGGTAAGCAAGCCGAAGAGCTTATCACCCGCTTGGCACAAAAATCACGCGCAGCAGGTATTCATTTAATGCTTGCTACCCAGCGTCCATCGGTCGATGTTATTACTGGTTTAATTAAAGCCAATATTCCCGTGCGGGCGGCACTACGAGTGAACTCAAAAGTAGATTCGCGGACGATTCTGGACAGTGGCGGTGCCGAAGACATGCTGGGTAATGGTGACATGCTATTTTTAGGGCCTGGGCAAATTGAGCCAGACCGTGTGCATGGTGCGTATGTCAGCGATGAAGAGGTCAACCGTGTTTGTGATGCGTGGCGTGAACGCGGTGCGCCTGACTATATTGATAATATGGCAGGTAACTTTGAACTGTCTAGTCCTAGCGGCGGTGGTAGTACGGCTAACGCCTCTGGTGAGGACGACGACCTTTATAACGATGCTGTGGCCTTTGTTATGGAGACGCGAAAAGTTTCTGCTTCTAGTATCCAGCGTAAATTTAGCATCGGCTATAACCGTGCCGCACGTATCGTAGATTCTATGGAGGACGCGGGATTGGTCAGCTCAATGGGCAAAAGCGGTAAGCGTGAATTGTTAATGTAGCTGTCAATAAATCTGCGTGATTAATAAAAAAGACGAGTGACGAAAGTGGCTCGTCTTTTTTATTGAAGAAATATGATAATGCTCATGTCTGAATGACCAATCAGTTTTTTTATCAATTATCAGCACTCGTTTTTTATACTAAACTGACCTTTGTTGATAGCATAAATATCACTCAATTTTCAGAAATTTTAGGTTCATTACTCAGCAAGGAGGCAGGTTATGTTTAAAGAATATACCCAATATGATGCCATAGCATTGGCGGCATTGGTCAATGCAGGTGAAGTCAGCGCTAAAGAGTTATTAGATGCTGCCGTCTATCAAGCCAATACACTCAATCCCAAATTAAACGCCATCATCCATCGTTTTGATGACCGTGCTTATCATGCTGCACAGGCGGGATTACCCTCAGGTATATTTAATGGTGTGCCTTATCTGCTCAAAGATTTGTCATTTAGCTTTGCCGATGAGCCAATCACGATGGGCAGTCGTAGTGTTAATATCATCTCTGAGAGCGACAGTGAAATCGTCAAGCGCATGAAAGCCACAGGTGTGAATACCTTTGGCAAGACCAATACGCCAGAATTTGGTTTAATCATTACCACTGAACCAAAAGCCCATGGTGCGACTCATAACCCTTTCAAAAAAGGTTACAGCTCTGGTGGTTCATCGGGCGGTAGTGCCGCGTCAGTAGCAAGTGGTATCGTACCGATGGCGGGTGCGGGTGATGGTGGTGGCTCGATACGCTTCCCTGCTGCTTGGTGCGGAGCGTTTGGACTCAAACCCAGCCGTGGTCGTAACCCAATAGGCCCTAAATTTGGGGAAGGCTGGGAAGGTGCAGTCGCAGATCACGTGATTACCCGCAGCGTACGTGACAGTGCCGCGATGCTCGACGCTACAAATGGCGCAGAGATTGGTGCGCCTTATGTCATTGCGCCACCTGATGGCACATTTTTGCAAGCAGCGATGCGAGCACCAAGGCAATTAACCATTGCCTTACATCAACAGCCATTGATTGCCAATACTGTGGTGGATAAAGAAGTGTTAGCCGTATTAGAGCAAACCGCTAAGCAGCTGGAAGCCATGGGTCATCGTGTCATACCCGCCGAGCCGAATATCAATATCGAGCAGTTTTGGCATGACTTTATGGTGGTGGTCTGTACCCATACCGCTTTTACCATTGATAATATCGAGCGTGACTTTGGGGCAGAACATATCAAAAACCTAGAGCCGCAAACCTACAATATGGCATTGCTAGGTCGCTCATTATCAGCCGTTGATTTGGCGCATGCTAAGCATGGTTGGCATCACAGTCAGTATCAAACGGGCTTGCTACTCGAAACCTATGACATGATTTTATGTCCGACCGTGCCGACACCTGCAGTTAAGCATGGTGTACTGCCACCAAGTGTTATGGATGAAATGCTCATGCGTAGCGCAGGAGTGCTCAATAAGGGCGTCGACATGGGTAAGTATGCCTTTAGCTCAGGTATGATCGAAAAGCTTAGTCAGCCTGTATTGGGCAAAATGGCCTTTACACTACTGGGTAATATCACGGGATTGCCAGCGATGTCATTACCGGTAGGAATGAGTAAAAAAGGTTTGCCAATTGGGATGCAGCTGATTGGGCGTATGAATGATGAAGCGACATTATTCAGTATGGCAGGGGAGATGGAGCGAGCAGGGTTGTTTACCAAGGCAGCCTTTGAGAAGTAGATTTGAACGCTTTGATTAGATAAGTACTATTTAATCAAAGCGATAAATATCCATGCCTAAACTATGATGTGCCATGCTTTGATGGACAACGGAGACACGCTGACCTGCACCCAAAGCAAAGAACAGGGGCAGTAAATGCTCATCACTAGGATGAATATCTTTATAGTCAGGATATTGCTGCCAATCTAAAGTGCTAGGAATGTCTGTTTTGAGCTGTTGTAGCAGCCATTGCTTAAATGCTTTAGCCGTTTGGTCAACACTATCTGCTTGCCAGCGTAATGCTTGCAGATTATGGGTAATGTTACCTGAACCGATGATCAGTATTTGCTCTTCACGTAGGCGCGCCAGCTGCGCACCCAATTGATAACAGGCGATACTGTCATAATGCTGCGGTAGAGAAACCTGTACGATAGGTATCTCAGCCTCTGGATATAAGTGCCTGAGCGGCGCCCACACCCCATGATCGCAAGCCCGCACTGGATTAACACTACAAGTAATACCGCGTGCAGTGAGCTGCTGGGCAAGGGATTCAGCAAGTGCTGGCTGACCAGATGCAGGGTATTGAAGCTCATATAGCTCAGGCGGAAAACCTGAAAAGTCGTGCCAAGTCTTGGGTTGCGGATTACTGCTCATTTCGAGTTTGGCGGATTGCCAATGCGCTGACATAATCAGGATGGCACGTGGCTTTGGTAAGTTTTGCCCAATACGTGCCAGTGCACTGGTCGTGGCTGATTGCTCAATGGCAAGCGTGGGTGCGCCATGCGAGATAAACAATGCTGGTAGCTTAGCTACATTTGACCCTAAAGCAGATACATCTGTCCAAACGCCAGTCGCTGTAATAGGCGTTGGCGAATGAGAGTACGAGTCATCAGGCTGATGAATTGAATGAGGGGCGGTAGGTGTCGCATGTTTTGGATATTTCATGTAGCGTTTATTAGGGCGCTCAGTGGTTTTTCAATCCTTTTTATCATTGATGTTGTTGCCCATAAACTATCAGCACAAAATATTAGCACAGAGTACGGCAGTGTTTAATGATTGCTTAATTGCCACGATGATAAGGATGATTGTTGTTGATACTCATCGCACGATACAATTGTTCCATTAGTACAACACGTACCAACGGATGCGGTAAAGTCAGCGCTGATAGTGACAATTTTACATCGGCTTTGGCTAATACTTCTGGCGATACGCCGTCTGCACCACCGATCACCAGTGCAATATCATCACCTTGCTGCATGCCATCAGCTAATTTGTCAGCCAGCCCTTCTGTTGAAATCATTTTACCTTTGACATCCAATACCCATAGTTGCTCACGCCCTGAAGCATTATGAGCGGCTAATATTGCCTGTCCTTCTTGCTCACGGTATTGTGCCAAATTGGCATCAGAAGGGTTTTTTGCACGCTTTGCGGCAGCAATTTCCACGATTTCTGTGCTGAGCATAGGCTGGATACGCTTAAAATACTCATCGAACCCCGTCTGTACCCATTTAGGCATTTTATTACCGACGGTTAAAATCCTTACTTTCATAGCCAGTCCACTTTAATTTTAGTCATTAGTAAAATATAACAAAAGAATTTTACGCTGAAGTGAACGTAACAAACAAGATTCTACGAAGCTTTTTTTATGCTTTACTAATCTTGGATAAACAATAGGTCTTACATCAAGGGCTGTATGGTTTGCGAGACACTATCTTCTGTATTTTGGTCATTATCGCTCACATCAGTTGGGCTAGGTTTTGGAATGATGGTGAGCTTGGCATCCGATTCAAAAACGATGGCTTCAACATCATCGAAACGATGCACTCCTTCAGAGCGCATCGCACATTCAATCTCTTGACGAGTCAGCCGCTCAGCGCGCATGGCATCTGGCAAAAACTGCCCCTGATAAAAAACAATACGCGGCTCTGACAAAATAAAGCTGCTAAATTGCGGTGAGATAGAGGCGTATTTGGTGACTAAAAACTGCAATAGATAAAGTACTAAAATCGATGAAACCCCTTCGACAAAAGGAATGTCTTTGAGCAGAATAGTACTGGCACCAAGTGAACCGATCATCACGGTGACGATCCAATCAAAATTATTGAGCTGCGAGGTGGAGCGTTTACCTGAGACCTTGGTCACCAGTACGATCAACACATAAACCATGACTGTCGTCAAAACGATGCGTCCAAGCTTGTCTATATTGTCAAAAAAAACCATGTCCATGATAAATGCTCCTATTAAAATATAAAACCGTTAATCACCCACAATCATCCAAAAGCTTGCTCATTAAAGTTAGCCTAACGGATTTTATGTATTAATAGGGAGAAAAACTTGTAGCACCTTGTAGAGATTCGGCTGAGGTTTCCTCTCTCACATAGTTTTGCGTTTAGGGTCAAGCAGGCGATTGATCGCCCAAAGACTGATGCGAGCACTGACCAGTGTCAGCACCAATATCATCACCAACGATGAGACCAATGGCAATGGTTGCTGGACGGCCATCTCTAGTAGGACTTCACGATTTACCGCATCAAACAACCAAAACCATATGGCTAAGAAATAAATGACAGTCAGTAGCCAGACCACCGCGACGCCGCCAAACATTAAGCGATTGATTTCACCGCTATTCAATGCGCGCTGCTGATGTTTGACAAATTTATGAACCGCGATATAAGCCCCGATAATGATAGACAATACCGTTACCAGTTGCGAATTCAACGCAAGCTTGGTTTGAATCATCATAAATATTGCGCTGGCAAGCGTATAGCCTATCGCGAAATATCCTACATATTGTGCCAATTTAGGCTGCGCTGACTCATGGTTTTTCGGCAGCGGCTCGCCACCTGAATGAGTCTTGGATTTATTGAGATTGGTTGTCTTGCGTGACATAAGTGAACCTTTATAAAGGTGAAAAATAGGATGTGAAAAACACTTAATGCTGCGCCGTCCAATCAAGCATCGCATCTAGCACGGGTCTGGCTGTATAAGCGTTATGTGCTTGCTCACTATTGATGAGTCCAACCACGACATAATCCTGTCCCGACAATCCTTTGACATAGCCTGCCATCGAGGTGACGTTGTTTAAGGTACCTGTTTTTATCCACGCACGACCAATGGCTGCTGATTCTGGTAGGCGTTCACTATGAGCGGTAATGGTGCCACTGACGCCAGCGATACCTAACGAGTTGACGTAAGCGTTAAAACTTGGATGGCTATAAGCATAAGTTAATAGCTCGCTTAGGTTTGCAGCTGTGATGGTACAGTCGCGGCAGAGTCCTGAACCATTGGTCAAATAGGGCGGCTGTGTGCTTAGATTGGTCTGCCACCATTGATTAATAGTTTGCAATGCGACAGGATAGCTCGTCGCAGTCGGCTTGCCAAATTGATACAAGCTATGTGAATTACTAATAGCTTTATCGAGTGTTTTATTATCAACTTTGTCATAAACACCAATCGATAGCGCCACTTGCTCAGTCATCACATTGTTTGAGAAGTGATTGATATCGTAAATCTGCTGCGTCAAATTCAACGATGGGTAGCTGACAATAGGCAGCGGTGATATAGGAAGTGCTGCCAAACCATGCGTTGATTTGGTGTTTTTCATTGTAGTGTAGGGCGCTTCTTGAGTGATGACACTACCACTCAGCGTATTGCCTAGCTCTTGCCATTTTGCGGCAATAACGCGTGCGGCAAAATCTTTGGCATCAGGATAAGCCACATAAAAAGCATGCTCTTGGCAGCTGTTTGGCAACTGAGTATTTAACACCAATTGTTTTGCTTGCCACTCAGGTGCGAGACTATAACGCGCTTGTCCACAGGCCGCCGAACGCGTATTTATGATGCTGGGCAAAGCATAATTTGCTAATTTTGGTGTATAAGTCAGATTTGCTTGGTCATCGTTTAACGGATAGCTTTTGATACCGATGGTACTAAAATTCACCAAAAAACCATCGGGACTGGCGTTATAAGGACGCAGTGGCGAATTGTCAAAGGCGGCAGGGTCTTTACTGACATTTTTAAAGACGCCACTGTCAATGATAATATCACCGTCGATATGATGGATACCGGACGACTGTACTTTATAAAGGAGCTGTTTTAAACGCTCGTGGGTCATTTTTGGATCACCGCTGCCTTGAATAATCAAATCGCCATGCAGACGGTCACCGATGACAAGGCCTGTATGATAGACACGAGTATGCCAAAAAAAATCAGCGCCTAGAGTGTCTAAAGCAATAAAGCTGGGAACGAGTTTCATGGTGCTGGCAGGCGTGCGAGCGATATCAGCTTGATGGTTCAGCAACGGCGAAAATGAAATTTTTATGGAGGGGTTATCAGTACTGATGTCATCAGTTTTATCATTATTAGCATTGTTGTTAATGACAGCTGTTTTTGCCTTATCACCCAATATCGTTGGGATGCTTTCTAAGCTTTGATAAGTGTAAGGATCATCGGTGTAAGCATGCAGTTTTTTCTCATGCTTTTCAATGGTACGCTGCTCAATAGTAATCAGCGTACTCTGTTGGCGCACATGGTTATTATTGGTTTTGTCATTATTATTTTGCGTGGCTTTTTGAGAGTTACTTTTTATATCAGCATTTATATTGGCAGTCGGTTTTGGCTGAAGAGTGGGTTTAGATGAGCGGTGTGTGCTGCTATCAATAACCTGAATGGGAGCGGGCAGGTGACTGGCATTTTTATCACCGACTGGTGTGACGATAATACTAATATCAGCTTCTGTTAAATCGGCTCGTGATAATGCTGCTTCGATGGCTTTTGGTAGTGCTGCTTGTGCATGGATGGGCAATAGTGTCGCCGTTGCTAATAACGCCATGATAGGTACGTATTTAGCAGGTGGCTTCGACGGTCGCAGATAACGAAAAAAAGGGGATAACTTGGCAGTAAAAGCAGAGGAGTGACGGAGTTTAGAGGTGGGTCGCATGAGCATCTTTCATCAGGTGGCAAAAACAGCCTATGGTAACATGAGTTGCCGTTTTCGCGTAGATGGCAGGCGTAGATGAAAACCTGTTTTTATCTGAATTTTTAAAATACGCACACACGCTAGCGCACATGTAAAAATGCCATAGCGGTCATGATGGCATCGTTGTAAGCATCATGAGCGCCTAGATCGGGTATATTATAATGCGCTAAAATATTAGTCAGATGCTGCGCTTGGCTAGATAGCCCTTGGGTTTGACCACTCATGCGCCGACTATATAAATGGCGCAAATCGATGACTTCGTTGGGTAATGCTGTGCCCATATAGCGTTTGACCAGAGGGTTTAAAAACGCTGTGTCTAAACTCGTACAAAACCCCACAATTGGGCGATTGCCTATAAATGGCAACAACAGCGCTAGCATCTCATCGTAGCTCATACCATGCTCAACGTCGGCAGTACGTAGACCGTGAATCACAATGGTGTCACGGTCTGGCATCACAGGTGGTCTGCATACGATATGCATGCCATTGCCAGTGTCGATTGTATTGTCATTGATATGAATCGCGGCGACAGACAATAAATGGTGGTTTTTTGGATTGAGTCCCGTCATTTCGCAGTCAATTGCTACCCATTGCTTAGCCACAGGTTTGGTAAACATTGATGCCAATTCTGGGCGCTGTAGCTGCGTTTTTTGCCAAGCGCAGGATAACTGTGTTAGCCAACTCATAGTTGTCGCTCATCCATTTATGCGATTGTTTTACTTATGCGAGTTCTAGTTGATAATGCTGACGTAGCTGGTTTTTAAAGCTTTTGACGACAGCCAAACACTCTTTTAATAAGTCGCGCTCAAGCGCGGTCAAGGTCATTGGGTTGACTTGCCGTGCATGTTTATCATCGGTTGATAGAGCGACTGATAGGCGCTGTGCCATAAAAAACTCCAAGGCCTCTAATAAAGTATCTGCGCGCTCTTGGGTCAAGGCGCGCGCTTGTACCAAAGCTTCGAGACGATTTTTCCTACTGGGCAGCTCTAAGATATCGTTTTCTAATGCTAAGGTACGAATGCCATGAACCAGTGGAAAGATACCGGCTTTCTTTAGATCAATGTCTTCTGACCCGGATTTACCACCGAGCAAAGGCACGAACTTTTGCCACCACTGATTGACATCACCGAACTGTAGCGCGGCGCGCGCGAACTGGCGTACAAACATAGGGTCTGACTGCCTGTGGGCAACCTTTAAATGTTGACGTACCTGAGTCAATAATGACTCATCTCCGCAGACGTATTCGCTATCGAGTATCGCTGACAAATAAATACTATGCATGGGATCGGTGTTTTTAAACCATAAACCAATCTGGGCATTAAACTGTTTTAGCGGCTGTCGCCACATAGGGTTGGTCATCATGATATTACCATCGCATAGTGGATAACCGAGGTCTGCTAAATGCTGATTAAAAGTATCCGCAAATTGTGCCAGATCAGGGTGAGTATAGCCGTCACGTAAGATGAGCGCATTGTCTTGGTCAGTACGCATGATTTGCTCACCGCGCCCCTCGGAGCCCATCACGATCAGGCAGGTATTTGTCATGACCTCATCAGGCACGATAAGCTGCCAGAGCTTAGTAAATACCTGTGCATTCAAGGTCTGTACCATGCGGCTGATATTACCAATTTTGACACCGTTTTGATGTTGTGCGCGAATATAACGACCGATAAGCTCGACGGCAGTATCTAAGCTCGATAAGTCTTTTGCTTGCTCGATTTGGATACTAATGAGCTGTGAATGATGACCAATATGCGCAAGCATATCGCTTTGTCCCAATATACCGACGACATCCCCATTTTGATCAATCACTGGTAGCCGATGGATGCGATAGCGGGTCATGGTCAATAATGCATCGCCAATCTCATCACTGGCTTTGATGGTACGCAGGTTAAAATTAGCATAGCGCTGGCATGGGGTAGTGGCTGGATCTTGCTGGTCACTCACGGCGCGGCAAATGTCGGTATCGGTCAAAATACCCAATAGATGACCAGTACCAAATCGCACCTCTCCCTTATTTTTTAGGTGGTCTAAAGGTTGCACCAGTACATGTTTTAGCCCCGCTTTCGTCATGATAGACGCGGCTTCGTATAAGCTGTTATTGGCGTTGACGATATGGACTGGCAATAGATTGACATCAATGACGGGCTGCAACATGATTTGCTGCACTTCTTGTTGGTCATTGTAGCTGGCAGAGACTATGGATTTATTATTGCGGCGCTGCTGTAATGCCTTTAGCCGTTCGGGCAATTTGTCTGATAGCATTTGGCGTACTAGATGATTTTGGGCGCTGATTTTATCGACTGCGCTACCAGCGACTTGGAGCAGCAAGGTATCCTCAGCGGCTCGAAACTGATAGGTCTGCAGGGCTTTAGTATTAAGGCTATTTTCAGTCAATGATTCAGGCAGACGACGGCTGTCGAACCAGTCGTTATTATTGAGATGGTCGGAGTGGTTACTACCCAAGTAAGAGGCAACAAACTCACCATCAAGCAATTGCTCAATCTGCCCTTTAATGACCACATACAGATATTGCAACTCTTCGGCAGTTAGATTCTCGTTTTTGGCAAGGTAGCGGATTTGGGTATTTTTTCTGATGCTTTGGCGTTCAGCCAGACTCAATACGTCAAAGGGCGGCTGGGTAAAATCAAGATGGGGCATGGCATCATCCTTGATGGCATATTGAGTAAAAGATAATTGAAGATAAAAGACACTTTACTATAGCATTATTAAAGCAAAAAACCTCTAATAACCACAGTAATATTGTGGCTATTAGAGGTTGCTGTTTTTTTTGAAAATTTTACGTATAAAGCGACTGCTTATGCGCCTAGTAATTTTCGAATACGGTTTATCGCTTTACGGCTCTCATCAACACTAGCAACGAGCGCAATGCGCACATAGCCTTGCCCAGGGTTTTTGCCATCAATATCACGTGACAGATAGCGCCCTGCTAGTGCGTGAATATTGGCCTGCTCGTACAGTGCTTTGACAAACCGCTCATCATCCCCATCGAACGGCTCAGGGACCTTTATCCAAAAGTAAAATCCAGCCTCAGGCATTCGTAACTCTAGTAGTTCACCAAGCTCAGACATCCACAAGGCAAACTTTTCTTGATACAGAGCGCGATTGTGTGCCACATGCTTTTCATCTTGCCATGCAGCGATCGAGGCGAGCTGATGTGGTATCGGCATCGCACAGCCTTGATAGGTACGATATTGCAGGTAAGCTTGCAAAATAGTGGCATCACCTGCCACAAACCCTGAGCGCAAACCAGGCAGATTTGAACGCTTAGATAAAGAGTGAAAGACAATACAGTTTTTGAAATCATGACGACCGAGGGCAGCGCAGGCTTGCAATAGTCCAATCGGTGCCGTATCAAAATACAGCTCGCTATAGCACTCGTCACTGGCAATAATAAAATCGTACTGATCTGACAGACGAATGAGATACTCCCAATCCTCCATCGTCATGACCGAGCCAGTCGGATTGTTCGGACTACAAACAAACAGCAACTGCGTGCGCGCCCAAACATCTTTTGGTACGGCGCGATAGTTACCTTTAAAGTCATCGTCCAGTGTGCAAGGCACAAAATAAGGCTCGGCTTGCGCCAGTATCGCTGCACCCTCATATATTTGGTAAAAAGGGTTGGGCATCACTATTGTAGGAACAGTCGTAGGAGCAGCCATAGGAGAAACGGCAGATAACGGGTCAGAGACAGACAGCGGACTACTCTCTGTATCGCTTACTTTATGATCCACGACTGCTTGTACCAGACTAAAAATAGCCTCGCGTGTGCCCATTACTGGCAATACTTGCGTGTTGGCATCGACATGGTTCAAAAAGAAGCGTTTTTCTAGCCAATGCGCGATGGTTTGGCGCAGCTCAAACATGCCATTAGTCGTTGGATAACGACTTATTTTGTCCAAATTTTCACGTAGTACGTCCAGCACGAACGCTGGTGGCTCATGTTTTGGTTCACCAATACCGAGCTTGATTTCACTGTAGTCATGGGCTGGCACACTGTTAGCAAGCAATGTTGCCATCTTTGCAAAAGGATAAGGATGCAGGTACGTTAAGTTGTGATTCATAAGTAGGGTAACTATAATAGACAATTAATAATAAAGTGATAAAGAAAAATTACATTTAAGCAGTGTAGCACTTCTCTTATTTTTTGTCTTTTACTTCTCATGCTCAAGCTGCTTAGCTATTTAATCATAAATTATAATAACTAATGAAGCCGTCACAGATTTAAAAATCCTAAAAAAAGCTTATCAATTGATAACTTATAACAATACAAAAAACTGCTGTCAGCCCTAATGATAGATTATGGTGAGGATAATTTGATATGCCTAGTATCTCAAAAACTAATGATCTTAACGCGGCAGACATTCAAGATGAAAATTTTGATGATGCGCAACAGCGAACCAAATTGTACGAACTATTAAAACAGCGGGAGCAAAGCTGGTGGCAAGCTCGCCAGCAATTAATTAGCCATAAAGAACGAAAAATGTTTTGGTACGGTGAAAATAGCTTGATGATGTGGTTACTGTGGCAGCTGGTCAGTTACGTGATCGTTGCGATGGTGCTGATGTTGCTTAGCAATCAGCTCGGTATTTTACTACCCTTATGGCAATATATTGCCTTATTTGTCTTACAGACAGTGATTTTTGTGGCCATGCTCGCGTCCAAAAGTCGAATGGCAGACAGCTTGCAACGTAAAATCGATAAAGATGAGTTGATGCGTGAAGAGGCACTGAATGAGATGATTATCTTAGCAGAGGACAGCCTTTATCCCGATGTGCACGCTAAATCGCCTATTTCTCTAAGACAAATCTATGAGTGTTTTGGCAGAGATTTTCATTTAGCAAGTTTACATTGTTTGCTGCAAAAAGAGGTCAACGCTGGGCGCTTAATACTGACGCAAAAACAGATTGAAGCAGAGATTCTGCCACCAGATCTTGCGGATGATGAGCTCAATGAGCACGCTAGCGAAATGATATATAAAAGCACCTTATAAAAGGTGCTTTTGATATTAGGGCGTGTTGAACATTCGACCATGGCACTGACAGAGACTATTTTTCAGGCGATTCAACGTTAAAAATAGTAAGTTTAGTCACTCTAAGCGTCTCTTTTTAACAATGAAGCGGCAAAAAAGAGTTCTGTCCCCTTCTGTTAATATCGGGGCTGATACTAAAACTGCCCCATACTGCGTTGCAATTCTAGCTAAGGTATTAACATTATCGTCGACTTGCGCCTTGGCTGGAACAATTTTAGCCATCAGCAGTGCCCATTTGTGAATGTTCAACACGCCCTAAAGGATTAAAAAATACAAAGCATGCCATCAATGAATGGATGATACACGCCGAGTATTTATCTTAGACTTATCTTGTAAGCCCATTTGTTCAATCACATTTACTGTAAGCAGCAGGCTGCTCTCTTTGCATACTGAGACTGGACATCAAGGCGGATCGTAGTGCGTCAAGTCTAGCAGCAGATAGCGGTTCATCATTTTGATCGCTGATATAAAACATATCTTCTGCACGTTCGCCCAAAGTGGTGATACGCGCCGCATGCACCTCAATTTTCTCCTGCAAAAACACCTGTCCTACTCTTGCCAATAGTCCCGGCTGATCAAGGGTTTCTAAGCTCATAATATGCTGATCAGAAGCCTCATTAAACTCAAAATTAATCACCGTGGTCACTTCAAAATGTCTAAGCTGACGCGGTATACGCTTATTGGTAAGCTTCAATACTGTCGGGTCTTTAAAGGCATTGATTAGGCGCTGTTTGAGCTCTTGTTGACTGTCCTCATCGACCAATAGTGTGCCACTGGGATCGAGCAGTACATAGGAGTCCAAAGCAAAATCGCGGGTAGCAGTAATGATACGGGCGTCTAAAACATCCAAGTTCATTTGATCAAATACAGCCATGGTGACTGCAAACAGGTTCGTCTGATCTTGGGTATAAACAAAGACCTGTACCGCATCAAGGGCCAACTCACGATGCTCACGTAATACCACCAATGGCGGGCTATCTGCATTAGAAGCAAGACCAATCGGCGGATGGTTCAAAATGGCTTCGGTATGCCATAAGATGTCTTCAGGAATTTCTCTCAAGAAATATTCATCACCCAAATCATCCCATAGCCTCAAGACTTCATCACGATTCATGTGTTGATTGTTGACATTATCGAGCATCGCTAAGGCTTGGGTACGTGTGGCACTGATCATATCTTGGCGGTTAGTAGGTGCATCGATATCAGCGCGCAAAATGCGCCGAGTTTGTGAGTATAACTGTTTCATTAATGTGGCACGCCAGCTGTTCCATAACTGTGGATTGGTCGCATTCATATCCGCAACAGTGAGCACATATAAATGATTGAGGTGGGTGACGTTACCGACTAAATTGGCAAAAATAGTGACCACTTCTGGATCTGAAATGTCTTTTTTCTGAGCAGTCATCGACATCAATAAATGATAGCGAGTCAGCCAACCGACCAAATTGGCATCTGCCAGACTCATACCATGCGCCAAACAAAATTCAGTCGACTCGGTTTGACCAAGCTCACTATGGTTGCCACCGCGACCTTTGGCAATATCATGGAACATGGCGGCCAGTACCAAGATTTCCTTGCGCTCGATACGCTGAAAGATAGAGCTGACCAGTGGGAAATCTTCATAAAACCGTGGGTCGGTGAAGCGATGCAAAATCCGAATCAAAAATAAGGTATGCGCATCAACCGTATAACGGTGAAATAAATCATATTGCATCAGACCCGTCACTTGGGCGAACGCAGGAATGTAGCTGCCTAAGACGCCGTAGCGATTCATGGCACGCAGGCGATGAAACAGATAATTCTGCTCTTTTAAATTGGCTAAGAAGAGCGCTTGGTGAGCGGGGTTATCACGGTAGACTTGATCGATGCCACGCGCGGCGATTTTTAGCGCACGCAACGTATGAGTGCGCACGTTTTTGATACCGTACTGACCCATCAGTAAAAACATCTCTAAGATAGAGTCAGGATGCTGAGCAAAAACCCGATGATGCGCCATGGCGATTTGGTCACCAACTTGGTTAAAGCGGGCATTGATTGGCTGTTTTTTTGGACGCTCATCATCAGGCAACTGCGGCTCTATAATCGTCTCGTAATAGTGATTGGTCAGCATCTCAGACAGCGTTGATATCTGCATGGCACAGCGATAATAGTCGCGCATAAAACGCTCGACGGCGGCATTTGGCTGATCGTCTGGCTGCGTCTCATAACCCATCAACTGGGCAATTTCACGCTGATAATCAAACAGCAGCTTGTTTTCGTTGCGACCAGTCAATACATGCAGATAATGACGTATTTGCCATAAATAACCTTCTGCAAAGTTCAGCTCATCGAACTCTTTTTCAGTCAAAAAGTTTTGTTGTACTAAGTCATACAGCTTACCCACTCGAAAATAGCGTTTGGTCACCCAGCCGATGATATGAATATCGCGTAGACCACCAGGGGCGGTTTTTATATTGGGTTCAAGGTTGTACTCGGTGGCATTGTGCTGTAAGTATCGCGCTTTAGCTTCTGCGATTTTTACTTCAAAAAACTCACGTGGCGACCACTGTTTATTGACAATTTGAACAGGCACATCCTGTAAAGCCTCATTACCAATTAATAGCCGAGCTTCTAGCTGTGCACTGCCAATGGTGTGATCGAGCGACGCCTCTAAAGCGTCATTAACACTACGTACCGAGAGAGCAGGCTCTAATCCTATATCCCACAATAGCGCCACCAACCGATCTATTTTCCCACTGGCATCAGCACCAATCTCATCAGGAGAGAGCAATAAAATGTCGATGTCTGAATAAAGCGACAGCTCGCCACGACCATAACCGCCTGTAGCAAATAAAGCCAAATCTGTCTTATCCAGCTCAAACCAGTTGAACAAGGCAATCAGCAATTCGTCAATCGCACCAGAGCGTGCCGCGACCAATTGACGAATATTGACACCGCGTTCAAGTGCACGGTTAATATCTTGATTAATTTGAGTCAACCAGTGAGGAATACCCAGTAGTGACTTTTCAGTGACAGGGGTGTCCGCTAGCAGTGACGCGTTTGTCGCTATATCCTTTGATAATAGAGGTAAAGGTGTCAGATCGATAGAAGCGACATCACAAGTAAACATGAGTGTTATCCCGTTAAGAGTTTAAAAATAAAACGTTTCAGCTGAAAAGCGTAGAATCACCAGTGTGCTGGTAGCTGACAAAAGCCACGAATATAATTACCAATATAAGTTATTAAGTCATCAGAGTATAAAGATAAAAAGCGGGTGAGCACAATACTCAATATGACCTAATTATTGGCCAAAAAAAAGACCGCCTAGGCGATCTTTTTTGATATTACTGGGTCAAAAAACTCAAATCTTCTTCAGGGCGAGTGGTAAACACCTCACAGCCATTATCGGTCACGACCATCGTATGCTCCCACTGTGCTGACAGCTTACGGTCTTTAGTAATCGCCGTCCATTCATCAGGCAAAATCTTGGTTTGCCATGTACCTTGGTTAATCATCGGCTCGATGGTAAAGGTCATGCCTGTTTTTAGCTCAAAGCCTGTACCTTTTTTGCCATAGTGCATAACTTGTGGCTCATGGTGAAACTCATTACTAATGCCGTGACCACAGAACTCGCGAACGATACTGAAACGTTCAGGCTCGACCACTGCTTGGATAGCAGCACCGACATCACCTAGACGCGCACCGTTTTTGACGACACTCATACCAGCATATAGGGCGTCTTGTGCCACTTTGCAGATACGCTGTGCCATGATAGAGCCGTTACCCACGATCCACATTTTTGAGGTATCGCCATAGTAGCCATCTTTTATCACGGTCACATCGATATTGATGATGTCACCATCTTTGAGTAGCTTGTTTTCGGCTGGAATACCATGACAAACCACATGATTAATCGAGGTGCAAATTGATTTTGGGAAGCCATTATAGTTAAGCGGTGCAGGAATAGCCTGTTGCACATTAACGATATAGTCATGGGCGATTTGGTTAAGTGCCTCGGTACTGATGCCAACTCGAACGTGCTCATCGAGCATGACAAGGACATCACTGGCAAGTTTACCGGCCACGCGCATTTTTTCTATGGCTTCTGGGGACTGGATAAGGGATTTTTTAGTCATCATTATATTACTTATAGTTATGGAATTAATGGCTTGAATTATAACATAAATGAAGACGCCGCTGTTTTACGTTAAGTGATAGTGAACCTATCATTATTATTGATAATAATTGCTTTACAGCGAAGTAGGGGCAGTTGTGACCCTATAGTCACGATAATATATTCATATTTTGACAATTTAGTTGAATGTTACAGAAGATATAAGTAATGTAATTTTGCATGCTAAAGGAATTAGCAGCAATCTTTGCCGCTTCTGCTGTCGTATTTGAGAGGTAAAGATAATCAAAATTAATGATAACAAGGACGTTATTATGACGCTAAAATCTTCTCTAGCTTCGGCTTTCACGCCCAGCGCATTTCTCCCCTCACTTGGTGTTATCGGTGCCGGTGTACTTTTAATGGCTCTACAAACCACCTCAGCTCAAGCTGCTGGTCAATACTATAATTGTGCCAATTCAACCGGATGTAAGCTGGTCAGCAACAAATACTGGACGTCAAATCATACTGATACAAAATACCCAATTGTTATGGCACATGGTCTTGGCGGCTTCACTAACTTGTTTGGGATTATCGACTACTTCAATGGCATTCCTCAAGAGTTGATGAAAGGCGGCTCAGAGGTATACACCACCAAAACGTCAGCCGTCAATAACAGTGAGATTCGCGGAGAGCAACTGCTACAACAAGTCAAAACCATCACTGCCATTTCAGGTGAACCTAAAGTCAATTTATTTGGACACAGTCAAGGCGGTATAGATATCCGCTATGTCGCTGGCGTCGCGCCAAAATATGTCGCATCAGTTACGGCAGTATCAAGCCCAGAACAAGGGTCAAAAACGGCAGATTTTGTCAAAAACACCCTGGAGCCAAACAACACTACAGGTAATCCATCCAATGTCACAACACAGCTAGTCTCAGGCGTGTTCAATTTGATTGGTGGCTTTACAGACGTTGGTTCAGGTATCAGTTTTAAAGAGATACAAGAGCAAGATGGCTGGCAAGCGCTCGTGGCTCTATCAACCGATGGTGCTGCTAAGTTCAATGCCAAATTTCCCGCGGCAATGCCAAAAAATTATTGTGGTCAGCCGACCAGTACTGCTGTCAATGGTATCAAATACTATTCGTTCAGCGGGGTTGGGCAAATAACGAGCGCACTTGATCCTAGTGATTATTTATTAGCAGCAACGAGCGTGCCGTTTGCAGGCGAGTCTAATGATGGGTTGGTGTCTGCTTGCTCAAGTCGTCTTGGTTATGTGATTCGGGATAATTATAGAATGAACCATTTGGATTCAGCCGATCAAGTATTGGGTCTGACGGCATGGGGCGATTCTGAGCCAAAATCTATCTATCGTACTCAGGTCAATCGTCTTAAAAACGCTAACCTTTAATAATGTAAGCTTTTAATAACATACGCTTTTAAAAACATAAGCCTTTAAGCTGACTTATAAAAAGAACCCTCATCTATGTCGAATAATCGCCGCCCAGCCTATCTACCAATAGTTATAATCGCCTTGGTTAGCATAGCCATAACGGCGGCGGTGATTATGTGGTTCAAACCTGATAATACACGTATGGCTACAGAGCAACCAGTATCCAGTGCCCTCACTAATGAGGCTGATGCTACTCTATCAACTGCGCTGGATAATGGCCAAGTAGTGCAAACAACTGCCGCCCAAAACCAGTCTCTATTTGTCACTGGATTGGAGCGTTTGCCGCGCTCATTACAAGGCACGCAAATTGACGGCGAAATCATCATTGACGAAAATAAGCAGTTGGTCGTCACTGAAGGTCTACGGCATTTATTCGATTATTTTTTGTCGGCGCTGGGTGAAGAAGATGAAGCGGTTATTTATGCCCGTGTCGAAAGCTATATTCGTCACCACACGCCAGAGCCTGCCGCTAGTCAAGCGGTCGCTATATTTGATCAATATATTACCTATCTTAAAGCCATTTCTGAAATAGAACAACGTTACGGTAATCTGCAATTACAAGCGGCAAAAAGCGGTGAGCTGGATCTAAATGTCGTCGCTCAGCAAAAGCAAGATGTAGCCAAGTTGCGTCAGCAGTATTTTACTAAAGAAACCATTACCGCTTTCTTTGGTGCAGAAGAGGAGTATGATAATTATAGTATGGAGATGGTCAGAATTAACCAAAATCAGCAGCTAAACGATGTGCAAAAAGAGGCAACACGGCAGAACTACATTAGCCGTATGCCAGATAATGCGCTCAAAGCCGGTATCATCCAGCAAGCCAATCTGAACGAGCTGATGAGTCGCACAAAACAGATGCAAGCAAAAGGGGCAACGGCTCAGGAATTGTATAACATGCGTCGTGATCTGGTAGGTGCTCCAGCCGCCGCACGCCTCGCGCGAGTTGATGCAGAAGATGCTAACTTTGCTCAACGTTTCGACCAATATCAAGCCCAAAAACAGCGCTTATTGAGTCAAAGTGCAGATAAAACGCAAGCACAAACCCAAATCAATCAAATCGAACAGCAGCTATTTAGTGAGGCTGAACGCAAGCGTTTGGTAGGCTATGCTGCTTTGCAACAACAGAACAGTGCCAATCTAGAGTAATACCTAGCATGAATGAGTAAAACGGTAATTTTAACGAGAAATTATCGGTTTTTAGGGTATATTCAAGAAGTTATAGAAAAAGTGTTAGCAGTTAATGTAACGTCTAACAATAGAGGTTAGCAAAAAGACTATAGATCGCAACAAATAACAGGGTAATCATACACTCAATAGACCTCTTGCAAAAGTAGTTTCAAGACTCAAAGACTATAACTGAACCCTAAATATTTAAAAGATATGCCAAATATAGCCAAACTACTTGAACAGAGCGATGCAGGTTTTAAACGTTATACTGGCATCCACAAAGCCACTTTTGAGAAAATGCTAGAAGCCATGCAAGAGCATGAAGCTTCCAAGACCAAATCAGGTCGTCCAAGTGAACTTAGCTTAGAGGCGCAGATTTTACTCGCACTGACCTATTGGCGTGAATACCGAACCCTTTATCATATTGGTGTGGACTTCAACGTTCATGAGTCCTCTGCCAGTCGCATTGTCAGAAGAGTAGAAGACATCCTTATCCACTCAGGCAGATTTGATTTGCCACGAAAACTGCCACACGGTAAGCCTGAGGATATCAATTGGTCAGCAGTCATCATTGATGCCACCGAAACGCCCATTGAACGGCCAAAAAAAACCAAAAACAGTACTACAGTGGAAAAAAGAAACAACATACCTTAAAAGCGCAAGTCATCGTACATTGGCAAACAGGACTGATATTGGATGTGCAAACCTGCAACGGTTCAGTACATGACTTTAGTCTTTATAAACAAACTTGTCCTGATTGGCTGCCTAAAAACACCAGCTATCTAGCAGACAGCGGTTATCAAGGTATAGCCAAGCTACACGATCAGACCTTTATCCCCTTTAAGAAACCAAAAGGCGGTGAGTTGCTAGCGCTTTGCAAACAGGCCAATCAATATTTGGCAAAATGTCGTATTCTGGTTGAGCATAAAATAGGGCTGATTAAGCTATTCAAAATTGTGGCTGAACGCTACCGTAATCGACGTCAACGTTATGATTTAAGAATGAAGCTGTTCGCAGGACTGGTAAATCTTGAGCTTAATATCTGACTTTTGCAAGAGGTCTAATCTATAATGACAGTTAAGCTCCAGTTGTGCATAATGACCGCATTATTGAGAGTAATGAATAAAACAGTAAATTAATCATAATAAAAACGAATGTTTAGGATAAGAGCTATTTTTTATTCTAAAAAACCACTAGAGGAGTTTATATGAAAAACATGACTAAAATGATGATGGCAGCGACGCTTGCGGTAGGTACATTGGCTGCTGGTTGCCAAACCACCCCTAGCGTAACAGCGCCAGTGACTCAACCAATTACTTCTAATACGCTACAAGCATATGATTGGCAGCTGGTTGACGCAAAACGCAGCAATGGCGATAAAGTTAGCCAATTGTTCTTTGATCCAGCGAAGCCGTTGACGCTAAAGTTCTTCAAAGATAGCGGCAGTGACCGTGTGACCTTTATGAACACCTGTAATAACATGGGCGCTGACTACAAGGTTGTGAATGGCAATGTCGTATTAGGCAACGTTTTATCTACTATGATGGCATGCCCTGAGCCACAAGCAAGTCTTGATACTGCGACTTTAGCGACCGTACAAGGTAAATATAGCATCAGTAAAAATGCCAATAACACGCCTATCTTGACCATTACCAATAGCAATCAAGTTGCTCATTTCAAAGCCGTTTCTAAATAATTCAATCATTACAGATGGTTTTTAAATAGTATTTGCGAAAAGCAATGTTGAATAAAAGCAGTGTTCTATAAAAGCCAGATGTAGTTTTAAAAATGCCTCACTATCTAGTGGGGTATTTTTTTGTCCAAAATTCGGCATGGTTTACGCTACACTGTCATTTGCTATTAAGTAAAGTCTTTAGGCTAGGATGCCTTAGTGCGCTCAATCTTTTAGCGTTAATTGTCAAGATTCTCAGTACGCAATAATCAACACTTTATTGGACGTTATTTTATGTCAAAAATGCTTGTATCAAAATCATCTGTCAATATACGAATGATAAGTAATATCACCGCACTAACGACTTTTATTTTGTTGACGGGTTGTCAGACCTTGCCTAGTACGATGTCTAAAACGATGCAAGCACCTGCTAATAATATGAATGCGAGCAATCCACTAACGGCGCGAATGTCAGCGATAGATCGGCAAGGGCGCATTGCCTATGTCGAGGAGCAAGGAGTCGGAGCTGCAAAGATATCGACGCTTTATAGCATTCGTCCTGATGGTAGTGATCGTCAGTTAATCGATCAGCTTAATGGTTATATTTATGCGCCAGCGTGGTCAGCTGATGGGCAACTGCTAGCATATAGTAAACAAGCGCCGCGCCAGCATCCTAAGATTTATATCTATGATCGCAAAAGCAACATCCGCAACCTTGTGGTAAATGCTGAAGGCAGCAATATGTCAGCGTCGTTCTCACCTGATGGTCAAAAACTCCTATATAGCTCAACTGTCGGTGGCAATGCTGATATCTATGAGATACGTCTGAGTGACGGTAAGACCACACAGCTCACTACGTTACCGAGCACGGAAGTACAGCCAAGTTACGCCAGTGATGGGCAAAGTTTTGTTTATACCAGTGATAAAGTCCGCGCTGGACGTCCACGTATCTATCGCTATAACTTCGAGACTGCTAGTGCCACGCCTGTGCTAACAAGTGGCTATGTCGCCAGTCCGCAACTGAGCTTGGACGGTCAGCGCATGGCATATCTCAATGGTCGTAAGGCTGCGGTGATGACCCTGAGTACTGGGCAAGTTATCAATCTAGCAGAGACTGGACTGGATGAACCAGCACGTCTGTCACCATCTGCACAGTATGCTGTCTATCCGACAAAGCTTTCACAAGTGGGCGGTCAAAATGGCGGAAGTTTGGTCATTCACTCATTATCTGGTAATACAAGTTATGCCATTGGCAGTAAGGTGGGCGGAGTTGTACGCTCGCCGATATGGGGACGCTAAAGGTAAAACCTATGTATTATGGAATGGAATGTATATATAATCTTTGATAAAGCAACATAAGTTGATTTAAAAAATGTAAACTTGGCAGCATTAATTCGAGTGAGCATCATCCACATAATACCAATTTGTATAACCAAGTCATTGAGCTAATAGATTGGGTGAGCAAAAGGAGAGTACGCGCAATGCAAGAAGCTTTTTTAGTCTTTATCACTAAAATCAGTTTATATCCCACGATTATTTTTACGGGGCTTGTGATGTTCGTCACCTTATATTGGGTTGTGTCTTTACTCGGCATGGCAGATATGGATAGCGTAGACCTTGGTGGGTCAGGTGGTGAAGCTGATGTCTCTACCTTATCATCGACTGGTTTTTTTACCGGTCTCATGCTCAAATTTGGTCTTTACGGTGTCCCTTTAATCATCATACTAAGCTTAATTAGCTTGATCGGTTGGTTGCTTAGCTATTTATATACCAGCTTTTTACACCAATATCTCGATTCTGGCGTTCTGTATTATTTATTCGGTACAGGGGCACTCATTTTCGTATTGGTCGTATCCATGTGGTTGACAGGTATTATTATTTCGCCGATTCGCAAAAATATCGCCAAAATTCCCAAACGTAATTCGTCTAATAATGTGGGTAAGATCGCTGTTGTGCGTACGCTTAGTGTCACAGATAAACATGGCGAAGCAGAGCTAAATGATGGCGGTGCAGGATTGATATTAAAGATTCGTTCAGACAGCAATGATGGGTTGCTAAAACAAGGCGATAGAGTGATGTTGGTCGAGTATTTAAAGGATGCCAATACCTACCGAGTTGTTGTCGTCGAAGATAAAAAAATATTGTAAAAGTATGAATAAAGCCAATTATTTTTAGAAATAATTGATTGTTAGAAATAGCGAGTTTTTAGAAATAGCACAAATCGTTTTAAATTTGGTTATAGTCGGTTCAATGTAGTTCAGATATCAGAATGGTGCATGACAGGGCTATAAAGCACACATGCTATAAACAGTGCTATAAATTGTAGATTTAGCAGGCTTGATAGCGTATCTGATTTATATTGAATGGATTATGGAATGTTTTAATTAAAGGAATGGATATGGACACACTCATTATCGTCGGCGTGGTTGTAGTGCTGGCGTTTGTTTTTATGATGGTCGCACTATTGATGCTCAAGGCCTTTTACTTTAAGGTCGAGCAGGGCAAAGCACTCATTATTAACGGTGTGAGTAAAATTGCCGTACGTTTTGATGGTGGTTTTGTTTGGCCAGTCATCAACAAAAAAGAATTGATGCGCATATCGCTCATCACGTTAGAAGTGGACAGACGCGGTAAAGAAGGTTTGATTTGCGCAGACAACATGCGTGCTGATATCACCGTGGCATTTTATTTACGCGTCAATGAAACCGAAGAGGATGTGCTAAAAGTCGCCAAATCGGTTGGGGTAGAGCGCGCGTCAGATAAAGTCGCTGTCAACGAGCTGTTTAATGCTAAGTTCTCTGAAGCGTTGAAAACGGTTGGTAAGCAGATTGATTTCGTCAAACTGTTTGAAAATCGCAGCGAGTTTCGTGACAGCATCGTTCAAGAAATCGGTAACGATCTGAACGGCTATGTCTTAGAAGATGTGGCGATTGATTACTTAGAGCAAACGCCAAAATCTTCATTAGACTCAAGTAATATCTTAGATGCTGAAGGTATCAAAAAGATTACTCAGTTAACGGCTTTTCAGAACGTTATCACCAACGAGCTTGAGCGTGATGAAGAACTGGCTGTTAAGAAAAAGAATGTCGAAACCAGAGAGGCGATGCTAGAGCTAGAGCGTCAACAAGCCGATGCCGAAGCCAAACAGCAACGTGAAATCTCGTCAGTGATTGCACGTGAGACTGCTGAAACTCGCAAAATTGAAGAAGAAGAGCGTAAAAAATCTGAAACGGCTGTTATCTCGGTTGAGCAGGATTTGGCCATTCAGCGTGAGAATCAGCAGCGTGAAATCGAAGTAGCAGGACAAAATCGTCTGCGTGCGGTCGTCATCGAAGAAGAAAAAGTCACGCGCGCCCGTGATTTAGAAATTGTCTCTCGTGAGCGTGAAGTTGACTTGCAACGTATCGAGGCTGAACGCGCGATTGAGCTTGAGAAAAAAGAAATCGCCAACGTTATTCGTGAACGTATCGCAGTGGACAAAACGGTTGCGCAAGAAGAAGAGCGTATCAAAGAAGTCCGCGAAATTAGCGAAGCTGAGCGTTCTAAGCAAACACGTGTGCTAGCAGCAGAAGCCGATGCGGAAGAAATCAAAGTACGTCAGGTGAAAAAAGCCGAAGCAGAAGAGCTGTCTGCCAAGCACAAAGCTGTCGAAATCACCACGCTTGCCGCTGCGAATCTTGAAGCATCCGCCAAAGATTCAGAAGCCAAAATTAAAATGGCCGAAGGTATCAAGGCAGAAGAGTCAGCACATGGCTTCGCTGAAGCGGCTATCCAAGAAGTCAAAGCGGCTTCTTTGGAAAAAGAAGGCATTGCGAAAGCCAATGTTATCAAAGCAACTGGACAAGCTGAAGCGCAATCAGATCGTGAAAAAGGCATGGCAGACGCTGAGGTTATCGCGGCTCGCGGTGAGTCTACCGCCAGAGCTGAGCGTGAAAAAGGCATGGCAGATGCTCAAGTCATCGCGGCTCGCGGTGAGTCAAATGCTAAAGCAGAACGTGAAGTTGGATTGGCAAAAGCCGAAGTTACTCGTGCACATTTCCAAGCCGAAGCAGATGGTCTGGTCGAGAAATTCAATGCCATGGGTAGCATGAGCAAAGAGGCGCGTGAGCACGAAGAGTTCCGTATGAGTCTTGAAACAGCATTGCAAGAAGCGCTTGCTTCGATTGACGCTGGTAAAGAGATTGCGAAAGAAAATGCTGAAGTATTGGCTGTGGCGTTACAGAAAGCCAAAATCGATATTGTTGGCGGCGAAGCGCATTTCTTTGACAACTTTGCCAAGTCATTGTCTATCGGTAAAGCCATTGATGGCCTAGCAGGTAAGTCAGATATATTGAGCGGTATCATCAATGGTGTGATGGCCAATCAAGCTATGAAATCAAACCAGAAAAATGATGATAAAACGACTTATTAATAAGGTCTAAATGCCTAGTATTAATGGGCAAGTTTTTATCTAACAGTATGAATGAGTAATATTTTCTAAAATAAAAAATCTGTCGTGTAGGCGGCAGATTTTTTTGCTAACTCAGGGTGATTCGGAACGACGAATCATGATGAGTTGGTTAATCTAAAAAAATAGCAGTGACCACTCGTTTTTTTAGATTAGCCAAGTGCTACTTTATCAAATGCCTTAATATTTCCTTATTTTCTCTATTGCCCAAAATTCTCTTATTATGTAAAAACAGAAACGGACGAGCAACGATGGCGGATACGCAAGCTTCAAAAAACTCAAATAGCAACGATAATAATAGCGCTAATCAAGCCAACCAAACCGATCAGGCAGTTGCTTCAGGCAATGCTTATGAGCTCATCAAAAAACGTCTGACCGAACAAGGCGGTCGTTTAGAGCAACAGACGCAGACGCTCAATAATTCGCGTCTCGAAGAGTTTGGTAGCACCCAAATGCAAGTCATCGCCCGTACTCGTATTCGCACCGAGTACAACTGTGTGGCACAAGACATGGTGCAGGTCGGTGATTATCTACTGTTTGGCTACAACGTTTTTATGGGGCTCAAACGTGCGAGTAATATTAAAGACGTATTGTCGTTATATCGTCTGAACGAGCCAGTTGGTAATGAAGAAGAGTATCAGCTTGAAGAGGTTGACTTAAAAGGCACTTTTTTGGCTCAAGACGCCTTTGTCCAAGACTTCAATGAGCTTTATCGATACTACAAGCAAACGCGCCTGATTCAAATAACAGTTAAAGACAGCAAATTACTGTTGGCGTTTCAGATTGGCGAGCGTATCACCGATATTCGAGTGTTCCGTTTCGCGTTAGATTTTAGCCAAGGTACGCCAGAGTCGGCGCAAGTCGCTTATGTGGACAATCGAGGCGAGCGTGATATTGAGCTGCCGCCTGCTTATGATTTTGACTGGATTGAGACCACCCGCGATCAAATGGTGAATGGCAAATATCCGCATATGAATATCTTAGACACGATATTTGTGGAAACGGTCGGTGGCGATTTGACCATCAAGATTGAGGACAACACGCAGTCCGGTCAGGGTATTTATAGCGAACCGGTCAATGACCGTACCCAGTCGCTGACGGATGCTGAGATTGCTTATGCCAAAGTCGGCAGTCTAATACTGCTTAAGATATTGCCTTATCGTGAAGAGGACTACCGTTATTTCGTTTATAACACTTTGACCGAAGCGGTGCTGCGATTGGATGCTATTGGTCAATCATGTGTCCAGCTACCAGAAGACCACGGTATCATGTTTCCGGGTGGTTATTATCTACAGACGGGTGAGTATAAGCTGTTTGAGGCCAATAACGTTGGCGCTACTGACTTACGGTTTAAGCGTAAAATTGTATCGCCGAATGGTGAAGATGTTCTATTCTTATTTTACGACAGAGACTTGGGCGTTACGGGGCTGTTTCCTTATAACTTGATTAAAAAGCAATTGGCAAATCCTATCTATTGTAACGGTATGGCTTTGGCAGAGAATGGCCGCTTGGTGCTGTTTAGTGACCAAAGTGAGCCGTCTCGTATTCACCCAATGCAAATCTGGCACACGCCTTATGCCTCACACGAGTATGTGAGTGAGCTGCCAGAGAGCACGAGTTTTTATGGCAAGATTGGCAATAAAGAACTGGTGCGCGGTATCTCAGACCTTTATAGCATTACTCGCCTGATTGATAATCAAAGCGTATCACAGAAGCTCTATGAAGAGCTTACCAATAATACCAGCCGACTCTTTGACAGCTATTATTGGTTGTCTGAGCCTGAGCTGAGCGAAGTCGCTAGTAGTATTAAAGAAGTGACGGCCACGGCTGAGCTGGTCATTGATGAGTTCGCCAAAGTACAAAGTATCCAGAAGCAAACCCAAACCGCGCTAGCCGATGCCGATACGCAGCAAAGTGAGATTTTGCGGCAGATACGCGTCACTAGCTTTGAGTCTGCCAGTGATTATGTCGATCAGCTGTCAGCATTAAGACGCCAGAAAGGCCGTTTGGTCAGCTTGGAAGATTTGCGTTATCTAGATGCTGATAAGCTACAAGCATTGCAAAAGCAATTAGAAGAAGCAGAGGGCGAGCTTGCCGAAAAAACGGTGCTGTTTTTAAGTGGCGAAGAGGCGCTATCAAGCTACGAAGGCATATTAGTCGATGTCAGTGAGCGTTTAAACACCGCTGAAACCAATGCCGAGCTAAAACCTGTACTGGAAAAAATTGATGAGACGGCACAAGGGTTAGATTTATTAACCGAGTTGCTAGGTACGTTAGATGTAGCCGATGCTACGGTGCGTACGCAAATCATCGATGACATATCGACCATTTATGCCAGCTTGAACCAGAGCAAAGCCAAGCTCAATCACAAACGCAAAAATCTAGGCTCAGCGGAGGCCGTTGCGCAATTTGGCGCGCAGTTCAAGCTGTTCGGTCAGTCGATTGCCAATGCGTTATCCATTGCCAATACGCCTGAGAAATCAGACGAGCAAATGGCAAAGCTATTGGTACAGCTAGAAGAGTTAGAGAGTCAATTCGCTGATCCAGAGACTAATAGTGGCGATCAGTTTTTAGCAGACATCATCAGTAAACGTGAAGAAATTTACGAGACTTTTGAAAACCATAAGCAGCAACTGCTCGATGCTCGTAACCGTAAGGCGCAAAACTTAGATGATGGCGCGCTGCGGATGCTTGAGAGTATTAAAAAACGCACGCAAAGTACTGGCGTCACAGGCTTTACAGAGGAAGAGGCGCTAAATACGTATTTTGCGGCTGATGGTCTGGTGCAAAAAGTCCGCAACATCGCAAAAGAGCTGCAAGCGATGGGCTTTAGTGTAAAAGCTGATGACATCGACGCGCGCCTAAAAGCGATTCAGATCGAGAGCTATAAAAGTCTAAAAGACAAGTCTGATCTGTTTGAAGATGGTGGTCAAATCATCAAGCTGGGCAAGCACCGTTTTTCGGTCAATACTCAGCCACTTGATTTGACCTTATTGAGCCGTCAGCAGTCAGATGGCAAGCGTGTGTTGAACTTGCATCTAACGGGTACAGATTATTATGAAGTGCTTAATAATGTTGAGCTAAACGCCTTGCGCCCGTACTGGGACATGAATATTGCTTCCGAATCGGATACCGTTTACCGCGCCGAGTACTTAGCATATAGCATTATCGAAAGTGCCAAAAACAGCCAAGAGGGTTTGACGGAAGCGCGTCTATATCAAGCATACGATGCGACTGTCATTACCCTTGATGTGAATGGCGATATTGATAATGACAGCCCCTTGTCCAAACTGGTCAAAGCTTACGCGACCCCTCGCTATCAGCTCGGCTATGACAAAGGCATTCATGACCATGATGCCACGCTATTACTGATGCAAATACTGCCGACTCTACGTGAAGCAGGGCTGCTGATTTATACCCCGCAAGTACGTGCGTTGGCTCAATTATTCTATTGGCAGCTCAATATCGTACAAGCGCTAGGCTTAGACAGCTTACGCCAGTTCGGTTATGACGCTTGGTTAAATGAGTCCGTGCTGACGCGCGCGAGCAACTGGACGGACAGAGCCGCGACCGCTGAGCAACTGCGCCGTGCCTTGGGTAGTGACACGGCCAAATCTTTATTGGTCGAAGACATGAGCCAAGTGATGCGTGATTTTGTCACTGCTTATAACAATGACAATGCTAACGTTGATAACAACGCCAACATCTTCAAACCAAATTATGTCCAGCTTGCTTGCGAATATTTGGTTAGCGTGATGGGGCAGTCGGTTGAAACCAGTGCAGGCGCAAACAGCACAGTAAACTGGCAAACCAGCCAACAAGCGCAGCAGTTGTGTGAGCAGCTAAGCCAAACGCTAAACAGTGCGTCAGGCAGCCTGCAAAGCACAGCTGGCTTTGACCAACTGCAATCTTCTATTGGCAAGCTTGGCTTCCAACCAAAATCAGCTTATGAGCTGTTGGCAACCTGGTTCCATGCATTACTTGAGAAGATTTGCGGTGAGAATGAATCGGCTAACGTAGCGACTGATGGCACCAACGAAGCAGGTGAAGCACTCAGCGAAGCGCAGCTTGCCGAGATTGAAGCACAAAACGTGCTACGTAAGCAGCAATTAGAAAGTGGCCGTCATTATGTGCCGGAGGCGATAGCCGTTTTACTCACTCAATTGAACGATGCCCAACGTGAAGCCTTGGTGCAACGATTGATTTATTCAGGTGCTAGCTTTGATAAACGGATGGGTGTTAAAGGGTCAGGTAATAAAGGACTAAATGCTAAAGGACTAGGTAATCAAGGTTTAGGCAGTACAGGCACCAGTGCCACGCCATCTGCTTTATCATTTTCCTCAATCACTTCATCGACTATGTCATCGATCACGTCATTGACCAGTATTAATAATCCGCTCAATCAAGTGCAAAGCTTTGAGCGTAGCACGGGTAAAGTGTCGCTTGAAATACAAGTCAATCATTTACTGGGTGAGCATCCACGTATTCATCAGCAGACGTTAACCTTTGCCGTTGATGATTTCTTAAATCGTCTGCATCATCATGATACCCAAATTATCCCTGCCTATAGACGCTATCTGGCCATGCGCTCAGAGATATTGCATGACTCAAAAGAGACGTTGCGACTGGACGAGTTTAAGCCGCGTCCACTATCCTCATTTGTGCGTAACCGTCTGATTAACGAGAGCTATCTGCCACTCATCGGTGATAACCTTGCGAAACAGATGGGTACGGTCGGTGAAGATAAGCGTACCGATTTGATGGGTATTCTCATGATGATATCGCCACCAGGGTATGGTAAAACGACTTTGATGGAGTACGTGGCAAACCGTCTGGGCCTTATCTTTATGAAGATTAACTGTCCGTCACTCGGTCATGATGTGAAGTCTTTAGATCCTGAAAAAGCGCCCAATGCCACCGCACGAGAAGAGCTGAATAAAATCAACTTAGCTTTTGAGATGGGCAATAATGTCATGCTTTATCTCGATGATATTCAGCATACGCATGCGGAATTTTTACAGAAATTTATCTCGCTCGGCGATGGTACACGCCGTATTGATGGCGTCTGGCAAGACAAAACCAAAACTTATGACATGCGCGGCAAAAAGTTCTGCGTGGTCATGGCAGGTAACCCATATACCGAGAGCGGCGAGGCCTTCAAAGTGCCAGACATGCTCGCCAACCGTGCCGATATCTACAACTTAGGCGATATCATGAGCGGCATGGAAGAAGTGTTTGCGCTTAGTTATATCGAAAACTCGCTGACCTCTAATGCCGTATTAGCACCACTTGCCAACCGCGATTTGAGCGATGTGCATCGTCTCATCAAAATGGCGAAAGCGGACAATGCGAATCTTGCCCAAGCTCAAAGCGGTGATTTGACGTATCCGTATAGCACTTCAGAGATTAATGAGATTGTCGCGATCTTGCGTCATATGTTTAGGGTGCAAGAAGTCATTCTGGATGTTAACCAAGCGTATATCGCCTCTGCTTCGCAAGACGATAAGTACCGCGTTGAGCCGATATTTAAGCTGCAAGGCAGTTATCGTAATATGAATAAGATGACTGAAAAGCTGTCGGCGGTCATGAATAAGAGTGAGCTGAACCAGCTGATAGACGATCACTATTTGGGAGAGTCACAGCTACTGACCGAAGGCGCAGAGAGCAATCTGCTCAAGCTTGGCGAGATGCGCGGTGTGTTGACCGAAGCAGAAATGCAGCGTTGGACGCAAATCAAAGCAGACTTTTTACGTAACAAAGCCATGGGCGGAGAAGACGGTGATACGGGCGCGCGTATCGTTGCCCAGCTGGTCGACTTGGCCAGTGGCTTCAATGCCATCAGTAGCCAGTTTGAGATATACTTAACGAAAAATGATCCTGAACAAATCGCTCGATTACGAGAGGCAGGACAACAAGCGCAGCTTGATGCGCAGTTAAACGGCCAATTAGAAGCACAGAAAATCCTTGCCGATAGCGTGATCAATAATGCCAAAGTCGTCAGTGACAGTATCGATAATGGCTTTGAGAAAAGTCTGAATCAGCTGATGCAAATATATAAGCATGATCACAATGCTGAGAAGGCAGAAGGTGAGTATCTCAAGCAAAACCAAGAGGTGCAAAAAGCGCTGATGGTGCAGCTGGTCAATGCCGTTGAAGAGCTAGCACAGAAAATGGCCAATAGCTTGTCTAGTAGTCTGACTGAGAGCCTGATTAAAAATGAAGAGCATCAAACCGTAGATAGCGATGCGCCTGACATCACTCAGCAGACCGCACTTATGGCAAACGCATTAAAAGAGGCGCTTGCACCGCTGACGATGCGGATGGATGAGAAATTACTCATCGATAGCAGTACCGATCAATCAGGCAAGCTAATTGTCAATAGCCTCAACAGGCTAAATAAAATCTTTGATGATTATGATTAATAACTACTGATTAATAGCTGACGATTAACAACTAATGATTGGTTATTAACGCTTATGAGCAATGCTGATGAATAGCACTATAAATAGGGCTTATGATTGAGAGACAGTGGTAATATAGTCGGCAACAGCTACTTTGGATACGATGACGGCGAGTGAAATCACTATAAACAGTAGATCAAGCAAGCCTGACACCGTATCCGATGATAGTGAATCGACTATATATTAAACAAACCAATGAGAAAATTATGGCGCACAAAAAGAAGAACGTCCGCAAAAAACTCTGCCCTGTCTGCGAGCGCGAGTTTAGTTGGACTAAGAAGCTGGATAAAAACTGGGAGAGCATGGTCTATTGCTCCGACCAATGCCGACGGGTGAAAAAGTATGAAGGGCTGGATCATCAAAAAGAAGATAAATAGGCAGTAAACATTAACCATAGATATGAGATATACGGCAGAAAGGAGCAGACCATGGCACATAAGAAGGTAAACCTACCGCAAAAAACCTGCCCCGTCTGCCAGCGCCCGTTTACGTGGCGTAAAAAGTGGGAGAAAGACTGGGAGCAGGTGATTTATTGTTCTGAGCGGTGTCGGCGGACTAAAGGTAAAGTAGATTGAGTTAAAATCTGAACAATAGAAAATCGCCACGTTTGACCCCTGCCGTCAAATCCGTACAGTTAAACTTGGGAGATTTTAGTTACGCCGCTTGACGATAATAGTCAAACCACACCTGTCTTGGCGATTTATAGCCTAAACCCTTTTGAATTCTCGTTTGGTTGTAGTACAACTCGATATATCTAATGATATCGGTAATAGCGGCAAATCTGGTCTTATAGTCCTGATGATATACCAGCTCATTCTTTAATACACCCCAGAAGCTCTCTATGGGTGCGTTGTCATAACAATTACCTTTGCCACTCATTGAGCCTATAAACTGATGCTGTTTAATAATCTTATGATACGCATGGCTACAATACTGACTGCCTCTGTCAGAGTGAACAATTAGTCCCTTGCTTGGTCTCTTATTCTTAATTGCCATGTTCAATGCTTTGCAAACTAAGTCAGCGGTCATACGTTTGTTGATGGCATAGCCAACCAGCTCTTTGGTATACAAGTCTTTAACGCCTGCTAAGTACAGCCAGCCCTCGGTTGTCCAGATATAGGTGATATCACTGACCCATGCTTCGTTAGGGCGGTTGACGTCAAACTGCTGATCGAGCACGTTGTCATAGACCAGCTTGTTGTGGTTTGAGTCGGTAGTAACTTTAAAACGCTTATGACGACGGCATTTGATACCGTGTTCTTCCTTGATGCTTCTGACCATGTATGGGCTGATATCATATCCTTGCTCATTTAGATGCGCATGCAGACGCTCAAAGCCGTAGCGCTCCTTTGTTTCACTGTGTGCCGCTTTGATTAGTAGCTCAGACTGGTTACGATGTATCTGCTGAGCGCTGATGTCACGACCCAGCCAGTCGTAGTAACTTGAGGGTCTAATATGTAGTACACGGCACATGCTACTGATGCGAAAGAGTTGCTGGTTGTCTTTAACAAAGGCGTACTTTACTAGCTGTGTTTGGCGAAGTACGCCGTCGCCTTTTTTAGAATTTCGCGCTCCTCTTCGGCAACTTTCAGCTGTCGCTTGAGGCGCTTATTCTCTTCTAGCACGGCCATTAGCTGTGGGTCATATTGCTCAGTCCCTGCAAGCTTGCCTTGAGTGGCTTTGTTTTGCCAGTTAGATAGCGTTTGCATGGCTATGCCAAGCTGCTTTGCAGTCGCTGAAACATTACCCTTATTGTCTGCTATATTCTTAATAGCTTCGGCTTTAAATTCATCGCTGTAGGTTCTTACTTTCTTGACCATGGTAAACTCCTCTTTGAGTCGTTAGTTTACCAAGTTTAATTGTACGGTTTCTTCAGCATAGCTCATTAGTACAGCTCAATATAGCCAATGATATCGCTGATGGCTGTAAACCTTGTTTTATAGTCTTCGTGATATACCAGCTCGTTCTTTAAAGTGCCCCAGAAGCTTTCTATGGGTGCATTGTCGAAGCAATTACCTTTAGCGCTCATTGAGCCTGTAAACTGATGCTGTTTGATAATCTTGTGGTAGGCATGGCTACAGTACTGACTGCCTCTGTCAGAGTGAACTATTAGCTCTTTGCTGGGCCGTTTGTTCTTGATGGCCATGTTCAATGCTTTGCATATTAGATCAGCGGTCATACGTTTGTTAATGGCATAGCCAACCAGCTCTTTAGTGTATAAGTCTTTAACCCCTGCTAAGTACAGCCAACCCTCATTCGTCCAGATATAGGTGATGTCACTGACCCAAGACTCATTAGGACGCTTAGCATCAAACTGCTGATCCAACACGTTTGGATAAACCATTTTATTATGGTTTGAGTCTGTAGTGACTTTAAAGCGTTTATGGCGACGGCATTTTATGCCATGTTCTTCTTTGATACGTCTGACCATGTACAAGCTAATATCATGGCCTTGCTCTATGAGCTTTGCATGCAGTCGCTCAACACCATAGCGCTCACGAGTTTCACTGTGAGCAGCCCTAACCAGTAGCTCAGACTGATTACGATGTATCTGTTGGTCACTGATATCACGACTCAGCCAGTCGTAATAACTTGATGGCTTAACACTTAGCACACGGCACATAGTGGTGATGCTAAAGAAGTGCTGATTATCTTTGATAAAGGCGTACCTGACTAACTGTGCTTTGCAAAGTACGCCGTGGCCTTTTTTAGGATCTCTCGCTCCTCTTCGGCAACTTTAAGTTGTCGCTTGAGCTGCTTTATTTCTTGAAGAGCCGTCATAAGATCAGGATCGTATTGAGCTGTTCCTACAAGTTTGCCTTGATTAGCTTTGTTGTTCCAGTTCGATAAGGTTTGCATGGCGATACCAAGCTGCTTTGCGGTCGTTGAAATATTGCCGTTGTTGTCTGCTATCTTTTTAACAGCTTCGGCTTTAAATTCGTCACTGTAGGTTCTTACTTTCTTGGTCATGATAAACTCCGATTAATACGCTTAGTTTACCAAGTTTACTTGTACGGTTTCTTCAGCATAGCTCAGTACATCAGTTATTACCATTGATAGATCAAGGAATAATAACTTTAGATCACTTGATAAAAAGAAAAAATGGAACAAATCGTACAAGCGAAAAAGGACCATTTTTTAAAATAAAACCTGAGAATTTGAACATGCTTTTCCCAGAACCTGTATTTTACTCTCTAGTTGAAGATTGAGTAAATCTATATTAATTCACCTAGACTGGTAGATAAAAGCAAAAGCAGGATTGGTTACTTAAGCAACCAATCCCGCAGCAAAAATTATTATAGAGACTCCTAACTAAAACCATCTTACAAATTCGGATTTAACCACTTCTCAGCAGTCTTCATATCCCAGCCTTTACGCTCAGCATAGCTCTCTAGCTGATCACGGCTTATCTTACCGACGTTGAAATACTCACTGTCAGGATGCGAGTAATAGAATCCGCTGACCGATGACGCAGGCCACATCGCATAGCTTTCGGTTAGCGTTGTACCAATCGCATCTACCGTACCGAGCCAATCAAACAATTTGCCTTTTTCGGTATGCTCAGGGCAGGCAGGGTAGCCAGGCGCAGGGCGGATACCCACGTATTTCTCTTTGATCATCTCATCATTAGTGAGTGATTCAGTCGGTTGATAGCCCCAATACTCTTTACGGATGAGCTCATGCAGATGCTCAGCAAAGGCTTCAGCTAAGCGATCAGACAATGCCTGCACCATGATGGCATTATAGTCATCACCTGCTGCTTTGTACTTTTCAGCCAGTGCTTCTGTACCGACGATAGAGACGGTAAAGCCGCCCAAGTGGTCAGTGTGGGTGTTAGATGGTGAGATAAAGTCTGCCAAGCTAAAGTTAGGCTTGCCGCTGGCCTTGTCGCTTTGCTGACGTAAGTGCTCGAATTGATATTCTGCTGCGCCGCCTTTAGTAGTACGGTCATAGACAGTAACGGTATCGGCACCCGTACGGTGAGCTGGCATAAGTTTGAACACCCCTTTGGCGACGATTAATTTTTCATCAATCATCTTTTGCATCAGCTCATTGGCATTATCGAACAAATCGCGTGCCGCTTCGCCGACTACATCATCTTGCAATATTTTCGGATACTTACCGACCAGACCCCAAGAGATAAAGAATGGTGTCCAGTCGATATAAGGCAGCAAGTTAGCGATTGGATAGTCATCAAATATCACTTGCCCCAGCTTATTGGGGACTGGTGGCACATAGTTTTCCCAATCATACTGAAAACCAATCTTGACCGATTCGGCATACGTGACCTTCGCCGCTTTTGGTTGACGCTTGGCAAGGCGTTCACGTACTTTGACATACTCTTCGCGAGTTTCATCGATAAGCGCTTGACGGTATTCTTTGGAGAGCAGTTTAGTGACTACACCGACTGAGCGTGAGGCATCAGATACATAGATGACGGCATCATTTTGGTATTGTGGCTCGACTTTAACTGCTGTATGCGCTTTGGAGGTCGTTGCACCGCCAATCATCAAGGGTAACGTCATGCCGCGCTCTTGCATTTGCTTGGCGACATAGACCATCTCATCGAGACTTGGGGTAATCAGACCTGATAAGCCAATGATATCGACTTCTTCTGCGATAGCGGTATCGAGGATTTTTTCACACGGGACCATGACGCCCAGATCAACGATATCATAGCCATTACAGCCCAGCACCACGCCGACGATATTTTTACCGATATCATGGACGTCACCTTTGACCGTTGCCATGAGGATTTTGCCTTTCTTTTCACCCTCGACTTTTTCCGCTTCGATATACGGATTTAGCCACGCAACGGATTGTTTCATCACGCGAGCTGATTTGACCACTTGTGGTAAGAACATTTTACCGGCACCAAATAAGTCACCGACGATATTCATCCCGTCCATCAATGGCCCTTCGATGACTTCTAGTGGCTTGGGGTATTTCTCCCATGCTTCTTTGGTATCGGCTTCGATAAAGGTGGTAATACCTTTCACTAAAGCATGGGCAATGCGTTCTTCTACCGTGCCTTCGCGCCATGACATATCAACGGTGCTGTCTTTTTTCTTGCCACCGTTTTGGTAGTTTTCAGCCACAGTCATCAGACGTTCGGTGGCATCTTGACCGCTCTCACCTTGGTTGCGGTTGAGCATCACATCTTCGATGGCGTCGCGTGCTTCCTTTGGAATATCATCGTACAGTTCAAGCATGGCAGGATTGACGATACCCATCGTCAGACCGTTTTGAATCGCATGATAAAGGAATACGGAGTTGATGGCTTCACGGATAGGATTACCACGGAAACTGAACGAGACGTTAGAGACACCACCCGATACCATCGCATTGGGCAAATTATCGGTAATCCATTTGGTGGCGTTGATAAAGTCCGCACCATAATTATTGTGCTCAGTGATACCAGTGGCAACGGCAAAAATGTTCGGGTCAAAAATAATGTCTTCTGATGGGAAACCAACTTCATTGACCAACACATCATAGCTGCGTTGACAGATTTGAATCTTACGCTCGTAAGTATCGGCTTGACCGTCTTCATCAAATGCCATGACGATAACGGCGGCACCGTAGCGCATACAAAGCTTGGCACGCTCAACGAATTCAGCATGACCTTCTTTTAATGAGATAGAGTTGACAACGGACTTGCCTTGGATACGCTTAAGGCCTTCTTCGATGATGTCCCATTTAGACGAGTCAATCATCAGCGGTACGCGGCTGATATCAGGTTCACCAGACACCAAGTCGACGAAATGAATCATCGCTTGCTTGGAGTCGAGCATGCCTTCGTCCATATTGATATCGACGATTTGCGCGCCGCCTTCGACCTGATCTCGCGCCACATCGAGTGCTTCGGTATAGGCTTCGGTTTTGATCAAGCGTAAAAACTTTTTAGAGCCTGTCACGTTGGTACGTTCACCCACGTTGACGAACAGGCTGTCGGCATTAATAGTAAATGGCTCAAGACCTGATAAACGGCAGGCAGGTGGGATATCTGGAATGACGCGCGGTGGATAATTTGCCACCATTTTAGCGATTTGACGGATATGCTCAGGCGTCGTACCACAACAGCCACCAACGATGTTTAAGATACCTGCTTTGGCAAAGCCTTCGAGCAGGGCGGCGGTTTGTTCAGCTGTTTCATCATATTCACCAAACTCGTTGGGCAGACCTGCGTTCGGATGCGCTGACACGTAGGTATTAGCAATGTTCGATAGCGTTTGGATATGCGGACGCAGCGCATCAGCGCCTAATGCGCAATTAAAGCCAACCGATAATGGCTTGGCATGGCGGATTGAATTATAAAAGGCTTCAGCGGTTTGACCTGATAGCGTTCGACCTGAGGCATCGGTAATCGTTCCCGAAATCATAATTGGTAGCTCAAAACCAATATCATCAAACACGCCTGTGATGGCAAATATCGCTGCCTTGGCATTTAGCGTATCAAATATTGTTTCGATGAGGATGAGATCAACACCACCTTCTATCAGGCATAAAGTTGCTTCACGGTAATTTAGTACCAATTCGTCAAAGGTAATGTTACGAAAAGCTGGGTCATTGACGTCAGGTGATAGCGAGCACGTGCGTGAGGTTGGCCCCACGACACCAGCGACAAAACGCGGTTTCTCAGGCGTTTTTGCCGTAAATTCATCCGCCGCTTGACGGGCAATCTTGGCTGCTGTCTTATTCAGCTCAGGCACTAGATACTGCATATCGTAGTCAGCCATCGACAGACGCGTACCGTTAAAGGTATTGGTCTCGATGATATCGGCACCAGCTAGCAGATGATCGTGATGAATGTCTTTAATCATGTGCGGCTGTGTCAGTACCAATAAATCATTGTTACCGCGTACGTCTTGATTGATATCGGCAAAACGCTCACCACGATAGTCGGCTTCTTCTAATTTATAGGTCTGAATCTGTGTACCCATCGCCCCATCTAACATCAAGATGCGTGATGCCATTTGCTCGGTGATACGTGCACGTGCCGTCAGTTGCTGCTCTTTATAAGGAAACGCGGCAGGTGGCGTTAAAATAAAGTCATCAGCGGATGATGGACTAGAAGTAGGATCAGATTGAGAAGTCATCGTTTGAGTCATAGGAGCGCTGCTTATATCGTCAATGTTATAAAAGGGGAAGTAATAAGAATAAGAATAATAAATAGCGTGCAACATTCATAAAAGGCGTGGGCAAATCCGCATTATTCTAGCATGAAAATCATATCTCACGTGGGACAGTACTTATTCCTCTTTGGCAATATGTTGGACAAAAAATCTGCCTGTTGATTGAGTGAGCATGATGTTCAAAGTTTATGCCATTAAGCGATTAGGAACAAATGAATATCATTTCGCTTAAAGATTACATAAAGCTTTGTTTCTATAAATGAAAGCACAACGATTGTGCTTAAAAGTCAGACAGAGTTTACACCTGTACTACAAAAAGTTGCGTAAAGAGGAATTGATAAAGCTTGGTTATATGTTAATTTAATTTCAGAAGGATTGGCGTTTCATAAGCAATACTTACTAGTAAATGTTAATAGTTGTATTAGTGACATCTAACATTTACCACTATTATTAGCGCTAGTATTTGCTATAAGGGAAGACGATCTAATCTGCAAGACAGTTATAGAACAGTCAATAAATACTCAATCATTAAGGATAATGTTATGAAGCTTACTAAAATTGCTACCATCGGTACATTAGCACTCTCAATCGCTGGTTTAAGCGCTTGTAATAATATGATGCCAAGCAAAAGCGCAGCCATGAAAGCGCCTATGCACAGTCAATCTATGGCAAAAATGAATGTGGTACAAGTTGCCCAAAGTAATCCTGACTTCTCGCTACTGGTCGAAGCCGTCGTAGCGGCAGATTTGGCGGGTGCTTTGTCTAACCCGAATGCAAACTATACAATATTTGCGCCGACCAATGCCGCATTTGTACAAGTCCTGCAAGAAACAGGCATGAGCAAAGCACAACTATTTGCCAACAAGCCACTATTGACTAAGATTTTAGGCTATCACGTGATTAACGGTGCTGCGCCAGTATATGCGAAAGACGTTAAACCGGGCAATATTACTATGTTCAGTAAAGATACTCTGATGGTCACCAATCAGGGCAAATTGATGGATGAAAATGGTCGTACTACCAATATCATAAAAACCGATATTGCTGCTAATAATGGCGTAGTACATGTTATTGATAGAGTATTACTGCCCAAATAAGATTGATTTCAAAATTTCAGTTAAAGAATTATATCCCTATTACTTTGTATGATGCAGCTGGTATGAGTACCAGCTACCGTCTTTGATGACATGATTGTTAAATACACGCTATTTTGATTGCTAACGGTTTTAGATGAAGCTCCTTTAGATTAAATTGCTAGTATTTAGAATGTTTGAGATGTTTTTTAAGCATGTCATCATTATTGTTTAACACTACGACAATAAACGACAGTCATCTTTGTTTCTTGTTGAAAGCTTTGATCATTTAACAATTTCAATCATTCGACGGATGCTACTGACAAAGTAGATGGTCCATCTGGACTTATACATAAGGATATACTCATGCTAAAAAGAACCCTATTATCTCTGGCGCTTGCCATGACCGTTTTGCCACTAGCCGCTTGTAATGACGACGACAATGATTTTTCAGTTATTGTAGAAGCGCCAACACAAAATATTGCAGAAATTGCTGCTGAAAATAAAGATTTAACCATTCTTAACGCTGCATTAAAGGCATCTGGACTTGATAAAGTTTTGATGTCATCAGAGGACGAATTTACTGTATTTGCACCTACTGATGCTGCATTTGCTGAATTATTGGAAGAGCTTGATGTGACATCAGAAGAGTTATTGGCTGACAAAGAGCTATTAACCATGGTCTTAACTTATCATGTTATTCCCAATATGACAGTCAAAGCTGCTGACATTCCTTATGGCGACAGTATCGAAACAGTCAATGGTCAAGCGATCTCTATTAGTGATGCCAATGTCATTATGGATGCAAGTGGGGATACCTCTAAAACTATCAAAACAGATGTATTGGCCACTAATGGCGTCATTCACCTCATTGACGACGTATTGCTACCTACTGACAAGTCTATAGTCGATCTAGCCGTTGCCACAGAGGATCTCAGTATCCTCAAAGAAGCGGTGGTAGCAGCAGGATTGGCTGATGTCCTCGCTGATGAAGATGCTGACCTTACCGTCTTTGCACCAAACAATGCCGCTTTTGCTAAATTATTAGCTGAACTTGATATAAGTAAAGAACAGCTATTACAAGATAAGCCGTTGTTGACGAAAGTGCTCACCTATCATGTGATTGAAGACGACCGCGTCTTTGCCTCTGAAATTATGGCAGGCAGTCAAGAGATGTTGGAAGGCAGCAGCATCACATTTGACGATAAAAAACAAATTACCGATGGGAGAAATCGTACCTCTAATATTGTGACCGCGAATATACAAGCGAACAATGGAGTTGTACACGTGATCGATACAGTGTTGCTACCTAAGTAAGCATTGATCAGAAATTAATCAGTTAAAATTATAGTTATTGGTATAGCAGAGGCGACATTATTACTATTGTTTAGTTGCTATCATTTGCAACAGATAAGTGGTTCGCTGTTATATACATTAACTGGGTTAAGTTATTTGTCAAACAAGTCACTTAACAGACCATCCCTTTATAAGGAAATACTTATGTTGAAGAAAAACTTACTTTCTATTGCTGTCGTTACAGCTGCCATGTCATTAGCCGCTTGTAATGATAAAGAAGCAGTTACTGATCCTGTTGAGCCTGAAGTGACTACTGAAGAAGTGGTTGTAGAGCCGGTTGCCGAAGTTGAGCCAATGACTGAAGCCGATCCAATGGTCGATACTGCTGCGACGCAAAGCATTGCTGAAATAGCAGCTGGCAACGAAAATCTAACGATTCTAACGGCTGCATTACAAGCTGCTGGCTTAGATACAATGATGATGGATGCTGGGACTTATACGGTATTTGCACCAACTGATGATGCATTTGCTCCTGTTTTAGAGAAGCTAGGCGTTACTAAAGAAGAGCTATTAGCCGATACAGATCTGCTGAAAAAAGTACTTCCGTATCACGTAGTGCCTATGGTCGTTATGGCAGCTGACATTCCTTATGGTACTGATGTTGCTACTGTAAATGGTGCTACTATCAATATTAGTGATGCTAATGTCATCACTGATGCGACTGGTAACACGGCTAATGTTACTGGTACAGATATCATGGCAACGAACGGTGTGGTTCACACTATCGATGCAGTATTGATGCCTGAGTAAGTTGTTTCTATAGTCTCTTTATTGATGATTAATTAATTATTTAAATAATGACGTCGAAGAAGCCTAGCTATTGAGCTGGGCTTTTTTGCGTTTGGGGGATACCTAATGTTTACCATAGCATTGATATAAGTCAGTCGCATGAAAACGGTTCAATGTAGTGGAGAGTAAGATAAACAGCCTCTCATTGGTTCAAAATGATGCGAGTTTAAAGAGTAATGATGACTTATGTAAGACGTTTATTGGAGGTTTATGAATGCAAAGGTTTGAAACAAAAAAAGCCCGAAACGATTATTTCGGGCTTTTGCTTTGGAAGTTTGAATAACAATTATGTTAAAGAATAATAGCTACGTTATAGAATATTACTTATGCTCTTTACGTAGTGGATCTGCTGCCATTCTTTGTTGCTCTTTTAGATGACGCTCTTCCCAATAAGGGGCGTTTTTGATGCCGAATTTTGCAGGATCAAAACTGTAGCGCTCAACACCTGCTTTACGCTGTGCTTCATAGTCTTTTAGCATAGTAAGCGTTGGACGAGCCACAATGAAGATGACCAAAATACCAACGATGTTCAACCAAGCCATAAGCCCAACACCAATATCACCAATAGCCCAAATGTAGCCAGCTGAGTTTAGGCCGCCGTAAGCAACCATCACCATGATTAAGATTTTGACTAAGAATAGACCAGTCTTGTTGGCACTGCGACCGACAAAGCGAGTTAGATAAGCAACGTTCACTTCAGCGATGTAGTAGTAAGCCAAGATAGTGGTAAAGGCAAAGAAGAAGACAGCAATAGCGATAAAGGTATTACCAAAACCACCATAAACAGATTCCATCGCCATTTGTGTGAACGCAGGGGCGTTGATTTCAGTGGTAGCAGCGACATTCTGTACGATGAACTGACCGTCTGGTAATGTTCCTTGAATGTTGTAAGTACCCATGGTTAGGATCATGAAGGCAGTAGCAGAACATACTAATAGGGTATCGACATATACTGAGAATGCCTGAACCAAACCCTGCTGTGATGGATGCTCAACTTCAGCAGCAGCAGCAGCATGAGGACCTGTACCTTGACCTGCTTCATTCGAGTAAATACCACGTTTTACGCCCCAACCAATCGCTGCACCAAAACCTGCTTGAGCAGTAAATGCATCGCTAACGATTAGACCGAATACTTGTGGAATCATATCAAAGTTAGTAAACATGATGATCAGTGCAAGAACGATATAGCCCAGTGCCATAAAAGGAACGGCATACTCGGTAAACGTTGCGATACGCTTGATACCACCAAAGATGATAATGCCTAATACCACAAGGATAATGGCTAAGGCTACTAGACGCATTGAGCCAACTTCTAAGGCGCCAATGCTCATAACAGACCCTTCGCCCATTACCTGTGCGAAAGCATTGATAACGCCGTTTGCCTGTACACCTGGTAAAAATATACCACAAGCGAGGATAGATGAGATTGCAAAGAGGATGCCATACCATTTTTGGCCAAGTGCGCGTTCAAAATAGTAAGCTGGGCCACCGCGATATTCGCCAGTGATGACATCTTTTTCTTTATAAATCTGTGCGAGCGTAGACTCAACATAAGCAGTAGATGCGCCTAAGAAGGCCACGACCCACATCCAAAATACGGCACCTGGGCCACCGAAGCCGATAGCCGCAGCTACCCCAGCGATGTTACCCATACCCACGCGTCCTGCGAGTGATACGGCAAGTGCCTGAAATGATGAAATACCTTGATCACTAGATTTACCAGTAAAAAGTAACTTGATCATTTCACCGAACAGACGCACTTGTACGAAGCGCGTCATAATGGAATAAAATAGGCCCGCGCCCAAGCACAGATAGATCAGTGCGGGGCTCCAGATAATTCCGTTTACTAAGTTAACTAAACCTTCCATATGTATATTCCTAGTACTGTCTCAAAGTGGCTCTGTATGCTAGGAGTAAGCTAACTGGTTAACTTACTTATTTAAGTTAAGCAGTTAAATTATCTACATCGACTCATGTATATCCGTTAAGTCTCATACGCGCTTAGCCACTAAGAATGGACTGTAGTTGTCTGTAGTTATCCGCTTGGTTTATCAGTAATATTGACGGTTTGCTTATGCTTATTACCGACGATATGTGTATCAGCATAGTTGCAAGGCGTAAGCTGTCTCAATTACTGCGACATTTATCTTATCAATTAATATCTGAGATGAATGTTCAGTAGACCAGTGGATAAAACAGGCGGTTATAATATTAAATACTTATCATGCCGATAGCATTCAACTTTTTGTGAGCGGTATTGATTGACTACAGGGTTGGTGTGGCTGATTGAAACGATTAAGCGAATCTCTAATAACTGAGTAATATTTTACATAGAAATCAACAACTCGCTAATACTAATCAAGCCATAAGTCCACTACCAAATGTATTCAAACCGTACGGCTACGTAACTGCAATTTGCCATATTTTTGTAGTAATTACTAGAATTTTCTTTGTACAGAAGCATATATATTCATATTGAGTCAGGCAGATATGACTACAAATAACGATAAAATATCGCATGTTTTGACCGTTGTTAGATGTCGAATCAATAGATGAAGCCACATCGACTACACAAAAACAGAGCGGTCATTCATCGCTTATCTGTCACTCCTCTATACTGGACAAGGTATGCACTAAAGATAATGTCAGTGGTTCGATGATATTTGTGAGGTAGATGTTATCAATAATAGGTAATAAAAACGAGCAATAGTCATGGGATAGCAGTGTGGTTTTGCGGTTGTGTTTTGGTAACGGCTAATTGTAAAAATACTGAGATAGCGCCATCATTGTGTAAGATATCTTATCCTATAGTTTCGTTATCGTTGATAAGACGAGACTCTAGTAGAGCGGCATACGATTGCTATCGTACTTATTAACTGCTGTTTTTATGTTTAGTATGGCTTTAATATAAGTAATGTGCCTTTATTATAAAAAATTATAAAAAATATACGGCTTCCATATAAATAGACATACATTTGCATGACCTCATTTATCAGCTTCAAAATACAAGCTTTAAAAAATTATTAAAAAAGTGTTACTGGTTATTTATTATTTACCATTATTAGGAGAAACAATGATGACGCGTCAATCAATTGTAAAACCCATATTGCTCGCGACCGTGTTAGCGACGTCTACCGTCGGTCTAAGCGGTTGTGGCTACAACAACCTGCAGGCTCAAGATGAGCAAGTTACCGCGTCGTGGTCAGAAGTGGTGAACCAATATCAACGCCGCGCTGATTTGGTGCCAAACTTAGTCAAAGTCGTGCAGCAGTATGCTGAGCAAGAACAAGAAGTGTTTACTCAAGTAGCTGAGGCACGCTCTCGTGCTGGTAGCATTACGGTGACGCCAGAAGTACTGAATGATCCAGAAGCGATGGAGCGTTATGCAGCTGCACAGGAACAGATGACAGGTGCATTATCACGTTTGATGGCTGTCTCTGAACGTTATCCTGAGTTAAAGTCAGATGCTTTGTTCCAAGACTTACAAGCCCAGCTCGAAGGCACTGAAAACCGTATTGCCGTCGCTCGTAACCGTTATATTCAAGAAGTGCAAAGCTATAATACGACGGTGCGCCAATTCCCAACCAACATTACAGCAAAAGTATTTGGTATGAATGCCAAGCCAAACTTTAGCGTGGCGAATGAAGACGCTATTTCAACCGCACCAAGTGTTGACTTCGGTGATAATAAGTCAGCGACAGCTGAGTAGTGGTGATTGAGTAGAGACAAAAACAGAGCGGAATTTGCCGCTCTGTTTGTTTAAATTTTTATCGTTTAGCTTAGTTAGCCACTAGTTTGCTTAGCCACATTTTTAAAGGTATTGATGGATATGAATGCCTATTAAACTTAATACCAAATCCAAAAAGTACGATTAGCTATGTCAAATTTGGTTTTTTTGCTATGCTAATTTTTGTGAATGGTATCACGTAGATTCACTCAGTACAGATGTCACTTGAGGTGGTATAGATTAGATGAACAATTCAAAAGCAATCCTATCAGTATTACTGTTCACACTCAGCATCAGTAGTGCGCCTGTGTTGTATGCTGCGCCTAATGAAGCCATTGATAGCACCTCAGACATGCAAAGTCGTAGTGTTGAGGACTTGGTAGCGATTGCCAAAGCGGGCGAGTCTAATGAAGCGATCAATGACGCTGTATTGGGTAATGATGCAATCAATGATGCCATTTTAGGTAATGAGGCGATCAACCCTAATGTGGCTAATAATGAGGCAACAGTTGGGTCAACAGCCGCAAATCCTTCTCCTATACAGTCGAATGCACCCAGTGTCGATGCCAATAAACTTATATTAAATAATCCTGTCGTTGATCAGGCTAATATTCTAAATCCGCAAGAAAAACAGCGTCTAGAGGCGCAGCTTAGAAATATTTATCAGCAAGGTCTTGCGCAAGCAGCGGTGGTTATCGTGCCTACGACCAATGGTGTTCCTATCTTTGACTATGCTCTACAAGTAGCTGAGAAGTGGCAGCTGGGCAATAAAGACATTGATGATGGCTTACTCATGGTAGTCGCCGTCAATGACCGTGATATGTACATTTTGACGGGTTATGGACTAGAGGGTGTCTTACCAGATGCAGCCGTCAATCGTATTATTCGTGAAGATATCACGCCGTTATTTAAGCAAAATAACTATGGTGCTGGAATAATAGCTGGCGTTGACGCACTCAAAACGCGGCTGACTGCTGATCCTGAGGTATTGGCTCGTGCTGATGCGCAAGCAGCTGAGCGTAGTGCACAACAAGGTTCAGACGAGCTACCATCGCCCATATTTTTATTCATTATGGCAATGATATTTGGAAGCTTTATTACCAGTATTTTTGGTCGTGTATTTGGTTCTATTATTACTGCTGGTGGGTTTTTTGCGGGATCGTTAGCCTTAGGCGGTGGTTTTTTTATGACCGTTATCATGGCTATCTTCTTATGGCTATTTTTGATTTCACGTGGCGGCGGCGGAGGTAAAGGTGGGTCTGGCGGCGGTCGTAGAGGCGGCGGTATGATATTCCTACCTGGTATGGGCGGTGGCGGCGGCTCTGGCGGTGGTGGTTTTGGCGGCGGTGGCTTCGGTGGTAGTGGCGGCGGTTTTGGCGGCGGCGGTGCTGGTGGCTCGTGGTAGACGCTTGGTAGATGCTTAAGTAAGAACGGATACTAAACGACCGTCAGCAATGACGTATTTGAGGAAATAGTAAAATGTCAGAAAACAACGCGTCAAATCCCAGTTTTGCCCGCTGGTGGCGTCAAGTCTTATTTATTCCTATATTGCATAGTAAATGGTTAACAGCAGCGGCCAAAGCACGTTTGACAGATGAGGTGACCCGTGCAGAGCGAGGGCATCGGGGTGAGGTATTTTTGATTATAGAAAACCATCTGCCGATTCAAGACGCCTATTATATTGGCTGTCGCGAACGTGCGATTGAGCTGTTCAGTGAGTATCGAGTTTGGGATACTGAAGAGAATACGGGCGTCTTGGCGTATGTCAATATTTGCGAGCATCAGTTAGAGATCGTAGCTGATCGTGGTATCAGTGCTCATGTCAGCCCCACCGTTTGGCGGGCGATGTGTGATAAGGCCGTGTCAGGTATTGCCAATCAAAAAACCGAAGAAAGCTTGGCTGAATTGTTAGATGAAGTTGGGCAAGTGCTGCGTCAGTATTATCATTTGGATCAGGATCCAGCGGGTAACGAGTTGTCTGATACTGTGGTGTTTTTGAAGTAACGTTGATGAAGCAGTCTGATGGCTTGTTATTTTGCTAGCATCGTGTTCTTTTATGGGGTTTTGGCATCAATTACAATATAATAGCGCCTTTAGAAATCGAGGGCGACTGATATATTGCTCAAGCGTCTATACAGGCTTTGCATTTATAAAGGCACTTCTCAAAAGCACTTCTCAAAAGTACTCTACTACAAAAAGCCGTCACTGGAATCCTATGATTGATTTAATAAAGAAATTACCAAAAGCTGAGCTGCATTTACATATTGAAGGCTCACTAGAACCTGAGCTGATGTTTAGATTGGCCAAAAAGAACCAGATAGAGATTCCTTATAAAAATATAGAAGATGTGCGCAACGCCTACAACTTCACCAACTTGCAAACCTTTTTAGATATCTACTATGCAGGCGCAAATGTTCTGATCACTAAAGATGATTTTTATGATTTAACGTGGGAATATATACTTAAGTGTGTTGAAGACAACGTCATTCACACAGAGATATTTTTTGACCCGCAGACGCATACTGAACGAGGCATACCTTTTGAAGTGGTGATAACAGGTATCAAACAAGCGCTTGCAGATGCCAAAGAAAAATATGGTATCACCTCTTGTATCATCATGTGTTTCCTAAGGCATTTATCACAAGAAGAAGCGTTTGAGACCTTAGAGCAAGCATTGGCATTCAAAGATGATATCATCGGTGTCGGTCTTGATTCGTCAGAGCTGGGCAATCCACCATCAAAATTCAAGGATGTGTTCAAAAAAGCTAAAGAAGCAGGTTTTAAGCTGGTCGCCCATGCTGGTGAAGAGGCAGATTTTTCGTACATTTACGAAGCACTGGACTTATTAAATATCAATAGAATCGATCATGGTGTGCAATCGATAAAAAGCCCAGAGTTGATGCAAAGACTGAAAGATGAGCAAATGCCGCTGACCGTTTGCCCGAACTCAAATATTGAGCTGAAAGTCTTTGATAATTACAAAGAACACAATATCAAAGAGCTGCTAGATTATGGTCTAAATATCACCATAAACTCAGACGACCCAGCCTATTTCAAAGGTTATATGAATCAGAACTTTATAAATATATGCGAAAATTTACCGCTAACAGAAGATGATGTTGTTACTTTGGTAAAGAACTCCTTTAATGCCTCATTTATTAGTGATGAATTAAAAGCAGCATATTTGGCGAAAGTTGATCTGGCACTAAAGTAAATCAACTATGATTAGGTTTTAGTACCCGAGGCTTAACGGTTGATATCAATCGTTAAGCCTTTTCTTTTTTACACGATATGCTTTTTAGGTTCAAGTGACTTAAGTTTAGGCGACTTAAGTTCAAGCGACTTAAGTTCAAGCGACTTAAGTTCAAGCGACTAGAGCGCAGTGATTTTCTGGATTAATAACGGCATAATCACACCAGCTTTTTCTGCTAAGATGATATCCACAATAGTATTCGGCGTTGGATTGGGATTTATCTCAATAATTTTGGCACCATTTTGCTTCGCTAACTGTGCGAGTCCAGCGGCAGGATAGACGAGACTAGAGGTGCCAATGCTGATAAATACCTCGCAATTCGCCGCCGCATCTTCTGCCGTTTGCCATGGTTGTGCTGGTAATGCTTCGCCAAACCAAACGATATCTGGTCTGATATAGCCATCGCAATGGCGACAGGTCATCAGTGTGTCATCAAAATTGATTGTATCCTCGCTATGATACGAACCCCTCGATTGACTTTGGCAGACTGTCTCGCATTGACTACAGCGGTTATGCCACAGATTGCCATGCAAATGAGTTACCGTGCTGCCAGCTTGCTCATGTAAATCATCAACTTTTTGAGTGATAAGCATTAATGATTGATTGGACGACTGAGTATGGTATTGCCACTGCGCTAAGGCAACATGTGCAGGGTTTGGTTTTTTATCTGCGACCAATTGCCTGCGCCATTGATACCATGACCACACCAGTTTTGGATCACGAGTGAAAGCCTCAGGTGTCGCCAAGTCTTCCACACCATAGTTTTCCCACAAGCCTGTTTGCTTATCTCGAAAAGTTGGAATGCCACTTTCGGCTGAAATCCCTGCACCCGTTAAGATGCAAACATGCTGTTTGGATGTCAATAATTTAGCAGCAACTTCTACTTCTGCTATTAACGCTGGTGATAATTCTGCTAACATGAGCCAACCCTTGCTAATAATGGATATCTCTTCTAATGATAGATGGAATTTGGTGGCTTGTCATATTGTTTGCTGTTATTGCCGCTTTATGGTTGTTGGCAAAGTCACGCGGCGTAAAAGTGGGTGAGACAATTCATAATAAATCGTCTAAAAGCGTGAAAAAACCTATTAATGACGACCTGCAAAAAACATCCGTGCTGATCAAACAGTATTTTCCTGATTATCGAGTCATACGCAAAAACAATCATTTGTTGCTCAGTAAACAAGATAAAAAAATTGCAATGATTACGATGGATAAGAAAATTGCTTCAGGTCAGCGCCTGTTGGGTAACGTGCCCGTGATTAATTATCATCGTGTGCCTAACCGTGCCCAGCTAGCAGCTAATTTGCAGCAAGCAGAATAGGCGAGTGTTATAAGCAAAATGCCTATCATATAAGAAAGCTGTTTATCAATAGACGAGCACGCACGGCGAAATCCGCAAATATTTTGAGCGCGGGGTTGATGTATATTTGAGATTTAGGTTAATACTAAGGAAGGATGAAACAAAGATTATAAATACGTTGATTGGTGCGCTCGGCGGGAATCGAACCCACGACCCTCGGCTTCGGAGACCGATACTCTATCCAACTGAGCTACGAGCGCATAATAACAATGGCGTACGGTATTATCAACATCATGCCTAAACGAGCGTTATGAGCAGTAAAGATGTCGAAAAATAAAGACCGCTTAGTCTAACAAATAAAATCCATAAAGCCAATGAATGAAGACAGTGATTGATGTTTTTTAAGAAAAAACAGGATAGTCATTAAACAGGCATGGCAATCTACCTGCCTTTTCCCTTATAATGACAGGGAGAATTCATATTTATAATCACCGATTACAAGTGTGCTAGTACGCGGGATGGCTGTTTGCTATTGATAACTATTTGGTTGTCAAAGGAGGACAAGCAGAATGTCTGAGCCGTATGAGCCTTTGTATATGTAATAAGAGAACGTGACGAATGAGAAAAGTAGTTATGTTATCGGCAGCTGCCATTCTAGGAATCGCTAGTATCGCGGTGAGCCAAGCTGAAAGTGTTGTAGACACTCCTGTAACTGTTTCTGATGTAGCAGCAGCGCAGGAAGTGGTAGCAAATGCGCCTGAGCAATTGGGTGATGATACCCAAGCTGCTGCAGATACGACTGATGGCGATACACCTGCCGCAGAAACTGCCGCTGCCGCACCTGCGGTTGATGAAGAGCCTATTCCGCAAGATACGCCGCAAGTGCAAAAGCTAATTGCTTTGTATCCTAACTTAATTGCTCGCATTCAGCCAGTTGCTAAAGTGTGCTTTGAAGACGATGAAGTTTGTGATGTGACGGCACGCGCCGCTGGCCCAGCAGCGGGTGATGGTCCTCGTGATGGCAAAGCAGTATACAATGCCGTATGTCAGACTTGTCATGCTGCAGGTCTACTTGGCTCGCCAATCTTAGGTGACGCTGGTGCATGGGGACCACGTATCTCCAAGGGTAAAGAAACATTATACACTCATGCTATCAATGGTTTTAACGCCATGCCTGCTAAAGGTGGCGCTGATATCCCTGATGAAGAAGTTCAAAACGCTGTCGATTATATGGTTGGTGAAGCAAGCTAATAGTATTGAATATCTGGCTAAGCCTTTTACCCTATATATCAGTGGAGCGCCTATTTCATTAAATGAGATAGGCGCTTTTTTAATGATGAGTATTATCAATACGGTACTTCTAAGGCATTACAGTTGAAATTCATCGACACTAGCCTCACTTTATGACACTACACAGTCTCTTCTTTCTATTTATATTCTAAAAACGTTTTTACATAAATTTATAACCAATAAAGAGGTTTTCATGTCTGAGGTACCAGCACTTGCTATCCAGAATTTATCCAAAACCTATAGCAATGGGTTTTCGGCACTCAAAGATGTCAGTTTAACCGTCCCGCAAGGGGGTTTTTTTGCGTTACTGGGGCCAAATGGTGCTGGTAAATCAACCATGATTGGTATTATTAGCTCGCTTTTTAAACCAACAGCTGGCAGCGTAAAGATATTTGGCACAGATTTACTAGAGAATCCGTCAGTCGCTAAACAGTATCTTGGTATCGTCCCACAAGAGTTTAATTTTAATATGTTCGAAAAAGTCGAAGATATTTTGATTACACAGGCTGGGTACTTTGGTATTCCTGCCAAAGAAGCACGCCCACGGGCAAAACGATTATTAATGGCGCTAGGTCTGTGGGACAAGCGCGATAGCAAGTCGCGGGAGCTGTCAGGTGGTATGAAGCGACGTTTGATGATTGCACGCGCACTGATTCATAAACCTAAGCTATTGATTCTTGATGAACCGACTGCTGGGGTTGATATTGAATTGCGCCGCTCCATGTGGGAATTTATGCAGCAAATTAATATCGAAGAAAATACCACTATTATTCTGACCACTCACTATCTAGAAGAAGCTGAGCAGCTGTGTAAGCGCATCGCTATTTTGGATCATGGTGAGATTCGTATTAATACCGAGATGAAGGACTTGCTAGCGCAGCTATCGGTTGAGACTTTTGTTTTTGATTTGCAGACACCGCTTACGCGTCAATTGGTTTTGGCAGGAGTGACAGACACATCGCAGCCTGATGATCAGACGCTTGAAGTCACACTGACTGAAGGCGAATCGTTGAATGGTGTTTTTGACCAGTTATCCGAGCAAGGTATCACGGTAGCCAGTATGCGTAATAAAGCCAATCGACTAGAAGAGCTATTTATGCGCTTAGTAGACAAAAATATCCAAAGTGCAGACAGCATGAAGGAGGCAGGATTGTGAGTCAAGAAATGATAGATCCTAATAAAACCATGTCATGGAATAAAAAGTGGATTGCTTTTCGCACCATTTTGTTAAAAGAGGTTCGCCGAATTCTGCGTATTTGGCCACAGACCTTGCTGCCACCAGTTATTACGATGAGTCTCTATTTTGTCATCTTCGGTAAGATGATTGGATCGCGTGTGGGTGAAATGGGCGGCGTACCATATATGCAGTTTATCGTGCCTGGTCTCATTATGATGTCGATTATTACCAACAGTTACTCCAATGTGGTATCAAGCTTCTTTAGTGCCAAATTCACCTCCAGTATCGAGGAGCTGTTGGTTTCTCCTGTATCCAAACATGCGATTTTGATGGGTTATATCAGTGGTGGTATCTTTCGTGGACTGGCCATTGGTATCATCGTCTCAATAGTCGCACTATTTTTTACCGACCTTGGCATTGAGCATTTATTTGTGACGGTATTTACGGTATTGGGTACGTCTATCTTATTTTCACTTGGTGGCTTTATCAACGCCGTGTTTGCTCGCTCATTTGATGATATTTCTATCATTCCAAGTTTCGTGCTTACGCCATTGACATATCTTGGCGGTGTGTTTTACTCGATGGAAAACTTGTCACCATTTTGGCAAAACGTGTCGTTATTAAACCCTATTGTTTATATGGTGAACTCATTCCGTTACGGTATTCTTGGTTATTCTGATGTGAATGTCTGGTATTCAATGGCGGCTATTTTTGTCTTCTGTGCGATATTCTATACCATCGCCTATCGTTTACTCAGTAATGGCTCACGTGTGCGCTTGTAGATTAGTTTGTAAAATGTAGCTTGTCACCTTATTATAAGAGTCCAACATTGTTGGGCTTTTTTTATGCAAAAAATTTCAATAACAAATATAGGTAAGGTTCTTACTACAGGTTTGTTGATGGCAGTATCTATTATTGCTATCGCAGCACCATTTGCGGCAATGGATGATTATGATTGGGTCGTCATGGAGACGCCTGTAGATCCTGCAATGTATAATTATGATTGCCAAAACGACTACAAATATGAAACTTATGATGCGCTACAAAACTGTCTGCATAACTTGAGAGAAGATGCGGATAATGTGCTTAGTAAGCAATGGAGTATCAGCGATAAAGTCGTTAGAGAGAGAAATGCCATTTATATCAAAGTCGCTAATCGGAAAAATCCACTAGTATTTGTTGATTACTCCAGTCCTTATGAGGAGGATTTTAATCCTTATTATTCGCTACAAGACTACGATAAATCACGGAAATTACTGACAATACATCAAATATTTTATGAAGGAGAGAGCTTGACGGTAGTTAATTTGGTTACTGGGTTTTGGCAAGATTTTAGTCTCAGAAAGCTAAGTATCTCTCCTGATATGAGATATATAGTCGGTTTTGAAAGTGAAATGGGAGCGACGGAACACGTCAATATTTTGGAGCGACAAGATAGCGGTTATTATGAAGGCTACTATAAAAAAGTCTATAGCAGTAGTGACGATTCAAAAAACTACGACAATCATAAAAAGTTTTATCAAGCAGATAAAGCACAGCAGGTTTATGATAGCGAAATCTTTACTTGGGTAAATGATGATAAGTTTTATGCAGATTCTTTTTATAAGTTGAATGAAGCGGATTTAGCGGCTTTTAGAGTACGATATACCTTTATTAAAAATGCCTCAACGGATAAGTGGCAACTGTATGAAGGTAGTAGGTAAATGATTACTATCTCTCATCACATAAAAGCAGCGTTGACTGTCGCAGGACTATTTATATTGACCACAATAGCAGCCTTAGATGCACAGGCAGCGCCTTTAGCTTTAGAGCCATCGACAGGTGAAGAGATATGGATAAAAGTCGCTGCGCCTGTAGCGATAGACTGGTATGAAGACAGCTGTCGATACGATCATACTGAATATCAAACATTTACAGATTATGAAAACTGTATTTTTGAATCGTTAGCCCAAGCTGATAATGCACAAAGCCGAGAGTGGGGCTTGAGTGACAGAGTCGTTCGAGAAAAAGATACCATTTATATTAATACACCCAACCATAAGCAACCATTGGTATTTAAGGATTATCTTGAACCGTTTGAAGAAGAGTATAGGGCTCATTATCAATTGCAGGATTATGATAAATCACATCATCTGTTGCAGTTACTACGTACGATGTATGAGACTCAAGCGACTGTCATTGTCGATTTAAACACAGGGCGCTGGCAAGAGCTGTATGCGACCAATCTTAAGTTTTCTAGCGATATGAATCAAGTGGTAGGGTTTAATGGTAGGCAAGGTGTGACCAGAGATATCATAATATGGGAGCGTCAAAAAGCTGACAATGACGGACGCTATGCAACGATATTTGCTAGTAATGAATTATATGAACAAGATTATGATAATGACAAAAAACATGAGGTGTACGAAGCGCGAGATATCAGTTGGACAAGCAATAATAAAGTTAACGTTGATTTTTATTACAGAGTCAATCCCACTGACACGGTAGCATTTCGCGTGCGCTATATTTATGCGGCTGATAATAAAGAGGGTAAATGGCAGAGAGTTTTACCTGATGTTAATACCAACGATTAAAAAACAATAAAAAGGTCTAGCTCTCATATGCAAATAACTCTATCAGTAGCCACTGAAATTCGCATCTGTATGACGAGTGCAATACTGCTAATGCTGTCAATGCCAGCACAAGCAGACCTGCCCAAAGCGACGATGGATGACTATGTTTGGAAAGTACTAGACCCAACCAGAAACTCAAATTACTTTGATGATAAGTGTGAATACGATAGTCTGGTCTTTTATAGGAAATGCCTTGAGACAAGCTTAGAGAAACATGATAACAAGCTTAGCAAAAAGTGGGGATTGGGCAACCGTGTTTCGAGAGAAAAAGATACGATATATATCCAAGTAACCAGTCGAAGCTTACCGCTAGTTTTTCGTGATGAGCTGTTTGCTCCTGACGGCCAATCTCACTCTTATTTTTCACTATATGATTATGACGAAAAGAGACAACTGCTGTACTTGTTGAGAAGTTTTCCCGAAATAGAAAGTACTGTACTTGTTAATCTCAAAACTGGATTTAGTCAAGAATTTGATGGTATCGATTTAAGTGTATCACCCAACAAAGAACGTATTACTACAGTAGAGCGTTATATAGATGAAGAAAATATTACGATTTGGCAAAAGCAGAAGGAGGGCGACTATCAGATTGTTTACGAGAGTGACCCCAGCGAATTAAAAGCGCATTTGGATTCTTATCAAAATCGAGACCAGAGACATAGTTTTGAAAATGTAGATATTGAATGGCGAAGTAAGAATAGTGTTTTAATCGATTTTTATTATCTTATCAATGAAACCGATGATACAGGCTATCGAGTACGTTTTAGCTTGGTCAAAAATGCTAGTTCATCAGAGTGGCAAATGATTCCCATAAAATAGCCCATTGCTGTAAAATGACTGGTTTTTATTTCATTATATTTAAGCATGAAAGGTAAGTAACTTATGAGTATTCACGGTATCTTGGGTGAGCAAACAACTGACTATCCAACCGAGTATAGTCCAGAGACCTTGTATCCTATCGCTCGCAGTATGGGTCGCGATGTCATTGGCTGGCAAGACGATAAGTTAATGGTTGGCATCGATTGGTGGCAGGCATTTGAGATGTCTTGGTTAAATCAACAGGGTATCTCGCAGGTTGCGATAGCACGCTTTGGTATTCCAGCCAGCTCGCCATTTATCGTTGAGTCAAAGTCACTTAAGCTCTATCTAAACAGTATCAACTTTACTGAATTCGCTAGTTGGAATGATGTGCAAGCGCTGATTGCTAAAGATTTATCAGCCTGTGTACAAGCAGACGTGCAAGTTGAGTTGTTTGGCTTAAATGACGACCTGCATAATAAGACAACAGGGTTATTGGTGGCTCAACCTGAGGGTGTTTGTATTGATGACGCGCTTGCTAATACTAGCGAAAAAGTCGCACTGTGTGAGCATCCTGATGCGTCATTGCTAAGTATTGATAAAGATTTAAACAGTAGCTCTATTTTAGAGAATACTGGCACTGAGCCTTATACTTTTTATTCTAATTTGCTGCGTAGTAACTGTCCGGTGACCAATCAACCAGATTGGGGAACGTTGGCAGTATCGATTATGACGGATAAGCTCATTAATACGGCTAATATACTGCGTTATATTTTAAGTTTCCGTCAGCACAATGGTTTTCATGAGCAATGTGTCGAGCAGATATTTGCTGATCTGAGTCGATATTATGAGCCAAGTGAGCTGATGGTTCGCGCTTGGTATACACGCCGAGGCGGTATCGATATCAACCCTTGCCGTGTGAGTGATATAACCTTGCTACCTAAACCAAGTCGTTTGATTCGCCAGTAGATTTGGTGCTTGCTCATACTCATCAAATGCGTTTATATACTCATATAGGTAGATGTTATTTTGCTTTGACTCGGAGGTATATATGAAAGGTGCCACTGGTTTTTTGACGGTGCTAGCGGCAGCTGCTTTGTCTATTTCTCTCATGCAATCGGCACAAGCGGAGTTTATTGAAAATCAATATAACTGTGAAAATGCTTATATGGAAGTGGCTTATGATTGTGGTAACGATGCGATTGTAGTCGAAAAAAATCGCCTTAATAAAATTTATATGAGTGCTTATCGTACTTTGAATACGACACAACAACAGCGCTTGGATAAAGAACAGCGTATATGGTTAAAGGATCGTAATGATAAGTGTGACTTTGAATATGACGGTCCAATGAATAATTCTGTGGTATACGCCCAGATTAGCGCTAATGTTTGCACCGCTAATGAGACACAGAAACGCAGTAAGGTCATTGCTAAAAGATATAATATTAAGTAGTTTTTTTTAGCTATATTACACGCGAAAAAGCGCCTATCTCATTTAATGAGACAGGCGCTTTTTATGGCACAGTTTTAACGAGTAAAACTATTTGCCGCTTACTATTGCAATGACTTCTTCACGGCTTAGCATTTGCTTTTCTGTCTCACGGCGATTGACGTATTCGTACTTGCCTTCAGCCAAGTTACGGTCTGAAACCACGATACGATGTGGAATACCAATCAATTCTAGATCAGCAAACTTAACACCTGGACGCTCGTTACGATCATCAAGAAGCACATTGATGCCTTGTGCTTTTAACTCTTCATATAGTGCCGTCGCTGTCTGCATGACGGTCTCTTCTTTTGACTTCATCGGGATGATAGCGACTTCAAAAGGAGCGATTGAATCATTAACCGTTGGCGTTTGTGGCCACATGATACCGTTTTCGTCGTTGTTCTGTTCGATAGCAGCGGCAATGATACAGCTCACACCAATACCGTAGCAGCCCATCATTAGGGTCACAGGCTTACCATCTTCACCAGATACGGTAGCATTTAACGCTTGCGAGTACTTATCACCCAACTGGAAGATATGACCGACCTCGATACCACGTTTGATTTTTAGGCTGCCTTTACCATCAGGAGAAGGGTCGCCTTCCTGCACATTGCGTACATCAACGACACGAGTAATGCTCGCATCACGCGCCCAGTTCATACCAGTGGTGTGTTTATTGACTTCATTGGCACCGCACACAAAGTCTGACAAAGTTGCTGCCGAACGATCAACGAAGACAGGCATATCCAAATTAACGCCAATATAGCCTTTATGCAGACCAGCAGCTTTCAGCTCTTCATCAGAAGCCATTGTCAGCGGCACATTGGCCTCTTCGATTTTCTCAGCTTTGATCGTATTTAGCTGATGATCACCGCGTAATACGATAGCGATAAGCTGTGGCTCATCATTTTCGGTATGACCATGGACGATTAACGTTTTGACCGTCGTTTCTAATGGTAAGCCTAAATGTTCAGCAACCATTTTACAGCTGGTCATATTTTCCGTCAGGACGTCTTCGCGTTCCATTTTCGGTGGCTGACGCTCAGCGGTGCTCACTGATTCGGCAAGCTCAACGTTGGCTGCATAATCAGAAGAATCAGAGAAGGCAATATCATCTTCGCCGCTGTCTGCCAAGACATGAAATTCATGTGAAGCAAAACCACCAATAGAACCAGTATCCGCTTGTACTGCACGGAAATCTAAGCCCAAACGGGTAAAGATACGCGTGTAAGCGTCATACATATCATGGTAAGTCTTGGCCAATGAGGCTTGGTCAACGTGGAACGAGTAGGCGTCTTTCATGGTAAATTCGCGTGCGCGCATCACACCGAAACGTGGACGAATCTCATCACGGAATTTGTTCTGAATTTGGAAAAAGGTGATTGGTAATTGTTTATAACTACGCAGCTCGCCTTGCGCCAGATTGGTGATGACTTCTTCATGTGTCGGACCTAATACAAAATCGCGATCATGACGGTCTTTGAAGCGCAACAGCTCAGGACCGTAATCGTTAAAGCGTCCGGTCGTTTGCCAAAGCTCGGCAGGCTGGGTCATCGGCATGAGCACTTCTTGTGCACCAACTTCTTGCATCTCTTCACGAACAATACGTTCGACTTTTTGCAAGATACGCAGCCCCATGGGCAACCAAATATATAACCCAGAAGCAATCTTTCGGATAAGACCGGCACGCACCATCAATTGGCTTGAGGCGATATCGGCATCACTTGGGGTTTCTTTTAGAGTGGCAAATAAAAATTGACTGGCTTTCATAAATAAAGCGTAACCTTATCAACGATAAAATAAATAAGAAATAGTAGGATATTGAGCGTGTGCTTTGATGGCCGACGCAAGCTTACCTTTGTATCACTTGGTAATAGTCTAGGACATGCCTAGCTAAAAAGTACTGCGACAAACAGTACATGAATAGAAAGTGCGTTCATAAAACGCCTTACAAAAAGGCTGGAACTTTTCATTTTGTATTAAAACGTTGATGTTGGCAGCGTCATACTTTACGCATAAAGACCAGAAAAATAGATGTACGCCAACATTTTGCTTATACAATCTGACTATGTTAGGTAAAGTTAGCCTAAGACGCAATGACTTTTTGTTTTTTCAGACAGAACGTGACTTAAACGTGACTTAAACGAGCAAATGAGGTCACTACAACTCGATTATTTACCAGTTTTTAGGGTATTTATAGTAAATGGTAGCGCTAGTCATTATGTAGCGTATTGGTAGTTATTACTTGAAGTTGCTGCTCAAAAGTAGCATTTATCATTTAGACAGTTATTTGTTATACGTTTAATAAAAATAAATGATAAAACTCTGAGGGTGTTTATATGAATAATCCTGACAATCGATCTCCTGTTAATAATGATGCGACTAACTCACAAGCGAAAAAACCCATTGCGATGATGTCGTGGATAATATTGCTCATCGGTTTAGCAGCTATCGTTTTTGCTATTTATAGTGTGCAGAATATAACCAAGGAAGAGCCGATAGAAACCATTACTCGTGAAGGCGTGGTCACACAAATTCAAAAATTGAATCGTTTGGAAACGGTGGCGTTCAGTGTCGATACAGTCATTACCAGTCAACGTCCTGGCAGTTGGATGAAGCTGTGGCAAGACGAGCAAAAGGGTTTGTTTATCGCGCGCGGACGAGTGGAGGCGGGGATTGATTTAAGTGCACTTACCCCTGAGATGGTACAGGTGGTGCAGCCTGAAATTAACGTCGATGAGGTACAAGAAGCGGGTGCCAATACGCCAGTCTCAGTGATGCCGCAAATCAATATTACCATCCCACCATCAGAGATATTTTCAGTTTATCTAGACGATATCGAGATTTATGATTGGCAGACGGGTGCTTTTGGCATGATGCAAGTCGATCCAAAAATCTTGCAACAAGCGCAAAGTATGGCAAAAAAAGAAGTGCTCGAACGCGCTTGTCGTGGTGATGTCATGAATATGGCACTAGAAAATGCGCAAACCCAACTGCAACAGCTATTTTCGTTAACTGGCGCAGTTGTGACGGTAACGACTCAAGGTGCAGGCGCGTGCCAGATGCCAGTAAAATAATGCATACATAATTTTATTAGAGCCATAGACTAGATAATCATACGTTAGCTTATTAATTGGAAACACTTAAAGTAACGCCATTTATATTGTATAGTAGAGCTTATCTATTATTCATAAGTAACTTATGAATTTCGTTGGTAATATAACCCTATATAAAAGGTGGCGTATATGACAACTCTTAATAATAAACCGTCTTCTAAGCCTGAACGTCAGCTTAATAAGCGTCCTAAAACGAAAGAATCGCTTTCTTTTGCGACATGGGTGTTATTAATTATAAGCTTCACTTTATTAGCCTATGCTCTTTATGTTATCCAAACCCGTATATTATAAGCAGCCAGCTGATATTAGGGCGTGTCCTCAATTCAATCGATTACTTTCTAAATGGGCTAAAAATAGCTAAATTTTGCCAAACATCGTCAAATAGCTTCTTAATATCTCGATATTATGTGCGCTACTTTCCTTGTTTGACGGTAATTTATCTCATTTTTATCACCATTTTTAAAATGAGGGCACGCCCTAGTAAGGGTAGATAATGTGAGTAAGATGCCATAGCTGAAACTCTTAGTAAATTGAGGTTTTAGTGTTGATATAATGCGTCGCTATTTTTTAAATTCAGCAATCGCTAATTGGCGAGCCGCTTTATGTTCGACCATCGGTAATGGGTAATCAATGTCAGCAAATTTACCGCCCTTTGCTAGTGCTTGACGCATTTTATCCTCGCTATGCAAGATGGTGGTAGGAATGGCTTTTAGCTCAGGCAGCCACGTCTTGATAAATTCGCCATCGGTATCGTGGGTTTTGGCTTGGCTAAAAGGGTTCATAATGCGAAAGTAAGGTGCAGAGTCGGTGCCAGTCGACGCGCTCCATTGCCAACCCCCATTATTGGACGCAAAGTCACCATCTATGAGCTGCTGCATAAAATAACGCTCACCTAATCGCCAATCAATCAATAAATCCTTGGTCAAAAACATCGCCGTGACCATTCGCAAGCGATTGTGCATAAAGCCCGTCGCATTCAGGCAGCGCATTGCCGCATCGACTAACGGCACGCCAGTTTTACCTATGCACCATGCCTCAAAATCGTCTTGATTATGTGACCAGTTAATTTTGACATCAGTCTCATGTTTATAAGCTTGATGGCGAATCAGCTCGGGCTTATAGTCTAAAACGTGACGATAAAAGTCACGCCAAGCCAGCTCGCTTATCCAGCGGTTAATGTCGTTATTATCAGTGTTGTCAAAGCTATCCTCGCTATCTAAGGCGTCACCGTCACCGTCATTCTCATGTAATTCTCCCAGTGCTTTGCTTAATTGTAGGGTAGCTTGTAAGTAGCAAAGTCTGGGGCTGATTGCGCCAATAGTCAGGTAGGCAGATAGCTGACTGGTGGCATTTAAACTGGGTACATCACGGCTCACATCATAATTATCAATATCCTCAGCGATGAAGTCCTCTAAACGCTGGCACGCCGCCGCTTCGCCAGCAGGGTAGGCTGCCCGAGCGTGCTCAAGCTGTACGTCTCTATCCATGGGCTCTAATAAACCAGCATTTTGCAGTGCCTTTTGATAATCTTCGACTACTTCTTTACTTACTCTTTCTATATCTTCGATAGTAGCACTGGCGTTCGAGACTTCTAGTTTGACTTTAGTGTTGCCATTTATGGCGGATGCCTCATGCATTTGTATGGTGCTGATATCCAAGGTATGCCGCCATTTTTTATAAAATGGAGTAAACACCTGATACATGCTGTCATCGTTCGTAGTGATGGTTTGTGGTGGCAAGATACATTGATCATGCCAGCGGATAAATTCTATATCGTTGTTTGCAAGCTTTTTGGTTAATTGCTCATCACGCTTAATCTCATTGCCTTCGTACTCGTGATTTGCCATCACAGTGCTGATCTGGTTCGCGCTACAGATATCTAGCATCGCCTCAACACAGTCAGTAAAGCTTGGACAGAGCTGTACTGTTAAGTGGATATTTAATTGTGTTTGCAGGGATTTGGCTAGGATAGGCAAAGTGCGAGCGATATGGTCGAGCTGTGTCAGCGACATGTCATGTGCTTGCCATTGTTCAGGCGTCACGAAGTAAACAGCGCTTACTGAGGCGTTATCCGCATTTGCCTGCTCGCAAAGCGCAGCTAGCGCGGTATTATCATGAACTCGCAGGTCGCGACGAAACCACATTAGGTAATGCGCTGGGTTTACGCTAGTGGCATCGTCACTATTGTTGACGTTGCTTGTTTCGGTGTTATCTGTGCTATCGGTGTTATGAGACGTTTCCGCCGCCGTTTTAGACATTCAACTATCCCTCTATTAATCAATCGCAATCATAAACAAAACTGGTAATAAAAGTATGCTAGGATAAGTTTTTGGATGCAATGGATTTACCATTCAATTAACAAATCCTCATATTTACGCTTTAGCGTTGGCAATTGACGTTTACCTTCCGTCAATGTAACGAAGACAGTCTAATAATGTCGTACTGAGTGTTATATCTAAGGTCACATCATGCACGTTAAGTTTTGCGGATTTACCCAGCCTAATGATATTAAAATTGCCGCCCAGTTGGGTGTTGATGCGGTTGGCTTGGTATTTTATCCGCCCAGTCCACGCGCTGTCACTATCGAGCAGGCGCAATCGTTAAGTGCGTCTTTGCCAGCTTTTATAAGTATAGTGGCTCTAGTGGTGAATATGCCGCGCGCAGAGCTGATAGAATTAGCGAATCAGGTCGCTTTTGATATCATTCAATTCCATGGTGATGAAACACCGGAGCAATGTGCGCAGCTGGCCAGTGCGGTCAATAAACGCTGGATAAAAGCGCTGCGTATCAATGCTGACCAACACACTGCCGCTAGCGTAAGTGCCGAGATTAATGAGTTTGCTGCCGCTGGCGCGAACAGTATCTTATTGGATGCTTACCATCCCCATAAATATGGCGGCACAGGGGCACGTTTTGATTGGAGTCTGCTACCGCAAGACAGCTCGCTACCTATTATTTTAGCGGGCGGACTGGATTCCGATAATGTCGCTGCCACTTTAGATTTGCCTATTTATGCGGTCGATGTCAGCGGTGGGATTGAGTCTGACAAAGGCAAAAAAGACGCTGCCAAAATGCGTGCCTTTATGAAAGCGGTAAAACGCGACCGATGGTAAAATGAGACGCTTGGCGAACCTTCGAATATCAGTAACTAGTTTTTTATCCGTGAATTTTTATCCGTTAAATAGCTAATTACTTGGAAAAATTTCCCCCTTATTTATCTTAAAAAATACCACTTATTATAGTAGGAATTATCATGAGTCATGTCGCGAGCAAAGATGTATCTACCACTGCTAAAGCTATCAATACCTTCACCAATCCAGAAAGCGTGCAAGATTTCAATCAATATCCTGATGCCCGTGGACATTTCGGCGTGCATGGCGGTCGCTTTGTCTCTGAAACCTTGATGGCAGCACTAGAAGAGCTAGAAGCGTTATATAACACAGTAAAAAAAGACCCTGCATTTTGGGAAGAATATCACAATGATTTGGTCAACTATGTCGGCCGCCCAACGCCTTTATATCATGCTAAGCGATTGAGCGATGAGATAGGCGGTGCGCAGATTTATTTTAAACGTGAAGACTTAAACCATACTGGCGCACATAAAGTGAATAACACCATTGGACAAGCGCTACTTGCGAAGATGAGTGGTAAAAAACGTATCATCGCTGAGACTGGTGCAGGGCAACATGGTGTCGCGACGGCGACAATTGCTGCGCGTTTAGGGCTTGAGTGTATCGTTTATATGGGCGCGGACGATGTTGAACGTCAAAAGATGAACGTCTATCGTATGCGTTTGCTCGGTGCAACGGTTGTGCCAGTGACTTCAGGTTCACGGACACTGAAAGACGCCATGAACGAAGCGATGCGTGATTGGGTTACTAATGTTGATAGCACCTATTACATCATCGGTACGGTTGCCG
>NZ_CAJGYX010000003.1:0-505972 GCF_904845955.1 Psychrobacter cibarius
AGCCTGCCGCAACCTTTACCATGGCATCAGGCATAGCGTAGCCGATGCCCAACGACATATCGTCGATACGGTTTATGAAAAATTTGCGATTCAGTTAGCGCGTGAGCCAGTTTGGGTAAATACTGACGGCTCTATTGGGTATGATGAGCATGTGGTCTAAGCGGCTATTATCTAAGCGACTATGGCGTTATTACCTGCGTTCAGCTGAGCGTATGATAAAGCTATTTCGCATTATTAATATTACCTTTTTACTTGGTTCAACGACTGTTATTTTAGTACTCATCAGCCTATTCACGCCGCTGTTCTCCCAAGCGATTGTTTATCTATTTACGCTTTTGCCATTGCCCAGTTTACCCTCTGCTGCCTTGAGTTCACCGCCTACCGCTTATGTGGTGTTAGGCGGCGGACTAACCAACGATCATGACAATCAGATTATTCTTAATAGCTACAGCCTCAACCGTGCCCGTACCGCTGCCAGCGCTTATCACGACTTACCCCTACCTATTGTACTAAGCGGTGCTGAAGCGCCGTGGCTTGGTCAATGGCTCATTGAGCATGGTATTGATGGGCTGATAAGTGAAAATGCCAGTATGAATACCTGCGAAAATGCGCGTTTTACCGCCAAACGTATTCCACTGCATCATGTGTATCTCATTACTGACAGCTACCATATGGCACGTGCTCGTAGACAGTTTGCCTTAAACGGTATCAATAGCACACCACTTAGCGCCCCTTTACCAGTGAGCCGTGACTGGATGAAACCTGCGCAAAACTTAAGTCATTCTCGACGCGCTGTTTATGAGGTTGCTGCTTATTTACGCGATGTGATACGTCCTCAAATGAATTGTCGTCATGCCAACGACGTGACCTCACAGCAGCTGTTAACCCCTAGAGGTAACGCAGCAAAAAAACCTGACGAATAAAGTTCAATACCAGCAGGTAGCCAGTTCAATATCTTTTGAGAACTTACCCTAATCACTACCGGTCATCCACTATACTTGTGATGAGTGTATAATAATAAAAGAAAATGCTATTTAAGAGAGTTACCATGCTCAGTATATTTTTGTTAATTCCATTAAGTCTCATGCTGTTTGTGGTTGCCATTTGGGCGGTACGCTATGCGGTCAAATCATACCAGTTTGAAGATTTGGACAATGCATCACAGCGCATCATATTGGATGATCGCCAAGAGCGACGGCAGACCATACAGGCTCATGATTACTCAGCGCCTATTTCGCAGAATGACGATACCACAGTGACTGATATAGTCGCTGATGATAAGGTGAGCCATATTGATATAGAGTCAATTGATCATGCTGACCTTGATAAACAGCCAAAAAGCTAGCATTGAGCCACCTTATCTATAGTAGAAGCTATTTAAAGTGTAATATATGGCAACCGAGCGCAAATAGTACGACTTAGTACATTGAACGAGGTGGATGCCGTAACCACTTATCAAGGCTTGGACTATCTGCGCAGCCTACTGTTAAGTGTTGGTTAAATGCCGATTGTATGCGTAGGTTTGCTTTTCATTTTTTAGGAGAATCGCCCCATGACCACCGCTTTACTTGTTGCGGCACTACTGATGGGATTTTTTGGTTCACCGCATTGCTTAGGCATGTGTGGCGGTCTGGTGACAGCATTTGGGCTATCGATGAAAGACGTCAGCCCTACCAAGCGCCGTGCTCTTGTGGCAACTTACCATTTAGGTCGTTTAACCAGTTACGCATTTTTGGGTTTGATGGCAGGCCTGATTGGCACCACTGTGCTAGAACCCTTAATGAAAGGTAATAGTACGCCACGTATCTTGCTAGGCTTGGTGTTAGTGTTCGTCGGCGTGACCATGCTTGGCGCACCATTTTTAAAAAATCTTGAGCGTTTTGGTATGCGATTTTGGCAATATCTCAGCCCACTTCGTCAAAAAGTATTTCCACTCAATACCTTTCCGCGAGCATTAACGGCTGGACTGCTTTGGGGATTTTTGCCTTGCGGATTGGTTTATGGTGCATTATTACTTGCAGTGGTCGCTCACAATCCACTAAGCGGTGCAGCACTCATGTTTGTGTTTGGCTTAGGAACCGTACCGATGCTAGTCGCCACGCACGAAACCGTTGGCTGGTTACGTGACAAGATTGGACGTTTTCGCTTGAGACAGCTTAATGGTGCTGTCACGGTATTATCTGGCTTAGCCGTTGTGTTTGTCCCTATAGCAATGTCTAGCATGCATGGTGGGCATGATATGTCCACCATGCAAGGCGATCATATGCAAATGAGCGATTCACAAATGATGGATATGCCGATGGATACAAATATGGATCACAGCAGCCATCATATGATGCCAACTGATAACAGCACAACTCCCCAAGGTATGGATCATAGTATGCATGATATGAGTGATGGCGCGATCAACATGAACCACGATGAACATTCTGAAATGATGGAACAGGCTCAATAGAATCATCGATAATAGATATTATTAAAATCTAAAATCATTTAAAATCAAAATCTGCCATATAAAAAAGCCCTTAACATCAATCATGACGTTGAGGGCTTTTATGATTCCGACAGCTTTACACTATAGTAGAACTGACGGCTTATAAATCACTATTCTTGCCACTGCTCAAGGGTAAACTTAGTATCTAAGTGCTTCTCTAGCGCGGGAATATTAAAAGCATCATCTTCACTCACAAAACTAATGCTGATGCCTGTCTGTCCAGCACGACCCGTACGACCAATACGATGCACGTAATCATCTGGCTGATCAGGCAAAGTATAATTAACCACGTGGCTAACATCATCGACATGGATACCGCGTCCTGCGACATCAGTTGCCACCAAGATAGAAGCATGACCATCTTTAAAACGCTGTAAATACTTTTCGCGTTTTTGTTGAATGACATCGCCTGACAACATCACAATTTTATGCGCTTGACGCAGCTTATGATAGAGACGCTTGACTTGGTCTTTACGATTGGCAAAGACAATTACTTTATCCACTGCCGTATCACTGATGATACGCTGCAACGCTTCTAATTTTTGATCTTCTGTCAGTAAGTAAAAGTGCTGATCGACTAACTCACTGGTTTCATGTTCTGGCTCGATTTCAACAAACTGCGGCTCATGCAACCAGCGATAGGCTAGATTCATCACATCTTGGTTAAAGGTGGCAGAAAACAGTAAGCTTTGACGGTCTGTATTGGCTGGCATCCGACCGACCAAACGCTTGATGTCAGGGATAAAACCCATATCCAGCATGCGATCTGCTTCATCTAACACCAGTACTTCCACTCGATCTAAATAGACCATGCCTTTATTGGCAAGATCAATTAGACGACCAGGTGTCGCGACCAAAATATCAACGTATTGACGCTCAAGCTCATGCTGCTGAGTCTCATAATTGGTGCCACCCATGATACAAACACTGTGTAGCGAAGTATATTTGGTCAAAGCGATACAATCATCAAATATCTGCTGAGCAAGCTCGCGAGTGGGCGCCATAACAACGGCACGTGGCTCACCCAAATAACGCTCTTCATCATTAGTAAAAGGACGCTTGAGTAATGCCTCCATAATAGTCAATAGAAAGGTTGCCGTCTTACCAGTACCCGTCTGCGCCTGTCCAATAGCATCTTGATTTGCCAACGTATGCGGTAATATTTGTGCTTGAATGGGCGTTAATGCCGTAAAACCTAGATCGCTTACGGCACGTAAGGTCGGTGCTGAAAGTGGCAAATCAGTAAACGTGGTAAAATTACTCAAAAAAATATCCTTTTAAATTAATCACTTGTTCATTACTAATAATAAGTAGACTCATGATAAATAGGCTCATGATAACCCGTTATATTGCTATCTAAATTAAGCAGCAACAATATGAAATCTATATATAGCTGACTGAGATACGGGCATAAAAAAAGCCAAGCCTAACGCCTAATCCCACCAAACATGCTGATTTTGACTCAACATGGGTAAGATAAAACGGGCTTGACTCAGTAGTATATCAGTAGTGTCTACAGACATTATAGCTAAACCGCTCTAATGACTGGATAGATTACTCTTCTACTTTTCTGACTTCTTCAGCTTGAAGGCCTTTATCACCTTCTACCACGCTGAATTCGACCTTTTCGCCATCTTTTAGAGAACGATAGCCATCACCTTGAATCGCGCGGAAATGGACAAAAATATCTTCTCCGCTGTCACGTTGAATGAAGCCAAAGCCTTTTGAGTCATTAAACCACTTAACGATACCTTGCTCACGAGCTGACATAATATTGCTTCCTAAAAAAGTCCGCTTAGCCCCAAATTCCTTTGCAACATTGCATATAAACGGGATCTAAGATGATGAAATCAAAGACTTAAGAGTACTATCCTCACTACTATCACCTACATACCGCATCTATAGCAAATAATGGTATGTAGCAACACAGTGAGTATTTACAAACATAACGACTGCCTTACTGATTGCTCTACTTCGGCAGTAGCAACAAAATTGCAATAATTATTGCATAAAAAATATCATAGCACGGGTTTTTAGCAACATAAAGACTTTTAACATGATTTTTTGGCTTTAGCTTTATTTTTCATGTAATTTTTTTATAACCTCGTCATCAAGCTGTTATCATAAAGAGAAAGGTTTGATTAAACTGTGCAATTTTACGCTTATGCCATTTCATGCTTATACAGTATCTAAACCTTATAACAAATAATAAATCCTCAACCTCGTTTCATCGTTATAGAGACCATTATGACCTCTCCTTCTCAGTCTATACCAACCGTCACGCCTTCAAAGAAAAATGCCGATAAAACACTCACTCATAAGTTATTGCTCGTCAATGGGGTCAATTTGAATTTATTGGGTAAGCGCGAACCTGAAATTTATGGTCATACGACACTAGCAGATATCGAGGAACGTCTGATCGCACGCGCAGCTCAGCACGGTATTGAATTGATATGTATACAATCCAATCATGAAGGTAAACTGATAGATGACATTCAATATCATGGACTTTTGGCGGATACCGCCCTCCAAGTAGATGCCATTATCATTAACCCCGCCGCCTTTACTCATACCTCGGTTGCATTACGTGATGCGCTCTTGGCCACACAAAAACCGTTTATCGAGGTGCACTTATCCAATGTGCACGCGCGCGAACCTTTTCGCCATCATTCTTATATAAGCGATGTCGCCGTCGGTGTTATTTGTGGTTTGGGGCATCTGGGTTATCAAATGGCATTGTCCTACTGGCTTGATAGCCTCTACTCTGTCACAATCAGCGACTAATGGTTAATCCTGATAACCGAAAATCATGAATTGTATAACTATGCTTTATCAATAGCACACGAGTTAAACAGCAATTGTTTGACTAAAATACTAAAATTATGGCTGAGCAAACAACCCACTATATGGTGATATGAATGGCAAAATCGTCTGGAAAGCGCTTTATGAAATTGGCTGGCATGACAGCAAGCATTGCCGGCAAAGCAGCTAAAAACTCATTTAAGCACCTCTCAAGTGACGAAGAAAAACGTTTGCAAGCACGCTCAGAGCTGATGCAAGATGTGGGCATTCAGATAGCCGAAACGTTGGGTGAAATGAAAGGCGCGGTGATGAAAGTCGGGCAAATTGCCTCGCAATATAAAGACGTGTTCCCACCAGAAGTGGCGACAGCATTAGAAAAGCTGCAAAAAGATGCGCCGCCCATGCCGTATGCACAGATACGTGCACAAATTGAGCGCGAGCTTAAAGCGCCTGTTACAGAATTATTTAGCGAATTTGAAGAAACACCGTTTGCGGCGGCTTCCATCGGTCAAGTGCATAAAGCCGTTTTGCCATCTGGTCAAAAAGTGGTGGTTAAAGTTCAATATCCTGATGTCGATGAAAACTGTGATAGTGATCTCAAACAAGTACGCATGGCACTGAAAATCGCGGGTGTGCTCAATATGAGCAAACAGTTGCAAGAGCAACTGTTCAACGAGATTCGCCAAAGTTTACATGATGAATTGGACTATATTAAAGAAGCGCATAACTTGCGAGTGTTTGGCGCATTTCATGCAGAAGACAAAGGTCTTATTATTCCTAAAGTCATTAGCAGCCACTCTTCTAAACGGATTTTAACCTTAACAGAAGAGATGGGAGAAACCCTAACCGTCGCGGCGACTTGGGACAATGACATCAAACAACACATAGCCAAGCGCCTGTTCCACTTTACCGCAGGACAACTATTTGGCTTATACCGTATGCACTGTGACCCACATCCCGGCAACTTTGCCTTTCGCAAAGATGGCAGTGTGGTGGCTTATGATTTTGGCGGCATTCGTAGCTATAGTGACAGCGAAGTTCAATTGTTCCGCCGTTTTGCCAAGCATGCCATTAAAGGAGATGTGACTGCCCTTGAGCAGGACCTCATCGCTCTTGATATTCGCCGTGATGACGATAAAAATATCCCTGGAGAGTTTTATGAAAAATGGCTATCCATTGGGCTAAAGCCTCTGTCTATTCAACCTTATCAACAAGGCGCTTTTGATTTTGGTCAAAGTCAGGTTCATCACGAAGTCATTGCTCAAATGCGGACGTCGTTGAAGTACTTTGGTCAATTCCAACCTTCTGCAACCACCATGATGCTAGATCGCACAGTGTCAGGACAATACTGGAACTTGGTCAACCTCGGTGTTGAGATTGACTTATCACCACTCGTTAGTGAATACATTGATATATAACGATATAAAATATAAACATTTACGAAAGCAGACAACGCACAAACACGGCTAAATATGCAAAGCGTGTCCACAACGATCACAGAATTCTGCTGCAATGGCATGACCGAACTTGCCACAATTAGGACAGGTGACGGGATTGAGTTGCGGACGCATATTACGTGCCAGCTCAGAAGTAAAAATCCCCGTTGGCACTGCAATTATCGAATAACCCGTAATCATGACCATGCTCGCAATCGCTTGACCTAGCGGTGTTTTGGGTGACATATCACCGTAACCGACCGTGGTCATGGTGACGACTGCCCAGTAGATAGACAGTGGAATACTGGTAAAGCCATTTTCAGGACCTTCTACCACGTAAATAATCGAGCCGAAAATCGTGACCAATAATACCAGCGACAAAAAGAATACCGTGATTTTTTGCTGACTGGTTTTAAGCGCCGAGGCCAAAAATCCCGCTTGTTGCATATAGGCTTCGAGCTTGAGAACGCGAAACACACGTAAAATACGCAAAACCCGTATCACTAATAGATACTGTACCCCCACAAACATAAGGCTTAGGTAACTTGGTAGCACAGACAATAAATCAACTACCCCAAAAAAACTAAAGACGTAACGCACGCGGTTGGGTGCTGAAAACAACCTGAGCGCATACTCTATCGTGAATAAAATGGTAAAAAACCATTCAGCATAAAAGAATATAGTGCCATATTGCAGGCGCATGTATAGCACACTGTCAAGCATGACCACAGCCACACTGGTCAAAATCGCAATCAATAATACAATATCAAAAAGTTTACCCAAACGGGTATCTGTGCCTTCAATAATAATATGAATGCGGTTGCGCAGGTGGGTAATGGCTTCAGCCGTCGGTTGCTTCATATAGTCAGTAGTATCGAGTCAGTAGCGATATAAAATCAATGGCTTGATGGCAACCAATGATTTAAAATACGCTGGATAAGGCCAAGTTAGTCAAAATAGATAAAATTGGTTTATAATATTGCTCACAGGTCACATGTGAATACAATCACTAAGTTGCCACAGTGTAGCAAAAAAGCACTCTCAACAAAATACAAATCGTTAACGTGTCGGTAGCTCTGTTACTTCAAAGAGATAGTGCAAGCTATATCATAGAAACAGGTGATCTGAGGTGTGTCATCATGCAGATTGAAAAATCTTAAAATGTATAAATACGCTCATTCATGACACACTCATAGTAAAAGATTGTTACTAAACATTTGTTTTAAGCACAATAAATAATACGCAAAACTTAAGGATGTTATATGGCAGGCCATTCAAAATGGGCAAATATTAAACACCGTAAAGCCCGTCAGGATGCGGTAAAAGGTAAAGTATTCACTAAAATTATTCGTGAAATTGTCTCTGCTGCCAAGCAAGGTGATCCTGACCCTAACAAGAATCCGCGCCTACGTGCTGTCATTGAAAAAGCCCTATCTGTCAATATGACGCGAGACACCATCAACCGTGCAGTAGCTCGTGGTACAGGCGGTGATGACAATGACAATATGGACGAAGTAAGCTATGAAGGCTATGGCATCGGCGGCGTTGCAGTACTTGTCGAAACCTTGACTGACGATCTTAACCGAACAGTCAGTGAAGTACGCCACGCCTTTACCAAAAATGAAGGCAATCTAGGTACTACTGGCTCGGTCGCTTATCTATTTAATAAGCGCGGTGAAATCATCTTTAATGATACAAGCCTAGAAGATGAAGTCATGCTAGTGGCATTAGATGCAGGCGCGCTTGATATCGAGAATGATGGTGAAAGCTTGCTCGTCATCACTGAATGGGAAAATTTCGGTCACGTCAAAGATGCGCTTAATGCTGCAGGTTTGGTCTCTGACAATGCTGAAGTGACCATGGCACCGTCTACCAGTGCTGAAATAGACAATGTCGATGATGCGCTAAAAGTCATGAAGATGATTGATATGTTAGAAGATATCGATGATGTGCAAGAAGTTTATAGCAATGTAAACTTCTCAGATGCGGTAATGACCCAACTTGAGCAATAGTTTTATCCCGCAACCCTTTATGTCTCACACATCAAAAAGCCAAACGTTTAAAACGTTTGGCCTTTTTTTGTTTAGCAATATGTGACGAATGCTTCGCTCCTACTAGGTTTTGCAAGTGACACCTTCAAGCGCTAGCAAGTATGTTTTCTTATCTAGTCCGCCTGTATAACCACCAAGCTTGCCATCGCTAGCAATGACACGATGACACGGAACGATAATGCTAAAAGGGTTTTTACTATTAGCATTAGCAACCGCGCGAAACCCCTTGGGACTAGCGACATTTTGTGCTAGTGTCGCATAGCTTATTGTTTCGCCATAGCCAATATCTTGTAACGCTTGCCAAACTCGTTGCTGAAACTTGGTTCCTAAGCTTATATCTAATGGCAAATCGAATGCCTGACGATCACCTTTAAAATACGATTTTAATTGCGCTATAGTCTCTATGAGTAGCGCTTGGGCAGGCTTATTTTCGCTTAGGCTGTCCTCATTGATAAACGTAAAGCTCTGATCGTCAATACCATAATGCTTTTTAAGTTTAGGAATAGATTTTGAGCTGCGCCAAGAGTCACCCGCTTGCAGCCAGTTGACTTCAACCAGCTGAGGACGACTATGCTCATTGACACTCGCAATTAACGTTAGCTGGTGTGCTCCAAAAGCGGCTGTGGTGACTATCATGATGCTTCCTTTCAAATGATGATATTTTCAAAAATCGTTCATCGACTAAGACAACCTATCGAGCGCTACTCTTTATCATCGGTCTCAAATAAGGCGGCGACAAATTGTTTTGGACTAAAGGCACGCAAATCATCAATCGACTCACCAACACCAATATAGCGAATCGGCACATCCGTCGTTTCGGCAATATTGAACACCACACCACCTTTTGCAGTGCCATCTAGTTTGGTAATGGTAATACCGGTTAATGGTACAACTTTGTTAAAGAGTTCTACTTGATTAATCGCATTTTGACCAGTACCTGCATCGAGTACAATCATGCCTTCGTGCGGTGCACTTGGATCCGCTTTACGCATGACGCGTACCACTTTTTCAAGCTCAGCCATCAGATGGGTTTTATTCTGCAAGCGTCCAGCAGTATCAGCGATTAATACATCGATATTTTTTGCTTTGGCAGACTGCATGGCATCAAAGATAACAGAGGCGCTGTCAGAGCCATGACCTTGAGCGACGACTGGAATGTTATTACGCTCACCCCAAATTTGCAGCTGTTCAGTGGCAGCAGCGCGGAAGGTATCGCCAGCCGCCAACATGACGGATTTGCCTTCGCTTTGTAAGCGCTTGGCAAGTTTACCAATTGTCGTGGTTTTACCGACACCGTTGACACCCACAACTAAAATCACAAAAGGTTGTTTACTCGTATCAATAATGAGTGGTGCAACTTTTGGCGTTAAAATATCAACCAGTTCAGTTTGCAACGCTTTATATAATGAATGCGCATAAATCAAATCGCCACGGTCTGTCTGCTCGGTCAGACTTTTGATAATACGATTGGTCGCATTGACACCGATATCGGCAACCAATAACTGATCTTCAACTTCTTCTAATAGCTCATCATCAATCTCTTTGCCACCGATCAAAATACTGACCATACCTTCGGCAAGATTTTTACGCGACTTACTTAGCCCCGTTTTCATGCGGTTAAACCAGCTGCCTTTTTTCTTGTTTTCTTGCAGCTCTGTAGATTCGATTTCTGGTTGAGTGGTCGCTTTTACCGCACTACTCGCAGGACTGACATTTGGGCTATCCCCAAGCTGCTCTTGTAATGGCATGGTTGGGGCAGTAGAAATAGTGCTAAGCTTAGTATCAATATTTTTATTATTATCGTTATCAGCTGAAGAAGCGCTTATAAAGCTTTCAGAGACGTTTTTAGACGTGCTTTGCTCTTCTGTCCTCACAATTGGCGCACCCAAAGCAATGTTTTGTGCCGCATCAGCACTTGAGACATCTTTGTTTATTGTGCTGTCTTTTGCTGATCTTCGATGCTTTTATCGTTGGGCGCTTGGATAGAGCCTGCATCTTCTTTCTCATCGATAATGGGCACAGATTGCGAAGGCAGACTGGGTAAGGTAATATCATCGTCATCTAGGTCATCAAGATTGCCATCGAGATTAATGATTACACGACTGCTATTATTGGAGTTATTCATAAGCTTGCCCTAAAAGTTATCACGGTCAGTTATTTGATTATTTTAAATGGGTCGGTATATCGTCATGTTTTTGCCATGGGTCATGACCCACGACAGTCAATTTTTAGCCTAGTTTATCATAATTCGAGTTGTGCTCAGACCTTACCATCATAGCCTATCGTCAATTTTTGCAAATCTGGCAAGTCACACCATCCCTTTAGAAAGTTTCGCTTAAGATTTGGCAACAAAAATCTGACCTTGCACATGCTAAACTTCGCCTACTCTACCAGAGTTTATTGTAGAGCAAGCCTTATTCCAAAGCTTACCAATTACTTCACTATCGATTACTCAACCCTCATTTTTAGGAATTATCTATGCCTTTACTATCTAATACTGACAAAACGTACGGTAAAAAAGCAATCAGCATCAGCGCAGCTTTATTAGTAGCGACACTGGTGCTATCTGCGACAGGATGCAATACCACCCAAGAATTTAAGCCAACAGCCAGTGTGATGGTTGGGGCACATAAATCTTTATAAAACCTGCTATCTATCGCTAGTATTGAGAGTGATCTAACCACTGATCAATTTACAAGTTGCCATTTTATATAAGTAGAATATACCATGCCACTGCCTTTATCACCGTTGCCCTTACCTACCGCCTCTCTACGTCTTGCCTGTGCCTTAGCAATAGCAACGACTCTTGCTGCTTGCCAAACCAGTACTATCAGCGCCAACACCTTGTCGGCTGCTCAGAAGCCCGTCATTCAAAATACCTTGGGTAAAGATGGGCTAAATACCGCGAAATCAGGTCAAGACTTTCAGCCCTCATCAGCATTGACCATGGACATGTCAGGTCGACACGAATATCAATTAGAAAACGGTCTAAAGGTAGTGGTAAAAGAAGACCATCGCGCACCTGTGGTAATGACTCAAATCTGGTATCGAGTTGGGTCAGCAGATGAGCCACTGGATAAAGGGGGCATCTCGCATTTGCTTGAGCATATGATGTTTAAAGGCACTACTAACGTTTCGAGCGACGACTATGAGCGCTTGATTGCTAAATTTGGCGGCGTCAATAATGCGTTTACCAGCTACGACTATACGGGCTATTACGAGCTATTCCCTGCCAACCGTTTTCCTTTGGCATTAGAGCTAGAAGCGGATCGTATGAAAAACCTACTGTTCAATGAGCAGGAATTTACCAAAGAGCACCAAGTGGTCATGGAAGAGCGCCGCCAACGCACTGATGATAATCCACTTGCCAAGGCTTATGAGTCATTTCGCTTATTGGCGCTCCCGAATAGTCCAAAAGGCGAATCCGTCATTGGTCCGATGGATGAGCTTGAATCCATTACCCTTACAGATTTAAAAGACTGGTATAAAACATGGTACGCACCAAACAATGCAACGTTAGTCGTCGTTGGCGACGTTAAACCGCAAGAAGTGTTGGCTCAAGTCAAACGTTACTTTGGTGAGCTAACACCAAGCGATCTACCTAAACGTCCTGCCGTCAGTCAAAAAGGCTTCCGTGGCTATCAGAAAGTCGACTCCGAGCAAGCCGTACAAGTACCAGTATTATTAATGGGTTATAACGTACCCAGTCTCGTCACCGCCGGCGCAGCTAATGAAAAACAAGCTTATGCGCTCTCACTTGCTCAAGATGTATTAGACGGTGGTCTCTCTGCCCGCCTTGAAAGTCGATTGATACGCGAGCAAGGTCTACTGACCACGGTGGGCACTTCATATGACTTGCTAGATCGTGGCGATGGACTGTTTTTAATACAAGCGACTCCACGTGAAGGTGTCAGCTTAGAGCAAGCACAACAAGCCATTATGGCTGAAATAGAAAAGCTCAAAACCGATCCCATCGCCGCCGATGAAATCGAGCGTGCCAAAACCAATACGGTCACAGGGCTCGTCTATGCGCAAGACAGTATGGAAGGTCAGGCGCAGATGATTGGCTCATTACAGTCTATCGGTCTTGACGATACGCTGCTTGCTGAATTGCCCACCAAACTCGATAGCGTGACGATTACTGACATACAAGCTGCTAGCAAAAAGTATTTGGTAAAGGATAATTTAACAGTGATGCATGTCATCCCACCTAAAAGCCAAGCAGCGACAGAGAAATAATCGTGTCGTGTTAGCTCTTTATTCGATACAAGTGCCAATCATAAAGACCTTATTTATAAGAAGAAAACCATGACTCAAAATAGTGATTTGTTGCAAAATAGAAAAAAATCTTACAGCTCAATACCATCAGCAACCGCCACCATGCAAAAACTGTCGCATCTTAGTGTTGGCATCTTGCTAGGTCTAACAACGTTGACGATGACAGCACAAGCAAACACAACAGGTGCTGAAGAATATCGTGGCTCTGCGACAGTGGATACCAGCGCACCGATTGCCGCATTATCAAAGCTAACCAGCCTTGACGATGATAAACCGTTAACCGTTACCATCCCAACGATTCAGCAGTTCAAAACCAAGGTAGGCGTTCCCGTACGTTTTGTACAAACAACAGCCTTACCGATTGTCGATATCGACTTGCGTTTTAACGCTGGTAGCGCCCGTGATGGCAGTATTAGTAATACAGGCTTTGGTATTGCTAATATGACTGCCACTATGTTGACACAAGGCTCTAAACGCTTAGACGAAAATGAATTTACTCGCGCTGTTGAAACCTTGGGCATCAATCTAAATAGTAGTGCTTATAAAGACATGTTTATTGTGTCGCTACGTAGCTTATCTGATGATAAGCATCTACTTCCAGCCGTTGATTTAATGACTCAGATGCTCAGCGAACCCGCTTTTGACGACAGCATCCTAGCACGTAATAAAGCACGATTATTGGTTGGCTTGCAGCAGCAAAAACAAGATCCCAACAGCCTTGCTAGCATCGCATTTAGCGAAGCATTGTATGGCGAGCATCCTTACGCCCATCCATCAGCGGGTACGCTTGAAAGCGTTCCTACTATCGAAAAGCAACAGCTGATAGATTTCAAAAACCGCTACTTAGTCGCAGCTAATGCCTCTGTTGCCATCACTGGTAATCTAACCTTAGGACAGGCAAAAAAACTTGCGGAAGATATCACTAGCAAATTACCGAAGGGTCAGCCTGCAACTGAGCTGCCTGAACCAAAACCACTGAGCCAAGCCAAGCACATTCATATCCCCTTTCCAAGTACTCAAACCACCGTACTCATGGGACAATTGGGAGATAAGCGCGCCACCGATCCCCAGTCTCAGCAGAAGCAAACCAACTTTGCGGTTGGTAATGAGGTACTTGCAGGCGGTGATTTTAATGCGCGACTCATGACTGAGATTAGACAAAACTTGGGCTACACTTATGGCATATCAGGCTCTATGAATCCCATGCTGGCACGAGGACCGTACCAAATCGGTTTTTCAACGCGTAATGACAAGGCGCGCGCGGCCATTGATGCCAGCTTAGCCGTTATCAATGACACTTTAGAAAAAGGTATTACCAGCACTGAGATGCGCTTAACGACGGACAATCTTAAAAATAGCTTTCCGATGGGTTTTGCGAGCAATGCGGGAATTAATGGCCTACTTGGGATGATGAATTTTTATCAATTACCAAACAGCTATCTGACTGATTATGTCAAACGTGTTGATCAAGTAAAGCTATCAGAAGTCAATCAAACCATGCAAGATACCCTTAAGCCTGATGATTTCCTGATTGTCACCGTTGGACAAGAGGATCCTTGGAAAGATAAAAAGACCAATAAATAGCCGCACAAAGAAATGCTGGGCAACACTATTTAGTATTGCCCAGCATTTCTTTATAGGTTGGCACTCTTTATGAGTCTTAATAAATTATGAGTAGCACTGTTTATGAGTGGTACTAAAAGTCGATAATGGGTTATCCATACAAAAAATAATGCTCTTAACCAGAAATAGTCACTGCCACGTCATACATGAAATTTTCAGGCTTATAAGTTGCACCATTATAGGTCAATCGAATCACGTGCTTGTCATAAGAGTCTACTTTATAATCACCATTGGCGAAATCATGCAGGGCTGGCACTATCAGTAGCGCTTCAATTTGACTGTCGTTAATGCTAACCGAGATCTGCTGACCACTCCGTGGGTATAAGAAATAATCACAATGATTATTCACCATCACTTCTGCAGTACGCTCAACGACCTGACTACCTACTTCTTCTTGTATGAGTTTTGGACAGATATCTGAGCGCTTTGAAGCCAGACGAGCATAAGAGTTCTTAATATTATCTTCAATATCTTCAACGTCCTGTAAGTTTCTGTCAGGATCAGTAGCAGAATCTTCGGCTGTTAGAGAGCCTTGTTCAGAAAACGTTTCTGGGCTACAAGCACTGACCAATAAAAGAGATAGCAAGACTGAACCAAACAAAGCCATATATGTGTTATTTGATTGCAAAAACGCTTTTTTTTGGCTTATCAGACTTATGTGTTTTCACCATCGTTGAATACCGCTTCTTCATAAATCCTACTTACAATAGACGCTATGTGATTTCATAAACTAAATGATCATTAGCCATAGTTTTTTAATGCTAAACTATTTATCATTTAGCGCTGCCTTTCATCAGTATTATTATAGCGCTTTTACTCTAACTTAATTACCTCTGGCTCATATTTATTTGATTTTTTAATAGATCATAAATGACTTAATAACGGCACGAAGATGAGCTACTGGCATGATTAAAGCCCCATTTACGATAACCATCCGTGTCTAGATGTATCGCACCCGTAGCATATAGCCCTAAACCGAAATTATGAGATTGACCCTGATATTGCCAGAACTGGCATAGGCCATCTTGCATCGTACTGAGCCGCCATAAGTTATCTTCATACTCTGGTACCCAGATGTCGATAGCACTGGCATTCATATGCTTGCTACTATCGGCGCCACCTGCACAGCCATTAAGACCAGGACTACGATATACCGAGCGTATCTCACTACTGATAGGTAGAATTCCTTGATGCTTCAATTCGCCGTACAAGCGTAATGTTGGGACGATATTTGCCCATAACTCTTGCGGTGGTAACTGATAAGGCTCATAACCACATTTGCTCCAGCTTCGCGCTGTTGTGAGCAACTGCGACATAGGCGGTACATTTTGTGCGCCTACCCGCGAATTTAGGTAGCGTTGAAAATCTGCTACTTGCCTAGCACGGTAGCTATTGCTATTCAACCACGCGTTAAAATCCATACTAATAGAATCAGTATAAGTACTATTGTAAGTATTATTCGCAGTGCTGTAGCTGTTATTACTGTAAGTTGTATTATAAGCAGGCGCGCGCCGATTGACATTCATGCGCTTATTTTCTCCAATAGACAGACTGTCATCGAAATCAAAATCACGCTGCTTTTGAGCAATCAATCCTTGCATGCTATCGCCACTCAGCATGGTAACGCCAGAATTATAGCTTGTAGTATTCGTTGAAGGTCTGATGTGAGCGTTACTGCTACTACCCTGACGTACTTGGATACGGCGTTCACTATTGTCGCTGATAATAGCGGCATGAATAGAGATGCTACTGGCACACATGAGTAGTGCAAGCATAGGCTTGTGAATCTGCCTATAAGGATATTTTTTTGTATTGGTCATTGCAACAAGCTACCGCTAAAAACGTTTTATCGATACTATCAAATTTTCAGCAAGCAAGCTAAACTATCGCCTCTAATCAGAGGCGTGTTATTGGTAATTAACACTTATCCTTATAATTTTTATAATTATGTGACTTTATTTCTTATGTGTTACTTTATCTACGATATTTTACTTGCATAGATATAGATATGGTGCGATTACCTTTAAATGTTGATTTGATTTGAAACTTCCCTCTTACCTCAATTGCCAGACACACTTTGCCTATGTCTTCTAATCCGCAATACCGTTTTTCACGTCAGAGCCATCATTTAGGCCAAGGCCATGCACCATCGTTATGGCAGCGTATACATATCGATCCATGGTTGACCCTTCTCTTATTGACGGTTTGCTGCATTGGTTTGACAATTTTATATAGTGCTGCCGGTCAAGATGTCGGTATGGTATTACGTCAAATGGTCAGCTATGGTGTGGCCTTTACGGTTATGTTTATCATGGCACAGATACCGCCTAGCCTTTATCGCACTTTTACACCTATCTTTTATGTAATGGGATTAATTTTATTGGTATTGGTCGATATCATCGGTGAAGTACGTATGGGTGCTCAGCGCTGGATTAATTTACCAGGGTTTGGCAGCGTGCAACCCTCAGAATTTATGAAACTTGGGATGCCAATGATGTGTGCTTGGTTTTTATCCAAGCGTGATCTACCGCCCTCTCTATCTAGCATTGTCATTACCTTAGCCTTAATCATCGTCCCTGTATTATTAATTGCAAAAGAACCTGATCTTGGGACGTCGCTATTGGTGGCAGCCAGTGGTATTTTTGTGCTTTTTTTGGCAGGGTTGTCTTGGCGATTGATTTCAGCTGCCGCCATATTAGCGATACCGCTTATTGCGATTGCTTGGAATTTTCTATTACATGATTATCAGCGTACACGTGTCTTAACACTGCTCAATCCTGAAGCCGATGTACAAGGGGCTGGGTGGAATATCATTCAGTCAAAAACCGCCATCGGTGCGGGTGGACTCACTGGTAAGGGCTATTTAGAAGGCACGCAGTCGCATTTGCATTTTTTACCAGAAGGTCATACTGATTTTATTATCGCGGCTTTTTCAGAAGAGTTTGGCTTGTTGGGCGTGATTTTATTAATGTTCATTTATTCCTGTTTGCTCCTGCGCGCCTTATACATCGCTTTCACCCACCCTGATGTATACAGTAGATTACTAGCGGGTGCAATTGCCATGTCTTTCTTTGTTTATGTGTTCGTTAATGTGGGTATGGTTGGTGGTATTTTACCCGTCGTCGGCGTTCCTCCGCCCTTCATTAGCTATGGCGGTACTGCGATCGTTACTTTGATGGCAGGATTTGGACTACTTATGTCGATTCACACTCACAAGCCCAATTGATGCAAAGTTACTAGTGATTCTCTAATGAACACTCAAACTTTACTTAATGCTATTCATATTAAAAATCAAAAAAACATACGCTATATAAAAGTCATAAGGCGGATAAATCAGCCAATTAAAGCCTTCATTTAGAATGTTGTTACATGCAAAATGGTTGAAAATAAATGTAAATCAACAACAAATTAAGGGTTTCTAACAAATTTTATTGTTTCATCATTTTATGGCAAGTCCTATAACTTGCCATAAAAACCCTCCTATCTACTTTTGATAATAAATACAAGCCATTGATTTAATTGAAATAATTAAAAACACCCTTATATTTCCTCTCATTAAAACACTTCGTTGCCAATTGGTACTGATAGATTTTAATCCTTGTTTTTTACAAATAATTGCGTTAACCTCGTTTAACTGTACTTTGATACATAACCCGTACATAGCTACTAATAAACTTTGCATTTAATTATATTTTGGTTGTAGCTCGTACGTATAGTTAGCGAATTGTAGATTCCAAGCTTTCAAATACACTACTTAATTAACGGTTTAATAACAAAGACACACGCAATGCCTTCTAAAACCTTTATTAATTTAGCAATGTTAGAAAGTTTGTAAATAGCACATATAGCGGACTCTATACTCAACCTTTGTATTCGGATTGGGTATTCTACTAATATCGTTAGCTGTCATTTGAGCGTTTCATAAGTATCTTTGGTCGTATTATCCTGACCCGCTTATGATAATAAAATGAAAAATTACCATACCTTAAAATCTATAAAAGCCCCGTTTAGTATCAATAATTATATGAAAAAAATATTGATGATGCGGCTTTAGAGTTTGTGACGCTGTTAGATTGGTCTAACATTGCCACGCTCAGTCTAGAACTATTAGAGTTAGATTTTAAAGTATAAGTTATAGAGGTATCTATGAATAAGCGTTTATCTGGTTTACTTACCATGTCAGCAGTATTGTTTGCGGGCTCCGCAGTTGCTACTAATGCAAATGCTGTAGAAGCCAAAACCTCTCTTGCGATGATTTCACAAGATAACGCCTCCCATATCGATCGTGTACTTGGTGAGCTTAGCCGTCAGCATGATGGCGCATCAAGTTTGGTGAAGTCAGCACGCCAACCAACCTCGTTGGCACTTAGCAGCTCGCTGTTAGCCAGTGACACCTCTCAACTGACCAATGATGAAGATGTATTAGAGCGTCTGACAGCTGTAGCGTCTAATTCGGTCAGTAAATTTAAGCAAACAGGCCTAGCCTCTTGGTATGGTCGTAAATTCCATGGTCGTAAAACAGCCAGTGGTGAAACATTCGATATGAATGGTTTGACAGCGGCGCATCGTTCACTGCCATTGAATTGCTATGTTAGAGTCACGAATAAGACCAATGGTAAAAGCGTCGTGGTAAAAGTGAATGATCGTGGTCCATTCCATGGTAACCGTGTGTTAGATTTGTCTTATGGTGCTGCCAAAAAACTCGGTATTACGGGTAAAGGTGTGGGTAATGTTGCTATTGAGCGCGTTTCAGGACCATAATTCTAAAAAAACAGTCTATTTGTATTAGAGCATAAAAAGCGCCTAACACATCAGTGTTAGGCGCTTTTTTATAGTTTCAGTTTATTGTATCCATTAGGCTACAAATAAAGCTGTAGCGCTTAGCAATAACTTATAAAACAAGGTGTAATCAAAATGATTAACCCTTACACCTTACAGTTCAAATGCACTTTCAATAGCATCATCGAGACGTTCAACGGCAATCACATTGATGCCTTTAAATTGAGGAGCATCCTTAGCAGGCGCATTGGCTTTTGGAATAATGGCGTGCTTAAATCCATGTTTCATCGCTTCCTTTAAACGTTCTTGACCGTTCGGTACAGGACGGATTTCACCCGACAATCCCACTTCACCAAATACAGCCAATGACGATGGCAACGCTTTTTCTTTAATGCTTGAAGCACAAGCCAACAATACTGCTAAGTCAGATCCCGTCTCTATAACCTTGACACCACCGACGACGTTGACATACACATCTTGTCCGCTGGTATGAATGCCGCCATGACGATGCATGACGGCCAGCAGCATGGACAGACGCTGAAAATCCAATCCTAATGCCATTCGTCTAGGTGAGCCTTGCGAATCATCGACTAACGCTTGTACCTCCACCAACAAGGGTCGTGTGCCTTCGCGGCTGACCATGACGACAGATCCAGCAACGGGTTTGTCATAGCGGCTCAAAAATATCGCTGACGGATTGGCGACCTCTTTCAGCCCCATATCTGTCATACCGAAAATACCTAATTCATTGACGGCACCAAAGCGGTTTTTAACGGCACGAATCATCCGAAAACGTGAGTCTGATTGACCTTCAAAATATAAGACCGTATCAACCATGTGTTCAAGAACGCGCGGCCCTGCGAGCGTGCCTTCCTTGGTCACGTGACCCACTAAGAATAGCGCGGTGCCAGTCTGTTTGGCGTAGCGAGTCAAGATCGCCGCAGACTCTCGAATTTGACTGACGCCGCCAGGTGCAGAATTGATTGCATCCGTATAAATGGTTTGAATAGAGTCAATAATAGCGATGGCGGGCTGCTCTTGAGTCAAGGCGGCACAAATAGTTTCTACATTGGTTTCGGCCAGTACGCGTAATCTATCAGCCGGTAAATCTAAGCGCCTAGCGCGCATAGCAACCTGTGCCAATGATTCTTCACCAGTCACATACAAGGCGCTACCTGCCAACGAGTCGGCACGTGCCATATTAGTCGCAGTTTGCAGCAAAATCGTCGATTTACCGATACCAGGATCACCGCCGATTAAAACGACTGAACCAGCAACCAATCCTCCACCAAGTACACGATCAAACTCACTAATACCAGTTGGTAAGCGTGTGTCTAGCGTTACGCTCACAGCATTAAGCGGCATGACCGCACTATGCGTACCCGAATAATTTCCTGATGGTGCACCACCTAATTCACGAGAGGCTGATCGATTTGCTGCTGGTTTAGAAACGTTTTTATTGTGATGCGGCATGCTCACATTTGGTGCTTCGACCAAGCTATTCCATTCACCGCAATCGGTACATTGCCCTGCCCACTTGCCAAAATGCGCGCCGCAATGCTGACAGACATAACTGCTCTTATTTTTTGCCATAACGTATGAACCTTATTCAAGTGTCCAATCAAGATTAATTGATAAAATATCGTGACGCTCTGATAAGCGTTAATTTGAGAATAATTTTTGAGATAAATTAGCCATCAGTATGATGGACTAGATCTTATAGAAGAGGTGATGCTAAATGTGATGAATAGCTAGATATAGGAAAATTAGCAAGCGCTGTCTTGAGCACTTAATGGAAATTATAAATCTAACAGACAGCGTAAATAGTAGCGCAAAAAACACGTTGAGATATTAAGTGTGTATTGAACATTTAAAAATACGCAGAGCTAATCGATGCGCATTTAGCAAAAATGTATTCGAGACAAGTCCAATGTTCAACACATCCTCATTTATACGTGAAAGTCTTTACCCAGATAAACGGCTTTCACCAATTCATTTTCTAACACTTCACTAGAAGTACCCTCAGCGATAATAGCACCTTCTGAAACGATATAAGCTTTCTCACAAATAGCCAAGGTATCGCGAACATTATGATCGGTAATCAAAACACCAATACCACGATTTTTGAGGGTCAAAATAACGTCTTTGATATCACCAACAGAGATAGGATCCACGCCTGCAAATGGCTCATCTAATAAAATGAACTTTGGGTCAGCCGCCAATGCACGGGCAATTTCACAGCGACGACGCTCACCACCTGATACGCTCATGCCTAATGATTTTCGTACATGCTCTAGATGGAATTCACCGATTAGTTTTTCCAGCTCTTGCTTTTGCTCGCTTTTATTTAATTCTTTACGAGTTTCTAAAATAGCTAAGGTGTTGTCTTCGATAGACAATTTTCGAAAAATAGACGCCTCTTGTGGTAAGTAACCAATACCCGCACGCGCACGCTCATGCATGGCATATTTAGACAGATCCATTTTTCCTAAAGTGACACGGCCTTTATCCATATTGACCAACCCAACTACCATATAAAAGCTGGTTGTCTTCCCTGCACCATTTGGACCTAATAAACCAACGACTTGCCCTTGTTCTACGGAGAAAGAGACATCTTTCACAACCCAGCGCTTACCATAGCGTTTGCCTAAATTCTGCATTGATAGTCGCGTCGCAGGTGCTGCGTTATTGTTGGTTGCCAAAGGGTTTGTATTCTTATTATCACTCATAACTTACTCATACGGTTGCAGAATTCAAGCACTGATACACTAAGGGGTGTTGATACAGTTACATTAACCATTCAGCTTTTTAGCGGATGCTACTTTGGCTACCATTACTACTGGGAGGAAACACCAACTCTACGCGCTGATTACCGCCAGCAGTTGCTTCAACATCACCAGCTTTTAGGCTATAACGAATGACATTACCCGCAAAGCTTGCGCCATTTTGAACCAACTTGGCATTACCCGTCAAAGTAACAATACCCGTGACCGCATTATAATCAATCTTATTGGCTTGACCTTTTGCCAGCCCTTTTTCTTGTGTGACCACCTGTTGCATGGTTGCAGGGCGTCCGGTCGCTACTGCCGAGTTGATACTGCGACCCTGTGATAGATTAACCGTAACGTTATCAGCGGTCATTTTAAACGTACCTTGAGTGATAATGACACTACCCGAATAGCTGGTAACGCCTGTACGCTCACTATAGGTCGCTTTATCAGCCAATAGTTTGATTTCTTGATTAGCATCTGATGGCAGCGCATGACTGTAAAGTGGCAGTGCCAGCAGTATAACCGTTGGCAGCACATGTAATTGACGCAAGCGGCACGATGTTAGATTGAAGCGTGCTAATGATGAGCGCAAAGTAGGCAAAAATTTAGATGTCATAAAAATCACTCGTTTTATAATGGGTAGTAGGATTTGCAAACTTTATGCTAGCTGCTATTTTTATTACATAGTCAATAAGAGTTATTGCGATCAAAACAATGCTTTATCTTGGCGTTCAGCTGGAGTAAAAGCGACGGCAACTTGACCAAACTCATATTCACCGGTCTCAAGGTTGGCAGTCATGCTAGAAGCTTCAAACCGATTCATGCCTTGTTCAATCTTAACAGGCGCGTCACTATATACTTGCCCTGATTTAGTATTGCCTTTAAGGATACTACCTGTCACCTTTATCGGTTCAATATCTGGCGTGTCTTTATTGCCTTCACTGACCAGTGAAAAGCCCCCTGACAAGCTGAGTTCACCCGTCTGCTGACTGATAGCAGCACTACCCGCTTCAATACGATAACGCTGCTCTGCCGATGGCTCCCAATTCATAGTGATGCCTGACATCTCGTCTAAATTGGTCTCTGGATTGTGCGTCAATGTTTTGGCAGTCAGCTCATACTCAGTTTCGCCTTTCTCATTAGTTTGTACCGCTTTGATATCTGTTGCTTCATAATCAACATCGGTCGCTTCCATACTAACTGGCGGCGCTATCTCTCCTTGCTGTTGAAAAAACCAACCTGCAATACCAGCAATAATCAAGGCAAGAACTATTAAAACACGAGTATTCACGACAAATTATCCTGAGTTTTTGCTGCATCAAGCGTATAGTGCGCGATGAAGTCTTGATAGTGTCCATGACCTTTCAAAATGAGGTCACATACTTCACGTACAGCGCCAGTGCCACCTGCTCGGGTGGTGACCATGTCACTGCGATTGATGACTTCAGCATGCGCATTGGGTACTGTTGCAGCAAATCCAACGGTCTGCATTGCTTTAATGTCTGGTAAATCATCGCCCATATAAGCGCAATCAGCAGCCGTGATATTGAGCGCTGGATCAAGTATGGTTAGCAGCTCATTTAAAGCAACCAGCTTATCATCACGACCTTGCACCACATAATTAACGCCCATTTCCGCGGCGCGCTTATCTACCATGGCACTGCTACGACCTGTAATAATAGCCGTCAAAATGCCATAACGTGCTAACGACTTAACGCCTACGCCATCATGGACAGAAAAGGCCTTGGTCTCGATACCATTGGCATCATAGATAATTTGACCGTTTGATAAAATACCATCGACATCCATTATCAACAGCTTTACTTGTCCGGCTTTTTTGATTAAGTCTTGCATCATATCCCTCTTTCTTAAGGCTATTTTTTACATTTTATTGTTATAAATCTATACTGTACAAACCGATATCTTTATTAATGCTATTTATTTTACACCAGCTTGTAGCAAATCATGTACCGTAATAATTGCTTCTAAACGATCTTGGTCGTCAATAATTAGCAACTGGCTAATACCATTTTCATTCATCACACTGAGCGCGTCTGATGCGCGCATGGTCTTGCTAATGCGCCGTGGATTACTAACCATTACTTCACTCATCGGCGTTTGCAAATCGATGCCTTTTTCTAGACCACGGCGTAGGTCACCATCTGTGAATACCCCAACCACCTTATCATTATCATCGGTCACCACCGTCATTCCTAAGCGCCCAGCAGACATAGTAAAAAGCGCTTCTTGCAGTGGCGCTTGCTGATGAATGAGCGGCAAATCTTCTGACTTAGTATGCATTAAATCTTCAACTCGCGTTAGCAGCTGACGACCTAATGCGCCTGCTGGATGCGATAATGCGAAATCCTCTGAGGTAAAGTTGCGCGCATGGACTAAGGCAACGGCCAATGCATCGCCAAGCGCTAAGGTCGCCGTGGTACTGGAAGTAGGAGCAAGATTAAGTGGACAAGCCTCTTGCGATTTACCGAGCGTCAATACAATGTTCGCGGCACGAGGCAACATACCGCGCTTATCACGGCTAATACTAATCAGTGGAATATTTAGGTATTTGACCACTGGCAGCAGCATCTTAATCTCATCGGACTCACCAGAATTAGAGATAGCAAGCAATACATCACCTTTTACCAACATGCCTAAATCGCCATGCCCAGCTTCACCAGGATGCATAAAAAAGGCTGGCGTGCCAGTAGAGGCAAACGTCGCCGCTATTTTACGCCCAATCAATCCTGACTTACCCATACCAGTGACCACGACTCGACCCTTACAAGCCAAAATAATATCGCATGCTTGTGCAAACCTATCGTCTATCTGCTCTGTTAGTAAAGCCAATGCCGATATCTCAGTGTTAATCGCTTCGATAGCCTTACTAATAAACTGCTCATGGGTTAGATTGATTTGGGTATTACTCATGGATTCGCTCTATTTTATAATGAATCAATACTGTATTTTACTATACTATGCCCAATATTAATAATAATCTACGAAACCAATCGCTAACAATTCGGCACGTCATTTTAGACCATTATTATACGTTTATTTATACAAAAAAACCCACTATAAAAAGCAGGTTTTGATCGGATAAATCACGTATTAGTAATGCGCCTTCGATAATGAATCTTGCTCTCTAACCATTGTTATCATTAGATCCATCATTTGGTTTTTCCTCAAAACCCGTATTTTCTGCTGGGTTTTCGAAACCACGGTCTTGACCAAAACCGCCACGCTCAAAGCCACGCTCCTGATTCTGACCAAAGCTACCACGCTCAAAACCACGATCTTGACCTTGGCTAAAGCCGCCACGATTAAAACCACTGCGATTAGACGCAAAACCGCGCTCTTCAAAGCCACCTGTGCTAGCAGGATTACTACCGCGTTCAAATCCGCCGCCTTGATAACCTGCTGGAGCAGCGCTTTGCGATTGAGTACTCGTACCTGTCGTTGTCGTACTGCTACGTGGATTACGTGCCGGCACGACGGTTGAGATAGCGTGTTTGTATACCATTTGACTGACAGTGTTTTTGAGCAATACCACGTACTGATCAAATGATTCAATCTGACCTTGCAGCTTGATACCATTGACCAAAAAAATAGAGACAGGAATGCGATCTTTGCGCAGCGAGTTCAAAAACGGATCTTGTAAAGTTTGTCCTTTTGACATGAGAGCTCTCCTAAATATTATTAATTATGTTTTAGTGCCAATTATTTTAAGTGTTAATTTAATTATAATGGCTAACGGCAGATACAATAATAAATTTTCTTTATAAAACGTATCTAAATAAACGCTACTTGTTCTTAAGTGATTCCACTTTATCGCGAATACATTATTATTGTAAATAATTAAGTAACTAGTTGTTTCATTAGTTATTTTTATCAACAAACGTCAATTAATATTGATTAAAAAAACAGTTAGGCTAATACTACACCTACTATTTTGATGAATTTAAATTATAACAGCTATCTACGATATATTTTGATACTAATTGTCATTACTTTCTAATAGTTGCATAGAGCTTTTTGCAATACTATATTTTTAGTATAGTCAGTTCAAAATAAAAATGTTATGCCTTGGACAAATATCATAAAACAATTTGGATAAGTCATTTTGCATCCAACCTTGGCGTAGAAACTTCACTTGAGCCCATTTCTTTTCGATAGGGTTTAGGTCTGGGCTGTACGGCGGCAACCAAAGAATACGATGCCCGTGCCTGTTTAGTAGCTTTTGAATGCGTTTGCTCTTATGAAATCTGGCGTTATCCATCACAATCACGCATTTGGTTTTAAGACTTGGGATTAGCTTGTGTTTGCACCAGTGATAGAAGACGATGCTGTTGATGTTTGTCTCAAAGTAATCAAGCGCAAACAGCATCTTTTCATACAGAGCACCAATAACGTTGGTTCGCTTTTTACCTTGCCAGTTGTAGCTATCGATACAAGGCTTACCGATCAGCGCATAGCCATGAGAGCGGATGGTCTCGTGCTCAAAGCCGCTTTCATCCATATAGACAATGGGATAGCCTTGCTGCGTAAAGCTATCAAGCTTTCCCTGATACGCCGCTCTTTTTATTGGGCAAGCTTTTGGATGCTCTAAGGTCTTTTTTTTGACTGATACCTAGGCGCTTTAGGGCATGATAAATGCCTGTTTTACTACAGTTTAGACGACGAGCTCGCTCATACTGGTAATCATCGGGATGTTCTTGAACATCATTAAGTAGCACGTCATCTGGTATTTTATAGGGTTTGGTTTGCCTGGTTGTTTTACTATGAACACGTCTCTTCCAGTTCTGTATAGTGGTTGGGCTCAGATTGTAAAACTCAGCTGCCTCGGCAAAGGTCATACCCTCGTCTAAGCTTTTAAGAACTTGCATACGAAAATCTAGTGAGTAAGTCATGGTCTTTATAATAACAATTGGGTTTGATAATTAGTTTATAACATTTTTATGTGGGCTTGACTATACACCATATTGTATTTATAAGGTATTAACTCATACCATATTTTGGGGCGATAGTGGTTTTGCTATAACTGATGGCTTTAGTATCATTGATAGATTTAATATAAATAGTCTCTTGCCTGCGCCATCGTCGTGAATGCTTTTACCACCATATTGCGGTCTATAGAATAGCCTTCCTCGCTAAAGGTATCGGCTGCTATCGCCCCATTCATGGAAGTACTAGGCAATTGCATAACTTTGCGTAACCATGTGTACTGACGTTTTGCCAATTGTCTTGTCGCATATAATGCCTTATTTTGCATTTGCTGACAAGCAAGTGCCTCGGTCGCACCATCAGACAAGCTTGATTGAGCTGAAGACTGGAGCACTTCAAAAGTACTGTAAAATTGCGCTTTGTCTAGATGAGGCTGTTCAAATACTGGGTGATCGATATGTACTAGGTATTCTAGTACTTGTCGATAACCAACGCAGCGCATAGATGGTAGATTTGGTGTTAAAGGATAGCGCTCCAGCAGACCAATGACCTCAGTCACCAACCCGTCATTCCACATGATATCTAAACGTTGCTCGATACGTGTATGCAACCATGGACGATCAGGCATGACTGTCAATGCATGCCATTGCTGATTGGGATTATTTGCCAATGCCTGCTTGGGCTTTCGCTGCCATTCACTTATAGGGATATCAGTTTGCAGATAAACTTCAACTGCTCGGGTGATACGCTGAGTATCCGTCGCATTAAGACGCTCATGGCTAATCGGATCTATCTCACCCAAATAGTCATATAGTGCACTAATGCCTTCATCTTGCCGCCACTGCTCCACACGTGCGCGAACACTATCATCACTGTCAGGTACTGGAGATAGCCCGTCTAGCAGTGCCATGTAATACATCATAGTACCGCCAACCAGCAACGGTATTTTGCCATTCTCGTGACAGCTATCAATCAAACCGGCAACGTCATTCACAAATTCGGCGACGCTATAGCTCTGCATAGGATCGATAATATCAACCAAATGATGTGGATAACGCGCCAACTCAATAGCGGTTGGTTTTGCCGTACCGATATTCATATCACGATAAATCAGCGCTGAATCTACTGAAATTAGCTCATAACGCCCTGTATCATATAACTCATAAGCCAGTGCAGTCTTGCCACTTGCTGTCGGCGCCATCAAACACACCACGCTATTATCTGCTAAATTGGCGTTTAGGCGATAAGATGAGCTGTCAGATGAAAGTTGCATAGGCTTGCCTTTATTAATGATATTAGTAGCAATAAACTTGAGCGTTGTCATTGCTAAAATTTGCTTATTATATTTTTTTGTCGTTATAGCTATCTTGACTCAGGCGCAGATAATAGCATCAATGTTGCTAGTTGATTACCATCTATCGCTTTAATCGCATGCTGAGTCAGTAACGCGTCGATATCCGCCAAGAACACCATCAAATCTTGCTTTGACATCTGCATGCTCACGGTGGCAAGTTGTTGATTAATGTCATTTGCACTGTGCAACCATTGATCTTTTTTATATTCCCTATTGCTAAGTAAACTTGACTCAAATAATGAACGCATCTTTGATTGCCAATTCTCTGCACCGATCAATACACATTGGCTTTGATGATAAAACAATAGCCAAGGCAGTGCTTTATTCTCACTATATGTTGTGCCAACAGATTCGGTTAATGCTTCATTTAAATGAGTAACAACGTCTAGGCAATAAGGCAAAGATATCGAATGTATTGCGACATCGTTAGCGATACCTCTGGTGTTTTGACTTATTTTCTCAGAAACACTTGGTACGTTTAAGGTTTGAGGCGAATACCTATCTTCTGACAACTGATAGGATTGTTTGGGCGCTTTTACCTGATGGCTTTTGCTTGAATGAATGGTCGTTGATGTGTTTGGCATTATGGTCGTTGATGTGTTTGGCATTACAGTAGCGAATGCATTATCGATAGACAGATTACTATCTACTATCTGACTATTACCTAGTATTTGAATAGCATCATTAGCATTAGTAGAACTGATCGTCTCTGTAGTCACTACTGTCTTAAGTTTTGTCCGAATCGCATGGCTTACATGCGCCATAATATTATTGAGCGGACTTATTTTGATACGCTGTTTAGAGGGATGCACATTGATATTGAGCCACTGAGTGGGCAAATCAAAATAAAGCGCATAGCCAATTCCTACCAACTGAGCAGTTTGGGCAAGTTGGCGTAGCTGATTGCTTATCAATGCTTCTTTTACCAGTCTGCCATTCACATAGATTAACTTTGGTAAGGTATCCTGCGAATCAGTGATAGGCCATAACCAACCCTTAATGCTTGCTTGATCGGCAAAACCATTATTAGCATACTCTCTAGATGGCTGTATTAAACTGGTGAGGTCTATCGCTATTTCTAACGCCTTTTTGGTTAACGACAACCCAGTCGCTTGCTCAAGACGTGCCAATGGCAAAGGATTGACATTATTATTGCCATTAGCATTTGTAGAAACGGCACTTAAAGACTTTGAATTTGAAAGCCTTGTAGTTGAAGACATCGCACTTGAAGAAAGTGACAACCGTTTTTTATGGTCATGAAAGAGCGCCAATGCCACATCTGCTCGCGCCAAAGCTACTTCGCGCACAATCGTTTCGATATAACCGAACTCCGTCGCAATAGATTTCAAATTGCCACGGCGTGCTGGTACATTAAAATATAAATCCTTAACCGTAATGGTCGTACCACGATGATGCACAACTGGCATAAGCTTTGGCGCATCATCTAACACACCCGCGACTTGCAACTGGCGACCGATGCCACTGTCATCATGGCTACTGGTTAAAGTCAGCCGAGATACTGCCGCCGTCGCCGCCAACGCCTCCCCGCGAAAACCCAACGTCGTAATACCTTGTAAGTTAGCGACATCCGCGACTTTACTGGTTGCATGACGGGTAATTGCCATGACCATATCATCGGGATGAATACCCACGCCATTGTCGACCACTTCAATCATACCCATGCCGCCTTGAGTAATATGTATCTCAATATTAGTCGCACCAGCGTCAATGGCATTTTCTAGCAGCTCTTTAACTACGGCTGCTGGGCGTGTCACTACCTCACCCGCTGCCAATTGATTGATGAGCAGCGGCGATAGTTTTTTGATGCGAGTATAAGAATGATTGTCTGGCATTTGCGGCATTAAGAGGTATCGTTGTTTTACGTGATGATAAGTAGTACTGGCAGATATTGATGATTTATATTAGGGTCTATTGAACATTCAAATGTATAATTAAACCTTAATAAAGGATAAATCCAAGCCTTGCGCTTGTCCAGCCTTCGATAGCCGCAGCTCAACTTGACGAGACTCATTATCCTTATCAGTGCTAGTAGCTTGCGTCATATTAATAAACAAGGTGGGCGGCGGTAAATAGCTGTCCGCACGGCTTGCCCATTCGATGACAACCAACGCATTGGGCTCATCCAGATATTCATCAAAACCGATAAAAGACAGCTCTTCTGGGTCTTGCAGACGATACAAATCCGCGTGGTAAACTGGCTTGATCGAGCCGTCTGTTTGCTCGATGCTATAAGGCTCAACCAAGGTATAAGTCGGGCTTGTAACGGCACCTGCATGCCCGAGCGCCTGCAACCAATGGCGAGTCAGAGTCTTTTTACCTGCCCCGAAATCACCTGCCAACCAGACACTACCTGTCAAAGGTAAAGCTGCCAATTGTGCAGCCAAACGCTGAGTATCGGCTTCTGTATACAGTGTCAGCGTCTTAGCATTTTTGTCCTCTGTTGTACTATTAGGCATCGGGCTTACCTGCCTGCACTTGCGTCTGTACCTGCATAGTCACCGTTGGGTTGATAAAGCTTTCACCGCGGATCAATTTGGCATATAGCTCAGGGTCGTGCCACTCGGCACTGACTTGATCGCTAAACTCAAACGCTTCTAGATGAAGCTTACCCATTTGCTCGTTCGCCACATCATCAGCAAAGCACTGCGCGTAACCAGTAGCGGTTTCGTGTGCAATCACCGAGTAAACGCTGACATCAGATTCACCGTTTTGCATTTGGGTTTGTTTTAGAATTTCTTGCGCCCAAAAGAATATCACGCGTGAAAACTGCTCTGCCGATGGCGATACTGGCAAGCTTATCCAGCGCGCACTGAATTTTTTACAGGCAGCGACATATTCAGGGTCGTCTTTATTCCAAAAACAAATCGCGTGATCAAAGCTATCGATAATGTCCTTGATAGACGATTTTAATAAGCCAAAATCATAGACCATTTGCCCATGATCTAAGCGCTTAGCCTCAAGAATCAGCTCAATCTGATAACTATGACCATGGATAGAGTGTTTGCAGCGCTCAGAGCTACAATTACGCACAATATGTGCATTTTCAAATTTAAAAAGTTTACGGATACGCATAACAATCAACCAAAACAGTAAGCATTTTTATGCTAAATATGAATATTATAAAAGTTTGCCGCGACGACTTATCGGCTTGTGGCTTATTATAGCAAATCATGATGACTCCGTAAGTAAGCACTTATTAATAGCAGTATTGACTAAATAAATTCATGGCATCGAAAATCTACTTATAAAATTTATTTATCAGACAAATTTTTGAAAAGTAGTATTAAACAAGGGATGGATACAGGATTGACTCAAATCGTAGGTGAATTGTGCTAGCGCTATCTATTGCGACCCCTTAAGCATATACTCATTGCAGTACGCACTATTTGCGTCATCAGCGTTAATCTAACCTTTCAGCTATTTACATTGGCTTAAAAGGTATTACGGCTTATCTCAAGAGGAAAAAACCATGAGTAAAGGTCAAGACAGTAAAAAGAACGTAAAAAAGAAACCGCTATTAACGGCAAAAGAGAAAAAAGCCGCCAAACAATCTAAGAAAGACGACAACGGCAGTATCTTAGGTAAACATTAATATTTAGTGTATCATTGTGCCATTTAAAAAATGCCAATCGAACCTCACGGTTTGATTGGCATTTTTTATGCTAGGTGCGGTCTTTATGCTAAGCACCGCGCGGCGCAAACATAATAATTGCCATGCCTAATAACGCAACCGCAGAACCTACTATATCCCACGTGGTCGGCCTGATACCGTTCACCGCCCACAACCATAAAATAGCCATCGAAATATACACGCCGCCATAAGCCGCGTAGACTCTACCAGCTGCGGTAGGATGTAAAGACAACAGCCAAACGAAAGCGACCAGACTTAGTACGCCAGGGACAAGCAGCCAAATAGATTTACCTTCTCGCAGCCAAAGATAAGGCAAATAGCAGCCCGCAATCTCTGCTAATGCGGTCAGTGCGAACAATCCAACGGTTTTTAATTCAGTCAAAACCATCTACTCCTAAACGGTGATAAATCCTGTCATATACTGTACGGCATGACCAGAGATAATGACTCTATCGCCAGCGACCACACAGTCTAGAACCCCGCCGCGACGTGATGCTTGATAAGCGACCAAGTTATTTTTAGCCAAACGCTCAGCCCATAAAGGTGCAAGCCCTGTATGAGCTGAACCCGTCACTGGGTCTTCATCGCCACCATTGGCTGGCCAAAAATAACGTGAAATAAAATCATAGTTTTCGTAGTCAGCAGACTTAGCCTGACAAGTCACCACCACATCTAAAGGCGCAAGCTGTTTTAGCTGCTCGTTATCACGTGCTACTGTTAAGACGTCGGACTCAGCATTATAAATCACAAAATAGGCTTGAGTATTTTTATAGACTTCAACGGGTGCAATAGATAGTCCTGCAAGCAAGCTATCAGGGATATTGTCAACTTTCTCAGGCTTAGTATTAGGAAAGTCCATTTGTATCTTGCCATCGTCTGTTTGCACAATGGTCAAAACACCAACCGCTTTGGCTGAAAATTTAATGTTTTCTACATTGGGGTTTTTGTTAAATAACACAAAGGCTGACGCTAGCGTTGCATGTCCACAAAATGCAATCTCAGTGAATGGTGAAAACCAGCGGATATGACAAATGTCTTTGTCATCAACCACAATAAAAGCTGTCTCAGATAAATTATTCTCAAAAGCGATAGACTGCATCAAATCATCACTTAACCAATTATCTGTAATGATAACCGCCGCTGAATTGCCTTTAAAAACGGTATCCGTAAAAGCATCAACGACATTTATTTCTAGTTGCATTTTATGTTCTCGCTTTATTTTTATAGATCTATGGTTTTATAGCTTTATGAATTTTATGGTGTTACTGGCAATATCAATCAACAATAAATAGCTTAGCGCCTATCTTCGTTGACGAACGATGGGCAATCGTATTGTCCGCCACTTGATAAGTCATGCCCGCTGTTAAGGTGAAAGTGCGCCCATCTTTTAGTTCGGTGTTCAGCTCGCCCTCAACACAGAATAAAATATGTCCTTTATCGCACCAGTGATCGGCAAGGTAGCCTGCGGAGTACTCAACCATATGCACATTGATATTGTTAAATTCGCAAGTCTTCCAATACCCCGTGCCCGTTTCACCTCTGTTTTCTACCGCTTCTACTGTCGTCCAATCGGTAATAGCAAAAGGTATATTTTTCATTTCCATAACGTCATCTCCCTGATTTTATTGTTCATTCATTTATCATAAAATCTTTACTTACTATACCTCAAATCCAGCGCCGCACTTTATTGAGATAATCCTGATAAGTTTTGCCAAATTTCTGTGCCATCATTCGCTCTTCTGGCTGGATTTGAAAGCGCGTTATATAAAGTATAAAAATGGGCAACAGTACAAACGCCAGAAAGTGAGAAAGATAGAACGCCCAGCCTAATAATATAAGCACCAAACCCACATACATCGGATTGCGGCTATACTGATATACGCCGCTGGTCACTAAACTAGAGACCTGCTCTAACGCTTGCGGATTGGGCGTGGTCTGAGCGATTCTAAATTGAGTCACACCCATGATACCTAAGCTCAGACCCATCACACCCAAACCCACTGCCAGTGCAGTTGAGCCGTTGAGTGAGAACGTCAAAGCAGGAACCATTTTAGAGACACCATACATAGCAGCGGCGGTAATAATCACTTGGGCGACTGGAGGGACTTTAAGTGCTAGAGCGTTCATGATTAGACCTCATAGAGCGTCAAATCATGAACCTCAACAGTGAGTGCTCATGATACCTGCTCACTATTTTCGTTTTAATTTTTACTTTTAGCCCTTGACTATTTAAACCATCAAAAAATAATTATTTTTACCTTTTAGATGTCGCTATCCTTTATTTTTATTCTTTGCTCGCTAACCATATCACTGTATTTATACGGTTAACTGGGATTGTTATTTATCAAAATAACGCCATTTATGTAAAGTAAAAACATATATAAAAATATAATACCTCATAGAGTATTATGTCTTAAAGTTCTATTTAAATTTAAATGAGGAAACTGGCATCATGATGCGTATCGGATTGTTCTTATTAACCAACTTAGCGGTGATCGTGGTATTTAGCATCGTGTTTGGTATTTTATCCAGATTTTTTGGAATTGGCGGCGTACATGGTGCGGGCGGGTTAAATTACACCAGTCTTGCCATTATGTGCGGCGTATACGGCATGGTTGGTTCGATGGTATCACTATTTATCTCGAAGTGGATGGCCAAAAGATCAACGGGAACGGTGGTTATTGAAACGCCAAGCAATGCCACTGAAAAATGGCTTGTAGATACGGTCGCTAGACAAGCGCGAGCGGTAAATATTGGCATGCCAGAAGTAGGAATTTTTAATAATTCTCAGCCAAATGCGTTTGCCACAGGCTGGAATAAAAACAAAGCGTTGGTCGCTGTTTCATCTGGCTTATTGCAAAGCATGACGCCTGATGAAGTAGAAGCGGTATTGGCGCATGAAATTGGTCACGTGGCAAACGGTGATATGGTCACGCTGGCGCTCATCCAAGGGGTGGTAAACGCCTTTGTGATGTTCTTTGCGCGTATCATTGGTAGCTTCGTCGATCGGACGGTGTTTAAAAACACCAGTGATAGCCCAGGTATTGGTTACTTCATCACGAGTATTGTGATGGATATTTTGCTTGGATTTTTGGCTTCTGCCATCGTTATGTGGTTCTCGCGTCTACGCGAATTCCGTGCCGATCAGATGGGAGCAAAACTTGCTAGCAAAGACAAAATGATTAGTGCGCTTGATGCCTTGCGTCCTTCTGAGCAGCGTCCAGATCAAATGCCTGAGAGTATGAAGGCATTTGCTATCTCATCAGGACAATCTACGGGCTTTAGTATCGCGAACCTCTTCCGCTCACATCCAACGCTGGATGACCGTATTGCGGCGTTGAGAAATTATAATCCTAGTGAGGAGTAATGACAGGATCAGCTCCCCTACCTGCTCGTAAAATTAACGTAAAAACCCAGACATAAAAAAAGCCTATCTATAAAAGATAGGCTTTTCTAAATCAAACTCGTTATTTAAATATCAAACGCTAATGCTCTGTCGCCTTCGCTATCTTTGATACGCGTTGGCAAACCAATCTTATTCAATAGATTGATAAATGGCTTGGCATCCAACTCTTCGACGTTGACCATCTTGCCAGCATCCCACTCACCAGTTGCGACCAGTATGGCAGCAGCGACGGGTGGCACGCCTGCGGTATAAGAAATACCTTGGCTACCAACTTCGTTATAAGCGTCTTTATGATCTGAGATATTGTAAATAAATACCTCGCTATCAACGCCGTTGATTTTGCCTTTGACTTTGTCACCGATGCAGGTCTTGCCCGTATAGTTCGGTGCAAGAGAGCTTGGGTCTGGCAGTACCGCTTTGACCACTTTTAACGGAATTACTTCTTGCCCTTCAGCAGTCATCACCGGCTGCTCAGAGAGTAGACCCAAACTTTGTAGCACAGTGAATACATTAATATAATGCTCACCAAAGCCCATCCAAAAACGAATATTTGGTACGTCTAAATTGGCGGATAACGAATGCACTTCATCATGGCCACTTAAGTAACTGTTTTGCACGCCAACCACTGGTAAATCGTCAGTACGCTTCACTTCGAACATTTTATTAGACTGCCACTTGCTGTCCTGCCAAGAGTAGACCGTACCAGTAAATTCACGGAAGTTAATCTCAGGATCGAAGTTAGTAGCGAAGTATTTGCCGTGGCTGCCAGCATTGATATCAATGATATCAATATCCGTCACCGAACCTGCATCCATCATGTCATAGCCAAGACGCGCATAGGCGTTGACCATACCGGGGTCAAATCCTGCCCCTAAAATCGCCGTGACATTATTGTCCGCACAGCGCTGTTTGCGCTGCCATTCATAGTTGTCATACCATGGCGGCGTCTCGCAAATCTTGCGTGGATCTTCGTGAATGGCAGTATCGATATAAGCAACACCTGTCTCGATACAAGCTTCCAATACCGTCATATTGATAAATGCCGAACCGACATTGATGACGATTTGGATACCCGACTCTTGAATCAGCTGTATCAGCGCCTGAGTATCCATAGCATCCACTTGATGCGTATGCAATACTGCAGGCTGCTTGAAGCTATTCTTATCTTTCACGCTTTGGGCGATAGCATCACATTTATCTTTCGTGCGCGAGGCAATATGAATCTCGCCAAGGATATCGTTATGCATCGCACATTTATGCGCGACCACTTGAGCGACACCGCCGGCTCCGATGATGAGTACGTCTTTTTTGCTAGATTTGGCTTGTTGGTTTGTGTTCAATGAACAATCCTCCTTTGTGTCTCTGTCGATACCATCGATAGTGGCGAGTCAAAACAGAAACGAGTGAATGATATGCGTGAATTAAAAAGGAAGACCGAGGAAAACCCACGCACCCGTCGGGCAAAGCACCATTTGATTGTTGGCTTTTGCCCGTGGCGATTATAACAATTTTTATGAAGACATCGGTAAAAATAATGTATAAAAAACAGACGAATTGAAGCCATCTAAAAACGAACTCAAGTCTTTGTTTTGTAAAATTTAAATTAATTTATCGACACAACTAAACTAAGACAAGCTGACTTTGTAATCTTGATAATCAAATTCGCGCTGCACATCTATACTGCCATCTAGACGACGAATCACAATCGCGGGCATATTAACACCATTGAACCAGTTCTTTTTCACCATGGTATAACCTGCGGCATTACCAAAGGTTACGGTATCACCTATTTTTAGGTTATTTGGCAAGGCATACTCACCAAAGATATCGCCCGCCAAACAAGAACGACCATAAATAATGGTATTATCAGCTGACTTAACGTTCTGGCTGATGGGTGCGATATTGGTAGGGTCGATATCAAGAGAGGCAATATTCATTAAATCACTATTAACAGCCGCTATCGGCGCTGACTCACGGTAAATTAACAAATCAAGCATGTGCGCTTCAATGGATGAATCTACTACAGCGAGATTTTTTTCATTGTGCATAGTATCTAAGACGGTCGTGACCAATGACCCAGCACCATGGATACTTGCCTCACCCGGTTCAAGATAAACTTGCACCCCATATTTTTCACTAAAGCCTTTTAACCTGTCTGCCAGTTTTTCTAGTGGATAATCAGGCGCGATAAAATGAATGCCACCGCCCAAACTCACCCACTCAAGCTGCGCTAAAACATCACCAAATCTGTCTTCGATATCTGCCAAGCTGGCACTAAAGGTTTCAAAGCTGTCATTTTCACAGTTGTTATGAATCATTACCCCAGTAATGTCATCAAGTACCGCTGTAATCTTGTTTTTATCATGTTCACCCAAACGACTAAAAGGACGCGCAGGATCAGCGATGATAAACGATGAATTACTGGTCTTAGGGTTCAATCGTAGACCAACAGGGATGTTTTTCGAACGCGCTTGTGACCCAAATGCATTGAGTTGCGAGATAGAGTTAAAGATAATCTTGTCAGCGTATTTTAGTACTTCAGGAATCTCATCTGCACTATAGGCAACGCTGTAAGCATGAGTTTCTTTTTTATTATCACTGTCTTTACCTTTACCAAAAGTCTCGTAGCCAAGTCTAACTTCATTGAGTGACGATGACGTTGTGCCGTGCAAATAAGGCTGCATCACATCAAACACGCCCCAAGTGGCAAAGCATTTGAGCGCCAATAATGCTTTAGCGCCTGATAGCTCACACAGCCGTGAGATAATCTGCATATTGGCAACGATTGCCGCTTCATCGAGCAAATAATAAGGCGTGGGCGGTAGAGATGATTGGGTAATGTTTAGCGAAGTTTTTGCATTCATAAGAGGTTACCTAATAGCTGCTGTTGGCATCATGACAGACATAAATATTTGCCCTATAGTAGACTAAATTCATCATAATTAGAATATCTTATGTCACTATCAACCGATTATTCCACTGCTACTAGCCAAGCTTATTCATCGCAGCTCGACCCAAAAAATATTCATTTAGAACATCTTGATGCTAATGCGCGTGCAGTACTGGAGTTTTGGTTCGACAAAGACAATGAGCAATATTGGTTTGCGCAAAATGATACTTTTGATAAGCAAATAAAAGATAAATTCGGTGACATCTGGCAAGCTGCCAAGCAAGGTGAATGCGTGACATGGCGTATCGCAAACGCGCCAACCGATAGCAACAGCTCTATCACGGCGTTGGCAGGCAGACTAGCAGAAATTATTGTCTTAGATCAGTTTTCGCGTAATTTATGTCGCGGGCAAGCAGATGCTTTTGCACAAGATAGTATGGCTATCGCATTGGCACAAGAGGCTATTGGACAACCACACTTTGATACATTACCGACAGAATGGCGCAAGTTTACCATCATGCCATTTATGCATGCTGAATCATTGATGATCCATAAGCGCTACTTACCATTGTTTGAGAAATTACATGATGACAATACGCTGGATTTCGAAAGTCGTCACAAAGATATTATTGAGCAACTCGGTCGCTATCCGCATCGCAATGACATCTTAGATCGCGAGTCAACGGATGAAGAAGAAGCCTTCTTGCAACAACCGAACTCGTCGTTTTAGCGCTTATATATTTATATGATTGATTGCAATATGATTTATTCCAATATAGTTACTTCAACTCAAAAGAAGTGCGAAGTACAAGGCAACCAAGTATAGGCATATATATATATTTCAAGCGAGATGAACGCCGAACTTTTTATAGTGCAATGGATTGACTATGATAATAAAGCAAGGGCTGAATCAGATAACTGGTTCAGCCCTTGCTTTATTCTACTTACTTTTTAGGTACATTCGTTCAGATTGGTGTTTTTATTCAGATTAAGAACACGTCTTAGTTCACCTAATTATTAGTTCACTATCCCTGTCGTAAAGGTAAAGCTTTCACGCTCGATAGTTTTATTATCCACTAAAATATCAAAGCTGACACGGTAGTCACTGTTGCCATGTAAACCGCAGTTTTTGCCTTTTTTACTGGCAATCTGGCAGCTTTTTAAATTATCAGTGATTGGTAATATAAAAGCTTCGTTTGCTGGTAATGCATTTGCCGTATTTTTATGGGGATCTTGGCGATAGTCTAGCAGCTCAATCGGTACATTGATATTTCGCTGGATATCATGGAATGTCACATTGCTGATATCAATCGTTTGAGCAGATGGCATATTGATATAAATAGGTTGTCCGATAGGATCCACTCGCAAGTCACGCCCTGTATGCTTGACAGGATCTGGCGTCTCATTATATAGCGCGGTTACTGTATCCGTTACGCCTTCACATGGATAAGTAAATACGCCTTTAACCGTATTATCTTTAGTCGCTTGGGTCGCTGCTGCATGGTTGACCAAGACATAACCTTGGTTATTCGCCGCCTCTTTATTGTATGGCTTATAGATAACCACTCCAGTACCTGTCACGCTTGCACTAGGCATCATTAATGAACGCAAATGGTAAGGTGCTGCCAGCAAGGACTTTGCCATCGAGCCTGCCACAACATCTGAGCGAATAAGATTGCTTGCTGAACTATAGTGAATAGATTGGGCGATATTCTCAGTCACACCATATCGTACATTTGGGTAATTTGCATTTGATAAGCGATCGGTAAAACTGAGCCCACCAAAAAATGGATTATTGTTACTGGTAACGCCCGAAATATCTGCAATATTATTTTCGTAATGCGCGCTGAATGCGGTCGGTGAGCTATTGGCAAAGACGTATTTAATATAATTTGCATGTTTAATGGCAACATCATCAAGCGCGGTATCAACAGATAAGCCGCTCAGACCACAGCTAGCACGCGCCAAACTGAACTTATTGTTGGCAATTAATGCAGCCTTTACCTCATTAGTAGCAGTAGTGCTATCAGGTTGATCGTCAACATTATCGCTTGAATTGTCACTTGTATTATCATTGGGCTGAGCATTTGGCTCGATAGCAGGTGGGTTCGGACTTGGCGCATTGGTATTAGAGCTGCTATCAGAGCCACCACCGCCCCCACCACAAGCCGTTAGAAACACTGTCAAAAAAAGCACTGCAGCAAGATTTTTCTGTGGCGTACTGATGGGTAGTGTACTGAGCGTCATTTTTTATCCTATAGAATAGTAGCGCGTATATAAGTCAATAAATGCCAGCGTTAAGTATGGGTACATAAGCTAAGTAGACTTAAGCTGCTAGGGCGTGTTGAACATTCACAAATAGGCACTGCTGATGGTTAAAATTGTTCCAGACAAGGCGCAAGTCGATGATGATGTTAATACCTTAGCTAGAATTGCAATGCCCTGCTTGTAAATAGCTGGGGGCAATTTTAGTATCAGCCCCAATATTAATAGAAGGGGACAGAACTCTTTTTTGCCGCTTCATTGTTAAAAATATACGCTTAGAATGACTAAACTTACTATTTTTAACGTCGAATCGCCTGCAAAATAGTCCCTGTCAGTGCCATAGTCGAATGTTCAACACGCCCTAACATCACAGTATTGAATTTATTTGTAATGGCATTGTAATACAGTCCAAAAATTTTTACTTGGTGTTTGTTGAAGACTGATACGTTCATTATAGACTGTCTTATTTTTAGCCATGACTATTTTTGCTTAGGCTATTTTAAAACAGCACGCTCAGCTTAACGTGTATTGTTAAGTGGCTTTCTCTAATGACTTTCTGACTGGTGCAAAACTACGTCTATGCGCAGATAATACGCCGTATTTTTCGATTGCCTCTACGTGTGCGCGTGTTGGATAGCCTTTATGTTTGGCGATACCGTATTCTGGATGCTCAGCATCAAGCGCATACATGGCTTTGTCACGGCTGACTTTTGCCAATATACTGGCGGCAGCAATGCTGGTATGACGCGCATCGCCCTTTACCCATGCTTGACAATCGATAATCGATTTTTCTATACCCAGTTCAGCGAGCATTGACTCATTTAATTCAGGGCAGCGATTACCATCGAATAAAACTTCAACCTGCCTCATAGAGTTGACAAGATGATGAGCAATGTCTTTTAACAATACTTCGGTACATAAGCGCATACCGAGCATCGTCGCTTGCAAGATATTGACTTGATCGATGACCGCTGCTGGGATCTCGGCGACAACATAACCAATAGCATGCTGCTGAACCAATGGATAAAGGCGGTCACGCTTCTTTTCACTCAGCTGCTTGGAGTCGGTCAAGATAGATAATGGCGTGTCCTTTAATGGCTGCATCTCAATCAATCCTGACCAAGTTTTAGGCAATATCGCAGCAGCCACATTGACGCTACCGAGCAACGGCCCACGTCCTGCCTCATCAACGCCCATTTGTAGCGTTGACTGCTGTAAGCCTTGATCCACCTTGATCGGATACTGAGCAAGTAGCGCATCAATATCTACCTGACCCGATAAACGGATAGGCTCAACCAGCTGTAGATATTGACCTTTGATATCAATTTGCTCAATACTTATTTCAATTGGGGTGACAGAGTTGTCGGTTTGGTACTGGTTACTCATAGGGGCGCGGTATCTTTATTATTAGGTATCATTGTGATTAATAGAAGAAGAAATGATCGCAATCAATAATGGCTTAAATCCGATGTTTCGCTTGGATAAACCATTGCTCAATCACACTATTAGCAGGATCATGATTACTCTGCTGTTGTAATAAATGCTTGGTGGCGATGAGATCTTTTAATTGCTCAGCATAGGCACGCGGTTGCAGTAGCCTCATGACCGTACGACAGATATTGTCACCACTCGCCTGCTCTTGAATCAGCTCAGGAACGATTGCAGTATCAGCCAAAATGTTGGGCAGCGCCACATAAGGCACTTTGACCAAGCGTTTGGCAATCTGATAGGTGAGCTTATTTAATTGATAAACCACCACCATCGGTCGCTCTAACAGCATCGCCTCTAGGGTTGCAGTGCCAGATGCTAGCATTACAATATCTGAGGCTGCCATCGCTTGTTGACTAAAGGCTGGCTGGCTAACATCATAAACCACCACAATCGCAGCACGCAGTTGCTCTGAGCGCTGATCAATAACATCTTGGACGATGTATTGGTGATTCTGGTCGACGGTCGGAATGATAAAGCACAGCTTGGGGTCGAGCAATATCAACTTTTGAATACCATCCAGCATCAATGGCAAAATAGCCGTGATTTCACCGCGCCGAGAGCCTGGCATTACACAAATAAGCTGGCTGACATCGTCAAATCGTTCAATAAAAAACTGCTGCAAGCCATCGTTGTGCCAAACCAGCTCACTACGGCGCTGATTGATCGGTGCCTCTAATAATGTTTGATCGATCGTACGCAACAGCGGATGACCAACGCATATTGCTGGATGATTATGACGCTCATAAACGGATAGCTCAAAGGGGAACAAACACAACACAAGGTCGGTCGCCTCTTTAATATTATGAATACGTGACTCACGCCATGCCCAAATAGAAGGGCTCACATACTGCACGCAGAATACGCCTTGCGGTTTTAACTTTTTAGCCACTCTAAGATTAAAATCAGGCGCATCAATGCCAATAAACCAATCAATATCAGCGGCTTTAAATGCGCTCAGTAATTCACGGCGAGCTTTAAGCAGGTCAGGCAATTGCGCCATAACTTCTACCAAACCCATCACCGCCAAACGCTCTAACGGAAAAATGCTGTGTAGCCCTTGCGCTTGCATTTTTGTACCACCGACGCCGACCCACACAATATCACCACGTAGATTATTCATCTGCTGCATGAAGTCTGCGCCCAAGCTATCCCCTGACACTTCACCTGCGACGATACCGATGACCAATGGCACAGTCTGTAATTCAGCACTTCGAATTTCAGTCTCTGTTTGGTCTATAAAGTTATGATATTGATCAGGCGTAGCAGAATCTGTCATGACAAGCTCTCGATATTAAAAAATACAATAAATGCATATAAAATAAATGAATGATTATTATAAAATACGACGCATAAAATCTGCGCGAAAGCTCTGTGATACCTAAGCATTCGCCATACTCACTATTTTATCGTCATACCTTTTATATTGTCATCATACGTGACGATGATACAAATAGCTAAATTAGCTGATAAAAGCTAGAAATGACCACTTAACGGGTTAATTCGTTTTTCTATACGGATAGATAAATGGAGTAACAATCTTGCTTGTTGAAGCGCTCATATACGATTGGCGCTGAACAAGTATAACTAAGTTTTGGTTTCCTCATTCCAGTTATCAGTCAATTAACTGCGCGACTGCCCTTGTCAACCAACACTTTTGTCCGCATAATGAAACTCCCTATAAATCAGCTAGACGATATATAACCATGACAACATCAGTTACCCATAATGCAGATATTGACGACGTGAATATTGAAAAGTTCATTCCTTTGATCACTCCCGCTGAGCTAAAAACTGAGCTACCTTTATCAGATGCAGCCTATAAAACCGTATTAAACGGTCGTAATACTATCCAAAACATCTTGGACGGTAAAGACAAGCGCCTCTTTGTAGTCATCGGCCCCTGCTCTATTCATGATATCAAAGCCGCTCACGAATATGCCGATCGGTTGGCCATATTAGCAAAAGAAATCGAAGATAGCGTGTTCGTTGTGATGCGCGTATATTTTGAAAAGCCGCGCACAACCGTTGGCTGGAAAGGCATGATTAATGACCCTGATATGAACGACAGCTTCGATATTGAAAAAGGTCTGCGTACTGCCCGTAAGCTACTGCTCGATTTGAATGAAAAAGGTCAGCCTTGCGCCACCGAAGCATTAGACCCGAATACCCCGCAGTACATGCAGGATTTGATCAGCTGGTCAGCGATTGGCGCACGTACCACTGAGAGCCAAACGCATCGTGAAATGAGTTCAGGCTTATCGTGCCCTGTAGGCTTCAAGAATGGAACAGACGGCGGCATGACGGTCGCTGTTAACGCAATGCAAGCCGTAAAAGAAGGTCATAGCTTCTTGGGTTTATCAGCAGATGGCAAAGTCTCAATCATCAAGTCTAAAGGCAACCCTTACGCGCACGTGGTACTTCGCGGTGGTAACGGCAAGCCCAACTATGACGAGACTGCGGTTGCACAAGTGGAAAACGAGCTGGCAAAAGGCAAAACCAATAGTAAGATTATGATTGACTCAAGCCATGCCAACTCAGGTAAAGACCCATATCTACAGCCGATGGTTATCCAAAACGTTGCGGAACAAATTCAAAACGGCAATAAATCGATCATCGGTATGATGATTGAGAGTCATCTAAAGGGCGGCAATCAGAAACTGACCGCTGACTTAAGTCAGCTCGAATATGGCAAGTCTATCACTGACGGTTGCTTAGATTGGGATAGTACAGTCACTGCCCTGTATAATCTACGTGATATGGTCAAAGACGTTTTGCCGAATCGTTAATCTTTAATAACGATTGCCCATAAGCACAGGTTATTAAGTTTTTTAAGCATTATTAAGCGTTTCATAAAAAAGCCCGTCCGATATTATTATCGGACGGGCTTTTTCTTATAAAATAATTTAGTTTATTGTTATAGAGTCATTTAATTTACCCTACTCGCTCGCTGATCCTAAAACACTGTTTAGACTTTCAAGTACATGCTTAGAAGAAGCCCGCTTTTGCAACTCAATCAACCCCTCATGCGCCATTTGACGACGTGGCTCAGCCAAGGTATTCCAACGCGCTAGCACTTGTAATAAGCGCGACGCCAAAACAGGATTAGCATCATCCAACTTTTTAATCACACCAATATAAAGCTCTAACCCTTCTGCCGTCCATAAAGCCGTTGGCTGCGAGGTGAAGGCGCTGACCACTGAGCGTACACGATTGGGTGTATTCCAGTCAAAATCTGCGTGAGCGATCAAGGATTGGATAGTATCAGCGGTGACAGTATCAGCAGACGCTTGCACACTAAACCATAAATCAATGACCAAATCATTATTTTGGAAGCGATTATAAAAGTCTGCTAAATACTTATCAGCATTTAGCAGTTGATGATTGACCATCGCTTTCAACGCACCGAAACGCTCCGTCATACAGCTTGCATCATCATACTGCTGCTGCGCCCATTCATCTGCGCCATCGACATTCGCGGTCAGCGCCATATCGAGCACCACATTACGCAAGGCACGGATGCCACGAGCCTCGGCACTATCTTCATAAGACTGCATAGGTAACTGCTCATAAAGCTCAGCCCATTGATCTTTTAGCGCCTCTGCAAGCTGCTGATACAAGTCGTCGCGCTGCGCTTTCACCAATGCTGGATCGTAATCTTTATGAATAGCAGACGCCAGCTCTTGCGCTGATGGAATATCAAGCAAGCGGGCAGCCAACATCGCATCCTCAGCCGCGAGCACAGGCAATGTCTGCGCTAGTGCTTGCAGATAGATATCAGGACTGCTCTTCTCGCCTTGGCCTTGTAGCAAGATGCGATTGACCAGCATCTGCGTCACTTGCCAGCGGTTAAAACCATTGATTTCATGTTTGAGCAAAAATGCCAAATCTGCATCTTGATAATCATAATTGAGCTGTACTGGCGCACTAAAATCACGTAGCAAGGATACAACAGGCTCACGCGCTATATTTTTGAAGGTAAAGGTTTGCGTGGCTTGATCGAGTAGCAGCATACGCTCAGCCACAATGTCACCAGTGTCTTTATCAAATAGCGCAGTCGCGACCGGAATAGGCAAAGGTTTTGGCGCAGCAAAGCCACTGACATGACGGGTTTGCTGATTTAACGTAATCGTCAGTGTCTGCGCTGCATGGTCATAATATTGATGACCAGACACCATTGGTGTGCCCGGCTGACGATACCAGTCGATAAAGCTTTCAATCTTACTATCAGTGATGCTAAGCGCAGATAAAAAGTCCTCAACCGTGACTGCTTGCCCATCATAACGACGGAAATACTCATCCGTGCCTTTACGAAAATTCTCGGCTCCTAACGTATTAGCAATCATGCGCACGATTTCAGCGCCTTTCTCATAAACAGTCGTCGTATAAAAATTATTAATCTCGACAAAACTCTCAGGGCGTACCGGGTGTGCCAGTGGGCCTGCATCCTCCGCAAACTGATGAGCACGCAAGGTCGCCACATCATCGATACGCTGTACGGCACTCGACTGCTGATCCGCTGAGAATGATTGATCGCGGTAAACAGTAAAACCTTCTTTTAAGCACAATTGAAACCAATCACGGCAAGTGATGCGATTGCCTGTCCAGTTATGAAAATACTCATGGGCAATGATGGCTTTCACACTAAAGCTACGTGCATCCGTTGTCGTCTCAGGACTGGATAACACACAAGCGGTATTAAAAATATTCAGACCTTTGTTTTCCATTGCGCCCATATTAAATTGACTCACGGCAACAATCATATAGCGATCTAAATCGTAGGCGCGACCATAATTGACCTCATCCCATTTCATCGAATCCTTCAACGCTTGCATACCGACATCACATTTATCAATGTCAGCAGACTTTGCGTATATTTCTAGCAACACCTCACGACCTTCGCTGGTGGTATAAGAATCCGTCAATACGTCTAAATCAGCGACAACACAGGCAAATAGATAGCTTGGCTTATTGGTTGGATCATGCCATATCGCATAGTGACGGTCTGGGGCATCTGCCACCTCACCCGCTTCAACTAAGTTACCATTAGCCAATAGTCTTGGATAACGCTTATCTGCCTCAAGACGCGTGGTAAATATCGCCAATACATCGGGGCGGTCTGGATAAAAGGTGATTTTACGAAAACCTTCAGGCTCGCACTGGGTTACAAACATCGTCTCATCACCACTTCCCGCCATATAGAACCCTTCAAGTGCGGTATTGGTCTGCGGACAGATGCGTACTTGAATCTCTAAAACAACCTCATCAGGTGCATTAGCAATCGTCAACGTGCCTGCTTGTTGTTGATAATCCTCAGCCGTCAATGGCTTACCATTCATCGTAATGGCGATCAGCTCCAACTCTTCACCGAACAATACGAGATCTCCTGCTGTTTGACGTACCATCTTCAGAGTGCTGTCTACCTGTGCATGATTTTCGAACAGTTTAATATCTAAATCAACCGTTTCCACATCAAAGCTAGGTTTCTGGTAATCTTTTAAATTAATTTTACTTGGTGCATGCAGTGGCACATCTGGCATATCAGGATTAATGATTTGAGCATCAGTTTCAGCAATAGACATGGGTATTCCTATTATTATTTATGGCAAAAAATATATACGGTAAAAAGCGGGATAATTTAGGTTAAGGCAGGTCATCAGTTAGCATAATTTTATGATCATTAACATGATAATGTTATCTTGCTACATTGACCTAAACTGCCAAATTTCAAGAGCAGGTCGCAATTTTATTATGTCCATCGTCCATGACACTTATCAAAATGCGATGGCAATGAGAGAGTCGGTATATCAAAAGAATGAGAGAGTCGATATATTAAAAGAGTGGCATAATCAGCATCAATCACCCATTGGATAATCACGATTAAAATGATTTAATAGGGTCACTGATGACCAACACTCGATAAACGGCCTATTATATGATAAAGCAAACTGACAGTCGCTCAGACATTACGTTACCATTAATGATAGATTACGTTGAGGCTCTTTTGCCCTCACTAACCATACAAGCGAACGCATCCACAACGACTGAATCTACTGATAATGACACTGAGTTGCTATGGGTCGTCCCAGACCAAAATGCGCGGTTAGCATTAAAGACACTGCTAAAAAATACCCGCTCACCACAAATATCGACATTATTAGAGCTCAATCAACGACAATTGCCTGAACGTTATGAGCTCGCCTGTTTTTGGTTGCCCACACTCTCACCAGAGTTGCTGCAGCAGTATATTCCGCTGCTCATGCGCTATCGAGATCTTTATGCGGCACACCTGCTCATCGCCCTTGATGACACCTTAGATCTAAAAGCTTATGGCTTTACCCCATTTGATATCTTGAATGAGCCATCTTTAGAGATGAATAACACTGACCAAACAGAGCAGCCTTCATCTGTAAAGTCATCAGCGTCCGCCAGACTTTGGCAGTTCAATTTATATGATTATAAACAGCTGCCAAATTGGTTAAATGCGGATTATTGGGCCAATCCTGAAAATTGGGGCAAGCACCGCTGGTAGTGGATCTCATATCTATCTGGAAATTCTAGCATTATTTACAGTAATACTACTTACATAAAGTAACATTTAGTATATGATAGATAGCAATTGCCTAAGTTTTATCGTAAGCAGTTCAAAAAAAACAATTTTAATTAATTAAAATTTTAGGAGCTCATTATGTCAACCAGTTTTTCTAAGATCGCAGCCCTCGCTGTATTATCAAGCGCTGTGGCACTAACCACAGGTTGTGCGACCAAACGTGCTACTTCTGAAGTCGTGGTTGCCCCACTAGGTATCCCAGGTGGTCAAGTTGGATACACTGGCGCAGTCATCGTAGATAACTCAAGCGCGGTTATTATGGGCGCAGAAAACCTACAGGCGGTTGTTTACTTTGCTTTTGATAGCAGTGAAATTACTTCACAAGCAGCGAGCATTCTTAATCAACATGCCAGCTTGCTCAACTCAAATCCAGCAGCCAGCGTTGTTATCGCAGGTAATACTGATGATCGCGGTAGCCGTGAATACAACATGGCACTAGGTGAGCGCCGTGCTGCAGCAGCACGTGATTACCTTGCTACTCAAGGCGTCGCAGTAAACAATATCCGCGTCATCAGCTATGGTGAAGAGCGCCCTGCTGCCGCTGGTAATACTGAAGAAGCTTACGCACTAAATCGCCGTGCTGAACTGTCTTACTAGAACCAGTCACAGTCGATAAAGCACAACGTATTTTATAATTGAAAGCCCAGCAATAATATATCGCTGGGCTTTTTGCATGTTACTAAGCGAACGAATCCAATAGATGTAATCAATGATGCCAAGCTCTATCTTAAACCTGACCCATGTCCAATATACCCAGCTCGATCCTGCAACGTGGTGCGCCACGGCACAAGTGAGCGAACGTTCATCCCTCAACCTTAAAAGACTGTGGGATGAATTACTGTGGTCATCCGCGAACAATATATCACAGGTAGATTTTCAGAAACTTTACAAGCTTAATTGGCATTACTGCCTGTCACCAGTAAGTTTATCAATGCGTGAAATGGCGCAGCATCAACGTCAGCTACAACGTAAAGGCGTTCGATTATTGCTACAACAATTACTGGATCAGCTAAAGTTGCGCGATACTCTGGATGAGTCAAACTTCCCATATCGGCTTAGCAGTAGTGAATATTACGTATGCTTTAGTCATACAGGCAGCAAGAATCATCATGATATTAGTCAAAATACTGTTCAGACAATCGATACATCATTAAACAGTAAAGTAACAGTGGTCATTAGTCGTCACCGTCCCATTGGTATTGATATTGAAACCAATCATGTAGCATGGCGAGTGGCACAGCGGTTTTATTCTGAACATGAAATGGCTGCTTTACAAGCATTATCCCCACTTCAGCCTAGGATTATCGCTAAATTACTGTGGCAAATAAAAGAAAGTTTTATCAAAATTCATCAATACAAACTGGCACAAGGGTTAGGAGTAGATTATTCCTACCTGATTGCTGATTTGATTCATGCTATTAGAGAACCGTCATCTTTAATGGTCATAGCAGACATTAAGTCCGATTACCATATCGCGGTATTGTCAGCGCAACAAACCATTGTTATTTTCTAGATTATTTGTACATATGATTTATTCTAACAACTACCCTTTCACAGACAAAAAAAACGACCCTAAAAAGGGTCGTTTTTTCTTGCTCTTCTTCTAATAACAGTACTTAAACTGTGATTAGATTAGAAACGGTAAGTTGCACCAAGCTTAACAATTGGCATCCACTCAAGATAGTCTTTACGTTCTAATTCTTTTTGTGCTGCAGCGGCAACTTCCTCACGTGTGGTAGTACCTGTAACAGTACCATTTTCAGCTGTAAAATCAACGGAGTTATCAACATCTGAGCCAACTGCGCGTACTGTTGCATTTGTTTTACCCATGTAAGCTGCACCAATCTCACCAAACAAACCGAAGTTGTTAGTGATGTTAGGACGGAAACCAATAGTACCATAAGGAGCTATCTTGTTACGATGCTCAATAGTACCTGATAAGGTACCCGTTTGAGCTGCATTATAACTGATATCATTAATCTCGAAAAAATTACCTTTTGCATTAGCGGTTACGTCGATATCGTTGTCAGGTACGATGATACCAGCACCCATCGTGAACCAGTTACCAGTAGGGCGCAATTGTACACCTAGATACGGGTTACTGAAGTCTGCATCTTTAATATCATATTCAATATCGTTTACATCAATGTCGCCGAATAGATCAGAAACATCACCACCAGCCCAACCAGCTTGTAATTCAGTTTTCTCATTTAGTGACCAACCGATGTTAGCACCGTAACCTAGTGTACCAACTTCAGCGCTAACAGAAGCTGGGTTGATAGCAGTTTGGAAGAAAGTCTTAGTACCACCAACAACAGCACCAGTAGTATTGCGAACGATACCAGCATCAGCATTGTATGCATAAGCAACAGGCTCAGCTTCATATGCAACAGCAACAGGCTCAGCTTCATATACAACTGCATCGTTACCATCAACAACGATAACAGGTTCAGCAGCTAGTGCAGCAGTTGACGCTAAAACGGCAGCAGAAATTGCTGTTAATTTAATAAGTCTCATAAATACTCTCCTAAAGTGTGGAATAAGTCGCCCATAAAAAATGACAATTTAGCTTTTTTTAAATCGATCATTTTGTTGAGCAGATTAAAACAATTTTGGCCGGAAAAGTCACCCCTCTAGGAGCGCTTTTTATTTGCCGTTATGTAAAGATTGCATAGATATTGTAATAATTACTACACCAATCCGCAAAACTTCGACTTTCTGTTACACAATGCTCTTAAAGTAACTCAGCAGCGCAAACATGAATATTGGTTAGCTTAATCTTCATGTAAGGATATTACAAAATATGTCATTATAATGACCTACCTCTTTATTTAACTCAATGACAGTTATATAGCTTATTACTACAGTTTGTTGTATTTTGTGAGATGGTGTAGTAATTATTGCTTTTAGAAAACTTTTCAGAAAAATAAAGCATTAGTATAAATTTCAATGTCGTATGACTGTGTGACGTTAGTATTGATGCATTTAGTATTGGCATATAAAGTAACTAGATCTTGTCTAAGCTTGATATTATGCTAAATTAGAGAATAGGAAAATTTGTCGCAAGGCTGCGTATTTACTTTTATCTGTTAATGCCTTGTTGTATTTCCTACTATATTCTTTTTATTCTTATTGAGCCACTCATATGCCTAAAGTATCGTCGATTACCCGTGTGTTAGAGATTATCGAGGCGGTGTCTTATGCCTCAAAACCGCTCTCGCCACTTGAGCTATCGCAAGAGCTTGATATTCCAAAGCCGACCATTCATCGATTGATTCAAAATTTGCTCGATGAAGGATTCGTGACTGTGGATATTGGCGGCGATATTATAACGGGCAAGCGGGTACGCAAATTGGGTGTTGAGATTTGGCAGCAGCGATTGTTCTTTAATGAGCGACAAATGATTTTGCAAAAGCTGGTTGATGAGCTAAAAGAGACTGCGGGATCGGTGTGCCTTATCAGATGAACATGATCTACACCAACCGTGCAAATACGACCTTGCCGATACAGATTTATTTGCCAGTGGGCGCAAAATCACCAATGTGGTGTACTGCGACTGGCAAGCTGTATTTAAGCCAGTTACCGCGCACAAGCCGCGAAAAAATACTACAAAACCTGTCATTGGATAAGTTTACCAAAAATACGATCACCGATATCGATGCGCTAAACGCTGAGCTTGATCGTATCGCTGAAACAGGTATCGGTATCGATAATGAAGAGTTTATCTCTGAGATGGTGGCAATCGCCGTACCGATACGGGATAGAAAGTCGCGCTACCTTGCTTCGCTATATCTGCATGCACCGACCATACGAGTGTCTTTAGATGATCTCTTAACCCATGTCCCACGACTGCAAAAAGCAGCGAAAGATATTCAGTCTCTCGTCTATGACCTACCCAGCTAGATGATGCAATATAAGCAAAAAAAAGGTCTGCATTAAGATACTAATGCAGACCTTTTTCATAGGTACTTTGATAATTTAAGTCAATACAGAGCTGTCGTGTCGCGCCATAATGCTTGAGAAATCTCTATCACCATTCTCGACAGTATGTGCAGCATAAAGCTCAGTCGCTTTAGCGCCCATTGGCGTCTCTACATTGGTATCTTCAGCGGTCTGCATGGCAAGGTTAAGATCCTTTTGCATGAGCTTACTCATAAACCCGCCTTGATAGCCATTGCTCGATGGGACATTCTCCATCACTTGCGGATAAGGGTTGTATACCTCTAGCGTCCAGTTACGACCTGAGCTTTGCAGCATAATATCTGATAGTACTTTAGGGTCCAGACCGTTTTTGACGCCTAAGTTAATCGCCTCTGCTGTTCCTGCCATCAGAATACCTAACAGCATATTATTACAAATTTTTGCCACTTGTCCTGCGCCATGCTCGCCTGCATGAAAGATATTTTTGCCCATCACAGCCAGTATCGGCTCAGCTTTGGCAAAGGCATCAGTGCTGCCACCGACGATAAAGGTTAACGTACCAGCGATAGCACCGCCCGTACCACCAGAGACTGGGGCATCTAAGAAGTCTATACCAAGCTTACTTGCAGCCTCTGCGACCTTCCTTGCATCAGCGGCTGCAATGGTACTGCTATCAATGACTAAAGTACCTTTCGGTAACTCTGCAAGTAGGCCGTCAGCGCCATTATCTCCTAAATAGACAGAATGGACGTGCTTGCCAGCAGGCAACATACTGATAACGACCTGTGCATGACGTGCAGCATCTTTAGGACTGTCTGCTACACTGGCACCTGCTTGCTGCAAGCGCGTGGTCGCCTCTGCGGATAAATCATAAACCGATAACGTATAACCTGCTTTTAACAAGTTCTCTGCCATCGGTGCGCCCATATTACCAAGCCCAATAAAAGCAATATTTGGCTTAGTAGTATCGTTATCGGTGGCATTTACATCCTTTGTATTCATCTCATCATTCCTTGATGGTTAGTATTAATCATGCGCGCAGGCGTTGCTACACATATAGCTGTAAACTATTTAATTGAGTGTAATTTTAATTTGATGTCTATATTGAATTGATAAATTCAATTTTTAACGCACAGACTGACTGCCTAAAGCCTCATCACCCAACCAATCGCCTAACGGATGCTCACCTTTAGCATAAGGATTCACAAAGTGCTGCTGTATGTACGCCTGCCCTTCGCTACTTAGGCAGTCTGCTAGTGAACGCGACCATTGTGGATTACGATCTTTATCAATGAGCAGCGCACGTACCCCTTCTTTAAAGTCAGGATTGGCGGCACAATGTACGGCTACATTGGCTTCTAAATACAGAACTTGCTCTAGTGATAAGTCAGTGACTTTATAATAAAGCGCATAAGTTAAAGCAGCGGTAACTGGACAGCCATGGCGATAAGTATCTACTGCTCGCTGCGTCCAGCTATCATTGGCAAACTCTGTATCTATTTTTGCGAGTGCCGCATCACTTTGTAATAAAGCATCGATATCACCCAGTCCGCCGCTGTTCATCAACTGCTGAATAGATTGCCAATGGATTGCCAATTTACTAGCAGGCAACTCGGCAATTGGTTGCGCTGCAAGCACACGGCTAACGATACTATGAGCACTATTGTTATCGCATTTATCGGTACGACTAGCGGCAACCTGCCAATCACTCTGTTTTAAACTTTGTATGACGGCATCATAGTCACTACTGGCGACGGGATACTCTGCAAGATTGGCTAATAGCGCATCATTGCCATTACACATCGCACCCGTTAATCCTAAGAATAAACCAGTTTTGGCCGGCATACGCTGCAAGAACCAACTGCCGGAAGCATCGGGGAATAAGCCAATGGTAATTTCAGGCATGGCAAAACGGGTACGCTCAGTGACTAGACGATGGCTACAGCCTGCCATCAAACCCATACCGCCGCCCATAATGATGCCGTCACCCCATAAGATTAATGGCTTAGGGTAAAAATGCATTTGGCGATAAAGACTATATTCATGACCAAAAAAATCTGTCGCATAAGGATTTGGCATAGGCGCTGTTGCTGACATACTGTCATATAACCTACGAATATCACCGCCTGCACAAAACGCTTTGTCGCCTGCGCCTTTTAATAGCAATGCCACCACTTGCTCATCACCTTCCCACTGCTCTAGTTGTTGCGATAACAACTGACACATCTCAACGCTCAAGGCATTAAGAGACTTTGGCATATTTAACGTCATTATCCCAATAAGGTGACCACAATCTGTCGGTTCAGTGCGGAATAATACCGATGCGTCTGCTGTGCTTTTTTCTACTGCGCCTTCTATAGCTGTTGTCATAAAAGTGACCTACAAAATGAAAAAGTGAAATAATATTATTATATTTACGCTAAGGTTATTTATTTTGCCAAACGGGCTTACGCTTCTCTAAAAATGCTTGTACACCTTCGCGCTGATCTTCAGTATCGAACAATTTAACAAAGGCTTCACGCTCATGGATAAGGTTTTGCGCAGGTGGCGTCTCTCTTGCCGCTTGAATAAGCGTTTTAGAGTAACTGACCGCAACCGGTGATTGTTTAGCAACTTTTTGCGCTAGTGCTTGTGCTGCTAATAAACCGTCACCTTTTGCAGTGACTTCTTCGACTAAGCCAATGCGTAGTGCAGTCTGGGCATCGACGCGCTCGCCGCACAATATCATGCGCTTTGCCCAACCCTCGCCTACCAAAGCCGTTAGATTTTGCGTACCACCGGCACACGGCAACAATCCCACACCCGTCTCGGGTAATGCCATCTGCGCATGTGCTTCTGCGATACGGATATCACAAGCAAGTGCGCACTCAAGACCACCGCCCATCGCATAGCCATTGATAACCGCGATGCTCACGCCGCGATAGGCTGACAACGCTTCAAATGCTTCACCAAAGGCTATCGCCATACTAATCGCACGACCTTTATCGCCATCTGCAAAATTATTTAAATCGGCGCCTGCTGAAAAGAACTTCTCGCCATCACCATGAACGATTAACGCATACACCTCATCATTGGTATTGAGATCAGAGACCAATTGCTTAAGCGCATTGAGACTGTCCATCGTCCACGTATGAGCAGGTGGGTTATTTAAGGTTAGCGTTGCAGTATGACCATCAATCGATAGTTTTAAGTTGGTATAATCCGTCATGATCAAACATCCTTATCATAAAATCATTTTATTCATATAAATAGGTTAGCGCAGTTGGCTCAATGCATCGTCTTGTAAGAGCTGACGCGAGACAATCACGCGCATAATCTCATTGGTGCCTTCCAAAATCTGATGTACGCGCAAATCTCGCACATGACGCTCAAGCGGATACTCATTGAGATAGCCATAGCCACCATGTAATTGTAGAGCTTCGTTGGCGACATCAAAACAAAGATCAGTCGATAAACGCTTTGCCATTGCGCAATAAGTAGAGGCCTGCGCATCGTTATTATCGACTTTATTCGCCGCTAAATAGAGCATTTGCCGTGCGGTAATGGTTTGAGTCAACATATCAGCAAGCTTAAACTGTACTGACTGTAAGCTGGCAATCGGGCTACCAAACTGACTACGCTCTTGCACGTAATTGGTCGCTGTCTCAAGCGCCGCTTGCGCTGTCCCTACTGCACAGATACCAATATTAATCCGGCCACCATCAAGCCCCTTCATCGCGATACGAAAGCCTTGACCTTCCTCGCCAATGAGATTCTCTACTGGAACTTTGACATCTTTAAAGCTAATCGTCCGTGTTGGCTGTGCTTTCCAGCCCATTTTATGCTCGTTTTTGCCGTATTCAATACCAGCACTATCGGCATCGACAACGAATGCTGAGATACCTTTGGGTCCTGCAGCGCCCGTACGAGCCATAACCACTAACACATCGGTTGAGCCTGCGCCTGAAATAAAGGTTTTTTCGCCGGTCAGTATATAATACTCACCTTGCTTATCGGCTTTGGTACGCAGTGATGCGGCATCAGAACCGGCATTAGGTTCCGTTAGACAATAGCTGCCCAGCCATTCACCACTAACCATATTTGGCAAATATTTTTTGCACAGCGCATCGCTACCAAATTCGCCAATCATCCAGCCTGCCATATTATGAATACTCATATAAGCCGCCACAGAGGTATCACCCCATGCTAGCTCTTCAAAAACCATGGCAGAATCTAAACGCGGTAGGCCTAAGCCATCATATTCTGGATTGGTATATAACCCTAAAAACCCAAGCTCGCCTGATTTTTTAATCACATCGACTGGGAAGTGCGAGGTGCGATCCCATTCAGCGGCATTAGGCTTTAGCTCTTTTTGGGCAAACTGTCTGGCAGTTTGGCGAAAGGCAATTTGGTCATCGGTCAATGAAAAATCCATGGGGTCATCCTTGTGCTGAATAGGGTGTATTAAAGCGTCAATGCAAATATAGGTGATTCAGCGTTAAATTGAAATAGTCGTATTGACGCCGCGACTTGCTTCATCATCAAACCAGCGCGCCGTAACCGTCTTGGTTTGGGTATAAAATTGCACCGCCTGCTTACCATAAGGACCCAAATCACCAAGCTTACTAGCGCGTGAGCCTGAAAACGAGAACATTGGTAGTGGCACAGGAATCGGCAAGTTAATACCAATTTGACCGACTTGGATATCTTGTTGGAATTTATGCGCCGCAGCCCCTGATTGAGTAAAGATAGCCGTACCATTACCATGCGGATTGGCATTGAGTAGCTCAATCGCTTCATCTAAGCTGTTGGCACGCATGATACACAGGACTGGTCCAAAGATTTCTTCTTTATAGATTTGCATATCCGCAGTAACATTATCAAAGATAGTCGGTCCTACGAAGTTACCCTTTTCATAACCTTCGACCATAATGCCACGACCATCAAGTATCAAGCTCGCCCCTTCTTCTACCCCTGTGCCAATCAAATGCTCAACACGCGCTTTTGCGGCAGGAGAAATCAGCGGACCTAAATCTTTATCATGCTTACCAGCTGAGACGATTAAACCCTCAGCTTTGGCTTTGATATCATCAATCCACTCACCGGCAGCACCGACAAGGACAACGACAGACAGCGCCATACAACGTTGACCAGCAGCACCAAAGGCAGCACCTGCTAGCTGATTAAGCGTCTGCTCTTTATTAGCATCCGGCAAGATAACGCCATGGTTTTTCGCGCCCATCATACACTGTGCGCGTTTGCCTGATTGACTGGCACGCTCATAAACGTGTTTGCCGACGTTGGTCGAACCCACAAAAGAAACTGCTTTGATATCAGGATGATCACAAATAGCATCGACAGTAGCTTTGCCGCCATGTACGACATTTAGCACGCCTTCAGGTACGCCCGCTTCAACAGCAAGCTCTACCAGACGCATCGTGACCATTGGGTCTTGTTCAGATGGTTTTAGGATAAAAGTGTTGCCCGTGGCAATCGCCATTGGGAACATCCACAGAGGAATCATCGCTGGGAAGTTAAATGGCGTGATACCCGCACAGACGCCTAATGGCTGCCAAATACTATAAGTATCCACGCCTGATGCAACGTTTTCAACAAAGTCACCAATTTGCAAATTGGCAATGCCTGCCGCATGCTCAACCACTTCTAAACCACGGAATACATCACCACGTGCGTCAGCAATAGTCTTGCCCTGCTCTGCCGTCAGTATTTCTGCTAGCTCATCCATGTGGTCGCGTATCAATGCTTGATACTTTAAAAAGATACGGGCACGTGTGGTAATGGGCGTTTTTCGCCACGTTTGAAACGCTGCTTGAGCAGCAGCGACCGCTTGATCTATTTCATCGTCAGTAGTTTGCGGTACTTTAGCGATGACTTCTTGCGTGGCAGGATCGGTGATATCAATCCATTCACTGGTATTAGAATCAACAAATTGACCATTGATGAGCTGCTTGACGTGGTGCATAAGATATCCTTATCTTGTTTGCGAGACTACCCTTTAACGGTGTCTTAATATTCAAAAATAGAGAAAAAATGATGAGCTTTTATCGATCAAACGTAATTTATAAAATGATTTATTTCGTATCGTTATTGACTATACCAATAAACCATTTTTAGGGTCAAGCGCTTTGTCAAAATTTTATCTGAGTTTATGTTAACGAGAAAAACTTTATGTAAGGTATGTTTTCAGTTTGAGCGAAAGCGACTAAGTAGTGCTAAAAATGAGGAGACGCCTTAAATTAAAAACAAAAAAGCCCATGATTGTGCATGAGCTTTTTTCAATATTAACGTCAGATGGCTTTTTTCAATTAATACGCCATCGTATTAGTAGTCTTTCATAGATTGCTTAATCGCGTCAATCGCTGTTGGATTATCAAGCGTTGACATATCTCCTGTTTCGTTGCCTTCTGCTAAAGCACGAATGGCTCGACGTAAGATTTTGCCAGAGCGCGTCTTTGGCAATGCTTGCGGGAAATAAATTGCCGCTGGCCTTGCGATACCGCCAAGGGATTTGACCACAGCACCGATAACCTGCTGCTCAATACGGAAACGATTTTCGGTGGTCGTGACTTGTTCATGATCTCTCAGCACACAAAGGCTATTGGCAACTCCCCTTTTAATTCATCATGAATACCCACAACCGCACATTCTGCCATCTCTGGATGCGTACTAATCGCTTCTTCAATTTCTTGCGTGCCAATACGATGACCGGCGACATTAATCACATCGTCAGTGCGTCCTAAGATATAAAAATAACCCTCCTCATCAGTCACGGCATAGTCTGAGGTTGAGTATTGCTTACCATCAAACATACCAAAATAGCTACTGACAAAGCGTTCGTCATTTCGCCATACCGTGGTCAGACAACCGGGCGGCAATGGTGCACGAATCGCGAGCAGTCCTTTTTCGCCAGCCTTACAAGGTTCGCCTGTTTCTTCATTAATGACATGTGCATCATAACCATACATGGGATAACCGGGTGAGCCTTGCTTGTGCGGCTTATGATTAAATTTGGGCGTGTTACTTAGAATGGGCCAGCCAGACTCTGTTTGCCAATAATGATCTAAAATTGGCACACCTAAATGCTTAGTCAGCCAATTGGCTGCCGATTCATCCAGTGGTTCACCTGCCAAAAAGAAGGATTTGACGCTGGAGACATCGTCGCGTGTCATCCATGTCTCATCTTGTTTTTTCAGCATACGGACACCCGTCGGTGCCGTGAATAAGATATTGACCTTGTTTGCTTCGACAATTCGCCACCAAATACCGGGATTTGGGCGATGCGGCAGACCTTCATACATCACACTCGTCATGCCCGCCAGCAATGGCGCATAAATGGTGTAAGAATGCCCAACCGCCCAGCCGATATCTGATATCGCCCAAAATGTCTCGCCCGCCTTGCCATCGTAGATATAGTCCATCGACGTCGTTAACGCAACCGCGTGACCACCGGTATCACGTTGCACGCCTTTTGGCGTACCCGTCGTACCAGAAGTATAAAGCAGATACGATGGCGTATTTGACTCAAGCCAAACTGGCTCGACAATCGCATTGGCTTCACAGCTGATACGGCGCTGGGTTGCATAATCAACATCAATATTTTTTGGCTCAAATGGTAAAATGCCACGATTGATAACCAATACATGTTCGGGCTTAACTGTTGCTTGCTCGACCCCTTGATTGACAAGGTTTTTATAATTAATAACTTTACCACCGCGCAAACCTGCATCCACCGTGATGACCATTTTTGCTTCGGCATCATCCATACGAATGGCTAAGTTATGAGCCGCAAAACCACCAAATACCACCGAATGTACCGCACCGATACGAGCGCAAGCCAACATGGCATAAGCGGCTTCTAGAATCATCGGCATGTAAATGACAACGCGATCGCCCTTGCCAATACCATGACGCTGTAGCACATCAGCAAAATAATTGACTTCTTTATATAGGTCATTATAGGTCAGACGACGTTTGGTATAGTCCGTATAAAGCTCAACGTTATTACCCAAATCTTTAAACGCATCGACGACTGCAGGAAAGGTTTCGATTAACTCTTGGTTAATCTCAGAGGATAACCAGATAAAAGCATCCTGCTCTGCGCGCTCTGCAAGATGGCGATCCACACAGTTATAGCAAAGATTGGTCTCGCCACCGACATACCACTGCGCAAATGGCAGATTGCTGTCATCAAGGATTTGTTCAGGCTCTTTATGCCAATAGATACGCTTTGCTTGCTCTGCCCAAAACTGCTCTTTATTTTCAATAGAAGAGTGATAAATTTCAGCAAAAGTTTGAGTGGTATTAGATAACGCTTGAGAAGTCTGAGCTTGGTCTGACGATTGGTTGGTCACTGAAGTGGCGGTTTGCTCGCTCATAATAGCTGTCCTTAGCATAAATGATGGGTAATACGATGTAATAATGTCATAGTAAAGATTGGCTATCCCTGCCAGCTATCTCTAATAGAACAAAAAATCGATACACTACGTATCGATTTAGTAGGTATCGGTTTAAAATGTAGCAGAGCTAACAATAAAGGTCAACTATTAAGCCAGTTATCTGCTCAATAGTTAAGCCACTTTAAGCCTATACCTCAGTTTGATCAGCATACATCTCACGCATCACTTTTTTGTCATGTTTACCAACAGAAGTCTTTGGTAGCTCATTGACGAACTTAAACTGACTTGGCACACCATATTTCGGGATAATACCCCGCTCTACGGCTTTCTCGGCAATGGCTTTGATATCATCAACGCTCGTGTCTTGAGCATTAGGTTTTAACACAATCAAGGCCAATGGACGCTCGCCCCACTGTTTGTCACGTATTCCAATCACAGATACGTCAGCGACCGCTGGATGTAACGACAAAATCGTCTCAATCTCTAATGACGATATCCACTCGCCGCCTGACTTAATGACATCTTTTAAGCGATCAGTAATTCTAATATAACCATCAGGACGTATATAAGCAATGTCTTGGGTGTGCATATAGCCGTTTTCCCACAGCTCTTTGCCCGCATCGTCATTTTTTAGATAGCTTTGCGTTAGCCAAGGTGCGCGTAATACCAGCTCGCCAGTATTGTCTTGACCGGTACCAACCGACTCATTATTGGTACTCCATATTTGAGCGTCCACCATCAGTACGGGCTTACCAGTCATACAACGGCGAGTGATATCTTCATCTTCACTCATTTCAGGCTCGTCGAGACTAAATTCTGTCAAGCTAATAGGGGCGCTGTCTCTGACATACCATAACCAGTATATACTTCGATGCCTTGTGCCATGGCGGTTTTTGCCAGACCTTCAGTCAATCTTGAACCACCGATGATCATTTTTAAACCATTAAAGCTAGCACCGCGATCTTGCGCTTCTTTGAGCACCATTTGCAAAATCGTTGGGACACAATGGGTAATACTGACTTTTTCATTAATAATCAAATCCATTAACACATCTGGTGCATAGCGTCCTGGATACACTTGCTTCAGACCAGCCATGGTCGCGGTAAATGGAAAGCCCCATGCATGAACGTGGAACATCGGCGTCATCGGCATATAGACATCACCGTAACTGACGCCTTGCTTGTCGGGCAGCATACCTAGTGTCGCAGCTTCGGTGAGGGTATGCAATACTAACTGGCGGTGGCTAAAGAATACGCCTTTTGGATCGCCCGTCGTGCCTGAGGTATAAAACGTCGTGGCAATGGTGTTTTCATCAAAATCTGGGAAGTCAAACTCACTATCGGCAGCTTGTAATAACGCTTCATATTCACCTACTACGCGGTTTTGATTACCACCGAAGACTCCTTCAGATGTCACACCATCATCATCTAGCCAAATAATGTGCTCAATACTAGAGTTTTCAAACTGATAGCTTTTGACCAATGGCGCAAACTCAGAGTTGAGCAGCAGCACTTTTGGCTTAGCGTGATTGATGGTATAAAGAATTTTTTCTGGCGATAGGCGGATATTAACGGTTTGTAAAATATACTCTGACATCGGTACCGCGAAATACGACTCAAGATAACGATGGCTGTCCCAATCCATCACCGCCACTATATCACCTGCATCTAGATTTAAACCTGCTAAGACATTGGCCAAGCGATTGATACGATTGAATAAATCTTTATAAGTGAGGCGTTTTTTGTCAGCATAAACGATTTCTTGCTCAAGCGACACCGTTTTGGCACGGTTCAATAGTTGCTTAACTAATAAAGGATAATCGTAAGCAGAAGGGGCGCTGTGGTAAATATTTGACATAGATGTGACGTCCTTGTTGGTCATGCGGATAAGTTATTATGCGGGTGAATCATGGATAATTGATGGCGTATTGAGCAGGCTATATCGATAGTAAGAAAAAATAGGTGCTATGTAAAGCGACCTTACGTAAACATCCTAAGCTGCAATAGCTTGATGAAAATTGCTCAAAAACAGCCATCAAGCCGCGCGTGATTTTGTTTTTATCATGCCAAAACTGGCAACCAGTAATGCCAAAATCTGTACAAATAAGAGCAGCCATACTGTGAGCGACCACTGCCCGCGCGCATAAGCCATGCCGCCTAACCACGCACCCATCGTACCGCCAGCATAATACCCCATGTAATATAAACCAGACGCCAATGAGCGCCCTTTTTTAACATTGACGGCGATATAACTGATGGTAGCAGCTTGGGTGATAAAGACACCTGAGGACATAATAGCAAGACCAATAATAATGCCCCATAACGGCGTCACTAGTGTTAACAGCACCCCAATCATAGAAACGAAAACAGCCACACGTACTGTGCGCGCTGAACCAAAGCGACGTAGCAAGGTCGTCGACAATGGCGTGATGACAACGCCTATTAAATAAACGGCAAAAATATTGGCAAGCGCACCCGTACTCAACTCATATGGCGTCTTAGCAAGATGTAGATTGATAAAGGTAAAACAACCCACGAGTGAAAATAAAACACACGCCCCTAACAGACAAGCCGTCACCACATAACGATTGGTTAAATGCTCACCGAGCGTCTGCATCGCGGAACGAAAATTCGGATTGGCCACAAACTGCTGTGACGATGGTAGCATCTTGCCGACCCACAGCGCACCGATAAGGGTCATCGCTGCCATCACATAATAGCCTGCACGCCAGCCGATAAGCTCGTGCAAGTGCCCAAGTAAAAATCGCCCCATGAAGCCGCCAAGTACCGAGCCTGAGACATAGAACGACATCAGTTCTGTGACAGCGCGTCCCTCAAACTCTTCACCGATATAAGCAATCGTCACCACTGTAATGCCGGGTACAGACAACCCTTGCATAAACCGCCACATGCCCATCCAACCAATACTCGGACTTTGGGCAATTAAAGCAGTTGGTATCGCTAAAAATAATAACGCGCCAACGATAAAGGATTTACGCCCGACAGCGTCAGATAGCATGCCCAAGAATGGCGACATAATAGCAATCGCCATCACCGTTGCACCGACGATCATGCCAGCTTGCACCTCAGTTGCAGACAGGTCTACCATTAATACGGGCAAAATGGCCTGAATAGAATACACTTGCAAAAAAGCAAACATCCCAATCAAGCCAATGGTGAGTTTTAAGACCCACGATGTTGCATGATTGATTGGCGCAGATAGAGATTTTGGCATATTATTTTGGGGTTTACTGATGGTATTTTTCACAGGGATACAGGCTATGTTGGACGCGGATGATCTGGCGTGAGTAATAGAAATAGGACGATAATAGCTGAAATAATGACAAAAACAATAATGAAAATAATGGCTGATGCTAGGGATAGCCGTCATGCATGATTTTAGCACACCAAATACCAGACTCTGGTTTCGGTGTGTTATCGGTATTGCTTTATTTATGCTTAGGGTCTGTTGAACACTAAAAACTGCTGCTTTATATACTGGGTAGGTGACGTATATTTTTGACAGCAAGCAGATTACTGTCTACTATTATTTTGACCTATTATATATAAATGCGATTCACAAAAACTTATATCCACAAAATATAACCTGCGACAAAATCCAACTCACCTATAACAGACTCTCTATCATGCCCAAATACCCTTTTTATTCGCAATGGATTGTCGCTATAGGTGCACTGATTTTTTCTATAAATGCATCGGCAGTTACGTTAGACGAAGTAGCCGCAACGAACAAGCTCACAATTAAAGAGCAATCGACCAAAATAGTATCAACCCCAATAGCGTCAGCGGTTGCAATAACATCGCCTGTATCAACACCAGCCGTGCCGTCAAACTGTATCGCCGACAGTGTTATTACAGCGGCTAATCTGTCAGATACGCGTGATAAGGGGCCTTTTTCGGTGGCTAAGAAAGCTGTTCCTCGTCAGTTAGCCAACGGCTTTGGTGGCGGAACCATTTATTATCCAACCAACGCAGGCGGCTGTGGTCTGTTAGGCGGAATCGCAGTGATACCCGGTTATGTGTCCTACGAATCTTCTATTAAATGGTGGGGGCCACGTTTGGCATCTTGGGGATTTGTGGTTATTACCATCGATACCAACTCCATTTATGATGACCCAGATAGCCGTGCGGCGCAGTTAAGTGCGGCGCTTGATCATATGCTTCGTGACAATACGGTAGGCGCTCAGATAGATAGTACGCGCTTGGGCGCTATTGGCTGGTCAATGGGCGGCGGCGGCGCTCTCCAGCTAGCGACAAAACGTCAGACGGTTCGAGCGATTATTCCGCAAACGCCCTATCATGATAAAGAGTATGGCGAAATGAACACGCCTGCTTTATTTATTACTTGCCAAAATGACCGTATTGCCTCAAATAAAAAATACAGCAGCCCTTTTTATGATAATGCTACAGGCGCAAAAATGAAGATTGAGATAAAGAACGGTAGCCATTTTTGTCCAAGTTATCGTTTTAATGAGATATTGCTGAGCAAGCCAGGTATTGCTTGGATGCATCGCTATATTAATGGCGATACCCGCTTCGATCAGTTTTTATGTCGTAACGACAATTATGGTAACAATCCTCGTATATCCGCTTACTACTATAAAAACTGCTAATAAACAAAGCACTCATGAGAAAAACACTTATAAACTATGTACTGATAAACTAGACACTTATAAACGATCCGCTGGTCAACGTCTGACTTAGGAGCGCTGAGCATAGAAAAAGGCTACCGAAATGGCAGCCTTTTTTGTAAAGTCATTAACACAATTATTCACAGCTCGCTTTGCCAGTGCGATGATTCACAGCACCATTGACGGCTAATAGCTTTTGCATATCAACCAAATCTCGCGAACACGCATATGAATAGGCACCTTGATTATACGAGCCCATTTTCTTGTCTTTGGTCGTTGCCACTAGATTTGGATTAGCGCCTTGCGCCAATAAATATTTGACAGTTTCAAGGCGATTATTACTAGCTGCAACCATAATCAAGGTTTCACCATCACTTTCTACCGTCTGATCATTTAAGTCCACAGGCGCTTTTTCATTCAATAACGTATGTACTTTTTTGACAATATTGGTATTTTTTCCCAGTACAGCAGATTTCATGACGTTATACACATCACCGTCATCTTTAGCATAGATATCAGCGCCTTTACTGACTAAGTAATCGACCATATCTTCATAGCCGATAAAGGCAGCCCAGCCTAACGCCGTTTGGTTAAGGCTACCTGTGTCCTTAACTTCTAAGTCTTGACCATTGTTAACCATGTATTTGACCGTGGCTAGATCACCATGTTTTACGGCGTCAAACCAAGTAGCATCTGCACCTATAGAGGGTTTGTCATAAAACACACGCCAAGAAAGTTTGTTTTGATTGGCAAGATCAACATTCTCAGTAGTGCTGAAACGAAAACCCACTTGTGGGACTGGTGCGGTTTGAGCAGCTTGGATAGTGTCAATTTTAGTGACGCTGTTATCATTGTTTAGGCTTGAGCAACCTGCTAATAACATCGTTACCATAACCGCTGATGCGCTCATTTTTCCAAAAAATCTCATGACTCAACCTTCAAATACAAATTAAATAGTGAGAGATATTATACAGATTCATTAAATAATAAGGGGCTGTCCTAGATAACTAGTTCAGTTCCTGTTTAACCCATTGTTTTAGCTGGTGTAATTGACGTTTTGGATCACTGTAGTTAAAACGCCACTCACATTCCTTCAAAAACAGATGGAAATGCTCTTTTGGGATGCCATTATATTTGCGCATATGACGCTTGGCTTGGCTCCAAAAGTTCTCTATTCCGTTGATATGGTTTCTGTCTTGTGCAAACTCTTTTGAATGATTGATACGGTAATGGGTAAACTCACTGACATCAAGGGCATTGTAACTTCTGAATGAGTCAGTATAAACGATGCTATCAGGCTTTACTTTTTCTCTTATAATAGGGATTAAGGTATCGGCTCTGGCATTAGGGATGAGACAAGCATAGACGCTGCCATTGCGCTTAAGCAGTCCAAACACAGGCACTTTATTACCAGCACCGCGACCACGTTTGCCTTTGCGTCTACCGCCAAAGTAGCTCTCATCAACTTCTATTTCGCCTTCTAGAAGACCAGGTTCCTGACTATTTTCATAAATCAGTAGTCTTAGCCTGTGAAAGTAATAGCTAGCTGTTGTTTTATTAACACCCACTAAGCTTGCTGCTGTTCTTGCGGTAGAACCGGCAATAAATAGTTCAATGAGTCTGGTTTGTTTGTACCAACTTAATCTGCTCTTTCTCATATGACTATCCTAGATTATTTTACTTATCTAGGACAGCCCCAATAATAATCTATAAATTATAAGCTATGAATTATAAGCTATGAATGACAATGATCCTCGGTTAATATAGGCTTATATCCGACTTTAACGCTATACACTGAACCTAACAATCAACATCTTTTTTATAACAGACTTTAGATACATGACTCACCATAATAAGAGGTCATTTATAATAAATTGTCATCTATTGATAAGAAATATTCATTATTAAGATTGCTAAGACATCAAGAAACTCGAATAAAAACACTAAGGAATAATTTCAATGACCGATAAAATTCATGATTTAGGGGCAGGATTTTGGAATATACGCGGATCTTTTCGCATTGGCGGTGTTCTAAACATTGGCACTCAGTGCTCACTTATACAGTTAAACTCAGGAAAGTTTATATTTTTGGATAGCTATTCATTGACTGGTGACGTACGCGATGAGGTGATGGCATTAACCAATAATGGTCAAGATGTCGAAGCAGTACTGAACGTCCACCCATTCCATACGGTGCACTGTGCACAAATGGCAAAAGACTTCCCGCAGGCGACCTTTTATGGCAGTAGCCGCCACCATAAAAAAATACATGAAGTGCAATGGGCAGATGACTTGGTTGAAAGCGATGCGGTCGCCAAGCGTTACCCTGAGCTTAAGTTCTCTATGTCACAAGGTATTCACTATATCTCACCCAATGAGATGATTCACGCAGGCTCACTATTAGCCTATCATCCTGCCAGTCAAAGCTTGCACGTCGATGATACCTTTATGAGTCCACCGATGAAGGTATTAGAGGCGATATTACCTGAGGTCATACTGCACCCAACGACCAAAAAAGCGCTAAAAAACGAACCCGATGCTGGCAAGCGATATTGCGATTGGGCAAGCAATCTGGCACATGAATGGCGCGATGTGCGTAATTTCTGCGCCGCACATTCTTATTTAGTGACATTTAATGACGGTGAGTTTGAAGTGGCGCTATTAAAAGCCATTGATAAAGCCCGTCCAAAATTAGAAAAAGCTTAATTGACCGTATAATCTCACATTAGAAGCATAACAAAGGGAGTGACCAAGATGGTCGCTCCCTTTCTTGCAATGACTCCATCAACATTAAAAATCACTAACGGAACAATAAAGACGCTAGCTCATCTTGGTTATTGATAATATCTGCCAAGGTATAGCGCTCAAGGACGTTAATAAATGCCGTCAGCGCTTCAAAGAACACACTTTTTAGTTGGCATGCTGGGCTAATGACACAGCCTCTAGCGTTATTTGTCGTTTCATCAATAAGCGTAATAGGCAAACCAGTCGAACCAGTCTGGCGACCATCACTACTCTTATCATTCGCGGGGGTCGCAAAGCATTCGACCAAATCAAAGTCTGGCTCTATTTGTTTAATTAATACACCCAAATTGATGTCTTTTGGCGCACGAGCCAAACGTATACCGCCATTTTTACCACGCACACTTTCTATATAACCAAGCTGACCCAACTGATGAATAATCTTGGTCAAATGACTTTTAGAAATGCCATAACTGTCGGCAATACCACTGATATTTGCGAGCAATGGCGGCTCTGGTCTCACCGCCAAGTAAATCAATGAGCGCAGTGCATAATCGCTATAATTGGTCAATCGCATTTATTTGCGCTCCTATTTTATATAAATCTCTCAAGTATGTATCAGCTTAAATTTTAGTAATGTAACTATATGAGTTTGAAAATGAGGGTCTTGAAAAATCAGTGTCTCAGATAAACGGTATTTCGGATAAACGGTATTTTGAACAAACTGTATTTTAAACAAACAGTGTCTGGAAAACAAAGGTCTCAAAACCTTATAACATTTGCAAAATAACCTACTTAAAAACGTCAACAATCAGTCGATAGACTTGGATAAATCCCCTATTCTTTTGGCGATAGTATTATAACGGCTCTACAGACTCTAACCAAACAGACCATCAGGTCTATGACGTGCCAGCATCGGCAAATAACTGATACAAAATAGCACGAAGCAAGCAATCCACGCCCCTTGGGCAATCATGATCCATAGTAGATAGTGACTCATATCGGCAAGCGGCAACAGCACGCGACTGACAAATGCCAATACCATCAGACCATACATGATATTCACCGTCTTGGGCGGCTGATGAATGCTGCGTCCCGTATGGCCAAGCGATACCCGCGTCATCATCGCCACGGTCATCATACCAATGCCTGCAATGGCAAGCCCATGCATCGCAATACTATGAGTATAGCCCAACCATGGTTGCAGCACATACAGCAGAAAACTCAAACACATGCCCAAAAATGCAACATATAATGACCAAAGCAATGGTTTTTGCCAGATACCGCGATGATACCAACCTACCAAACGGACGATATTAACCACTGCTACGCCAAGTGCTGTAATAGTCAGCAGATACTTATTAGGATAAAACAAGTCACTGATAAAAAACGCTAAGAAAAACAATAAACTCGCAATATCCTGTACTTTACTATTGCGCAACTTGATGACTTCCGTCGTTCCAACACTCAGACCACGTTCAATAAAGAATGGCACCACGCGGCGACCAATGGTCAGCACCAAACCGATAATCAAATAAAACCCTAGATAAATACCTATTTTAGTCATACTCATATCGGCATTGATAATACCCCAGTAGCAGATTCCATTGCCAACGGTCAATAAGGCCAATTTCGCTAAAATACCCATCTGCTTATACTGTTTGACCTGCAATACCGCTCGACATATCACAAATGCCATCGAGGCGATAAACAATAAGTCAAATACTGCGGCGACATATAACAACGATATACTGCTACCCACAACCGTCATACCAAGTCCAAAACCTGCCCAGCTCAAACGTGCCAGCAGCCAACAACCAAATATAGCCAGCAGCTTATAACCATGCGGCATCATTACCCCTGTCCACGTCTTCACTGCCGTGAGGAGAAATCCTGCAATGACCGCCAAGGCATAACCATAGACCATCTCATGACCGTGCCAATACAATGGGTTCAGTGCTTGTGCGTCAATATCTGTATGACCAGTAAATACAAAAGACCATAGCAGCATCGTTATCACGGCAAATAGCGCGGCAGCACTAAAAAATATTCGAAAGCTCAAATTCAAAATGGGATGCGGAGAGCTGGGTGGCTTGCTGGGTAAGTTGATCGATTGCATGGCACTCTTCTTAGAAGCATGTGAATAGAGTTTAATATAAAGATTCATTTTAAATGAATGTTATAAGTTATACAATAGTGATAATTTTATAACTCATTATAACGGTTTGCTATTAGCATAAAAAACAACCGCTAATAAGACTATTAAGCGGTTTAGCACGTGCTATTTAGTATTTGTGCTCTAAAATCCATAAACCGCTTTAACTTACATGACCGCCTTGCCATTTATCAATGAACTCACCATTGGGATCGTATTGCTGGGTTTGCTTGCGAAGATTAAATTGCCGACATCCTCTTGGATCAGCGCCTACGCCCGCTAGATATTGCCAATTCCCCCAATTACTCGCGACATCATAATCGATAAGATGCTGCTCAAAATAGGTTGCACCGTAACGCCAGTCTAAACCCAGCTCATGAATAAAGCAGCTAGCAACGATTTGTCTGCCTCGATTGGACATATACCCTGTTTGCTTTAGCTGATTCATGCAGGCATTGACGATAGGATATGGCGTGCTGCCATTCTGCCATTGCTGCAAACGCCGATCGTCAAAACGAGTGTCTGGTAATTGATGACCAATGCCCTTAAACAAAAATAGATTGCTACCATGCTCAATCGCATACCAATAAAAATACTCGCGCCACAGCAGCTCAAACCATATCCAATACGTTGACTCATTGGCGATAATCTCACGCTCATAATGACGTAAGCGATTCAACAGTATTTTCACAGACAAGCAACCATTTGCCAGCCAAGGCGAGAATTTAGTGGAATGCGTCCAGTCATCCAGTGCATTACGTGTGGTTTTATAAGTGCGCGGCGCAGCAGAATCAAAATAGTGAGTTAAATGAAGCATTGCATTTGTTTCACCACCTTTAAAGCTAAGCGCTTGCTGTGCTTGCTCATCAGATGGTTTTGTTTTAAAAAGATATTTACTATGAGCTATCAACGCATCAGGCATTGGCGGCAGCGACTTTGGTGTAGGAGAAACAGCCACCTCATCGTCAGCATTCAATAAATCATGGCTTGCTTCAACCTTTTTACGAAACTGGGTAAAGCTTTTGGGCAGGTCTTGTGTCGTTAAATCAGCGAATAGCGTATGGGTTGATTGCCTGTGCCATATTATCTGCGGATATTTGCTCTGCAAGGCAGCATAGCCTTTATTTTGATTATAATCTGCCGTGTGGCTGACACAGATATCGGTGACTTGTTGCTGCTCAATGAGCTGGCATAACTGAGTAAAGGTGTTTAAGGCAGACTCCACCTTATCTGGTGACAACTGACTCTTTGATAAATAGCTTGGCGACAGATACAGCAATCGATTACCAAGGCGCTGAAGCGATCGATCCAAATCAGCCAAGCTCTCAGACAAGAACTGCTGACGAGCAGCGCCCCTCTCATTAAAGTGGTAAGCTTGACGGCTCTCTTTCGGTTCAATGCAATCAGCCAAAAAATCAGCATAGATGAGCATCAGGTTGCCTTGATTACTTTTAGCCAATGTCGCCGCTTTGACTAACGTTTCATTGTCCTTTATGCGCAAATCGTTATGAAATAAGACCAATACCGCTTTGTTGACTGACTTATTTGATGCGTTGTCTGATTGGTGATTTGACATACTCTCGATTCCCAAGTAGTTAAACGTGCTCACTTGAAGCTGAGTCTAAACTTTGACTTCCTCCCCGCCCTCAAAGGAAGGGGATTCCTACTAAAGACGGCCAAGCCCGACCGCAAGAATGTTTTTTGCTCCATTAACGTCTCTGTTATGGGTCGTTTTACAAGAACGACAAAACTATACTCTTATACCAAGCGCTGATCTACCTTTCGGACTGTCTTGACGAGAGCCGCAACACGAGCAGGTTTGGGTGGTGTACGCTTCATTCACTTCGATATAGTGGCAACCTGCGTTCGCGCATTTATAATCCAGTTGCCGCTTAATTTCAAACCAACCTGCGTCATAGACGGATTTGGCAAGTTTGCCCTTAGTGAATGATGTTGATTTTATTTTACCAACAACAATTAGGCTGTTGGCTTTGACAAGCTTTGATGTGAATTTATGAATGAGGTCTTGACGAGTATTTTTAATCTTGGCATGAATGGCCTTGACCCGCTTTTTATTCTTAGCTCTTTGAGCAATGGCCAGTTTTTCAGCGTATTGATGAGTGATTTTGGTTTGTAGTTTGTCGCCATCACTATTGACTGCTGAATCTTTGCAGCCTAAATCAATACCGACCTGACCAGTGCCACACGCTGTTTTTGAAATTCTTTAACCGTCACACAGACGTACCAGTGACCGCGATTGTCCTGTACCAATTCGCAAGTATTGATGGTGTAGAGCGCTAAGTTATAGCTGTCCCATAGGTCAATAGTGAGTTTTTTACCTTTAGCTAAGCTGAATTGCAGGGTGCTTTTTAGACACTTTTTACCACTTTGGCGGGTGCTGATATGCTTAATAGCGGTCTTTTTAAACGGAATCCAACCAAGAGAACTACGTTTGGCTTTAGGATTATTGGTGCGCCAGTTGAGTTTGGTTTTTTAAACTGTTTACGAGCCTTGGCATGGGTTTCGGTCACTGCTTGTAAGGTTTGGCTGTGTAGGTTTAGATATTCACCCGCACCTTTGGTGTAAGTAGCCAAATCATAAGCCGAAAAGAATTGACCAGTACGCTTGAGGTGTTTAAAACTTAGCTCATTGACGTAATTCCAGACAAAGTTAACCGACCCCGCTAAGATATTTAGCTGAGTGGCATGTTTGTCTTTGATGCGTAGTTTGAGCGTTTTCATGGGGTAATTATGATCTCAATGTATTTGGTTATCAAGGTATGTTCAATCTTAGGTGACAACGGTTGACGCCTGATATCCACGCCCTAGAAGGACGTGGTTTTACGGCGCTAGATGATAATATTTTAGAATGTGACACACAGTATAGAGCGTGTTACCCGTTCAACTTAAGTCGCTATCCTCGTTGTTATCTGCGTTATACTAGCCATAAGCATTGACTATCACTGAGCTGACTGCTTAGATGGTTTATAACTAGGAGAATGTCATGACTCAAGAACACGCTTCCCATGAAAAGCGCAAAATCATCGATAAGTTTTTGATGAAACTCACCAAAGAGGAGCCGCAAATGTATTATGCTAGCACCTCTGAGGTCGCTCGTAGTATCCATACTATGATAAAAGAACACACCAATCGCCTGTCGGTAGAAGATCAGGCGCTCGTTAGACATATGACCGTCGAGGAGATACAAGACTTGCTAGGCTTTCACCTTAAATAATCACACTTTCAACGTTCCCATAAAAAAAGCCCGCTTATTTGCAGGCTTTTTTATTATTGAAACTTTAATTTAGAGCATTGAAAATATACATCGCTTAAAACGGATACTCACGTGGCTCATGCTGCATAGATATCCAGTGAGTTCTAGTGAACTCTTCTAGCACCCACTCACCGTTAAAACGACCAATACCTGAGTTTTTCTCGCCACCGAATGGTAAGTTACTTTCATCATTGACTGAAATATCATTAATATGGGTCATGCCCGCTCTGATACCGCGAGCAAAGCGCATGCCTTTTGCCATATCTTTTGTAAATACCGCACTCGACAAACCAAACATTGAGTCATTGGCGATCGATAATGCATCATCTTCATCTTTGGCACGGATGATACCGACCAATGGTCCAAACACCTCATTACGTGACAAATCCATCTCGCGCGTCACTTCAGTAAAGATGTGCGGCGGTACGATTTGCCCTTTAATCTCACCACTTAATATCATTTTTGCACCTTCTTGCTGCGCGTTGGCGATTTTCTCTTTCAACGATTCGACTTGTTTTTTGTTAATAATCGGACCAACCGCCGTGTCTTGTTTGCTCGGATCGCCGACATTTAACGTTTTAACGTGTGCCAAGAAACGCTCAACAAAGTCATCATAAATCTCGTCTTCAACGATAATACGATTGATAGCAATACAGATTTGACCTTGATGTAAGAACTTCCCAAAGGCGGCTGCTTTGACCGCTTGCTCAATATCAGCGTCTTTTAGTACCACAAATGGACTGTTACCACCCAACTCAAGCGCTACTTGTTTAATGTAGTCGCCGCCATTAGCCAACTCGCCAATGCGCTTACCGACTGAAGTAGAGCCAGTAAATGATACAAAGCTTGGGGTTTTGTGCTCAACGATCGCATCTCCTATCTCTTTGCCTGAGCCAACAACCACATTGAGCAAGCCTTTTGGTAAACCTGCTTCTTCAAATACTTTTGCTAGCAGCAAACCACCAGTCACTGGAGTATCACTCGCAGGCTTGATTACCACAGCGTTACCAAGTGCTAAGGCTGGTGCAATAGAACGTTGGGTCAAATGTAATGGAAAATTCCACGGACTAATGACAGCAACGACACCGATGGGCTCACGGTAAACAAAGTTTTCTTTGCCAGGGGTGTTAGATGGACGAATCTCGCCATGTACACGACTGGGGAATGTCGCAGCCTCAAGGGTAATGGCGCGGGTAGCAGCAAACTCAACCATGGCTTTAACACGGGTACTGCCCGACTCTTTAATGAGCCAATCGACGATTTCATCTTGGCGCTGATCTAAAATCTCAACCACTTTATATAGTACACCTGCTCGTGTCGCTGGCGTCTGCTGTGCCCACTCTTTTTGTGCCGCACTTGCTGCTTGATACGCTTCATTAAGCTGTGCTTCTGTCGCCTGCTGAATCTTTACAAGTGTATCGCCATTGTAGGGGTTGGTATTGGTATTGACGCTATCATCTTGACCGCTTTGCCATTCCCCTGCAATGTACTGAAGATGGAAATCATTATAGGCATTGGCTTTTGTATTATCGGTATCAGTTGACATAATTTTTCTCATTTATTTTATGGATGTTATGTTGGTTGTCAATAAAACAGTATGGCTAGCAAATTGAGGCAGATAAAAAATAACCCTTAACACAGTTATTTATATTAAATAGCCTGCGCTCGCTGCATTTGATTAAGCACATCAAAACGAAACTTGCTAGACGACTGGTCTAATGCTACCATAGACCTCATACAAATAAGCGTATTTTGTCAGCAAGTATTGTTGAAAAAACGTAACGTGACCATAATCAGCCCTTACAATAAGCACTCATTATAAGCAACAATTATAAACAACGATAAAAATCTGCATCGACCCATAGAAAGTATCATGAATAATTGTTAATAGCGCGCTAAGTAGCATTATTCGCCATACCTTATCTCTGAAATACATTCATAAAAAATATAGGAGGACATTACCATTATGTCTGCGGCCTCAACCACAATCCCACCAGATACCAAAACGCATCTGTTAGAAACAGGCTATCAACTGATTTCTAAAAAAGGTTTTACTGCCGTCGGTATCAAACAAATACTAGACACAGCCGGTATTCCTAAAGGCTCTTTTTACCATTATTTTGCCTCAAAGGAAGCGTTCGGTGAAGCTATCATCAGTCATTATTTCACTGATTATAAGATACGCTTAGACACCATTGGTCGTCAAAAAGTTAATGCTCAGCAAAAGATTTATGATTACTTTCAAAGCTGGTATGACACCCAGCAAAATGGCTGTGATCATGAAAAGTGCTTGGTGGTTAAGCTCAGCGCTGAGGTTGCAGATCTGTCTGAACCTATGCGCATCGCACTGAATGCTGGTTATCAGCAGACCATCAGCTGGCTTGCCGAACAAATCAAAGCAGGCTGGGCGGATGACTCTGTACCACAACCTGACAATATCGCGGCCGAGAGCATGGCAAAACGCTGGTATTTTGCTTGGCTTGGTGCCAGTTTAATCGCCAAGATTAGCCAAACCAATACACCGCTTGCAGAAGTATGGCAGATGACTACTTCTCAATTGGGACGCTAATTTCGTGTGTTAAACGCTTTTTAGCTATTTATACTTCCCTATATCTAAAGCAAAAAATTGAGTTATAAGAGAGTTTTGTAAAAATTACTAGACGACTGGTCTATTTAATGTACAATGCCCACAGTTGCAAAAACGAATGGCTAATTTGCCACTGAGATTTTTGCACCCCATACGCCCAACACAAATATTTAATAATTTTAGGAATACTATGAATAACTTCCAATATTACAATCCAGTACGTATCGTCTTTGGTGAAGGTCAAATCAAACAACTATCGGAATTGGTCCCGACTGATGCCCGTGTGCTTATCACTTATGGTGGCGGTTCGGCACAGCGCACAGGTACGCTAGACGAAGTAAAAGAAGCCTTGGCTGCAAGCGGTAAACGTACCGTATTCGAATTTGGTGGTATTGAAGCCAATCCAGAATTCACGACTCTTTTAAAAGCAGCAGACATGGTCAATGAACACAATATTGACTTTTTGCTAGCGGTCGGTGGTGGCTCAGTCATTGATGGTAGTAAATTTGTGGCATTGGTATCGTCCCTCACTGAAGAAGATGGCACGACTGTCTCACGCGAACAAGCATGGAATGCACTAACCAGCTATTGCAGAGACATTGATTCTGCCATCGATTTGGGTGCTGTTTTGACCATTCCAGCCACTGGCTCTGAGATGAACTCAGGCGGCGTCATCAATTATAGTGAACGTCAAGCTAAGCTCCCATTTGGCAACGCACTTGCCTTCCCTAAGTTCTCAATATTAGATCCAATCAAAACACTGACATTACCTGAGCGTCAAGTGATGAATGGTGTGGCTGATGCCTTTGTCCATGTCATGGAACAGTATCTAACGTATCCAGTCAATGCAAAAGTGCAAGATGCCTTTGCTGAGAGCTTGCTGAAAATCCTCATTGATGAAGGTCGTATCGTTAAACAAGATCCAGAGAACTTAGAAACTCGTAAGAATATCATGTGGACAGCGACAATGGCACTCAATGGTCTAATCGGTGCAGGCGTACCGCAAGACTGGACGACACATATGATCGGTCATGAGCTAACCTCGTTACACAGCATCGATCATGCTCGCACCCTAACCATTTTATTACCCTCAGTAATGCGCGAGTTGAAAGACAGCAAAAAAGAGAAATTACTTCAATATGCACATAATGTCTGGAATATTACGCTCGATGATACTCATCAAGACGAAGACGCTGTCATTGAAGCCGCTATTGTCCGTACAGAAAACTTCTTCCGCGACCTTGGCTTGCCCGTCAGCTTAGAAGATGCAGAACTTGATGCGTCAGCTATTGACCCGATTATCAAGCAGCTTGAAGCGCACAACATGGTTCAGTTAGGCGAGCACAGTAACAATGATTTAGAAGTGTCACGCCGTATTCTACAACGTGCTATTAGTAGTAAAGCTGCTTAATAAAAACACCACCGTAATAAGAAACACATATTGTTATGCTATTTATAGTAGTTGCTCAGCACTGAGTAACTACTCCATTCACTATTAAATATCAAAACCAGTAAATATTAAAATCAATAGAATCTTAAAATCAATAAATAGAAAAGGAATCTGATAATGAGCTTTGATAAACAACAAAATCAAAAAACAAACCGTCAAATCAATTTGGCAAGCCGTCCAACAGGTGAGCCAAAGGCTGAAAACTTTGATATGGTAACCAGCGATACCCCATCGCCAAATAACAATGAAATGCTGCTGCGTACCGTTTACTTATCCTTAGATCCATACATGCGTGGACGTATGAGCGATGCGAAAAGCTATGCTGATCCGCTAGAAGTGGGTGACGTCATGATGGGTGGCACGGTTGCCCAAGTCGTGAATCCAATATCGACAAATTTGCTGTGGGTGACTTGGTGGTCTCAAACTCAGGCTGGCAAGACTATAGCGTCAGTGATGGCGAAGGCGTCTTAAAGCTTGACAAAAACATGTCAAATCCCTCTTATGGTTTAGGCGTACTAGGTATGCCAGGCTTTACCGGTTACATGGGTTTGACCGACATCGGTAAGCCGCAAAAAGGGGAAACTTTGGTCGTCGCTGCTGCAACGGGTCCCGTTGGTGCAACAGTAGGTCAAGTTGGCAACCAATATGGCTTACGTACCGTTGGTGTGGCTGGTGGCAAAGAAAAATGTGACTTTGCTGTCAATGAGCTAGGCTTTGATGTCTGTATTGACCATAAAGCTGATGACTTTGCCGAGCAATTAGAAGCGGCGTGTCCAGATGGCATCGATATCTATTACGAAAACGTCGGTGGCAAAGTATTTGATGCCGTTATGCCATTATTAAATGCGCATGCACGTATCCCAGTCTGTGGTCTGGTCTCGCAATACAACGCTACCGAGCTGCCTGATGGTAAAGATCGTCTAGGCGTATTAATGGGCAACATTCTAAGCCGTCGTCTCACCATCAAAGGTTTTATTATTTTTGAAGAATATGGCGATCACTTCCCAGAATTCTTAAAAACCATGAGTAAATGGGTCGAGTCAGGCGATGTTAAAACCAAAGAATATATCACTGAAGGCTTAGACGATGCACCAAATGCCTTTGTTCGCATGCTAAATGGCGATAACTTCGGTAAAACAGTGGTTAAAGTTTCTGAGGTTGAATAACAGAACCAATGGTTATCAGTTGGTTGAATCGCAAATAACGACTTAACAACATAACTTGCTAAGACAACCACTGAAAATGACCTCTCAACCATGAATACTGTTCTATGAATACCGCTAGCAGTCATTGCAAATACTCATATTGATTACAGATGATTAATTAAGCATGACTGCTAACAACCCATGATTTAAGAACAACATCAATAATAAATAAGGAAGACTATGAATATTTTAATGGTACTAACCTCACATGATGAGTTGGGCGATACTGGCAAAAAAACGGGCTTTTGGCTAGAAGAATTTGCCGCGCCTTATTATGCTTTTATCGATGCGGGCGTCAATGTGACACTTGCTTCTCCTGCTGGCGGGCAGCCACCGCTTGATCCGAGCAGTGACACTGAAGACACGCAAACGAAAGATACCAAGCGTTTTAAAGAAGACAGCGACGCTCAAAAGCATCTTGCCAATACTGAAAAACTCGCTGATATGAACGCTGAAGATTTTGATTCAGTCTTTTATCCAGGCGGTCATGGTCCACTATGGGACTTGGCAGTTGATAAAAATTCGATCAATTTGATTGAGACGTTTGTCAAACAAGACAAACCTGTCGCCTTTGTTTGTCATTCTCCAGCCGCTCTTAAAAATGTCAAAATTGACGGTGAGTATTTAGTCAAAGGCAAAACAGTGACTGGCTTTACCAATTCAGAAGAAGACGCTGTTGGTCTAACAGATGTCGTGCCATTCTTAGTAGAAGATGCACTAAAAGCCAATGGTGGTAACTATGAAAAAGCCGCTGATTGGGAATCATTTGTGGTCGAAGATGGCTTGCTGATTACTGGACAAAACCCAGCGTCATCAGAGGAAGCTGCCAAGCGCTTAATCACTAAGCTGAAAGGTTAATATCTTTTTAACGTTAATACAATAGACCATGCAAAAAGGCCACTATCATGATTCGCTTACATCATCTCAACCAGTCTCGCTCATTACGTATTTTATGGCTTTTAGAAGAGCTGGGCGTGCCTTATGAGATCATTAGTCATCAACGCGATCCTAATACTCATTTGGCACCAGATAGTTTAAAGGCGGTACATCCACTCGGTAAATCTCCGGTTATCGAGATGGATGGTCAACTTTATGCCGAGTCGGGTGCAATCACTGAGTTCTTGATTGAGCGATTTGCGCCAGAGCGCTTACGTCCTACGACTGATAGCGTAGACTATGGACATTATCTGCAATGGATTAACTTTGCTGAAAGCTCGCTCATGTTGCCGTTATTACTGGAGCTATTTACCAAAAAAGCCGGTATCATCGATAACGAGTTTTTAGATGGTTATATCAGTCAAGAAAAACACAGACTGTTGAGCTATCTAAACGAGGAAGTTGCAGATAAGTCATTTATCGTTGGTCATAAGCTAAGCGGCGCTGACTTTATGCTGTCTTTTGACTTAATCATGCTGGCTAAGCGCGAAGCGTTAGATGATTATCCGCATATCAAGCAGTATGCTTTACAACTCGCCAGTCTTGATAGCTATCAGCGCAGCATGCGTTTAGAGGCGAATTATGATCACTCTATTTAGTACCATGGTCTAACTGTTTATCGACTATTTAATGTATAAAAAAACAGCTCTTTATAGAGCTGTTTTTTATGGGCAAAAATGATCTGAGTCGTAGCTATGTGACATGACATATAGTCAAGGAATTTTAGAATCGCTACAAGGCGACCGACCGCAGATAGTACACTGAGTACATCTAGGGCGGGTAACACCGTAGCGGTTTAAAAGTGCTCTAACTATAGCACTGTGTTTCTTATCGTCTATCATTGACAGACAGCTGCATCTATCTTTTAACTTGATTTTCAATGTGTTAGTTATGCGTGATAAATGCTCAACAAAAATTATGATAAAATATTCAAAACAGGGTTTAGAATACTTTTTTGGTTTTATCAGCCTACTAAATGACTTTCTGTTAAATGGCTTTTTATTAAATGACTTTTTATTAAATGACTTTGAACGTCTTGATCTTCATGACTATCCGACGAGCGTGATGCTTGTTTAACAACGGCTATATACCATTTTATCCCTCTACGCAGATTATCCACCCATGAGTACTGAATACCAGTTTAAGCCCCATGAACGACCATTCATGCTTGGCTCGCCTGCCACCCCTGATCACCCTGTGCGCCGTAAAGTATTTTATTTACTGATTGGTATTTTTATCGGCTTAACTGCCAGCTTTCAGAACGGTCTATTGGTCGCGAATCTCACTCAAATCCAAGGCGAAATGGGTTTAACGCCCGTAGAAGGTGGCTGGATATCAGTCGCCTACAATATGACCAATGCTTGTGTCACGGTGCTGCTGTACAAAATTCGCCAGCAATTTGGCATGTCGTTATTTAGCAAAATCACTTTGTTCTTTTTATTGGCAGCCACCAGTATGCAGTGGTTGGTCAGTAGCAATCTACTCAGTACGACGATTGGGGTTAGCATTGAGCCTTATTATTTAGAACTGCTCGCCCGTGGCTTTAGTGGTGTGGTGGCTAGTGCGATGACGGTATTGTCTATTTTTTATTGTCTACAAGGCATGCCAACTGCTCGGCGTATCAGCGGACTGATATTAGGGTTCGGCTTGGTGCAGTTTGGCATTCCACTGTCACGGATTATCTCGCCTTATTTAGCCGTTGATGGTCAGCTTGAAGGTTTATTTTTATTCCAAGTGGGATTATCGCTGATTTGCTTTGGGCTTATTAACATTCTTGAGCTACCACCGGGCAACACGGAAAAGGTCTTTGAAAAACTTGATTTGGTGAGTTTTGGCTTTTTTGCCAGTGGTCTTGCCGCCCTATCGGTATTTTTAGTACAAGGTAGAATTCAATGGTGGACAATGCCTTGGCTTAGCTATCCATTGATCATTGCCGTCGTGACTATCTCGATTGCTTTATGGATTGAGACGCACCGCAAAAACCCTATGTTACAAGTGCGCTGGATGCGTAGCCGCACCATTATTGCCTTTATGATTACTGGTGCCGTTATGCGTATTTTGCTGTCTGAGCAAAGTGTGGGCGCCGCAGGATTATTAGCAAACCTTGGTTATGGTAATGACCAGCTGATTGTTTTTTATGCCATCATCTTGGTGGCTAGTATACTGGCATTAGTGATTAGCATTTTTACCACCAAAGCGACGGATCTGCGCCGACCCGTGATTTTTGCGGTTGCCTCGATTGCGATTGGTGCATGGATAGATACGGGCGTGTCGCTAAACTCTGCCCCTTATATGTTCTATTTCAGTCAGTTTATAATCGCTTTTGCTGCCGTTTACTTTATGGGACCAATGGTATTTGAAGGTATGTTTCGCGCCATTGCTAACGGACCTGCCTATATTATTAGCTTTTCGGTGATTTTTGGTATCTCACAAACGATCGGCGGTTTAGCAGGCGCGGCAGGTATTCAAGCTTTTACCACCATTCGTACTCAGATGCATTATGCCGATATGGTCAGTTCAATGAATACCACTGATCCTGCTACGATGACCCAAATGCTACAGAGTGTGCAACGTCAAGCAACGGTCGCCGCTTATGACGATTTATTCTTTTTGATGGCCGTGAGCGCCACCATCACCGCGCTATATTTATTGATGGTTTATTTTTATTACCTTTATCATAAACGCAATCCACTTGGTAAAGAACTTGCCGCATTGGCAGAAATGATGGGCAAAAAATAACAGGTGACAATCATATCGATTTTTTGCTGTTACCTTTTCTTCTTATGCTAATTACTATATTTTAAAAAGTTATCCACTATGTTTACTAATCTCATTAGGAGCGCATCATGAGCGAAGACAAATTAAATGATCTTGATGACCATAATCAAGACACTGCTCAAGATGCCACCCAAAATACTGCTGAAAACAATCAGACATCATCCAATGCAGCAGCAATAGAGATGCCTCTAAGCCAATCGAAAAATGATGATACTGTGACTATACCGAAAACAGAGGACTCAATAATAACGTCCGTTGCTGATGCTGATGAAACGCCAATGCCGCCAAAAGAGCCTATTCCTGACGCTACGGGTTGGTCGCCTAAAAAGAAATCTTACTTTAACTTAGGCTTATTAATTGCACTAATCATTATTGGCGTCCTTTTGATTCTTTATGCGTGGAAGCTACCGCCCTTTACGCCTACGGTTCAGCAGACTAATAATGCCTTTGTAAAAGGTCAAACAACGATTATCAGCCCGCAAGTTTCTGGCTATGTCACAGAAGTGGCAGTGCAAGATTTTGAAAATGTACAAGCAGGTGATTTATTGGTCAAGATAGACGACCGTGCCTTTTTGCAGCAGCTCGAACAAGCACAAGCCAATATCGAAGTCGCTATGACCGACCGCTCAAGCAATGCGCAAGATACGGGCACCAGTCAGGCGCAAATCGAAGCACGTAAAGCGGACTTATATAGTGCCAAAGTTAGCGTTGATAGTGCACGCGAAGATGTAAAGCGCTATCAAGGGCTTGATGCGATTGGCGCAGTATCCAAAGCAGAAGTTGCTCATGCCCAAGCTCAGCTCGCTCAAGCACAAGCTGGCGTTCAGCAAGCAGAAGCCAATTTACAAGTCGCCCTTGAAGCCAGCAAAAAAACCAATGGTAGCCGCTCATCACTCGATGCCAATATTAAAAATGCAGAAGCAGTTGCTAAGCAAGCACAGCTTAATTTAGATAATACTATTATCAGAGCACCGGGATCAGGACAACTGAGTCAAGTCAGCGTCAAAGCGGGGCAATATGTCAGCGCGGGCACACAGCTCATGTATGTGGTGCCGAAAGGCGTGTGGATTATCGCCAACTTTAAAGAAACCCAAGTGGCAAATATGGCTGTCGGTGAGCCTGCAACTATTCATGTGGATGCGCTAGGCGGCGCTACGTTTCGAGGTCATGTCAGCAATATCTCGCCAGCGACTGGCAGTGAATTTAGCGCAGGCGCGGCAAACCCTGCGACTGGCAACTATATTAAAATCGCTCAGCGCATTCCAGTACGAATAGATTTAGAGCAAGGACAACCTGAGCTTGCGCAATTGCGCCCCGGTATGTCGGTGTCGGTCGATGTCGATACTCAAAGAAACGAAAGGTAAAAGGATATTTGCTTGCTACTATTCATCATTTTTGATGCTGCGTATGTTTATAGTCAGTTTATGATAAATTGACTATATGAAAGGAATGATAATGCGGAATAAGATAATAGGGTTAAGTGCTTTACTCATTTTGTCAGGGTGCATAAAAAATCATAAAAATACGGAAGTTCAATTGGTCGAGTTTAAACGGACATCATCATATTATGAAATAACTTTTTTATCAGAAGCTAATTTTTCAATACGTGAATCAACTAGAAATACAGGGAGTTATATACATTGTATCAACGATAAACGAATCTATGATGATAAATACATTCCTGACTACTCTTCGAATAATTATTTGAGCGGCAATATTCCTAAAAACACCAAACCTACTGCTGACACACTTTCAGATCAATACATCTATAGCATCAAACTTGATTCTTCAACATACTTAGAGAACGACAAAACTTTATATTGCCGTATATTTACAGGAAACTTCCCAGGAAAGCTAAAAAAGTCGCAAGTACTCGAGCTTATACCATAAAGCTTTTAATAAAATTAGGTGCTGTTGCTGCTCTAAACAGCAACAGCACCTAAGAAATCACTCTCTGCTTATATCTAAATAATAAATAGCAAATATGCTTAAGGCAAAAGGCGCTTGGTAGTCCAGCTTTCACCATTGTCTTTAGTATAGACAATACGGTCATGCATACGATTGGCACGACCTTGCCAAAACTCAATCTCATGAATGCTAATCTCGTAACCACCCCAAAACGCTGGTGTTGGCACTTGGCTACCTTCTGGATACTGGTTTTGCAGCTCATCAAACTTGGCTTGCATCACTTCACGATCAGCAACCTCGCCACTTTGCGGTTGACTGACCCATGCACCCACTTGACTGTCGTGAGGGCGCTTTTGAAAGTAAGCAGCTGACTTATTAGCATCGATTTTAGTAATGCTGCCACTAATACGTACTTGACGCTCCAGCTCGTGCCAAAAGAATAGCGCTTCGACATTCGGGTTTTCGGCAATATCTTGACCTTTAGCGCTTTCATAGTTGGTATAAAACACCACACCACTTTCAGTAATCTCACGCATAAGTACGATGCGCACGCTGGGTTTATTATCAGCACCGCACGTCGCCAGACTCATCGCATAAGGCTCTTGCACCTTTTGTGCTATTGCCTCATTCATCCATTCTTTTAGTAGCTCAAATGGAGAGTCTGGGACGGACTGTTGATCAAGCTCACCTTTTTCGTATGACAAACGCTGATCGGTAAAATCCATGCTCATAAAATATTCCTTATTTTAATATAACTATATTATGACTTTAACCCAATACTGCTTTGATATGATCAGCTAAATCATTTGCCAATACATCACATTCTATTTCATCATCCGACTCAACCATCACACGTATCATAGGTTCTGTACCTGATTGGCGAATGAGCAGACGACCGCGACCCTCTAAAGTGGCCTGTGCTTTTGCAAAAGCAGCAACCAGCTCTTCATGTTCAAACGGATCTTGCATTTTACTTAAGCGCACATTCACCAGTTTTTGTGGCAATTTTTCAAAGCCTTCGGTCAAATCACTGAGCGCTTTACCACGTGCTTCCATCACCGCAAGCACTTGCAAGCCGGCGATAATGGCATCGCCCGTACGACTCTTATCTAAACATAGAATATGACCCGATGGTTCGCCGCCCAGTATCCAGCCATTTGCTTCAAGCTCATGCATCACATAACGATCGCCTACTTTCGCACGCGTAAACTTAATATCTGCTGCTTTGAGTGCCAGCTCTAAGCCCATGTTACTCATCAGCGTACCAACCACACCTTTCGCCTTAGTCTGACCTTGGGTAGCAAGTACGTATAAAATGCCATCGCCGTCGACCAGATTACCAGCCTCATCAACCATCACAATACGATCGCCATCACCGTCTAGTGCGATACCAACATCTGCCTCGTGCTCAATCACTGCTTTCTGTAAGCCTTCAGGATGGGTAGAGCCGCAGTCGGCATTGATATTGACGCCATCAGGCGTATTGTTAATAGCAATCACATTGGCACCCAACTCACGCATGACTCTCGGTGCCACGCTATAGCCTGCACCATTGGCACAATCTACAACGACAGTAAGATGACTCAAGTCGTACTGATAGGGAAAACTGCCTTTACAGAATTCGATATAGCGACCTTTGGCATCATTGATTCGATTATTTTTCCCCAATTGTGCTGGATCAAGAATAGGCATGATCACATTATTGTCCGCCTCAGAGGCACTCATAATCGCTTTTAGCTTGTCATTAATAGAGTTTTGCATCTCATCAGTCAGCTTTTTGCCATCTCCTGAAAACAGCTTGATACCGTTATCATAGTAAGGGTTGTGCGACGCTGAAATAACTACCCCAGCATCTGCATTGAAACTACGGGTCAAATGCGCAATCGCTGGTGTGGGTAATGGTCCAAGCATATGCACATCAACACCAGCGGCATTAAACCCCGCTTGCAATGCGCCTTCAATCACATAACCTGACAGCCGTGTATCCTTACCGATGACCACGCTTGGCTTGCGCGCAGGATTGTCATTATTCTCTATCAGCACACGTCCCGTCACATAGCCCAATTTTAAAATAAAGTCTGGTGTGATCGGCGACTCACCGAATTTTCCGCGAATACCATCGGTGCCAAAGTAGCTCATTATGTATGCTCCCAAATCTAAGAGTGAAAACCAGACGAATACGCAAACAATAACGTATAAACAGTCTAAGTAGTTATTATTATAATCCGCTTGTGTATTTTACAAAAAAAACAGCCAACAATAACAAGGCATTGTTGGCTGTTTGTATCTTAAGGTCACTGCAGCCCTGCAAAATAGCTATCGTTGACATAATGCAGGATTATAAAACAGCTTTTAATTCACACGATAGTTCGGTGCTTCTTTGGTGATTTGTACATCATGGACATGCGACTCTTTCATGCCCGCCGATGTCACCTTAATGAATTGCGGATTAGTACGCATATCTTCGATGGTCGCAGAGCCAGTATAACCCATTGATGAGCGCAAACCGCCAACCAACTGATTAACAATACCAGCAACTGGACCTTTATAAGGAACTCGGCCTTCGATACCTTCTGGGACTAATTTTTCTACGCCATCTTTAGCATCTTGGAAGTAACGATCTGATGAGCCATTTGAGCCTGACATCGCACCAAGGCTACCCATACCGCGGTAAGCTTTGTAGTAACGACCTTGGAATAGCTCAACTTCACCCGGCGCTTCTTCTGTACCCGCCATCAATGAGCCTACCATAATGCAAGAAGCACCAGCGGCAATGGCTTTTGCCATATCACCTGAATAGCGAATACCACCATCAGCAATCAGTGGAATACTGTCTTTCAATGCGCTAGCGACGTTATCGATAGCTGAGATTTGCGGCACACCGATACCAGCGATGATACGCGTAGTACAGATAGAACCAGGGCCAATACCGACTTTTACCGCATCAGCGCCTGCATCACGTAGTGCAAGTGCAGCATCCCCTGTTGCGATATTGCCACCGATGACTTGTACGTGTGGATAGTGCTTTTTAATCCAAGATACCTTATCAATCACGCCTTTTGAATGACCATGTGCGGTATCAACCACAATGATATCGACGTCAGCAGCGATTAACGCTTCAACACGCGCTTGGGTATCTGCACCAGTACCAACAGCAGCACCAACACGCAGACGACCTTGCTCATCTTTACAAGCATTTGGATTGTTTTCAGCTTTTGCAAAATCATTAACCGTAATCAAACCACGTAAACGGAAATGATCGTCGATAACGATGACTTTTTCAATACGGTGTTCATGTAGCAGACGCTTGATGTTTTCGTTGCTTTCACCTTCATGTACTGTCACCAACTGATCTTTTGGCGTCATGATTTTACTAACTGGCAAAGACAGATTGGTTTCAAAGCGCCAATCTCTGTGAGTCACAATACCCACGACATTATCAGTGCCTCTTTCTACCACAGGTACGCCTGAGATATTATTGTCTTGCGTCAGCTGTAGCAGATCGCCAATCGTCATCTCTGGATGCACAGTAATCGGATCTACAACCGTACCTGCTTCAAATTTTTTGACGCGGCGTACTTGTGTGGCTTGCTTGGCGATATCCATGCTCTTGTGCAAGATACCCATACCGCCTAGCTGTGCCATCGTAATGGCCATTTCAGATTCGGTCACGGTATCCATCGCGGCAGAAATCAGCGGTAGATTCAGCGTGATATTTTTGGTTAAACGGGTAGTCAGATCGGCAGTTTTTGGCAAGACTTCAGAATAAGCTGGCAACAATAAAACGTCATCAAAGGTTAAGGCTTCATCGACAATTCGCAACATACAGACCCCTAGTGGTGGTTATTTTGATGGGTGGGATATTTTTGGCATTAAGACAATCAACCAAAATCACCGATATGACTTTATGAAGCTAAAGTCTTAAAATTAAAGACCTCGTATCACAAAGTTTTAGATAATCAGCAATGAGCCAGCCGGTGTTTGTGATTAAACAAACAGAGACACTCGAAAATTGCAATTGATTGATACTAATAAGTTTGCACAAATATAGTGCGCCCCTACTCTTAATCGCTCATTTATCCCTTAAAAATAACGCCATATTATAACAAATAATCAGACAAATCGCATGCTATATTTGTCAGCTTATTTTGCTAGCGCTTATCTATCGATATCGACGTCTGTAGAGCCCAGCTATTTAAAAACATAGAAAACATACTCAATCGTCGGTTACTGGTTTTGACCCTTCAATATTAAACGTTCAGCAGGCAGATAAGCTTTTTGTTTGCTATATAAATAATTCAGCATCTGCTCACGTATCTCACAGGCCAGTGTCCATGCTTCTATGGGACCTACCCCTGAAACAGCGCCGCGCAGGTGAATAATGTTGGCAGTCACCTCAACGACAAACATTTCAGGCTCAGTTTTATTGTCCCAAAGCTTATTGTCTTTAACCGCCGATATAAATTGCTGGCGAATGGTGTCAATATCTGCGCCATAATCGACATATAAAAACACAGGGCAAGTCTGATGTACTTCGGTATGTGACCAGTTTTCTACCATTTCGGTGATCAGTTCGCGCATCGGCACGATCAATCGACGTTCATCCCATGTTTTGAGTACCGCATACGTATAACGCAGGTCTTCAACGGTACTAAAGTTGCCATCCATTATCACACTATCGCCAATCCGTACCGGCTGGGTCACGGCCACCTGTACCCCAGCAATGATGTTACCCAGTATCGGCTGCGCGGCAATTCCAATGACCACGCCTGCAATACCAGCCGAGGTCAATAGCGTCTTACCAAGGCCTTCCATGTTGGCAAATTCACTGAGACCAATCCAAATACTGCCCAAAATCATGACAAAAATAAAGACGCGGCGAAATATCGATACATAAGTACGGCGACGGCGCTCTTTATCAAAGTGCTCTTCAGCCAGATTTTCAATTTGTAGGCTTTGATAGCGATTAGCAAAAAAGTTAATAATGCGAATGCCAAGCCATAAGGTACTAAATACTAGCCCAATCCAGATAAGCGGACGAGTCGATGAAGCTACCGCATCCAAATAAGGAAAGCCCCCTGACACCAAAGTAAAGACGAGCAAAAAACTGATGGTAAAAGTCAACGGCACGGTCAGCTTATTAACCAAATCTGCCACGCCATTAGTACTACCAACATAATTGCTGTATTTTTCATCGTCGATATAACGACTGATGATTTTTTCCGTGCCTTTACTGAGTAACCATCCTACTCCCATGGTCACTAAGAAAAACAGTGCTAATGCCAAAAACTCCCATAGTGCGATACTAAAAATCTTAAGTTTTAACCACCCAGGTAAATAACGCTCAAATTCCGCTGGATGATATTGCTCATAGAGATTGTCAATATTATCAACGGTCTGTGCAGAAAACACCCAAATAGGCGCAGCTTCACCAACCCGTACTCGTTGCAAATAGATGGGAACACGGCGCTCACGATAGTCGATATAGCCTAGCTGAATCGAACGTCTAGGGATACCCATGATACTACTGGTATTGCCAAGTGGCGGCTCGATTAAACCATCTGGGCGATCTGGCAGATCATCAAAGACGTAAAGCTCTTTTTCCGTTAACAAAAATCCAACCGTTTTGATAACTCAAGCGCGTGGTTACGCTGAATTTTCTGATCGATTAAATTCATGTTGAGTGCATAAGCAGCCAAGTCGTATTGTTGCTTCATGACCGCTGACTGAAAAAACTCTAAAGTCGCTAGTGGCGTGGTTAAATTTGGCAGTTCAGACAATGGCGGCAAGCCTACATTGAGCTTGTCTAGCAAATAATAACTTTCATTGTATTCACCCGTCAGTCCAGAATCGCCCTGCAAATTACCCGCTTGCTCTACTGCATTACGCTCGGTAGGATCAAATATTTCTTCTGCAACGCCAGAGATACTGAGGCTTTCGTCTTTAATTGTATTGATTTTCTGAGTGGCATATTCAGCCAGATTATCGGGCTTGCTGACTGAAGTCGATGACGAGCTGGACTGCTCATCATCAACTTGTTCGCTATCGCTTTGCATATCACTAGTGCTTGCGGCATTAGCGGATGCAAACACAGCACTCATGCTGACTATAAAAAAAACTAATAGTAATGACAAAGTACTGGCGCGCACATTCCAACGTTGGCCGTTAGGATAGTAGTCACCGTCGGTATCAGTTGCTATACAATGACCGCCAACAATGCTCTTTTTGAGAATATTCATATTTTAAAAGCCATTAATTCACTTGATGTTTGCATCTCTTAAAGTTTGCCTACAAAGCTTATTCTTACATATATTGCATAGCCAATTTAGCTTCATCTTTCTTGTTTGACAGCAATTTGTCTTGTTCTTAGCACCATTTTTAGAATGATGATATACCCTAGTTTAGCCTATAAAAAAAGCCAGCTCAAAGCTGACTTAGTTTATGACTATCTATATAGGTGTTCTGTAACGTGATTGCCTTAAGCGCGGCGCCATGTCGTGCCAGCACGGCTGTCTTCAAGCTCAATACCAGCATCTTTTAGCTGCTCACGTATCTCATCAGCACGCGCAAAGTTTTTATTGGTTTTGGCATCCGCACGCTCAATGATTAAACCATCGATAGTGTCATCGGTTAAACCATCATCTGCCTTGTCACCAATCACTGCTTGCAAAAACTGTTGAACTGGCTGCTGTAAAATATTGAGTACCTGTGCCAACGCTTTGAGCTGCTCTGCTAATTGCCATGCAGTGTCTACATCTTCGGCTTTAATGGCTTTATTAATATCACGCGCCAGCCCAAACAGTACACTGATCGCCGTTGAACTATTAAAATCATCGTTCATGGCTTTGATGAAATCTTGTCCAGCACTGCTGCTATAAGCATCATTTATCAGCGTATCACTGACGACGAGCACCTGCCCTTTTTGTTGTTCGGCCAATTTTAACGCATTATATAATCTGCTTAGGCTATTATGTGCTTCGTCCAATGCGTTATCAGAAAAATTGACTTGGCTGCGATAATGGCTTGATAATAAGAAAAAGCGCACCGTCTCAGGCAGATATTTTGCCATCACGTCACGAATGGTAAAAAAGTTACCCAACGACTTGGACATTTTTTCGCCATCGACATTAATGAAACCGACATGCATCCAGTTACGCGCGTATTCACAGCCAGTCGCGGCTTCAGACTGCGCTATCTCGTTTTCGTGATGCGGAAATTGCAAGTCATGACCACCGCCATGAATATCAAAGGTATTACCTAAGCACTTAGTCGACATCGCTGAGCATTCGATATGCCAACCTGGACGCCCTTGTCCCCATGGTGATGCCCATTGCGGCTCATTAGGTTTCGCGGCTTTCCACAGCACAAAGTCAAACGGATTGCGTTTGTCATTTTCGACATCGACACGTGAACCTGCTTGCATCTCATCGAGATTACGCTTAGATAATTTACCATAATCTGCAAAATTATCGACGGCATAGTAGACATCACCATTGTCGCCTGCGTACGCATAATTACCTGTGACCAAGGTCTCAATCATTTGCTGCATATCATCGATATGATCAGTCGCGCGCGGCTCAGCGTCTGGCATCTCGCAGCCAAGAGCGGTTGCATCCTCGTGCATGGCTTCAATAAAACGCTGCGTTAACGTACCAATCTCTTCGCCGTTTTCGGTGGCACGAGCGATGATCTTGTCATCAATATCGGTGATATTGCGCACATAATTAACGTCATAGCCTAACTGAGCCAACCAGCGCACTACCATGTCAAAACCAACCATCACCCGCGCATGCCCAATATGACAATAATCATAAACGGTCATACCGCACACATACATGCCTACTTGCCCTGATTTGAGTGGTACAAACTGACGTTTTCCGCCAGTCAGTGAGTCATGAATAGCAAGCTGAGACATCGCATCGGCAAGTGGTGTGGTCATGGTTAAAAAGCCTTTTAATATAAATAAAATAGATAAAATAAAAACAAAAATATAATCAATGTTTGGATATTAAACAGCACTGACTATGGTCGTTATAACTGTAAAAACAACGGCAACATAAAACCTAACCCATTATCTTAGCGAAAACAGCCATAAAATACTACAATGAGCCCGCAACTAACATCATTCAATCATAAAAACTGTTAAGGATTTAGATATGGGCAATCGTTTAAGCAAAATATATACGCGTACTGGAGATGACGGTAGCACTGGCATGGCAGACGGCAGCCGCGTCAGCAAAGCAGACAATCTATTTAGCGTAATGGGTGATATCGACGAGCTTAACTCACACATTGGTCTGGTACGTGCTCAGTTACAGCATAATAAAGGGCAATCTATAGAAAAAGAATTTTCTCAAGCGTTAGTCATCATTCAGCATTTATTGTTTAATATCGGTGGTGAGCTGGCTATGCCAGAATATGAAGGCGTCAATGCCACTCACATTACATGGTTAGAACAGCAAATTGATGCGATGAATACCACCTTGCCGCCGCTAAAAGATTTTATCTTGCCCACAGGTTCGGTATTGGTCAGCCAACTGCACGTTGCGCGTACGGTCTGTCGCCGTGCTGAGCGCCAAGCAGTGCTATTACAGCAAGAGCGACCACAAGCGATTCGCAGTACGGCCGTGAGCTTTATCAATCGCTTATCGGATTGGTTGTTTGTCGCTGCTCGCTTTTGTACAGATCCAAACAAAGTCTCTGAAGTCTTATGGGACAGTCAGGTATTACAAAAATTCGCTGATAAAAAATAATTGCGCATGACTACTTCAGTGGACTAAAACGCTAGAATCAAGCCCTAGAATCAAGCCCTAGAATAAAATATAAAAAAGCCCGCAACCTTAACACTGCGGGCTTTTTATTGACTAATCGATACTATTCAATCACGACAATATTATTCGAAAACAGCTTAAATATTACTAATTAGTAAGTAGCGCTGTCATCTTCAATAATGACCATATCGATACTTTCATCTTTAGGTACTGATTTCGGTACAGCGGGTGTGGCTGGGGTTTTAACCTCAGGAGTGGCTGACGCGCTGCTATCCGTATTACTACTGCTTGGATTGTTAATAGTCGGCGGCGTGGCAGGCTGAGTAGGACGAATCGGCTCAACTGGCTTGACTACTTGAGGCTGACGAACAGGTGCTGACTGACTGTCATCGTTTTGTGCTGCACGGCGCTCAGTGCTGCGCTGGGCGCGCTGCTCATCCATCGCTGATTTAAATACAGAACCTGCCATCACATCGGCGACCACAGTAATCAATGCTGGCTGCCCAGCAATACGTGTGCGTACTTGACCGCCTTGAGTACCAACGACATAGGTAAAGGCATCATCAACCAACATGTTATTATTGATACGAATGTTATTTTGCGCTAAACGTGATTGTAGGCTCGGCAGATTGTTGGCTGCTTGTACTTGACTGGCTTGATACAAATCTTCGCTTGGCAACGTCATGCTCACACTTGCCTGACAAGTCGTCATACCATTGTCATTGGCTGCTTGTAAAACTGCAGCATTTTGTACATCAATCACAATGCCGTTGGTTTTATTAGTGATAGCGCCGCTAGCGAGACTGATCTCTGCATCATTTGCGTAGTTGGCAGCCAGCGTTTGTGCTTGTTGATTGAGCGTGTTTTTTAGAGCCGTTTTGAGACGATCTTGTACCATTGGGTCATCACAGCTCACCGCAGTAGCTGCGGTGTTTTCAGTAGACGCAGACTCTTGCTCTGTGAGCTCTGCCGTCTCTGTGGTATCTTCCTTCTCTGAGCGATCACAGCCAGCAAGCGCTAAACCACATACCATGCCAATACCAGCCACTTTATACCACTTGCTCACGTTTTTATTTGCTACGCTCATATTTCTTTTGCTCCCAATTTACTAATACGTACCGCCACTGATGGACAGTGATTGATGTTCAAACCGCAACCCTAGCTGCCCTAGGTTTGAAAACCAGATTATTATACGGTGTTTAAATAAAATGTTCATTAGTGTAGCCCATGGATATACAAATAACGCCCCTCATTATAGGTAAAACCTGTATTTAGTTGCAAAAACATAACAAATACATACTTATGAATTCGCTATAAATACGCTTTTAGACTACCGCGATCAACTAGGGTCTGTTGAATGTTTGACAGACAGTAAACCTATCCTAAGATTTCGCTCAGCTCATCTCTATAAAGTTTTTGGATAAAAAGAACCACATAGTAATATTGCTTTATCGAGCAAATTTTATTAGACGCTGTTGTTTTAGCACTATATGATTGCGCGTATCACTAACCAACCATATAAATTATGATAAATTTCGAAAACACGCTTTTATTGGGTCATCGCGGTGCGCGCGGCGAAGCATTAGAAAATACCTTTTCAGGCTTTGAGTACGCTCAACGTCTCAACACTCAGGGTCTAGTAGGGGTTGAGTTTGATGTACAACTGAGTGCGGATGGTCATTTAATCGTGTTTCATGATGACACGCTGCAACGCATGTGTGGTCAGCAAGCACGTGTTGATCAGTTAAATCTTACTGAAATTCAACGCCATTCGCAGTTTGGTCATCAGATTATGACATTAGGGCAGGTATCGCCGTTGCTAAAGGGCTTTACTGATATTGAACTGGAGATTAAAACGCATGACCGTACTGATTATGCTAAATTGGTACAAGCATTGGCACGCAACCTCATCGATAGCCCACTTGCCAAACTACCCATTGTGCTGACCAGCTTTGATGTAGAGCTACATGTTCGCTTGCAACGTCATCCATTACTAAAGCATATCTCTCGTGGCTTGCTCATTCGCACACCTGAAGTCTTAATGACTGCGCCGAATACCGCCTTGCAACTTGGCTGTATTCAGCTAGGTATCCACTATCCGCTGATTAGTCGAGAAGTCATTGAACATAGCCACCGTTATGGCTTGCCAGTGAGTGCGTGGACGGTCAATGATATTGACACGATTAAACAGCTGATCGCGTGGCAAGCTGACGTCATCATCACTGATTATCCAAGTCATTTACTGCTGGGTTAATAAGCATCGCCTTTATTTGATTTATTTAAAATCATCTACATATCTACGGTGTTATAGTCAAGCCCACATAAAAATGTTATAAACTAATTATCAAACCCAATTGTTATTATAAAGACCATGACTTACTCACTAGATTTTCGTATGCAAGTTCTTAAAAGCTTAGACGAGGGTATGACCTTTGCCGAGGCAGCTGAGTTTTACAATCTGAGCCCAACCACTATACAGAACTGGAAGAGACGTGTTCATAGTAAAACAACCAGGCAAACCAAACCCTATAAAATACCAGATGACGTGCTACTTAATGATGTTCAAGAACATCCCGATGATTACCAGTATGAGCGAGCTCGTCGTCTAAACTGTAGTAAAACAGGCATTTATCATGCCCTAAAGCGCCTAGGTATCAGTCAAAAAAGACCTTAGAGCATCCAAAAGCTTGCCCAATAAAAAGAGCGGCGTATCAGGGAAAGCTTGATAGCTTTACGCAGCAAGGCTATCCCATTGTCTATATGGATGAAAGCGGCTTTGAGCACGAGACCATCCGCTCTCATGGCTATGCGCTGATCGGTAAGCCTTGTATCGATAGCTACAACTGGCAAGGTAAAAAGCGAACCAACGTTATTGGTGCTCTGTATGAAAAGATGCTGTTTGCGCTTGATTACTTTGAGACAAACATCAACAGCATCGTCTTCTATCACTGGTGCAAACACAAGCTAATCCCAAGTCTTAAAACCAAATGCGTGATTGTGATGGATAACGCCAGATTTCATAAGAGCAAACGCATTCAAAAGCTACTAAACAGGCACGGGCATCGTATTCTTTGGTTGCCGCCGTACAGCCCAGACCTAAACCCTATCGAAAAGAAATGGGCTCAAGTGAAGTTTCTACGCCAAGGTTGGATGCAAAATGACTTATCCAAATTGTTTTATGATATTTGTCCAAGGCATAACATTTTTATTTTGAACTGACTATACTTACACTTCTCCTCAATGCCTGATAAGTCATCCATTATTTTCGTTAATACATTCCATAATCAATACAAGTTATTGTTATTTAGCAATATTTCTACAGTGTATAACTGTTCACTTTATTGATTTTTTAAGGTATCATATAGGCTTAAATTAATACCGTTAGGGATATTATATGATTGCAAAAAAAGCACTTGGCTTACCGCTTAAAGGCTTACGTTTCGCTATCAAATCTGGTGATACGCTTATCAAAGCCGCCAGCACTCAAGCCACACGTTTTAAGACACGTTTTGACGAGAGTAAAACTGCAAGCTCGCTTAATGAGCAGCCTGTTGCCAAACGCAACTACGCTCATGCTGCGGGAGAGCAAGATGTCTCTACTAAAGAAGACAGCATTGATATGCGTGAGTTCGAGTTTACAAAAGCGCCGATCAACTGGATTCCAGCGACTATCTTGGTAGCCACACCTATTGCTGCTGCGATCATTACACCATGGTATTTGTTTACTCATGATGTTAGCGCGCCAGTTTGGGGCGTATTTGGTGCCTTTATGGTATGGACAGGTATCAGTATTACCGCTGGTTATCATCGCCTGCTATCGCATCGTGCTTATAAAGCGCACCCGATCGTCAAAAACTTTTTATTGCTAGGTTCCACCTTTGCCGTACAAGGTTCAGCGTTTGATTGGGTTTCTGGTCACCGTACGCATCATCGTCATGTCGATGACCGCTTAGAAGACCCGTACTCAGCAAAGCGTGGCTTTTTCTTTAGTCACATGGGCTGGATGCTACGCAATTATCCTAGTGGTAAATTTGACTATAAAAATATCCCTGACCTAACCAAAGAAGGAACGCTGCAAATTCAGCATAAATATTATGGTCTCTGGGTTGCGGCATTGAATATCGGTGTGGTCGCTGCGATCGGTTGGTTATTGGGTGATGTTTGGGGTACTTTGGTCATCGTAGGCTTACTACGTCTAGTACTGACGCACCACTTTACCTTCTTTATTAATTCGCTATGTCATATGTTTGGCACGCGTCCTTATACGGATACCAATACTGCCCGTGATAACTTCTTCTTAGCTATCTTTACATGGGGTGAGGGTTATCATAACTACCATCACTTCTTCCAATACGACTATCGTAACGGGGTAAAATGGTGGCAGTATGATCCCACTAAATGGCTGATTGCTGGCCTATCGAAGCTGGGCTTAACCAGTGAGCTACGTACCGTTGATGACACCACTATCAAGCATGCAGAAGTACAAATGCAATTTAAAGCGGCTCAGCAGCAAATCGATACAGCAGCAGTGGGCGGTCTTGATCTTCCTCATGCCATGAGAAGCTTCCAAGATCGTATTAAGTTTGAATATGATGCCTTTATGCAGACTGTTGAAGAATGGCAAGCACTCAAAGCCAAAACGATTGAGCTGAAAAAGACAGAATATGCCGATCGCTTGCATGAAGTGGAAGATGAGCTAAAGCATGACTATGCCAAAATTGAACAAAAAATTCTTGAGCATAATAGCAATTTAAAAACCGCGTTTCGCTCGATTGGTATCAGTAAAAAGGCAGCATAATCGCTGATTATTAAACTGTATTTTATTACTTTTGTGATGAACGATAATTGTAAAGCTTCTCCTTCCCTCTATCTGCTACAGATAGAGGGTTTTTTTTGCTCATCCTTTATAGATCGTGTCGAACATTGATTTATAAAAATAAAAAGGACAAGTGGAAGCAATATCTTTGTTTGATAGGCTAAATGCATTCAATATTACTCATGGTTTTTGGGTGCGCTATTACAAGAGATGGACAGAGTGAAACGATGTAATATCAAGGCTATGCTATAGTGCTTTTATCGCCCCTACACTTTACTTATACTTCAAAAGCAGGAACGGCTTGTATGCGCTATCAAAATACCTATATCAATCTAGACACACGCCTTTATCATGAGCAACCGCCAACGCCGCTGGACAATCCACGTGCTGGACACTTCAATATGAAAGTTGCGCAGCAGTTAGGCTGGACAGATGATGAAAATCTGATGACCAACTGGGTTGAGATATTGGGCGGTCAATACATGCCAGCGGATTTTAAGCCATTGGCCATGGTTTATGCGGGTCACCAATTTGGGCAATGGGCAGGTCAATTGGGTGATGGGCGCGGCTTGCTGATGGCACAAGTGCTCGATAACAATAATCAATTGCAAGACTTGCACCTTAAGGGTATTGGTCTGACGCCTTATTCGCGGATGGGTGATGGGCGTGCTGTCTTGCGCAGCACTATTCGCGAGTATTTATGTGGTCATGCTCTTACACAATTAGGTGTTCCTTCCTCTAATGCTTTGGGATTTGTTGTCTCCGATACCAGAGTGCGCCGTGAGCGCATGGAAGCAGGTGCGGCATTGATGCGCGTGGCTGATAGTCACGTTCGCTTAGGTCATATCGAGTGGATTGCCAGCTTTGCTCCTGATCTACTCACTGAGTTCACCGATTATATGATCGACACTTATTATCCAGAGTGCCGTGATAGTGACGCTCCCATACTGACATTTTTAACCACGGTGGTTGAGCGAACCGCACGAATGATTGCTGACTGGCAACTGATTGGCTTTGCTCATGGCGTGATGAATACTGACAACCTCTCTATCACTGGTAGCACCTTAGACTTTGGTCCATTTGGTTTTATGGAGCGTTTTAATCCTGCTTGGATCAACAACCACTCTGATCATACTGGTCGCTACGCTTATCAGAATCAACCTGCTATTGGTCACTGGAATCTCAATGCTTGGCTGCCACATTTTATGCGCTTAGAGGGCGTAACGCGTGAGGCGTTAGCAGACTGTCTAGCGCCTTATGAGGCTACCTTTATGCAGCACTATCAGCAAGGGCTTTGTCGTAAGCTTGGGCTGCCGCATGCAAAAGAGAGTCTAACCTTAGCTTTCGAATGGCTAACCTTACTAGAAGACAACTTGCTGGACTATACCAATAGCTTCCGTGCGCTACTCGGTTTAGTCGCGCCGAATGAGCACCATTATGAAGAGCAGCTATTGTCAACCATGACGAATGAGCTTAGCGATCATGCCCAACAAGTCTGGCAAGATTGGTCGACTCGTTATATGGCTCAAATACAGCAGCTGCCACTTGAGCAAGTTATCGATGATATGCAGCACAATAATCCTGTTTATGTACTGCGTAATAGTATGGCGCAGCGTGCCATTACGGCAGCAGAACAAGGACAGTTCGAAGAAGTGAGTCGAGTATTCGATTTACTGGCTAACCCTTATCAGGTACAAGCAATCGCTACCCTTCTCGATACGATGCCGCCTACCCCACATGCGCCGCAAATGCCGATTAGTTGCTCGTCTTAATGATATGTTATTAAACTACTATTCTGTAATATTTTGAAACATTATAAGATTAAGGTTGATATTTGACCCTAATTTTTGGCATTATTAATTGGCTAAATAATGAATATCATTTTACTATATTATTCTTGCCGTTCACGGCAGCTGACTAGGCAGTGAATTGGCAATAGTGCTAGAATAACTATTCCACTAGATTACTTTTTTGGCTCAATGCTTAATCGCTAATCCTGACACTTTGAATTATTAACTGTTTAGCGTCACGTTACCCTTAGATTATTATTCCATGATTTTTTGAGGGTAAAACGTTATTTTTATCTCCATTTACCTTATTCCAATTTATTCTAACCATGGCAATTATTATGAATGACGATACCACTTTGAATACGGATAACCTTAGTACAGACAAAGAGCAGTTTGAACAAGCTGCCTTACATTATCATGAGTTCCCACGTCCAGGCAAAATCTCTGTCACCCCTATTAAGCAGTTGGCAAACCAACGTGACTTAGCACTTGCCTATTCACCAGGTGTGGCAGTTCCTTGTCTTGAGATTCAAAGAGATCCGACGTTAGCGGCTAAATATACCGCCCGTAGCAACTTGGTTGGTGTTATCACCAACGGTACAGCGGTACTGGGTCTAGGTAATATCGGGCCATTGGCATCGAAGCCTGTAATGGAAGGTAAAGGGGTTTTATTCAAAAAATTCGCAGGTATCGATGTTTTTGATATTGAAATTGCACAAAATGATCCAGACAAATTCATCGAAGCTGTTGCCTCTCTTGAGCCTACTTTCGGTGGCATCAATCTAGAAGACATCAAAGCACCAGAATGTTTCAAAATTGAGCGTGAATTACGTAAGCGCATGAACATTCCAGTATTTCATGATGACCAACATGGTACGTCAATCATCGTTGCTGCAGCAATGCTTAACGCGCTATTGATTACTGGCAAAAAAATCGAAGAGATTAAAATCGTCTGTTCAGGTGCTGGTGCTGCTGCCATTTCTTGTTTAGATATTATTTGCGCACTTGGTGTAAACAAAAACAATATCTTTGTTTCAGATTCACGCGGTATCATTACGACTATCCGTGAAAATCTTGACGAAACCAAACAGCGCTATGCGCGTGAGACGACTGCGACCACTATCGACGAAGTGATGGATGATGTCGATATGTTCCTTGGTCTATCGATGCCTGGTACGTTATCTGAAGATATGGTTCGCCGTATGGCAAAAGACCCTATCGTCTTTGCACTTGCTAACCCAACGCCTGAGATCATGCCAGAATTGGCGCACGCCGTACGTCCAGATGTCATCATGGCAACGGGTCGCTCAGACTATCCAAACCAAGTAAACAACGCTTTATGCTTCCCTTATATCTTCCGCGGCGCATTAGATGTTGGTGCCACGACTGTTAACGAAGAGATGAAAGTTGCTTGTGTAAGAGCTATCGCTGCGATGGCACACGTTGAAGCAACGCCGACCACCAGCGCTAGAAACATTGAAAAAATGCAAAGTTTCGGTCGTGATTACTTGATTCCAGGACCTTTAGAGCCAAACCTAATCATCGAGATCGCGTCTGCGGTCGCTCAAGCTGCGATGGACTCAGGCGTTGCAACCTTACCTATCGCTGATATGCAAGCTTATCGTCAGCGTCTGTCTGAGTTTGTCTATAACTCTGCATTCGTGATGAAACCAATCTTTGCTCGCGCTAAAGCCGATCCAAAACGTATCGTTTACTGTGAAGGTGAAGACAATAATATCTTACTTGCTGTGCAAGTGGTCGTTGATGAAAAGCTAGCACAACCTATTTTAATTGGTCGTCCTTCAGTCATCGAAGCCAATATCGAAAAACTAGGGTTACGTCTAAAAGATGGTGTGAACATCTCTATCGTCAATATCGATGACGATCCTCGTTATAAAGACTACTGGCAGGGTTACTACGAGAAGAACAAACGTCTTGGTGTGAGTATTGAACTTGCTCGTCGTGATGTTCGTCGTAAGACCACATTGATCGGCTCACTATTGGTCGAAAATGGCGCTGCAGATGGTATGGTATGTGGTACGTTTAGCCATTATCAGTTGCACTTAAAATATGTACAAAGCGTTATTGGCAAAAAAGAAGGTGTGAACGACTTCTATGCTATGAATGCGGTACTCATGCAAGATCGTAATATTTTCATCGCCGATACTTATATCCACGAAGATCCAACGGCTGAACAATTGGCTGAAATGACTGTCTTAGCGGTTGATCAATTACGTCGCTTTGGTATTACACCACGTGTCGCACTAGTTTCTCATTCTAACTTTGGCGCTTCAAATCGCACCAGTGCTGTCAAGATGCGCAAGGTCTATGAACTGCTAACAGACATGAATGTAGACTTTGAATTCGACGGCGAGATGCAAGGTGACGCCGCGTTGAATGAACATATTCGTTTAAACAATATGCCATCAAGTCCATTAAAAGGTGCTGCAAATCTGCTCATCTTGCCAACACTTGACGCCTCAAATATTGCCTTTAACCTACTCAAGACAGCAACTGGTAGCGCCTCTATTGGTCCTATTTTATTAGGTACTAGCAAACCGGTACATATTCTCACACCATCAGCAACTGCACGTGGTATCGTCAATATGACTGCTCTTTCCGTTACTGAAGCTCAAGATTGGCGAGCGAAAATCAGTAATTCATCCTGCGCTACCTAGTAGTATGTGTTATCAAGATGGTCTCTATTATTCATTTATAGAGACCGTCTGCTATACTAAAACCAGTCAATGCTATTAAATAGCGTTGGCTGGTTTTTTTTGCTTGTTATACATTGGCTAAGACGCAACGTAGCCTTATTCAATATCAGTCATCACTTGCTCAATAAAAATAAAAAATAGAGGAATTCATGCAAATTTACCTTGTCGGCGGCGCGGTACGCGATCAACTGTTAGCACGTCCTATTAAAGATAAAGATTTTGTCGTCGTTGGTGCAACTGTTGCAGAAATGCTTGATGCAGGGTTCCAACAAGTGGGTGCAGATTTCCCTGTATTTTTGCATCCTAGTAGCCATGAAGAATACGCACTGGCACGCACTGAACGCAAAGAAGGCTTGGGGTATAAAGGCTTTAGCGTACATGCCAGTCCTAACGTCAGCTTAAAAGAGGATCTACAACGTCGAGACTTGACGATTAATGCCATGGCGATAGAAGTCACCAGCTTAACTGATGATACGCCTATCAACGGTGACGTCATTGACTATTATGGTGGCATGGCTGATATAGAAAGCAAGACCTTGCGTCATGTATCAGGTGCATTTAGCGAAGACCCTCTACGAGTGCTTCGAACCGCTCGCTTCTATAGCCGTTATTATGACCTAGGTTTTGTCATTGCTGATGAAACTTTGACGTTGATGCGCCAATTGGTTGACTCTGGAGAGCTTGCGCATTTAAGTGCAGAGCGCATTTGGCAAGAATCTAGCCGTGCAACCATGCAGCTATCGCCGCAGGTATACTGGCAACAACTGTTTGAGATTGGTGCGCTGACAGAGTACTTTGCACCACTGCATCACGCTTGGGCTAATACTCAAATACGAGAGACCGTACAGACGGCGCTATATTTCGCAGGGCAAATGCAATTGAGTCTATCACAGCGCTGGGCGCTATTAATGGTAAGTCTTAACGCATATTTATTTACCTCAGAACATACAAATGAAAACGTGAATAAAGCAGCCAATATAAAGGGTATCAATGATATAGGCAACGACGCTAAGGTACCAAAGGCACACACTCAATTTTCGACTCTCTTCGCTCAGCAAGCCACAAAGCTAAGCACAATAAATCATTTAAGCGTGGCTGAAAAAATTGACCTCATACAAACTTGCGGCGCTCATAAAGAGCCTGATAAGTTATCGCAGCTATTAGTGACCAGCCACGTGTTGCAATTGGCAACACAGCACCGTCAGATGATGCTAGCGCTGAATAGCTTTCATGCCATTCGTATGCAGGATATTGACTCAGCGCTAACAGGCCCTGCGATTGGCGTAGCACTCAGACAAGCCAGAATTGAGCACCTGCAAGTACGAAACCAATGTTAAGAAAATTCAACAAGATGCAGCAGCGCGATATCATTGACTCAATTCCTATGCAGCGTATAGGTCGACCTGACGAGATTGTCCATAGTGTGTTGTACCTAGTACAGGTCAATTATGTTACTGCGGAGATTATTACTGTTGATGGTGGTCGCAGCCTGACATTGGCTGATGGTCATATTTGATAGAAAAGCAGAGCATCATAAAAAATATCTTGATTACTACCTATCTTTTACTTGAAAAATTAAAAAATTCAGGTATCATTGTCCGTCTAGCGTTAGGGCCCATAGCTCAGTTGGTTAGAGCAGAGGACTCATAATCCTTTGGTCGTAGGTTCAAGTCCTACTGGGCCCACCAAATTCAAACCCTTACAGTCACTGCTGACTTGTAAGGGTTTTTTATTGTCTAGAATTTAATAGAAAACAATCATTGAACTGTGCTGAAGAATCGGTAAAAATAAACTTGGTAAACTAATGGATTGGATAGCAGTAAAAAAGGTTGCCAATACTATATGTAATATAGCGTTAGCAACCTTTTTTCATTTAATATTTTACTTAGATAATGTGCCTAATATTAGAATTTGTTATATCTAATTTCTAACATTAGAAAGAAGTACGGCGATAATTACGATATTCAGGTAACCAAAAATTCGCTTTTAATCGACGTTGTAAATTCTCCGCTGTGATAGGTAGTGCTAGCTTATCTTGAGCCGCTTGCAATGCCACTGCATACGCTATTTTTTCACTGATCTCTCTGATAACTTTAATCGGCGGTAGGATGGCACCAGGTGCTTTTTCGTATTCCATTGATATATCTGCAAGGGCTTGGCTTGCCGCCATGAGCATATTATCGCTGATACCCGTCGCCCGTGCTGCTAAAACACCCAGACCAATACCGGGGAAAATATAGCTGTTATTACACTGAGAAACCTCGAAAGACTGACCTTCAAAAGTGGTATGAGGAAAAGGGCTACCCGTTGCAACAATTGCCTTACCCTTGCTCCAATTAGTCACTTCTTGCGGTGTTGCTTCCACACGAGACGTGGGGTTTGAAAGTGGTAATACAATAGGATGTTCAGTATTAACACACAAGGATTCGATCACCTCTTGGGTGAACAGACCTTTTTGTCCACTGACACCAAACAATACAGTTATTTTTGCTTGTTTAACCACTTGCGCTAAACCGAGCTTTTTACTTTTATCCCAGCTTTCAATAGCAGATTCTTTTTGTACTAATGGTTCTTGGAATTTTTGTAGCTCTGTCATGTTATCCGTAAGCAGACCATAACGGTCAACCATAAAGACTTGGCGGCGAGCCTGCGCCTCTGTTAACCCTTCACGCTGCATTTGGCGAATAATATGCTCGGCAATACCGCAACCAGCAGACCCTGCGCCTAAAAATGCTATTTTTTGTTGGCTAAGCTTCTGACCTTTATTTAAGCACGCGGCAATCAAGGTACCGACTGAAACAGCAGCAGTACCCTGAATGTCATCATTGAAGCAGCATAATTGGTCACGATATTTATTCAATAATGGTGTCGCATTGTCTTGGGCAAAATCTTCAAACTGTAATAATGCTTCAGGCCAACGACGTTTAACGGCTTGAATAAATAAGTCGACAAACTCATTATACTCATCACCAGAAATGCGTGGGTTTCTCCAGCCCATGTACATAGGGTCATCAAGTAGCTGTTGATTATTGGTACCAACATCCAACAAAATTGGTAGGCAATAAGCTGGGCTAATACCACCACAAGCGGTGTACAAAGCCAATTTACCAATAGGAATACCCATACCACCAATGCCTTGATCCCCTAAGCCTAATATACGTTCGCCGTCAGTGACAACGATCACTTTAACGTTTTGCTTGGTGGCATTTTGCAGCATGTCATCAATTTTATGGCGCTCAGGATATGAGATAAACAAACCGCGTTTACGGCGATAAATTTGCGAGAATTTTTCACATGCTTGCCCCACGGTTGGGGTATAAATGAGCGGCATGACTTCCTCAATGTGCTGCTCAATTAGATGGTGAAATAAGGTTTCATTGGTATCTTGTATGTTACGCAAGTAAATATGCTTATCCATATCATTAGTGAATGAGCGTAGTTGATGATAAGCGCGTAGTGATTGCTCTTCAATTGTCTCAATGTTATGAGGTAATAGCCCAGTTAAATTAAAGCTATCACGCTCTTCTGATGAAAAAGCACTGCCTTTATTGAGTAAAGGAGTCTCTAAAAGAGCGGGGCCTGCCACGGGAATATATAAAGGACGCTTGTTTGACATAATGTAATCTTCTTATTAAAGGCATATGAGTGAAAGCCATACTGAGTGAAAGCTATGCTAGTGCTGCATTATACATAGCATCTACTGGTATTTAACAATAGATAACAAAATCATTTTGAATGAACATGGCTCTAAAGGTGATGGCACGGATACATTGACCTAGAAATATAGAGGTATTTAGCTTTTACCTTAAATTTTTATAAAAAAGGGTTTGTGATTATCGGTTGTTTTACATGAGATTTCATAAAATCAAAGCCGCTACCTTTATTGATGTCAGTATTGACGGTGGGATTTATAGGAATCCTTGTTAAGCAGATAAGTAATCTGCCAATATGACTTTTATTATCACTACGATATTTTTCAATTATTCAACGTATCACTATCAATACGACCATCAACCAAATTAATCGTTCGATCGCAAGATGCTGACAAGCGTGGATCATGGGTAACCAACAATACCGCGCAATCACGTTCCTGATTCACTTTGCGGAACAGCTCAAACACTTCTCCAGCCGTCACGGTATCCAGATTACCTGTAGGTTCATCAGCCAATAGCAATGCCGGTTCGGTTATCAAGGCACGTGCAATGGCGACACGCTGTTGCTGACCACCTGATAGCTCGTTAGGTTTACTGTCAGCAAAGCGCTCTAACCCAACCGCTGCCAGTCGCTCGCGCGCTTTTTGAATAGCAAGCTTATTTGGACGACCCCTTGTCAATGTTAGCGGCATTAAGATATTGTCTAATGCGCTAAACGCTTGAATCAGATGATGAAATTGAAAGACAAAGCCAATACTACTGCCCCGTAAAGCGGTGCGACCAGCATCATTCATAGCACTGGTCGCTTGACCCAATAGATATAGCTCACCGCTTGTTGGCTGATCTAGTAACCCTAGTACATTTAGCAAAGTGCTTTTACCTGAACCAGAAGGACCAATCAGGGCGGCAAAGTCGTTAGTGCTGATGGTTAAGTCAATACCGTGCAGCACCTCAATCTCATTAGGTTGACCGATGTTATAAGACTTTTTTAGTGCCTCTAAACGCAGAACTTCGTGAGATTGATTGGACATAGGAGTTGACGTCTTATTAAAAGGATTGGCAGAAACATTGTTAAAGTCACTGTTAAAGTCATTATTAAAAGTGTCGCTAGAATCATGATTAGACATAACGAATAGCCACCACTGGATCAAGTGCTGCTGCGCGCCGCGCCGGAATAGCGGCTGCTATAACACCAGTTAGCGTGGCTAACGACATAGTCACTAAGATCAGGTTTATCGATATGGGAATTGTAAATATGTCGGGCCCAAAAGTATTAAAAGACCAGACCAATATATAGCTGACACCACTACCGACAATAGAGCCTAACAAGCCAAATATAGCCCCTTGAATTAAAAATATTCGTAGGATTTGCTGACGAGTTGCACCCATGGCTCGTAAGATACCAATCTCGCGCGTACGCTGAACCACACTGACCGATAGTACACTGGCAATACCAAAAGCCACCGAGATCGCCACAAAAACAACAATCATATTGCTAGATAAACTTTGAGCGGTGAGACCACTCAGCAGTTGGGCATTGGTTTCAATCCAGCTTTCTGCTTGCAATGAGGTCAAACGACCCACTTGTGCAGCGATTTCCTCCGCCTCAAAGATATCTTCAACCGTCAAATCAATGACTGTGATACCGCCCGGTAGGTTGAGTAATGACTGCGCTTGTTTTAGGTCTAGATAGACGTAGCGTGCATCAAGCTCTCGTACGCCGAGCTCGAATATACCAGCGATATTGACTACAGCACTGTTGTTACTAAGGTTGCTACCAAGGTTGTTGCTCAGATTATTATTGCTGCTACTGTCTTGACCCGTATCCAAACGTAATTTGCTGCCGACCTCAACACCCAAATCTTTAGCCAGTTCACTACCAATCAATACATTATCTGCGCCCACTCGCAGCTCACCACTGATTAAGTATTCATCAAGTGGGATTATATTCTGATAGCGCGCCAAGTCAGTACCTACTAGTATCACCGACTCTAATGCCTCACCACGCCGGACAAACCCAGGCCCAGACACGTTTGGCGATACGGCAGTTAACAAGGGCAGTTGATCCAGCGTATCAGTGATTTGCTGCCAATTATTAATAGAACGCAGACGTTGTGGACGCTTGTCTTCTTGTATCAGTTGCAGCGTATCATCAGCATACGGCGCTATTAGGTTGACTTCATCTGGCGCTACTAAGCGAATATGTGCCTGACTGCCAAGGGTGCTTTCAATAAGGTTAGTCTGTAATCCTTGGATGAGTGCGGTGATAAATATAATAACGGCAACACCTATCGCTACTCCCAGAGTAATCATCAACGACTGTATGCGTCCCTCGCGTAAAAAACTGATGGCAATAGTGGCATCAATCCATAGTCTACCGAAAAAAGCCGTCAATTGACTGTCTCCGCTGCTTGGCTCTTATCACTTACCGTCGTTATTTTGTCAGCATCAGCATCAGCATCAGCATCAGCATCAGCATCAGCATCAGGAGCGGCAAAAGGTGCTGCTTGAAGCGCGGTTCTCACTCTTTTTCCATCAGCCAGTGAGACTGTCGCATCAACCAATATCTCATCACCTGCGCTCAGTCCTGAGAGCACCTCTGAAGCTGATAGCCCCCGCAATCCCAATCTTACTCGCTGGCGCTGGACTTGACCATCACGCAATAATAATACTTCGGCGCTGTCTTCTTTAACATTGGCTAGTGCATCATTAGGAATGACTAAGGCTTTTGCGCGTTGATCCGTTTCGATATTCACTGATACTGTCATGTCTTGACGCAAAAAATCAGGTACAGGATCGACGGACAATCTCACTTCTACCGTACCGCGTTGCGGATCTATACTTGGTGCAATGAAACTAATACGTACGGGGAACGGTTTATCTGGATAGGCATCGGCAATAGCGACAGCTGGTTGCTGCAAAGCCAACCGAGATAAATTACGTTCATCAAGCGGTACTCTTATTTCAGTCTTACCATCGAGGGCAATAGTAAACAAGCTCTGACCTGGTTGCACCAAATCGCCTATTTCTACATTACGGGTCAGAATAGTACCTGATACTTTGCTACGTACTTGCGCTTTATTGAGCTGAGCCTGCAATGCGGCAATACGAGCACGTAATAAATCTTCTTCAACACCACCAGAGGAGAGTGCATTCGCTCTCAGTCGTGCATTTTCAAGGTTATTGCGTGCTTGAGCTTGGGATTGAATCGCCTGCTCCATTTCCTCATCAGAGATGGCCGAGATAGCAGCCAATTCGCGCCTACGCTCGACATTACGATCAGCTTGCGCCAACGCTACTTCGGCATTTGCCAAATCTACTGCTGCCTGTGGACGAGTGCTACTAATCAATTCCGCCAACTCGGCTTCTGCTTGCCGCACTTGGGCTGCAACGTCATCGGAGCTTAGTACCAATAATAAATCTCCTGCAGCGACTTGTTCGCCTTCTGCTACCCGTCGCTCTAATACGACACCTGATATCTCGCTACCAATGTCAGTATTTGATACGGCAACGACCCGTCCAGTCGCTATGACCGTCTGCACCAAAGGCATCGAAGATATTCTATAGCTTGGTAATAGTGGTCCTTGCCACCAGCGAAAGGCAAAAAAGCCCGCAATAATGATGAGCAGTAGTGCGCTAACGATCAGTTTATAAGGAATAGCGCGCAATGAGTTTCTCCCGTTCAGAACAAGTACCTAGTAGTTTACAGTTTCTACTAAATCCGATCGTTATGCGAGTTTACTGCAAAATTTTTTAGGTTTAAAATCATTTATTAACTGAAAATCATCCTGTTGGTATGGTTATATTTTGCATGGTTATATTAAGAGTATTTGATTCACTACAATAGTTAAGATGTAAAAAAACCCTTCAGGCTATTATTTATATAGCATGAAGGGGTTTTTACTGCCGAATAAATCAGTGCGATATATACAGATTAAAAAGCCAAGTTGATCATCAAATGCCTATCGTAAAGTCAGAATAATGGCTCAAGTGCTCAGAATCATATAAACACCAAACCATCTTCAGTTTGATGCACCTTAATATCGACATCATAAACATCGCTTAATTGCGAGCGTGTCATCACTTCACTAGGCGTTCCTTGTGCAACAACTTGTCCACCGCTTAATAGCACCACTTCATCAGTATAGCGATGCGCATGGGTCAAATCATGCAACACAACCAAGATACTTTTGCGTTGCTGTCGCACCAAATTATGTAAATAATGAAGTAAAAAACGCTGATGGCGAATATCGAGATGATTGGTCGGCTCATCAAACATCATGATTTTAGTGTCTTGCATTAGCGCCCTTACGATAGCCAAGCGCTGCTTTTCACCGCCTGATAAGGTTTGCACGCGGGCACTGACCAAACTTGATAACTCAAAGTCTTGGAGTAAACGTTGCGCGCGCTCAACATGATGGCTATTTGGGCGCTGATACCATGCAAGATTTGGCGAGACTCCTAACAGCGCATAATCCAATACCGTTAACGGCAGCTCAAAACGCTCATGTTGTCCAACCCAAGCGATATGACCATCATTCATGACCTCGTTGATCGGCTGACCGTAAATCGTAATGTGACCATCCGTTTTAAGCGCGGTTCCTGTGTGTTGACCTAAAACCGTGTGCAGCAACGTACTTTTACCCGCGCCATTTGGTCCGATAAAGGCGACCAGCTTTTGGCTTGGCACGGTTAGTTTATCTATCTTTAACAATGTTTTATGGCCATGCGAGATATGAATATCTTGCATCGACAACAACTCGCCTGCATCACTACTCTTGATATTACTACTATCTATATTGCTTTCTCGATTTGCTAGCGATGTCTTTGATGTAGCCGTAAAATACGAATGAAACATAAATACTCTCTCCAATTAACGGCGGCTACTACGCACAAACAGCCAAATAAAGAATGGACCGCCAAGCAACGCTAAAACGATGCCAACGGGCACATCCACTGGATAAGCAACATGCCGCGCCGCGCCATCAATGACGAGTAATAATATCGCCCCAAGCCAACCAGACCAAATCATGAGACGCATACGTCTGCCACCAAACAGAATAGCTAATAGGTTGGGCACCATCATGCCAATAAAACCAATGACGCCTGCTAAAGACACCGCTGCCCCTGTCAGTAATGCCGAGGCAATCACAACCAAACAACGAACCACACCCACTTTGATGCCCAAGGACTTAGCGGCTGCCTCACCAAGCATCAGTCCATCCAACTGACGACCTAACGGTAATAAAATCGCTAAGCCTAAAACCATAGAAATAATTGAATATCGCAGCGGCACAAAACCCGCTTCCGCCATACTGCCTGACAGCCAATTGGTCGCGGAGCGCAGCACCATATCATCAGACATGAATAAAATCAGGCTGACCACCGCAGCACAAAAAGCACTGATGACAAATCCCAATATCAGCAAGCCCATCTGCCCACCACCCAAAAACCGATGACAAGCGAGAATAAACAAGCACACCAATACGCTTCCAGTAAACGCCGCAAGCGGTATCCCAATGCCGCCAAACCCCAATGCCAGAACCAAAACAACACCAAGCGCTGCGCCACCTGATGTACCGATTAAGCTAGGGTCCGCTAAAGGATTTTCAAATAAAGCCTGTAATGCTGCACCACTAACTGACAACGCCATACCAACCAGTAATGCCGTCACCACACGCGGATAACGCAGCTGCCAAATAGTATCGTCAAGATGGCTAGGGCTTGACCATTCGCCAAAGCCAATACCAAGCGCCAACCAAATTAGTAGCACAGATATGACAGCGGCAGTAATATAGTAGAGGCTAGGTTTATGTTTTCCAGTTTGTGTAGAGATAGAAGCAGAAATCGTATTTGCCATGTGAGATGTCATTTTGTTGAATATGAGATAAAGGATTTTTGCTTAGGCTATTTTGCTACAGCGTTCAGCTTTTTTAAGACGTCAGGCGAATGCAAGCCATAACGCAGAAAGTCATCTGCTGGCCAAAAATGTACGCCGCCCTTCTTGCCTGCGGCACTTGCTGCAACCTCAGGACGTTTACTAAATTTACTGACCCCGCCAACCACTGCCTGATTATGATCGGCAATAATAATCACATCGGGCTTGGCGGCCAGCCAGCCTTCACGGGACATAGGTTTTAGCCCTGATACGTTTGCAGCGTTAATCCCACCAGCTCGGCGAATCAACTCATCCCCTACCGTGCCTTTACCTGCAACGATACGACCATCGTAACTTAATAAATAACGCTTACCCGTCTTTGCCATTGGACTCATCCCTGTATTCCAACGCTTCGCAAGCTGCGATCCTTCGGATTTTTTATCAACATAACTGCCGATAGATTTAATACTATTGGCAAAGGTGCTTACCTCTTCTTTGGGCGCGACATTGACTGCTTTAACTTTTAGACCATTTAAGCGCTGATAAATACTCGCAGGTTGCACCATATAACTACCGAGCACCAAATCAGGCTTGACCGCCAATACTGACTCGGCAGTGATATTACGGTGCATACCCACGGCTGGTACATTCTTTAACGCTGGATTATGATTGGTTGCATCTTTACCAACCAACTTATTGGTCGCTCCTAGTGCCACCACGACGTCTGCAACATCGGGGCTCATCGCGACAATACGCTCATAAGCTTGGGCAGAAAGTGAGGGCACGGCAAATGCGCCAATAATGGCAGCAGTGCTGATAGCCCGACTCATCAATTTTTTATTTATCACTGCGTGAGTGATTACTGTTTTTGATAATGCAGAAGACATAAGCATTCCTAATTTGCTAACGTAAAAAATGACACTATTAACAGAAACATTAACGTGTATGAAGCATCCCAAATAACTCACACAACAGCTATGACTTATCCGTTATGTGAGTGTCAATATCGCAAAATTTGCTGATTTTTATGACGGGTTTACACGCTCTCTTCTTCAGCCATAACCACTGGTGCTAAGGCTTCTGCATATGAATGCGCTTCGATGACCGTCGAGACAATTTGCTGCCATGCTTCAAGCTCAGGCGTGCCTTCAATACGCTGACCGAACACACTAAAGATACTGACGCCGTGATCATCAAAACCTTCGATACAAGTCACGATACCGTCTTTGGTTGGACGCTTAACGCTCCATACTTGCGCCAATGCTTTGTCTTTTAAATGCAGCGTAAAGTCATTATGGTCTTTATCTAAAATATTGAACCAATCGCCCATGCGTTTGAGTGTCTGCACGGTGCCAGTCTGAATCTGCACCAGACCACTATTACCGACAAATATCATAATCGGACATTTGGCATCACGCGCTTGCTCGAAAACCGCTTCGACCGCGCTAATATCAAGCTGCTGCGTCATCTGCTCTGGTGCTTGACAGTAGCTACTAGCACGATCTATATCGAGGTTTTTTAATAATGAATGAAACTGATGCACGTCTGTCATTGCTTGCCAGCCTTGTTGTAACTGCGCGCGCGCATCTTCACTTAATGCCTTGTAACGCCAGTCATTTAGCGGTTCTTGTGCTTCTAACGTCAGCGTCTCATTATTCACCGTTTGCTGCTGCTCCTGAATCATCGCTTGCCAGCGTGCAATAGTCTCAGCGCTTAACTCTCGTAGATACACTTTGTCGATAGCAGCACCTTGGGCGTTATAGAACTGAATACTATAAGAGGGCTTATCCGCGCGGCTAGTATCCGCTACCGCCAGCATATGCTGCCATTGCCACATAAAGAATCGCAAATCTAGACCACCCACATTGAGTGCCAATCCCATCTTTTCGCCAAGCTTAAGATTATGATATGGCGCTGTTTTTTCATGCACGGCCAGCTCGTTTCTGACAATGCTTTCCATTTCACCAAATTTTTCAAATTGCTTTAATACAGCTTTGCACTGATCACCCATATACTGGCTATAAGGGGAGGCTAACATCAGCTCAAATTCGCTGACACCTAGCGCAGCCGCTCCTTCTGTAGGAAATAACATCGGTGTCTTTGCTTTTAATGCTTGGTACTGTTGCCACAGCTCAGTATTTTTTTTGGTTAACGATAACGGTTGACTCATGATGGTCTCCATAAAATGAATAGCAGTAAAAAAGCCAATGATCTTGGCTATGTAGTATTGAGATATGAATATCTTCAGAAAATAGCAGCGACGATGCCTATGATTGATATTTGATAAAACCAATGCCTGCTGTACTACAGGTCTTGCAATGATGCAGCAAGGGTGTATTTATCAAGCAGACTTTTATCAATTATCGCTGCTAGTTCATCATTTATAATTTTGTCTCTAAGCTTCGGACGAAATCATTATGGCAACATTTTTTCACTTTGTAAATAATAATAATTATCATTTACATCTTGATAATTATTATCGTTTCAAATACTATGTCTGGGCTTTGTTACTTAATCTAGTGAATCAAGTAACCAAACCTTTAATAATTAATACTATGAAAAGGTCGCTTTAGATCGCTCTTTTTGTAGCAAAAGGTCTTTAAGCAACGCGACTTTCTTACTTTCTCTTTTTACGATGGCTGTTTTATTTATGTCAATTTTAGCGTTTGATTTATCGTTGATTCATACGGGACTAAACACCCATCCCTCACTGCTGCGTCGTAGCCCATTAGCCATAAGTGTGGCATTAGCATTGTTTGCATTTACGTCAGTTTCAGCCCAAGCAGCGCCAATTTTCGCAGAGACGAATGGTGATATGACCGACGATGCAGCCATGCCGAGCACGCGTTTAGACCCTATCGTGGTAACGGCGACTCGCTCTGAGCGCGCTTTAAGTGATGCGCCAGTTGCCCTGCAAGTACTCAGTCGCCAGCAGCTCGATGACAACCATGCGCATACTTTAAAAGAAGCGCTGGCCTTGTTGCCCAATGTCTACTTACGTGAAGTCCACGGCAAGACAGGTTACGAAGTCAGCATGCAAGGCTTCACGGGTGATCAAGTATTGGTATTGATTGACGGTTTACCGATTACGGCAAGCACTGGCTCGACAGTAAACTTGAATCAATATATGAATATGGATATCGAACAGATAGAGGTGGTGCAAGGAGCGGCATCAGCGCAGTTTGGTAGCGCGGCGATGGGCGGCGTCATTAATATCATCACCAAACCCATTGGCGCGGCAACAGGACATATCACCACCGAGATTGCCAGCAATGGGCAGCAAAATCCATCTGGTAAAAAGCTAGATGCCAATAAGCGCTATGTAGAAGCCAGCGTGGAAGGGGCATTGGATAAAAACCAGCGCTTTCACGCGCGTCTATCAGGCTCGTATCTGGATAATGATGGCTTAAGCTTAGACCATGAAGCATGGCCCAGATTAAAAGATGCCAGCGAGCAATCACAAGTCAGTGCTCGCCTCAGCTACCGCCCTGACGGTAACGACACATCAGGTAATAACAATGACCGCAACGATAGCCGACTGGTCAAAAATTCTCAATATTGGCTAGAAGCCAGCCACTATAAAGAAGATGATATTAGTCGCTTTAATTATTATGTCGCGCCGCGCTATTTGGCACAGCAAAGAGATGAGCACATCACCAAGCAGCGCTTTAGTGTCGGTGCACGCGCTGATATCGCGCCGCATGTCGATGATCGCAGCAAGACTTATCGATTGTCCGCTCAAGCGCTGCATGAGGAATATCAAAGCGAATCCAATACTAAAACACAGCAAGCCATCACTAGTGCCCGTGATACAGAAATTAGTACGACGTTGGCGCAAGCCCAGCTCGATCTACCTGAGCTATTGCTATCCGATAAGCACCTTCATCTTATCCAAGTCGGCGGTCAGGTTCAGCAAGACAAGTTAAGCCAAACGAAAAACCAAGTCAGCGAGCTTATCAGCGATGACGTCAGCCGTGATGTCGGTGAGCTATATCTACAAGATGATTGGCTGATTGGCGATAACTGGGAAGTGTTGAGCGGTGTTCGCTATCAAAACGATGAAGACTTTGGTGGTCATACAGCGCCGAAAGTATCACTCAAATACAACCATTTGGATGCCAGCGGTCGTGACCATGTCTTTCGTAGCAGTATTGGCGGTGGTTATCGCGTGCCCAACCTGAAAGAACGCTACTACGTCTTTGACCATAGCAATTTGGGTTATAAAGTCATGGGCAACCCCGACTTGCAGCCTGAAACCTCAACCAGTTACCAGATCGGCTATCAAGGTCAACTGAGCGACACCATGAATTTGACGGTCAATGGTTTTTATAACGAGATAGATGACCTGATTCAGACCGACGAGGACAACGCTACCTTCGACGGTAACATCGCCATTTATAAATATATGAACGTCGATAGCGCCAAAACCTATGGCGGCGATATTGGCCTTGACTGGCAAGTGGACGAGCGCGCCAAACTGCAAGCCAGCTATGCTTATTTAAAAACGCATAACAATGTGACGGATACCGAGCTGACTTATAAGCCCAATCACAAAGCGATGCTAGCACTAGATTATCAGCTTAATGACAAATTACAGCTGATCCCGCGCCTCAATTATGAATCCAAACAGCTAATTAGTACCAGCGAGCAAGCGTATTCACCGTCTTGGTGGACGCTCGATAGCAAGCTCAATTATGACGCAACTGCAAACTTGAGCTTGTATGCAGCGATTAATAATATCTTTGATGTGCAGCGTGATATCACCGATACCAGTGACTACCGTCCCATTGATAATCGCGAGTGGTTACTTGGCGCCAGCTACCATTGGTAAGCCTTTGATTCACAATCATTCTAAAGCAAGTGTATTTGTACCGCTATTTTTACCCTTATTTTGTACCCTCTATCTGAAACCACAACCTTCAAGGAAGCTGATATGACCCCCATTCTCCCAGCAGTTCACACCAAGCCGACCAAATTGGCATTACTGTTTAGTGGCAGTATTTTAGCACTCAGCATGACTGCTGCGGTGGCGGCAGTGATGGCTCGAATAGTGGCAATACCGAAAATGTCGGCACTACCCCGCCTGTGAGCAGTGCCAGCTTTAGCGAAACGGCTACTTGGCAAGTCACCAATCTAGCGCCTGATACTGCTACCTGTTATGACTTTGATGCCAAAGCTGAAAGCTCGTGTGCTGAGGATAAGTGGGATATCAAGTTAGATAACCAAGCGCGTTCGGTCAAGCTTTGGTCAAATAGCGGTGATTCTGGCGCGGGTTTGGGCGGCGTTTTTGGTTTAATCGATTGGTCAGATCTGAGTCGTTATAGCAATGCAACTCAAGATCCTGATACCAGTCGTGATATTACCATGCACTACAATGAAGACCGTAGTGGCGGTATTTTTGATGCACAGCCTTGGTTTGAATACAGTTTAAAAGACAACCATCAGCTCTACCCGAACAATCGTGTCTATCTTGTCACCACAGATAATAGCAGCGCCATGACAGACAGCAGCGTCCAGCAGCCTATTTATGCCATGCAGATTACCAACTATTATAATAATGCTGGAACCTCGGGCTACCCTACTCTGCGCTGGATTGATACGGCGCTACCGAACAAGGTACAGACGAAAACTATCGATGCCTCAAACAATGATAACTGGGTCTATTTTGATCTAACCACAGGACAAAGTAGCGCCGATAAAAACAGCTCTTGGCAGATTGGCTTTAAGCGTAATAGCGTCATTTTAAATGGTGGCGATTCTGCGATTGGCACTAATAAAGGCATAGTTGGTGGCTTCTTATCAAAAACACCAATAGGGTATTATGATGATAAAGGTGAGCCCATTGTCAGCAAGTTTATGACCGATGGTAGTGCGGCGACTTTAACCGACCTTACCAACACCGCTGTGTACGATAAACCGATGAGTGCCAGAAGCTGGGTCATTGATAGTAAAGGCTCGGATCTCAATCCTGCTTATACAGGTAATTTCCCGAACCTAGACTTTGGCTGGTATACCTACAATGGCATGACCCATCAACTAAATGCCAAAGCGGTTGACAGCGCTCAAGGCGCGCTCATTAGATCCGCTGAAGGCAATAGCTATGCCCGCGTGCGTTTGGATAAAATCAATTACCCTGATAGCTCAGCGACGACTGCGACCTCATGGGAATTTAAAATAGACATTCAGCCTGCTCCTTAACACTCTACTGTTCGACTTTAGCTCGCCCAACCCATTTTTGTAAGCTATCAAACCTTACAAAAATAGGTTGGGCGATAACGTTTATACACAGTCTAAGAGTCACCACTGCCAATTATTACAAGAAAAATATTAATCACTCGATAACACCAGTCCTTTTATGATTGTAAATAAATTAACCTATGGTATATTATCGTAATAAAAATCTAGGTGATATTAATAATCATTAACATTTGCATTTTTTATGCTTATTAATTATTACATTTCCATCTTGCCCTTAATCAGCAGCCAATCATTTATTAATAAAAATTTTGCTGAACAATTATTTGAATTTTGGCTTGGATGACATTTTATGGCTCAACCACTTACTCAGTACGATTTCGATAAAACACCGCTCGACATGGCTGACAAAGCCCAGTTTATGAGTCATGTCAATGAAGAGCATCAAGATGAACTCGCGATGTTTATCAATGCCTTTACTACCACGGCAGTGAATGAGCACGAGATCGCCTCGATAACAGAGCTGTATACTGATGGGATACTAATGGATGTCACAACCGCCCATCATGACAACGATACCTTGACAAACAGCAGCAAGCTCAGCCGTCAATATTTTATCGATTTTATAGTTCCTATTAGTGACTCTATGACGCTACAAGAGCAATATATAACGCTATTGCAAACCTCTGCCAATAAGCTTGGCAAGCGCACGATCAAGCTTCAAGAACAGCGTTTTACGGTCATTAATGGCTATTACGCCAGCCCCAATATGTATCGACTGCTAGTAACCGCACCCGATAGTACGCCACTCTCTCATCCGGGCTACGCGTATTTGTTTGAGCTGGATGCGGACGGTCTATCTGCTACAAAACACCAGCCCAAAGATAGCGACAAACCTTTGCAGCGCTACTATACCTTGCGAAAAGCATGGCGAGATTCGAGCAGCTCGTCTGTCCAAGCGTGGATAGACGTTTATACTCATGGCGACACGGCAGGAGGCAATTGGGCGCGTGCACTTGACTGTGGCAGTCAAATCAAAACAGTACGTGAATATCCAGAGAAAATAGAACATCTCAGCACTGGTCAGTGCTTACTCATCTGTGATGAAACCTCCTTACCTACGGTGGCCAATCTATTGGAAAACTGGCAGAATCCATTGCCGCCCCTCGTCATTGCCATCACTAATGATCCAGACGATATCCGTTACTTACACACCCTCACACTCAGTAATCAACTACGCCATAATGCGCATTTTTTGCAAGATAATGTGTGCCAGCTGGTTAATACCCCAACAACTGATATTACTGAACAAATAATGGCATTGTTAAATACACAATTTGCGCGACTGCCTGTCAATATTGACAAAGTATGGGGCGCGCTGGAAGCAGCGAATATCAAATCATTACGACAGCAACTAAAAGCAACCCTTGGGCTATCACGTCAGGATATGGTCATTAAAGTCTATTGGCGTGCGCAATAATCATTACATTTTTTGTAAATGGTATTTTCTACAAACAGCAAGCATTTAATAAGTAGCAAACATTTAGTCATAAACAGAAAGCATTTAGCCACTTACCAACCACTTGTGCTGACTGCTAAATTGAGCGATTAGCAATCGTTGCTGCTGGTATAACGCGACTAATCAACATAGTGTAATTAATCAACTTTATACGACTTACTACTTTGCCTAACGAAAACGTACACTTAATACGATAAAAATATATTGAGATTTAATCCAGTAATATATTGTAATGAAAATGATTATCATTATAATAAGCATTTAATCTATGTGCTGGAAATATTCATGCAACTGTCTCGCTTATACTCTGCTTTATTTCGCCCTACTCTATTGAATATGTCTCGCCATCCCTTGTCATTAAAATCACTGTGCTCATCTTGTCTGTCCACATCGGTAATACTACTGGGTGCAAGCCAAGCCGCATGGGCACAAACAGATTTAAGTGCTGACACTCAAACCGATACCCCAAGCGTGGTACTCGATGAGATTGTCGTGACCAGTAGTGCTGATGCATCAGCCAATGGGTTGCCAAATGCCTATGCAGGCGGTCAAGTAGCGACAGGAAGCCGTGTCGGAATCTTGGGCAATCAAGACATCATGGACACGCCGTTCTCCACTACCTCATATACCAATGAGTATATCGGCAATCAACAAGCCCAAAGTGTGGGCGACCTGCTCAAAAAAGACCCGACTGTTCGTGTCGCTAGAGGCTTTGGCAACTTTCAAGAAGCGTACTTTATGCGCGGCTTTGTCACAACCTCTGATGACACCATGTATAACGGTCTATATGGCATATTGCCAAGGCAGTATATCGCAACGGAATTGTTCGAGCGTGTTGAGGTTCAGCGCGGGGCATCCGCCATGCTTAATGGCGCAGCACCCAGTGGTGGTAACGCCGGTGGTACGATTAACCTGCTGCCCAAACGAGCTGGCAATGACCCGCTACGTAAGGTGACACTCGGTTATGGTCAGGGCGATCAAGGCAAAGTTGCCGTAGACGTCAGTGATCGCTTTGGTACTGATGATGCGTTTGGCATTCGCTTTAATGCCGCTTATCAAGATGGTGACAGCGCGATTGATGATGAATCTTCAACACTGGGTCTGGCAGCGTTAGGATTAGATTATAGAGGCGATCAGTATCGACTATCAGCTGATTTGGGCTGGCAAGACAATAAGCTTAAAGAGACCCGTCCTAGTGTCACACTTGCTGGTGTTTCTAGAGTACCAAAAGCACCAGACGGCTCAAAAAATTGGGCGCAGCCTTGGACGTATTCAGATGAAGAAGATGTCTTTGGTACCATTCGAGGAGAATATGATTTTACTGATAATATTACCGCTTATGGTGCTTACGGTGTGCGAAGTGGTGAGGAAGAAAACTCACTGGCCAATCTAACCGTCAACAACGTCGATGGTGCGGGTACGTTTTATCGCTTTGATAATTCTAGAAAAGATTTGGTACAAAGTGCCGAGCTCGGTCTGCGTGGTAAATGGCAAACAGGTGACGTGGCTCATAATTGGGTACTAGCAGCGGATCTCTATGACCAAGAAGAAAAAGGGGCGTTCGCCTATGATTTTGGTAATCAACCCGCAACCAATTTATATCGCCCTATTGACTACGCTGAGGTACCTTTCACAAGCACAGCAATCTTCGGTAGTAACTTAGATGATCCAAAACTAACCAACGAGAAGCAATTCCAAAGCTTTGCGCTAGCCGATACCATATCATTGTTCGATGACAAACTAAAAACCACTTTAGGCGTGCGTCATCAGAATTTAAAAACCACCAGCTATGATCCTAACACTCAGGCTAAAACGGCTGGTTACGATGAAAGCGAGTGGACACCAAGCGTTGGAATTGTCTATCAACCGAGCATGGACTGGTCTGTTTATGGCAACTATATCGAAAGCCTAGCGCCAGGCGCAAGAGCACCTCTGACTAATAATAGTGGTGCTGTCACCAATGGTGGTCAAAATTTAGATCCTTATGTGAGTGAGCAGACTGAGGTTGGCGTTAAGTATGACAATGGTTTGATTGGCAGTAGTTTGGCGATATTCCGCACTAATGAGCCACGTGCTTATGTCAATGACGCCAACACCTTTGTGGCTGCAGGCGAAAACCGTCACCAAGGGGTGGAATTGACTGTATTTGGTAGCCCAAGCGAAAACATGCGCTTCAATGCTGGTGTTACTTACTTAAATGCTGAGCAAAAAGATACGGGCGATGTGACGTTTGACGGCAACCGAGTCATCGGACTGCCCACGCTACAAAGCAACGTCAACCTAGAATATGATTTAGCAGCAGTTGAAGGATTGACGGTGACCGGCGATATCATTCACACAGGCGCACGTTATGCCGATGCCGCCAACAGCTTAAAAGTTGACGGTTATACCACATTAGATCTAGGTGCTCGCTATCGCACTGTGTTAGCAGGACAAGACGTGACGCTAAAAGGAGTAGTTACTAATATTACTGGTGAAGACTATTGGCAATCAGTGGGTGGTTATGCGGGTGCTGGATACTTAAATGCCAGTGAGCCTACTGCCCTAAAAGTGTCAGCGACTTTCGACTTTTAAGACATGCAGATTAAACCACGTTTATAAGACTTAGATAAAAGGGATTAGGCACCACCTACTCCCTTTTATGCCATCAAAAATACGCAAAAAACCATTCTATTATTGAGCCATTATGTCCTCTCACGCCACCGTTTCTTTATATCAGATGATTTGGGCACACTATCGCCTGCCCTTTCTTAAAGTTATTTTCCTTAATTTGGTGAATGCGGCGGTCAGTGTGGGCATCATTGCCTATATCAATCACACCTTTATCAGTCAGCCTGTTTTTAATACCTTATCGTGGGCGAGCTTGGGTCTATTTTCAGCTTTGGTTGTCCTACTATTGGTCACTACTTTTTTATCACAATATGCACTGACTCGTTTGGGGCATCAGTTCGTCTACGAGCTTAGAACCAAGCTGGTCAAACAAATCATCGACACCAAAGTTCCACAAATAGACCATTTGGGTAGCGCACGGTTACTCGCCAGCTTATCCTCAGATATTCAATCAATTACCGTCGCCTTTGTGCGTATGCCAGAGCTTGTGCAAGGCGTTATTTTATCGGTTGGTGTCGCCCTTTATTTAGGCTGGTTGTCGCTGCCATTATTATTGATTGTCATGTTTTGGATTGCGATGACGATTTGGATAAGCACCATTTTAGTAAAGCATGTCTATACTCATTTAAGGGAGCTCAGAGTGATCAATGATCTTTTATATGAGGACTATCAATCCATTATAGATGGTCGCAAAGAGCTGGCGCTTAATCAACACCGCGCTGAAAAACTCTATAAAAATGATTTCTTAAATCATGCCAAGTCTTATCAAAATCGAGTGATTAAATCGGATACATATCATTTATCCGCCGTGAATTGGTCGAATATTATGATGTTCGCAGCCATTGGTGTGGTGTTTGCCGTGTCAAATTATCTTGCTATTCCAATGGGTATTGCCACCACTTTCTCTTTAACCATTCTATTCATGCAATCACCCATCCTCCATGCCGTCGGCGCGTATCCGACCTTACAAACGGCACAAGTGGCGCTGGATAAAATACAATCGTTGGAATTGGCGGAGTACCAATCAACCTTTACGACGGATATTGTGGTCAACAACTGGCAGTCCATATCATTCAATGATATTGGCTATCGTTATGCAAGCATTGATATTGATACCGATGCAAACGAGGTAGTGGTCAAAGAAAATGAAAATTCTACCGATATCCTAAAATCGGTTAATCTGACTTTGAAACGTGGCGATGTGGTGTTTTTAATCGGGGCAAATGGTAGCGGCAAGTCTACGCTTGCCAAGATTATTACAGGCATTTTCACCCCTAGCATCGGTGCTGTAAAAATAGACAGTCAGCTCGTTGATTCACAGAATAATGCTGATTATCGACAGCTTTTTTCTGCTATTTTTAGCGATCAGCATCTTTTTAAACAGCTGATTGGTAGAGAGGGACAGCAACCCGATGAAGCGCTCGTAAATACATGGCTGCATAAATTGAACTTACAAGATAAAGTCAGCGTGACTGACAACCAATTATCGACAGACAAGCTATCACAAGGACAACGCAAGCGCTTGGCCATGCTCATTGCCGTGGCTGAACAAAAAGACATACTGCTACTCGATGAATGGGCGGCTGACCAAGATCCTGCCTTTCGCCGCGTGTTTTATCAAACACTGATACCTGAACTCAAAGCCTTGGGTAAAACGCTGTTTATCATCAGTCATGATGACGGCTATTTTGAACATGCAGATCGATTATTACTGATGAAAGAAGGAAGACTCATTGAGTTAAATGCTGAAGAACGGCAACGTGCTAGTGCCGATGCCATTGCTATGTTGGCGTAAATACTGGCTTAGTAAAAAGTTAATGGCGAACAATAAAAAATCGGGGCATCTTTTAGAAAGCTGCCCCGATTTTATTTAGATAAGAATAACTTTTTGAATGGCTCTTTTATTTAATTTTAAAATAATAGTTTCTGTAAAAATCCAACCCGTGAAATGACTAAGAAATCTAGTAATCCGATAGCGACAATCGCGATGATGGCGGTTGGGAATATAATCGCCACTACTAACAAAGGAATGGCAAACGGCCACCAGATAGAAAAACTGAGACCACGCGCTGGTGGATTCAGTCCAAGCTTTTCACTGGCATGACGTGGACGGCGCTGCCACCACATGATGTAACCGCTCACACAAATAGCAATAACCGATAAGCAAAATAGGACATTGACCAATACGCTCCACCATCCAAGCGTCCCCATATGAATAGCAATGCCTGCCGCCATGAATTTACCAAAAGCATTGTAATCATCAAAGCGGATATCTGCCAAAATATTGCCCGAATAACGATCGATATGTACCGTACGATCAGCCATTGGATTTTTCATATCATAGCTCATTGAGTCTTGGCTAATCGTCCAGACGCCCGTACTACCCTGTGGCAGATTTAATTGGTAACGTCCGACAATACCAATCTCACGGGCAAATCGATCTACAGTATCAATCATAATCGGTATATTGGACGCGATACCATCCTTGCCAGCGACAGTGCCAGATGCTGGCATTGGTGTCAACTCAAGCACCCAAGGCACATCTTTGGTACTACCCGTATTTAGTGCATCACCATGCGTGGGTGCTGTGACTGGTGTTGCTCCATGAACGTGCGGCGTGGCTTCAGCGTTATTCATATCCATACCAGCATGATGTTGACTCTGATCAATGGAAAGCGGCATTGGCGCAACGCCCCATTTGCCCGCAGGAAACTGACTCCATGCCTGTACCATACGCTCGCCCCAGATGCCTGCCCATGCCATTCCTGAAATACAGAAAAACAGTAGCAACACAGATACCCAACTGCCCAATGTCGCATGAATAATACGAATGAATGAGCGTTTTTTCTTATTATTTACAGCATCAATGGGTATAAGCATGGCTTTGAGTGATTTGCGTTTTTGCCACCACAGATACCAACCCGTTAGAATCATTAAGATGGTTAATGACGCAGTGGTTTCTTGGATATAGTCACCGACTTTGCCCAATAGTAAATCAGCATGAATATCATTAAAGGTATAGTACAGACCACTATTAGTCGGCGTGCTTTTAACGATATCAGCCGTATAAGGATTCACCGCCACCATATTCTCATGATTGGCTGACTTAACTTGAAACAAGGCAACGGTGTCCGTATCACGAGGCGCGATATATTTCACCAGCGTGCTGTTAGGTAAAGTGTTCAACGCGTTTTTAGCTTGCGTAGAAATAGGTTCGGTAATTAGTGCTGTCATCGCTGAATCTGGGGTGGTAATGGTGAGACGATCATCATCACGACCTGCTATGTTAGACATCAACAGCATGCCAAGTGCGCTGCAAGCTAGGATAATTAAAAAAGGTGCTATAAACATTCCTGCATAAAAATGCCAACGCCATACCGTAAAATAGCGTTGAGTATTGGTTGATTGACTTGTATGTCTGTTCATAAATATGACCTTTAACAATCTTTGGTTGCTCAATGAACGACCTAGACCTATTAATAGTAGTAATAAATCCTGTCTGCCGGTTGATCTAAAAGTTGATTCCAAATAGACGGCTGCATCATACGAGGAAACCGATTTAAACACCATCGTTTATAGCCAAAAATTATCGTCATATTAGGGTGTTTCTTCAATTTTCATGTTTGCATCATAGTCATCTTAATGGCTAAAAATGAGGCTACTTCACTCGACATCTTACTAAGAACGCTTTGTTTGTAAATTTTTAATGATAACGATAATCATTAATGTTATTATTCCTTTTCTTTCGCTTTCGGCATTTGATAACTTACAAGGAAATATGATGCGTTTTATCTCAACGTCTACATCCATTCGTCAAAAACGTTTAACTCTTGCTGTGCAACTGGGATTGGTAATGGGTTTGAGCCATGCAGCTTATGCTGAGACAATGCCGAATAACATCGAAAACAGTGTTGAGAACGACTTCGATAATGATGTTAATAATGATGAGACTGTGACACCATCGACCACCTTGGATACCATTACTGTCTATGCCGACAACTACCGTAGTACGGGCACCAAAACAGCATTAGATCCCAATGACGCGCCCATGAGCTATACGAGAATCGATCAAGCACTATTGCAAAAACGTCAAGCAGACAGTGTCAATGCAGCGTTACGTTATGAGCCAGGGGTGAGTACTGAGAGTCGCGGTACCGTGTCCATCTTTGATGAATACAATATTCGCGGTTTTAAAACTTACTCCAATTTTTACGATGGATTAAGACTGCCCTACGATGGGGCTTGGAATCTGACGCCGCAAGTCGATATCTACGCAACAGAAGCAGTCGAAGTGGTCAAAGGGCCCGCATCCTCACTCTATGGCTATGCATCTCCAGGTGGCATGGTTAATCAAGTCGCCAAAACCCCAAAAAGCACTCAAGCATCTGAGGTACAGTTGCGAGTGGGTAATCAAAACCTAAAAGAAGTGGCGGTCGATACGACAGGACCTATCTCAGACACGCTCAATTATCGTTTGGTGGCGTTAAAACGACAAAAAGACGGGCAGATGCAGATCACAGAAGAAGAGCGCACCCTGATCAATCCATCACTGGAATGGCAACCGACAGAAGATGTGTCCGTTCTTGCCAATCTGTTTTATCAAGATGATCCAGAAATGGTGCCTTCCACCCCACTGCCTGCCGTTGGCACTGTCTACCATGCCAGCTATGGCAAATTGGGCAGTGATGCCTATGCAGGCGATGAATGGAATCACTTCAGCAAAGAAGTATTTATGCCAAGTGTTACCATAAACTGGGACATCAATGATACGCTCACCTTTAAACATATCACGCGCTATACCGACGCCGACGCGCAGCAGCGTAATATGTACAACAGCGGGTTTGTAAGCGGTAGTGATAAGATACTAAATCGGGTGGCCTACACCACCGATGAGAGCATGAGCAACTGGACCACGGACAACCAGCTTTCTTATCAGCTAGATACTACCAATACCTCGCACAATTTATTATTTGGTATTGAGTATCAAGAGACAGACAGTACCGCCACTTATTATGATGCTGGCGCAAATGGCACGCCAAATCTTGACTTATCCAATCCAGATTTTTCGCAAATCAATGCCGATACCTTGCCTTTAGAGGCTTATCGTCAAAATGAAAATATCGAGCAAAGCCAGCTTGGTTTTTATGTACAAGATGAGATGAAATGGCAAGATTTGATAGTAGTAGCAGGCTTACGTCATGATAACTTTGATAGTATCACTAAGCAGACAAAGGCTTCTGAAGGTGCCATCTATAGTGATCAAACCATTGACAATGATGCCTCAAAAACCAGTAGTCGTCTCGCAGCCATTTATGACTTTGATAATGGGCTATCTCCTTATGCAAGCTACTCGCAGTCGTTTCAGCCAGTGGTCGGTAGTAACTTTATTACCAATGCGCCATTTAAGCCAACGACTGCCGATCAGCTAGAGGCTGGTGTCAAATATCTCTCTGCCAATCGCGCCACACAAGGAACATTAGCAGTATTTGATATCACTCAAAAAAATGTCATAGTGACGAACCCATCTAATTATCAACAAAAAGTTCAAACTGGTGAAATTGAATCAAAAGGCTTTGAGATATCAGGCAGTCATATGCTCAACGACTGGGTAGATGTCGCAGCAAGCTACAGCTATACCGATGCTGAGATTACAGAAGATGAATTCAACCCTGATGTTGTCGGCAATACCCCTGCGCAAACGGCTAAGCACAAGGCAACATTGTGGGCAGATTATTATGCTACTGACAAGCTCAGTCTCAATGCTGGCGTGCGCTATGAAGGCGGTATGCAACTTGATAAGCAAAACTCAGACGAATTACCAAGCGTGACTTTGGTAGACATTGGCGGCAATTATCAAATCAATCCGATGCTCACTGTCGGCGCGAGTGTCAACAATCTCTTTGATAAAACCTACGCCGGCGCTTGCTATGATATTAACAATTGCTGGATGGGACCTGAGCGCCAAATGTCCGTCAGCCTAAAAGCCAATTTTTAGGCAATGTAGAACTTACCATTACTAGAAAATATCAATCTTATAGAGTGGTCTCATCTCAAATGATGACCTAAACTATCAAATAGTTAAATGAAGGAAAGTATTAATATGGCAAAACCTACCCCAAGAATGCTAGATGTGATTGGCAGTAAATACCTCACGCCACATATGTGCCGTGTCACGCTTGGCGGTGCTGGACTGACTAATTTTCCGGCAGATCAAGAAAGCGCGTACATTAAGCTGATATTCCCTCAAGGCGATGAGGCTCGACCATTGATGCGCACCTATACCGTCAGCATTCGACGAGATGACGAAATAGATGTCGATTTTGCGTTGCATGAGACAGAAGGCCCTGCTTCAGCATGGGCACGTAACGCCCAAGTGGGAGAGCAAATATTGGTAGGCGGCCCTGGACCAAAGAAGCTGATTAACAATGAGGCTGATTGGTTTTTATTGATCGGTGATATGACAGCGCTGCCGGCGATTACCGTCAATCTTGCCCAGCTACCTGCTGACGCACACGGCTATGCAGTCCTTGAGATTACCACTGAAGCAGATAAGCAACTACTCGAAAAGCCAGACAACGTTGACATTCATTGGGTGATAAATGCACATCCAAATGCAGAAAGCAGCCCGTTACTTGACTGCGTCAAATCATTGACTTGGCTTGAGGAACAACCTGCTGTTTGGGTAGCTTGCGAGTTCCATAGTATGCGCGCCCTACGCCATTATTTTAAGGTAGATCGCCCAATACCCAAAACGCATTTGTACATATCTAGCTATTGGAAAGTCGATAGTACAGAAGACCAGCATAAAATTGTCAAACGAGAGGATGCGCAAAGTATAGAATGATAAGCAATGACGGTTTGTATTTTTGAACTGTTTTAAAAGCGGTTTGAGTAATGATTGATAAATTTTGCGTTACTAATCATTACCCCACTGCTTATATACTTTTGTTGGCTAATAAAAGTATAGTGACAAAATATAGTGACATTGTAGAATATGAGCAGCTGGTGAGCTGCTCATAAAATGTGATCACTACCCTTACAACCCTATCACTTGCATTAAATGCCCTGTCTTGAGATACACTGTAGCTCCCTCAGATCCTGCCTGTATTTGCGCATGCTCACCTGCTGGCAGACGTATCCAACCGCCGCGCTGATAAACTTGACCCTCATCTATCAACTCACCTGCTAATACCAGTATTTCTGCACCGCCACAGACTGCCTCATTAAACAGTAACTCGCCTGCCTTGATACGCTGCAAACTCACTTGCTCATTATCACCTGAGAATAGAGGACAAACATCACGGCTGCCCTGCTGTTGCCAATGAGCCTTATCTTTAGTATCGATAGCCACATAATGAGGTTCATCAGCTGGCATTTGACGTAGCTTGACGAAAATCACTGCGCCTTCATCACTATAGGGCTTGTGTCCTGAGGTCGGTGGATTGCGCAAATACCAACCTGCTGGGTAATGTTTGTCATCTGCAGAAAAAGTACCTGACAATACTAAAATCTCTTCACCACCCGGATGTAGATGATGCGGAAAATAAGAATTGGGCGCATAGCGTACAAGGCTAGTGGCACGCGCTTTTTCTGCACCCACACGGTCAAGCATCACGCGCTCTACCCCATTTTGTGGTGACTTAATCCACTGGTGTTGTTCAGGTGTAAGAGCAGCGCGGCGAGTAAAGTCTACATGAATAAGCATAAACCATGTCCAAAAATAGTATGATGAGATGATCCTTTAGCAAACGTCAGATATGCTCATTGAACGTTATCGACAGCTGAAGGCGCAATGATTGCACCTCGCTAATATAAACCTTACCGAGTTTTCAACGTACTAAAATCACAGGAGATAGCGTGCTGGCGATAATTTCTGTCGTGGTACTACCAAGGAATAATTGTTGCAATTTCGAATGCCCGTAAGCACCCACCACCATCATATCAATGTGGTTGTCTACCTGAAACCTTAACAAGCCATCAACGGCATCGGAGGCAGATAAATGATGTGCCGCGACGCTAAAACCTGCGTCCTCCAATTGTGCCGCTGCGGCGCTTAAGCTTTGTTTTGACGCGTCGTTATGATTGCCTATCATGACGATATGACCTTGCAATCCTTTTAGCACAGGACTCCTCGCAACCATCCATGCTGCTTTAATAGCCGTTTTGCTACCATCAAAAGCTATCATATATGAGTTGGGTTCTTTGAACGTCTCTGAGCAAATCAATATAGGAACGTCAGATGCGCGGGCAACGGTTTCGATTTGGCTACCGATATTAATACGGCTGCTTTTGTGATCTTCACCTCGGCGTCCCATGACGATGGCACGATTTTCTGCTTTAAAATGCTCAATGGCAGGTAACAGCTTGCCGCGACGTTGATAGATACGAATATCGACTTGAGTAAAGTTACCTTGGATATGGCTTTTTGCGTCTTGTACCAAAGCATTGCTATAACTGTTCACCACCTTCGCTCTTTGCTCGTCTAACTGTGTCAATTCCTCCAATAAAAACTGGCGGCTATTGACTCCTATTGCGCCTGACAAATCGCGTCTGGTCGAGGCTGGAACCTCACTCACATGCAACAACGCTACGGGTAAATTTAACTTACTGGCATACCATGCTGCATAGTCACAAACCGATTCAGTCACTGCCGAGCCGTCTATACAGGCTAAAATGTGCTGTGATGTTGTCATATTCCATCCTTAAATTTAACGATTTAATCCTATACAGCTTTCTATAACCACTATAAATATGATCACCGAAAAACAAATTTACCAAAGTACATGGTTACCAAAAAATATAACGGCAAAAAAAGCATATCCACTGCCTTGATAATAACCAATTTAAATGGCTTCAGCCAGCGATGTGTGCCCACTTCTGCCATAATTAAAAAAAGTCTTGTCATCGTCTAACAACATGCCGTAGCGAATTTTGCTACAATGGTTTTTTAGCATTTATGATTTAAGTATCCTTATCTAGGTGATGGAATTATGGCAAAAAATGCCCTACAGGCTCAGTTATTAAAAGCGGGATTGGTGGATAGCAAAAAAGCCAAGAAAATCAGCAAGCAGACTCAGCATGCCAAGCGTACTGGTGACTCAGAAAGCATGGAAGCGAAAAAAGCGTTGGCAGAAGCCCAAGCGAAAAAATTAGAGAAAGATCAAAAGCTCAATCAAGAAAAGCAACGTATTTTAGAAGAGAAGATGCTCAAGGCTAATATCGTACAGATGATTAAGCAGCATCAGATTGCCGATACCAATGGCGATGTCAATTATCAATTTGTCGATAATGCTAAGGTTAAAAAAATCTTTGTCACTCAAAAACTATATGACCAAATCGTCGCCGGTCATGTGGTGATTGCACGCTTAGAAGAAGGCTATGCACTCCTTCCTCGCCCGTTGGCAGATCGCATCGATGCAAAAATGGAAGGCTTCATGGTCGTGTCTAACGATACATCAGAAGAAGTACTGGCAGAAGATGATCCTTATGCCGCCTATGTGATTCCAGATGATTTGATGTGGTAACCGCTTAATTTCATCATAATTATGATGTCAGCCAAAAGCCTTTCATGGACCATATCAGTCTATGAAGGGCTTTTTATTGTACGAAAATCGACCACCTTTAACCAAGCATTGCTGCTTTGGTTGAAAAACGTAACGATGCTCTGGAACAGTAGCATGCTTGAGGCTACGAACTTGAACAACCATTCAATAACAACTACAATGCGTTTTATTGACCTACTGAGCGTTAGTATTTTGTCTAATTTTGAGTAATCACTCAAAATAAACACTTTATTAACGCTTACTGCCTGACAATAGTAGTCATTGCCATATATTTTATTGATTAGACTTACCAAGCTCTTTTGCACTCACTTTTAACGCTTATTAAGAAGAAATAACTTATGCCAAAACATCTTCCTCTTTCACTGTTATTGCTTCGACTGGGTATTTTTATTGTTTTTTTAGTCTGGACTTTAGATAAGCTTATTAATCCTGATCATGCCGCCGGCGTCTTTTCTAGTTTTTATGGTTTTGAAAGTATAGGCGACACTGTTTTCTATGTCATTGGCGCGGCTCAATTCATCCTCATTCTGTTGTTTGTCACAGGATTATTCAAAACTTGGACTTACGGCATTATCTTGCTACTTCATGCGATTTCGACGTTCTCAACCTTCGGCTTATACCTCAAGCCTTTTGATAACTTGTTGTTCTTTGCAGCATGGCCGATGTTGGCTGCGTGTTTGGCGCTTTTCTTAATGAGAGACTGGGATACCTTAACCTTGGGCAAAAAAGTTTCTTTAGCCTAAACATCAGTCATATTTATCGTTAGATTGGGCCGGGTTGAACATGCAAAAATATAAATACTAGCCTCCGAAACTCAAGCCCTATACTATGAAGACTACTAATTTAGCTGTTTTATTGTATATAAATGCAAAAACCATGCAAAAAACTTAACGCAATTATCTTACCACTAACTTGTTATTACCACTAACATGGTCAAGGTTCTTAATCATAAAAGAATGACGATGACTTTAGCCTTCGCTCTACTACTTAGCCGGATATTTTATGATTAAAAGAATATTGTTAATACTGTTAATATTAATATTAGCAGCAAGCTTTTTCTACTTTGACCTCAATCAATTACTGACGCTTGACGGCTTAAAAGGGTCGATGGCACAATTTAACGACTATAAAACGCAATCACCACTATTGATTATCGGTGGATTCTTTTTACTTTATATCGTTGTCACCGCCCTATCCTTACCTGGCGCTGCTATTTTAACCTTGGCAGCTGGCGCATTATTTGGTTTATGGCAAGGCTTATTGGTCGCCTCATTTGCCTCCAGTATTGGTGCGACACTCGCCTTTTTAACCTCACGTTATTTACTACGTGATACGATTAAACAGCGCTTTCCTGAGCGCTTAGCAGCCATTGATGCTGGCGTTGAAAAAGAAGGCGGATTTTACTTATTTACCCTACGCTTAGTGCCGATATTTCCTTTCTCTTTGATCAACCTATTGATGGGTGTCACCGCGATTAAAGCGAGGACATTCTATAGGGTAAGCCAAATCGGTATGCTCGCTGGCACCTTCGTATATGTCAATGCTGGTACGCAATTGGCGCAAATTGACAGCTTGTCAGGGATTTTATCGTTTAATTTAATTGTCTCATTTGCGTTGTTAGGTTTTTTCCCATTAATAGCAAAAGGCATATTAAATATGCTAAAAAAACGCCGCGTCTATAAAAACTATAGCAAACCTAAAAAATTCGACCGAAACATGCTCGTGATTGGCGCAGGTGCTGGCGGGCTAGTCACTAGCTATATCGCGGCGACCGTCCGAGCAAAAGTGACCTTAATCGAAGCGGGTGAGATGGGCGGTGACTGCTTAAACTATGGCTGTGTACCCAGTAAAGCCCTCATTAAAAGCGCGAAAGTCGCCGAACAGATGTGCAATGCTGAGCGTTACGGCTTAGAAAATACACCACCAGAGTTCTCATTCAAAAATGTCATGAGCCGTATCCATAAAGTCATCGCTGATATCGCGCCAAACGATAGCGTCGAGCGTTACACGGACTTGGGTGTTGAAGTATTAAAAGGCTATGCCAAATTCATCGACCCGTGGACGGTAGAAATTGCACTAAACGATGGCGGCACACAAAGACTAACCGCACGTTCCATCGTTATCGCTACTGGCGCGCGCCCATTTATTCCAGATTTGCCAGGCTTGGAAGAAACGGGCTACGTGACCAGCGATACTATATGGAATAAATTTGCCGAATTAGAAGCAGCACCGAAAAAGCTGGTCGTCCTTGGCGGCGGACCGATCGGCTCTGAGCTGGCGCAAGCCTTTGCCCGCTTAGGCTCCGATGTGACCCAGATCGAAAGAGGCGCGCGTCTTATGAAAAAAGAAGACGTGGAAGTCTCTGAATTTGCACAGAAAGTCCTCGTTGAGAGCAGCGTAAACGTTTTAACCTCGCATCAAGCGATTCGCTGTGAAGCTCGCGATGGTAAAAAGTTCATTATCGTTGAAGCGCAAGGCGGCAGCACCGTTAAGCAAGACCGTCAAAACAAGCAAGAAATCGCGATTGAATATGACGAATTGCTTTGTGCCGTTGGACGTAGTGCTCGCTTAGAAGGTTATGGTCTTGAAGATTTGGGCATCGAAACGGAACGTACCATCGAGACGGATGACTATTTAGAAACTCTCTACCCCAATATATACGCCGCAGGTGATGTCGTCGGCCCTTATCAATTTACTCATGTGGCTTCCCATCAGGCATGGTACGCTGCCGTAAACGGTTTATTTGGACATCTAAAGAAGTTTAAAGTAGATTATCGCGTGATTCCTTGGACAACCTTTATCGATCCAGAAGTCGCACGCGTGGGCTTAAATGAGCAAGAAGCTATTGAAAAAGGTATCGATTTTGAGATTACCCGCTACGACTTTAAAGATTTAGATCGCGCGGTGACGGAAAGTGCCAATCATGGTTTTATCAAAGTCATTACCCCTAAAGGCAAAGATAAAATACTTGGCGTGACCATCGTCGCTGAGCATGCTGGGGATTTAATGCCAGAATTTATACTGGCGATGAAGCATGGCTTAGGGCTGAATAAAATACTTGGCACTATCCATATGTATCCAACATGGGCAGAGGCTAATAAATACGCGGCTGGTGAATGGAAACGTAATCATGCGCCCGAAACGGTATTAAGCTGGCTTGAGAAATACCATACATGGCGTCGAGGTTAGCTGGTTTTTTATTCACTGCGCTAAAAATATATCATAATAACGGAAACTTAAATGTACGTTATTAAATCTCTACCCGCTTTGACCACGTTAAAAAATCTAAGCCGCTATAGCACCTATGCTATGGTGCTTAGCATTTGTGTTGGTATATCAGCAAGCACTGCCTCACCCACTACTGGTAACCTTAATCAAAATTTATCATCTTGGCAACAAATAGAGGCGCAAGGGGAAAACCAAGACGTCTACTTTTATGCATGGGGCGGTGATCCACAGATCAACGCCTATCTACAGTGGGCTGCCAAGCAAGTCGATGACAAATTTAATATTAATTTAGTCCATGTTAAATTGAGCGACACCAGTGAAGCCGTCAGTCGTGTACTTGCAGAAAAGTCCGCCAACAACAATGATAAAGGCAGCGTGGATCTCATCTGGATAAATGGTGCCAACTTTGCCACCATGAGTGAGAACTCATTATTACTGAAACAATGGGCGAACAAGCTCCCTAACTTTGCCTTGACCGATCCAGAGAACAATCCTGCGGTTAACTTTGATTTTGGTGTGCCGACCAACGGCATGGAAGCGCCATGGGGTCAAGCCTCACTAACCTTTTATTACGACATTTTATCAACTGACAAGCCACCAACCACCTTAAATGAGCTGATTAATTGGACCACGCAAAACCCTGGACGTTTTAGCTATCCAAAGCCGCCTGACTTTTTAGGCATGAGCTTTTTAAAATACGCCTTAGTCATGCTGCACGAAAATCAGGATGCGAAAACAGGCGAAAACACCAAAGCACAGCTCAACCTGCCAGCCACTAAGCAAAATACAGATATGGTATTAGCCCCTTTATGGGCATTTTTAGATGACTTACATCCCACTCTATGGCGTAAGGGTGAGCAATTTGTGCAAACGGGCGCGCACATGCGGCGTTTGGTCGACGATACCGAACTGAGCTTGGCCTTTACTTTTTCTGCACCTGAAGTACCCGCGGCCGTGCAACGTTATGATTTACCCGAGAGCATTCGTAGCTATGCAATGAGTGATGGCAGCTTAAGTAACACCCATTTTGTGGCCATTCCTTATAACGCCAGCCATCCGCAAGCCGCACAGCTGGTCGCCAACTTTTTGCTGAGCCCAGAAGCACAGGCCAAAAAGCAAACCCCAGATATATGGGGTGATAAAACCGTACTTGTTCTCTCTACGCTCAGCCCTGAGCAACAAGCGCTATTTAAAGACAATAAACCACACACTAGCGCCCTGCCCTTTGATAGCATCAAACGTACCGTGAGTGAACCACATCCAAGCTGGGTTGATGCCATTATGCAAGGCTGGCAGACACGTTATGGGGTCAGCCCATGAGTAAAAATACTAATAATAAAACGGCAAAAGAAAAAGTTCATTCTGCAACAATTACTGGCATAAACGCGCCTTATAAAACAGACCTATTTACGCGTATAGTCTCCTTGAGTCCGACATTTTTACTGCTGCTACTGATATTACCGGTACTCGGAGGTTGGGTTTGCGTGCTGTTGCCTGCCTTTAGCTGGGTGCCTGCACTTGAGAAAACGACTGTTAGTCTACAAGGTTTCCATGATCTCTGGCAGACGCCCGGTCTTATCCAAATGATCGCTTTAAGCATCGCTACTGGATTAATCAGCACGCTATTCGCTTTTTTCATGACCTTGATGATATTGGCAGCATTTTTTAATAGCGTTTGGCTGACCCGTATTGAGCATTTACTTAGTCCAATCTTGGTCATTCCTCATGCAGCAGCAGCCATTGCGGTTGGTTTTTTAATTGCGCCTTCTGGTATGTTTTCACGCCTTATATCACCATGGCTAAGTGGCTGGGAATTGGCTCCAGACGGTATATTTCCACATGACCCCTACGGCATCAGCATTATCTTGGGTTTGACGTTGAAAGAGCTGCCATTTTTATTACTCATGGCACTAGGCGCTTTGGCGCAACCAGAGCTTGGTAAAAAGCTACGTCAGCAGTATAAAGTCGCGCTAAATCTCGGCTATTACCCCATCACGGCCTTTTTTAAAGCGGTACTTCCTGTCCTCTATCCTTTTTTACGTCTGCCTATCTTAGCCGTGCTTGCCTATGCCAGTGCCAGCGTAGAGATGCCATTGATATTGGGTCCAAACACGCCGCCAACGCTGGCGGTTACTATTATGCAATGGTTTAACGATGTGGATTTAAACTTACGTATAAAAGCCTCGGCAGGCGCGTTGTTACAGCTGGCGTTGACGGGTAGTTTAATCGCCTTGTGGCTTGGTAGCGAGAGAGCGATAAAAAATTGCTTTAATCGCACGTTGGTCAATGGCAAGCGCCACTATGCCGATGCATTATGGCAAAAAATTACCGCAGCATTGACCACTGTGGTGATTGGCTTTATTTTGCTGGCGCTCATTGGTCTGGTCATGTGGTCAGTAGCTGGTTTTTGGCGCTTTCCCGCCGTATTGCCAGAACAGTTGGTGTTATTACATTTTCAAAGTGCCTTTACGCAAATGAGCACGCCATTATTTAATACCATTACGATTGGTATCGTGAGTACCGTATTTGCCATTGTGCTGACATTATTATGTTTGGAAGCTGAGCAATTAAGTCAAAAACCACTTTCAACATTTACCAGTTTAATTATCTATTTGCCGCTGTTAGTGCCGAGCATTGCTTTTTTATTTGGCTTAGTATGGCTACAGCAACTGGTGAATAACCAAACAGCGTTTTTTAATGTGGCATTTACCCATCTGCTCTTTGTGCTGCCCTATGTGTTTTTATCGCTTGCCAGCAGTTATCGACGTCTAGACCCTCGTTTTGCTCATGTAGCGGCAAGCCTTGGTGCGACGCCAGCCAAAGTATTTTTGCAGGTGAAATTACCACAACTGTTTGCGCCATTATTAATAGCCATTGCTCTTGGTTTAGCGATTAGCTTTGGTCAATACTTACCGACATTATTGGCAGGTGGCGGACGAATCGCCACCATCACCACAGAAGCCGTAACCCTCGCTAATGGTGCCAGTAGACGCACCAGTGCAGTGTATGCCATCATCCAAATGGCGCTACCCTTAGTTGGTTTTATATTGGCTTGGATATTGCCAAAGTACTTCTTTAAAAGTGATAAAAATAGCAGCCGTTAAAACGTTTTTTAAAATATATTCGTTTTGAAGAGCACTGATTCTAAATAGCACTGATTTTGAAAAACAACTCACTATAAAAACGCAGATAAAGGGCTCTTGATGCAATCCTCTTTACAGATAAAAAACTTGCAGTTATATCGACAAGGCGAGCTATTACTGAGCTTAGATGAGCAGATTGCTGGTGGTGAAATACTAACCGTCATGGGCCCATCTGGCAGTGGTAAATCTAGTTTATTGAATTGGCTCACAGGTATATTGCCAAATGGTTTCACCGCTACTGGTGACGTCTGGTTAAATGATAAAAATGTAAGTCATTTGCCGACGCACTTGCGTCATATTGGGGTACTGTATCAAGATGCTCTGCTATTTTCGCATTTATCGGTCGCAGGTAATATTGCGTTTGCGATGCCTAAAAGTAATAAAAACAGCAATAAAAAACAGCGCTTTGAAAAAATAGAGCAGGCGCTTGAACAAGTTGGTTTAGCAGGCATGGGAAATCGCCATCCTGACAATTTATCAGGCGGACAACAAGCACGCGTGGCGCTACTGCGAACTTTGCTCAGCGCACCAAAAGCGATACTACTCGATGAGCCTTTTAGCAAGCTTGATACCCAACTTCGAGTAGATACGCGGCAACTGGTGTTTGAGCAAATCCTCACTCATAAACTTCCCGCCATCATGGTCACGCACGATTATAGCGATGCCGAGGCCGCAAACGGTAAAGTTATTCATTTAGACCTGTAGTTTTAAAGTTATCGTTTTATACATAAAGTCTTAAACGTCAAAGCGAAATACAAAAGGCAAGCGCATGCTAGATAAATTTCTTACGCCCATGATTAAACCGATACTAAGCCCTGTCGTCGTTGTATTGCATAAACGCGGAATTACGGCTGATCAACTCACGGTGGCAGGCTTTTTAATCGGTATGTTAGCCTTGCCGTTACTCGCATTTGAGCTTTGGTATGGCGCACTGGCAGTCATTGCATTGAATCGTATTTTTGATGGTCTTGATGGCGCTTTAGCCCGCCATGCGCAGCAAAGCTCTAGCGCAGGCGGCTATTTAGATATTACGCTCGACTTTTTATTTTATGCCGCCATCCCGCTGGGTTTTATATTGGCAAATCCTGAACAGAATGCCATTGCTGGCGCTTTATTACTCGCGACCTTTATTGGCACAGGCTCTAGCTTCTTAGCGTTTGCCATTGCTGCGGAAAAGTTTACACTGAATAAACCGCAGTTTAAATATAAGAGTTTTTATTATTTAAACGGTTTGACTGAGGGCACCGAAACTATAGCACTGTTTGTCGCTTTTTGCCTGTGGCCACAGCACTTTGTATTACTCGCCAGCATTTTTGCCACTGCTTGCGCAATTACGATTTTTACCCGTATCCATGGCGGCTATCATACCCTTAAACAGCTAGAAATAGATAAAAACAGTATATAAATAGGATAAGTTAAGAGGCAGCTAATGACTAACGAAGTATGGTGGCGGCTTGGGTCCTTTTTAAGCATTTTAGTGATTATGATGCTGATAGAATGGCTCATGCCTGCACGTCAAGCACCGATCAAAAGCGGCAAACGCTGGTTCGCTAACTTTGGCTTGGTTTTTATCTCGTCAGTTATTGCTCGTCTAGCGGTGCCTGTCGGTCTAACGGCTGTGGCGCTGTATAATCAGCAGCATGGGATTGGTCTATTTAATATTATCGATTTGCCAAGTATTGTCGTCGTCATACTAAGCTTGATATTGCTCGACATCATCATTTACTGGCAGCATCGATTATTTCACCGCGTACCTATGCTATGGCGTTTGCATAAAGTCCATCACGCTGATGCACATGTCGACGCCAGTACAGGGCTTAGATTTCATCCCATTGAAATCGTTTTAAGCATTCTAGTGAAGCTCATTGCCGTCAGCTTATTGGGTATTCCTGCCATCGCCGTATTGATATTTGAGATTGCGTTAAATGGCCTAGCAATATTTAACCATGCCAATATTCGCCTGCCACCTGCGCTTGAAAAACCGCTGCGCTTAATATTGATGACGCAGATTTTGCACCGTATTCATCACAGCCAACGCGTTAGTGAGACCAACTCAAACTATGGCTTTAGTGTCATCTGGTGGGATTGGATTTTTGGTAGTTATAAGGGTAAAGCAAAGCAGTCTGATAATGAGCTAGATATTGGGCTAAAAGAATACCCAGCAGCCAAACAAAATGCCTCGCTATGGGGATTGTTAACCATGCCATTTAGCAATAATTTGGTTAAGAAAAACAAATAACTGTCGTGATGCCGCCTAGCTTTGAATGTAAGTCAAAGTTACAAACAACTTGAGCATTCACTCAAATATAATTTGAACGATTGCTCAAAATGAATTATAGTAGCTGCAGTTGTTGAGCGACTGACAAAAATCTCACTTATTAAATTGAGCAATCACTCAACTATATAATAGGTTCTCAAGTCGCTTCTACACACTTACTTTTACAACCATTCACTAATAATGATTAAAAGGTTTTAATATGACTGAATTTACCCTACACGACAAAAATACAGCCCCAGCAGAAAGTAAAGATTTGCTTGATGTATCTATCAAAGCATTTGGCAGAGTCCCAGGTCTACATGCCGTCATGGCTGAAGCACCTGGGCTATTAGAAGGCTATCAACGCCTGCATCAGTTATTTTTAGACAGCAGTTTCGATGATGAGGAAGTCACGGTCGTATGGCAAACCATCAACGTCGAACATGAGTGTCATTACTGTGTACCCGCTCACACTGGTATCGCAAAAAGCATGAAAGTGGATGACGCAATCACTGATGCATTACGTAATGAGACACCTCTGCCAACTGAAAAACTAGAAGCATTACGCGACTTTACGCTATCGGTCGTTCGTGATCGTGGTAATGTAAATGATGACGCAGTGCAAGCGTTCTTAGATGCAGGCTTTACTAAACGTCAGATTTTGGAAGTGGTTCTTGCAGCGGCTCAAAAAGTGATGAGTAACTACACCAACCATTTGGCCAACACGCCAATCGACAAGCCTTTCCAAAAGTTTGAATGGCATAAAGCTGTCTAATTATATAAGAACCAAATAAGGAGCCACTATGAGTGATTTAAAAAAGCCATTACGAATAGATATCGTGTCGGACGTGGTCTGCCCTTGGTGCGCTATCGGCTATAGTCAACTAGCCGAGGCATTAAAACAAACCAACACTCCGCACGAGATTCACTGGCATCCATTTGAGTTAAATCCTAATACGCCGCACGAAGGACGAAACTATCGTGAGCATATTATGGAGAAGTACGGTACGACTGCTGAAGACATTCAAGAGAACCGAGCTAGAATGACAGAAGTAGGTGCTGAAGCTGGATTTGATTTTCAGTTTACCGATGACTTTCGTACTTACAATACTTTTAATGCGCATCAGTTGCTGCATTGGGCTGATCAGAAAGGACGTATACACGACCTAAAACAAGCATTGTTCGTCGCACATTTCGTCGATAATAAAAGTGTGGCTGACAGTGCTGTACTTGCAGATGTTGCGGCCGATGTTGGACTGGATCGTAGCGAAGCACTAGCGGTCTTAAAAGATCAGCGATTTGCTGCAGCGGTAGAAAAAGAAAAGCAGCATTGGCAGCAACAAGGCATTCAAAGTGTGCCATCTATGGTTTTCAATGAGCGTCATTTAATTAGCGGCGCACAAGGTATTGAAAATTATAAAAGCATTTTGCAGCAGTTAGCTGACATGCCAGACTAAACCATGAAGTCATGGTTTAGTCTTCAAAACTAAGAGTTTTAGAAAAGCTAAGGGTTTTAGAGCTACTGTATAGTCTCGGGCTATACAGTAGCTCTAAAACCCTTTTTTCATACCAAAAATATCTTAGCAATCAGCCTTACTTAATCGGCAATAACCCTTTAGCAGTGCTTATTTGCAAATAGTCAACATGAACTACACGCCAACAGGCTTATCAATACGCAGCGCTTCTATAGAGAGCGCCATATCTTCAGCCAACGCTTGCACCGCTGCACTCTCGACATCACGCTGCGCAAAAGCACGTAGCCCCATGATTTCCGCCTGTAGTCGTCGTCCAAGTCTAGTCGGATTCAACTTACTATCCAATTCACCCAGCCGCTGTGCTTCGGTAAAGTAATTTATAAAGCGCAGCTCCATACCTGCCAGCAGCATTTCAACTTTTTGTAGCGCTGTCTGCTCACGAGCACCAAGCTCCAGTAAGCTTTTGACCAGCATGCAAGCCTGACTCGGCAGCCCTTTATCACGAATACCGCCCAGCTGACGCACGAAAGCGGCTAACCCCAACAGCGGCGATTGATAAGCGCTCATTACCCGCTCAAGCTCACTCAAACCTAGGCGAGCATAGTAGTCTAACGCTTCTTGAAATAATCCATCTTTACTGCCAAACGCAGCATAAATGCTTCCTGGACGCATATCGAGCGCCTCTTCTATGTCTTTTAACGAAGTAGCATGAAAGCCTTTTTGCCAAAAAAGCTGTAACGCGCGTTCTAAGGCATCCTGACGGTTATAAAGTGCGGTACGTGACATAGTTTTTCCATCTCAAAAGCTGTAATCTCATATAAAAACAAGCACAGCGATAAAATTTGAATGATTGCTCAATTTTATATCGAATGGCATTCTTAGTCCAGTAAAGTTAATTTACAAAGCAAATATCTTATTTAGCCATTGGTAGCAATTTCAATGGCTAAATAAGATATGAAAGCGCCCAACGTTTAATGACTCAATAGCACATGCTTGCTTTTTTGATACGCAGACAAGCCATCTACGCCCAGCTCTCGACCGATACCGCTTTGCTTAAAGCCGCCCCACCCTGACTCTGGCAGTACAATTTGTTGCTCATTGATCCAGATATGACCTGCTTGAATCTGTAGCGCCATCTCTACGGCCGCCGTTTCATCAGCGCTGACAATGCTCGCGGCCAAAGCAAACTGGCTATCATTGGCTAAAGCAATCGCCTCGGCATGGTCGGTAAACGTTTGACTCACTAGTACTGGCCCAAAAACCTCCTCTGTCCATAATCGACTGGTCACTGGAACATTGGTATAAATGGTCGGCATCGCAAAATACCCTTGCCGATTTAAGATCTCACCACCTGTGAGACAAATCAGGTTTTCGGCAGTAGCAAGGTCGAAATATTTTTTTACTTGGTTGAGTTGCTGCACGCTCACCAGTGGACCCATTTGCGTGTCAGTGTCAAAGCCATCACCAATTTGCAAACTTTCTGCCTTAACTTTTAATGTATCGAACAACGACTGAGCAATGCTTTCATGAACGAGCAGTCTTGAGGTGGCTGAACAGATCTGACCGGCATTGGTAAATATGCCACCGATGATTAAATCACAAGCGTGGTCGATATCAGCATCTGCACATACGACGATGGCTGACTTACCGCCCAGCTCTAGACTGATATCCTTGATACCTTTTGCCGCTTGGCTCATTACCTTTTCACCAACGGCGTTGCTACCAGTAAAAGAAATTTTGTCGATTAATGGATGGCAGGTCATGCCAGCGCCCACTTCAGCTGCACCCGGTAAAATATTAACGACTCCTTTCGGTAGTTTAATATAAGACAATATATTGCCCAGCATCAACTCTGGCAATAATGTCACCTCGGAAGGCTTTAATAGCACCGTACAGCCTGCAGCCAATGCAGGGGCTAACTTCCAAGCAGTAGTGACCATTGGAAAATTCCACGGGACAATAAGGGCGCAAATACCAACAGGCGCATACGTTTTTAGCAAGCGTATGCCTGACTCGCTGGTGGATACCTCCGACCAAGTCGCTTGTTCTGTGATGAGATTGGCATAATAGCGATAGCAGGCAATGGCATCGCTCACGTCTATTTTTGCCTCTTCAATGGGCTTACCATTATTTAATACAGACAATCCCACCAATTTGTCAAACTGCTGCTCCATCTTCTCGGCAATGGCATTGAGATACGATGCGCGCTCGCTTACGGTGGTTTGCGACCAAGATGGATACGCCGCAGAAGCCGCATTGACTGCCATTTCTACCTGTACCTTGGTACACAATCGAGTGGTAGCGATGATTGTTCCCGAATTTGAATCATATAAGTCATAATTGGAATCATAGCCATCAGCGTCAGCAGTATCGGTAGCAGGCGCTTCAATAGTCATCCATTTGCCATCTATATAAGCTGCATTTAACATCACTTCATCTTGAACCGTTTGTATGGCGCTTTCTCTCGTTAAGCTGTTAGCATTCGTCATTTCCATGATGGTCAATCACCTTTTATGGTTTGATATAATTGTTGTTATACCTATTGTTGTTATACCTATTGTCTTTAATTGCATTTATAAGTGTCTCTGTCAATCATTGGCTAAATAATCAGTTTATTCTTTAGTTAGATAAACCGATTATTTAGCACATTATCGTTATGCTAGAGGCTGGGTTGATATTGGCTACATGGCTAATAAAGTAAATGCGCCACTGAAGTAATCACCACCAAACTGATCAGAGTACGAAGAATAAAAATCATGAACAGCTCTAACACATTAAGCTTAATGTTTGATTTCAAAATCAGCGCGCCCACTTCAGACATATAAATAATCTGAGTAATAGAACATGCACCAACGATGAATCTTGTCATCTCACTCTCAATACTTTTGCCGACCAAGGCTGGCAAATACATATCCGCAAAGCCCATAATCATCGCTGGAGCCGCCTCTGCTGCCTCTGGAATCTGTAACAAATCAAGCAGCGGTACCAACGGTGTAGACAACCATTTAAACACAGGCGTATATTCGGCTAAGCCCAGACCAATCGTACCAATTGCGAAAATCACGGGGATTAGCCCAAAATAGATATCGAATAGATTTTTTACACTACGTTTGAACACTTGACCCAGACTTGGCATTGAGTGCGCGCGCGTCACAGCACGATTGACCGCCCATTGGTAAGTGGTGTACTGAGCAGGAATCCCTTCATCAAGCATACTTTTGCCAGAATGATAGGTGTCAGGCTTTAAGGAAAGTGGCGGTATACGCGGCATAATAATCGCAGCGATAAAGCCTGTTAAAGCAATGGTCAGATAAAAATAAACAAAGTTATCGTCCACGCCGATGGTTTTGGCGACGACATAAGTAAAAGCGATCGAAGTCACCGAAAAAGTCGTCGCGATAATCGCCGCTTCACGCTGGCTATAGTAGCTTTTATCATACTCCTGCATGGTGACTAGCAAGCCGATAGAAGCCGCGCCAAACCAAGAGGACATGGCATCTACCGCTGAGCGTCCTGGCAACTTAAACAGCTTGACAAATATTTTGCTCGCCAGTGTACCCAAAAACTCCATCAAACCAAAATCCGTCAAAAACGGTAACGATAAAATGGCGAAGAAAAACAAAGGAATCAAAATTGGAATCAAATCTTCGAAAATGACGCCGCCGGTATTACGATTAATAATAAACTCAGGGCCGACTTGCAGATAAATCATCCAGACAAACACCATCCCTAGCAATCGGGCAGTGAGCCAAAACCAATCAACATCGAAGAGTTTTTTGACCATAGCGTCTTCATGCAGGTTGGGTTTTAACACCTTCACAGCCAACGCCCCAAGAAAGGATGTCGTCACGATTGCCATTGCCACATAAACGACAGAACCGCCCAGCAAAGCTTGCAAAGCGTCCGTTAACACACCCAATAAAATCGTAACCTTTCCGTCCCATTGAAACGGAATAATAAATAGTGCAATGCCCAATGCTGAAAACAATAAAAACTTCCACATTGACGCACGCCACTGCTCTCCTTGCGGCGTTTCTGAATCGACAACATCGTTTCCTAATATTGGTTGCTGCGACTTATCGAGATAATTCGTCATTTAATTCCTCCTTGATGGGCGACGATCGCCAATTTTTCCATTTTGCTGTCTGACCAATGCCTGGGTTCAGTGAATTGGTCGGATCTAGTTTTTTATAAAAAGTATGTAGTGCAGGCTTTGCGGTATAGACATGACCCACATTGTGTTCAGCAGGATACTCGATACGACGGCGATCATAAAACGCCAATAGCTCATCCTTGAATTTTTTTGCATCCACCTCGGGGTGTAGCAGATAATCTTGATGCATGACATGACAGAAAAAATGCCCTAAATAAAAGGTTTTACTGACCCGCTTTTGTAAGTTAATAGGTAGCACTTCATCCCAATCTACGGCATTCCTTGGTAAGGCAATGTCGGTAGATAATAGCTCGCCAAACCTTGTGTGGTTAAGATTGTGATAACGAAACATGGCAGCGGTTGCTGCACTACGAAACACCAATAATGCTTGGGATTCTGCTGCTGTACAGAGATGCATGACGCCTTGATGCTGCTGTACATGGGACTGTAGAAATGCTTGGGCGGCGGCAATATGACCATGACTGTCGTTATCATCGCTATTATCATCGTCCGTATTATTGCCATCCGCGACTTTAATGATTAAATGATAACGATAGGAGCACGCCTGCTCAGCCAAAGAATTGGGTAATGACGGCGGCATGAAAACACCAGTCATTTGTAGCAGCCGATCTGGTAAAGTCTGAGGCAGTCGCCATTTATCCAAATAGTAGCCAATCTTGGCTTGTAACCGATACAACGCTCCTATCTTACTGGCTGGCAGTTTTCGCATAATCAAACAAGTATCGCGACCATAGCGCATGGTAATATCGTTGTAATTTTTGTGCATATATTCTGCCAAAATAGGCAGGTTTAGCTCGCTTTTTAACCACTGTTGCCTGAGTGTGGTCAAAGTATTGGCGTCATTGGTCGAGATATAAAACGTTTGCTCTTGCGTCGGTTTGGCAAATGTCGCGACTCGAACTGCGAAGACGATGACTTTGCCTGCTGAACCAGAGGCTTCATATAATCCGTTAGGGTCATTATTAAATCTAGCAGGCGTGTCTGCCTCGCAATCGCGCACTTTGTGTTGATAATGATGGTTTGTACAGGACTTGCTGTTGGCACTCTCTGGATTTTTATTGAACGTGCCAGCTTGTAGGTTTCCAAGCATCTCTTCTGGATCGACACCTAAATCAATGCCCAAGTGATTGATTAATTCAAACTCTCCCATGGCATTACGTTTGGCAAATAGCGACATCTCGGTATACGCCGGACCACGCTGCACCAACATACCGCCAGAGCTGTTGCAAATACCGCCAATCACCGAAGCACCAACACAACTAGAGCCCAGCACTGAATGCGGCTCACGCCCTAACGGCGCAAGCTGAGACTCCAACTGCTGGAGGCTAGCCGCTGGCAAAGCAACCAGCTCTGCTGCATCATTGAGCAGATGAACACCGCCCAATCGTTGCATAGAAATCACGACGACTGCTCGATCGTACTCTCCGTACGGTGTCGAGCCTCCGGTCAATCCTGTGTTAGCAGCCTGAGCAACAATAATCACATCAGCCGCCGCACAGAGATTAATGACGCGCCATAGTGCCACAAGAGAGTCTGGTATCACAACTGCCGCGACAGCATCGGTGATAGAAGCAATCGCCCCTTGTGTATACGACTGCTGCTGGCTGGGTTTGGTTAATACATTGGTCGCGCCAACAACGGCGGATAAATCCGTTAATAAGCTTGCCAGCAAGGTGCTCAAGCGACCAGACGAGCGGTTAGCATGTGGCATCATAGACGTTCTTCCTTGAGCGACCAGCCTTTATTATGCTTAGTGTTGGTATAGTTGGTTCAATATAATTTAGATACAAGGAAGGCGAGTGAAAGTACTACAAATAGTAGACTAAGCGAGCCTGACACCGTATCTGATTTATATAGAATTAACTATATTGTTAGCTAAAGCAGGTAAACGTCATACCCATTTCAATCAAAAAGTCGTCGGCTTCATCAACTTCATAAATGATGGGTTGCTTACCCTTGATGTCTTCTTTTAAAGCGTCGAGCAATTGCTGTTTGGCTGTGATTCTGCGATAACCTGCACCAAGTCCTGCTGCCAGCGGCTCAAAGTTCGGCGTCTTAATATTAACCCCGATTAGTGGCAATCCACCCTCTTCCATATAACGACGAATCTCGCCATAGCCTTGGTTGTTCCACAGCAGCACAATCAATGGCAGCTCAAGCTCGGCGGCACAGATGAGTTCTGCAATCGTAAACTGAATACCGCCGTCGCCAATCAAGCTGACCACTGGACTGTTGGAACCAATCATGGCGCCAATAGCAGCAGGCAAACCATAACCTAACGTGCCAAACCCTGTTGACGAGTTAAACCATCGACGCGTCGCCAATGCCTCAAAACCAAGATTGCCGCTATAAACAGGCTGCGTTGAATCACCAACGAAGATGACGTCTTTCACTTCATCTCGAATCAATTGAAGTAGCGCATTTTGCCCAGCAAAGTCTGGTGTCATTCCTGCTAATAGTGCTTGTTTTGCCTCGTTTACTCGTGATGCCGCTTGATGATTTAACGTCTGACCCTTTAAACGACTACATAGACCACTTACCGCCATTTGCGCATCGGACAATACTGCGATATCGGCTCTAAAAGGACGCTGTAATTGCTGGGCATCGCAATCGATACGAATCAACATACCGTTGATTTTGAATCCACCATTAAAGAACACATCATAATCAGTCTCACCCAGCTCAGTACCAATCGCCAACACCCAATCAGCCTCAGCAATAACGGCGCGACCTGCCTCTAATGACTGATTGCTACCCAAACTTAATGGGTGGCTAGGTGGCAGCAAACCTTTGGCATTGATGGTTAAAAACGTCGGTGCATCGATAAGCTCTGCTAGGGTTTGCGCGTCATGATCGACATCGACGCAGCCACCACCATAAAGTATCACTGGATTTTTTGCCGCTTTTAGAGATTCAACGATAAAATCTAATTGCGTAGGATTGGGCAGCGGTCTCATTACTTGAGGTAACGTTAAACCATGTGCATCAGTTGAATTTTTTACAAAGTTATTTAAATAAGGAGTTAAATCAGAAGGCTTTGCGACATGGCTGGCATCGGCGGTAATCACATCAATGGGCAACTGGATATGTACTGGCCCCGGACGTGCGCCATTAAATAATGCAAACGCTTCAGCGATGACCTTGGGTAACGATTCAGGATGCCAAATAGTTTTGCTCATGAGTGTAACCTTACTGACCATACCTTGCTGATCGTGCAATTCATGCAAGTGCCCTTCACCGCTGCCCGTATCTGCCACTTTATTAACACTAGAAATCACTAGCATCGGTATAGAGTCTGCCAACGCCTGCGCCATGGCTGTCATGATATTGGTCATACCGGGGCCTGTGATAATAAAGCATACCCCGACTTTGCCAGACGCGCGGTAATAGCCATCAGCCATAAACCCCGCGCCTTGTTCATGACGCGGCGTCACGTGGCGGATGTTCGTGTTTGGTAGACCACGATATAGCTCGACCGTATGCACACCCGGAATACCAAATACGGTCTCTACCCCATAATACTCTAGCCACTGTACAAGCAACTCACCACATGTCAGAGACGGCTTGGCGGGCGCTGAAGAAGATGTTTGAAGCGTTTGCGTCATGAGTTAATCATCCTAAAAAGTTCAATCGCGTTTAAATAAGTTGTTCAGTGTTAAACCCAAACTGCCCTTTAATCCCTTATAAAAAGCAGATTGATAAAAAGCAGTTTGCGATTATAAATTATTCTTAATACACCGCCTTTACCTTATCGTCATAGCGCACACCCGGTAAGATACATAGCATCTCAAACAGTAAGTTTGCCGCCAATACAGAGGTGTTACCAAAGGGGTCGTAAGGAGGAGACACTTCTACTAAATCGCCACCCACCACATCAAGTCCGCGCATACCGCGAATGATTTCTATTGCTTGCGTTGAGGTCAAGCCACCGATTTCAGCAGTGCCCGTACCCGGTGCAAACGCAGGATCAATACCATCGATATCGAAACTTAAATAGACGGGGCCATCACCGAGCTTTTCGCGTACTTCTGCCATCAATGGTGTCAGCGACTTGTACCAGCATTCCTCGGCAGGCACCACACGAAAGCCTTGCTGGGTTGACCAATCAAACTCTTCGGCGCTATAGCCTGTACCACGTAAGCCAATCTGTACCACACGGTTGCCATCGATTAAGTTCTCTTCGACAGCACGGCGGAACGGTGTACCATGAGCGATTTTTTCGCCAAACATCTCATCGTTGATATCTGCATGCGCATCGATATGCACCATGCCGACAGGGCCGTGTTTTTTAGCAAGCGCACGCAAGATAGGCAAGGCAATGGTATGATCGCCGCCCAAAGTCAATGGGATAGCCCCATAATTCACGATTTTATCAGTATAGAATTTTTCGATGATATCAATGCTTTTTAGCAAGTTGAAAGTATTGATAGGCACGTCGCCGATATCAGCAACTTGTAAAGATTCAAAAGGCGCTGCACGAGTGGCGACATTATAGGGACGAATCATGCGTGATTCATCACGAATTTGTCGTGGACCCAATCGCGCACCGCTACGGTTTGACGCACCGATATCTAAAGGCACACCCACAAACGCCACATCTAACCCTTCTGCATCAGCTTGAGTTGGCAAGCGCATCATAGAAGCAAAGCCGCCAAATCTTGGCATATCGTTGCCGCTTAATGGTTGATTGAATTTCATAAAATCACATCCTTGTTTCAGTTTGTTTAAAATAGGCAATTTTTTATATGCTTTGACAATACCTAAATATTTGAAGTCAGACCATGGTAAAATTTAGAAGTAAACTTCTGGTTTTTCGTAGTAATTTAGATTTAACCGTTATTATCAGAAGTTTGGTATAAATTTGATGTTAGAAAAGTGATAAATAGAAGATTTATTTTGATAGACATCGTAGCTACTGAGGAATAATGACCGATGCTAGATGAATTGATAAAAATAGACATCAAAACCTTGCGTAGCTTTATGGCGATTGTAGAGTGTCAGGGCGTGACAGCCGCACAGTCTCGATTAAATGTGACGACCTCTGTCATTAGTGGTCATTTGACCCATTTAGAAGATCGCTTAGGCATGACGCTTTGTCATCGTGGGCGCGCAGGTTTTAAGCTGACAGAAGATGGCGCAGCGGTTTATGAAGCCTGTTTGAGTTTTACCGAAGCGGTTGCCAGCTTTCAACATCAACTGCACTATATTCGCCAATTGGATTCGGTGCTCGGCGGTCATATCCGACTGTGTCTCATTGACCAGATGCCGACATTTTTTTATGATGCCTTGCGCCAATGCTTGGCTGCTAGCTATCGTGACAACCCCCTTATTCACTTTTCTATTGATGTGCAAAGCCCTGAAAGCATGCTAGAGAAGCTGCTAAGCAACGAGAGTGATATTGGTGTGGGATATTTTGGCAGTTTTCCACCACTACTCACTTTTCAGCCAGCATTTATTGAAAAGCAGGTGGTCTGCTGTGGACGCGAGCATCGATTGTTTTATGAATCAGAAGGGTTAACTTTTGAGGATTTGGAACAAGACTATCCATGGATAAAACGAGGCTATATTACCGATTTGAGTATCAATCATGTCCGCCCACAAACCTTGAGTGCCACCACTTATCATATGGAGGCAACTGCGCAGCTCATTCTGGCGGGTCATCATATTGGTTACTTGCCTAATGATTTAGCCAAGCGTTATGAAGAAATGGGGCTGATGAAAGTACTACTGCCCAATGAGGCCAGTTACGAGGTCAAGCATCATTGGGCTTATCGAGAAAACTTACACAAACAAGTCGCCGAGTTTTTAAGTCAAATGAAGCGTCTTTTATGAATAATGACGGCAAATAGCTACATAGCTACCCTGCTTTTAATCGCTCTATATGCTTTAAACCAATGGTTCTAAGCTTCCCTTTATCATCCACTTCTTTTATGACCAACGACCATTCGTCATTGATGTCGACCGTATCACCCGATACTGGCTTTATCTCTAAGCTATCATTGATATATTCAGCGACCGTTTGATCCCACATGTTTTTGGCGCTGTCCTCAGATTTGGATTTGAGTTTATCGACAAGCGACTCAGACGCCATAATACTGGTAAAAAACGGCAAATCTCCAAGCTTCACACTTGGGGATAGCAGCCAATCGCCATAGAAGTCATCCATGGCTTTATGATCAAGGGTCGTATCATTGAAAATCTTAGCAATTTGGGTGGCGTGGTTCCCTGTCATCGCATACCACACCCTATCACCGCATTTGAGCTTGGTGTTTTCATCAACAATGATAATATGCTGCCTGCGTACCAAGGCAAAGACACTGATTTCATCAGGGCTTATGCGCTTAGAGATGGCCATTGGATGACGATCAATCGCAAATGCCCCTGACTTTACTTCAAACTCCTATAAAGTAATGCTTGCTTTGTCAGATACCCAGACCTCATGCTCTTCTTCTGGATCTTTATTACTAGGAATACGCACTTTGAATAAATTTGCCATAAAAGGAATGGTTGTGCCTTGTAAAATCAAAGACAAAACCACCACGCCAAAAGCAATATCAAACAACATAAAAGCGCCATCTATCCCTGCCATCACCGGTAATATGGCAAGTGTAATAGGAACCGCGCCGCGCAGACCTACCCAAGAAATAAAGCCGATTTCTCTGTCTTTAAATTTAAAGGGTTTCACACTGGTATAGACCGCAATAGGACGGGCAATAAAGATCATAAAAGCAGCAATCGCGACGGAGTAATACCAAACATCGATCACATGCGATGGCGTCACCAATAACCCTAGTACCACAAACAATACCGCTTGTGACAACCACGCAAAGCTATCCATCACCCGCATCACATGCTCAGTTGAGCGCACTTTATGGTTGCCAATTAGCACACCAGTGAGATAAATTGCCAGAAATCCACTGCCGCCAATCAGATTAGTCGCGGCAAAGACTGCCAAGCCCGCAGACATGATCAAAATGGCAGACATACCCTCTGCCAAGTGTATTTTTGGTAATAGCCTCGCCAATAAATAACCGAACAGTAATCCCATGCCCAAACCAAAGCCTAGCTGCTGTAATAACAGCCCTAAAAAGCCCAGTACCGTCTGTCCAGCGGGATCAACATTTAAAGCGATTAATCCTGTCACCAGCAAAATAGCCAAAGGATCGTTCGCGCCCGATTCTAGCTCCAGTGTGGCTTGCACACGATCGTTGAGTTTGACGCCACCATTACGCAATAGCGAAAACACCGCTGCTGCATCGGTTGAACCAACAATGGCCGCCATCAATAAACCAAGACGCCAATCGACATCGAGTAGCCAAGTGACGAATATACCCAGTATCATTACCGTCGCAAGTACGCCCCAAGTGGCTAAGGTAATAGCAGGCTTTAGACCCACTCGAAATGACTTAAAAGACGTGCGTAGCCCACCATCCAACAAGATACAAGCAAGAGCCGCCTGCCCAACGAAATTAGCAAGCCCGTATTGGGCGAACTCGATACCTAAAATACCATCTTCGCCTGCCAACATCCCTACGATCAAAAACAACAGCAATAGCGGAACGCCTAAGCGCGCCGATAACGTACTTGCCATAATACTGGCGAAAATTAACAATGCCCCTACGAGATAGATGATATTTAAGGTATCCATCTTTTTTTAAGCCCTATTTTTATAAATTGTAATGAATGGAGTTATCGCGATAATTTTAGTTTTAGTTTGCTACAGGTCACACCATAAAATCGCTCTTAAGAATAACATCTACGACCGAATCTATAAAAATTATCTGTAGAAATATGTACCGAATTTTATATATACCTTTGATATATTGCCCTTTGACAGAGTTTACGTTTTTTTCTAACCACAACTAAGCCTGAATGTACTGCCATGTAAGGACCAAAATCGCTGCGGCTATTGTCCAAGCGACAACGCCGAACAGTAATGCTTTATATAAGCTGACGTAACCGATGCTAAAAAACACCACAAAGGTATAAATAAGGTGCGGTATGACACCGAGCATACTAAATATTAATGCGACTTTTAAATCAGCGGGGCTACGCTCAGTACCCACAATAAAGTGACTGATTAACGTAAATGTGGGGAACAGTGGCACGAGTGCTGCCAAATAAAAAAATCTGGTTTGCGCGAATAATTGAATCGCCAATACCATTAGAGCACCAATAAGCATTTTTAACCAAATCACGACGGGGTCATCTCCTATGGAATGATAAGGGCTGGAAATAGCCCAATCCACCATGATACTAAAGTCTGCAAACCGACATAAGAGCAATAGCTGATTAATTAATCTATATGATAAAAAAGTGCAAAAAGCCCCATCTAGCAATGGTGCTAAATGGGGCTATTCATTTTTATGAAGCGAGTTTTTTATTAATCACTCAATCGTTTTTTGGCTTCAGTGCGGCACTGATATCGGCGAGTAGTGGCGGGATATCATGCTTATCAGCGATGACCTCCAACATAACCAACTTGTCTTTTACAGCCGCTGCTTGCGTAAGAGCCGCTTTTAACTCGCCTGCTGTTTCTGCTTTTAGCAGCAGACTATTATCATCGGTGGCACCAAAAGCTTTTGGCATCATCTGCCAGTTACACTTAGGAATGTCATTATAGCGCTGGTTTTCACCATGAATCGCCCGCTCCACGGTATAGCCATCATTATTAATCAGTACAATCACTGGATTGATATGCTCTTGAATCATCACCGCGATTTCTTGAATGGTCAATAATGCTGAGCCATCACCAATCAATAAGACACTGCGCTTATTTGGCGATGCAATAGCCGCACCCAAACTTGCCGGTAGCGTATAACCAATCGAACCCCACATTGGTTGTCCATAACAAGTCACGCCTTCTGGTAAACGCACATCACTGATGCCAAAATACGCCGTTCCCTGTTCTGCAAACACCAAATTATTATGGTCTAGATGATCGGCAATGATATGCCATAGATCCTCTTGAAGAATAGCCTCATCATCTTTACCCTGCTGCCCATGCGGCTTGACTTCTTTACAGAACGGCTTTGGCACAATATTAATATCTGAGATCAAGACTTCATGTAGCGTTTTTAGGGCGTCTTTTAGAGCAATGGGCGCAAAATTTTTGCCAGCAATGCTCGCGCGCTCATAATGCAAATCAACCACTGTATTTTCATCAATATCTTGGCTAAAACCTGCCGTCGTAGTATCGGTATATTGCACACCTATTTTTATTAAGCACTCACAGTTTTCGACTGCATCCTTGACCACGGGACGTGATGCCACGCCAGCATAAGTCCCTGCCCAGCGCTCACTATTTTCGTCAAGCAAAGTTTTGCCCCATGACAACGTCGTATAAGGAATATCCGTATCGGCAATCAATGCCTTAAGCTGATTTTGCAGCCCTAAACGATGCACCATCAAATCTGCCATCAGCGTCGTGGTTTTGTTTGGCAGAAACTCTATGAGCGCTTGTTTAAAATCTGCCAATGCTGCTTGACTGGTGATGTCTTCTTGGCTATCAACAAGCTTTGTAGTCGGCGGATAAATAGGTTGACGAGCAACGTCAGGCGATAGTAACAGATAGCCTGGGCGATGTTTTTTAAGAATTAAGCGAATCACACGGTCGATTTCTGAGGCAGCATTTTCAGGGGTAAGCTGCGCTCGTGCTACCGTGACCGGCTCTACCATTTTGATAAAATGATTGAACACGCCATCACCAAGTGAGTGATGGATGCGGCGCTTCGAATCTTGTAGAGCCGTACTTGGCGCGCCCACGATATGAAGCACTGGTGCATACTCAGCAAAAGAGCCTGCGGTCGCGTTAATCGCTGACAATTCTCCCACTCCAAAGGTCGTCACCATCGCCGCAAAGCCGCGCTCACGTGCATAGCCGTCAGCTGCGTAACCTGCATTTAACTCATTGGTGTTACCCACCCAGCGCAGCTTATCAGAGGCGATAATATTGTCTAAAAAAGTTAAGTTGAAATCACCAGGTACGCCAAATATCTCTGACGCGCCTGCTTCTGCGACACGATCAAACAAATAATCAGCGATGGTATATTGTTGACTCATAGTACTTATCCCTAAGTGTTATCTTTATAACTCATGAAAATGATTAATATGATTAAAGTCATTATAAAACTGTATTCCAGCCTATTTATAGAAAGCAAAGCTTTTGGAATACAGATTACAACAGTCTGTTATATCACAGATGAAGGCTAGGATAATATGCCAATTTACTATCTTTTACTTTTTTTCATACTAACTGTTGACACGTTCAAAAAACTGCGTATAATACGCCTTCATCAACTGACGATAGTTAATTGATAATTAGCGGGAATAGCTCAGTGGTAGAGCATAACCTTGCCAAGGTTGGGGTCGAGAGTTCGAATCTCTTTTCCCGCTCCAAATACTTAAAAAGCCTCACTTAACAGTGAGGCTTTTTTTTGTCTAATTTTCGGGGGTTGTAGCGATTTTTAATACTAGCTATTCTGCCCAACTATTAACTTTATCTAATATATTAAAAGACCAAAAAACAGTACCGTGACCAAAACGTGACCATTTCGTGCCCACGCTATAAATACTGATTCTATAATTGACCCCAACTTATTATTCTTATCTTTATAAAAAAGCATGCTAAGAAATATTTTCTTAGCGTCGTTTTTACTTTTACACTGCTTTTGTAAATTAAGCTCATAGCGTGACCAAAACGTGACCAAAACGTGAAAAATCAATTATTAATAATAACCCCAACCTTAATTTTATACTTTGAAACGCCTTGTATATAGGGCTCTGCCACTTATTTCTCTGTACATCTATTTTCAGTTTTATAGATTTTCAAGATTCTTAATCATCTTTAGTATTTGGCTTATAAATAAATAAGTCACCCACCTGTACGTCTAAAAACTCACATAACTGGTCGATAGTATTGAAATCAATTCTTGAGGACTCTTCATTATATAGTTTATGAAGCGTTGATTTACTCATGCCTGTTGCTCTTACAACATCTGCTACGCGCAGTTTTTTCTCTGCCAAAATAACAGGGAGTTTAGACACGATCATAATTATTACCTCTTTTCGGGTAAAAATGCGTTACATTGAGGTAAAAAGATAATATAGTACACAAATCGGTTATTAATTACCTCTAAGCGGGTAAATATTAACTGGTTCCTTCAAGATGCATTTTTACAGGTTGATAAAATAATTTTATTCTATCACTTAATGCGATGACTTAATAACTGAAAAGAGGTAAATATCATGAGCAATACTTATTTAACGACTGATGAACTGGCCGAACGTATTAAATACGATCCACGTACTATCCGCAATCAAATGAAAGACACTGTTTTGATTGAGAATATTCATTACATACGCCCTTTTGGTGGTCGTAAGATTTTATATGTATGGGAGCGTATCGAAGAAGATATGTGTAAGCCGGCGATGAGTGCTATTAACGGTATGGCACTTCAGTAATAGAAGGAGGTTTATCATGGCTACTATACAAGGACGGTTTGGCAAACTAATTGCCGACTTCTACTACCTAGGTATACGTTGTCGAGAAAAGACTAGCTTAGAAGATAACCCAGCTAACAGAAGAAAATTAGCGACTGTTTTGAAAAAAATGGAAGCAGAAATCACCCTAGGCATCTTCGACTATGGCGCCTACTTTCCGAAGAGCACGCGTTTAAAAGAGATGACGGCACTGGCTGATAGAGCCGAGGCTTGTATCAGTCGTAATCCAACCTTTAGGCAGTTTGTCGATATTTGGTATGAGGAGAAGAAGATTGAATGGCGACCGAGCTATCGGCAAAAGATAAAGATTATTCTTGATAAGTACTTGTTACCTGAGTTTGGTGGTAAAGCAGTACATGCCATAAAAAAACCAGACTTGCTGACCTTCCGTAGCTCCCTCGCCAAAGTTCGTTACGGTAAAGAGGGTCAGTCAAGTCTGTCAGTAGCACGAATCAATCAGATTATGATACTTCTTCGTATGATACTAGAAGAAGCATCAGATCGCCATGAGTTTGAGATGCCTTATAAAAATATTAAGAATCTCAAACAAGCTCGTCCGGATGTAAATCCTTTTACCTTGAGTGAGGTATGGCTGATTTTAAAGCATGTTCGTGCGGATTATAAGCCCTACTACACCATTCGCTTCTTTACCGGGATGCGTACCAGTGAGATAGACGGGCTTAAATGGGACTGCATTAATTTTGATCGGCGTGAGATCAGTATTAGAGGGGCATTAGTAAACGGTGAGATGGGTCCAACGAAGACGTTAGGCTCACAGCGTGATATTGCGATGTCGCAACTGGTCTATGACGCCCTACTAGAGCAGAAAACGCGCACCTATGGTAAGTCAGAGTTTGTGTTTTGCAATTCACAGGGCAATCCGATGGAGTACCGTAATGTGAACCGGCGGGTATGGAAACCTACGCTTGCCCTACTTGGTTTGAAACACCGCCGAGCTTATCAGACTCGGCACACGGCAGCGACGCTTTGGCTCGCTGCTGGTGAAAATCCTGAATGGATAGCACGGCAGATGGGTCACAGTAGTACGGAGATGCTGTTTCGGGTGTATAGCCGTTATGTGCCTGATATCACCCGTCAAGATGGCTCAGCGATGGATAACTTGCTACTGGCAAGCAAGGAGAAACTAACAGGTACATCGAATAGCTCTGAAAGTGAAGCACTCATCAGGAATAAACAGACTGACAAGGAGACGTCACAATGAAGGTCATCAATTATGAAGAGCTGTTTAGTGAGTTTAAACGGGATGGTGCAATCAGTGAAGATGCGAACCTTATTGCTAATACATTGATGCGTGAGCTGTATGTTTCATCGGGTCATAACCTCGCACGCTTCTTAGGAGTGAAGCGCTGCTTTGATAACGATATGGCACTGCGGGTATGGGTGCAGAAGCGCTTGGATACGAATCCTGACTATGTGATTGAGGATATGCGTTGTCAGCTTCAGAGCGAGCTTTATGAGCTATTACCGCACGTTGGCTATGACGGCTACTGAGGAGAATGTGATGAGTGTAAAGCTTCAGCCGAATATGACGCAGAATGCACGAGATCTAAGAATCTGTGAGGATTACTGGTCATATGATAATAAAGGTGATTATATCGCACATGTAGAAAACATCTGTGAGAAGTATGAGATTAGCGCACAAGTACTGTTCGAGACAGTCGGTGAATGTTTTGCTTATTTAGATGATGTGCGATGCGAGTACTGTGGTTATGTGTGCCCTTTACAGATACCGGCAGACATCCCTTTTATGCGGGCAAAAGACAGTTGGTGCTGTGAGGTATGTGAGCATGCTGTATGGCGGGAGCATAATCATAGATAAGTCTTTCAAATTTTAAAGCCAGGCAGCTTCGGTTGCCTGGCTTTTTTGTGTGTAGTATATCTTCTCTTAAACACAGTTTAAGCTTAGTGTGCCATTACAAGATTGAGGTGGTTAAATTTTTTCGTCAAGGTAGCCCAAGCTAAGCCATCTAAAAAAGATAGAGAGTGGTATGAGTCAAGTTTAGGCTAAAAACTTGGCTTTAAAAGGTAAATGCAGGAAAAAAGTTAGTTTAAAATTGACTGTAATCCACTTTAACGAGTTTAGATTGCTGAACCTTTTTTAGTTTAAATGTCTTGGTCTTTTCATCCCAAATGTTGACATAATAGGTGATCAGTTGTCTGCCGGTGGTTTCGTTGACTTTCTCGCCTTCACAATTGCGGCTGATAAATAAGCGGCTATTTGGATAGAAAGCCAAACGCTCGTTGTCATCGAGTTCCGCGCCGTCTGCGAAGCATTCTGCGCCACTTTCATAAGGGGTGACACTATCCTCAGTTTCACCCAGTGGGATATCGTATACTTTGCCAGTACGTTTATCAATCATAGCCCCTGACACACAGCTTGTACCACAGCCCCAGGTTGTTACGATATAGTTACCCGCAAAGTTAACCTCACCATCTTTATGAGCTGCTTTCAGACGAGTACGAAAAGAGCTCCAGTCACCTAATTTTAAGGGTGCTTGTTTACCGTTATAAATTTTAGCAGGGTATTTTTCAAAGCTGTAACCAGCGATGGTTTCAGCATGAGAAATAGAGATACAAGCAATGGCAAAACAAAGACAAGCGGCAAGCTTTTTCATAAGAATTCCTTTTTTAATAGGGATCAGTACAGAAAACGGAAATTATAGTATGGTAAGCACATTTGTTTAACTATACATAAACTCAATTAAATAATTTTTCTGAAATTACTTATTAAAATAATAATCTGATAAGGTTTAGTAAAGTCTTACAAGCTGTATGTTGAGCTTAAATACAATCAAACTAGAATTCAAAAGGGTTTGGGGATGAAACCACCTAGACAGGTTTGTCATAAGTTTTATTGCAATGCCGCTTGATTAAAATCTCCCAGGCTTGATTTTAGGAGTTTAACAGCATACCCCATGCTGATCCCTGCTATCAAATCTGTAGATACTAACTGAGGAGCTTTTAGTTACACAGCTTGACGGTAATAAAAAAACTTCATATATCTTAGCGATTTATAGCCCAAATACTTCTTAATCCTACTTTTATCGCTCTCAATCTATTTACCATAATGAGCTATGCTGAAGAAACCGTAGAGGTGAACTTGGTAAACTAAGCGTATTAATCGGAGTTTATCATGACCAAGAAAACCAGAACCTATAGCACAGAATTTAAAGCCGAAGCCGTTAAGAAGATAGCAGACAATAATGGCAATATCTCAGCGACCGCAAAGCAGCTTGGTATCGCCATGCAGACCTTATCCAATTGGCACAATAAAGCTAATCAAGGCAAACTTGCAGGAACTGAGCAGTATGACCCTGAACTCATAGCAGTGATTGAAGAAAACAAGCGCCTCAAACGACAGCTTAAAGTAGCTGAAGAGGAACGAGAGATCCTAAAAAAGGCCACGGCGTACTTTGCAAAGCACAGTTAGTCAGGTACGCCTTTATCAAAGATAACCAGCACTTCTTTAGCATCACCACTATGTGCCGCGTACTAAAGGTTAGGCCATCAAGCTATTACGACTGGATAAATCGCGATATTAGTGAGCAACAGATACATAGTAACCAGTCTGAGCTACTGGTTAGAGCCGCTCACCGTGAAACTCGTGAGCGCTATGGTGCTGATCGACTGCACGCAAAGCTGATAGAGCAAGGGCACGATATTAGCCTATACATGGTTAGAAGCATTAAAGAAGAACATAGCATCAAATGCCGTCGTCACAAACGCTTTAAAGTCACCACGGACCCCAACCACAACAAGCTTGTCTATCCAAACATACTAAATCAGCAATTTGATGCCAATCGTCCCAATGAGTCTTGGGTCAGTGATATCACCTATATCTGGACAACAAAAGGCTGGTTGTATTTAGCTGGAGTCAAAGATTTATACACTAAAGAGCTGGTCGGCTACGCCATTAATAAGCGAATGACCGCAGATCTAGTATGTAAAGCATTGAATATGGCCATCAAGAATAAACGTCCAAGCCAAGGATTGATTGTGCACTCTGACAGAGGCAGCCAGCATTGTAGTCATGCCTACCACAAGATCATCAAGCAGCATCAGTTTACAGTCTCGATGAGTGGTAAGGGTAACTGCTTTGATAACGCTCCAATAGAAAGCTTCTGGGGCGTATTAAAGAATGAGCTGATATATCACCAAGACTATAAAACAAGATTTACAGCCATCAGCGATATCATTGGTTATATTGAGCTTTACTACAACCAAACGAGGATTCAAAAGGGCTTGGGCTATAAATCGCCAAGACAGGTGTGGTTTGACTATTATCGTCAGGCTGCGTAATTAAAATCTCCCAAGTTTAGTTGTACGGATTTGACGGCAGGGGTCAGTACGGATTTGACGGCAGGGGTCAAACTTCATAGGCTTCTAACTGGTTATTAGGTTTATCAAAAAAAATAATGCCTGTGTAAAGCTTACCTTGCTGATACCATTTACCATTATTTTTATTTAACAATGTTGATTTCAATCGTTGCATATTACTCATGTTAATCTTCTCTAAAAGAGGAGCTATTAATCGTGCCAGTAGAAGCGGTAATGCTAGAATTATTCATTTTAAGATATACCTACACCGAACCAATCAGGTTCGGTACCCTAGTGAGGACTTGAATCTTTGGCTGTAGGCTAATGGTATCAACGTTTTAACTCGCTGAAATAGTCACAGTGTACTTCATAGTGTACTTCATAGTGTACTTCATAGTGTACTTACCATACATATTCTATTCGTGATCGGTGCGCTATAGATGCACCGATCAAACGTTATCTTAAATGAAATTGAGCATAAGAAAGACAATTTATAAAGGGTTCATTGAGGTATATATTAATATCAATGATCCAAACTCAGGAATTAAGTCATGTTATTTTTTCATTTAAAATCATCATTTCCTATATTCAAAACGGCAATGGCTTCTGCTTTATTAATGGGTACTGTACAACTGATGACAGGCTGTGACTCACAGCCCTCATCTTCAAATAATGACGGCACTGCGCAAACGAATAATATAGATAAAGACATGGCTAAGAATGATGAGATATCTGTCAATTCGGGGCCTACAAATACGAGGGCTATGGATAAAGCACAAGCTAACGAAGCAGATATAGCTAATGAGCAAATCGTCAGCCCATCAGGGTATCAAAAACTAAGCTTCGGTCAGATGATTACTCCTGAATTGCTAAGTAGCCTAGGAATGACCAAAGCCAAGAGCGATAACGAACAATGCTATTACGTCAGTAATTCAGAACTGAGCTATGTCGATAAAGAGTACGGTGAACGCGCTTCTGTGTTATATCAAATCATAGATGGTAAAGTTGCTCTGATCAGTATTCAGGATCCAAGCATCCCGTTTTATAAAGACATCAACGTTGGTAATTTAGCCTCAGACGTTATGAAAGCACATAATGACGAGCTTAGCTACGAGGTCGATAAATATGCAGTTGATGGTGACTACTATAGCCTGATTGCTAACGTCAATTTTAAGGTGATAAAAGAAAGCTCACTTGGAGAATTCTTAAAAGACGACAATATTGAGCTTAATAATAAACAGGATAATCTGCCGCTACAAATTGAATATCATATCAAGGGTGGTCAAAAGCTGAGTGATTCTATGATTAAGGCGACTGAGTGGACAGCAGACAATAAAAACCTATTAAAAGGGGAGGTAGAAAGCATCGATATTGGTATACCAGAAGCGATTTATTTGGTGGAAGGCTGCTCTTAAAAGTTGAATATAATAACCCAGTATCTAGCTGGGTTATTAGTGAAGGGTCGCTTTGTGACTCATGCTCAATCAATGAGTTATCGCACTCTCTAAAATCGTATACGCTGCTTTGACCCTATCTGCATTGGGATAGTTTTTATTTGCCAGAATGACAATCCCTAATTTTTCGGCAGGAATATAAGCGATATAGCCACCAAACCCATTAGTAGCACCTGTTTTGTTGACCCAGACGTTGTTTAAAATAGGCGTTGGATGATTATCTGTTGTAATGGCTTGAGGCTTTAGAACCACGTCCATTGAGTTGCCTTCGAGTAAGGTATTTAGCTTAGTCGGATAAGGGTACATCTCCCATCCTAACCCTTGGGTAAAAGTGCTCGCCTGATAGTAACCCTTTCTATTATTATCTAACGCTTGCTGAATATCTTTATCCAGCGGCACCAACCCCATATTAGCCGCCATAAACTGCGTCATATCTTTAATGGTAGATTTAATGCCATAGGCTTCAGCGTCTAACATACCAGGATTGACTCGGATAGCATCGCCAGCAGTATTATAACCAAATGCATAGTCTGCCATTTTGTCATTAGGCACATTGATAAAGGTGTTGGGCATATTGAGCGACGGCAGTATTTTTTCTTCCATAAGCTGTGTGTAGTCAGTGTCCATGCTCAATGCCGATATATAACCAAACAATCCTATGCTGGCATTGGAATACAAACGCTTTGAGTTGACAGGAAAGACGGGCTGCCAAGATTTATAATAACGGAGTAACTGTTTATTATTTTTAACGTCATCAGGTACTTGTAGCGGCAGACCACCAGCTGAATAGGTGGCTAGGTTTATAAGCTTAGTATTGCCAATGGTGCTGTTTTTTAGGTAGGGAATATATTTGTCAGCGGTATCTTCTAATGTAAGTGTGCCCTTTAATTCTGAATAACTGGCTAAGGTAGCCGCAAACGTCTTACTGATTGAGCCTAGCTCAAAAATAGTGTCCTCTGACACAGGTTTGCCAGCTTTTTTATCAGCCAAACCATAATGATAGAAGTGTGATTTACCATCAATAATAATACCAAAAGCCATCCCTGAAATATCATGTTCGTTCATTAACGATCTGGCTTGCTGATCAACGGCATTTTTCAGAAGATCACCACTGTCAGCTGCATGTACGGATCCAGACAGTAATGCTGCTGTTAATAAAGCGGTAAGTCCTACTTGATTTAAAAGGATTTGAACGGATTTTTTCATTATAGGGCTTCTTGTTTATTCTGATAGATGGGCTAAGAATTTAATGCGTATGCAAATAGCTTTTCGCTTTCAATTCGGGTATGACTTTTTACATTATCTCAGAATGCTGAATCCCCGACAATCTCAGCGACTTGTTATCATGGGTTGGATGCTTTAGGGCATGCCCTATAGTTACAGATACTAAGCCATTCTAAGAAGGAAGTTTCATATATGATAGAACTTCATGGTTGGATTGTAATTAGAGAAAGTTATTGTGAAGAAAATGATTCTGAAAGTCACTTAAAAGAAATATTAGAAGAGTTGAGTAAGAAAATTTTTTTACTAAAGAATGAAGTATCAGATATAGATATTAATCTACAATCGAAAAATTCAATATATCAAGTTTCAATGTTTAGTGCTGCAAACCATAAAGGATAGAGACCATCCCAGATTCTGTGTAACTGCCATTTAGATTAAATGCCTGCTGATACGATCATCAAACATAATCATAAAACGATTCAGAGCAGACGTCCAGTTACGGATTGGCATCGACCACTTTTTGGATGCCTGCTGGGTGGCTAAGTACACCACTTTGAATGCTGCCTGATCAGAGGGGAACACCTTACGCTTATTCACCGCTGTCCGAATCACGCTGTTTAAAGACTCAATAGCATTGGTGGTATAAATGGCTTTTCTGATGTCTTTAGGGTAATTAAAGAACACCGTTAAGCCCTCCCAGTTATTGCGCCAAGACTTGACCACGTGCGGGTACTCTGTGCCCCAAGTCTCATCAAAGTGTTCAAGATTGGCCTCGGCTATCTCAAGCGTATCAGCTCCGTAGATGGCTTTTAAATCAGCCGCTACTTTCTTCTTATCCGTCCATGGCACAAACTTCATTGAATAGCGCAGCATATGCACGATACACAGCTGAACCTGAGCGTTTGGATAAACGGTGTTGATAGCATCAGGGAAGCCCTTTAAACCATCGACACAGGCAATGAGGATATCTTGTACCCCGCGGTTTTGTAGTTCAGTGAGAACGCCTAGCCAGAACTTAGCGCCTTCATTCTCTGAGAGCCACATACCAAGCAGCTCTTTTCTGCCGTCGAGTCCCACGCCTAAGGCCAGATAGATCGCCTTGTTGATGATCTGCTTGTCTTGACGTATCTTCACGACGATGCAGTCCAAATAGACGATAGGATAAACACTGCTCAGCGGCCGGTTCTGCCAAGCGGTGATGTCCTCTAATATGTTATCGGTGACTCTTGAGACAAGAGAGCTTGAGATGTCGACATCGTAGAGCTCTTTAATGCTCTCTACGATCTCGGTGGTGGTTTGACCCTTGGCGTAAAGGAATATGATCTTGTCATCAAGGCCACTAATACGGGTTTGATGCTTGCGCACGAGTGTAGGTTCAAAGTCACCATGACGGTCTCTTGGGGTGGAGATCTCAAGATCGCCTGTGTCACTGCGGACGGTCTTTTTAGTGTGACCGTTACGCTTATTAGGTTTATCCGCCTTTTCATGCTTGGGATAGCCGAGATGGTCTTCCATCTCAGCCTCTAAGGCAGTATCGATAAAGGATTGCATGAGCTGCTTTTGGAAGTCTTTGATGTCATCAAAGCTTTTCATGCTACCAGCCATTTGCTCGGCCAGTTTTTTAATGTCAGATTGAGTAGTCATTGCTTATTCTCCGGTTAGTGGATTATAAGCAGTTACACAGTTTTTAGGAAAGGCTCAAAGGATATACATGGGATCAGGCATATATTTTAACAAAGTGGATAGCAGAAAATGCTGTTGGATTGAACCGCCCCGACTTTATCGGAGAGTGATTTACTTGAGTCAGGCAGCGATGCCTGACAGGGTTAAATTATCATAATACCGCTTTTCAAAATCAAAAGGTGACACATAACCAATCGTACTATGCAGTCGTGTTTTATTAAACCAGTCCACCCACTCAAGGGTTGCCAGTTCAACATCGTTCACACCAGTCCAGTTTTGCTTTAAATAATGAATCACCTCAGACTTATAAAGCCCATTGACCGTTTCAGCCAATGCGTTGTCATAAGAGTCGCCTGTTGTACCAACAGAGGCAATCACGCCAGAATCCGTCATTTTATCAGTATAGCGAATGGATAAGTACTGAACCCCTCGATCACTGTGATGAATGACATCTTTGGGATGGTTTCTATCTGCTATTGCTTGATTTAAAGCCGCCATCACCATATCGGTGTTCATACGATTAGATACCTTCCAACCAACGATAGCACGGGCAAACACATCAATAATAAAAGCGGTATAGACCCAGCCGCTTGTCGTCTTGATATAGGTAAAATCTGCAACCCACAGCTGGTTAGGACGATAAGCGCTAAAGTTACGATTGACTAAGTCATCAGCGCGCTTTTGGTCGTCACGGCTGTTGGTGGTAATCTTGCCTTTGCCACGCCAGACGCCTTGTAGGCCATACTGCTTCATTAATCGCTCTACGGTACACCGAGCAACCTTTAACCCGTCAGCTTTCATCTGCTGCCATACTTTACGCGCACCGTAACGGCATTTGCTGTCCTGCCAGATGCGTTTAATCTCGCTGAGATAGTAGTCGTTATGCTGACTGCGCAGTGAGCGTTTTTCAGGGTAGCTCTCCAAGTCTTTAGCACGGTGATAGGTTGATGGGGCAATCGGTAATACTCTACAGATCAGCTCGACCCCATAATTATTCTTATGATCGTCGATGAATTGAATCATGATTTTAGTCAGCGGTCGAGCTCCGCCTGGGCGAAAAAAGCGGCAGCCTTACGTATGATCTCATTGGCTTGCTTGAGCTCTCTGCATTCGCGTTCAAGCTCCTTGATGCGCTCTTTATCACTTTGCGCTTGCACCGATGCAGGAATAGTTTGATCGATGTGTTTTTTATGCCACGACCGCAGGGTTTCAGGCGTACAGCCAATCTTAGGGGCAATGGCTTGAATCGCTGACCATGTGGAGGGATAGTCGCCCAACGCTTCTATCAGCATGCGAACGGCGCGTTCTTTAATCTCAGGAGTGTAGGTTTGTTTTTTCATTGTCGTATTCTCTCAGAATGTTGAGTCTCCGACAATCCCGGGGCGGTTCAGATCTTATGGTCTTATTTATATGCTTGACGATGAAGATATAATAAATGGAAACGAAGATAAATTCATTGTCTATTGTATTAAGAAAGGAGAAATACATGTTTTAGAAGACAAGTGCTTCTCTCCTTTAGTGCCTGAAATTGAAGATTAAAAAAGATGGGACTTTTCCTAAAAACTGTGTAAGTGTTGAAGTGGGGCAAACGGCAGTTACACAGAATCTGGGATGGGCTCGCTGCTAGACATGCTAGATATACACTGCAGCAGATGTATATTAGTCATTTTGAACGGAGCATGTCTCTATTAATTCAAAAACCTTAATGACGTCTCAATTCTTTTGCATTTAACCTATCATAGGCTTTGCAGCCTTTTGCATAATCGTTATTACAAGCGATTTGATACCACTCTTGTGCTTCAACTTTATCCTTAGGCACGCCTTTTCCCGCTTCATACATCACCCCAAGGCGATATTGAGAATTTGCATCATCTTGATCAGCAGCGTCTTGGTACCACTTCAGCGCCATATTATAATCTTGACTAACCCCTTCTCCTTCCTCAAACATAAGACCTAGATTATATTGTGCGTCTGACAGACCTTGATCCGCAGCTTTTTGATACCATTCGACAGCCTTCTCAAAGTCTTGAGGTAAGGCGACTCCTTGGTAATAGCTTATTCCCATATTATATTGACCGACTGCTTCTCCTTGGTTCGCAGCCCTCGAATACCACTCAAGGGCTTTGGCATAACTTTGAGTAACCCCTTTACCACTGTAGTACATCGATCCAACGCTAGCTTGAGCCGACGCATAACCTTGGTTAGCGGCTTTTAGATACCACTCAACCGCCTTTGCATTATCCTCTGCCATACCATGAGCATTTTTATACATCCAACCAAGATTATATTGCGCTTTTGCATATCCTTGATTAGCAGACTTTTGGTACCACTTAAAGGCTTGGGTATAATCTTGCTCTATGTCTTCGCCATAGTCGTACATTAGGGCAAGGCGGTACTGGGCATCAGCATGTCCTTGCTCTGCCTTCAACTTAGTGGTTGCAAAGTCTGCAGCTAACACTGTCACGCTTAGCCCAAGCGATAAAGCTAAAATCATCATTGTATGGACAAAGATCGTTTTCATTATAGAGTGAGCCATGGCTTATCCTTAATAATAAAGATACTTATAATGACAAATATTTTGCCTACATACAGCAGATATGCCGAACGCCTTATCAACTATTCTCGACAAGACAGCGGTTACTGATCGCAGCTCATTTCTACTCCATTCCCACAAGCTTTATCTAACCATATGTTAGCTTGAGATTTATCTTGCTGCACTCCTCTGCCATGGTTGTACATCGTGCCGATGACATATGCTGCCATGGCATCACCTTGCTTAGCCGCTTTGAGATACCAATTAAACGCTTGCTTATAATCTCGGCTTACACCATAGCCATTTTCAAACATCCATGCCAGATTATATTGGGATTCGGTTAAGCCTTGAGCCGCAGACTTTTGATACCACGTCACTGCTTTGGCATAATCCTTGGCAATGCCGCTGCCATTTTCATACATGACCCCAAGATTATTTTGCGCATCGACCTGCCCTTGTTTAGCCGCTTTTTGATACCAATTAAACGCTTGGTTATGGCTTTGAGCAACGCCTTCGCCATGACTGTACATGACACCAAGATTGTACTGAGCTTCGTCATAGCCTTGATCGGCTGATTGCTGCCACCACTGCCTAGCCTTGATATAATCTTGCTCAACCCCTCTGCCAAAGTAGTGCATAGCGCCGAGAACATACTGGGCCTTTACTTGTCCGTGATCAGCGGCTTTGGTGAGCCATTCGACAGCTTTGCTATAATCTTGTGTTATTCCATCGCCTTCGTGATAGAGAACGCCAAGCTCAAACTGGGCGTCTGCATTACCTTCGTTGGCGGCTTTGATAAGCCATTCAATCGTTTTAGCTTGGTTTTGAGGTCTGTTTTCTTTATGAATGTTTAGGAGCTGCAAGTTATTCTTAGCACCAGCATTCCCTTGAGAGGCAGATTTTAAGTACCATTCTATGGCTTTGCTGCCACTCTGCTCGATGCCCTCACCTTTGTGATAAAGAGCACCAACATTGAACTGCCCCTTAGCATCGCCTTGCTCTGCGGCTTTCAGGTACCATTCAAAAGCTTTAGCCGAATCCTGCTCAACACCTTTGCCTTTATCGTATAGTTCGCCAAGATTATTTTGAGCCTCAGCATTACCTTGGGTAGCAGATTTTAAATACCATTCGAATGCCTTGGCATAATCCTGCTCAACGCCTTTACCGATATAATATTTAAAACCAAGCCTATATTGAGCATCCGCATCATCTTGCTCTGCCATGGCTTGAGTCGTTGCAAAGTCTGCTGCAATCGCTGGAAATGTTAGCCCGAGCGATAAGCTGAACACTAGTATTTTATGAATGACAGAAGTTTTAAATGTAGGCATGACTAACACTCCCATTACAAAAAAGAAAATATCTAAGCAATTAAAAGTAATAGCGACTTCTTAATTCTAACTATATTTAGCTTTGTTGGATATCGATATTAGATCTCTTGTAAAAGTACCATTCTATTGAATGCTACTAGCAATAGCTTGAAAGGCTAGCAGCAACTTAGGCAAGAGTTCTGAACCACTCCGGTATTGTCGTAATCTCTCAAAATGGTCAATCTCTGCCAATACATGAGTGGTTCAGTTGTTCGATTTTTTTGTAGTGGGCAGCCAATAGCAGTAGCATTATTTCTCACTATTTAAAGGTACAAGTAACCTCATCATAATTCGCATCCATATTTTGTAGCTCTAGGCTCAGATGCTCATATTCAGGCTTAAAAAACTCTTCTAAACTTTTTGCAATGCCAAATTCTGCACTGGTACCAGAATTACCAGGCATTATCGCATCATAAATATACAAGGGTTGAAACCCTTTCTTTTCCCATTTATAAAACTTTTGGACAAAGCCTGAATCAACATCACAATTAGAAGGAATACGGGTCAAGTCTTTTTGATTAAAGAAATCATTAAGCTCATAAACGCCCCTAAGAAGCTCATCGTCCATTATGCCCTGACCTGAACCTAGAGTAATAATATTTGGCTGGCTCTTGGTACCATATGCTGACATCGAACTGGTTTCATTCAATCTGGCATTTATAAAATAGTTTGGGTCTTCAGGCTCATACTCATTTTTAATTGGTGTTTTCTCAAGCCATTCTTCTGCATAGGGTATTGCCGCTAGTTTATCCCACGTCCAATTCTCATTAGGCTTTAAAGCGAGATAATCGGTTATCGCGACAAATTGTGGGGCATCAGTACTCTTCGCTTCTAGAGTTCCCTCATCTAAGTCGTCAGCATCATCCGTGGATTGATTATCAGCATCACCTCTACCATCTGGGCATTGAGTTTCACTACCTTTTTTATCAATGCAGAAGGTACGACCTTCTTTATCATTAACGACAGCAATGCCGTTATTAAAGTCTATTAGGCCTTCAGTATCATCCCAATAAACTTTAGTGAACTGCATTGGAATTACAAGCTTACCTGTCTTATCAATGTATCCGTATTCAAGATTGTCACTGTTCTCTTCATAATTAAAGACAGCAGCCAACCCATCTGAGAAATCACTGACCGTTTCATATGCTAAGTTTATCGGAATAATCGCTTTATTTTTTGTATCAACATAACCCCATTTACCCTCCTTCTTAACGGCGATGAGCGACTCGCTTAAGTTGCCCATACTTTCATACATAAATGGTATGACCACCTCATTTTGTTTATTAATCAGTCCATATTTACTTTCATAATCTTCTGGGTCCTTAGGTGGACGAGCAGCTGTGGCAAAGCCCTCTTGGAAATCAGCTAAAGCTTGGTATTCAAACGGGATAACGGTTTTACCCCGTTTATCAATAGCACCATAGAGACCTTCAGCACTCACAATAGCGAGTCCATCTGAGAAACTGCTTGCCCACTCGTACTTTGGCTCTATAACAACTTTGCCCTTGGTGTCAATAAAACCATACTGATCGTTTTTACTGACAGCGGCCAAGCCTTCTGAAAAGTCATTAAACTCTAACGATTCTCCACTCTCTCCTGCCACGATCGCATCAAACTCAAACGGAACAATTAATTGTCCGTCTTTATCGATATAGCCTACTCTATTGGTTTTATCATATTCATCATTACTCTGCTTAATGACCCCTGCAAGCCCGTCTCTTAAACAACCGACTTGGTCATAGCCCTCTACATCAGGTATAACGCACTTTTCTTCTTTTTTATCACTTTCGACTTCAGCGGTACTGACTGCCTTTTTTTCACTTACTGACGATGGCGTCACTTCAGCATTATTTTTGTCACTACATCCTGATATGGCAAGAAGGCTAAAAACTAAAGGTAAATAAATAGGTTTCAATGCAACAGTCCTTGTTAAGTGGGGATACTTAGAAATTTAAGGTTTATATGGATATTTAATAATCATTTCTGAGAGTGTGATTAGAACTCTTGCAAAAGTACCAGCTCATTGACTTCCACTGACAGAGTTAAAAGGTTTAGCGATGACTTATACAAAAGGTCTATTTTGATACTTGATTACGCAACCATTGAATGATTAGCCGTACAAGAAAGGAATTTACAGTGTGATAACAATTTTAGCGAGATTGTGCTTTTAAGCAAGCTTATATATCAACTAATTTTTGGAATAGCTTATTACTTGATAATTGTTATAGGTTGAAAGTGGTGATTAAAACTTACTCTACATGGGGTTATAGACAACTATAAAGATGCTTATAGAAATGAGAGATAGCATATTCAAATAAAGCTTTTATAAATAACTTTAGCCAATAAAAGTTTATCGAATTGTTTTAGATATTTACTAATGTTAATATTCATTACTAATTATTACTGTAATGTAAACGTATGCATATACAGAAAACTGTTAAAAAAAAGTCCATATTTATGCTTATCCAAGAATAGTAGCTAATGATTTTAAGCTCAGTGTCGTCCCGTATCGTTTTATTAAGCCCTAACATTATTAGGGATTCAGGAGAGATTTTTTGAAAAAGTTTTTACCTTGGTTAGTTGGGTTATTGGTTATATTTGCAATTTATCTTTATGCATCACCCTATCTCGTTCTAAATAATATTAAAAATGCCGCTGAACAAGGAGATGCAGATAAGCTTTCAGGTTACATTGACTTCCCTAGCGTTAAGCAGAGTATGAAAGATCAAGCCAAAGCCGTTATGGTTAAAGAGCTTGCTTCCAGTAAGGAGCAAGATGGCTTTGAAGCTTTAGGCACCATGTTAGGCGCTGCAATGATAGATCCACTCATTGATGGTTTAGTGACGCCAGATGGTGTTGCATTAATGCTCCAAGGGCAAAAACTAGATTTTGATTTAAATAATGACACGCCTGAAGATAAGCCTAAAGGCAAAAATGAAGATATCGATTATAAAGCCGGCTACCTTTCATTTAATCGATTCAAAGTTCAAATAATTGATGCAGATAATTCGGATGAGTCCATAGATGTGATCATGCATAGAGACTGGCTTAGCTGGAAAGTCACAAGGATTAATTTTTCTTTAGATTCAAAAGATAAGAAAGTCAAAGAATCCTCTGTCGCTGACTTAGACTGGGCTAATGAAGATGATGCAAGTGAAGCCTATGCTGATGTATTCCAAAATCTAGATGAACAGCAAGATACTGATACTACATCAGACGTAAGTGAGAGTGCTTATGATTCGTTGAGTGACGACGACTACAATAACGGAACAGGTGCTAACGCTGTAGAAATAACCGGACCACTAACACCAGCGCAAGCAGCACACATTGATTATCTCGTTGACAATGATATTGAGGTATCACAAGACATAATAGAGTTATTAAACGATTTTACACTTGGTGGCGGTACAGAATCTGATTTACGTAAATTCATTATCGAACGTTCAGGTTATGACGATGGCTATGATGGATTGGAAGATTGTCGTAACCCAGATTTAACCGAGGCGCAGTATATGAACAACTGTACTTAATACATATTAAAGGCTGCACTAGTAATCACCGTTCGTCGGATCGATATTCTAACGTTAAATTAATCGATATAATCTCAAATATAAATTGAGTTCAAATAAACACCTTCATTCAATAACAAGGAATACAAATTATGACTTCATCCCCTAGCCGTTTACTTCCCATAATTGCTGCACTCAGCCTCTGCTCTTTTACACTGTCTGCGGCAGCCTATGAAGGCGAATGCAAGCCACCAAAATCTAATTATAAAGAAGTTTCCTGTACTTCAGATGATAATTATTTTGTTGCAAATGATAATAACTATAAGCCACAAGCTTTATTAAACAAACAGGGCAAAGTGGTAGTGAGTCTAAAAGGCTATGACGCTATCGATCAATGGCATGTTAATGATGGCATCTTTGCGGTCTTAAAGAATGATAAAGTCGGCTACATGAATACCCAAGGAAAGCTCGTAGTACCAGCCATTTACGACAGCATGCAAGATCCTGATGATAAATACGATGAGACATGGGCTGAATCGCCATCGCAAGGCCGTATTATAGTTGCCAAAGGCGGGAAATTAGGCATTATCGATACTTCTAACAAGGTCATTATGCCTTTTAATAATAAATACAGTTCTATCGAATCCTTTAGCGAAGGCGCAGCACCTGTGATGTCAAAAGCAGGTAAATGGGGCTTTATTGATAAAGAAGGAAAAGAAATTATTGCTCCGCAGTATGATGGCATAGATGGTAACTTTGGGGGTGCATATGGTTTCTCTGAAGGTCTGGCTGGTATGACAAAGGCGGGTAAATGGGGCTATATCACTAAGACAGGTAAAGTCGCTATACCCTTTGTTTATGATGAAATACGTCCATTTAAAGAAGGAATCGCTGGCGTCCTAAAAGGTAATAAATGGGGCTTCATCAATGGCACGAATAAAACCATCATTCCTTTTAAATATGCTGATAGTAATGTCGAACGTTATAGTTCTAACTTTATGGCTGCCAATTATTTTATATTTTGGGATGGTGTGGCAGAAGTTGCAACTATCAATCAGCAAACGGTTTGTATTAATAAGTCAGATAAAAAAGTCGCATGTCCACAATAAGTGCGTTTTGCTATTCATGAATAGTTATTAATTACTTTTACATTTTATTAAACACGTAAAGGTGCTTTGCGAGAAGTATGCGATTAGCGCGCAAGTAGTATTCGAGACAATCGATGAGTGTTTTGCTTATTTAGACGATGTTGTATGCGAGTACTGTGGTTATGTGTGCCCTTTACAGATACCAGCAGATATTCCATATATGCGCTTTCTCCATCATATAACACCATGGATGACACCATTATGAAACACAGCACTCAAGAGCCTTTAGAAAACCAGAAGTTGCTGGATAAGCAGAATGTAAAATCGGACAGTGTGTCTCACCACGAGCTGCTTCAAGGTAATAGAGACGTCTGTAATGGAGAGTCAGATTGGAGAGAGGTATCTGTTGCGGCCTTATACCGACCAAACATCGATCATTTTTCGCCCTCTATTATCGGCTACTTTATGACCAGGGATGATTGGAATGAGCAAACACTATTGGCGCTTAAAGAAAAGGCAAGGGCTGATTTTTTAGTAGGCATACAAACAGATGAAAGTGAATGTAAATACTTATTTAAACATTTAGATGTCATCAAAGGTATTATCAGATGTCAGCCGGACGACGTAGAAGATGTCATCAAGCTGCTAGATGTCTACTCTCCACGTTATCACATTTGTTTGAATGCTTATGATATTAAAAGTCTATTTGAGTGCAGCCATTCATTTAGATTTATTCAAACGATCGCAACCGGTGATTGTGCATCAGGTTTGATTGAAAAAGCCACACAGCAGTTAGTATGCAAGCTGCCTAGTGCCGCTAACATTAAAGGAATATTCGTCAATCCAGAATGCAGTCAAAGCCTTTCATTAGATGAGTTATCTCATATATCAGACGCTATTGAATCGTCTTATCATGGTACAGAGCTCTATTACAGTCAAAGCTTCACTGATGAGTCTATGTCTTTTCGATTGAGGGCGATGTATGCTGAATAATAGATACCAATTTTTAAAAGGCCCATTATGACCACACTCATATTCGACATCGAAACAAAGAGACACTTAGACATAGTCTTTTTTTAATCGAACATAAAAATCCAGTTACTTCACTTTTGACAAATGCTAAACCGCTTGCTATCATAAAAAAACATCGTGGGTTTACCGCTACTTCCAGCGCGATGAAAAACAAAGACTGGTAAAACGCACAACTCCTTTTCGCTCTGTAAGGTGACTGTGTCGTTTCAATTTGACACAGACAGAGCAACAGGAGATTTCTTTATGACTACTTCTAGTCGATTGCTTCCAAACTTTACCCTTATCAATCATTCTCCTCATACTCAGCTATTGAGTCTTATGAGCGCTTTCTGTTATTCCGTTTTTTTAAGCAAACCCTCCAAACAGCTTCATAGACCTTTATCAGTCTCCGTCACTGGTATACCAAGCTAAGTCAAAAATATGGCCTACCTTGGTTTTATTACTGTGCCCAACTGTCCAGCAGTTTGACACATAACAATAAAACCAGATAAAAATTTGAATGCATTCACCTCATTTAACCATCATTATTTAACAGGTATTAAAAGGTAACCTTATGAAAGCATATAGCGATAAAACCAATCAAGATAACAATACTACTCGCAACCAAGATACTCACGTTGAAGACTGGATGACAGAGATATGGGATTGGATTGATAACCATAATATAGAAGGCAGTTCTGACAGCAGCGTCCCTCGTGAGCCTGAAGCATTACGTCAATTAGAGCGACTTGATTTGGGATATGGAAAGTCTACGAGTTATAGCTATATTGATAATAAACCAGTACTACAAAGCGAAAGTGAGTCCACTGAGCCATTACCTGGCGCTATAGGCCATTTAAAAAATCTAAAGTATCTTAGACTCAGAGGTTTTAATAAGTTGCCAGAGGAGATTGCTCAATTAGAGAACTTAGAGACACTGGTTTATATGGACTGCGCTTTCACTAAATTCCCAAAGGTGCTTTGTAAACTGAAAAATCTTAAAGCGCTTAATATTTTTTCAAAAAGCTTAGAGAGGTTTCCTGATGAGCTCGGGAATCTATCATCACTTACCCATTTTGATATGAGAGGATCAAAAGTTCAGCACTTACCAGATTCTATTGGCAATCTAAGCAAGCTTACTAGTATTGAGTTGTATGCCAATGAATATTTGAAGGCTTTGCCTGAGAGTATCGGAAATCTAACAAACCTTGAAAAATTAGAAGTACGTGCTTCTGATTTTGAAGTCCTGCCAAGTTCTATAGGCAATCTAAGTCAATTAAAAAGTCTTGGGCTTTATCACAATGGTCTACAAAGTCTGCCTGATAGTATTACTGCCCTAAAAGCCTTAGAACAAATCGACGTTAGTGAAAACCCTCTCTCGGATGTATCAGAAACTGTCACTCAATTTTTGGATGGTGTTGGTGACAACTAGTTTAAAAAGCTAGGGTAGCGCTTTAACCTAGCATAGACATAATATCAATCCATATCTCTTAAAGGAATTAATAAAAATGAGTAGCAATAAGTTAATTAGCGAAAAAATTGAATTTCCTATACATGGAGATACTATTCGTGGGACTTTATATTTGCCTTCAAACCACACAACTAACGAATTACCAGGTGTGGTATTGGCTCATGGGTGGGCAATGACTGCAGGTGGCGATTTAGAGGATTATGCTCAAACCATTACTCGGCATGATATCATTTGTCTGACCATAGACTTTCGCAACCTAGGCGCTAGTACCGGTCAACCTAGGCAACATCTAGATCCTCATCAACAAATTGAAGACCTTAGAAGCGCTATCGATTATTTACAACAACGTCCAGAAGTAGACAGTGAAAGAATTGGGCTTTGGGGATCCAGTTACGCGGGTGGTCACGTCATCTCAGTATCGGGAATAGATCCTCGTGTCAAAGTAGCCGTTTCGCAAGTACCAACCATTTCAGGTTATAAAGCTAAACAGGAGACACTCACTAAAGATGATTTGGTTGAAAGAGCTCAAAGATTCACGCAAGCTCGATTAAGCAGAGAGCATGGAATAGATACTGAGATTATAAAAACCGTTAGTAATGATGGTCAGTCTTGCGCCTACTCTGATTTTGCTTCATACAGCTATATGAGTAAACAGGCAGAAAGATGTCCTAATTGGCAAAACTTTACCACTGTCGCCTCTTTAGATTTGGCACAAACTTATGAGCCTGAGTCTTATATTTATCGTATAGAAGATACTGCTTTTATGATGATTATCGCTAGTGATGACACAACCACACCCACTAACTTACAACAAGAAGCTTTTGAAAAAATTCCTAGCACAAATAAAGAATTAGTCACTGTATCTGGTGGTCATTACTCTGTTTACGAAGAACATTTTGACGAAACAAGTCAAAAAGCAGCTGAATGGTTTATAAAGCACTTATAATAAGCTTAAGCTTGTAATAACTAGACTCATGGCAATCATCTGAATTCTTAAGGATCAATTAGCTTACATTAGATCTCTTGAAAAACTACCATTCCTATTGACTTCCACTCATAGAGTTGCAAGCGCTAGCGATGACTTATGCAAGAGATCTAGTATAGATAAGCTTAAAGATTTGCTTATGGCCTGCTATAACTATTAGTATATAAATGAATCATTTCGAAAACAAAAAGACAATAACCTAAATCGGAGTAAATAATGATTACCCATGTACCTGATGTGACTTTCAAGACTCGTGTTCGTGATGAATCTATCGGAGGAGACAATCCATTCAAATGGCAAGACTTAAGCACAGATGAGTTATTTGCCAATAAAAAAGTGGTTGTGTTCTCACTACCAGGTGCCTTTACGCCAACTTGTTCGACCAGTCATCTACCTCGTTATGAAGCGCTTTATGATAAGTTTAAGGCGTTAGGCGTAGATGAAATCGTTTGCATTTCTGTCAATGATGCCTTCGTCATGTACCAATGGGGTCTCAAGCAAAACCGTGAAAACGTTTTCTTGCTTCCTGATGGCAATGGTGAATTCACTCGTAAAATGGGCATGCTGGTTGATAAGAGTAATCTTGGCTTTGGTATGCGCTCATGGCGTTATTCAATGTATGTCGATAATAAAGCAATCAAAAAAGTGTTTAAGGAAGCTGATTTTGGCGACAACTGCCCAACAGACCCCTTTGAAGTATCAGATGCAGACACCATGTTAGAGTATTTGAAAAACAATGCTTAACCACATTACCTCGTAACTGTTGTTTTATCAGATAACAGGTATCAGGCATCGATAGAGGCTCAAATACTGGTATTCAAAAACTGTAGAACAGCTTAGTCCTTAAAGTTAAGAGCTAAGCAGTTTTTTTATGATTTTTACAAGAGTTTCTATCGCTGAGCGTTGTCATTGTTGGGGGTAATTACAATGACAATTCATAAAGATGTGGATTATGGCGGATTTGTCCCTTTGCTTCCTGAAGGAAGCATTAAACTAAAAGTCTAAGATATAGTTGGGTATGGTGTTTTTAAGCATGTATTTACGACATACATAGGATGTTATTCACGATTAGGGCGTGTCCTCATTTTGCATGGAGTTTTTAATCAATTGATAGGCTGATATAATAGAACTACCTATAGCAGACTGCTAAGCTCCTCATAATATTTATCAAGGCCAATTATGACCACATATATACTCGACACTGAAACTACAGGGCTTGTTGAACCGCACATGACTGAGGCCGCCTACTCTATTGTTGATGTCATTAATGGTAAGGTAAATGTATTGCAGGCGCCGAGAGCCAAGCGCTTCAACCCTCTAAAAGAAATCAGCTTAGGCTCTATGGCAATATCACATATCTGTGATGAGGATGTAGCAGATGAGCCACCTCACACAGATTTTAGACTACCTAACAGTGTTGATTACTTGATTGGTCATAATATTGATTTTGATATGGCCGTTCTTAAAAATGCTGGCGTTACTCATACTCCTAATCTGATATGCACCAATGCGATGGCTAACTTCCTGCTTCCTACGCTTGAGAGTCATAAGCTAGTATCTCTCCTCTATCACTTTCACCGTGATATAGCGCGCGCTCAAGCAAGAGATGCTCATGCTGCTATTGCTGACATCTACTTCACTGAACTAGTGCTTGGTAGTCTGATTGATTTGGCTAATAGCCAAGGTCATGAGATAAGTGATGTGGAAAGCTTATATGAGTTTAGTGAAATGGCGCGTATACCCACGCACTTAAGTTTTGGTAAGCATAAGGGTGAGGCCATTGCAGGTTTAGCAGCTAGTTCTGAAGGTGCTGGCTATCTAAAATGGCTGCTGAAACAAGATACGGTTGATCCTTATTTAGCTCAAGCTTGCCAGCAAGTATTAGAGTCGGTATAAATACTAATGCATTCTTTATCACTAAAAAAATCTAGTCTGATAAGCTTATTATAGAATTGGCTTATCAGGTTAGAATAACTATTCAAAACCATCAAGCGATAACACTCAATTTTTCTACCCATCAATTAGGTACTTATAGATATCACTTCGAACCTCTGTATGCATATCAAACTCGACTTTCACAACAGAAACGCCAGAAATAGTAGTTTGCTCAAAGCTTTCAGCTCTTGGTGACATGTTACCCATATAATAAAAATCATTACCTTCATCGTTGTGTTTCTTAATGAACAAAGGAATACGAAATTCACTATGATACGCTTTGAATAACTGTACTTCTGGACTGTTTAACGTTCGTCTCGACTTAAACATCCAACTAAATACAGACTCGTTAATGAAATCATCTTCATATTTTATAGTGTCAGCAATGTCCTCAGATTTATGATAGTTCACAAAGATAGGACAATTAGTTTTATCTTGGCTAACCATATACCCACCAACGTTCTGAGCGAGAGGATTAACTGACTTATTTAAAATCCTGAAAACATCTTTACGTGAATACTTGCGATATAACTGAAACCCATCGACAAAGTCAGACAGCTTAAACTGCTCACTGTACTGATGAATAGCGTAATCTGTATTATCTATTAGAAAATGCACAAAGGTATCGTTGGCTAAATAAACTAAGAAGTCAGGATGCCAACAGAACGTACCCTCTTTTAATTCAACCACATTAAAACCATAAATCTCACCTACAGGCTTTAATTCCTTTTCATATTTTTCTGTCACAAAACCTAAGTTAAGGTTGTTAATTACTGACGGTACGACATTAGTGTTCATCTTATAACCGTATCGCTCTTTTATAGTCAACGCCAAAGCATTAACCGTAATAACTTCGTCTACAAGAAGAGCTTTTAGCACCAAGCTCTCTTCAATACGCTTACTGTTATTAATATCTTTTGAGAAGGCGCTAATCAATTTCAGTTCATTATCATTTAGAGCCAGTAGGGCATCTTTTTCCTGCTGCTTTGCAAAATGATAAAAAGATTTAGCATATTCCACATACGAGAGAGGATCGCGGGAGCCATGACGAATAAAGTCCATCATCATAGGTGCATAACCTAACTTGTATTTAAGTAAGTTATAGTCTTTCAATAGATCTTTTTTGGTTTGTAGATTAGCAGTATCAATCGCTTGATAAATGCGCTCTTTTGCTACTCTGTCAAAACTTACCGTCGATGAACCAGGAATAAAACAACTTTCTCTAGATAATAAACGACGCAATGTATCCTTATTATATGATTCGTCACCGTATAGGGCGATGGGTACCATGAAGTTATTTTTATAGTTACCAATAAAATCAATGACGGTGAGATAATCTTTATCTTGTGCTTTTCTTAGACCGCGACCTAGCTGCTGAACAAAAATGATTGCCGACTCTGTTGGGCGCAGCATAACAATCTGGTTAATGCAGGGAATATCAATACCTTCATTAAAAATGCCAACAGAAAAAATGTAATCAAGCTTATCTACTGAATTACAGGATTCTAAACGTTCTATTGCACGATCACGTTGTTCTTCTGAGTTTTCCCCAGTCAATGCAATGGATGGTAAACCGTGCATATTAAAGATATCAGCCAAAGCCTTACATTCTTGAATATTAGAGCAGAACACAAGGCCGCGAACATCACCATTGTCACAGCCATAGCGATCAATATAATGAAGGATATGCTTAACACGATCTTCTCTGATAAGTAGATTGAGCATTGAGGTGTCATCTATAGACTCGCCATCAACACTCAAATCCGTCACACCGTAATAATGGAATGGTACTAAAACATCCATTTCCAGCGCTTTCTGTAAACGAATCTCATAGGCAATGTTATGATCAAAAATCTCAAACACATCGCTGTCATCGGTCCGCTCTGGGGTTGCCGTCATACCCAAAAGAAACTTAGGGGTAAAGTGATCTAATATTTTTTGGTACGATGAGGCGCTAGCACGATGAGTTTCATCAATGACAATGTAATCAAATGCATCAGGAGCAAATTTTGCCAAATGATTTTCTCTAGAAAGAGTTTGTATGGTTGAGAATATATAATCGCTCTCAAAGTCCCTTGATTGACCACTATACAAACCAAATGTTTTATCATTTTTAAAAATGGTTTGATAGGTCTTTAAAGCTTTTTTAGCTATATTGGCGCGATGAACGATAAACAGTAAGCGTTTAGGATTAACATTCAGTGCATCAAAGGTAGAAAGGTACGTTTTCCCGGTCCCAGTAGCAGAAATTAACAATGCTTTATTCTTACCCTCTGCCCGCAACGCTATCAGGTTTCCCAGTGCTTCTTGCTGCATCTTATTCGGTTCAATAGAGTTTTCAGACTCCTGACTACACTCTTGTTTTATTTGCTGAGAGAGTGCTTTGGCTTGCTGGTATATTAGTTCGTAACGCTCAATAAAATCCGATGTTACAGGCAATGCAGAGTCAAACTCTTGCGTAAATTCACGTATAGCTTGTTGAGAAAGAGAACCAGTATTGCTAGAGCTTACCTTCAAATTCCACTCTTTGTTTGACGTTAGGGCATTAGCTGTTAAGTTGCTACTGCCAATAATTAAATGATGGATGTCAGATGAACTAAATAGATATCCTTTCGCATGGAAATTAGAATTTGTTGCAATTCGAACATCTAAATTTTTAAACTTCAGTAGTTCACGTAATGCTTCTGGTTGGGTAAAATTGAGGTACTGCGAAACAAGTATACGTCCAGGAATCTCTTTTCTTTCAAGTTCCATCAATTCTTGCTTTAGACAAGCGATACCGCTGGTGGTGACAAATGCAACAGAGAACCAAAACTTATCGCAGAACTGCAAATGCGAATTAATTGAAGTTAGAACCTTTCTACCTTGTCCATCATTAACGATTAATTCCGGTTTAAAAGCATGTTTCGAAGCTTGGGTATGATCTATGAAACCAGAGATCAGCGCACTTTGTAACTCTTGAAGTTTATTATTCATTACATAGTGGCCTTGAGCTGCTCTACGATTGGAATATCGGCAGCAGCCCAATCCAGCGCATCAAGCTCTGCTATAGTTAACCAAAGAGCTTGTAAGTGTTCATTCAATACCAAAGCACGGCTTTGCGTATAACAAATAAAGCTATGCATAATAATCTTGAAGTCTGGATAAGTATGCTCAACCGTTAGTAAGAGACGATCAACGCTAATTGGCATATTAAGCTCTTCTCTGATCTCACGAGCTAATGCTTGTTCTAGCGTTTCATTATTTTCTAGCTTTCCTCCTGGGAACTCAAACTTCTCAGAAAGATAATCTAGCTTATTTTTGCCACGTTGAGCGCAAAGTATTTTCCCATCATCAACAATAATAGCTGCAACAACTTCGATAGTCTTCATTTTAATCCAGTAGATAATAACGGGTTTACTTATTAGTACCTAAGCATAGGTAGCAAGTCAGGGTTAATAGTTCTTAATTTTATACTTTGTTTTGGCGACCAGACCAAATCATCATGTTCTACCGCTATTTGATAAGCCCACTGGCTAATCGTCTCTGAGCGTTGCTGGTTGGTTATAAAGCCTATGGTTTTTGCTTGCTGTTCAATCGTATGGCCGTGTCGTTGATTGCGTTCTAACCACTTCTCATAAAATAGCTCTTCAGCAAGATAATCACGTTTACTGTTGTTGCAGCTATGATCAGTGAGTACAAAGTTATGAGTGGTATCAATGGGGTATTTCGACCAGGGAATGAAATGATCGACTTCAATATTGTTTTTTAAATTTTTATGACAATAGAAGCACTGCCCTTGTTGAGTATCAATTAATATAGACTCCAAGACTTTTAAGTTTTGTCTTGATTGATGAAATAGAAATTTTTGCAGGTCAACATCATCGCTAAAGTAAGGTTGATTGTGACGGTTCTTACGCACGAACTCTGTCCAATATTGTTGGCAGAGCTTGTTAACTATCTTACTAAAACGTGTAAAGCAGTATGCAATGCCAGGCTTTAAAGTTATTATTTTTTCTTTGGCGTCATAAATATATAAGAACTCACGGCTAACTTTATCTTCTGCACTTTGCAGATATTTTGCAGGATATTTTTTGATAGTTGAGGCAATATCTTTGATAGTTGATTGCCAGAGTCCAGTATTTTGTATACGGGCTATGGTTAGACTGGTGGTCTTAGTATTATTCTGCAAGCTTAGAATGCCATTAATGACACTAGCCTGACCTTTTGTACTGCTTTGTCTGAGTACAGAATCACTACTTTGATCTGAGTATGGTAATGCTTGTGTCCAGTAAAGCTGTATAAATTGCTCTGCAAACTGATGATAAGAAATACTGCACTCTCTGTCGTCACTAACCCCAGACTCTATAGTTAGGTTAACCATTGCCATTAATAAGGCAAATTTATAGGTCGAGGTATAAGAGCCAGACTCCAGCAGCCACTGAATACGTCTTAAGAAGTTGAGCTGAAATTCTGCAGTGGGCACTATAACAATCCTCTAAAAGCACAGTAGCTTATTCTAATAATAATTAGTACTTGCACTGTCAAAATTTCTATATCAAATTGATAGAACCTTATCAAGCAAGAGTTTTGGGGCTGTCTATCCTAGATTATTCTTCCTATATACAATAGTATTTATAGTAATATTTAATTATCGCAGTTGTTATAGTGTCTGGTCTACACGCAGAATGTCGGTGGTTCGAAGTCAGTCATCATTTACCATTCTTTTAGCAAAGTGAGAAAAGATGCTAAGAACGACCTAAGCAGATTTATTAATGAAATCTGTATGAACTACAATTTCAAACTTGAGTTAAAGATGGAAACCCTTCTACCCATTCACCGATAACCATTTTCTCAGTTTCAATACAAAATGGTATGGCCCACAATATCAATTCTTCTGCTAAATAAAAACACTCCAAAGGTGTTTCGAACTGATGATGTTTAGGATAAATAAGCATCATGTCTCCACAACCATCCAAATACTTATGACCATAAGCAAATAATTGATAAATATCCGACTGACTGATATTAGAGTTGTTATCACTGTCACTGAAGCTTATTAACTTCCATTTGGTATCAAGTACATGGTAATTTTTTCTTTCTTTACTGATTAATAGATCAGGCTTCAATCGAAAGCGCGGTTTTAAACCTTCTCGGTCATTCACCATGTACTTACTAGAAGCTTGTGTTGTTAGTTGCCAGGGAGCTTTGATATCTCGTCGTAGGCAGCTTGCTACATACTTCTCGAACAAAATTTCCATTGGGAATAACAATGCAATACCCCGGTGCTCTCCCTTTTGAAAGTTTGGATTAAGCTTTTCAAGTATTAGTTGGCACCATGGCTTTATCGCTCGGTAGGATTGCAATATTTTGATGTCTGACCATTTAGGCATTGATTTTAAAGGCTCTCTAAGACTCGTTATAGGCTCTAAGATGTGTGAGAGCTCATTAGCCAGTCGCCAGTTCTCAGAACTTCTACAGTGCTGCTGTACGTAATCCAATGCCGTTTTAATTAATTGATTCTCAAGTCGATTTGGATGATAGACATCATGACGAATATGAAAAAGATGAGCTCGACCAACCGTTTGCCTTTGTTGAACTGTAATATCAAGCTGGCCACGAATAAATCTACTTTCTTCTTCGATTCTTTGATAGTCAAATCTGAGCCCAGACGCTACCAACTCCTTTAACAGATATAAAAACTGGGAGTATATCCACTCATGAATAGGTAGGTCCATTCGATTAAGACTGGCAGATTGAGCTTCTTTATGAGATAAATTTAATACAGAGCTTAGCATTTTGCATAAGACAGCTCTGCTCTTGTCTGGCTCCTGTAAACCTAACCCTGTCTTTGGCAGTATCTCAACACCTTCGCCACAAGAACTTTCTAAATAACCTACATAAGAATCTAGCTGCAAGTATTGTGGACGCTTATAAGTAATAAAACGTCCATAGCTCTCTTTTTCACTTAACTCTACTAGCCAATCAAATGTTTCTTGCTTGATAATAGCTAAATCTAAACTAGGACATGCTGTCTTATCTGTAGTCAGCTGAGCATATTCTCTGACTTGAATCATCCTTCGCCATCCAAAGATTCAGGCTGAGTCTGATTTAGAATTTTCCTATAGGATTCAGGGTTGTTAAAAGCAGTCTCATTGATAATGTAACGACGATCGTTTAGACCTTTAATACTACTATGGAATAACTCGCTAATGGTCGGAGTTATCTTCCCAGTTTGAACAAACTGCTCTGATGTATGCTTACTAGGATCATTCAGCACCCAACCAATACGCTCCCAGTCCGAGAAGAAATATTCTTGCAGTAAAGGGATAATCCGTCTCTTAAAAATATTACCTAGTTCAATTTCTTTTTCGGCATCTGAATCCAAGTCTTTCAAAGACCAAAAATACGAGTGACCTATAGTGTGTTCGCGATCTAATAGCACTTCAATACGCTGATTCATTACTGTTAATATTTCAGATACAGCAATGCCATGAACTGTTATGCCATCTAAAAGTTCAGGCTTAGGTAATAGCTCAATAAAATCAAATCGTCGGCGTAATGCTAAATCTAGCTGTGCAAGAGATTTATCAGCGGTATTCATAGTGCCTAGCACGTAAAGATTTGAGGGGACTGAGAACGGTAATTTTGAATAAGGCAGTATAACTTCGCGCGCATCTGTACCACCTTTACGCTTATCAGGCTCAAGTAATGTAATAAGCTCACCGAAAATACGAGATATATTTCCGCGGTTGATCTCATCGATAATTAGTACGTGATTGTTTGAAGCTTTTGGCAAGTTACTTATAGACTGGCTATCTAGCGAGTAATCTTGATGCTCCAAACTTTTAGCTAAATCATCCCACGTAAATCTATTAATTTTATAACAAGTTTTCTGAGTTAAGTTTGTATTGTTATTTAAGGTATATATATCAAAATTAATATCTCGCAGAATCCAGTTTACCTTACGAGTATGGTGAAACTCTGCGAGCCCCTTGAAGCTTGTATCAAATATATAGTCTGACGTGACAATACCAACAGCTCGTACAGTTTTTTGATCCTTAAGGCAAAGTAACACATCTCCAATATTAATGTCTTCGGAAAAATCTTTAATAGAAGACCTATCATTACTACCCATACCATTTAAATATTCTCTTTCCTGTTGACTACGCTCTGATAAATTAGCCTTTAAGTTACCCGTATATCCCCAACCTATACGAGCCTCATTATTATCAAAGCAATACTTACGTAGCTCTTTCTGATCTGAATCACCTAATGATATCTTCCAAAATTTTGGTTTTTCTGCTAATCCTTCTATTTTATTTCTAGTAACTATGTTGGCCGCACGGTCTGCAATCTGTTTGAATATCCCGTCTTCTATATCGTAGGAAATTTGCTTTGTGTCATCATCGGTTTTTGCTCTAATTCCCTCAACGAAGTCCTCGTAAGCAAAGCTTTGATGAAAGGTAGTAAAAGCTATACGCTGTTCTGATACGAGCTCATCGTACCTTTCTTTAATAACATTCCTCTGATCATCAGGATCTAAATCTTGTTCTTCCAGCTCAAAATACCATTCGGGATCTGCTAAGCTGACAGCTCGCCATGTGGTTGAGTAGGTTTTACCTGTACCTGGTGGTCCATATAGAATCTGATTAAGAGAACTATAATTAGAAACATTTGTGATTAACCTCTCATTTAATTCATCGTTGGAACTAGCCTCAATTGTCACTTTCTTTGGTTTAATGCCCAACTTATCACTATACAGAACTGACATAAACTGATGCGGGGTTATCTCTAAATCATGGTGTTTTTTGATAGATTGATATATATCAGTGAGCATTAATAAGCGTTGGATCACATTCTTATAAGGAGGTATTTCCGATTCTGGGAGACCGAACGCTTTCAGAAAATGTTTGATATGAACAGTAGAGGAAATAGGTAGGATAATGTTTGGATTGTATATAGATACTAAGCGAGCACGACGTCCCGCTCCCATAACACATCTAGGCTCCACACCTGCGCGATCATATACCTCATTATCTTCATCAATCCAAGTGATATCAGTGTTCACGTCAGCATCGATTATCACTTGATGTATATTAAGAACATAACTCAATGCATCATCGTCACTTAGGTCGCTCAAGCTTTGATGTTTATATAGTGTTCCATCTTTTTGTAGATAAAGTAGATGCCCTTTTGCCGTGCCCGGCATATAACGACCAAATATAGGCTGTAGACCGCGCTCTATCCATCGACAATAATTATCTGTGATAGATCCATGACCTAAGCAGTATTGCTCCTGAGTTAATTCCGTTATTTTCTTTTTTGGAAACTTGCTTAAAAACTCTTCATAAAGCTCTTCAACACCTTTTGGTCTACTTGTAATCGCATCATCTTGGCTTAGCTCAATAATCCTCGATACTAAATCACTATCTATTTTTATTGTATCCATACTGCCATTCCCTCAAATGATTTGATTAGTTGTTGAAATTATTTACAATTCTTTTAAATAGATTTAACAATCGTAGTATTACCGTCATTATATATTTTGAGTTTAGTTTCCATAATCATAGATAATAAAATCAGGTAGTAATTTATCTATATATTGACCAATCTACACATGCACGTGTCAATTAATTTAAGACAACTGCTAAAATATTTTGATTAAAGTAGCTTTTCTCTTTTCTACTAGTGGTAATTAACCATTAAAATATTACAGTCTCGCTATTTGATAATAGCCCCAGATATAATCATCAATAGCAGCTTTGCACAAATACAGAAACTAAACCACGCAGCTTAACTCTATTTGTTAGGTGTCTTAGGTTTGGGAGGGTTACCGGATGACTGCCTTACAAGCTCATTAACATCCTGCGATATTATTGTCATCATTTTTTCATCAGTTATACTTTCTAAATCTAATTTTGATAATCGTCTGTTTAGAATCATCTTCAAGCTATTCCATATATTCCTAACTACCCTTGCATTGCCAAACTGACCTTGAGGTATACTCATTTTTAGGTTCTGGATATAATCTTTTAATAAACCTGACGCATCAGATTCAATAATATAGCCTTCTTTTTCTCCATATAAGTGAAGTATCTGCAAGAGCTCTTCAACGCTATAATCATTAAAGGTTACATGGTTAGTAAATCTACTTGGGAACCCAGGATTAGTAGTTAACAGCTCTTCAAGCTGCTCCTCATAACCTGCTGCTATGACAACTAATTTATCGCTGTGGTCCTCCATATATTTCAAAAGCTTATTTTGGGCCGTTTTAAAAAAGTCACCACCTTGATTATTATTACCAACCAAACCATAAGCTTCGTCGATAAATAGAACTCCTCCAAATGCTGACTCTATTAACTCTTGAGCATGACTAGAAGTTTGTCCTATAAACCCTGCAACTAAATCTTCACCTTGTATTTCTATAACATGGTTGTTTTTTTTAGTTAGCCCTAAAGCATACAAAATCTTAGAAAATTCTCTAGCAACAACTGTTTTTCCAGTACCAGGACTTCCAGCAAATAAGAAATGTCCAATATTTTGCGCACCTGCAGTAGCCAAGCCTTTACTTCCTCTGACTTTTTCTAAATTTAAACTATCTACAAGACCGTTTATATATCTCTTAACCTCATATAAACCTATCATTTCATTAATATTTCTCATTGAAACTTCTAAAGCATTCTCGAGATGGTTTGGATTATTTATTTGTCTATATAAGTCAGGCATAGGTAGCTTTGCCGTTTCCAATGTAGTGATTGTCATTACAATTTCTTTAGATAACTCTTCTTGTGTTTCATATATACGGTCATCTAAAAAGCTTCGTAACGTATTCCAGACTTTTAGAGCCTCTCCGGCATTACCAAATTGGCTATCTTTACTTTGTCGCTTAATGTACTCAAGGTAACCCGAAATTTCTGGTAGAGCATCTTCGTTTATAGTAAATTCTAACTTCTCTGCCTTAGATTGGATTATTTGTAAAAGTTCATCAGCATTATAATCTTCAAAAATAATTTCATTACTAAAACGCCTCTTAAAACCAGCGTTACTATCAATAAACCTATCTAAATCTTTAGGGTAGCCAGCCGCTATGACTACTAGTCTATGGTTATAGTCTTCCATAAGCTTTAGCAATTTATTTTGAGCAGATGCAAAAAAATCTGAATTGTCATTTGGATTTCCAGCTAACCCATAGGCCTCATCGATAAACAGAACTCCATCTAGAGCAGACTTTATAACTGCTTCAGCATGGTCACTAGTCTGACCAACATAGCTACCAACTAAGTCCTCTCCCTGTATTTCGACTACATGACCTTTTTTCAACATCCCTAAAGCTTTTAATATAAGACCAAACTCTCTAGCAACCGTCGTTTTACCTGTACCGGGATTTCCTTTAAACAAGAAATGCCCGGCATATAAATGCTCATTATTATTCATATCAGCGCGGATACGATTAACCTGAACAGACTTCACCATACTATTAACGCTATGCTTTACAGACTGCAATCCAATCATTTGATTAAGGTTTTGCATTGACTGCTTAAGTAGGTTTTCTGAATACTCAGGATTAGCAAAGTCGACATACTTTTCAGGTAAACAAGAGCTTTGAACGGAAGTATTAGCTATATCTTTAACTAAAATATTATTTTTTTGGCAATATGTATTATGGTTAGAGATAGTATCTTGAATTATATTTTCAACCATTCTTGCATTACTAAACCCTTTCTCACGACTGTCATATAAATATTTAAAAACATTTCTTAGACCTACTATAAGTTCTTCGCTGAAATCCAAAGCTGACGGCTTAATGGAGAACTTGTTGGCAATTTCAAATAACTGTTCTGGTGTATAGTCTTTAAAATCAACAGTGTAGCCAATACGGCTACTAAAGCCCTCGTTCATCTTTAACAAGTTATCCATATCATCTGAATACCCTGCCAAAATAACTATTAAATCATCTCTATCGTCTTCCATGCGCTTAAGCAACGTATCAACAGCTTCTTGAGAGAAACTACTGCCACCAGATTCAGCTCCCTTAGCAATAGAGTATGCCTCATCAATAAATAGAACTCCTCACAACGCATTATCACAAAGCTCATTAACTTTTGCCCGAGTATGACCTACATATTGAGCAATAAGACCTGAGCCATCCGTCTCTATTAGATGACCAGAGCTTAAAACGCCTTCTTGCTGCAAAATCCTAGCAATAATTCTCGCGCTTATAGTCTTTCCTGTGCCAGGATTACCTCTAAATACGATATGGCGTCGTGTTTTATTTACTGGAGAGGGGTTATTATTGTCAGCAACTATTTTATCAATAGTATCTTTTAATTCCTGCATACCAATTAGGCTACTCAACTCTTCTTGAGGAGTTTTGCTGTTTACATTAAACGCTTTAGGGTTCAAACTATTTTTCTTACCTGCAAGCCTCTGTATTGAAGAAAAGCTAATATCTAAGAGATCATCATCTTCAAAGCAGCTAATCCAATCTCGAACTCTTAACTGCTGTGACCTCATTACCATTAATAATGACTTTAGATCGCGCCAATCAATATCTTTATTACGTCTTAAATGATAGTACTGTATTAACCTTTTTAACTCGTCGTCTTTAGGTTTATTAATCTGCTTAAGACAATTACCTTTTGTTAGTAAGCTCTGAATTATTGGGTAATCCGTATAGTGAGTATTACGTCCTAAGTCTTCTAGTCTTGATTCAGGGATAATCACTAGGCATTTATTAATATTTTTAGACTGATCAATTTCAGACCATTGTTTAAAGAAATTATTCAATTGAGCAGTTTGAGCAGTATATCTATCAAAATTATCAATTACCAAAACTGTCCTTATATTTTGATCCTGAATAGCTGTATCCATTATTCGAACTGCTTCTGCGTCATCGATAGTATTATAATGATACTTACCAGAGACTTCCTCTCCACCTCGAAACAACCTATCATTAGCTGGTATCTCAGGCTGGTTCTCTTCAACTGAAAACAAGTCTACATTCTGTAAATCATCCAATGGCCCTGTGCCAAAAATATCATCGAAACTATTATTCTGTGAAGTTTGGTTTTTTAATAATATTTTCTTTTCAGTAGCTACTTTATTTTTATTAACTATAGATACGTGTGCTTTTGGATTATTCAGTAAGTCACGTGACTGCTGATCGATAAAATAAATATTATCAATATTATTATAAAATATTACTCGCTCATAGCCGATTGAAAAACAATGAGCATGAAGAGCTTCTATAAAACTGACAAACTTTAAAGACTTATCAACAAATTGATCATTAGTATCACCATAAAAAACAAATAAAGGTTCAACATTCTTTAAGTGTAGTCCGTCTACTAGTCTATCCATTAATAATAAAACTCCAGAATTTTACAAACATAATCTAAGTCTTGGCAAGCTACTATCAGCTATCCTAATAAGAACAAATGCTAATAACTTTACTTACCTGGATATACTCTTGACTCTCTCCAAGACGGCTTTGGGTATACCTTTACCCTCAATACTGTCATAACAATTCATCATGGCTGCTTCATGCGCAGGAAGACTTTGCTTATTACTGACGTCAATATTTGCTTCTTGCAAAGAATTAATAATTGCATTAGTCCTATGATCAGCATCTAAAGTTCTTAAATAGTTAGGTTGATCAGTGTTAATAGCAATGGTATTTTCAAATGTTGTCTCATTAGGTATTATAGTTACCGTGACTTTTGTATCGTCTGCAGTGCGAGCAGTACCAACCATATAAGACTCTTTTTCATCTTTTTTATCGTACCCTGCAATTTTTGGCTCAAAATGATATGCTTGTAAAACTCGTGCTATTCTTACTGCCATATCCTTTCTTTGTTGTGACGAAAGCACTCTATTAATACCTTCATTGATCACTTCTTTCAATTCATCGCTTAGTCCATCTTTATCTTTTTGCAGGCTTTCTAAATCTTTAAAAGTTAACTCTCTATAACCTTCTTCAACCTTCAACTTTATATTATTAATTTTATCGAATATCGCTTTGTATTTACCATTGGTCCACTCATCGAGCTTTAAGTCTGCATCACCTTTAAGTGCTATGATTTCGTTTTGTCTCGCTGATTCCATCAAGTATTCATAGGCAAGTATGGTTAAAGCATACTCATTATCAAACTTACTTTTCTCTTGCATCACATCAAACTCTAAATCAATTAAACTATTATGAATTACTTCTATATTAGCAATTGCTGCCTGAGTGTTACTTGATTCTAGCATTCTTCTAGCTGATTCTATACGTGAGGTTATATTACCAAGCCTCCCAGGCTTAAACCTCTCATAATCTGACTTAACTAGCCTACCTTGGTCACTCAATAAACTATGGATATATGCTTCCAAATCCTTCAAGCTATCTATAGCTAACTCTGCGCTCTTATGCTGCTGCTCAAACATCCTATGAATATCACTTTTAACTTCATTAATCTGAAATTGCTGACGCTGCGCGATTTCAGTATATTCTGTACGCATCTGTGATAAATGGTTATCTGTATAATTACTCAGCTCATATATCATATTTTGGCGCTGCTCAGCTTCAGCCTCCATATAACGGTTTAGACCATCATTCTGATTATCTAAAGACAACTTGAAACTTTCTTCTTGAATTGCTAAATTTCTAGTGAAATTTTCACTTTGTTTTTTTAGCCTTTCATTAAAATCATCTTGTTGTTTTTGGTATTGCTTTTGCAGATTATCTTGTGTAGTTCTAATAGAGGTTTTTAGCTGACTAATACTTTCCTTCGATTTGACGTTTTGCTGCTTCATTGCAGCATTGATTTTAGCATTATGACTTTGTTGTGCTTTCAGCGAGCTTTCAAGCGCATGCTTTTCTCTACGAAATTGAACAGCTTCATTTGTTACTTTTCTTTGGATTTTTCTCATGTCAGCTTGTAAACGATTATTAGTTGCTTGTAGCGTATGTAAAGCACTCATATTAAATCTCCTTTAAGTCAATACCTTTAGCAGGCATTCCTGTAATGAATATATCTCTATTAGCTACTATCACTTCTAACTGCCGCGGCCCTGAGTTAAAGGCTTTTTTATGCTCTATGAGTTTGTCTGTTAGAAAAACAACTTCTTGATTTGATGACCCTCTCAAACCCTTATTGTCATTCAATGAATCAACATATAGACCCGATATCAAAACATCAAGCTGTGAGAGCAGTTGCTTAGCTGCATTCCACTCTAACTGTTTCAGCTTGAAACCAGTGAAACAAATCACAGTTAATGTGGGCCTATGACGCTTAACTGCTGATAAGAACAGTGTCAACATAGCAGCCTGCATCATAGGCTCTCCTCCTGAGAGGGTTATACCTTCTATATCTTTAGTTTGAATCACCGCATTAATTAAATCATCGACTCTAATGAGATTAGCGGCTTCAAAAGGAATCCAGTCTTGAGACATGCAGTTTTTACAGTCGAAAGGACAACCTTGTAGCCAAATGACAAACCTTTTTCCTGGGCCAAGATTTGTGACATGTGGTTGATAGCTTGCAATATTAAGCAAATCATCCATCATTTTTAGCAACGATATGTTTTCTTATTTCATCGTCTATTTTATCTAACGCATGAGTAATATCGTCAAGCTTATCTAAAGAGTACTTAGTTAATTGCAATCCTGAAACTGACTTTGTAAAATCAATACGATCTCGCAAAGCTTCAACATTAGCAACTTGCTGCTTATCATACCCACTTTCAAACTCAGAAATAACTTTATTCAAATCTTTCTCTAGCTGTCTTACACCATCTAAGTCGCTAAACTCTTGGCTCTTATTATGAATCGAGTCTACCAAGTTTCTTATTTGCTCATCACACTCTATAATATTGTTCTCAGTCTCTTTAAGTTTTAATTTTTTGCTAGAAAGACTGGTTTTAAGTGTTAATAAATTATTCTCTAATAGAGTTAGCTCTCCCATATCGCATCGTTTCTCGATATCCCTATACTCTTCTATTTCGGACTTTAATTCTCTAATTTTTTGATTCCATTCTTCTGTATGTGCCTGTTGCTGCTTCTTAAGCGCTATACTACGCTCTAATTCTTCTACTTCCTGTTTTCTAATATTTATTAGGTCATTTTCATTTTCTAGATCAGACTTATTACTGGTAGCCGATTTCTGTTGTTTCAGGAGTTGCCTTCCTATCCCTGGAGAAAGATACTGTTTAATATGGCTATTATTCTGTAATTCATTTATGAAGCTCTGTTGCCATGTTACCAGTTTTTGGTTTTCAGCAATCAGCCTACCAATTAGAGTGCTTATTTTCGTTACATCATCCTCAGCTGAGGTATCTGCTAGGACTTTTATACTATCTACTTCACTATCAAACTTTTCGATAACCTTGTTAACAAGGACACTAAGATCATTTGGCATAAGATACTCCTAAGTTATGGAACGATAGTTTAGGCTAGTAAGTCGCCTAAGCTAACTTCCATCGTCTTGCTACTGTCCTCTGAATTTTTCAATACTAAGCAAGCTACATTAGCTCTGTTTAACTTAACACCAATATTGCAATAACCTTCTGCCAGCTCAGGAACCACATCAAACCTTTTTTCAAATTTTTTCTTATGTCTTCCGTTTAATAAGATATAGCCTTTAAGTGTAGTGCTTCTATTAGAGACAAAACACTTCACCTCGTCATTCCAAGTAACTTGATTAGGCACAATAATATCATTAGCCTTAATCATATTTTTTTCTATTATTTCTTTGGTACGTGTATTAATGAGCTGAAATACGATCGTATGATCATAATATTCTTTTATACTCAGCTGATCTGCTGCTATCAAAGCCGCTCCGTAAGATACTGCCCTTCGGGTATCAACTTTTGAAATAATATTAATTTTCGGGTCATCCTCTTTCATATTAAAATAACTAAGAATGCTATTTCTAACTAAAAAGTAGTGACTGAAACCACCAATAAAAAGTAAATGGTCAAAATTCAAATCCTCACCATAGTTGGATCTTATTTTATCTAATAACTTCGTAATCTCAATTTCTATAGATGGAAAAGCACCGTACACATCTGATGAAAAGACATTTTCATTTTGGAACTTGAATAATGCTAAATCATTGACATCTGGGTTTTCTAAATAATCAGGGTAATTCTCTTCAATCTTTTTACATACGTTATCTTTTTGGATGGCATCGTCAAGCTCCCAAACACCTTTTCGAAAATCATCACTAGCAAGTAGCGCCTCTTTTCCTTGCCTTTTATATATGTTAGTTAAGATTTGCTCAAGATCATAAACGCCTGCTTTATCTTCACTACCATCAAATGATAAGACTTTAATTAGGGTATCTTTAACTGTGCAATAGGCTACATCACAAGTACCTCCACCCATATCACAGACCAAAATTTTCTTTTCTTCACGAACAATTTCTCTATTTTTCCAAATAAAATAAGCTAAAGCTGATAAAGGCTCACTAACAAGTTGTTTAATGGGTAGACCTATCTGGTTAATCGCTGCTAATAGATTATTAGCACCATTATTGTTAGCCTGTTTTTGCCATTGCTCAGGAACAGAGACAACTAAATTATTAATTTCACCTACATTTTTTTCAAAGCTATCGGAAGAGTCTCTCAATAAATCACGAATAAAATCAGCTGTATATTCAATTGATTTGTTACTATCATTTTTGTTTAAATTGTTTTTGAAAAAACGGATTAGATTGACATTGTAATCATTAACCCAAGAAGAAATCGCATCTCTGCCTATGCCTATAAACTCATTATTACTTGGCTCGTAAGCGACAACCGTAGGCGTGCTTACCGCATCTTTATACTGGAACAAGACCACATTTTTACTATTGTCATCCCAATAACTAATCAGACTATTAGTAGTACCAAAGTCTAGGCCTACATTCATTGTAATTCCTTAGTAATCTAGAACATGTCTAAAGATGACACTTATCATTAAATAATATATCTATAAACACTATTTATAAAGCCTAAAAAATATCATTAGAAATCAGAAAAATTGATATACCTTACTTTACTCCCAGAACGGATGTTAAAAAAATAAGTTTTTTCTTGATTAACAGAGGTATATTTTAAGTTATCATTACAATCTATTAAAATTTTCTTGAACTTTTCTTTTTCTTCGTTAGACATATTAATACTATCCCCATTAATGGATAAAATACTCTGTGTAATTTGCGCTATGATATCTGCATCATCACGTTGTTCATCAAACACATCTATTTTTCTTACATCTGTAGTACTCACAATATAAGTTTTTAACAAGCTTTGATTGAATTTACAATTACTTGAAAAATCTGTTATATCACTTTGAATGTTTTGAGAAAAACGATCTGACTGATTCTCAGCTTCCATGCTATCATTAGTAATTTCAACTGTACCAACCTCCTCAGGAAAAACAATATTACTTTCAGGTTTGGTAGGCTCTAATTTCTTATCAGAAAACATAGGTTGTATTACGAATACAGTTACTAAAAAAATAAGCGCTATAACTACGATCCCAATGAGTACCATCACTCCTAAACTAATGCCATTATTATCGTGATTCGAGTTATTATTGTAATTCGAGTTATTATTGTAATTCGAGTTATTATTGCGATTCGAGTTATTATTGCGATTCGAGTTATTATTGCGATTCGAGTTATTATTACCAGACCCTGTACGCCCAACTACTTCACTTGTTTGTCCGGGATTATTATGATTGCTATCACTCTTTACAGGGCTTATAGTTGGTTCAGGAATTTTATAACGCTCATTAGATGCACCATCATTAGATGCACCATCATTAGCTGATATAAGTTCGTTATTTAGTTTATAACTATTCCCTTCTATCCTTTTTATTTCCTCATCTAGTTTTAGTTTACCAATTTCAAGACTATTAATAATTTTTTTAGCAAAACTAATAGATTCATTAGCATCATCATATAAATTCTTAAAGGCTTGAGAAGGATAATTAGAACCAGCTTGTAGTTTTTTTACTTCTAAACATGTACCTTCGTAGTCAACTACTATATAGTTATAAATTAGCTTCAGATTATCGAGATTACTTTCTTCTTTTGCTCTTGCTTCTTCTTTTACTCTCGCCTCTTCTTTAACTCTCGCTTCTTCTTTTACTCTCGCCTCCTCTTTCACTCTCGCTTCTTCTTTAACTCTCGCTTCTTCTTTAACTCTCGCTTCTTCTTTAACTCTCGCTTCTTCTTTTTCTCTTGCTTTTATAATATATACTGACTCTTTTTTTAAGTCTTCGTATACTTTAGACGAAATATCTTTCGTTGATTTTGAAACTATAGTCTCACAATACCCTTCATTACCTGAAGTATAAATTATAGAATAACTATCATATAACTCTATGCTATTAAAAAAAACCTCTTCACTGTTAAGATTATATACTATAATACTTTTTTATTATCAATTTTCTTAGTAGGTATTTTTGCCTTATTTAAGAGGCTATTAATTAAATCAATACCTTCTTTAAAAATACTACTATTTAAATCATAATCTTTACTGCTATCGGTATATTCTTTTTTAAACTTCTTATCATCTGATATAAAAAACCCTTTGTTATATTCTGAAAGTTCTTTTAATAATTTAACAATAACTTTACAGCATTCAACGCTGTCTGGTACTACTCCAGATAGTGAAATATAACTACCATAAAAACTGCCTGGGCGCTCTTTTTCTAACTCTTTAGCAAATCTATACTCGACAAAATAGGTCATTAATTGCCTAGTGTTAGTGCCTTCAACAATAGCAGTATCATATATGACAGCAGATACAGTATTTTCTGCATACTCTTCGCTACAGACACGATTATCTACTGTATTTATATTTTTGTTAGCAGTAATACCCTGACTAATATGCTGAAACCCATCTGGAACACCTATTATTCCCCAACCTATATTACTCATGTATGCTCCCATAAAACAACCTAAATACTCAATTTTGTATTTTCAAATCAACTCTAATGGACTACTTAAGCTTTCAACATCTATATACGTTTATAAATAAATAAAATTTATGATGTTTACAGTTTAAGTAGTTAAGGTAATAAGCTAGCTACCCATAAGATATCTATAGAATTTTTTAAATTGCGATTCAGGTTTTCTGAGAGGTTGTCCAGAAATACTCTCATACAAGAATTCAAATAATACTCTTGGTCGTTCCTCGTTGAATTTTATTAAACGATCACCTCTAAAGTCACCCACTGAATAGGAAGTAACAGCGTTAAGGATTTCATTATCATGATTTTCAGCTAAAAAATTACTCATTGTGACTGGTAAATGTTCTTGTATATACTGAACTACATCAGTCTCCTCCCTTTCATTCTTAGGAAGATTGTCCCATTTAGACATTAGTAATATCTTCTTATACTTCCTACTTTCTCTTACTTGCGTTTCTAAAATCTTATCATAAAAAGCCTTAATAATTCGGTCTTGCGGCACCTCATTATCGTCAGACTGCCCTTTTTGACACTCGCTTATTAACAGAAACGTACTATTTATATCAGACTCTAGAACCACTCTTAAAAAATCTGGTAAGTCACCTGTATATTTTGAAGAGTCACCTTGGTAGATAGCTTGGCACGCCTCTCCAGAGATATCTAAGAAAGTTATTGTCTTTTCAGGTTTATTACCTTTAGGGGTAAATATAATATTAAATCTATTAAAGTCTAGAGTTGCATTACTTTCAATTCTATATTTCTTAGGGTCAGTAAATGACATTATCATACGATTATATAATCGTTTCTCTAGATCATTACTTTTGTCTAAATCTAAACGACTTTGTCCCAAATCGCTCTGTTCCATATACTTTAACAGACTGGCTATTATGTATGATTTACCGCTTCCTGGTATACCAAACAAAAATACATAATTTTTGTTTTCAGCATCTTCATTAAGATCTGCTAAAATATCAAGATATTCATCATCAGTTAGCGTTCTTGAGAGATCTATCCTGGGTAATTCTTGAATATTTTCAGTTTCATTTGGTATATCAAAATCGGGTAAATTATCAATTTCTATACTTTCTTGTGTTGGATACTCTCTTTCTAGTCCTTCTTTTTCGTCACGCTCTCTTTCCCATGTTCTAAATCGCTTCAATTTTTCTTCTTGTGTTTCTAAATCTTGTACTTGTGCCTTTTCATTCAATTCTTGCTTCAAGTCACTTAAGTCGTTTTTGGCCAAATCTACGCTGTTGCTAACATTAGTATTCGGTAAATTTCTACCACGTTCTAATATTTTTTGGAGTGGACTTAGCTCTACTATTTCTGGAGTATTAACGCTATTTTCATCATAAGATTTATTCACTTCAAGCTCATTTTTGTCTTTTGGTAAATCATTTACATCAAATACATATTCTTGACTTTTATTATCAGACATTGGTACCACCTAAAATATAGTTAATTAATACAGATTTATAAAACTTTTACATTCTGTTGTTTTATCGGTTTTCTTCTCTGCATTTCATGACCGCTGATATTTAATGATGCATACATTAGAATCAACAGTAAGCCAACCCAATCAATAAAGAAGCTAAAAAATCCAATAATTATCATATTCAGCGGATGCTCTATGCTTGATTTAAATGAGAATACAATATTACCTATTTCTGAGTTTTCAAATTTAGATTGGGTGAAGTCAAAAACCGACTCATCATTGATAAACTCTTTGGTTTCTGTACCTATTAAATTAATACTCTCTACTGTTCTCATAATTGCTTTGTCACCCTCATTAACTATCAACTTAGGCTCTTCTAAAACATTACTAATCGAGTTGTTTACAGTATCCAATCTAAGTTGTTCGTTTCTTCTAATCAGGTTTTGCTGTTCTGCTGAATCACCTGATTGAAACTTTTGCTTCAAAATCTGATCAATATTTTCACTATATTTTTTTGCCATTTGCTCAGGCGAACCACTAAATGGTGTCAAATTCTCGCCAAGAAGACCCTCAATCTCTACAATAATACTTCTTGCACGTTCACCTATTCCAGAGTTAGTGGGATCTGTTATTTGATTAGTTAGCTGGTTCTTCAGAGTTGTTATTTTATTTATTTTATTTGTAGTATCAGGATCATAGTTTCTTAATGCCTTATCCGCTGCTGAGGTCACTCTATTAATTTCTGTTTTCTTTTCAAGTAGTTCTGTCTTATATAATTCACTCTTCATATAATTAGTATAGATAGCATTAAAATTACCTGCGAATGAAATTAAAGAGCAAACAAGGAACGCTATCATAGGGAATACATAAGAACGATTGTTTACTTTCATAAGACCAATAAAATAAGCAATGAAAAACAATATGGAACCAATACCTAGCGAGAACATCCATGCGAATACAGGGCCTAACATATTAGTAAATCCGACTGCTGTCTGGTAGACACTAATCATTAAAAATACTAAAAGAGGTATGAACAGAAAACCAGGTAACTTTTGCATGCGAAAAAACCTACAGTTGAAAAGAAAATTTTATGACAATATTTTCAGGAAGAATATTCCATTCCCATAAAGTGTTTCTAAAATCCTTAACTCTAGGACCACTCAATAGCTAGGGCATTTTGAATATCTGATACTCGTTCTGACAAGAACTGCTTTTTAAAGCACAAAAAATAAGATTGATATATAACCTTACTCTGTATTTATTTCTGCTATTAAAACGCACATTAATTGGGCTTCCAAGATACACTAATTAACATTTTTTATCAACAGAGTATACAATTATACAAATCGTAACATGCCGTTAACTACAGTATTTTTTGTAAAAGTTTCGACAGAAATAGCATATAAACATCCTTATGAGGCTGCTTATATTCACATTTTTCAAAAAGCTAAAAGGCGGTAATTTATTAGAAATATAATACTAAGTATTTAGTATAAATTTACACTATAGTCAAGCCCACCTAAAAGTGTTATAAACTAATTATCAAACCCAATTGTTATTATAAAGACCATGACTTACTCGCTAGATTTTCGCAAACAAGTACTAAAAAGCTTAGATGATGGTATGACCTTTGCCGAGGCGGCTGAATTCTATAATCTCAGCCCAACCACCATACAAAACTGGAAGAGACGTGTTCATAGCAAAACAACCAGGCAAACCAAACCCTATAAAATACCAGATGACGTGCTACTTAATGATGTTAAAGAGCATCCCGATGATTACCAGTATGAGCGAGCTCGTCGTCTAAACTGTAGTAAAACAGGCATTTATCATGCCCTAAAGCGACTTGGCATCAGTCAAAAAAAAGACCTTAGAACACCCAAAAGCCTGTCCGATCAAAAGAGCGATATACCACAGTAAGCTTGATAACTTTAAACAACAAGGCTATCCCATCGTCTATATGGATGAAAGCGGCTTTGAGCACGAGACCATTCGCTCTCATGGTTATGCACCGATTGGTAAACCCTGTATCGATAGTTACAACTGGCAAGGTAAAAAGCGAACCAACGTTATCGGTGCTCTATATGAAAAGATGCTGTTTGCACTAGATTACTTTAAGCACAACATTAACAGCAGCATATTCTACGACTGGTGCAAACACAAGCTAATCCCAAGTCTTAAAACCAAATGCGTGATTGTGATGGATAATGCCAGATTTCATAAGAATAAACGCATTCAAAAGCTACTGAACAGGCATGGTCATCGTATTCTTTGGCTACCGCCGTACAGCCCTGATCTGAACCCTATCGAGAAAAATGGGCTCAGGTAAAGTTTCTACGCCAAGGCTGGATGGAAAACGACTTATCCAAATTGTTTTATGATCTTTGTCCAAGGCATAACACTTTTATTTTGAACTGACTATATAGCTAAGTAGAAAATAGATATGATTAAGTATTTTAAAATCGTGGCTCAATGATACTGCAACCGTTGTCAGCGTTATGATTTAAGAATGATGATATTCGCAGGGTTAGTTCGTTTCCAGCTTAAACTATAATTTTTGTAAGAGTCCTACTACTAAATATTGGATATTAGTCGAAAAAAAGGTTTAATTTGTAGGAGTAGAGAGGCTATACTTTGAAAGTATGAAAAAGCAGTCAAATGGTATTAAAATCCTGATATTCATGGTTGTTACGTTGTCCAAAACAATATTGATGATATATATTCTGAAGTTTGAGCTATGCTGAAAAAACTGTAGAACCAAACTTGGTAAACTAACGACTCAATGAGTAGTTTATCATGACTAACAAAATCAGAACCTATAGTGCAGCTTTCAAAGCTGAAGCCGTTGAAAAGATAGCAGATAATAATGGCAATGTTTCAGCGACTGCAAAGCAGCTAGGCGTAGCCATGCAGACCTTATCTAACTGGCAAAACAAAGCTAATGAAGGCAAACTTATCGGCAATAAGCAGTATGACCCTGAACTCATGGCTATACTAGAAGAGAACAAACGTCTTAAACGTGATCTCAAAGTTGCTCAGGAGGAGCGAGACATTCTAAAAAAGGCCACGGCGTACTTCGCGAAACACAGTTGATGAAGTACGTCTTTATCAAAGATAACCAGAAGATATTTAGTATTACCCGCATGTGTCACGTATTAAATGTTAAGTCATCAAGCTATTACAACTGGATAAATCGTGGTGTCAGTAATCAGCAGATTCATCGCAATCAGTGTGAGTTGCTAGTTCGCGTGGCTCATGATGAGACTAAGCAGCGCTATGGCTGTGAGCGATTGCATGCTCATCTTGCAGGGCAAGGCCATCATATCAGTCAATACATGGTCAGACGTATTAAAGAAGAATACGGTATTGTTTGCCCTCGCCATAAGCGTTTTAAAATTACCACCAACTCAAACCCAAGCTTAGTTAGGACGACTGGTATCAAATTTTTGATCGAGCAGGTTTGGATAGATAAGCTTGTTATGGTTTGAGTTGGTGGTAATTTTAAAACGCTTATGGCGAGGGCAAACAATACCATATTCTTCTTTAATACGTCTGACCATGTATTGACTGATATGATGGCCTTGCCCTGCAAGATGACCATCAAGAGCAAACGAACCCAGCCAAGCGCTGATTGTTCACTCTGACAGAGGAAGCCAGTACTGTAGTTACGAGTATCATAAGGTCATTAAGAAGCATAGATATAAGGGCTCAATGTCCAGACGTGGTAATTGCTTTGATAATGCTCCGATAGAGAGTTTCTGGGGCATATTAAAGAATGAGTTGGTGTATCCCGAAGACTATAAAACAAGATTCGAAGCCATCAGTGATATCACTAAATATATCGAACTAGACTACAATCAGACTAGGATTTAAAAGGGTTTGGGCTATAAAACGCCAAGACAGATGTGGTTTGACTTTTATCGTCAGGCTGCGTAAATAAAATCTCCCAAGTCGATGTCTACAGATTTGACAGCATAGGTCAACGCAGCAGGCGTCCAAAAAGTGGTCGATGCCCATTCGTAACTGGGCGTCTGCCCTAAATCGCTTTATGATTATGTTCGATGACCGTATCACCAGGCATTTAATCTAAAGGGCTGTTACACAGGATGCGGGATGGTCTAGAACCGTCAGCACTTATTAACTTCAATAAAATATAACTACTTATCCATCAACCTCAAGAACTGTGGATTGGTCACCTGCATTTGCATGTTATTTTTATATTCCTCAATCTTCCCTCTGGCACAAAAACGTCTACCAACGAAACCATCTATCTTACCAAAACGATCTTCAAACCAGCGGTAGTCTTTATTCCACACAAGCACTGTTAGCGATTGATTAGGATATTTTTTATCCAAGTTAAGATAGTGTCTATTAGAGAAATGCTTAGTCTCAGCTAGTGTGCCACAAGCCATTACTGTTTTCCCAACATGAAACGGTGCTTTAAAAGCTTCAATCTTGGGTTCAGCAGCATATGACAATGTAGAACCGAATAAAACAACACTCATAATGACGGTAAGTTTTTTAAACATAGTGACCTCAATAATAATCAGGTTGAACTGATATTTTTAAAAAATAGAATAATGGCGATAGCAATAGCCATAAATACAAATGAGTAGATAATAAGCTGGCTCACTGTGAGATGGTTTTGATTTGCTTTTTCTCTTGCTTCAATTTTTCTCTTTTCATCAGCAAGCTTTGCTTTCTCAGTTGCAAGTCTACGATCTTCAGCATCATTTAGTGCCTTTTTAGTAGCTAACGCTGCATCAGTTTCATCATTTAGTCTTTCTCTCTCTTTCTGCCTCTTTCCTTGTTCACTGTACTCTTGATCATACATTGAAGATAAGGCTGGCAGTATCAGTAAAAAAACGAAAATGAGTATAGCTATAAAAAAAGTCCACATAGCTCTATTGCAACTGATTCATAGAAGACAGTTTAATTTGCGGCGTGCCTTTATAGGAGCTGACAGTACCTTGTACACATATATCTCTACCTTCATACTGATCTAGATTATCAAAGTTACCCATATCAGAATTCCATACTACTACGGTGACATCTTGATTGGGGTATGAGGTACCAAGATTGAGATACTTACCTTTGCTAAAGCCTTTGACCTGAGCAACATAGCCACATACGACGCGGTAATCACCAATATGCTTGTAGGCTTGTGCAGCTGGTACTGTGTTAGAGACCGCAGCTTCGTAGCTTTGGCTGTTCTGCGCCTGATTAGAAGGTGGTTGATAGACATCAACTTTCTCAGGCTCTCTTTTGACGGTAGCAGCAGGTGGTGGTATATCTTGAAATACAGGTTCAGTAGGCGTGTCTTCAAACGATGGTGTGTTAGTGTTGCTATTTTGAGCAGCAATGACTGCCCCGCTTGTATCAACAGCATCAGAGCTCATTGACGCCTGATTATTACCAGTTATGACGTTACTACTATTGCTATTACTTTGCTCATCATCTGGATCGTAAACCAAAGATGACGACTCATCGACTAACGCCATTGGCGCATTATCATTGCTTTTATTAAAGAAGGCATTGGCACCTAGCGCCACAATCACTAATCCAGCAGAACCTGCTATCAGCATCTGATTGGCTGTGACTTTTGTTTTAGCTGGCTTTTTAGGTTTACTTACAATGATTGGTTCGCTTCGAATATGCTGTACTTTAGGAGCGTTGTTTTGATTGATATTGGCTTGTAGCTCTGCAATTGCTGCTTGAATGCTAGCAATTTCGCTACCAGTAATCGTAGAAGAGGATTGGTTGTGGGTGGCTTTCTGCTCGGTAAGTTCATTCTTTAGCTGATTGAGCTCTTGTTGGTACTCATCAACGCGCTGCTGATTTTGCTTTTCAACTATTTTTTGACTCAGCTGATTTTTGCTTTGCAGCTCTAGTGTTTTACGAATCTCAATAACAACTTTATCTGGCTCTTGATTCATCTTATTATTGGTGTACCTAAGCAGTACACCATAGATGGCCATTAAATCATTCTGTCTTTCTAACATATCGTTAAAGTCACGATAGTTATTTACTTTCCAATAGCCATCTAACTCGATGGGTAATTGATAGCCTTTTGATTCGTTTGAGATCATGAAGTCAATGTATCTATTACCGCCATTTGAATCTCGAAAATGGTATTGAGCGGTTACGTCTTCTGGTCGTATCTCAGGTATTTTGGCCAAAATAGTTCTGACAAAGTTTTCTTCATAACCAGCAATATGTTCAATTTGCTTGCGATTCTCTGCTATCCATTCGTCCCAATTCATTACTACGCTCTACCTTGTCACTGACATTTTTTGCTATAACTGAGTTATCGCTGATTGATATATAGATACTACTGATAATTAAGCAGCCAGAGTTTACATGATTTTTCTATAGACTGCTAAACTGTTGTTGATATTATCATAGGATACTTTGTGCCCAAGCCATAATGTTAGGCAAAAGCATTAATTTACGAAATGCTGAAATGTGATGAACCAACTATCAGTTTTTTAACTGAAATATAAAGAGTACTTACTAGAGCTTTAATAGTTGGAAAAATTAGATTCTTGTAGTAAGACATAAGTAGATCAGCCTCCGACATAATTGGAGCAGTTCACTTTGATACTCTAGCAAGGTGTTAACCCTCCCCGACTATTTTGGAAGCAGATGGACTTGGGTCAGTCAGAGATGCTTTACCGACTCAATTTTTCATGATGCCATTTTTTTGAATTTAAAAACTGATAAATAACCAACCTTTCTGTGCAGTCATTTTCTATTAAAATATTAACTTATTTAAAGGTTGCCAGTCCAACATCAGCCCGTATTTTAGGCTATATTGAATAAACCTTATAGATAAACTTGAGCTACTTTAGTAAACCAACCCATTAGCGACTAATAAAGGATGCAATACATACCTCATTAGTGCTGAAGAAGAGTTTCAAATTGCTTATTCGGCTGCTTTATCAGACTGATGAAAGACAAATATTAACCATAATAAGTATCTGAACTTGTAACGTGTCCATTAAAATTAGAATTATGTCTTTAAAAAAACCTTAACTTCTCTAGCCTTATATTTCACATCTACAAAAGACTTAATTATCTATGCTGGAAAAAATATACAAATAAACTTAGAAGATATTAATCAGACAAACCATCAATAATCAGCAAAAAATGCAAAACATAACTCATCAAAGCCGAAGATAATTTCGATTTACCATTTTTCTTAAGCGGACTAATAACCGTTAGTGCATAACCGTTATATGTACCTAGGCTAGTAACCTCACCTTCAAAGCTGGGAAATTTTTTTTCGAACTCTTCTATGCGTCTAAGCTGAGCAGTTTTATTGATAACAGGGCGAGACGTTTTTTTATTCTTCTCGTTGATGTAGGACTCGGATTCAATACAGCTGATATTTACCCGCCAATACTTGCTTGGTAGAATCTGGCACATGGTATCTAAGTATTTATAAAAATCCTTTTTTTGTTTAAAGGTAAAACGAATATCACTTTTTGAGGTATTGGTTTTTTTGTAGAATACGTCAAGCATCTGCTTTATCTCAAGCCTACTCGCTTTGGACTTGTAAAGCGTCTCAAGATTGTCAAAACATTGATACACAAGCGCTTGCTCTTCATGATAATGCAGCGGTGTTGGTGCAATTAATATATGATCGGAGCGTTGTTTACGTCTTTTAGATATGAGCTTATGATTAAGCGTTCCATCGTCATTTTTTACCAAGCTTAATGCGCGCTCATAAATCATCAACGCATCATCGTATATAAAGTTTAAACTGCTGGCTGCACCCAGCGCTTGACCATCCTCAATATCCAATAGAAGCTTTTCTATCATTTCACGGCTATATCTACCAAACACGACTGAATACTGCTTTTTATCAATAACAATAGGACCACTACTTAACAGAGATGTCTTCACCTTATCAGCAAACATTAACTTTTCACAATCAACCTTACGATTCACATATTGTCTAATGTTACTGAGATTGACAGCGTCATCTCTACTCTCTAAGGCATATTTATTGTGCTGCTTTAGGTCCATACGACTAGTACCAATTAACTTATTCACAACATCCAAAGGCAGGGTCAATTTAGCCTGCTGCAATTGATGACTTGCGATAATATCCGCGGTATGAATATATGAGCTAAAAGTCGTGATGAGGTTGGCGTGACCTGCAAACTCCATTAGCGCATCCCAGTAATTTGTCGAAACGCTGCGCACTTTACCTAAAAAATGAGTTTTAATATCATGGATTTTTATCTCATTATAATCTGTGAATTGCATGACAAGCATTGGGTTACACCTGATTATAAGCGCCATATTCGATATCGCATTATGACGAAAGCTATGTAGGATAAGATCGTGATAAGCCGTATTTTCTAATATGCGTTTTAGTGGCTGCTCAATACTATAACGAGACAATGGAGTGGACTGATACGCTAAAGTAAATAAATAGCGAGAAGACTGACCCTCTTTTAGATGAAAGAACCTTTTAAAATCTTCTAGCTCTTCTGGCAAGAGCAATACTGATAAATAAATTCGCCGCGTACCGTCATCTGATTTCAAATCACGATGAGCGTTAGGGCGAACAATGAGGTTGTATTCCATAAAACCTTGATTGTCATATTCGATATCTTTAACCTGCAACCCTAATATTTCACTGATACGCATGCCGGTACGGTATAGCAGTATTGTTACGATGCTAAGCGCTTGTTTATAGTACTCACTCAGCGTCTCTTGCTCATCGATACAACTAAGTATAGCGTGATAAACCTGATTCGGTATGAGATAACTAGACACTATTTGCGGATCTCCGCCGCCTCTGATGTCGATATCAGGCGCTTGGTAATGTTTCTTTAAAGAATGATGTAGTGAGCAAATAACCGTCTTGGTAAACCCTAGTTTATTTGGATTCTTCTCGGCGACAATTTCATTGTATATATAGTGATAATCATGTTTTGACGAGTGTGAAAAATCAGCTGTACGAGTCCCTGCGATAAAGCCATTACCGATCTCAGACAAATACCGCTTTAAGGTATTGATTTTATTACCGCTGGTGAGCAAATCAAGCATCCATCTCACCAGTCGTTCTTGGTTAGGATATAGATTTTGAGTCAATAAGTTTATTAGCTGTGGTTGCGCCTGCTTTTTATCGCCATTGAGTATGGTTCGTATTTCTTTAACTGCATCAGACCTAAAGGGTGCGACTTTGATAGCATCAAGTGAGTCCTCAGTGCTATTGCTAGATTCAATCACCAATTTACTAACGTGTTCATCTGATAGAACCGCACTGGGTGTTTTAATACCCTGAAAATATCTAAGCCATTGCGATGTTGATATTGAGGTTTGTTTTTGCTGACCTGTTAGCACCTGGACCAATTGAACGTCTAAATATACCTCTGGTAGCGTTTGCCAATAGATTGCAATATGCTGTAAATAGTTAGACTTATGGATGGACTTAACCGTGAAGTTCTCTCCAACAAGCTCCCCTAACCTTTTTATTACTTGATGATATTTAGGAAACTCGTTTTGCGCTTGATGCTGGCGTTGTAGTTTGAGCAGCCATAAGCGACTGATATCATCTATGATGATCAGGCGTGTGTGAGACACTTCATCTAAATCATTTTCTATAGTAACAAGCTCATTGCCATAGTCGGATGATAGCAGCCTAATCGGCATGACCAGCATGTCATCAGACATCTGATAAATAGGCTTTTTTTGTTCTAGATAGTCATAAATCTCTTTGAGTATCTTCTCATCATTATAGCCTGCAAAACTAATGAGCGAGAATAAAAACCAGCTGACGCTCTCAAGTAATGAAAAGGTATTTTTCTGCTGCCATCTATCAAACGCTTGTGCGACGACACTCTGGGCTTTGGATAAATATAAAAACGTATCAAAATCATTGATGTTTTTTGGGCGCTGTGGACGTACAGCAATGATGGGCTTTGGTAATAACGGCAGGTGTCTTTTTTTACGCGCTTCATTAATGTTATCGAAAAAACGCTTGCGCTCGAATAGTGCAAACGGGATAAGATGCGCTGAAACGCTCTTTTCGATGTCATCATAAAGTGCTTCATATAAACCGTTTATCTGCTCGTCTGTGATTACCTCTGGCGACTGATGCTCTTTAATAAAAGCATTCCAAGCGTGTTGGCACATCTCTTTTGTATGCTGTAATGCCTGCTTACGCTTATCCTGTGCTTTTCCTGAGCGCCTCAAATGACCATGTAAAGTCTCTAACTGTGTCATAAAGTCACCTGCTGTAATTCCAGTTCTTCTGCCAGCTGCTGATAAGGTTTTTTAGCGGCTACTATATGCCCTATCGCCAGTGCTGAATTTTTTCTCCACGCTTCTTGCCCCATCATTTCATGACCAAAAATCGCCAAAATGACTGCTTCAGCTACTCCCTGCTCATGTAAAAACCTTTGTCCCACATGACGTGTCCAATCTGGTTTAAAGCGAAAATTACTATCTAATTCTTTGATAATAATAGCCGGCCTAAGCGCATGAAACTCGCCTTTTTTATCTAAAAAATTTAGTAGCGGTCGCTGGTAATCAAAGATTTTATTCACTGCAGTGCTAATATTAAAATCTAAGCGTCCATAGCGCTGAGCAAAGCTTTTCAAGTAACTTAAAAAATTCTGGATAGCCTCATAAAGAAATGAACAAATAGGCACTAAGCGCTGACTGTTAGCGGTCGCCCGCTCCTCCTTATCAGAAATCCAAATGATGCCTGCCTCAAGGTTGATCTGGTTGAGATAACCTGGTGCGCCTTCTACCGCTCTTATTGAAGTTAGTAAAAAAGAGATATGCCATAACCATAAATTATAAAAATTGAATTTCTCTCTATAGTCATGAGCAGTTACTACTTTTTGCTGTAAGTAGCTCATGAATAGACTTACTATCGGATAGTCAGGGCTGTTTTGGCTACCTATAGCATCATCACTGAGCACTACCTCGGACAAATAATCGACAATGCTGGATTTGTTTTTATGACAGCGAGCGGTGAGGATCTTAATTGCATCGTGGTAGATTTCTTTTATCGCCTTAATCTCATGAGAGCTATACCAAGTATCTGCTCTCTTTCTACTATTGCGTGAGGTGATGATAGTGGCCAACTGCGTGCTGCTGACCTCGTAGATAAGGATGGTGTATAGTGATTTTTCAATCCTGCCCAAGCTAATTAACGGTAGCTGTAGCGTTGCTCGTAGATCAACAATGACTTCGTTGATTAACACTGAATCCGGGTATCCTTTATAGGTTAAAAACACTCCCAATGGCTCAGGTAATGGTAGTTTGAACTGCGTCAATCGGTTAGCAATAACTGACTCTATCCCTTCTGTTCTAATACGTAGCGGCGTAATATCTAAGTTAATAATAAATTCATACTTTGCTTTACGAGCACCAATATCAGTAATTTTTTTATAATTATTATTGATATCTTCAGCCAATCTTGCAACTGAATGACCGGTGTATAAAGAAAGCAATAAATAGACGATCGCTCGTTTCTTGTCCCTATCGCCTTCACCGTCACTATAATCATCAAACCATTGCCACAGCTTAGAGGCTATATTTTGAATAGCAATGAGCGATAACTGACGAATATTGTTGCCTACAAACCGCTCATTTTTATTAGCATGAGAATATTTTGCCTGTGTTCTTCGATAAATCTGAGCGTATGAGAACTTTTCAGTATCTTTTAACTTTGTTTGCTCGAGATGAAAGAAATCTGGTACGGGATTATCTAACCGCTCACGATAAATATCGTTATCATTTTTTGCTTGCTCAAAACTTGTGACTGATATCAACTCATCAGTATCATCATCCACGTCTGTGTGCCTGACATATTGAATACTTGGCTCATCAATTTTGCCCTTTTTGGTGTGTTTTCTACTGGAAGAAGTGCGCGTTATGCTATCTCTATCATTAAACGCAAAATCAATAGTTCGATACATCTTGATAAATGATCTGAGATTAGGATCATTCTTACTTTCAAGTTCTACTCGATAACGTTCAAACCTCTCATAGGTAGTCTGTAAGCTATCAGCTTGTAGCGTCGAGTAACAGTACCGCCAAATACTGTGATTATTACTTACCGGATTCATCCATTTTCTAGCTTCAGCGGTAGTCTCACTAATACGTCTAGGTAGTTCATTTTGAGAAAAATAGAGGAGCAGATGGCATAGCTTTGCAACCCACAGCCATTCTTTACTTGGATTGCTGATATCAAGGTTTGGTAGATGATAGGTACTGGCGATAAATGCTCGAGTTAGATTTTCGGGCTTAGTCAGCTTACCTCTATAGGAATCATATATTTTTTTTAGATATGATGAAGTTAAGGGTTTTGGCTGTTCCGCCTCTACGCTAATGTCCATAAAATCATTTGGGACTAAACTGGCTACGGTTATAAAGAAATAACGAATATCTGCAGTATAGATATCTTCAGTATCTGGTATCAGCGTTTGCACGTTATTTTTTATTGACATAGAGAACCTTATCAATTAGTTCAGAGAAAGATGGTATCTTAGTGGGCTGCTGATTGGGGTATAGACTTAACTGGTAGTCATAGTGATAACGCTTGAATTCTGTAATATCTAAAATGTGCTGTATGGTCAGAGGTTTATTAAATAGTGCTTGTTGTACCCGAGCAGGCATACTACTTTTTATAGCCGTAAAAAATTTTGGGTTAATAGGAACTAAATTAGTAAACTCCTTCATAAGGCAAACCCAAGCGCGCCTCTCAATCTCAGATCTAGAAATATCAACTCTTCTAATAGAGATTTCAGCACCGTCCATCAGCAATCCCATCTCTTTAAAACCCTCAAAAAAACAATACTGACCATCGATTTCAACAACTTCAAATAATAGTGGTTCACTCAAAGAAAACTTATTAGCCTCATCATCGATCCATTCGCAAAATATCTGATACGGTTTTATAGCACATTCATGCACTATCAAATTATCCTTTACGTTAATACTTTTGACATTTTTTCTTATTGCCTTCTTAGTGCGCTTCGACATAATCAATGACCTTTATTTCAGAGGTATGTACCACAAAAACTAATTACCTTTGATTGGGTAGGCATGCTAAAATACATTTTGGTTGGTATCATATTACCACAATATACTGGTGTCCATAAATATATCTATTCTATTATTGTACCTATTATTCATAAATATTTACACGCATAAAAAAACCTGAAACCCTTTATAATAAAAGGGTTCAGGTTTATAATCATTAATGCAATTTTGGTCGGCGTCCTTGCCAAGGTTGGGGTTTCCCGCTCCAAATATGGCTTATAAAAGCACTAAAATCCCCACTCCTTAAATAAGAAGTGGGGATTTTTTTTGTTTAATTTTCTAGAATTATAGTCATACTTAGGGCGTGTCCTCAATTCAATCGATAGTTATCTAAATGGGTTAAAAATGGCCAAACGGCGTCAAATAGCTGACTAATATCTCGATATTATCCTTGTTTGACTGCAATTTATCTCATTTTTATCGCCATTTTTAAAATGAGGACATGCCCTAGTATTTGTAAGTTTATATCACATCTACATAATTAAGAGTAATAAGCGTTCTGTTGAAATATATAACGCTAAAATCAACCAGACTAAGGTGCTTGATTTTTTAGGCATGAAAAAGCCAAGACAAGCTTGGCTATTCTCATATATCATAAAGTCACTTGATTAGCATATCATAAGTTTATCTTGATAATTTTTACTACATAAATTACCGCTCTAACGATCAAACCCAACCCGCTTCCAAAAGCTGCTCAGTATTACTTATTTTGAACTCATGATATAGATTAAAAAATACTGCGGGGTCTTCAATGTTATCGAGCAACTCGCGTTTATTGAGCGCCACAAACATCGCCAGTGCATAAGCCGCACAATGGATAGACTTTTTAGGATTAAACTCACGATCCGTAAAGGCTTGATATTGCATAACTTCTTCATGCAAATGCGGATTTTGCTTTAGGGCATTCACATAGAGCCAATCATAAAATGTGGTCAATGGCTCTACGCTCCACTCCATGCCAAAATAATTATAACCAATCAGTTCACCCGAGGTCATTAAGCGCTCGTCCTTTCTGGCTTGTCTTGGCGGCGCACTTAACAAGTCAGTATAGGGGCCACCATCCTCAAAAATCATACTGCTTTGAAAGGCATTTTCGACACTGTACTGCTGCCCATCTTGTTCATTTGTTAGCTTCAAGCTCAATGGACTCAGCGGAAAACTCAATTTATTGCCAGACTTGCTCGATAGCTCAAGGACATGACTAAAGCCATACTTTTTGCGAATGACTTGATGCATATCATTGATGGATTTTTTCTTTTGGCGACTGGCAAACCCCACATGCCGCTCAAACCTAACCATGTCTGTTTTTACCAGATTGTCACTGTTGGTTCTCGGCATAAATACGGGTCTGTGTTCTACAGCATCTTGTCTTTGATCCACAGAATTCTGTGTTTGTTGCATAGCAATGCGCCTTATATCAATAGTCTTTTATAACTGGTATAAATGTTCTTATATAACTGCTCTCATAAAAACTGACATTAAAACGTATTGTTTTGACATCAATTTTACGGATAGCTGCCTACTCAGCAGCATCTAATAACTTGTTAAGCGCCTCTACCATGGCATCATCTATGATACTGTCTTCCACATAGCTTATTATCTCGTCTATCGTGGTCAAATCCATTTCCCGAATACCCAAACTGGCTAGCTGCTCATTGATCGAGTCTAAACTGTCATTATCTTCAGTATCGTCTAATAGATTTTCTTCAAATCTTCCTCTAACGAACCAATACATTTTTTCTAGCACGGTTTCTTTTTTGGTTAAAGTAGAATAGCCATCACCATAAATAAACAAGTTGAAATGATAAGGTATCTCTACCTCATTAATGAAAAAAGTACGCTTACATTCTAGTGTATAGGCTTGTATGTCTTTGTCTTCAACGGATAGGTCTTCAGTGGCTTGGTCATCTTTATTGTTTTCATCACTGTCTTCATCATATTCAATCGCTTCCTCTATCAATCCACCTAGTATTTGATAGTCGCCTACTTTAACCTTATGATTGTAAATGATAGAGGCGTCTGCGATTGCGTCAAAAATAATGGCACTCACATCTAACGTATGATCGTCAATATCATAGAAACTTTTTAGCGCGGGTAAAAACTCGGTCAGCTTTTCTTCAGGTACTGGAATAAGAAACTGCTGCTCATATATTTTAATCATGTCTTCAGGCGCATAGGTATTGGCAGTATTGGTCTCGTTTCTACCAGTTGGTTGCAAAGGTGCAAAATTATACGGATTAGTATCGGTCATTTGGGACGGCCTTTTTATTTGGGTATGCTGTGTTAAATGTTAATGCTACCAATTGATGAGTGATGTATCACATCCTACTCACACTGCGGCAGATCATACTCGATGCTATCAACCATCTCATGACTCTGTTCAATGATAAGTTGATAACCGTTAATCATGCCATTATACGGCAAGTGACCGTTATATTCTGCATAATGCGCAGCCAGACATTGTTGAATCACCAACTTACGCTTTGCCGCATTCATTTTGGCAATATTTTGCGGTAAATACGCAACAGCTTTACTGCTAGCCACGCCGCGCGACATCCAGTTAGCGCCCTCACTCCATGTAAAGTCGATGACCGCTCGCAAGTGATATTGCGGTAGCGGATAAGGATAATGCGCCAAGTCATATTGGATTTGCGCAATATCCTCTGCAAAGGTGTCGTACCTTATTTCGAGCACTGGCAATAGTGTTTTTAAGAATTCATGAGCAGTAAAGTAACTATCAATATCTGTCGCATTAAGTCCTAGTATGTCGCTAGACAATACATGACGCAGACGACCACAGGCGGATATGATGTGTTTTGGCGGATAACCCATGGCTTGGACAATATCTTGCGAACGTCGTTCACATTTCTCTATTTGGCTAACCGCCTCTTTTGCCAAAGGATGCCGCGGCATATAACGATGAGTATATTTAGAAGGCGTGAGATTTTGGCTATTGATATGAGACATCAGTGACTCCTGAACTCCGACAATAAGAATAAGCCCAAATAGGCTCATCGAATCAGGCATGAATAGCCTTGTCGGACTACAGGCTCATGCGCTTTACCAGAGTGGTTTTATATCGTGCTGGAAGTTGCAATGTTTGCTAAGTGATGATTGAAAAACTTGGCAAACCGTTAAACCCACGATAGTTTTTTAGTTCTTTATAATAGTAATTAATAAGGCCTTACTGCAAGGCTGATGGTATTTAATCTTCACCATGATATGTCGCGTCATCCATCCAGATAATGGGGTCTTCGCACAGATGAACCAAGTGATACCAAATATCTTCGCTACGGGCGATACGGTGATGACCACACTCAAAGTAATCTACTTCCCAGCTCTCAGGCAAGTTCACCAGCGTTCGTCTAGCGACGGCCACATCTAAGCATTCATCATCAACCTCAACCATGACTCTTACCATCTCAGTATTCGAGGTCGGAAATGACAGTTTCATATTAGCCACGTCTGGTATGCGATCGGCTAAAACCTCACTGGGATAAATGCAAGGCGCTATTAATAGCGCACGTAAATTGTATTTGTGGGCAAAATAATTGGCAAACCAGCCACCCAGTGAATGCCCTGCCAAGACGACTCGCGGATACTGCTTCATTTTTTCTAAAATTAACGCCTCATAAATATCGAAAATCTCGTTGAAATTCTCTCGATAATTAACGGTTTGGCAGGTTTTGGGCTCACGGCTAATACAAGTATATTTAGTGGTTTCATTACTCGAATCAAGACCGTGAAAGAACAGTAAAAACGTGTCATTATTTTCAATAGGAAACATCATAGTGCTCTCCTTTTAAGGATTTTTTTATTTATTAGCATTACTTTTATGCTTCAACCATAGATCATAAATGCGCTCAGCGACATCCATAGGAATCCTCGTATATCCAGCACCAAATGACACGTCATAGACAGCTGTCATCATCGCGAGAACCTCATCGGCGCTATCAGCATCACCTTGAATCAGTATTTTAGCGATTTGCTCTGCCTCACTGCTGTACTCATCCCAAGTATCATTGTAATAACATCCCACAATACCAAAGTCATAGCGATAGATCATATCTGTGATAGACCTCATCAAGCTTGCACTCGCGTGGTCATAATGTTTCGCCCATTGCTGGTATAACTGCTGACGTATGGGCAATACACAAGGTAAAATAGGACGATCTTTAGGATCATTTCGTTTTTCTGCACTCACAACAGATAAGGGTTTGGCGCCACCTTCCCATAGCAAGGGACAAGACGAAAACATGCCTTTTTCGCACACATTCAAACGCCATATTCCCCACATCTCCTTGCTAGCACGACTCATGGTATAGACAATAATCTGATTGAGATAATCACTATCATAGATGATATGTTGACGATCAATTCTCACGCCTTGCTTGGGCAATACATCAGTATAAGTGAGGGATATGTCACGTTCACTTGGTTCGGCAGCAACCACCACCTCAGGACAATCTAAATCTCTCTTCATCAGCTCATAGGGAGCAACAAAGCTCAATGTCTCATCGCAATTATTCACAAAGTAGATATCATCTTCATAGTTATTGATAGACTCGTTATGCAGATAAAACAACGGTATCTTTGGTTTAGTTTGTACCTTATCTTGAATGGATTTAGGCAGTTTTGATCCACTTGACCAATTTAAATTATCGATACGTTTTTGCTCAAAAGTGTTAGTTGTGTTCGTCATAGTATGGTCCTTATTTTTTAATTTATTTTGAATATCAGTAGCTTGTAGTATTTTTAATTTTTTTTAATTCTCAGATCAAATTTAAGTCAGACGAGCTTGTCCGCCGCTTTTAGAGCAACGTTAAAAAGTAAAATGAGTGTTTCAATGATTATTTTAGAAGTTATTTAAACTTATTTTTAACAATATGAAATCTGTGCCATCATCGATATGACAGCTATAATTTATGAGTAGCTTGGGTTTAGTTGATTAGAAAAATAATGATTAATGCCAGTCAGAGTGTTGATAGTTAACAGCAATAGCGAAGTTATAGGGTGAAGCGTTGCGCCTCGAGGGTTAACTCTATGTTGCTGTTTTCCTGACTGAATTACGTCCTAACTCAGTAACTATAATATAAAAGTCGAGAAAAATAAAGCGTCTAATTAAAGCGGGCGACAACTGCTGTCGCTCAGCTGTATCGCATATTTAAGTTAAAAACATAATTTGGTTTGAAGCAGAGTATAGCTTGACCACTAATTAAAACTCGCTATTATTGACCGCTTAATATCACTTATTTAGCGCAATCGCAGCCGACTTCAACCAAGCAGCTGCTTTACCTAGAGGACGCTGCTTGTGCCATACAATTTCTAAAGCCACTGGCCAATCAAGATCGTTAAAGTCCAATATTGGCTCGACTAGGAAACCATTATCTAAGGCACTGGCTACCACATGTTCAGGCACGAATGCCCAGCCTAGATTGCGCTGTACCAGCTCAACGATAACCCATTGGCTCTCAACCCACCAGACATCAGATGCTATTCGCAATCGCGCTTTTTCTTCGCTATGGTTACGTGTTGCCACCATCAATTGCCGATAGCGTTTCAACTCCTCCCACCCCACTGGCTGACGAGCTAGCTCATGGTTCGGCGCGCACACCATTTTCATCGACACCCAACCAAGCCCATGAAAATTCAGCGCTGAAGGCAGTATCTCTTGACGCCACATAATACCCAAATCGGCGCGATCTTCTAACACCAAGCGGCTGACATCTTCCATCAGCGGAAACAATAGTTCCAGCTCCACACTAGGAAATCGGCGCGAAAACTCTTCCATCAAGCCGCCCAACGTTGCTTCGGGGTACAGCTCATCAACCGCCAGTACCAATCGACTCTCTACTCCTTCGCCCAGACTTTTAGCCACCCCGCGAAAATGCTCACAACGCTCTAGTATCACTCGCGCCTCTACCAGTAAGCGCTCTCCAGCTGGCGTCAGGACTGGATAGCGTCCACTGCGGACAAATAAGCTGTTGTCCAAATCAATTTCTAAATTTGACACCGCCGTGCTAATAGCAGATTGCGCCTTGCCTAGATAACGGGCGGCGGCTGAGAAAGAACCGGTCTCTACCGTGGCGACAAAGGCTTGCAGTTGCTCTAATGAAAGGCTCATCTATCTAAAAATCCTATAGGTTCTAACTTGGTTATAATAGTTTAACAGATACAATAGGCGCGAAAATAACTAATTCAACTAGGAAGCTTCATGCGCACCGTGAAAGATCGTATTCGTCATACTTTGGGTTTTGAGATAATAGGTTTAATTATATTTGTACCGTTGGCAAGCTGGTTATTTAGCTTTGATATTCAGTCGATAGGTCTTATCGCCGTGGCTGCTTCGATTATCGCGACGTTGTGGAACTATTTTTATAACCTGTTATTTGACCACAGCATGCTGAAGCTACGCGGCAATGTACATAAGACGGTTCCAATACGAATGTTGCACGCGTTTTTATTTGAAGGTGGTCTGCTATTATTGTTCCTACCAATAATTGCGTGGCACTTAGGCATCAGCCTCTGGCAAGCCTTTATCATGGATATTACAATGGCTACTTTCTATTTAGTACATGCTTTTGTTTATAACTGGATTTATGACAATGTGTTTCCTATTCCAGCAAACCATCTGCTATCTCAACGTAATGATGTGGTCGCCTAATAGCAATGAGCCATGCTAAAGATTTATAGTCAATCCTATATAAATCAGATACGGTGTCAGGCTCGCTTAGTCTACTATTTGTAGTACTTTCGCTTGCCTTCCTTGTATCCAAATTATATTGAACCGACTATATCAACATAAAAACAACTTGGTATTTGAATGGTTACTGGCGCTTGTATCGCTATCATTGCTTTGTAATAATGCCTGCATCTGCTAGCGTCTCATGTCAGTTATTGGGGCAGCAAGCACAATAATTTTGAGATAAATGTCTCTATATAATAATTGAAGCAATAAAGGACTTTATATGAAAAATATGACCAAGGTAATGATGGTAAGCGTTTTAGCAGTGGGAACATTGGCAGCAGGTTGTCAAACCACATCTACGCCAAGTGCACCCGTTACCCAGCCTATTACCTCGGATGCCTTACAAGCCTATCATTGGCAACTCGTGGATGCCAAAAACACCAAGGGCGAGACCATTACTCCATTATTCTTTAATCCAGGCGAACCATTAACCCTCGATTTTGTGACGGCGAATGGGAGCAATATCGTTACTTTGATGAATACTTGTAACAATAAGAGTGCTGAATATAAGGTAGCAAATGGCGAGGTAACATTGGGTCCAGTAAGAAGCACAAGAATGGCTTGCCCTGCCCCACAAGCCAGCTTTGATAGCGCCGTACTAGCAACCGTAAATGGTAAATATAGCATGAGCAAAAATGCCAATAACGTGCCTGTATTGACCATTAGCAATGCGAACCAAGTAGCGAATTTTAAAGCGGTTGCTAAATAATCATTGTCGTATAGAGTGCTAAACTAGCCACTCAATAAAAAAGCCTCACTTATTAATAGTGAGGCTTTTTTTGTCTATATTTATTGTCTGAATACGGAATTTAGGCTTAGCGCAGAACTAAATCCTCAGTAAATAATCCGATTATTTAGAAAATATAGTGTGCCCATAATAAATACGGAATTAATGAACATACGATGAAAAGTTAAAAATACTACTTAAACCTATTTGCTAGCCATATGACCAGCTCACGAGCTGGCGCATTATCCAACGCTTGAGGGAATTGGGCATACGTCATAACACAGTCATTCAGATCCGTCAGCATATGCAACAGCAAGCCCAAACCTATGACTCTATATGGCTTAGGCAGCACTAACATAGTCACATATACTGCCATTGCATAATAACTGTGCAGCGGGTGAAAGTTAATACTACAGCGATTGGGCGAGAAAATAGGCGTTGCTAGCAGATGATCCAAATCAACCAACATAGTGGCGAGCAGTATCAGATAAACCCTTTTGTAATCATTGCGGAAAAACACATAAGCCAAGATTAAAGGCATGCCGAAGTGAAAAAAGTAGTGAATTAAGGTTTGCGTCATTGACCTTTTGCCTATCTCATCGTGACCGTTCGTTTTCTAAGTTTATTCTATTTGAAAAACAGTGCCTTGGATTCAACCGTGTTCGAACAAACCTCATGTGCCAACGCAACAAATGCCTTGGTAGCAGCGCTCTGATACGCACCTTTTCGTTGTAGTAATACCGCTGTACGCTGGAGCAAAGACGGCGCTAAGGTAATCGCCACCAGCTCATCATAATTATGAGCGATGTTGGAAGGTAATAAGGTGGTCAGTTGGGTATGGCGCACCATTTCGATCACTGCGCTGAGCGAGTTTGCCTCCATCAGTACGTTTGGAGCAATGTCATGTTGGCGACAATAATGCTCAATCTGTTCGCGCGTGGCAAATTCGCGGCTCAGCAATACCAGTGACTGTGCGTTGAGCGTTGGCAAATCAATCGCCGCTTGCTTAGCAAGAGGGTTATGTTTACTAACAACCAGTGCAAGCGTCTCTATCAGCAAGGTTTGTGTATCGATATCGGCAGACTGCACATCTTCAAAAGCAATACCCACATCAAACTCATCATCGAGTATTTGCTTTTCCATCTGCTCCTGTGACATCTCCTGCACGCTTAGCGTGAGGCTCGGATAACGAGTATGAAACGCTTTGATTAAAGGTCCAAGCAAATACGTGGTAAAAGTAGGCGTAATCGCAATCCGCAACGCACCGCGACTGAGATCCTGCACATCGTGAATGGCGCGCCGTCCTTCCTCCAAATCCTGCAAGGCTCTATGGGCATAGCGCGCATAGACGTCACCGGAATCGGTCAATGTGACACGGCGACCAGAGCGATCAAATAAAGTCGCGCCTAGACCTTCTTCCAACTGTTTAATCTGCTGCGATAACGCCGGCTGTGAGACGTACAAAGACGCTGCTGCTTGGGTAAAGCTTTGGTGCTCTGCCACTGCCAAGAAATACTTAATGTGCCGAAGAATCATGGGTCATCTCGTGTGGATTAGGGATTGATCAAGGTTTTCTCATAAGTAATTATTATAGATACCATAACATACTAGTATTTTACCTTATAACGATAGCGGCGTATCATTCCTTTCATCAACTACACAGAGACCACCGCGATGAAAGATATTATTGAAGGTTTTCTAAAATTTCACAGTGACGCCTATCCTAAGCGCGCCGATTTATTCAAAAATTTGGCGACCAAACAAAACCCGCGCACGCTGTTTATTTCTTGTTCGGACAGCCGCTTAGTACCCGAGCTCGTTACTCAACACGAACCCGGTGGTCTGTTTGTGATTCGAAATGCAGGCAACATTGTGCCATCTTATGGTCCTGAGCCTGGCGGGGTATCGGCGTCAGTTGAGTATGCCGTTACCGCTTTGAAAGTCACGGATGTAGTCATTTGCGGACACTCTGACTGCGGTGCGATGACTGCAATTGCTAACTGCAGCTGTATGGATCATATGCCAGCGGTGGGCAGCTGGCTTCGCTACGCCGACTCAGCACGAGTGGTCAATGAAGCCCGTGACCACGGCAGTGATAGCGAGCGAGTCGCCTCTATGGTTCGTGAAAATGTCATCGCCCAAATCGAAAATATCAAAACCCATCCGTCTATACGTTTGGCGCTAAGAGAAAATCGTTTGGCACTACATGGCTGGGTTTACGATATCGAGTCCGGTGACATCGATACCTTAGATGGCGTGACCAATGAATTTGTCTCATTGGCCACGCACACTGAGGTTCGCGCTTATCCGATATCGCCACTGGCAGTCGCCGTTTAGTGTTACATAACTGTCATTATCAATGACTATGCATAATCAGAAAATCAATTGGCCCAATAACCACCACCAACCTCAAAAGGTATTATTATGATTCAGTCTCAAGTAAGCAACACCGCACGTCAAACATTAACTGACACCATCATTGCTGCCAAAGCGGCAAAGAATCTGTCATTTGAGCAAATCGCTTCAGGAACTAATCTGAGTGATGTCTTTGTCACTGCCGCTTTACTAGGTCAGCATCCGCTACCTGCTGATGCCGCCCAAAAAGTTGGTGAAACTTTAGGACTTGATGAGGATGCCATCGCGTTACTACAATGCATTCCATCACGAGGCAGCGTTGGTAGTGAGATTCCTACTGATCCGACAATCTACCGTTTTTATGAGATGATGCAGGTATATGGCACCACGTTAAAAGCCTTGGTTCATGAGCAATTTGGTGATGGTATCATCAGTGCCATTAATTTCAAAATGGATATCAAAAAAGTAGCTGACCCAGAAGGTGGTGACCGCGCAGTGATCACTCTAGATGGTAAATTCCTACCGTTCAAACCTTTTTAAATGACGCTTTAAATAGCAGTTTTTAAAAGTAGCACTTATTGAAAAAGTCGGCGTTCGGCATATAGTGACGTTGGCTTTTTTGGCGACTCAGGCGGTGATTTTTTGGTACTGCCTTTCTTAATACGGATTTTATATTATTCATGAGTACTGATCATATCTCCTCCAAGGCGCGTTCGTCGATACTGACCTTGTTGTTTCCTATGCTGGTGATTGCTGGATTGGCGATGACGCTGCGACCAACGATCACTTCTACTGGTCCGTTGCTGACAGAAATTCGCCTAAGTACAGCGATGGGTTTACAAGCCGCCTCTTTATTGGTAGTGCTGCCGATGCTGTGTATGGGTATATTTCCGCTACTGTTGCCTTGGCTTGGGCGACGATTTAGTGAAAGTGCATGGATCACAGGCGGTCTGTTGGCGATTGCCTTAGCGGGTTTATGGCGCTTGTGGTTAGACGCGAGAGGGATGCTGATTGTCAACACCTTGATAGGTGGTACAGGTATCGCCATCGTGCAAGCAATGGCGCCTGGCGTGGTCAAACGCTGGTATCCTGCGCGCGTGCCACTTGCTATGGGCGTTTACTCTGCTGCACTGATGACTGATGGCGGGGTTGCCGCTATCTTGAGTCCCGTGGTCGCTCAACATTACGGCAGTTGGCAATCTGGTTTGGGTATTTGGCTGATAGTGCCAGTTTTTGCCCTCGTGCTGTGGTGGCGACGCCCCTCTGAGCAGATGGAAAATCGAGACGACGGGGTAAAAATCAACTTTTTTGGCAATCGCCGTGCTTGGCTGGTGGCAAGTTATTTTGGTGTGGCAAACGCTGGATATGCTTGTATGATTGCATGGTTGCCAAGCTATGCGCAGACTTTGGGCTGGAGCGCGCAAAGTAGTGGCGAGCTGATCGGTATCATGACGATTTTTCAGGTCATTGGTGCGCTGGTTATTCCAATGTTATCCGCCCATCGTCTCGACCGCCGACCTTGGTTGTTTTTTGCCGTAGGGATACAAATTGCTGGATTTATAGGTTTGATTACCATGCCGACAGCTTTACTCATCTTGTGGATTGCCTTGATTGGCTGTGGTCTTGGTGCTTGCTTTTCATTGACATTGACCGTCGCGTTAGATCATTTGTCAAAACCCAAACTCGCTGGGGCACTGGCAGCATTTGTCCAAGGCATTGGCTTTATTATTACCGCCATCGCGCCTTATGTCGCAGGTGTGCTACGCGAGTCGACTGGCAGTTTTCAAGCGGTTTGGTGGATGCTATTGATCAGCCTTATCGGCATGCTGTTTGTCACCATCAAGTTTGCCCCAGCAAGTTATCATCAGGCAATTGACTTGTCTAAGCTTTGATTCAGGCGTATTGAGTCACGTCATGCGATATTCAAAACAACCTCAAGGATTAACTATGAAAGGATTGATTATGAAAAAACTCGTTATCTATGTCACGATTGCAACTTCACTATTGTCCATCTCCGCGTGTGCCAACACTTCGCACTCACAGTATCAAGTGCAAGCGATCAAACCAAACGTAATAACCCAAGGAGCAGAGATGGCAACCATTCCATTATTGACTGGCGAGATGGCACAAAACATGGTGAATGCCGCCGCATTAGAAGCCAAAAACAACAATTTGATGGTATCTGTCACCGTCGTTGACGCCTCTGGACAAACCTTAGCAGTGCTCAGAGATCACCGCGCTGGCGTGCATACCGTGCGTGCCAGTTATAAAAAAGCCTATACCGCAAACTCACAAAAAAGAGAAACGGCGGTCATCGCCAAAGGCATCAAAGACGGCACGATTCCTGAAGACCTACGCTATCTGGATGAAAACATCCTTATCTTAGATGGCGGCGTACCCATTTATATCGATGGTATCGTAGTTGGTGGTATCGGGGTGGGCGGCGCACATGGCAGCGAAGATGTACACATCGCCAAAGCAGGTCTAAAAGCATTAGAGCAGCATTAGAGTGGGCTAAAATTTCAAGACAAATATTCCACACATTATGCTGTTCGAAAATTGATAAACCTGTCTGTCCTTATATTTATCGTTACTTCTATGAAAGAAGAAGGAGAGAAACCATGTAATGATTCCTCTCCTTCTAAAATGCGCCATTAAAGCACCCCATGTCTTAATCTAGCCATTTTTAGCCCATATAGATGCCTCAATTAAATTGAGGACATACTCTAGATTAATGACGCCAGATCCGTGAGCTTCTCAAGCACGATATCTGGTGAATATTTCTCCAGTTGCACATGGGTTTGAGCACCAGTGAGCACCCCAATACATAGACCACAATGGGCATTTTTGCCTTCTTCGATATCGATGCCGCTGTCCCCTGCTTTCAATACCTGTTGCGAATGCTCAATCCCAAACTTGTCCATAGCAAGGGTAATCATATCTGGTGCAGGACGACCATTGTGCACATCATCTGCTGTAATCAAAGCATCAATATCACGACCCACTGACCATCCTAAAAGGGTCAATATTTTATTGGCAGTCTGAATATCGTAGCCCGTATTTAGCACGACTTTTCTACCCGACTGCTTTAACTGATTGAAAAAATCTAGCATGCCATCGAAGGTTGCTACCGTGTCCTTGGTATAGGCTGATGCCAACGCTGATTTAAAGGTATTAAAGGCAGCATCCGTCCATTTTTCACTATCAGCGGTCGCGGTATTGTCATGTTTGCATACTTCATTGAGTATATCGCTAATGGCTTGTCGCTTTTCTTTGCCAGCCCCAAACTCTAAACATACCTCTAGATTAACCTGAATGTCTGTTTGACCAACCTGTTGTAGGGTGTGATTGATCGCATCACATACGGTCTTATAAACCAAATTGTTTTCATTGACGGTCGTGCCTGCCATATCAAAGACACACAGTTTGATCGCGTCGAATGGCGCTTTGATACGATGAATATCTGTATTCATTATTTTGACTCCAATACTAAATTAATTAACTCTTCACCAAAGGCAAATCCCGTTGATGCGCCTGTGCCGCTTGTGATGGTACCGATGGCAACACCTGATTCTGGTGATGCTTTAAACACGACATTGTCGGCACTTGGATAGACCCCTAACCAGTGCTGAGTGATGTCTACCTCACCGATGTCCATGACTTTTTTGAACTCGTTGATGATTAAGTTATCTGAATAAGTGTCTCTAAAGGGTAGCTCTTTATCACAGTAATCATGACTGTCACCAATGATAAGTGAGCCATCCGCTGATTGAACAACGATTAAATGTACGCCAGCCTTGCGCTCAGCAGCTTGGGTGGTATCAAGTAAACTGATAAGCGCACGGGCTTCTGGTAGCTGGGCAAACCCATCATAACGAGCAAAACTCAGATCTGACATGACAGCAGCATTTAGTTTGAATGCTTGCCTTGGCATCACGCGCATCATATTGAGGGTACAGAGTTTGGCATCAGACTGCGCTAAGGTATCAGGATATAAGCCATGTAAATCTGCCCCAGGACAGATCACACAATGCGCTGTCTGTAGCGCCCCTCGACTGGTATGAACAGTGGGCAAGTCAACCGCCTGAACCGTGGTTTTGTTATAAAAATCCACGCCATGCACCTGTGCTAACCAGTCCGCCAATTTGCCAATCGTGGTATTTGACTCGACTCTCAGCTCGTGCGGGCTATATAAAACGCCCAAACCTGTTTTAAGATAAGGCGTCTGCTCCTGTATTTCTGATTGGCTCAATAAGCGACAGGACTCGCCCATTTCAGTCTTCAAAAACGCGTCGGCAACGCTCATCGCTTCAGGGCGCTGAACCAGCATGTGCAGACCAGTATGCTCAACCTTGATACCGGCTTTTGGCGCGATGTCTGCCCAGATATTGCGTGAGTGCATGGCACGTTGCCAATGCTCACCGCTACGCTGACCACTAACCGTCACAAAGCCAAAGTTACGAATCGAGGCATCTTTATTCTGTGCTTCACGCTCTACCAACGCCACTTTCAGCCCTTTTTTTACGGCAGCATAAGCGCTGGCAAGACCAACGATACCTCCCCCAACGACGACCACATCATACTGTTTATCTGATAATTTACTTGTCCCTGTCATAGCTTTTTTCTTCTTTATGATTGATTACAAATGATACTCAATTTATGTTTTAGCGGCTTAATCCTTGTTTTAAGGATTTCACTAGCCGATGAAATAATGCATTTGAACAATGACTACTCATCACGGCTTTTATGGATTCATTTACGATTCAGTTTGTCCATGGAAAAACGCTCTGTGCTTATCTAGCAGCTCAGCCGTCAATGGCTCGCCGTACGTTTTGCTGTTTTTTATTTGATTGTCAGGAGCGACTGTTTCACCGTCATAAATCACATTTGGGTATATCGTTAATAATTTTGGACGCGCATTTTTAACAATGATTTCAGCCATTTTCATCGCATTTGGATTGATGTTCTCGCCTTTATCAATAACGGCTACCGATTCCGTTAGCGTATAATTTCCCTCGCTTGGGTCAACATAATCAATGGGCAAGCCTTGTGCTTTGTTTGCGATTGCTTGATGACGCAAGCCAAAACCAATCGGTACCTCACCTGCCATCACTTTTTTGATCGGACCTGAGCCTGACAACTCCAAGTTTGGACCCGCATTGGTGCGGATATCGTTCATAATTTTCTGCCCTTCAGCGCCCATTCCATAAGTAGCGGTGACGTCTTGAATAAAGAGCCAACCTGTCGATGAGCCATTAGGATCCACCATCGCAATTTTATTTTTGTAGATCGGGTTTGCCAAATCCTTGGCACTGGTTGGTCTGGGCAGATTTTGCGCCGCCATCTCTTTTGTGTTTAAAATAATAGCGCCCGTAAAACCCAGTATTGGTGCATAGTAATTTGGGACCGCCACTTGCGGGTCAACGTCAAAGGTCAATTCTTTAAACATAGGATGCTTGGCTTGGGCACTTTCTAAGTAGAACGAGCTCATCGTCACCATATCCGCCTCTGTATTATCGCCTTCTGCCAGCAAACGCCCACCCAACTCCCCTGTCCCAAAAGACTGAAAGACATACTGACCCTCATAGCCTGCTTCGTCTAAAACCTCTTGGATGACCTCGACCGCTTCTTCGTCGGCATTGCTATAAATGACCACTTCTTCGATAGTACTAGAAGCACCTCCTTCCGACTCAGGCGAACTACAACCTGCCAAGACAATCCCGCACGCGAAACTTGCCACTAACGTTTTAAATAAAAACATTATTTGTCCTATTATTTGTTGATGTTTTAATAATGAAAAAGTTGTTGCTTAAAATATAAAACGAAAATAAATCTTATCAATGCGCTTGACCGATGAGTAAGACTAAGAAGACGTTGATATCACCATTGACTTAGGTTTTTTCTTGGTTTTTATTGCCGCTCTACCAGAGAGCCGTTTGCTATAAATATGACGGACAATAGCAAACAACATCAGTGCGCCAATATTGGTCAGCAATATCATCAGCGACAAGATAAAAATCTCATCGAAGCGCGCAAAGTGCTGTAGCTCGACTATCTTGGTGGTGAGTACCATGGTTTTGGCACCTGAAATAAAGATAACCGCGCTAATCGTCACCATGGCACTGATAAAATAGAATGAAGCGACTTCAATCAGCGTAAAAAACGAATTGGGCACGACGATGCGGCGTAACGATGCAAACCATGAGTCACCCAACAGACCAGCCGTCGTCTCCCAGCCCAAATTCATTTTAGACAGTGCGTTTTTACTCATCAAATAAGGCGTGGCAAAGTAATGAATGATGTTGCTAATCACGATGATAAAAATAGTATTGGCGACCGCCGACCCCGAAAACACCATCAAATAGGCAATACCAACGACCATTCCAGGCACCGTATTGGTCACCAATGCTGAGCTTTCAATACTGAATTTTCCCAGTTTAAACAGGCTTGAGCGCTCGTATAGCAAGGCTGAAAAATACGTAATCAAGGTGCCAAACACCGCCGTTAATACCGCCACAAGTAATGAGTTTTTATAGACCCGCATCAGATTGGCAGACTCTAAAGCCTCGCTGACAATCTCGGTGGTGAAGACCATCTGATAAGGCCATGATTTAATCCATGGGATGATGAATATCACGGCGAATACCAGTAACAGTGAGGCTAAAATCACACTCGATAACACCGCCAAAACACGGTCTTTGATTTTTGAGGTGGGCAGATCAATCATTTCAACTGAGTCATAGCGCACATTGAAGCGTGCCACGTACCATAGTATGGCGATGCTTAGGATGGATGGCACCAGCATAAATAACGCAACCACTGCCCCCTTTTCGAATGACGGTGACGCGCCTAAGATTTGGGTATAAAGCTCAGTGGCGATGACGCTATATAGCCCCCCAATCGACGCTGGAATACCAAAGTCTGTAAAGGCTAAAAAGAAACATTGAATCATCGCTGCTGCAAAGGTGCCGATTAGAGGGCGCACCACAGTCATGTCAAACTGGCGATAAGGAGAGTCTCCCATCAACTCTGATACAACGACAAACTTTTTGTCCAAATATTGGAACGTATTGTTCAATAATAAAAAAGCAATGGGCAAGGTATAAATGGTATAACCAAGCCACATGCCATAAAAGCCATATATGTCCTCAAACAGCTGAAAGCCAAGAATCTGAGTCAGCAAGCCTTGTTTGCCAAAGGTATAAATAATGGCAAAGCCATAGGTTACGGTTGGCAACAACATAGGAAATAATGCCGCCAGCTTAATAAATTGTTTAAAACCTTTGGGCAAATTGCTCCAATGCACGGTATAAGCCAAAATAAAGCCCAAAAACGTCGCGCTAAGCGCACTCATCGCCGCCACAAAAAAGCTGTTTTGCATGGTCTGCAAAAAGCCATCACTGCTCAAAATACTGGTGTAGTTTTCTAGCCCTAATGCATCACCGACATTCAAAGACAGTGCCAGCAGCTTGACTAATGGCACAAACATAAACATGACGAATAAAACAGCAACGAATAGCCAAATTGCTTTTACGAGGGGTGAATTGCTCAATTTCATAAATATCCAAGACGATCAAATGGTCAAATACGGTCATTCACGGCATTTTTATTTTTAATCAGTATTAATTGATGGTGGCATCTTTTCGTTTTTGCTGATGACTGTCTTTAATAACGTTAAGATCGTCGGTAGTGTCCATACCATCGATATCGTCATAACGATGAGTCACCACACTGTCATCCTGACCGTAATGTTGGCGCTGGGTATATTTGCTTAAAGGGTCGATAGTTGCCCCATCATCCGCGAATAAACTTAAGATATTGCGACGCTTAATATTGAGCTGATTGAGAATGAAGTTTTTGACAAAATCATTGGCTGGGTTGCGAATGATTTCCGTTGGTGTCGCGAACTGTGCCACTTTGCCGTCTGAGAGCAGTAAAATACGATCAGATAACGTCATGGCTTCTTCTGGATCATGAGTGACTATTAAAGTCGTCAACTGATAGCGAACGGAAATCTCACGAATACGCGCTTTGATGGTTTCTTTGATGACACCATCTAGCGCAGATAAAGGCTCATCTAATAACAGAATTTTAGGCTTCATCACCAAAGTGCGTGCGAGTGCCACGCGCTGCTTTTGACCACCAGACAATTGGCTGATACGTTTATTTAGGTGGGCTTCGATATCGAGTAAGTCGACCAGTTCATCGACTTCTGCTTGCGTGCTAATATGGGGATTATTGCGTAGACCGTATTCGATGTTTTGTTTGACATTTAGATTGGGAAACAGTGCATAGTCTTGAAAGACAATATTAAAGCCTCTTTTTTTCATCGGCACTCGTGTAATGTCTTCGCCGTTATAAGCAAGACGACCGCCATTGATACCTGTCAAACCTAAGATAATATGCAATAAAGTCGTTTTACCACAGCCAGAAGGCCCTAAGATTGAGACAATTTCGCCCTTATTAATTTTGAGGGAAATATCTTCAAAGATAACTTTATTCTCATACTTTTTCGTCACACCTCTAAGCTCTAACATATCAACCAACCTGATCATTTATTATTTGTATTGCCTAGGTCAGCAGTGTAGCCAGTAGTTGTGACATTTTGGTTAAAGAGCCATGACAATACGATGACATCAAACAACGTTAGGGCGTGTCCTCAATTCAATCAATTACTCTCTAAATGGGCTAAACATGGCTAAATTTTGTTAAACATCGTCAAATAGCATATCAATATCTCGATATTAACGGTGCTAGCTTCCTTGTTTGACGGCAATTTATCTCATTTTTATCACCATTTTTAAAATGAGGACACGCCCTAGATAAAGTATCGAAAACAATCCCATGAGCATTTTCCAAAATAGAAGACCTCATTTAATACCATTAAATGAGGCCTTCTAAAAACAGAAAGCCTGCCAATAGATGACAGACAAAATGCGTTAAACGTAGATGTTATTGATGAGAGTCTGTTGAGTAGTCGTTACGCTTCATGAGCCAATTTTCTCAGCTTGTGACGCAGTATTTTTCCGACAGTTGATTTGGGTAACTCGTCTATGAATTCGATATGGCGCGGGCATTTATAGGCGGCTAGATTTGCTTGGCACAGCGCTTTAATATCATCTTCATTTAAGCTGTCATCAGCTTTTACAACGTAGGCTTTGACCGACTGACCCTGCAACTCATCATCGATACCCACCACTGAACATTCGGCAACCTTAGGGTGCTCCTCAATGATGTTTTCTACTTCGTTAGGATAAACGTTGAAACCACTGACGATAATCATGTCTTTTTTACGGTCATATATCTTAATAGCACCCTGCTCGTTCATAGATGCAATATCACCTGTCTTTAAGTAACCATCAGCAGTAAAAAACGTCGTATTGTCAATATTATGATAATGAGTAATGACATTGTCACCTTTGATGCACATCTCACCAACTTCATTTATGGCGAGAATATTTTCATCATCATCACGGATACTGATATCGACACTAGGCAGAGGTAAGCCCACGTTGCCACTATATTCAGTGCCATTAAATGGATTGGCGGTACCCACGCCTAGCGTCTCAGACATACCCCAGCCTTCGAGGATAGGCAGACCTGTGACTTCACGCCAGCGCTTAGCAGTTTCAGGGGTCGCTGCCATACCACCAACTACAGTTAATTTGCATGCAGAAAAATCCAGCTCCTTAAATTTTGGGTTCATCAGCAGGGCTTGGAACAAAGTATTAACACCAGGCAATAGATGAAAAGGACGCTTGCGCAATATCTTGATAAACCCTTCAATATCACGTGGATTGGTAACCAGTGTGAGATGCTGACCCACACTCAACCCAACTATTGAGCAGATAAACGCATAAATATGATACAGCGGTAAAGCGACAATGGTATTTATTTGAGTACTATCAGACATGGCGTCATAGACTGGCTTGAACCATTCGACAAACTGGTAAGTGGCGGTCACAACATTTTGATTGGTAATCAAAATACCTTTGGCAACGCCTGTCGTACCGCCAGTATATTGCAGCATTAATAAGTCGTCCGCTTGAATGGTAGGACGAGAATAGCTTAATTTTTTGGCGCATTTTAAAACGGCTTTATAGCGAGTCACGGTATAATGAGAATTGGATTTCAGCTGATAACGGGGAATGGCTTTTTTGACATATTTGGCAGCGATATTAACAAGCGCACCTTTCACTACTCCTAACATATCGCCAATCTTGCTGATGACCACGGTTTTGACAGGCGTGTCTTTGATGATTTTCTCTAACGTTTTACAAAATGGTTCTAATATAAATAATACAGCAGTATCTGAGTCAGCCAATTGATGTCTCAATTCACGAGGACTATACAGCGGATTGATGAGCGTTGTGACCATACCAGCACGAATTGCTCCTATGACAATAGGCAGGTACTGGTTGACGTTGGGCATCATGATGCCTATGACCGAACCCTTTGCTAGACCCAGACTTTGAATCCAAGCCGCAATAGCCAATGACATGCTATCCACTTGCCCATAAGAATAAGTAACACCCATGTTGGTGATAAATTCATGGCTGGCATATTCTGTTAATTTGTCATCAAACATGTCAATCAATGTATTATGTGGCGGCGCTATCTGTGCATTTATCCCTTTAGGATAATGCTGCGTCCAAAACTGATCCATAACTTACCTTCCTTGGTAATTAACTTATGAAAAACTCAATGGCTTTGAAGCGTTTCTTATAAAAAACCTAACTACTGAACCTGCTGCCATCCTGACGTTGCATCATACGCATCTTGATGGGCAAATAAGGGATGTGCTTTTGCTTCACTGAGGCTAAGCACAGGGGTGACACAGACATCAACGAGCGCAAAAACTTGCTGCCAATGCTCAAGTGTTTGACTGGCAAATTTATCGCTTATCGCCTTAGCCGCCGCTTGGCTTTCAGAGGTATTTGGCATAACGCCACGTTGCCAATGGCTATTTTTGAGCGCAGACAAATCCAATACTTCACACAGCCCTTGCCAGAATTTCAGCTCTAACGAACCAATGGCCATATAGCGCTCGTCTGAAGTTTTGTATAGGCGATAGCAAGGTAATAATCCACCCAGAAAATCATGATGCGGTGCTGGTTGTTGTCCTGAGAAACTTTTCACCAGTGTTCCCGTTGCCTTTGGCATGACCATATGCTGATACAAGCTGTGCGTCATACTAACGGCAACATGACGACCTTTGCCCGTCCGCTGGGCGGCGAATACGGCAGCAAGCAGTGCAATCACAGCGGTATCACTGCCGCCTGCCAAATCTGCAAATTGAACGTTAGGCATTGCCTGCTCGCCGTCCGCCGTCTTTAATTGGTCTAAAATACCGCTCATCGCCATAAAGTTAATATCATGGCCGGCTTTATCAGCCCAGTCATGATTAATCTCAGTTTTCGAATCGCTAGATGCCAAACCATAACCAGTAATCGATACCATGACTAGCTTTGGATTAATCGCATGAAGCGTTGTAGCGTCTAGTCCCATACCTTCTAGGACGTCAGGGCGAAAGCTATCCAACATCACATCAGCATCTTTAAGATGCGCTTTGATAGCAGCAATACCTTGAGGATCACGAAAGTCATGACTTTCAGTAGTTTTGCCATGATTTAGTGCTTTAAACAATTCGCCAAAGGCTCTGGCAGGATCACCATTTTTAGGTTCAATCTTAATGATTTCTGCGCCCAAATCTGCAAGCAAACGCGTCGCAAATGGTCCCGGTAAATTACGAGTCAAATCAACGACGCGCAGCCCTTGTAAGCAATCTGCCATTAAATCTATCATTGAACCAGTGCTCGTATTAGTCACAGAATCAAGCATAGAATGAATCGTAGAATTAACCATCAGCTCAGTCATCAGAAAACACCTCACCTTTATCTGCCATGTCTAGCAGAATTTGCGCTGGCTCAAAACGCTCACCGTATTGAGCCGCAAGTTCACGGCTACGGGTGATGAACGCCTCTAATCCCATAGCATTGATGAACTGTAGCGTACCACCTTGATGTGGCGCAAAGCCCCAGCCAAAAATAGAGCCGATATTGGTATCAGCGACAGAGCGCACGACGTTTTCTTGATAGCATTTAGCAGATTCGTTGGCTTGGATAAACATCAAACGATCGATTAAATCTTGCTGTGATGGCTGCTCTAATTTTACTGGATATAAATTCATCAGCTCAGGCCACAAGTATTTGTCGCCATTATTGGCATACTCATAAAAGCCTTTACCATTCTTTTTGCCCTCGCGATTGTGTTCTTTGACCAGCGTTTTCAGTATCTCGTACGAGGGACGCACAGCAATGGGTTTACCTTCAGCCTTCATATCCAGCTGCTGCTGTTCGCTCACATGCAACGCCAAACTTAATGACACCTCATCTTGCAATGCCAGTGGCGGCATGGGCATGCCCGTTTTCATGCCAGCAACTTCGATGCTGCGCGGATGGACGCCCTCGCCTAACATCGCCACCCCTTCTGACACATAAGTGCCAAATACCCGTGAGGTATAAAAACCACGACTGTCATTAACGACAATAGGTGTTTTACCGATTTGTAGCACATAATCAAAGGCTTTTGCTAAAGTGGCGTCATCCGTTTGCTCGCCCATGATAATCTCAACCAACGGCATCTTGTCGACTGGAGAGAAAAAATGTAATCCGATAAATTGATTGGGACGCGTGCTGGCTTTAGCCAATCCAGTAATGGGCAGTGTCGACGTATTAGACGCATAGACAGCCGTGTTAGGAATCACCGCCTCAGATTGCTGAGTACACTTGGCTTTAATCTCACGATTTTCAAACACCGCTTCAATGATAAGGTCACAGTCTGCCAAATCCTCATAAAACACTGTTGGCTTGATGCGATTGAGTAACGCTTGCTTTTTCTCTTCAGTGGAGCGTTTACGGCTAATGGCTTTATCCAAAATGGTGGCAGAATACGCTTTGCCTTTTTCAGCGCCTACTATGTCAGTGTCGAGGAGTACAACGTCGATCCCCGCCTTTGCGGTGACATAAGCAATACCCGCACCCATCATGCCTGCACCTAGAATGCCAACCTTTTTAGTTTTATAGCGCTCAAAGCCATTTGGACGAGATTGACCTTTTTTAATACTATTCAGCTGCGTCCATAGCGTGTTGATCATATTTCTAGATTCAGCAGACAGCACACAAGCGGCGAAATAACGCGACTCAAGCTCAAGTCCCGTATCGATATCCACTAAGCAGCCCTCGAACACACAAGACATGATGTGAGTAATGGCTGGATAATTGCCGTGTGACTTTTGATTGGCCATGGCTGGTGCAATAGAAAATATCGGTACAATACTAGGATGTTTACTATCACCGCCGGGAATTTTAAAGCCCTTTCTATCCCATGGCTGCTGGGCACTGGGATTGGCGTTAATCCAGTCTTTTGCCTGCTTGAGCATATCTGCTTTATCAGTGGCAACAGCATCGATTAAACCCATGTCTTTAGCAGCAGTTGGATGCAGCTCTTTACCTTGGGTCATCAACTCCAATGCCACTTGAATGCCAACCAATCGCGGTAAACGCTGAGTACCACCGCCACCCGGCAGCAAGCCCAATTTGACCTCAGGTAGACCCAGTTTGGTTTTAGGCGAATCAATCGCGATACGATAATGACAGGCCAATGCCAACTCTAAACCACCGCCAAGTGCCGTTCCAGTCATGGCGGCGACGATAGGTTTACCAGATTTCTCTAGTTTGCGTAAGCTAGCTTTCAGGTCCTCGACCAGCTCAAGGGCTTGTTCAGCGGTTTCAATATCAGCCAATTGGTCAATATCGGCACCGACGACAAAGGTCTCTTTGCCAGAGGTTAAAATCAAACCTTTGGCAGACGCATCGTTAATAAAGCTGTTAGTCATCACTGCAAAACTATCGGTGAAACCGTCGCCGATGACATTCATTTTGCGACTACTTTGGTCAATCGTAACGGTGATAATGCTATTATCAGATTCGGCAGAAAAGTAGTTCAATGCATTGATGGCGTCTACGCTGTTTATGCTCATTTCAAGTCCTTTTTATATTACTCTATGTCGATATCAGTCACTAGAAACTAATGACAATCACTAAAATCTATTAGCACTACACGCGCTCAATGATAGTGGCAATACCCATACCGCCACCCACACACAGCGTGATCATCGCGGTTTTCAGATCGCGACGTTCTAACTCATCAAGCACAGTCGTCATGAGCATCGCGCCCGTTGCGCCAAGTGGATGACCCATAGCGATAGCGCCGCCATTGACATTGACGATATCAAGCGAGAGTCCGAAGTCATCGGCAGTATTTAACGGAACGGCAGCAAAGGCTTCATTGATTTCCCATAGATCTATATCTGAAGCTTGCATACCTGCTTTTTTGAGCGCTTTTTGGCAGGCAGGCGTTGGCCCTGTCAGCATAATAGCGGGTTCTGAGCCAATGACTGCAGCCATGGTAATTTTGGCACGTGGTTTTAGACCTGCTTTTTTGCCAGCAGCTGCGCTACCAACTAAGCAAATTGCAGCACCATCAACGATGCCTGAAGAATTGCCCGCATGATGCACGTGATTTACTTTTTCAATGGTGGTATATCTGTCCAAGATAACGCTATCAAAGCCCATCTTACCGGGCATAATAAAAGAAGGATTGAGACCAGCTAAGGTTTCGATATTGGTATCAGGACGAATGGTTTCGTCTTTATCCAATAACGTCATGCCATTGATATCGGTGACGGGAACGACCGATTTATCATAATAGCCCTGCTCCCAAGCATGCGCGGCGCGGCGATGTGACTCGCTGGCAAAGGCATCAACATCGGTGCGGCTAAAGCCTTTTAGCGTCGCTATGGTATCCGCGCCAACGCCTTGCGGAACAAAATGCGTCGCTTCATTAACCCGTGGATCCATATACCATGCCCCGCCGTCAGAGCCCATCGGTACGCGGCTCATCGATTCTACGCCGCCTGCAACCACCATGTCCTCCATACCTGACATAATTTTGGCAGCGGCCAGATTGATAGACTCCAGACCTGAGGCACAAAACCGAGATAAAGTGACACCCGCGACACTTTGCGCCCATCCTGCATCAATGACGGCTATACGGGCAATATCAGAACCCTGCTCGCCAACGGGTGTTACGCAACCAAGCACCACATCATCGACCAAACTGGTATCCAAATGATGACGCTGTTGAATTTCCTTTAACAAGTTACGGGCAAGCCAAATTGGTGACGCCTGATACAAAGATCCATCCTTTTTGCCTTTACCACGCGGGGTACGGATAGCATCATAAATGTAAGCAGTCTCAGTCATAAAAATCCCTTTTTATCTTTTTTGAATAAATAACCATGATGGATGATGGCAATATAATCTATGTCTTAGAATCAAGAAGTAGAACCAAAAAGCAAATCAGCCGCTTACATAAAGCGTGACGCCAGCTCTTTCATGATTTCATTGGTGCCGCCGTAGATTTTTTGTACTCGCGCATCAGCGTACAAACGAGCAATCGGGTATTCTGTCATGTAGCCATAACCGCCAAACAGCTGTACGCATTCGTCTATCACATCACACTGCTTTTGCGTCACCCAGTATTTAATCAAAGACGCCTGCGGTACTGTCAACTTGCCTTCTAACATGGCATCGACAGCGGCATCACACATCGTGCTGGCAGCGAGATAATCAGCGTAGCATTCTGCCATTTTAAAGCGCGTATTTTGAAACTTCCAAATAGGTTTACCAAAGGCTTCCCGACCTTTGACATACTCTAGGGTCAAATTAATCGCGAGCTTCATCGCACCAACGCCCGTTAAAGCAATAATTAGACGCTCACGTGGCAGCTCTTGCATCATTTGAATAAAACCCATGCCCTCTACTGTGCCAAGCAAATTCTTTTGCGGCACACGTACATTGCTGAAAAATAACTCCGAAGTATCTTGTGAGGTCAGACCAATCTTATCGAGATTACGACCACGCTCAAACCCTTCTACTTTGTCCGTTTCTACCACGATAAGCGAAACACCTTGCGCCCCTTTTTCACGATCGGTTTTGCAGGCGAGCAAAATCAGGTTGGCATGCTGACCATTGGTAATAAAGGTTTTTGAACCATTGATAATGTAATCATCGCCATCTTTTACCGCATAGGTTTTGATGTTCTGCAAGTCTGAGCCTGTACCCGGTTCGGTCATAGCAATCGCAGCCACATACTCACCCGTCGCCATCTTAGGTAGCCATTCTTTTTTCTGCGCTTCCGTACCATGACTCAAGATATAAGGCGCGACAATACCTGAATGCACCATGCCGCCGAATCCGGATTGATTAGCCTCAGCTTGCGCATAAAGAAGCGCCGCTTCATGACCAAAGTCACCGCCGCCGCCGCCATATTCTTCTGGTATCGATGCACATAAGAATCCCATCGCGCCAGCCTCTTCCCACGCAGCGCGGTCAATCATGCCGTTTTTACGCCACTGCTCGTCCTTTGGCTCCCACGATTGAAACATTTTAAGCGCGCTGTCATGCACCATCTGGTGCTCTTCGGTCATCCAGTTCGGGGTGAATTTTTCAATACTCATATTGTCTGTCCTTGACGATGGGAAGTTGATAATGGCTAGGGCGTGTCCTCAATTCAAACGAGGACACGCCCTAATATAAAATACTATTGAGTGTAAACATATTACTTATGGTAATTTTAATTACCGTTATATACAATCTTAGTATTCTTTATATTTAATATCATGCAAGACTTATACTAGGACAGTAAAAGACAATGCGCAACCTATTAACAAACAATAGTAATTTATATTACCTATTTCAACTCTAGCTTATCAAGCCGATAAATAAGACGCTGTAGCACAGTATAAAAATTCTCACCGCACAGGAATCATCAAGCATGCAATCTATGAGTCAGATATCTAGTATGAATACAGCCCGAGCTTTGGCACCCTTATCCGATATGCGCCCTGCTACTTTAGAAAAAATTGAAAAAGCCGTTCGTAAAGTGTTTGCAGGTTTTGACTCTAATGAGGTGACCATGGCACAAATTGCAAAGTCTGCCAATGTCTCACTACAGACGCTGTATAAATATTTTGGTGATAAGCAAACACTGTTTTATACCATCATGGATATTGTATTAGGCAGGTTGGCAGCGCGCATCATGGATCATTTGCAAGGCATTGATAGCGTGCAAGATAGGCTACGCAAGACATTATGGGTTTGTTTTGACTTTGTAGATTCACATCCCGATGCGGTTATGGTGCTGTCTTCGGTATCGGCATCGCGTATACGTAACATTGCGATTTATGAAAATAAAGAGCTGATTGGGGCATTTTTGAATGTGTTGGAAGATGGTCAAAAACGTGGCGTACTGAATGACACCGTGCCCCTTTATATACTTTTTGATGTGTTTATGGGATTCATTAGTCGCCTTGGCTTGATGCACATTATTCGTCAGACCGATACACCCATTAATGCAGAGTTTGATGCGTTATTCGTGATTTTATGGCGAGCCATATCAAAGCCTGACATATAATCAGTTTGATATACAATCACTTGTACGATATTATGAAATATTCATACCAGCCAATTTTTCAATTTCACCATCAAAAATAACAGTAAAAAAAGCCTCACTTTGTAGTGAGGCTTTGCTTAATACTTAAAAACTAATGCTTAAAAATCAACATTCCTTAGATTTTTTTAGCTTATATTCTTCTACTCTATCAACCATTTCATAATCTTGTTCACTGATCTGTTGATAGCCATTGCTCACACTGCCATAGGATGAACTTTTATTATCATGCTGAGCGTGCACAGCAGCATCTTTGATCTGGGCGATGTCTTCTGCAAACGGCGTATGAGGGATATCCAGCACAGCAAATAGCGTGGCTAAGAATTCATCAGCGGTAAAATATTTATCCATATAGCTGCCATCAAGCCCAAGGTATTTATTCGATAATACATGACGCAGGCGCTCACAAGCAGGGATGGTATGCTTGATAGGATAACCCATGGCTCTAACAATATCTTGCGAACGCAGCTCAAGTGTCGCTATCTGATTGATCGCATACTGGGCAAGAAGGTGACGTGGGTGGTAATGACGGGTATATTTGGATTGGTTAGCAATGTGGCTCATGATATTGAACACCTTAGACTCCTGTAACTCCGACGAAAAAGGGTGAAATACGCCCAAATAGGCAAATAAAATCAGGCACAAATGAGGATGTCGGAGTACAGGCTCATGCGCTTTACCAGAATTATTTTATATCGTGCTGGAAGTTGCAAGGTTTGTACGCCGCCATTTATAACGATAATGGCTGGCGATAACAAAACTGTTAAACCCACGATAATGACTTAAAGATGATAGCATATCAGATAATAGAAAATAAATACTGATATTAATACGCTTTGGTAATCACACGATTGTTACGGCCTCTCTGTCGCCGTCAAAGTCTGAATACCTTTATATTTAAAAACGGTAGAAAAAATCAGACGATGACTCAACAAAGCTATCTAATTATTTTTAGACATTGACCTGCATGATATAAAGTCAGTCCCAACTCAGTAAAGCCAGATTTCATCCCGCCAAAAGAAACTTTTGCCTCTTCTAAGGTCTTAAATGGTAAGGGGATACTGTCTCTATTACCCGTCATTATATAGTCTGCAAAGCACTTACCCATTAGCGTGCCTGTGGTAATGCCGCGACCATTATAAGCCGTTGCTGTCAGCAAGCCCTCGTCGGGTTCCAAAACACGGAAGATATGATCTTGCGTAAAACCAAAGCTACCCGTCCACTCATACTGCCATTTAAATGCTGGCAAATCTGGATAATAGCTCTTTTGCACCGCATTGGCCCAAGATTGATAGAAGGATTTAGGTTTAAGCTGTGTACCACCCACTGTTCCCAATAAGAGGCGATCGTCGTCATCACGGCGAAAGCTAGACAAGGCCAAGCGTGTATCCCATGCCCCTGTTTTGTATGGCAAAATTCGATCTGCCGCTTCGCCGCTAAGCGGCTCAGATGCAATCTGATAGTAATAGACCAGATAAAATGTCTTTTTGATTTCTGTCCATTCGCCTTCGGTATAAGCGTTGGTCGCAATGATGACGCGATCGGACTTGACGCGAGCTTTAGCGGTTCTTGTATACCAATAACCGTCTACTTTTTCTAGTGCTTCTACGGCGGAATGCTCATAAATAGTCACGCCAAGACTGGTAGCGACTTTTGCCAGTCCTCTGACATAAGCCAGCGGATTGATAGTACCTGCACGAAGATCGAGTAGCGCCTTATTGATATTCTTGGTACCACAATACTCATGGCATTTACTGCCGGTTAATACTTCAACATTCGCACCGCGACGGCTCAACTGCTCGTATCTAGTATCGACATCGACTTCGCCTTTAGCGTTATGTGCCATATGGATATTACCGGCTTGCGTGGCCTGCGCATCGATATCATAACGCTTGATTAAATCAAACACTAAGCTTGGCGCTTGTCCGAGGGCCTCAGTTAAACGCTCACCTGCCGCTTTACCTAGCGCAATATTCAAATCATCAGGGCGTGCCCAAGTACCTGCATTGACGAGCCCTACGCTTTTACCGGAGCCGCCACTGCCAATGGTATGGCTCTCTAAAAGGATAACTTTGACGCCTTTTTCTGCCAAATGAATTGCCGCCGACAACCCTGTATAACCGCCGCCTATGATACAAATAGTCGCTTCAGTATCGCTATTCATCTGATTGTAGGTATCAATAATAGGTGCAGTCATATTCCACAAACATTGCTCTTGCAACATCTTATATTCCTTCTAAATTACACGTTGTCTACAGTGGAAAGCGTGTTTGTGTCGTTATTAACAATAGGTTCTTCACGGGGAATAAATTTGTCTAAGAACACCCATAACAAACCAAATAGCGGTGATAACCAACAGGCAAAGGCGAATGGTGCATAAGTAAGGGTTGCAATACCTAGTGTTGCCGCGACGAAACTACCGCCCATGTTCCAAGGAATAAGCGGAGATAACAGGGTTCCGGAATCTTCAATAGAGCGTGTGAGTGTTGTACGCTTATAGCCCATTTCTTGATATTTATCTTTTAATAAACGACCTGGCAACACCAGTGTGGTATAGACGTCACCGATGAGCGTACCGACACCAAGTGTGCTGGCATACGTGGTCATTACTAAACCAAATCTCGATTTCACCATTTTATTAATTTTTGCCATGATGGCTTTGAGCGTACCGTAATGCTCAATTGAGCCGACGAATGCTAAAGCAAAGATGGTTAAGGTCACGACCCATGTCATCGACATAATGCCGCCTTTAGACAGCAGTTGATCCACGACAGCAAAGCCCGTTTCACTGACAAAGCCATTTTGTAGGACCGTAAAAATGTCATGCACACCCACGCCTTGCATAAAAAACGCGACCAATCCTGCGACCACCACACCAGACAATACCGTTGGAATAGCAGGCATTTTCATCACCGCTGCAATGACAACGACAACAGCAGGTAATAACGTAATGATGCTCAAGTTATAGTTAGCCGCTAGTGAGGTTTGAATTTCTTTAATTGAGGTTAAATCGACATTTTCTGCGCCGTAACCCATACCAATCCAAGCATAGATAATCAATGCAGTTACCATGGCAGGTACCGTGGTGGGCAACATACCGCGAATGTGTTCCCAAAGGTCAACGCCGGCAGCGGCTGGCGTTAAGTTGGTGGTGTCTGACAAAGGGGACATCTTGTCGCCGAAAAAAGCACCGGAAACAATAGCACCGCCCGTTAGTGACGGCGGAATACCCAAGCCTAGCCCAATACCCATCATGGCAAGACCAACCGTACCAACCGTGCCCCAAGAGGTACCGGTTGCAACAGAAATAATGGCACAGATGATACAGACAGAGACTAGGAATGATGAAGGAGAAAAAACGCTAAAACCGTAGTATAAAATCGTGGGAACCGTACCAGCGATAATCCAAGCACCGATGAGCATACCAACGCCCATCAAGATAATCATGGCCGGTAAACCAATTTTGACAACCTTTAAAAAGCGTTGTTCCATGCCATCCCAGTCACGGCCACGCAGCTTCATAAACAAGCCAGTGATTAAAATGCCGCAAGCTAAGGGAATGTGAGGGGTAAAATCTTTGAATACAAAAAACTGAACCATCAGAATAATGGCAGTCAACACCAGAGGTGCAATATCTAATAAAAAACTAGAAGACGGACCATAGCCATCTTTAGCTTCGTCATAAGGTTTATCATCCATCATAAGATACCTACCTTCCTTAGTAGTGGATACTGCTGTCATAGATATAACAGTAGTGGAAACAACCAATCCATGGCTGCTGATAATGCTGAAAAAAGTGCGAAAAAGGTTACGGCAAAGGGAGTAAAAAGCCTGTTTTGAAATCATGAATGGTTATTCATCACTTCCGCAGGCTTTCATACTAAAACAATAAATACTTAATAATTGGCGACCAAAATAGCTAATAATTGGCTTGCTAAATAAGCGCTGAGCCTACTTAACAAGCATCACGTCACATCACATTGTTATTAGCCAAAGTTGATGCCTTGTGCCAGTGGCAGCTCAGTTGAATAGTTGACCGTATTGGTCTGACGACGCATATAAGCTTTCCATGCGTCCGAACCTGATTCACGACCACCGCCGGTTTCTTTTTCGCCGCCGAATGCGCCGCCAATCTCAGCGCCACTGGTGCCGATATTGACGTTGGCGATACCGCAATCACTACCACGGTCGCTGAGGAAAGTTTCAGCTTCACGTAAGTCATTGGTAAAGATACAAGATGACAGCCCTTGTGGCACATCGTTTTGCATCGCTAGTGCATCGTCAAACTCTTTATAAGGCATGACATATAAAATCGGCGCAAACGTCTCACTACGTGCCACGTCATTTTGCTCATCAAGCTCAACAATCGCAGGAGTCACATAATAAGCGTCAGGGAATTTATCCATCAGCACCCGTTCGCCGCCTGTTACTTTACCGCCAGTATTGCGGGCTTTTTCTAACGCTGCTTGCATATTATTAAAGCTGTCTTCATCGATTAGGGGACCGACCAGATTGCCTTCAAGCGGATGACCGATGCTCACAGTATCGTATGCAGACTTAACGCGCGGTAAGATATCGTCTTTGACCGACTCATGAACGAACAGACGGCGTAAGGTAGTACAACGCTGCCCTGCCGTTCCTACTGCTGAGAATAAAATGCCACGTAGCGCCAAATCTAAATCGGCAGTGGGTGCCAAAATCATGGCGTTATTACCGCCAAGCTCAAGCAAGCATTTACCAAAACGCTCAGCGACTTTAGGTCCTACTTCTCGGCCCATGCGTGTACTGCCGGTGGCACTGACCAAGGCGATGTCTTTATTTTCAACCAAAGCATTACCGATATCGGTTTTACCCAATATGATTTGCGACAGATATGCTGGTGCCTCACCAAATTTTGCCAACGCTTTTTCAAATAACGCTTGGCACGCTAAGGCGACGAGCGGGGTTTTTTCTGAAGGTTTCCAGATGACAGGGTTGCCACAGACGATGGCCAGCGCCGTGTTCCAAGACCAAACGGCAACGGGGAAGTTAAAGGCAGAGATGACGCCGATGACACCAAGTGGATGCCATGTCTCACGCATGTGGTGACCTGGGCGCTCTGAGGCGATGGTTAGACCATAAAGCTGGCGCGATACGCCCACGGCAAAGTCACAGATATCAATCATTTCTTGGACTTCGCCAAGGCCTTCTTCTTTGATTTTTCCGGCTTCTAGCGATACTAAGATCCCTAAATCTTCTTTGTGCTCACGCAGGACTTCACCCAATAGACGAATCAACTCACCACGTTTAGGGGCAGGAACGACACGCCATTCTTGAAAGGCTTGTTTGGCATTTTGGATTTTAGTATCGACGTCGGCGACTGTATCTAACGTAACTTTACCGATGACTGAGCCATCAATTGGGGTGGTGACTTCAAAGTCGCCATTCTGATAGTATGCTTCTTCTACGCCCATTGCAGACATATATTGCTTAATCATAATCAATCCCTTGCATATTGGTATAATGGTTTACTACGTCCTTGACTGACTTATAAAATTACCCTGCTACCTACTAAGTTGCAAAATAATAAATTTCTTGCAGGCATTCCTTTTTGGAATGACGTGCTAATAAGTCGGCTATAAGCTGGCTATTTTTAGCCTAAATTTTACTAAATACTGGCACTAGACAGGCACTGCTCAAGGCTTTGCGCCTGCATCGCTTCATACAATGCCATCTCATCATAAATGGCGGCGCCCAAATCACGCTCAAACTCTTGTTGGCTTGAGTTACCGTCGTAGTGACTCGGCTGCGCCTGTTGCAGATTTGATTGGAAGATACCGGCGGCACTGACAGGCAAAAAGTCCTCATAAACAATAGGTTCAATGCGAAGCACCTCGTCGTTAATCAGAGCAGTCAGCTTAGCATTAGGCAGTTTATTCAAATCATCAGTGCTTAAGCTGCCAGCTAACAATGCTTGACCGTCCTCAGAATCAAGGGTGCTGTCCGTCAGCTGGTAATAAAAATACGCCAGCCCCTCATCGTGTAGAGTTTGATAATTATCAGGAAAAGCGGTAAATATTTCGGCTAAAATTTGATTGTATTGAGCCGCATTGTCCTCATTTGGGGTAGCACCAAGCTGGCGACGAGCTTCGGCCAATAATTCATCATAAAGCGCGCGGCCCTTTTGTGTTAACGCCACACCGCGTTGTTCAATCTCTCCAAAGCGCGCGGTATGATGGCCTTGCTCGTACTCTTCATGGCTAGCGTCTGCAGTATCGGCAACTTTAAAGCCAACCGCTTCTTGTAGCGCTTTAAAACTGGTTTGCCTTAATAAGATAGGACATGCTCTACGTGGCGGCCCTTCGATGATGGCTTTTGAGGGTATACCGCGAGCTTGCATGCCTTGTTGTACGGCATCAATATCCAAGGTTCGAGGTGTTAAATGATTGATATGCGGACCCTTAAAGCCAACCACATCAGCGACTAACGGATGCTGATTTAATAGACGCTGATAGAGCGCTTTTGCCACTGGCGTTTTATCATGCCAGCGAAATGTCTCTAGCGCTTCTTGGACAAACTGCTGCGCTTGCTCAGCGCTCAAGCCACCTTGTGCCTCAAAAATCTCGATAAGCTCAATGACGCCAGTAGTGAATATCTGACGCTGCGCCAATGTAGCTGTGGCTTCTTGTTGTAAATTTTCATCGGCAATCAAATCTAAACGCAATAACGAGGTAAATACGCGAAAGGGACTTTTATGCAATGAATGCGAATCAAGCGCACGAAAAGCTGTTGAATGCACGGGCACGCCAGCAGGCGCTAAATCGTAGTAGCCGACAGGGTGCATACCCATCACGGCAAAGAGACGGCGCATCATGCTCAGCTCTGCTGCGGTACCCAGCCGAATCGCCCCGTGGCGCTCCATGCTTAGACGTTCAATCTCGCCCGTATGCAGCAGCTGTGATTTAATATCGGGATGTGAGGTTAATACTTCGGCATTGACATCACTGACCAAATTAACCAAATCGCCGTATAGCGGCACCTCATCTTGGTACATCGCTGACATGGCCATAGAGAAATTATGGCGGATATCATCGCTACAGATAAAATCCTTATCTGGACTGATGCTACTATTTTTCACAAATAAACATCCTTGTAATAGAGTTAATAAATTTTTAGCTTAATAATAAGTATTTGATTTCGAGCATTTGGTTATGACGATGCGCTATCTGTCCTAAACATTCCTAAGCGCTCCTAAGCACTCCTAAGCATTAAGCGGTAGGCAATCCATCAGGCAGCGCGATGAGCACCTCTTTTAGAATATCCAACCCTTCTTTTAGGGTGTCAGGCTCTATGGTAAGTGGCGGTAATAAGCGAATGATATGGCGATATTGCCCACTTGGCATCAGCAATAGACCACGCTCGCGGGCTTTGGTTAATACTTGCGCCATCACACTTGGATGGACATCATGCTCAGGATGGCGCAGCTCGATACCGCGCATCGCACCGATACCAGTAAGACCAAATAACCAAGGTGAGATACCTTCTTGCTGCCATTGGCTGATGGTCGTCTCAATTGTCTGGGCATAATGCTTGGCTGACTGCCAAACGTCATCAGCTTGCATGATATCGAGCGTGGCATTGGCAGCGGCGCAAGCAACTGGGTTACCAGAATAAGTACCGCCCAAACTGCCTTTAGGCAAACCATTGACCACACTAGCCTTGCCTATGACTGCGCCTAATGGCAAGCCGCCTGCGATACTTTTGCCAAGTAAAATAAGATCAGGCTCAATGCCTAAATGGGTAAAAGCAAATGGCGTGCCAGTACGTCCATAGCCAGATTGGATTTCGTCCATGATAAGTAACATGCCATGCTTATCGCAAAACTTACGTAGGTATTGCGCAAAGGTGGGCGATAACAATTGAAAACCGCCTTCCCCTTGTACAGGTTCGACGATAATGGCACCGATATTGTCGATATCGGTTTCTACCATAAATAAACGCTGGAGCGCATCAATCGCTTGCTCGTCGCTGATATCGTTATCGGGACTGGGGAAAGGAATGTGATAAACGCCGCTGGCTAGCGTACCAAGTCCGCGCTTATAAGGCGCGACCTTACCATTGAGATTGACGGCAGCCAGCGTGCGCCCATGAAAGCCACCATCAAAGGCAATGACACCCGTGCGCCCTGTCTTTAGACGAGCGATTTTTATGGCATTTTCGGTGGCTTCTGCACCGCAGTTAGTCAGCATCCCTGATAGCTCACCACTGATTGGAATCAGCGCACAAAGTCGCGGCATAAAGGTTTGATACGGCTGATGCGCTGCCGCATTGTAGGCATAGTGAATCAGCGACTGGGCTTGATTAATGATGGCGTTAACGATGTGAGGGTGGCAATGACCGAAGTTTAAAACACCAATTCCGCCGACAAAATCGATATAGCTGCGGTCATTATTGTCCCAAACTCTGGCATTTTTGCCTTTGACGAGCGTGAGCGGATGCACCATCGTAAAGGCATCGGTCACGTTATAAAGCTTATCCATGATGAATCTCTATCTCTTCCTTGAGTTAGACTCATTTCAACAAAACATCATTCCGGCAGCAAACGAATAATAGTTGTGGTGGCATTCCTTTTTGTCATTACCAGTAAATTAACTTCCTAAACGAATCCTTTAAAAACAAAAAAAACTGCGTATTAAGGCAGTTTTTTAGGTTTAGCTTGTTAAATTCTTACAGCAGATAACTTTGTAGAATAAAATAATAAGATATAAATTATAAAGCAAGCCCTAACGCCTTTTCACGCTCATCTGAGATTGTTAAATAAGCCATAATCCATTCTAAAACTGCTTTGACCTTATGCGATTGTCCTGAAGAAACAGGATACGTCACATAATAACTGCCGCGACCCTTTGCCGCATAATCCCACGCCATGACTAAAGCGCCTGATTGTAGCTCAGGCTCAACCAAACGCAACGGCACCAAGGCTATACCATAGCCAAGTAAGGCGGCAGAAATGCAGGCATGAAAAGTCTCAAAACGTGGACCTACAAAAGTGCCATCGACGCTGATATCTTGTTGCTTAAAGTACTCATACCACGCACTTAAGCGTGAACTTATTTGCAATAACACATAGTCATCCAAACAATCAGTACTCAGTGTTTTATCTCGCAAATACTGCGGCTGACAGACTGCAACGCAGTATTCATCAAACAATTTTATAGCTTCCATATTGCTCCACATGCCATCACCATATAAAAAAGCAATATCGATATTTTGATCTTCAGAAAAAAATGGCCCCGCCAGCTCTTTAATATCCAAGTTAATAAGGGGATGTTCTTGACAAAAGCCACTGAGTGCTGGAATCAACCAACGGGCACAAAATGTCGGATGCGAGACGATTTTTAGCAGCTCAGTATTACTGCTATGCGACATCAAATTGGTGGTCGCTACCTCAATATGTTTTAAAATCTCTAATACTTCAAGATAATACGACTTGCCAGCAGGGGTCAATGAAATCCGGTGCGGCGTCCGATAAAACAAAGACAGGTTTAGCATCTCCTCCAACTGCGCCACTTGCTTACTGATGGCGCTTTGGGTCATGTGCATCTCTTGCGCGGCATTGGTAAAACTCAAATGACGGGCAGCGGTCTCAAAACATTGCAGCGCCGTCGTTGAAGGATATCGTCTAAAGGCTAATGGTTTATTGGTGTTTGTTTTCATAGATTGCTTTTCTTTTATTCCATCTTAGTAAAATATCAGTGGTTATTTAAAATCACGTTATCAGGCATTCCTAGCCTATGGCGTCATCATACCTATATTCAAGCGTAAATAGCGATACCTCACTATAAACACTATGTAACTGACACTGATGTCATCATCAGATTTACTTAAGCATTCAACCAATTATTCGGTCGCTAATTTTAAAGACTCTCCTACAAAAAACACCGTCGATTCCTGATAAAATAGTAGGGTCTGATGATAGGCTCTGACATACCGCAACTGATTTGCTATCTTGCCCTCCTCTTTTTCATCATTACGACCTATGCCGCCGTTATTCTTAAACTCATGAATTATTTTTCAGCTAATTTGTACTATTAGCACCTTCTTTATTTGTATTGGATCATATGAAACATAACCTTGAGGTGAGCGCAACTGCTCGCCGAACTCAGTATTTTCAAGTATTTTTAATGGGCGTCAGCGCCTTTATTATGAATACCACCGAATTTGTCCCCGTTGCCCTATTAAGTGACATTGCCCAAGATTTTTCCATCACCACGGCAGAAACTGGCTGGATGTTGACGCTGTATGCATGGATTGTCGCGGCGATGTCATTGCCATTGATGCTACTTACCAGCCGTTTTGAGCGTAAAAGCTTACTTTTGGGCTTGTTTGTGGTATTTATTGCCAGTCATGTATTGTCCGTATTTGCTTGGAGCTTTGATGTATTGCTGATTAGCCGCGTTGGCATTGCGCTATCGCACGCGATATTTTGGTCAATCACCGCGGCTATTGCGATACGCGTGGCACCAGAAGGTAAAAAAGCACTGGCGCTTAGTGTGCTTGCGACCGGTACTTCATTGGCGATGGTGCTAGGTGTGCCACTAGGGCGCTTAGTCGGTCAATGGTTTGGCTGGCGGGCGACCTTTGGCGGTATTGGGGTGATTGCTTTTATCGTATTTATCTTGCAAGCAAGGCTATTGCCAACACTACCAAGTATGTTTGAAGGTTCTTTTAGAAAGATTCCAGAATTGCTTAAAAACCCCTTATTGGTTTGTTTGTATCTGCTTATTTTACTGGTCTTTACCGCTCACTATGCCGCTTACTCGTATATCGAGCCTTTTATGCGGCAGGTTGGCGCCATCAGTGAAAACGCCGCGACTGTTGTCTTGCTATTATTTGGAGTGGCAGGGATTGCCGGCAGTGTGATATTCAGCCGCTGGGGCGATCGTTTTAATACCAGATTGATGCTGATATCGATCATATTAATGCTGATATCTATGCTGGTGCTATTGTTTGCCGTGACCTCTATCTGGGCACTGAGTTTCATTGCGTTACTGTGGGGCGCGGCGCTTATGCTGCTGATTATTTCTATGCAAGCAAAGGTCATCATGGTCGATGTCACGGCGCAAGACATGCTGATGTCGATGTTCTCAGGGATTATCAACTTAGGCATTGGCGCAGGTGCGCTGTTTGGTGGTTATGCAGTAACGCATATTTCCATATCGAGTGTGGGCTATGTTGGCGCAGCTATCGCCAGTGTGTCGCTGCTGTTGATGTTATTTATGATAAAGCGCTTTCCTGAGTTAAGTAGAAGGCTTGGTTAAGCAAAAGACTGAGATAGCTAAAAACCTAATAGTAAATAAGACTATAAAAAATGCCAGCTATTTAAATGGGCTGGCATTTTGCTTTCTCGTTCATTTAAAAATAAGAAATAAGCCACCCATTTAAAAATTCACTTTACCGCGTAAGGCTTTTGTTTTACCGCGCTGAATCTTTGCATCAACGCGTTTACGCTTGGCATTTCTGCTTGGTTTGGTTGGTCTACGAGTTTTATTGACGTAGGTAGCTTTGGTGATAAAGCTTTGCAGCCGCTCAAAGGCATCTATCTTATTGCGCTCTTGCGTACGAAACTGCTGCGCTTTAAGCACAAACACGCCTTCTTTGGTGATTCGGCTGTCTTTACTGTCTAATAAACGCTGCTTGTGCTCATCACTTAGGCTTGAGGTATGGATATCAAAACGCAGATGAATCGCAGATGAGACTTTATTGACGTTTTGCCCACCTGCCCCTTGTGCCCGTATGGCACTAATCTCAACATCACTATCATTCAGACTAATGGTATTACTAATAAAAATCATAGAGCTCTTTTTAAATCATAAATAAGTATGATGAATAATAAACCATTATTTGCTTCCCTGCTACTTCGTCAATAACTAAGCTAATAGCTGGCGACAGCGCGCAATCACTGGCGCGTCTACCATTTGACCATCTATCTCAAACACTACCTGTCCACTGCGCTCATACTCCTCAACCACACGCTGAGCAAATGATAGCTCACTCTCTGTCGGCTTAAGGGCGCGCTGCACAACAGCCACTTGTTTGGGATGAATACACAGCATTCCTGACATACCCATCTGTGACCATAAACTTACTCGGGCACTTAGTCCTATCTCATCATTAAAATCAGGATAGACCGTATCGATGGGCGCTGCTAACTTATGTACTTTAGATATCAAAACCAACTGATAGCGAATCTGATTGGCGACGATATCTGCAGCAGGCGTGCCTACTTGTACCCGCAAATCATTGCATAAATCTAGAAAACCATAGCTGAATCCGGCCAAGCCTGACACTTTAGCCATCGCATCAATGTTATACAACCCAACCGCACTTTCTATGAGTGCAATAATAGGTAAGCCAGTACCTTGATAGGCTTGCTCAATATCTGATGCTTGCTCCGCCTTGGCCAGTATAATTCCTACAAGATTAGGCATCTGCTGACACAGCGCGATATCTTTTATAAATGCCTCACTGCCTGCTTTATTAATACGTAGCCAAATCGGCTGATAATCTGCACTGTCATGATATTGTTGCAATGCTTTGCGGGCGTCTGCTTTATCTTCTGGCGCAACGGCATCTTCTAAATCGACAATAACCACATCTGCGCCACTAGCAAAAGCCTTAGCTACTCTGTCGATGCGAGTCGCTGGCACGAATAGCCATGTTTTATTTTGAGAGACTATATTTATTTTATGATTGGTCACTGAATCCATGCTTGATTCCTATATTATTCAAGTAGCTGTTAGTACCTTTATTATGCCATTTCACAGCCTATTTTTACTTTAAATTAATAATCTATCGATGCAATGACACTAAGCGTATTTAGACACTCGATCAAAAATTAAATCGAAAAAAACCGCATGAAAATAAATCTCATGCGGTTCTTCATAGTAAATTATTCTTGAATTTATATGCTGTAGTTTGCTGATTAAGCCAACATACCACCATCGACAACGATGGTCGCCCCCGTGGTATAACTTGAGGCCTCAGACACCAGATATAATACCGTACCAGCCATCTCGTCAGGATTCGCAACGCGTCCTAGTGGAATAGCATGCAGTGCCATTTTTAAGACTTTATCATTGGTCGTCAAGGCAGAGGCAAACTTGGTATCTGTTAAACCTGGCAACAACGCATTGACGCGGATATTGAGTGGGCCACATTCTTTGGCAAAAGCTTTAGTCATGCTAATGACCGCTGCTTTGGTGATTGAGTAGATGCCTTGCTTGTCGCCTGCCACCAAGCCATTGACCGATGCGGTATTCAAGATGACACCGCCACCTTGCTCTTTCATCATTTTGCCGGCAGCTGTCGACATAAAGAAGTAACCGCGAATGTTCACCTCAACCGTCTTATCAAAGGCGGCTAAATCCGTATCTAAGATATGACCATAGTAAGGGTTGGCTGCAGCGTTATTGACTAGAATATCGATTTGGCCAAACTCGCTTTTGATATGCTCAAAAATCGCATCAATCTGAGCCATCTCGCCCACGTGGCAAGCAAAAGCACTGGCTTTATGACCGTCAGCTTTGATGCTATCTGCTACCGCTTGGCAAGCATCAATCTTACGGCTAGAGACAATGACGTGCGCGCCTCTTGATGCCAATAGACGGGCGATAGATTCGCCAATACCGCGGCTAGCGCCAGTGACTAAAGCAATCTTGCCCGTTAAATCAAATAAATCCTTCATTAGTATTCCTTATATTTTTATCAACTTTATATTTTCAAACATTCTTGAGCGCTGAATTCATCTATCCAAAACAGGTATCTAAAACATGTATCTAAAATTGGATAACTAAACGCAGATAATCGCTGTCATATCTAACAGCGATTATCGAGCACTAACGAATTTAATAATGAGCGCTCAACAGTCGCAGTTACGCTAGCATACCACCATCTAGAGTAAAGGCATGACCGTTCATAAAGGTGCTTTCATCACTTGCAAGCCACGCAATCGCGGCAGACACTTCATTAACATCTCCCAAACGGCGCATTGGACTGGCCTTAACCGTTGCTTGCTGCGTACGCTCATCCATCATTGCCATGGTATTGCGTACCATTGGCGTATCGATGAAGCTTGGGCAGACCGCGTTAAAACGAATATTGGCGCGCGCGTACTCGTGAGCAGCGGACTTGGTCAGACCCATAACGCCGTGTTTAGCCGCACTATAGGCTGAGATCATCGGTGCTGAACGCAGACCAGCAATAGACGCTACGTTAATCACATGACCACCACCATTAGGTAGCATACAGTTGACGGCGGCGCGCATACAATGCCAAACGCCTTTTAAGTTAACAGCGATATTACGATCAAAATCATCATCGCTTAGCTCATGCATTGGTGAGGGCTTATGGTCGATACCAGCATTGTTTACCACCACATCTAGGCCACCAAGCGTTTCTACTGCGAAGTCGAACAACGCACGCACTTCGTCACCACTGGTCACGTCTACTTTTTTGAAGACAACACTGTTGCCAGCGTCTTGACCTTGCTTAGCAACCGCAGCGCCCATCTCTTCTGCCATATCCCCAATCACGACTTTTGCGCCGCGACTGGCCAGCAATAACGCGCTTGCTGCACCGATACCTGAGGCACCGCCCGTGATCAAAATTCGTTTACCCGTTACATCTGATGCAATTCCGTTTGTATTCAGTGTCATGATCTATCCCTCTACCTTAAGTACCAGTTTGCCGAAGTTTTCACCGTTAAAGAGCATCATTAAGGTATCTGGGAACGTCTCGATACCTTCAACGATATGGTCTTTTACTTTCATATCACCTGACTGAATCCAGCCAGCGATGTCTTTCATGGCGACTGGATATTCTTTGAGATTATCGAATACCACGATGCCTTCCATGCGGGCACGATTGACCAATAATGATAAATAGTTCGATGGGCCTTTGACTTCTGTGGTGTTGTTATACTGACTAATCGCACCGCAAATGACGATACGCGCATGCAGGTTTATTTGTGTGAGCACGTCATTCAGGATATCACCGCCTACGTTGTCAAAATACACATCGACGCCATCAGGACAGGTTTTTTTCAATGCTTTTTTCACATCTTCGTTTTTGTAGTCAATCGTTGCATCGAACCCAAGCTCATCGACTAAGAATTTACATTTCTCAGCACCGCCTGCGATACCGACAACACGGCAGCCTTTAATCTTGGCGATTTGACCAACCAAACTACCGACAGCGCCAGCAGCGCCAGAGACAACCACGGTCTCGCCCGCTTTTGGCTGACCTGTTTTTAGCAGACCAAAATACCCTGTCATACCCGGCATACCGAGTACACCCAAGTAATAAGACAATGGTGCAAGTTTTGGATCAACTTTATACAGATTGGCGCCATCACTGACGGCATAGGATTGCACGCCATCGTGACCTGCGATATAGTCACCAACGGCAAACTTCTCATGCTTACTTTCTATCACTTCGCCTACCGTACCAGCGCGCATGACGTCACCAATCTTTACCGGTGCAATATAAGATTTGGCATCGTTCAACCAACCGCGCATCGCCGGATCGATAGAGATATATTCAACCTTAATCAGTAGCTGACCATCGGTGATCGTCGGGATTTCTTTCTCGGTATAATCCCAAGTCTCAGCACTAGGCTCGCCTACCGGTCTTGCTTTTAAGCGCCATTGTTTATTTATCGTTGTCATGTCTCTTTCCTTAGAGTTGTTTTTAGAACCAGTCCGCTTGCATATCCGTGCAAACCGAGTTGGTATTGGTTAATAATTCGATGTCGCGTTTGATTAATGGTAATTCCCAATCGATGAAGTATTTGGCCGCTTGTATCTTGCCTTTGTAGAAATTCTGCTGCTCAATATCTTGGGTAGTGCTCAGTAGCTTCTCGGCTTTACTGGCTTGGCGAATCCAAATCCAGCTCAGTATAATTGAGGCAAAAATATTCATCAGTGCTTGAGCATTACCTGTTAGCGTTAATGCTTCCTCTGTCTGTAATACTTTGCTTAAATGAACTAATACTTCATGTAGCTGACCCATATAAGGCATCAGTTTACCCGCCAGTTGAGCGCTCTCAGGTGTAGTGATGCTTTCCAAATCTTGTGTGATTTCACGCTTTAGGATTTGAATGCCCAGACCGCCTTTTTGCCACAACTTACGAAATGACAAATCCAATGCCTGCACACCATTTGTGCCTTCATGGATGGGATTTAGGCGATTGTCACGCCAAAACTGCTCGGCTTGATACTCACGCGTATAACCTGCACCGCCCAATACTTGAATACCCAAGTCATTGGCTTTTGGCCCATATTCAGATGGCCATGCTTTTAGTACTGGGGTCAGCAAATCTAATAGCTCTATTAGCTCGTTTTTTAGCGTTTCGTCTTCACAAGTGTTGATACGGTCAATCAAGTTTGAGCCATATAGACATAATGAGATACCACCTTCAGAGTAGGCTTTTTGCGCGAGTAGCATGCGCTTTACGTCACCATGATTGATAATAGCGGTTGCCGCATCTTCAGGTTTATTGTTTGGGGCGATTCTGCCTTGCGTTCTGTCTTTGGCATAATCAAGTGAATACTGATAACCGCGATAGCCAACCATCGATGCACCAAAACCAACAGCGATGCGCGCCTCGTTCATCATTTTGAACATATAGCGCAGGCCGAAATGCTCTTCACCGATTAGATAACCACGGCATGCGCCTTCGTCACCAAAGCTCAGTGCCGTAGACGTCGTACCTCTATAGCCTAGTTTATGAATGAGTCCTGTCAAATGCACATCGTTGCGCTCGCCGACCGATGCATCCTCATTTAAGCGATACTTGGGCACAGCAAATAAAGAGATGCCTTTTACGCCACCTGGACCACCTGGCACTTTGGCCAATACCAAATGCACGATATTGTCAGACGGCTCATGATCACCTGCTGAGATATAAATCTTGCTGCCTTTGACACGGTAAGAACCATCGTCTTGTTTTACCGCAGTGGTTTTGATATCAGCAAGTGACGAACCTGCATGTGGCTCTGTTAATGCCATCGTTCCAGTAAACTCACCTGTCAGCATACGTGGCATAAAGGCGGCTTTAATCTCATCACTGGCAAAATGTGAAATGACATTGATTGCCGCTGTGGTCAAAAATGGATAAGCAGTCGTTGATGGATTGGCAGCCATAAAGTAGCCTGCCACGGCTGTCATGACCGTTTCAGGTAACTGCATGCCGCCGTCTTCAAAACTATAACGACCTGCGATAAAGCCAGACTCACGGAATGCATCGAAGGCGACTTTTACATCGCTTATCATGCTGACTTTTTTGCCATCAAACTGTGGCTCATTCTTATCCGCTACATGGTTATGCGGCAAGAACAGCTGGGTCGCAATTTTATTGGCCGTATCTAACACAGCATCAAATGTCTCGCGGCTATGCTCTGCAAACTTAGCATGCTCGGTTAAATTTTCAGTGCCCAACACATCATATAATTGGAACGGTAATTCAAAGTCATTAATAAGCGTATCTGCTGCCATAGTATTCTCGTTAACTGATTAAATTTGGTTATCAATCGATATTAATCTAATTTAACGCCTTACCGTATTGTCATTTATGACATAATTATGGTCAAATAAGACATAAACAGAGTATCTCACTGGTTAAAATCAACCAAATAATGGTTATTTTGGTAAGCACAGCAAAGGAAACGAGTGACTTATGCCCTATTTCAAACCGTTTAAAGTCATTGTTATTGGATTCGATGGTGTGCTCGGCAGTGCATTGACAGGTGCATTAGATTTATTCTCATTTACGGGTGTCAGTTGGCAACGATTTTTAGATGAGCCAGTAGAGCCACGATTTAATGTGCAGATAGCAAGCGTTGGTGGCGTGGATATCAGATGTAGCAACCGCTTAATCATGCAAGCGCATTGCGATATTCAGGAAGTGGCAGAATGCGACTTGCTATTAATTCCGACTATTGGTGATTCAATCGATAAAGTACTGAGCCGAAATGCGGAATTAATACCACATTTAAAACGGTTGGCAGACACCAAGTCAGATATAGCCAGTAACTGTAGCGGTGCATTTTTTTTGGCAAAGGCGGGACTGCTAGATAATAAAATCGCCACTACGCACTGGGGTTACGCCAGTAAGTTTAAGGCAGACTTTCCACTGGTGGACTTACAAGAAAACCAGTTTGTTACTCATTCAGAAAGCAACTCAACAAACCAATTGGGCAATATATTTTGTGCGGCGGGCGGTAGTGCATTTTATGATTTAGGATTGTTATTAATAGAGCGCTATTGCGGACGTGAGATTTCTACTCAAGTAGCCAAAACCCAAATCATCGATAGCAAACGAGGCAGTCAAAACAGCTACACCAATGTGACCTTGCATAAGCCGCATTCAGACCAATTGATCAAGCAGGTACAAGAATTCATTGAGGAAAATTTTTATCAGACTATTCAGGTAAGTAGATTGGCTGCCATGGTCAATATCACCCCGCGGACATTAAACAGACGCTTTCAGTCTGCTGTTGCTATGCGCCCGATTGAGTATATTCAAGCCGTCAGAATTGAGCAGGCAAAACGCCTATTAGAGTTAGGAGATGTGACCATAAAATCGCTTGCCGAGCAAGTTGGCTATGATGATATCTCTTCGTTCACACGCCTATTCAAACGTGCGACAGAGCTAACCCCCAAAGAATATCAAGATAAGTTTTCGCGGTTAGCGATTTAGTTATGGCAGTGAATAGCAATTAGGGATTAGCAGTTAGGGATTAGCGTTTAAGCATTCTGCCATAGCCCTTCGACATGGATAGCATCAGCCTTGATGGTTGGGTAATCGCTAAATGCCAACTGATAGCCACCAGCTGTATTGGAGCTAATTTGACACTTTGCGCCTAGTGGAAAGCTGTGTTTTTGTCCAATATGGCCAAAAGGCATACCACTATATATCGGCAATCCTGTTAGTTCATGCAATTGGCGAATGACTGTGGCGACATCATAACGTTTGTCATAGCTGTCCTCCCCTGTACCAGACAATGCACCAAATACAATCGCTTGTTGATTTTTAAAGACACCTGCCAGATACAAATCATATAGCATGCGCTCGATACGATAAGGTTGCTCGCCCACGTCTTCCAAAAAAACAATGCCGCCATCAATGCGCGGTAAATACTCGCTACCTGCCAGCGCTGACACCACGCTTAGATTACCACCCCATATAGTGCCCGTTATATTTTTTGGCTCAGTACTTGTCAAAATACTCGGTAAATTTGGACTGGTTAAGGTAGCGTCTGATATATCAATAACCAGATTAGGATTGGTTAGTGCTTCAACAAACTGTCGACAGCTGACTTGATCAGGGACAGTTTTTCCAAATTCACTATAGAGCATCGGTGCTGCAAGCGAACTCATATCACCTTTTGCCAATAATGCGCACTGAATAGCAGTCACATCACTAAAGCCCGCCAGTATCGTGCCGCGCTCCTGCATAATCCGTCCTAGCGTCAACCAATCAATCATCGGTAATATGCGCATTGCACCATAGCCGCCGCGCACGCCGAGTAACAATTTTGGGGCGGCTATTGCACCAGTAGCGAGGTTTTGTAAATCACTGGCTCGCTGCGAATCCGTACCAGCAAAACGCAGATACTGCCGATTGGTAATCGTAGGATTATTTACTTTGAAACCTGCACAGGCCATACGCTCCAATGCCAATTGATTGCGGTCATCGCTACCGCCCACATTAGAGCTGGCAAAAAGCCGCGTTTCAATCGTTGGCGTGATACAGCGTGTTTGCGTGAGTGACGGCTGTGATGATGAACGCTCATCCAATAACGCGGTTGGCAAATCATCCTTGGTGAGCTGCCGACTATTATTAGGGTCGATAGGGCTGGCGGCAAATACTTGAGAAATACTATAGGTCGCCAATGCCGCAGTACCCGCACTGATACCCACTCGACGCAAAAACTGCCGACGGTTTAGCCCAGATGTTGTTTCAATCGCTGTATGACCATTTTTATTTTTATCATCTGTTAATAACTGACTCTTGGAAAACATCTCTCTCTGCCACCTTATCGTTTTTATTTTGATATATTTTTGCATCATCTTTATTTTTGCAGTCTACTTGCTTAAACCACACAGCAGCATATTGTAAACGCTTTTTTGGCTATGGTAGTTGCCCAACCCTTACCACTATTTAATTTTTCGCCATGTTACACCAAAAACCTAGCACTATTGGCACATTCCGCGACTTTGTTGTAGTATGAGAATACCGATTTCGGTTAAATAAGGATAATAATAATGGCTGAGAAAGCGATTGATAAACAGAAAAAAGAGGACATATTGGATACCGATTTAGAGTACCTCATCAACGAAGAAGAAAAACTGCAAGAAAAGCTAAAAGACAGTAGCCATCTTGAGCGTTTTGCCAAAGATTTGATGCTATTCATGAGCTTGATTAAAGACTACTATCAAGGAAACTATCGCGATATTCCCTACAAGACCATTTCAGCAGGTGTGGTTGGACTGCTATATACTCTCAACCCAATCGATATCATTCCAGATTTCATACCTTTTATCGGTCATATTGACGATGCGCTAGTCCTCACCTTTTGCTTGAAGTTGGTCGAAAAAGATTTGCAAAAATATCAAACTTGGAAGAAAAAACAAACCGCTACTGACTTAAAGAAAAACAGGTAACTTTGTACAAGCTATCATCCTGAAATAATCGTTATAAAAAATAATCGTTATAAAAAGACCACGACTGACAATCAATGTATCAGCCGTGGCTTTTTTATTCATTAATAACAATTATTTATATGAGTTAATCTGGAACATCATAACGCGCTTTTTCTGGATTGAGACCGAACGAATAGACAAAGGTTGCAACGAGGCTATTGATAATAATAAACGGCAAATCGATAGCAGCATGCCCAAGCGCATAGCGACCAATCAGCCACGAAACAATCAGCATAATAATAAAGAAACCGCCTAAGTACGCCAAAATTGCAGGATGCTTTAGATTATAAGGTTGCTCAGGTTCAGGCTTCTTATCAAGTACATAGGTTCTGATTGCCCAACCAGCCACATAAGAAAATCCGCCCAATACCACGTAACTAAAAAAATTCATATTGCTTAACTCTAATGACATATGGTTTATAGAAAAACACTGTTTAAAACAAAACTATCGATCATAAATTCTGTTTATGAGCCATGCTTGTTTAGAGGCTCTCATTAACATTATCAATCACAATATAGGCATGTGGATTGGCTAAAATATCGGTATTAACATCACCACACTCGACACGATAGATGGTATTGGCACCGCGATAAATATAGGATAAGTATTCACTATCTAAGAGTGGATCGATATTGGCATAGGCAGGCTTCACATGAGCCAGTACTAGCACTCGATCAGGACGCCCAATGACCGCATCGACATTGTCAGGGTCAATAGAGAAAAACTGCGGGATTTCGCTATTTTTAATCACTTCTAGCGGCTCAGCGTCATCCCAAACGCGCGTCGCACTTGCCGGCTCTTTCATCTGCATCACCCACGAGCCATCCTGTTGACTGATTTTTATTTGGGCAGGCTCGTCATGACTAACCGTGTAACAACCTTCAAAAACCGATAAGTCTGTCGCCGCTTCGACCATTCCAGTATCAGCTTGAATGTTGCTATCGTTGCAAGCACTTAAAAATAGCGCGCTGCTCACCGCTATGCCGACTGGTAAGCACATCAGCCTTTTATAAAAAATGTTTGAGCGTAAGGACATAATAGGGTTATCCTGCATTCATGCATTAAACTTTTATGAAAAATTGTCTTTAAAAAAACTACCTTTAAACAGTGATGATGACAATCTTGCTATTAACGTGATTTTCTAGGGCATGTTTTCATCAACTATTGGCACTGTCGAATGATTTGCGCTACTAATTGACGCCAGCAAACTGCTATTTTTTCTGCTGCGTAGTCAATACCGTTTGATACTGTGTGTCGCAACACAGCTCATTTTAACAGAAAATAGCAAGGTTACTACTATGATCTGTGCTTTTGGCGACTTTGTGCATTACGATTGCCCATATCAACGATAGATTTGTTATACTCATTCCCAAAATATAACGGAAGCGCTGGTGTAAAAACAACGCTAGCAAAATCCCTCCAACCCTCCCTATGTTTATCAATTTTTAGGTCAATAATTTTTTATGTCAGACAATCGCACCTCAGCGCAGCCATTCAACACCAGTAACGCGATGAATCCGTTGGCCGCCAAATTAAACACCACTGTGGCCTATACGGATGGTGCCTGTAAAGGCAATCCGGGCGCTGGTGGCTGGGGCGCACATCTCATTTTTAGTGATGGACGTACACAAGATTTGTACGGCGGTGATGAAGAGACGACCAATAATCGCATGGAGTTGATGGGCGCGATACAAGCATTGACCCATAGCCCGCATGAGCACAACCTCGAGATTTGGACAGACTCAAGCTATGTCAAAAAAGGCATCACCGAATGGATAGAGGGTTGGAAAAAAAGAGGCTGGAAAACGGCAAGTAAAAAACCCGTCGCCAATCAAGACCTTTGGCAGCTATTAGATAAGCTGTGTCAACAGCGCGATGTTGACTGGCATTGGGTAAAAGGTCACGCAGGACATGCAGGCAATGAAAAAGCGGACGAGCTGGCAAACTTGGGCGTGACGTCCAGCAGTGAAGAATTATCGAGCATAGAGCCGCAAGACACAGCTAAAAAAGGGCAAATAATGCCTAATACAGCGCAAAATGCTGCTCACGATGACTGGCTAAGTTTCGATCCACTGGGTCTGGATATGACAGATGATGAGCTTGACGAAGATGTCATAGACACTGATAACGATACAAACCCTGCCGATGATATGATGAGTAAATATGCTGTAATAGAAGCCGATCGCTATCAGCATAATGCTAGCAAACCAATGAGTAAAATAGAGATGCCGGAAACCCAAACGTCTATGACTGATGCGACGATAAATGATCATGTGCCTGCTACCGTTACTGGCATAGAAGAAGCTAATACACCAAAATTTGACGGCGACACCAGCCGTGCCAATCCGTATTTCATACCGCTGCTGCCCAAACCTATCCATCGTCATGAGTCTGATCGCCAGCTCATTATGGATACTGAAACCACAGGTCTTGATCCGTTAAAAGGCGACCGTATTATCGAAGTCGGTATCGTGGAGATGATCGGGCGTAAATTTACGGGTGAAAAGCTCCACGTTTATATCAATCCACAACGCGGCATGGATGATGAAGTCATTCGTATCCATGGTATTTCTGAGGCATTTTTGACCGACAAGCCTACCTTTGATCAAGTTGCTCAGTCGCTCTATGATTTTATGGACGGCGCAGAAATCATCGCTCATAACGCCACCTTTGATATGAACTTCTTAAACATGGAGTTTGCCAAAGTTGGTATGAACGACTTTGCCGAGCGCGTACAAGTGACTGACTCGCTGGTCATGGCAAAGCAGCAATATCCTGGGCAAAAAAACACCCTAGACGCTTTAGTGCGTCGCCTAAACGTGGGAAAGCAAGATCGTACTTTTCACGGCGCCTTACTTGATTCAGAGATTTTAGCAGAAGTTTATCTGGCGATGACAGGTGGACAGGTTACACTCGCCATCGAAGAAGACACGCAAACAGATGGCGGGCAGACAGCCCACGCCAGTTTTGCCAATTTAGCGTCTTTATTGCTAGAATCCTCTATGGATGAAAATAGCAATAAAGAGTGGTATGCCGCGCTCGCAGAAGCGTATCCTGAGTTAAAAGCCAATATGTAGTCGCCGTATAAGCTGATGATATCAATCTTTGAGCAATAACATTTGTATAATATAGGCTTGATTATTGTTATATTAAGCGTTAAAACGTTACCAGCAAGTGCTTTTTCGAACATCATTTAAACCACCGCCATTCTCATCAGTACATTATGGAAAAACACCTATGAACCAGTCTGCGCAAATGAAGTTAACGGCCCCAACGCTTAGTGTTACTGATTTCAATCTACCATCGCTACATTTGTTGCATGATGAGATCATCGTAACCTTAAAAGATACTGAGATTCATCTGAGTGAATTTAATGATGATAATAGTCAAGCCCCTTTATTATTAGATTCTATCACTGTGCTAAAGCAGCTGTCTTGCATCTTTGAGCTGATATCTTTGGTTGGTGCAGAGGCTTTGAATACCGCTATTGTCAATGGTTTACAGCGCCTCTATGATAATGGTGATAATAACGATACCAGCTTGATTATGGACTTATCAGAAGCCATTATGACACTGGATCGCTATATCGAGTTTGTACTTTTGACAGAGTCGGTAGAGCCAACCTTGTTACTGCCTGTTATCAATAAACTCAATGCTCACGGGCAAGAAACCCCTATCACAGCAGACTATTTTGCAGCCTTTGGTAGCAGTAGTGTCATCATTGCCAACCCTGAACAAAACTTCCAACCACTTGACGAGCTTAACCTAGACACTGAACTACTAACTTATGCTTATCGTAGTGGTCTTGGAGTCGCTCTGCTCAATCAAGATGGCAACGTTAGCCCAGACGATCAGCAGAAACTTGACGCCATGAGTGCAGCGTGTGCTTTGATAGCATCAAACACCAGCAGTCTATTTTGGCAAGCGGCCACCGCAGCTGTCACGGACATTGCCACGATATTACCGCTAAATCTGAGTCAAAAACACACACTGATTTATTTAGAGCAGCAATTCCAAAGCTACTTGCCTGTGATGGACAAACGTTTTGCGGATTTGGTCAGTTTTGCTTGCCAGCGTGACAGTGATGCGGCGCAACGACTGCGTGAGCAATACGCCAGCAACCACTTGGAAAGCGCACAACTTGAGCAAATGAAACGTTTCTTATTCGGTCCTAATCGCGCCCTGACCGATACGCTGAACACCATCATTCAGACCCAAATTAATACCATCAAAGAAAATGTGGATAGCTACGCACGTGGTGATTCATTGAACCCTGTTGATATGCAAACCGCACAGATTATCGAAGAGCTAACAGAATTGAGCTCAGCGTTACGCTTGCTTGGTTTATCAAATGCAGCCAATAGTCTCAGCGTAGCAGCAGAAGCTGTTAGTCATTGGCAAACGCCCTCGCCTGATGATTTCGATCACTTGCTGTTGGCATTAATGCATGCTGAAAACGCCACCATTGCAATGGCAGAAATGCACACACCAGGGGCCATCTATTTGCCACTGAATAACCCGCATATCCCTTTACATCAGCTCAATACGGCTAATGATACTTTAATACAAGAAAGTCGTTCCGCTATTGCCAGTGCAGAACAAGCCATTAACGATTATCTGGCTGAGCCAGAGCGCGATATGCTCAATATCCAGAACATACCTGAGATGATGCGCCAAGTGGCAGGGGCTGTGCGCTTCTTACAGCTGCCAACACCTGCCAGCATGCTCAGTCAATTGGCCAATTATCTTCAGCAACGCATCGAAGGTGGACAACGTATTGAAGACAATACGCTTGCCTGTATCGCTGATGTTATTATGGCCGTCGATCATCATCTAGATGGTTTTGAGCACAATCGCCCAGTCAGCAAACAAGCATTAGATGTGGGACAGCAGAGCTTGAGTCATCTACTCGCAGCCTAATTTTTATCATACTTAAGCACTAAAATGATATTTTAATGGCGGCTTTTCTGCCATAGCCCTTCATTTATATATAGTCGATCCCATATAAGCTAGATACAAGCAAGGTGATTGAAAGCACTACGAATAGTAGTGCTAAGCGAGCCTGACTGACACCGTATCCGAATGATATAGGATTGACTTTACTTCAATTAAAAAAAAGTCTGTATCAACACTGATGCGTACTGACCTTAACCGGTTTGGAATTTTACCTATGACCAGCGCTTTTGTATTTAGTGATGACACCATTTTATGCCGCCAGCGACCTAATGGATGGTGGCCGGTGCAGCTTGAATTACCCCCATCCGCTACACATTCAGACGAGGAGACCCAGCTTGCTTATCAAGTTGGTCATGTCACGCTACTCGAAAGCCTAGCACCGCGTCACTGGTCGCCTGATGTCAATCCTACTAGCGCGAGTGTAGATATTCTAGAAAGTGCCGACAGTTCGATTAATACTCCCCACACCTTTACTGCGCAAGCGGCTAGCGCCATTACTTATGACTATGCAATTGCACATCACATTGCACTGCCCATCATCGCTGAGGGCAGTGGCAATGCGTTTGTTCCTTACCGCCAGCTGATTACTCAGTTGCCCGTGGCTTTGTCCGATCAGCTTAGCCAAGCGATACAGTTATTGCGCTGGCAAACAGATACACAGTTTTGTAGTCGCTGTGCTGCCCCAACCATTCATGCCAAACGAGATGAGCGTGCCATGGTCTGTCCAGTGTGCCGATTGCGCCAATACCCACGTGTACAACCCTGTGTCATCACGGCTATTACTCGCCCGAATCCGCAAACTGGTGAAATGCAGATTTTGCTAGCACATCATCATCGTTATGGACAGCAAAAAACAGCGCCTCATTTATTACAGTCGCCACAACCGTTACTATACGGTTTGATTGCAGGCTTTGTAGAAGTGGGTGAAAGCCTAGAACACGCGGTGGTGCGTGAAGTGGCAGAAGAGGTAAATATCAGCCTATCAGATATTCGTTACGTCAGCAGTCAGCCATGGCCATTTCCGTCTAATTTAATGCTAGGCTTTCGTGCTTCTTATGCAGCTGGCGAAATTGTTATCCAAGAAGATGAGCTGTCGCACGCCGATTTTTTTGATCTATCAAATTTGCCAAAAATACCCTCAAAAGGTAGCATTGCTTACGCGCTGATTGCACAAATTGCCAATGATCAAGGTATTTTGCTTTAATCTATAATATCAATGCAGCATTTATCAATATCGTTATTATCCTATTATTCTAATGTCAGCGCTCAGAGCACACTTAGCACTTAGCACTTAGCACTGATATTAAGGTTTTAAAGCATATGCAAAGCACCACTAGTAAAAATAGCACCCATATCCGTCTCACCAATTTGCCAATCTTGTTCAACACTTTGGATATAGAGCGCTTACCTGCGGACATACAAGCGAAGATCTCATATATTGATGCTTGTTTACCGCAAACACAATGTGGACTTTGCGAGCACCCAGACGGCTGCTTGCCCTATGCCGCCGCTATCGTGCTTGACAATGAGCCATACAATAAATGTGTACCCGGTGGTCAACCCGTTACCAATGCTATCGCTCAAATCATTAATATAGACAGTCATGAAGCGATACTTAGCGCGGCGCCTTCTCAGTGGCCAATAGATGCGACCTCTGAACGTCCGACTGAGGTACGTGCGGTGATCCGTGAAGATGATTGTATCGGCTGCACCAAATGTATACCTGCCTGCCCAGTCGATGCTATTGTCGGTACTGGTAAGCACATGCATACTATCTTTACAGATTTATGCACGGGCTGCGAGCTTTGCATCGCTCCTTGTCCAGTCGACTGCATCGATTTGGTCACTGTTGAACGGGAGCTGTCTAGCTCTGAACGTACCACAGAGCAAGAAGATTTAAGACAGCGCTATCATACTCATTTAAGACGCGTCACCGAGCAGCTGGCTGATAGTAGCAATAGTAGACCTGTGGTCAGCATGGTTGAAGCAAAACTAAACAATGCCGCTAGTCAATCGTTGAATATCAGCGAAGCACAAGCAAAAAACACCATTGCCGCAGCGAAGCTTCGTAGTAAAATTAAAAAGCTAGAAAAGCAGCTAAGTGTCCGTGCAAATGAGAGCAAACAAGTAGAGCTTGACGCATTGCAAGTAGAGTTAAGTCAGCTTTAACAGCGTAATTATCATTTGTTAGACAGTCTACCCAACATCGCTAAAATGAATTTATCCCGATATCTTGTATCAGTTATTAACTATCAATAGCCAAAAAATAGTAAGAATACTATGAGTAAAACCGTCAAACATAAAACTGCCGATACCCCGCCATCGAGACGAATGCCCAATCGTGACGTGCGTCCATTTTTTGAAAAGCTGGCAGCGACGATTGATGAGCCAGTTACGGAATTGAATTATAAGAGTAATTTTGAGCTGCTGATCGCAGTCATCTTATCTGCGCAGGCGACGGATGTAAGCGTCAATATTGCTACCAAGCAATTATACCCCATAGCAAATACACCTGAAGCAATCTTGGCATTGGGTGAAGACGGTCTAAAATCTTATATCAAAAATATTGGCTTATACAATGCTAAAGCCAAAAACGTCATCAAAACTTGCCGAGACTTAATTGAGAAATTTGACAGCACCGTCCCTGATAACCGCAAAGACTTAGAGTCTCTCGCTGGCGTTGGGCGTAAAACCGCCAATGTGGTGTTAAATACTGCCTTTGGTCAGCCAACCATGGCGGTCGACACTCATATCTTTCGGGTAGGTAATCGTACGGGACTTGCCACTGGCAAGAACGTCTTGGTCGTCGAAAATAAGTTGGTCGAGCGTATTCCAGAGGACTTCATCGTGGATGCGCATCATTATCTTATATTACACGGGCGCTATACCTGCCAAGCCCGTACACCCAAATGCGGGGCGTGTCCTGTTTATGACGAATGTATGTTTAAAGACAAAGCCAAGTTTTTGGAGCTATAATTTTTAGAACGATCGCTTTTAGAACGATAACTGCTCTAGGGCGTGTCCTCATTTTAAAAATGGTGATAAAAATGAGATAAATTGCCGTCAAACAAGGAAAGTAGCGCAAATAATATCGAGATATTAAGAAGCTATTTGACGATGTCTGGCAAAATTTAGCTATTTTTAGCGCATTTAGAAAGTAATCGATTGAATTGAGGACACGCCCTAGTTATAAAAGGTTTAATTTATCTACTTTATATGAATAAAACATAAATAGCGTGGTTAAAAAAGCAGTAGACGCCCACTTACTTTTGTAAATATTATTTAAAAATCAGGAAGCCAGATGCAGACACTGACCGCGCTATTATTCGATGATTTTGAGACTTTAGATCTATTTGGACCTATCGAGATGTTTGGCTGCTTACCTGAGCATTATCGTCTGCAATTTTCCTCCTTAAACGGCGGCATTATCCATAGTAAGCATGGCGTTGCGATGCAAACAGTCGCTGTCAGCGAGTTAGCGCATCAGACTGATATCTTGTTGATGGTTGGCGGCATGGGTACTCGCCAGCAAATCAATCACCGACCATTTTTGCAGACGTTAACAATCTTGGTTGACCATGCCGATTGGGTACTTAGCGTTTGTACGGGTAGCGCATTGTTGGCTAAGGCTGGCGTCTTAGATGACAAGCGCGCAACGTCTAATAAACTGTCATGGCAATGGGTGATAGCGCAATCTGACAAAGTCCATTGGGCCGAGCAAGCACGCTGGGTTGTTGATGGCAAATTTTATACGTCCTCAGGTGTCAGTGCAGGTATGGACATGGCGCTTGGTTTTATCGCCGACAGACATGACATCGATACAGCGCGCCAGATCGCTCACTATACTGAATATCGCTGGCAAGAAAATAGCGAGATTGATGACTTTTACCATGGTTAATCCATGCCTAGTTACTTCTTAGTATTATCCATCGCTAGAGTTTTACCTCGATACACGGTAAAATGTGCTAATTTTTTTATTCGTTTTCGCCTTTTATTTTTATATACATTTAATAATGACTGAGTTCGTAGAATACAGTCCCTGCAATTAAGCGATCCCATTATGCGTGAATACAACTTATTTACCTCAGAATCTGTGAGCGAAGGTCATCCTGATAAAATGGCTGACCAAATATCAGATGCCATCCTTGACGCCATCTTACGTGAAGATTTGCATGCACGCGTGGCATGCGAAACCTTGGTTAAGACAGGTGCTGTGATACTAGCAGGTGAAGTCACCACGACGGCAAATATCGATGTTGAGCGTATCGTGCGTGATACCGTAAACGGTATTGGTTATCACCACTCTGACTTAGGCTTTGATGGCGAAACATGCGCGGTCATCAATATGCTCGGCAAACAATCTCCTGAAATCGCTCAAGGTGTCGATCGTAGCGACCCTGAAGAGCAAGGCGCAGGTGACCAAGGTCTTATGTTTGGCTATGCCAGCAATGAAACTGATGTCTTGATGCCAGCCCCTATCGAATTTGCTCATCGTTTGATGGAACGCCAATCTGAGCTGCGCCGCGCAGGCGAGTTGCCGTGGTTACGTCCAGATGCCAAGGCGCAAGTGACCTTAAGATATGATGGTAGCAAGCCTGTTGCCATTGATGCCGTGGTGCTATCAACGCAACACGATCCAAGTATCTCGCAAAAAGATCTGCAAGAAGCAATAATGGAATCTATCATCAAACAAGTATTGCCTGCTGAATTATTGCATGCTGGCACGCGCTATCATATCAACCCAACGGGTAAGTTTGTGATTGGCGGTCCTGTAGGTGATGCTGGATTGACAGGTCGTAAAATCATTGTTGATACTTATGGCGGTATGGCGCGTCATGGCGGCGGTGCATTCAGTGGTAAAGATCCATCAAAAGTAGATCGCAGTGCTGCGTACGCCGTGCGTTATGTGGCTAAGAATATCGTTGCGGCAGGACTTGCTGAGCGCTGTGAAATACAGGTCAGCTATGCCATTGGTGTCGCTGAACCAACCTCTATCTCGGTCAATACTTTTGGTACGAATAAAATCAGCAATGATGAAATCATCCGTCTGATTCGCACCCATTTTGATCTGCGCCCTTATGGCATTACCCGTATGCTAAACTTATTGCAGCCAATGTATCAGCAAACGGCGACTTTTGGTCATTTTGGTCGCCCTGGCTCTGAAACTGCTTTTACGTGGGAAAAAACAGACAAAGCTGAGATCTTAAAAGCAGACGCTGGTTTGTAAAAATATCACGTTGCACCCCTTACAAACCTTCTTTATAAATTTAAAATTACCGACACTTATTAGGAGTCGCTTATGTCTCAAGACAATATGCAAGACAGCAACATTCAAGAAAGCAATGTTGACGCTAACATTGAGATTACCCCTGAAATGCAGGCATTTTATCAACGTGCTGATGCCATCATTGGTATCGCAAACAGTCAGTTGGGTTCTGAAGCGCATTCAGGACAAGTAGGTGCATCACTACTTTATGCAGCCGCACGTTATAGCGCATCTGTCGCTTCTATCGGCTTTGTCAAAGGCGATGACTTTGCCAAAGAAAAAGATGATATCGTTGAATTTTATGTCAAACAGTATCGCCAAATGCTGAGCGACAACCTGACTGATTATGCGCAGAACTTTGATAAAAATATGTTCAGCTTAATCAAGATGACAAAGCAGCCAAATAGTTCTATAGCCTTTAGCTAGCATTTATAAAATGGCTGGTATAGTCAGTTCGATTTAAAAGTAGTACAAGGCAACCGAGTGTAGATGTATATTTAATACTTCAAGCGAGGTTAACGCAGTAATATTTTTATAGTGGAATGACTATAGTGATGCTTAAACCCAAGCTTAATCATAGGCTTGAGTTTTTTATTAATCATGATTTGGTAGATGACTGCTGATAAATAGGCTACTATCAATTAAAACCACCTTGTTCATCACATGGTTGCAACCAGCTATCGATAACAGGGATTTACCGAATACTATTTATAAGGACATATGATTATGAACCACTTATTCAAATCATGGCGATCATGCCTGTCATTATTAGGGTTATTAGTTACTATGGCTTTAGCTGGCTGTAATAACATCCAAAGCATCGATACGCCTGACACCGCCCCTATTCATAGCACTGGACACAGCCAACAGAACAGCGACAACCCTTTCATCAAATGCCCACCTTACAACCCTGAGCAAACGATGTGTACCGCGCAATATGATCCTGTGTGTGTCAAAGTAAAAACCAGCTCAGGATTTAGTTATCGCACTGCGGGCAACTCATGTTCGGCATGTGGCACAACGGCAGCAGTAGGTTATGTTAAAGGACAGTGCTCATAACCTTGCTTTATAACTTTGGCTTCATAACTTTGTGTAAATACTTTATATCAAACTAAAAAAGACAATTAAATCATACAAAAAAGCACCCGCTTAATCATAGGCGGGTGCTTTTTTATTATTTTTCAGATCAATAAAATCTAACCTTCAGGTTTTTCAATATCAGGTGGACCTGTCAGCAAATCTTCATCACGAAACTCATTAGCTGAATTATGCTCTGCTGACTCTTCGGTGACAAACCATTGCTGGTTGCGATACAGTATCAAACGATCTCGACTCAAGCCGCGTAATAAGGAGTACATCATAACGACTATCACAATTGCAAAAGGAAAACCTGACACAATTGAAGCCGCTTGTAGCGCACTCAAGCCACCTGCTGCTAATAGTACGGCAGCGATGACACCCTCTGTACCCGCCCAAAAAAGGCGCTGTATTTTAGGTGGATTGGCATCGCCACCTGAGGTCAACATATCAATGACAAAACTGGCCGAATCCGATGACGTGACAAACCAAAGCACAATCATCACTACGATAAGCAAGTTCAAAGCTGACGTAAATGGATAAGATTCCATCAGTTTAAAGATGGCACTACCAGTATCTGCTTGGACAGCCTCAATCAAGCCAGGACTAATGAGACTGGGATCAGCGGCTGCCATTAATTCCATATTAACGGCTGAACCACCGAAAGCGGTGAACCATAAGAACAAAATAGTAATAGGAATTAATAACACCCCTAAGATAAACTCACGAATGGTTCGACCACGAGAGATACGAGCTACGAACACACCAACGAAAGGCGACCAGCTTATCCACCATGCCCAATAGAAAATCGTCCATGATGCTTGCCAGTTTTCTTGACCATCATACGATTCTGTCCAAAGACCTAATGGCACAATTTGATGTAAATAGTTGCCGATGTTTTCTACAAAGCTATTAAAGATAAACTGGGTCGGGCCTAAAATAATCACAAAACTGAGCAATATCACAGTAAATAATATATTGGTATCACTTAAGCGCTTAATCCCCTTATCTAGCCCCATAAATAGAGACAGACCTGCCAACATAGTGATTAAGGCAATCAAAATAATTTGCACTGTAATATTATTGGGTATGCCAAATAACGTCTCAAGACCTGAGTTAATTTGCAATACCCCAAGACCTAAAGTGGTCACTACTCCAAACATCGTACCAAATACCGCTAGTGTATCGACCGTATGACCCCAGCCACCATAAATCTTTTTGCCCAAGATAGGATATAGTGTCGAACGGATGGCCAGCGGTAAGCCCACTCGGTAATGGAAATAAGCCAATGACAACGCGACCATGCCATAGAGCGCCCACACATGTAAACCATAATGCAAGAACGAGATATTCATCGCTTGCTTGGCAGCAGCCACTGTTTCAGCTTCTCCTAGCGGCGGCGCCATAAAATGGTACAAGGGTTCAGCCGTCCCCCAGTAAAGCAGGCCTATACCGATGCCCGCAGAAAATAGCATGCCAATCCAAGATACTAGATTGTATTCTGGTTTCTCATTTTGATGACCAAGCCTGATATCGCCATAACGACTAAATATCATGTAAATACTCATCACCAACGTTAAGTTGACCACCACAATAAAGAACCAGCCAAAACGCAAAGACACGAATGCTTTGGCATGACCAAACAACAATTCTGCTTGCTCATTAAAAAGAGCACCAAAAATAATGAACACAAGAATTAATAACGCTGAAGTTAAAAACACAGGTTTACTTACCCGCGGAAAAGGGCCTAAGCGGCCAACTTTTACATGATCCATTTAGTCATCTCAATTTTTGAAGGGGCTCACCTTAACAAGATACTGCACAACTATCAAATCGAATCAGACACTTTATAACCTTGCTATTGGTTAGCAAATAAAAAAATCCTAAGATAACGATGCATCTTAGGATTTCAAATCACAATTGTTATATTGTGTTTTTACGTAAAAAAAGAAGAAGCTAACTGCCTGATTCATTTCATAAAAACAGTATTAAAGCTGATATATAGAATCTGCTAATCACCTTTCACTATTTTAGGTGGTCCTTTTAACAAGTGCTCATCAGCAAACTCATTGGCTGAATTATGATCTGCAGATTCTTCGGTGATAAAGTGCTGCTGAGCGCGATACAGTATCAATCGATCTCGGCTTAAGCCACGAAGTAAGGCATACATCATGACAAATATCACTAAAGCAAATGGCAGTCCAGCCACAATAGCGGCGGCTTGCAATGCGCCTAATCCGCCTGCTGCTAACAATATAGCGGCAATCAAACCTTCCATAATCGCCCAAAATAAACGTTAAATCTTAGGTGGGTTGGTATCGCCGCCCGCCGTCAACATATCAATGACGAAACTTGCTGAATCCGATGAAGTCACGAACCATAAAACAATCATAACAACGATGAGCAAGGTAATTGGTTTCGCGAATGGATAATACTCAACCAGCTTGAAAATAGCGCTACCCGTATCTGCTTGCACCGCTTCCACCAATCCTGGACTGGCCATAGCCGGATCAAGCGCCGCTAAAAGCTCCATATGGATAGCGACACCACCGAAAGTGGTGAACCAGAAAAACAAAATCAGCATTGGAATCAATAATACACCCAATACAAACTCACGAATGGTACGACCGCGACTGATACGAGCGATAAATACGCCGACAAACGGTGCCCAACTTACCCACCACGCCCAATAGAATATCGTCCAACCACTCTGCCAATCCGTATTACTATAAGCCTCGCCCCATGTTGATAACGGAATCATGGCAACGACATAATTACCAATATTTTCTATAAAACTATCAAAAATAAATAAGGTTGGTCCTAAGATGACCATAAAGGCCAAGAGCACACCTGTAAAACCCATATTAATGTCACTTAGGCGCTTGATACCTTTATCAAGACCAAGCATCAATGAGCCACATGCCAATGCGGTCACAAAGGCAATAATAATAAACTGTACGGTTAAAGAATTTGGTATACCGAATAAATTTTCAAGACCTGAATTGATCTGCATAACCCCTAGACCTAAGGAAGTTACCACACCAAACATCGTGCCGAACACGGCTAGAATATCCACCGTATGACCCCAGCGACCATATATTTTCTCGCCTAATAACGGGTATAGCGTCGAGCGAATCGACAATGGCAGTCCACGGCGAAAGTGGAAGTAAGCCAGCGCCAATGCCACAATGGTATAAATCGCCCAAGCATGTAGTCCCCAATGTAAAAATGAGATACTCATGGCTTGCTTGGCCGCTTCTATTGTTTCCGCCTCACCGAGTGGTGGTGCCATAAAGTGATACAAGGGCTCAGCCGTCCCCCAATATACCAGTCCAATACCGATACCAGCAGAGAACAACATCCCTATCCAAGAAAACAAACTGTACTGCGGTTTTTCTGTTTGTTGACCTAAACGGATGTCACCATAACGGCTCGCTGCTAGATAAATACAGAATACCAGCGCAACGTTCATTAATATAACAAACATCCAGCCGAACTTATCCGTAATAAAATTCTGCAAAAAGCTAAATAGTGCACCAGCGGTTTCAGTAAAGAAAGCACCAAAGATAATAAATCCAACGATAAGTAGCGCTGAAGTAATAAACACAGGTTTACTTACCCGTGGAAAAGGGCCTAACCTGCCAACTTTTACATGATCCATTTGTTTGTTAGCCTTAGTTTTTTAGGAAGAATACCTTAACAAGATACCTCTTAACTATCAAATCTAATTAACTATTTACGTTTTTCTTATTGACAGAAATAGACCAAAACCATTTAGTAGTCTACCCTACAATAGTGAAAACGCTTGAAAAGCAACTGCTATTGATGGTTACTGCGGTATTAATTGTAATAATCTGCTAGCATTGCCGTCCTCTAATACCCAAACTTGTCCATCTACATTTAACACACTACGAATACGCTCGCCCATATCATAGCGATAGCGCTCAGTCGCGCGGCTATTTTCATCAAAATCGACGACTATCAGCGCTTTAGAGGATAAACCACTAATGAGCGCATTACCTTGCCACGCTGGGAAATCATTATATTTTCCAGCGTTATAAATACTCATCGATGAGGGTGATATCACTGGCGTCCAACTAATTTTGGGCGGCGTAAACTCAGGACGCGTCTCATGGTCAGGAATATCCGTGCCTGTATAGTTACGCCCATTTGATACGATTGGCCAGCCGTAGTTATGACCTTTTTCAATGAGATTAAATTCATCACCGCCCCGTGGTCCCATCTCATGCGCCCAAAGCCTACCTTTTTCATCGAACGCCATACCCAATACATTACGATGTCCTATACTCCAAAACTGTGCGGCAATGTCATTGCTATTATCTACAAAAGGATTGTCTGCTGGCACTGAGCCATCAAGATTTGACCTAATAATTTTGCCCAAATTGACGCTCATATCCTGTGCTGGTGTTTTTTCTTGGCGCTCGCCTGAACTGATATATAAATATTTTCCGTCAGGCGAGAAAAGCAAGCGATGACTATAATGCCCCTGCCCTTTTACTTTCGGTATTTGCTCCCAAATGGGCGTAAGATCCTGCAAACGAGGCTTGGCTGTATCCAATCCTATCAATGTCGCTTTGATGACTTTAGCGCCAAATTTATTATTATCAGTGTCATTCCCTGCTTCAACGTAGCTCATATAGACATGATTAGAAGTAGCAAAATCTGGTGCAAGAACGATATCGCCAAGACCACCTTGCCCACCATAAGCCACTTTCGGTATACCACTGATGGTTGTCTTGGCACCTGTTGCCGTATCAACAATGAATAACTCGCCTGTCTTTTGGGTGACAAGTAATTTAGGGGGTTCATTATTAACGGTAGGTAATGCTGTCATTGCCCAAGGCTCATCAAACGTAGCAATTTTCTTGGTGATAAAGGCGGGTTTTTCGGTACTTGCTAGCGACTCACTAGCAGAGGCTTGTTCTTCTCTATAGTCTGTCAGGTCTTCATGGGTATTGACGGCAGTTTGATTGGAGCAAGCAGGAGCACTAAACAGCAGTGCGCTGATCATTATCGGTAACATTAATGGCGTGCTTAGGTGCTGCATACTGATGATCGTCATTTTGTCGTCTCCGTAACTGTTGATGTCTTATTCCTATTGCTTAGTTTTTAGTGCTTAGTTTATTTATAACATAGTCAAAGCACTCAAACCGTAAATAATAATAGCGCACAAAAAAACCCCTTACCTGCCTGTAGAAAAAATAGGCAAGTAAGAGGTTGGTTTTAAACCACGGTCAGTTAGAGTTAGATATTAATTCATGCTACGTTTCTCAAACACCAACTTATCATCTGCGCCGACATCGACTTTGATGATATCTCCTGCGCCAAAATCACCAGCCAATAGCTTCAATGACAATGGGTTTTCAATCTCCTGTTGGATCGCACGTTTTAGTGGGCGTGCGCCATAGACAGGATCATAACCAATCGCAACCAGTTTGTTCATCGCATCAGCTGATAACTCAATATCCATCTCACGCTCATGCAAGCGCTGACGTAAGCGATCCAACTGAATCGCAGCAATACCTGACATCTGCGACATACCGAGCGGATGGAATACCACAATCTCGTCGATACGGTTGACAAACTCTGGGCGGAAATGCTGCCCAACTGATTCCATCACCTCAGCTTTGATGTCTTCGTAACTTTCACCGACCATCTCTTGGATTTTATGCGAACCCAAGTTACTGGTCATAATGATGACCGTGTTTTTGAAGTCCACCACGCGACCCTGTGAGTCCGTTAAGCGACCATCGTCCAATACTTGTAGCAAGATATTGAACACATCAGGGTGCGCTTTTTCAACTTCATCAAACAAAATCACACTATAAGGCTTACGGCGTACCGCTTCCGTTAATGCACCACCTTCTTCGTAGCCCACATAACCTGGAGGCGCACCCACCAAACGACTGACACTGTGCTTCTCCATATACTCACTCATGTCGATACGAACAATCGCATCCTCACTATCGAATAAGAAGTTCGCTAGTGACTTGGTCAATTCAGTCTTACCGACACCCGTTGGTCCTAAGAATAAGAACGAACCTGAAGGGCGATTCGGATCAGACAAACCAGCACGGCTACGGCGTACCGCATTGGCTACCGCTTCGACTGCTTCATCTTGACCGATGACGCGTTCATGGAGCTTTTCTTCCATCGCTATCATCTTGTCACGCTCGCCTTGCATCATTTTACTCACAGGAATACCTGTCGCTGCCGCTACGACTTCGGCAATTTCATTATCCGTGACTTTATTACGTAGTAGTTTTACACCACTACCTTCGCCTGTCTGCTCTTTTTGTTCTGCCAAGTCAGACTCAGTAATGCGGCGCTCAAGCTGCGGAATCGTTTCATACTGCAGCTTACTCATAGTCTCGTAATCACCTTCACGACTGGCTTTGTCATAGGCGATACGCGCTTTATCCAACTCGTCTTTTAGCTGCTGACTGCCTTTGACCAAGGCTTTTTCTGCTTGCCAAATCTCATTAAGGTCAGCGTACTCTTTTTCTAGCTCTTCAATTTGTGCATCAAGCACTTTACGCTCGGCTTGCGCACCAGCGTCTTCTTCATTTTTGAGTACTTCGCGCTGCACTTTCAACTGAATCAAGCGACTATCAAGCTTACCTAAAGCTTCAGGCTTGCTGTCCATCTCCATACGCAGACGACTTGCCGCTTCATCAATTAAATCAATCGCCTTATCTGGCAGCTTACGATCGGTAATATAGCGATGACTCATGCGCGCGGCAGCAATAATCGCGCTGTCTTGAATATCAACACCATGATGCAGCTCATAACGCTCTTTTAAACCACGCAAAATCGCAATGGTATCTTCGACCGTTGGCTCATCGACCAGCACCTTTTGGAAACGACGCTCAAGCGCGGCATCTTTTTCGATATACTGGCGATACTCATCGAGTGTTGTCGCACCGACACAGTGTAGCTCACCACGCGCAAGCGCAGGTTTTAGCATATTACCAGCGTCCATCGCGCCATCGGCTTTACCAGCACCTACTAAAGTATGCAACTCATCGATAAATAAGATGACATTGCCTTCTTGCTTTGATAAGTCGCTAAGTACCGCTTTGAGTCGCTCTTCAAACTCACCACGGAATTTTGCTCCCGCAATCAATGAGCCCAAATCTAACGACAATACTTCTTTGCGGCGTAGTCCTTCTGGTACCTCACCATTGATGATTTTTTGTGCCAAACCTTCAATGATAGCCGTTTTACCAACACCTGGCTCACCAATCAGTACTGGGTTATTTTTGGTACGACGTGACAGTACTTGAATGGTACGACGAATCTCTTCATCGCGACCAATCACAGGGTCAAGCTTACCAAGTTCCGCCTGCTCAGTTAAGTTAATGGTATATTTATTCAGCGCATCACGCTGATCTTCAGCATTTTGATTATTCACGGTATCATCACCTCGCAATTGCTCAATGACTGTTTTTAATTTACTCGCTGTTACGCCCGCACTCTCAAATATCTTTTTGGTTTCACCTTGCTCAGCGAGCGCCAACATCACCCATTCAGTGGCGATAAAATCATCGCCTTCTTTCTGCGCTTGACGGTCTGCCAAGTTCAAAATTTTAACCGAATTTGGGTTTAAATTCACATCACCGGTTGGCTCACTAATCGTTGCTTGATTGTCGAGCGCCTTTGCCACACCATTCTTTAGCGCAGGGATAGACGCGCCTGCTTGTTGGCAGATAGATAAATTAGACTCATCCTGTAGCAATACTGCAAGCAGATGCACAGGGTCAATACCTGTATGGTCACGTCCCAATGCTAGGCTCTGTGCTTCTTGAATGGCTGATTGTAGTTTCTGGGTAAATTTTTCGAACCTCATAATTGTATCCTTTTATAATTAGTATTATCAGTCAGTGGATGCAACATAAAACACCGAACGCGCAGCATTTAAAACATAGCGCTTATCGTCAATTTTATCGTGTCTCAATCACCGTTAGTTGTTATATATATAGGGTATAACATACAAGATTTCAACCTACTTGTGCAATTTGTCAATCAATTTCTATGACTTATTAGTAAATACTGAAAAATAGTAAGATTTTATATAGGCAAAAACCTTACCCATAGCAATGATATTATCACAAACTATCAATAGGCACACTAAGAGAATATTTCAAGAGAATAAATAAAAAAACAACTAAAAGAGAGGCTTGCTCAACAATGAAAGGCAAGCAAGAGACAGCTATAGCAGAGATTTTAATACGCTGTAACTGCTAGAAATGTACTACACGATAGTCAGCATTAACATAACGCTCACTCTACAATTTCTATCGATGTACCAACCTTAACTGCCGCCATAATCTCATCCATCTCATTATCAGTGACCGCAATGCAACCATCGGTCCAATCACGTTGTTGGTTAATCCACGCTAGATGACCGAAGCCGTTCATCTGCCCATGAATCATAATATCGCCACCAGGATGGACGCTGCGTGATCGTGCCCGAGCTTTGTCCGCAGCATTGGGGTAGCTTATATGGATGGAGCGATGGGCAATAGAGTTCTCATTCTTATAATCTAAGATGTACACCCCCACGGGTGTGCGCTCATCGCCTTGCTGCTGTTTATGACCAACCGGACTATCCCCTAGCGCAATACGATAAGACTTAATGACTTTATCACCACTCAATAGCTGCAAAATACGATCGGATTTATCGACAAAAACTTTATCGATAACCACCGTACTAGAAATAGGCTGACCATTATTGCCTGTAATTTTTGCATCCGAGGAGGTTGTTTTGACATACCCTATCGCACTGGTGCTCATAATGGTGGTCAGTCCCAGTCCTATCACAACAAACAATCGACGCGGCTTTTTACTAAAATGTAGAGAAAGAAATGACATAGGCTTTAATAACTCCGTTTAGCGTTATAAAGTGAAATGGCAACATACCACGCTATTAACTTACCAAAGCACTATGCCAGTTTTTGTGAAAATTTCATGGATAACATTAGGGCGTGTCCTCACTTCAATCGTTTACTTTCTAAATGGCCTAAAAATAGCTAAATTTTGCCAAACATCGTCAAATAGCTTATTAATATCTCGATATTATTTGCGCTACTTTCCTTGTTTGACAGCAATTTATCTCATTTTTATCACCATTTTAAAATGAGGACACACCCTAGGATCTTTTGAACATAAAAACTTCGTTAATACCATTACACCATACGAATCGCGCCATCTAAGCGAATGACTTCTCCATTGAGATAGGCATTATCAATGGTATGCATGACCAACTTGGCAAACTCATTGGGGGTGCCCAGACGCTTAGGATAAGGTACGCCCGCCTCTAGTTGTTCGCGTGCTTTTTCAGGAATGGTCTCCATCATCGGTGTGGCAAAGACGCCCGGCGCGATAGTCATGACGCGAATACCATGACGTGCCAGCTCACGTGCTAGCGGCAAGGTCAGACCGACGACCCCCGCTTTAGACGATGAATAGCTTGCTTGTCCTACTTGCCCATCGAAAGCGGCAATAGAAGCCGTATTAATAATGACGCCATTATCAGCGTTCTTCTCTATGGAGCTGTCTGCGTTATTGGCATTTGCTACACGCTTTGCAATACTGGCTGCGACCAAACGCGCGACATTAAAGGAACCGACAAGATTAATATTGACGCCGCGACTAAAAGCATCGAGATCTGCTGGGTTATTATCACGGTCCAGCAGCTTTTGTACCACAGCGATGCCCGCACAGTTGATAGATCCTTGTAAGCCGCCAAATTCTTTTTCAGCCGTATCCACAGCGGCTTGCACCTCATCACCACTGGTCACATCACAGCGTGTAAAGCGAACTTTATCGCCTAGTTCCGCTACCAACGCTTGACCAGCTGATTCATTAAGATCTGCGATGACGACGTTACCGCCTTGATTGACAATAGCGCGAACCACTGCCTCTCCCAAACCTGATGCACCGCCTGTGACCAAAAAGCTCTGTTGTTCAATGTGCATAATTATTCCTTTTATTAATGTTTTTACTGTTATTTTTATCAGTCATCGATTTTTATCTTAACCTGACGATATGAGTGCATTGCTTTATTAAGCCGCAGACAAACTGCGCAGCAAAAAGCGCTGAATTTTACCACTTGGGGTTTTTGGTAACTCTTTTACAAACTCAACCTCACGTGGATAAGCGTGAGTTGATAAACGTCTGCGCACCAAATCTTGAATCTCTTTGGCAATCTCGTCCGTGCCTTCGATACCGTCTTTTAGTACCACATACGACTTAATGGTATGACCACGCACTTCGTCTGGCACTCCAACTGCCGCTGACTCTGCGACTGCCTCATGCTCCAGCACGGTATTTTCAACATCGGTTGGTCCAACGCGATAACCTGCGGTAATGATAATGTCGTCATCACGCCCTGAAAACCAATAGCTGCCATCACTGTGGCGCTCAACCACGTCGCCTGTTAAATAGTAATCATCAGCGAAAGCGTCTTTTTCGTTCCAGCTATAACCGCGGAAATAAAACGCGGGCGATTGACTGACCACTACGGCAAGCTGTCCTTGTTCGCCATCAGCCAATATATTCATATCATCATCTAACACTACCAATGTGTGCCCCGGTAGCGCCATGCCCATCGAGCCAACTGGACATTCATGTGCCAATGCATGATGCTCACAGCAAGTCATCCCTGTCTCGGTCTGCCCGTACTGATCGCAGACCTTACAGTTTAAATAGGTTTCAACCCAATTGACCACTTCGGTATTTAAGGTTTCGCCTGCTGAATTGGCACAGCGCAGTGATAGTTTAGCCTCATTATCATTACTATTGTCATTGTGAGCAGCTTCAAACACGCCACTCGATTTCATCATCCGAAACGCTGTCGGTGAGGAGGCTAAATTACTAATCTTATGACGTACCATAAAGTCGCGAGTATTTTGTGCATCAAAGCCCGCTTCATTAAAATACGTTGTTACCCCTAATAACAAAGGTCCTGTAATCGCATAATAAAGACCGTATGCCCAGCCTGGATCAGCCATGTTCCAGTAATTATCATCCGCTCGCAAGTCAATCGCATAGCGCATGTAGAGATAAAACGTTGAGAGCGCACTTAGCGGCACACTAACGCCTTTTGATTTGCCAACCGTACCCGAGGTAAACATTTGCAGAAAGGGTGCATCGGTACCTAATGAAACCGCGTCTACCGTTTGCGACTGCGTTGCGACCTTTTCAGCGTAGCTATCATCACCCCAGCTTTGCGCATCTACTTTGCTGCCAACCAGCACCATTTTGGTTTGCTTCGCTAAGTCGTCAAACTTGCCACGATTTTCTTGATTGGTAAAAACCACTTTGGTATTGGCTTTGTCCATCCGATACTTAATCGAATCATAGCCAAAGGCGGTAAATAACGGCTGATAAACCGCGCCGATCCGCCAAGTCGCGAGTACAATGGTGAGCAGCTCAGGAGTGCGAGGTAACATGGTCGCTACTTGGTCACCAACTTGTACGCCATAAGACAACAATAAATTGGCGACTTGTGCGCTTGCCTTATCAAGCTCAGCAAAGCTCATGCGCGTTACATTGCCCGACGTATCTTCATGCACCAGTGCAATATTATCACCGCGACCATCACGCACATGACGACCGCAACACGCCATATAAGCATTCAAGCGATCGTCTAAATGCTCGCCAAATATTTCTGTCAATAGCGCGTTCATATCAAAATTATGATAGTAATCGCTGTAGCTCATTGGCAGGTGGGCAGTATGATTTGAAGTGGTATTTACAACTGATGGGTCTGAAGAAGAGGTGTTCATAAGCTAATCCTTTAGCAATAGCAGGTGACGGACGAAATAAGAGAATTGTCAGCAGAAAAACAGGCATATCCTAGCAACTGTTTTTTCTGCTTGTTCGCACATATCAATGTGCATAGACTCTATTAGTAACGCATTTTAATATTTATTTCAATACATAACGTATCATTTTTATAATTCAATCACAAACTCTTGATGGAACTTCATTTCAAAGCACTCAGCAGCCACTTAAAAATCCCAGCAGCGCCTTTTCTTCATAACTTTGATGCTGTTTAGTACGACCACGGCGCGCTTGTTTATAAGGTTCAAAGAACTGCCCCGCCAAAAAGTGCTCTATAATAATGGGATTAATATAAGAAGATCGGCAGACAGCAGACGTATTGCCCAGCTCATCAGCGACACTTTTTACCATATCAGTCACCAGTTGCTGACGCTCTTTACTATCAGGTTCACTGGCTAATATTGCTTTGCCCTGAGCGCTCTGTAGCTCATCATGCAGGTAACTGGCGGCAAGGACACTGGCCATCCAAGTACGAAAGTCCTTTGCGCTATATAAGTTACCGCTATGCATCTCACTGTCACGACTATGACTATGACTATGACTATGACTATGACTATGACTATGACCGCTAGTATGCATGCGTAGATAGTCATTGATATCGCTACTGTCGACGACTTGCTTGTGACCATCGTCATCTAAATATTTAAAAATCCGATAACCAGGTAGCTCAGAACAGGCTTGTACAATGTCAATCAAGCGCTCATCTTGCAACTCTATATGATGCTCTTTGGCACTCTTACCGACGAAATCAAACGCCAGTCCGTTATCAGTTTCGCTCACGTGCTTACTGCGTAGAGTACTCAAACCATAGCTTTTATTGAGCTTGGCATAGCGGCTGTTACCGATACGAATCAAGGTTGTTTCTAATAGTTTGACCACTGCTGATAAGACATTTTCACGGGATAATGATTTAGCTTTCAAGTCCTTTTCGACTTGTGCACGTAGATTCGGCAATGCTCTAGCGAAGCCTATCATGGCATCGAACTTGGCTTGGTCACGTACGCGATCCCACTCAGGGTGATATAAGTATTGTTTTCGTGCTTTGTCATCGCGCCCCGTCGATTGCAAGTGCCCTTTATCATCTTGGCATATCCAAACCTCTGACCACATCGGCGGTATCACTAGCGCATCAAAACGCTGTCGCAACGCTTTGTCTTTGACCGTTTTGCCTGTGGCATCCTTATAAGTAAACCCGCGCCCCCAACGCCTACGCGTAAACCCAAGCTCATCATCACTGACATAGCGCAGATTAGCAAGGCGCGCGAGTTTTTCATAATCATGGCGTATGTCTTGCGTGGTTGTTTGGTCATTTAGCGTCGCCATAATACATACTCGATTGATAAAATAGTCGTTTTAGCATAATGAATTGTGATGGTTTTTGCTGTTTATTTGCCACGAGCAAAGTGTAATTGATGTGTAAAAAAACACGCTTAAAAGGGTTCTAAATAATGAGATTATGAGCCATAATTTGACAACAATAACAATTTAATTTGAATAAAACACAATGAAAAATACTTCTATAAAGATAGCAGCATTATCTAAAGGCGATTACGGATTTTGGTTACATTTGTGGCAAAACTATCTAAAATTTTATGAGATCAGTTTGCCATCAATTACCACCCAAAACACGTGGCACAGTTTGCTCGATAGTAACGTGCCGATTTATGGTTTTGGTGCTTGGCAGGATGATAAGTTGGTAGGTATCACCCATGTGGTGCTACACCCCAATACTTGGAATACCACTGAATGCTGTTATTTAGAAGATTTATACGTCAATGAACAGGTACGCGGACAAGGCGTAGGACGAGTACTGATTGAAAAGGTGTATGAGTTCGCTCATAGTAAAAACTGCAACCGTGTGTATTGGACGGCACAAGAGGGCAATACCACGGCGCGCAAACTCTATGACGCAATCGCCACTCAAACAGACATGGTGCAATATCGTAAAAACCTATGATTTGTACTACCTGTCTTATGATTTACAATGAATGAGCAAATAAAAAACGCCAAGAGTTAAACACTTGGCGTTAATCTGTTGACTACTACTCTAAAAATACTTATTTACCATAAACACATAAATAAGCCGTTTCTACTGCCACTTTTACTTGAAACTTCTGATTGGCTTCAACGGTAAATTGCTCACCTGCATTAAAGGTTTGCCATTCATCACTTTCTGGCAATTTGACCGTCAATGCACCACTGACCACACTCATGGTTTCAAATTCGCTGGTGCCAAATTCGTACTCGCCAATTTCCATCACCCCAACTGTTGCAGGCTTAGTTGCCGTTTGAAAGGCAATAGAAGTGACTTTATTATCAAAATAACTGTTAACGCTTGGCATAATTTTCCTTAATTAAATATTAGGGCGTGTCTTCATTTTAAAAATGGTGATAAAAATGAGATAAGTTGCCGTCAAACAAGAAAAATAGTGCAGATAATATCGGGATATTAACAAGCTATTTGACGATGTTTGGCAAGACTTAGCCATTTTCAACCTATTTAGATTACCATCGATTGAATTGAATACACGCCCTGGTTACTATTTTATTTTACAATCCCGCTTTTAGACTCGCTTCGATAAATTGATCGAGGTCGCCATCGAGTACCGCACCAGTATTAAAGGTTTCAACGCCAGTACGCAAGTCTTTGATACGTGAATCATCGAGTACATAAGAGCGAATTTGACTGCCCCAACCGACGTCTGACTTGCCATCCTCGACCGCTTGCTGAGATTCCATGCGTTTTTGCATTTCAAGCTCATAAAGCTTAGCACGCAGCAACTTCATCGCCGTCGCTTTGTTCCCATGCTGGCTACGCTCGTTCTGACAAGTGACCACCACGCCACTTGGCTCGTGGGTGATACGTACCGCAGAATCGGTCGTGTTCACATGCTGACCACCCGCACCCGATGAGCGATAAGTATCGATACGCAAATCTGCTGGATTGATATCAATCTCGATATTATCATCAATTTCAGGCGACACAAAAACGGCAGCAAACGAGGTATGACGACCGTTATTGCTATCAAATGGTGATTTACGGACTAAGCGATGCACGCCGATTTCGGCACGTAACCAACCAAAAGCGTAATCCCCTTTAATCTCAATCGTTGCTGATTTAATACCGGCCACGCTACCAGAAGACACTTCAATAACTTCAACTTTGAAGCCATGCGATTCCGCCCAGCGGGTATACATACGCAACAGCATCTCTGCCCAATCTTGCGCTTCGGTGCCACCACTACCCGACTGGATATCCAAGTAGCAGTTATTAGGATCCATCTCACCGCTAAACATCCGGCGGAACTCTAAATCCGCGACGCGTTTCTCCGCATTGTCGAGCTCTGCTTGCACATCCGCCAGCAAGGATTCATCCTCTGCTTCTACCGCCAGCTCCAGCATGGCAGACGCATCTTCTAATGTGCTCTCAAGCGACACCACAACATCGATGACACCATCAAGCTGGCTTTTTTCTTTATTAATCTTAGTCGCACGCTCTGGATCGTTCCATAGCTCGGGGTTTTCTAATTCTAAATTGACTTCTTCTAGGCGCTCTTGCTTACCATCGAAGTCAAAGATACCTCCGAAGATCCTGCCCACGCTCTGATAAATCTTTGATTCGTTCTTGATACGGATTGATTTCCATAAAGTTTCCTGTCTTTTTAAATAAATATCTCACTGATATGGCGCTATTTTAAATGAGATGGACGATAAATAGTTGGCTAATTATGACTGGCTTTATATTAAATAACGTTAAACGGCCTAAATCGACCAATCCTCAACTGCCCAGCGATGCGCTAAAGCATGCGCATGTAGCGCCTCATCGGGTGACACACAAATAGCCACATCCGCCCACTCAAGCAATGGAATGTCATTTTTGGAATCTGAATAGGCATAAGTTTTATCAAAAGTTGTGCCTGCTGATTGCTGCTTCTCTAGCCATTTATTCAGATGGTAAATTTTACCTTCTTTAAAGTTTGGCTTGTCGGTAAGTTTACCCGTATAGCGCTCATTTTTTATCTCAAGCGGTGTCGATAGCACATTGGCACCTTCGATACCAAAACGCTTGGCGATAGCCGAAACCACAAAATCATTGGTCGCAGAAATAATCACTACCTCATGACCTTTTTCAACATGCTGACAGAGCACTTCCATCGCTTTTGGGCGTATGTGCGGCTCAATTTCACTTTTAATATAGTCTTCTCGTAGCTCATGCAATCTATCCATCGGCAAGCTACTCAAAAACTGCGCCACAAATTCATTATATTCCGTCGCATCAAGCGTACCTTCGATATAGTCTTGGTAAAACTTTTGATTGGCCGTGCGATATTGCGCTTCATCGACGAGGTCGTGTTTGACGATATACTCGCCCCATAAATAGTCGCTATCGACGTCGAGCAAAGTATGATCTAAATCAAAAAGTGCCAGCTCTTTTGGAAAAATTTGTGCTTGTGTTGCCTGCATAATGAGACCTTATTATTGTTTGTTGAAAGATAGAAATACAACTGGTTTTTAATAACTTCCGCTTTGGAGATAGATATTTATATGAAAAATTTCTCAATAATTTTTCGTGAATGCTACTGTTTACCAAACAAAATTATGGTAACTTTATTTATATAACTTGTGGTTAGGGTGTGTCCTCAATCTGAACGAAAGTGCCTAAAAAGTGCCTAAATGGTCTAAAAATGGTGACACGCCCTAGTATCTGTTTTGCTTACTTCATCATAAAAATAGAGAATCGCATGGAAGCGCCTGATGTCAAAACTGTCTTGCCAAGTAAAACGCGTCGCCCTGCCCGTTCGATCAGAGAAATCAGACAACGTCAGCTGGGTAAAAGCTATCAATCACCTTTCGACCGTATACTGTATGCGCTCTTAAATGGTGTCATGTACGGAGTTGGTGGTTTACTGATCGATCTTGCCATTGTTGTCATTCGCTCAATAGCTGGTATAGGTAATGGCGACGTTTTTTGGTTATTCACCCCATTTATGTTGGTCGTGGGCGCAATCATGGGTTTTATCGTTGGTAAAAATGCTGGCGCTGAGAGCGTCAATGCGCTCAACATCAACGAAACAGCCAATCATAACGCTTACCTTAATGACTACTCTATACGCCACGATATTTTTCGCGGACTGATTATTGGCATCATCATTTTTGCCATTATTTGGCTGGTCATGATGCTGATGGTATAAAGCTTCTCTATGTAAAAAACGTTTGCATGATGTATATAAAAACGATAGATCAATACCAGACAGTTCGCGGATGCTTTATAAATTTCTGCTTAATCAGGCATGGCTACTTCTGTTAAGCCCGTTTTAAATTTTTGACAACGCTCCGCATAATGCATCGCTGATAATTTCAACATCGCTGCTTGCTCGTCCGTTAAGGTTTTGACCACCTTCGCAGGCGCACCCATGACGAGTGAGTTATCTGGAATCTCTTTGCCTTCAGTGACCAATGCCTTGGCACCAATAATGCAATTTTTACCAATTTTGGCATTGTTTAATACCACTGCGCCAATACCAATCAAACTGTTATCACCGACTTCGCAGCCGTGCAGCATCGCTAAATGACCAATGGTGACATAGTTGCCGATTTTGACCTCAATGCCTGCATCAGTATGAATGACGCTGTTTTCTTGCACATTACTATAATCGCCGATATGAATGCGTTCATTGTCACCGCGAATCACTGCCCCAAACCACACGTTAGCTTGATGACCCAAATAGACATCACCTATCACTCGTGCTGAGTCTGCGACCCAACCATTAAAAGGTACCGCAAATTCGGGCACCTTGTCTAAATATTGATAAATCATAACGGCTCCTTGTTATATTAATAGTAATGAAATAGGTCAATCATGAAAATTAGTCATGAAAATTAGTCATGAAAACTAATCATGAAAACCAATCATGAAAACCAGATATCTCGATTTGCTGTCCATTGTGGCAAAGCCAAAAGGGAAAATCCAGCGCTATTAACGGCTAATAATTAAAGGCATACTTTTCAATCTAAAAATCGGCTGGCTATCTGCGGGCAGATTGTATATAATGCGCAAAATCTGTGCCTAAGCGAGCGGACATGATGCAAGTTACCTATTCACTATCTAGTGGGTTTTGTAGTTTCCATCAATAATGTCTTCTCGCTTTTTTGTGGAAAAATTTTGGGTTTAGGTGTTTTTTAGTATCCATTAATAGCAATTTTTGCGATACAAAAAAGCCATTTCTAATCTGAAATTTAATCATAAAAAATTATGGCACTCACCAATAACAGCGGAGGCAAACCTTGAATTCATCGGCAGAAATACAAGCAATTTTGGCATTAGCAGACGGTACGATTTTTCGCGGTGTGAGTATCGGCAGTCTCGGTCATCGTGTCGGTGAGGTGGTGTTTAATACAGCCATGACAGGGTACCAAGAAATCCTAACCGACCCAAGTTATGCGCGCCAGCTGGTCACCCTAACCTATCCGCACATCGGCAATACTGGTACCAATAGCGAGGACACTGAGTCTGGCAATGGTCATCAGGTATGGGCAGACGGTCTTATCATCCGTGATGCAACGATGGTTACCTCAAACTTCCGTAACTCAGAATCATTAAGCGACTATTTATCACGTAACGATACCGTTGCAATCGCTGAGATTGATACCCGTCAATTGACCCGCCTACTACGTGATAAAGGCGCACAAAATGGCTGTATTATGACCGCATCCAACGGCGAAACAATCAGCGCTGCTGACGAGCAACAAGCCATCAAATTGGCACAAGAGTTTGCTGGTATCGAAGGCATGGACTTGGCAAAAGAATGCTGCACGAAAGAGCGCTTCGAATGGACAGCAGGTACGTGGGATTTATCAGATACCCTACTTAACCGTGATGCCATTGGCAGTCATGATAGCGGTACAGGCGGATTTTTCAAGCAACTAGGCACGCATATCGAAGCAAAATACAATGTCGTCGCTTATGACTTCGGTAGCAAAACCAATATCCTGCGTATGTTGGTTGACCGCGGCTGTCATGTAACCGTCGTTCCTGCACAAACGCCTATCGCAGATGTGCTGGCGATGAACCCAGATGGTATCTTTTTATCAAACGGTCCTGGCGACCCTGCAGCCTGCGACTATGCTATCGATGCCGTACGTCATATCATTGAAAAAACTGATGTGCCAACCTTTGGTATCTGCTTAGGTCATCAGCTGATTGGTCTAGCTAGCGGCGCAAACACCATTAAAATGAAAACCGGTCATCACGGCGCCAACCATCCAGTTCAAGATTTAGCGACTGGCACAGTTATGATTACCAGTCAAAATCATGGTTTCGCGGTTGATGAAGACACGCTGCCTGATAATGTTAAATCTACCCATCGCTCATTATTCGATGGTACTAACCAAGGTATCGAGCTGACCAACAAGCCAGTCTTTAGTTTCCAAGGTCACCCAGAAGCCAGCCCTGGTCCACATGACTGCGCGCCACTGTTTGATAAGTTTGCAGATATAATGGCAGCGGCTAAGGCTTAATCAGCTTTTAAGTATCAGTCATTAGCACACAGTAAGTATTCGTTATACAGCTTAGATCACGCATGATGGTTTAAGCTGAGCCACGCAAAATATCGTTTTATTGAAGTGTTGTTTTATTAAAATATAGCACTGTTCAAATACGAGTTTAGCCGAATATAAATCAATTAAAATATCATACTAACGAAGGTAGCCCTAACTATGCCAAAACGTATCGACATAAAAAGCATTCTTATCATAGGCGCAGGTCCTATCGTCATCGGTCAAGCATGTGAGTTTGATTATTCGGGTGCACAGGCCTGTAAAGCGCTAAAAGAAGAAGGCTATCGCGTCATCTTGGTCAACTCAAACCCTGCGACCATCATGACCGACCCTGCCATGGCTGATGCGACCTATATCGAGCCGATCACGTGGCAGACGGTTGAGCAAATCATCGCTAAAGAACGCCCTGACGCTATCTTGCCAACCATGGGCGGACAAACCGCTCTAAACTGTGCGTTGGAGCTGGATAAGCATGGCGTATTGACCAAATATAACTGCGAATTGATTGGCGCGACCAAAGACTCAATTGAGATGGCGGAAGACCGCAACTTATTTGATAAAGCCATGAAGCGTATTGGTCTTGAGTGTCCACGCGCTGAAACCGCTGAAACCATGGAAGAAGCATTTGCGACCCAAGAGAAAATGGGCTATCCATGCATCATTCGTCCGTCATTCACCATGGGCGGTTCAGGTGGTGGTATCGCCTATAACCGCGATGAGTTTATCGAGATTTGCGAGCGCGGCTTTGACTTATCGCCAAATCATCAGTTGCTAATCGATGAATCGCTAATCGGTTGGAAAGAGTATGAGATGGAAGTAGTTCGTGATAAAAACGACAACTGCATCATCATTTGTGCCATCGAAAACTTTGACCCGATGGGCGTACATACTGGCGATTCGATCACGGTTGCGCCAGCACAAACCTTGACGGATAAAGAATACCAAATCATGCGTAATGCCTCATTGGCAGTATTGCGTGAGATTGGTGTAGAAACCGGCGGCTCAAACGTTCAGTTCGGTATTAACCCTGATACTGGTCGTATGGTCGTCATCGAGATGAATCCACGTGTGTCACGCTCATCAGCATTGGCGTCAAAAGCCACTGGTTTCCCGATTGCCAAAATCGCAGCGAAACTGGCCATTGGTTATACGCTAGACGAATTGCAAAATGACATTACAGGTGGCAAAACGCCAGCCAGCTTTGAGCCATCGCTTGATTATGTGGTCACAAAAATTCCACGTTTTAACTTTGAAAAATTCCCACAAGCCGATAGTGTGTTATCTACACAAATGAAATCGGTTGGTGAAGTCATGGCGATTGGTCGTAACTTCCAAGAATCGATGCAAAAAGCCTTACGCGGTATGGAAACTGGCAATGACGGTTTTGATGAGCAAATTGACTTTGCTGCTATCAAAGACGGTAATCTGAGCATTGAAAAAGCACGAAGCGAGATTACCAATCGCTTAACTATTCCAACGCCTGAACGTATTTATTATATTGCCGATGCTTTCCGTATTGGCATGAGCGTCGATGAAGTATTCAACTTAACCAAAATCGATCCATGGTTCTTGGTACAAATCGAAGATATCGTGAAAACTGAAGCAACGGTGAAAGCATTGGGTTTTGGTGGTTTAACTGAGAAGAACTTACGCAGCTTTAAGCGTAAAGGTTTATCAGATTTGCATTTAGCAAAACTCCTTGGTGTCTCACAAAAGCAACTACGTAAAAAGCGTTGGGACTTAAACGTCTATCCAGTCTATAAGCGCGTCGATACCTGCGCGGCAGAATTTGCCACCAGCACCGCCTATATGTATTCAACCTATGATAGCGAATGTGAAGCTAACCCAACGAATAACAAGAAAATTATGGTTATTGGTGGCGGGCCTAACCGTATCGGTCAAGGTATCGAGTTTGACTATTGCTGTGTCCACGCAGCCCTTGCTATGCGCGAAGATGGCTACGAGACCATCATGGTCAACTGTAACCCTGAAACGGTTTCAACCGATTATGACACTTCTGACCGTTTATATTTTGAGCCAATCACGTTAGAGGACGTGTTAGAAATCGTCCGTATCGAAAATCCTGATGGTGTGATTGTACAGTTTGGTGGTCAAACGCCATTGAAACTAGCCCGTGCTCTTGAAGCTGCTGGCGTAAAAATCATTGGTACTAGCCCAGATGCGATTGACCGCGCAGAAGACCGCGAACGCTTCCAACATATGATTCAGCAATTGAACCTTATTCAACCAACCAATGCTTTAGCGACGAGCTTAGAAGATGGTTTGGTGAAAGCAAAAGACGTTGGTTATCCTCTAGTTGTACGCCCATCATATGTACTTGGTGGTCGCGCGATGGAAATTGTCTATAACGAAGACGAGCTAAGACACTACTTGCGTACGGCGGTACAAGCATCAAACGAAGCGCCCGTATTATTAGACCGCTTCTTAGATGATGCGATCGAAGTCGATGTCGACTGCGTTAGCGACGGTACAGACGTCGTGATTGGCGGTATCATGCAGCATATCGAACAAGCTGGCGTGCACTCTGGTGACTCAGCCTGTTCATTGCCGCCTTACTCATTGTCTGATGAGCTGTGTGATGTGATGCGCGCGCAAACGGTCGCCATGGCAAAAGAGCTTGGTGTTGTCGGCTTAATGAACGTACAGTTTGCCGTAAAAGGTGAAACAATTTATATCTTAGAAGTGAACCCTCGTGCTGCCCGTACCGTGCCGTTTGTCTCTAAATGCATCGGTACTTCTTTAGCGCAAATCGCGGCGCGCTGTATGGCTGGCACCTCATTGAAAGACCAAGGTTTTACCACTGAAATCGTTCCAGCATTTTTCGCGGTCAAAGAAGCAGTATTCCCGTTTGCGAAGTTCCCTGGTGTTGATCCAATCTTGAGCCCTGAGATGAAATCAACCGGTGAAGTGATGGGCGTCGGTAAAACCTTTGGCGAAGCATTTTATAAAGCCATTATCGGTAGTAATGAGCGTCTGCCAGGTCTACCGACCGAAGGCGAAACCAAAACTGTCTTTATCTCAGTACGTGATAGTGACAAAGCACAAATCGCCCCTATCGCTCGCCAGCTTGTCGACTTTGGTTTTAACATTGTATCAACCACTGGTACGCAAAAAATATTGAGCGACGCCGGTATTGAGTGCAAGCAAATCAATAAAGTTACCGAAGGTCGCCCGCACATCGTCGATGCCTTGAAAAATGGTAAAATCGACCTTATTATCAATACCACTGAAGGCAAACAGGCACAAGAGGATTCATTCTCTATCCGCCGTAGCGCCCTGCAAGGTAAAGTATTTTATGTGACGACCTTAGGGGCGGCAGACGCGGTTTGTAAATCTTATGCCATTGACCTACCGTTTGAGGTCTATAAGCTACAAGATTTGCACGAACAAGCAAAGACTATTGCTTAGCTCTATTGACTTAGCAGCATAATTTCAGTAGATTAAGCATAACGGCAACGCTCGTTTAACAGCGGATGCAAAACTTGTTATCAATTTTCATATAACAATAGGGCTTTAAAAAAACGTACGGCTTAAAAAAGCAGTACTTCAAAAAAATAAAGTTTTAAAAAGATAGACCTAAAAAGCATAGTGGCTAAACTGCGACTATGCTTTTTATTACGTAAGGTTAAAGTGCCTTGTTTGTCAGTGTATCCATGCTCACAGATAAGCGCGTGTTTAGTTGTTACGCAGTCTAAACCTCATTCTTTTTATATCTTCACATACTCATTGCAACAACACTGACACCATCTCACTATTCACTATTCACTAAGAGTAGGAGATGGTGTGGTGTTATTGGTTTAAGGAAAAAACATGCAACGTTATCCCATGACTCCGCAAGGACATGCGGCTCTAGAAGCCGAATTAAAACAGTTAAAAAGTATCGACCGTCCACGCATCACTGCTTCTATCGCTGAAGCTCGTGAACACGGCGATTTGAAAGAAAATGCTGAATATCATGCTGCTCGCGAACAGCAAGGTTTTTGTGAAGCGCGTATCCGTGATATCGAAGCCAAACTTGGCGGCGCGCAAGTGATTGATCCTGCAACATTGCCAAAAGATGGTCGTGTGATATTCGGCGTGAGCGTCGTTATCGAAAACATGGACACCGGAGAAGAAAAACAATACAAAATCGTTGGTGATGACGAAGCAGACTTTAAAGCGGGTAAAATCTCAGTCAATTCACCGATCGCACGTGGTTTGATTGGTAAGTCTGAAGGCGATGAAGCACGTATTGAAACGCCAAAAGGCGTGGTCGAATACGAAATCATGAAAGTGATTTACGACTAATTTTTCTTATTTGAGAAATATCTGGATAGAAAGCCTTTGATAGTAATTCTTTGATAGGCAATTCTTTGATAAACAAAAAGCTTTTGATGACAGCAGTATTTTAACGCGAATCAGCTGGAAATTTGCTTAGCAAATGAGCGTAGAAAGTAGTACACAACCTCATTATGAATAGAGCAGAAGTTACACAACGCTGCTTTTTTAGTCTGTTTGTTTTAGCGCATAATTGCTCGAGTATAGATGTTGAGCTTCGTGACTATTACAAGTGTCTCATGATAAGCATTAGACATCAGTGTTTAGCAACTGACTAAAATAATGATGGAGAGATAGTGAACGTTGGCTATCATTAGTATCTTTACCCTCGTTATTTGACATGGTTTACATGCTCATTTGACGGGGGTTTTTCTTTTCTAGGTGTTGTTTTCTAAGCGTTATTTTTTACGCTTTGCTTTCTGCTACTACATTAGCGGCTTTATTTACTGTTATTTTAAAGGAATCTATTATGACCATGCACATCGATATGCCAGCGTTACTGACTATAAATAAGAAGGCATTTACCCAGCACAGCCTCGTCAAAAAAAGCATGATAAGCACTTCTATTCCAACAATTTTAGCAGGCGCTTTATTGACGGTATCTACCGCACATGCTGCACCTGAAATCGCCATCACTTCGTCTGCTGGTAGTAGCACTACCGTCGTTGAGCAGTATTCTGACGGTAAAACTGCGACCATTACGGCGACACCACACGGCATCACCATGCAAGATGGCATGCCTTATGCTGTGACTCAAGTAACTAACGTTCCTCGCTATACGGTTCGCCAAGTCGCCAGTAATGGTGCGAGCAATACAGTCGTCACCCAAGGCAGCACCACGGTTACGAGCGTACCTGTGACCAACCAAGTCACTAATCAAACAAGCAAAGTTGATGTCATAGCTGTGCCGACGACTAGCGTGACGCAAGTATTGCCTGTGACGACGGCTACCCAATTGCCAGTCATCAATACGCCAACGACAACCGTAGTGACGAACCAACCTGCAACGACGCAAATAGTATCTACGTCTTTAGATGCTCTGCAACTGACCCCGACCTTTAGTACGCCTGACGTGGTGAATGCACAAACCAAAGTGATGAAAATATTAAAAAACAAAGATGGTCGTGAAGTGGCTGTACCTGCGAACCATATTGCACCTGGCGACATCATCGAATACCACACCACTTATACCAATACCACGGCACAACCCGTCACTGACATCAATGCCATGGTGTCACTACCAAATGGCGTGCAATTGGTATCATTGAATAGCCCACTACCAACGCTTGCGACAACAGGCGGCGACAGTTATCAGACTATCCAACAAGTGGGCAATACTGTAGTCATCACAGAAAATTACTCTGGACTCAAATGGAACTTGGTAGATCTTCCTGCTAACGCACCGCAAACGGTTGTTATACGTGCGAAGGTTCAGTAAAAATTAAATTTGAAAGTTTAGATTTGAAAGTATTGTTATTTAATAAATCTTAAAATTAATAAAAGGTCTTGCCGGCTAATTTCCTAGTCAGCAAGACCTTTTTGATGAGCGTACCTCATTCCTTAACAACCAACCTTTTGCTATAGTGCTATTAACTCAAAACAAATATCCGGTCATTATTTCCATGTATAAATTTACTCCTCTCTATTCATTGGCTTTTATCATTTATGGCTGTATTTTGAGTTCTATATCTTGGGCTGAAGCTGCCGAACCAAAATTTGACGCTAGCTTTTATATGTCGAAAATTTGTACTGCATATATAACTAAGAACGATAATGAATTCTGCGATGATGGTTATATCCTTAAAAGCGAAACGTTAAATAATGGCGAAGTAATAGAAACCGTGCTTATGGATGGAATAGGTCATTACGGTTGGAACCATACTTCGCTTAAAAAAATCGATAAAGATACTTATCATGTCTATATCGGCTGTGGTAGTCCGTGCGGCACTAATATACTATTTGGTCGTGGGGATAAAAAACAAAATTTTGACCTATACTTTGACTTTGATACAAAAAGTCAGTGTAGCGTTGAGTATAACAATGACCAAAAGCTCTGGGTTGCCCGTCATTTTTTCTCCGATAAAGAGGTAGCTTTATCTTCAACTCATGGCAATAGTGAATCTGCGATTTATCCCAAGTACGATGCTGAGTTCGATAAAAAAGGACGTCTGATTATCAAAAACCACTTCTCAGAAGAAGTGGTTCAAACGTTGCCTAATCCCTGCTCGCATAATTAAAAAAACCTCATAAATAGCACGACAACAGTTGTCGCATGAAATCAATATTTCTTCAATAATTCCAGTGACTTACAAGCCAATTTGCTAAAATAATAGCTAATAAATGAATTGGTAATCTTATGGCCACCATCAATTATGAACGACTACAAGGCAAGCTCAATATTTTAGCGGATGCTGCTAAATATGATGTTTCTTGCTCATCCTCCGCTGGTACGCGCAAAAACCAAGGCGGTGGTCTGGGCGATGCTTCTGCAACTGGTATCTGTCACAGCTATACCGAAGATGGTCGCTGCGTCAGCCTGCTTAAAGTCCTCTTAACCAATCACTGTATTTACGACTGTGCTTATTGCACCTCACGCAAAAGTAATGACACCCCACGCGCTGCTTTTAGCGTCGAGGAAGTCGTTGATTTAACCATGCAGTTTTATCGTCGTAACTATATCGAAGGGCTGTTTCTCAGCTCAGGTATTTTTAAAAGTGGCGATTATACGATGGAGCGACTGGTTGAGGTCGCTAAGATACTACGTACCCGTGAGCGTTTTAATGGCTATATCCATTTAAAGACCATTCCGGGTGCATCAAAAGAGTTGCTGTTAGAAGCTGGTCTTTATGCTGACCGCTTAAGCGTTAATATTGAGATTCCGACCAAATCAGGTCTAGCACTGCTCGCCCCAGAAAAATCACATGATGAATTAAAAGCACCGATGGAAACGGTTAAAACTGAAATTATTACGATCAAAGAGAGCCGTAAAACCCATAAAAAAGCACCGAAATTTGTGCCAGCAGGTCAAACCAGTCAAATGATTGTTGGCGCGAGTAACGAGACTGACTTGCAAGTAATTCAGTTATCGAGTCATTTTTATAAACAGTACGATCTTAAGCGCGTTTACTACTCTGGCTATGTACCGATGTTGTCCGACAGCCGCTTGCCAGCGATTGGAACGCCCGTGCCGATGATACGTGAAAATCGCCTTTATCAAGCGGACTGGCTGATGCGTTTTTATGGTTTTGGCGCGCATGAAATCGTTGAACCAGACTCGCCATTTTTAGATTTGGACTGCGATCCAAAGCTGGCGTGGGCAATCCGCCATCGCGAGCATTTTCCGGTCAATATTCAAACCGCAAGCTATGAGATGATTGTGCGCATTCCCGGTATCGGCACCAAAACGGCTAAAAAGATAGTGAAGGCGCGCAAGTTTAATCAGTTGACGCTTTATCATCTGAAAAAGATGGGCGCGGCGGTCAATCGCGCCAAATACTTTATCGCAACGACTGGTAAAAACGAACATTTAGCGCATTTAACGCGTGATAACTTCCGGCAATATGTATTGGCACAGACGCAGACCAAGTATAAAGACCAGCGTAATGGGCAAATGGCTTTGTTTTAAGCATCAAGATTATTGATAAAGTGAGCCACACTATTAGAGCATCTTGAGATAGTCAATTAGGATAAATAATGTCGCAGTCATGGTCAGAAATCACTGAAACCCAAGCTTATCATCTGGGGCAATTAACACCCAGCATTGTGCTTTACGAACCAAGTTTTGAGGGTTGGCTGAGTGCGGTATTTTATGTCTATGCCAATAAACTGCAAAACGATGATGCTCTACAGTTAATCGCTCAAGACTGCTATGTACCTTCATTAATCGCACAAGCGACTAGCGTTACTACTGATGAAGACAATGCCGAACGCGTACTCACCAAGCTGCATAAGTTATTAGGTCGTTCAGGTATGCGCAATATTCTCTGGGGATTTTTATCCGAAAAAGACAATATCGGTACGATTTTATTTCGGGTAGTCAAATATGCCATTGACTACCCTAATCGCTCTATCATGGAGGATTTGGGTAATCTTAATGTTTTAGAGCTGGTGCAAACGGTTAAGTCTGTTGGTCGTGAGAAGCATCGTATGGAAGCCTTTGTACGTTTTGAGCATACCACTGACGATATCTATTTTGCGCGAGTAGAGCCTGATTTTAATGTCTTGCCTTTGATTGGTGAGCATTTTCGTCAGCGCTACCAAGACCAACACTGGGCGATTTATGATTTATCCCGTGGCTATGGCATTTATTATGACAAGAGCCAAAGCACGCCATCACGACCTGCGACTTTGCAAACTATCACTGATTTAGATGATACCGTGCTGCGCAATCCTGCCAGTATTCATAGCGAGGATGAGCAGCGCTATCAAAAATTTTGGCAAGGTTACTTTACTAACGTCAACATCAAAGAGCGTAAAAACCCACGTTTGCATAAGCAATACTTGCCGCAGCGCTATTGGAAATACTTAAGCGAAAAACAAGTACTGCCCAATGCTGAGCATTTACAGAAACGTCGCTAGTGACTTTTATCCTTCGATTCAAGCCTTTATGCGTCTCTCTCTTAGAAACTCGACCATATAACCTTATCTTTTTATCTTGATGGTTGAGTTTTGGCGGCTTTTAACTGACAATAGCCACTTGTTATTATGAACTGGTCACCAATGCCATTATGAAAGTTATGCGCTTATTATCGTCTTTAAAGCATGATGAATCCGAGCGCGGTATTTTTCATCTTGGGCGCGCATTGGTCAAAAATGGCCATACCTCCATCATCGTCTCTAGCGCCGATGAAGATAATGATCTGGTCAAACGCCTAAAGCGTGATGGCAATAACTACCATCAGCTACACATGAATAAAAAGTCTTGGCTGTCGTTACTACAAGTCACGGCGCTGCGGCGTTTAATTGAAGAGTACGATCCTGACGTGATTCATGTGCACTCACGCACACCTGCATGGATACTGCATTTGGCATTGCGCCGCGCCCGCGTCAAGCGGATACCAAAGCTAGTGTCAACCATGTATGGTTTTTATCCGATCAATAAATACTCTCAAGCCCTACTCGATGTCGATACCATCATTACCGTCTCCGATAGTGTGACCAATTATCTAAAAAAAGGCCTGCGCCGAGAAGATGCAGACCCTAAAGTCATCAAACGCATCTACCGTGGTATCGATACGCGCCGCTATCCTTATCGTCATAATCCATCTGTTTATTGGCTACGCCATACTTTTGCTGAATATCCTGAGCTTGAGCATAAAAAATGGCTGGTATTTCCAACCATTATTGGCAACGAATATGGTCAGGAATGGCTGATTGATATTTTGGGCAACTTGCAAGAGCAGTTCCCTAACATCCACGTCATTATCATGGATGATGATTATAGAGATGGTGATGTCGCGCACGAAGATTTCCGTCAACGCACTAATACATTAGGGTTGGCTGATCGAATTACTTATGTAGGTAGCAAACGTAATGACATGCGTGAATGGCTCTCAGCCGCCAATATCGTGATGGCGCTTGCGAATGAGCCTGAATCAATCGGCATCAACGCCTTACAAGCGATTCATTTAGGCACGCCCGTTATTGGTTGGGATCAGGCCGCATTTAGTGAGATTTTACAACCGCTATATCCTCAAGGGCTGGTCAAAAAATACAATGCCAATGCGCTATGTAAAGCAGTGAGAAATCAATTAGAAAGCATCACACGCCCTGAAATGACCAATAAATTCACCATGCGTGAGATGATTGAAGAAACCCTCGCTGTCTACCAAGCTTTATACGACGACTCGCTCGCAGAGGAACAAGCTGCAAGCGATGCCGCTGCTGTCAAAAGAATTAAAAAGACGCTAAAAAAGTCCTCTAAACCCACTAGTAAGAAGCCTGAGTCTGCTTATGTCGCGCTTGCACCAGCCGATAAACAAACTAAAGTAAAGCTTATCAAAGAAAAACCTAAAGCGATGAGTACTTCAAATCCGCTTACTGACTCAGAAACGCTTCAAGATCATAAAGACCTGTAAGCCTACCACTTTGTTACTTAGGCTAATATCTAACAGCTTGCTGGGGCGTGTTTTCAAAATGAATTAGTTCATACAAAAAAACGCGGCTTCTATTTTTAAAAGCCGTGCGGGAAATCACTATGGTTATTTAAACATCAAATTAAATGGCTATTAAAATGCTCACCTAATAAGTCGTCGGGGTGTGCGCACTAACAATGCGAGTCACGCCGTCAGTAGGGTTGATAAAAGTATGCGGGCGAATGGTATCAATCACGTAGCTATCACCTTGGTTTAATAAATACGTCGTCTCATCGATACGGATAAGAATCTTGCCTTCAATAACGGTGCCAATCTCTTCACCTTCGTGGGCGATTTTTTCTTCCGTTGAGCTGTTCGGTTGATACACCTCAATCAAAAAACCCAAATTCTTGGTAGTGCTACAGTTATATACCTGTCTTAGCGACACTCTGCTACTCGGTTCGCTCAGCTCCAACAAATCCTTCGGCGTTACCACGACTCTCGCCTTTGGTTCCTTCCATTCATCACTAAAAAACGTGGTTAAATCAGAACCCAATACCGCCAAAATTGCCTTTAGCGTATTCACTGCTGGACTGACTTTATTGCGCTCAATGGAGCTAATAGAAGTATTGGTTAATCCCGACAATTTCGCAAGCTTACGTTGCGAGTAGCCTTTTGCGAGGCGCAGCTGATTGATCTTTTTACCGATATCCTCTTCTGGCGACTCGTCATTTTCGGCTGACATCGCTGTCTCAGAGTCTGTCAGCTCATCTTCATCATCACCACTGATGTCGTCATCTGTATCGATATCAGCCGCCTTATCGCTGGCAACATCAGCGTCAATGCTGTTATTAATATCAATGTCAGTGCTGGCATTGTCTACATTGCCTTCAGTAGTGCTATTCAGTTTGGGGTTTGCTGGCATAGTGAATGAATTCCGTGAATAGAAATTTGGACAAGTCGTCTTGTGCATAATTTAACTCAGGATGCCATTGTACACCAATCATAAATGGATGTTGCAACAAGCTGATGGCTTCGACCAAACCATCAGGCGCTAGAGCCTCAACGAATAAACGCGCGCCTACTCCATTGATTGCTTGTTTATGTAGCGAGTTAACGTGCCATTTTTCACCAAAGGCGGCAAGCCTGCCATTTGCTTGAATAATCACGTCATGAACTGGCTGATACTGCACTTCAAGTGGCTGAGTATTGTCCTCTAAATGTGGCTCATAAAACCCCTCTACTTCCCGCCAATCAGGATGTAGTGTGCCACCAAAATGCACATTCATCTCTTGCAAACCTCGGCAAACCGCTAGTAATGGAGTGCCAGTCTTGTCTGCATAATCCAACAATTTAAAGCTCAGCTCATCACGACCCAAGTCTTGTTTCGCTTCAATATGCGTCGCGCCATAGCGCGTTGGTGCCACGTTACTATAACTTCCCGTTAACAAAATCCCATCTGCGATATTCAGTAGCGCCTCAAAGTTTTCGCTATCGGCAGCAGTATTTGGCAGTAGTATGGGATTGCCACCATAAAAATTCACGGCATCGATATATTTTTGATACACCGCTTGTGCTGGCTGCCCATCAACCATCTTATGACAAGAAACAATAGCAATAATAGGTCTAGAATTTTTCATACCGTCTTCCCTAGTTATAACAAATAGACCTCATCGTCTATATTGCTCAATCCTTTATTTAGCTGAAATTTAACACAGCACCTCATAAAATGTAAACTATAAATTTCAATATTGCCGATATTAATAATAAAATCGAATAAATGTATTAATTTAATATAATTTTAAATAAAAATTGACAACTATATTTTTCACACCTATATTGGAAGTCATCAGCGAGACATTAAACAAGGGTTGACGTTTATATCTCGATGTTAAGGGCTAAGAACAGCGAAATCTAAAGAATTCATATTATTAATAAAATTTGTTTTGAGAAATATAAAGAGACACATAGAGACTGTTTAAATAAGAGGTAATCAATCGCTGTTTTACCAAGCATTGGTTAGAAATATCACTAAAAGACGATGCGCCAGCAGTATCCGTATTGACAATAATCCCAGTAATTCTAAAAATTCATAGGAAGAATAGACATGACGACAACCAATGGAATGGTCGAATCTGCAAACAACACAGAATACGTTTATGTTGCGGCAGGTGATATTAATGGCTTACTTCGTGGTAAGCGCATCCCTTTCAATCAAATGGAAAAAGCAGAAAACGGTGCGATACGATTGCCTTTATCTATCTTAGGCGTTGATATTTGGGGTGCTGATGTCATCGAGTCTTCTCAATGTAATGGCGATATAGATGCCATTGCCCGTCCTACTGGTCGTGCCGCCTATCCACTTCTCAACACCAGTGCGCCTTCATCGCTATTGCCCGTTTGGCTTTATACAGAAAATAACGAACCTTATTACGGTGATGCCAGACACGTTTTGGATTACATTAGCAAAAAATTCAAAGCGCTTGGTTTGACTCCAGTGATGGCCACTGAGCTGGAATTTTATTTGGTTGACTATACTGCAGGCGAAACCCCAAGACCACCTATCCGCCCCAAAAGCGGGCTAAGACTGAATAAAACCTCAATTTTGAGTATCAATGATCTATTACAATTCGATGAATTTTTAGACGAAGTTTATGCACAGTGCAAAAAGCTCGATATCCCAGCAGATGCTGCTTTGGCGGAGAATGGCTGTGGTCAGTTTGAGATTAATTTATTACACGTAGACGATCCACTAAAAGCCGCTGACGATGCCATTTTGTTCAAACAGGTCGTCAAGGCCGTCGCTGCTCGCCGTAAACTCACCGCGACATTCATGGCAAAACCTTTTGGTCTACAGTCGGGGAATGGTTTTCATGTTCATTGCAGCTTATTAGATAAAGACGGCAATAATGTCTTTGATGATGGGTCAGATGAAGGCTCAGATATCTTGCGCCATGCAGTCGCTGGATTGTTAAAGACTATGTCGGATTGCACATTGTTATTTGCCCCACATGTGAATTCTTATCGCCGCTTTACACCCGGTACGCTAGCACCAAACAATGTGTCATGGGGTTATGAAAACCGCACGGCGGCAGTACGTATCCCTGGTGGTGACTCAAAAGCACGCCGTATCGAGCACCGTGTCTCTGGGGCAGATGCCAATCCTTATCTGGTCTGTAGTGCGGTACTGGCAGGTATGCTGTATGGCATCGAAAACAAGCTGGAAGCGCCAGAACCCATTAATAGCATTACTTACGACGAAGCAGAGCTTAAGACCTTGCCACTTGACTGGCTGTCCGCCATCCGCAAATTTGAAAGCAGTGATGTGATTGATTCGCTGTTCCCAAGCGAGATGATTGAGCTATTGATCGCGGTCAAAAAGCAAGAAGCCAAACGCTTTGCTCAGCAAGTGACCAACCTTGAATACCTCACCTATTTACAGGATGTTTGATATGTCAAATAGCAACTCAAGTAGCAACTCAAGTAGCAATTTAAACGGCAATGCAGCAACGAACCAAAACCTATCCTCGAATAACACGCGAAATATCCCACATTATTCAGACAAAGGGCAATATCCTGATAGCTATTATGCAGCCAGTCGTAATCCTAAGCCGGATAGACCAACCCTAAAAAATGACATCCAAGTGGAAATATGTGTGGTTGGCGGCGGCTATAGCGGTTTATCCACTGCCCTGCATCTCATTGAAACGGATCATGAAGTCGTGGTTTTAGAAGGCGCCCAAATTGGTTGGGGCGCATCAGGTCGTAATGGCGGTCAAATTGTCAATGGTCTAAATGCCAGCCTACAAAAAATCAAAAAGTCTTATGGTCAAGAAAATGCAGACTTCGTCGGTCAGCTCGTGACCCGCGGTGGCAAAATCATTCGTCGTTTTGTTAGAGACTACGATATCAGCTGTGATCTCAAAGAAAAAAACATCTTTGCGGCATTAAATAACGGACAGCTAAAAGACTTGCAAGAAACGCATGCACTGTGGGAGAGCCATGGTATGCATGATAGAGAGATGCTCGATAAGCGCGGTATCCAAGAGCATATAAAATCAGATGCCTATGTGGGCGGGGTCATCGATCACTCTGGTGGACACTTCCATCCATTGAATCTTGCTCTAGGTGAAGCAGCGGCCATTGAGCAAGGCGGCGGCACCATTTATGAGAACACCTTAGTGGTTGATATTGAGTATGCCGATGACTCTATCAAAGTCATCACCGAGTTTGGCACCGTAACTTGTAAGCACGCGGTGCTATGCGGCAATGCCTATCTCAATAAAGTCATCCCTAAACTGACTGACCGTGTCATGCCTGTATCGACGCAGATTATCGCCACCGAGCCGCTGGGTGATTTAGCAGACCAGCTCCTCCCAACCGATGTTTGTGTCGAAGATGTCCGCTACATTTTGGATTACTATCGCCTCTCAGCAGACAAGCGCATGTTATTCGGCGGTGGCACAGTCTACGGTGGTCAAGACCCCGCCGACATCACAGCTAAAATTAGACCAAACATGACTAAGATTTTTCCAGAGTTACGCGATGTCAAAATCGACTATGCGTGGAGTGGGAACTTTGCGTTGTCTTTTTCCCGCGTACCACAAATGGGCAAACTACATGAGCGAGTATATTTCGCCCATGGTTATAGTGGTCATGGCGTGACAGGCTCGCATCTATTTGGACAAATATTAGCCGATGCCATCAATGGTAAAACCAAAGAGTTCGATGCTTTTGCACAAATTCCTTGGATTCCATTCCCAGGTGGTCGAGCGCTGCGAGTCCCTTACTCGGTTATGGGCTCATGGTGGTATGCGCTAAAAGATACCACTGGCATGTAAACGCATAAAAACTTTGAATAATAAACATTGAATAAGGTGTTTTTACTTTAAAAGCGGTCGTTACAGTGACCTATCATAGCAACGGATTGTTGTGATAGGGCCGATAGACAGTTGATTCGCTACTGTCTGTCGCGCGTCAACCATAGAATAGAGCTTGTTTAAAAAAACAATGAGGTTTTACAGGGAGCGTAAATATGAACATGAAGCTCAATGATGCGGTCGAAGGACAGTATCATAATAAGCGAGTATTTCTCACCGTCATAGTAGCCGTCGTCATCTATCTGGCTTTTGCTTGGCTATCTACCAGCCATGCCCCAGACCAATCTTGGGGCGCCTTATCTTTACTACCAACCTTATTAGTATTAGTCACTGCTATTGTCTCTAGGCGACCATTCGAATCCATGATCGCAGGCTGTGTCGCTGGCCTCGTGATGCTCAATCCTTTTGATTTGGTCTCCCCTTTTGCAGACAACATGTCGATGGTGCTGGGTAATGAGACCATTATTTGGATTGTTCTCGTCTGTGGTCTAATGGGTGGTCTTATTCAACTGCTGGAGATTAGTGGGTGTCTAGATGGCTTTAGTGAATGGCTACAAAAAATCATTAAGTCGCGCCGTCAGTCATTATTGGCTACCTTTGCTTTGGGCGTCGTGGTTTTCATTGATGATTATTTAAACTGTCTAGCCGTATCCACCTCCGTCAAAAAACTCACTGACGTCTATAACGTTTCTCGTGAGAAGCTCGCTTATATCGTCGATTCAACCGCCGCACCGATGTGTATTATCGTGCCTATTTCTACGTGGGCAGTCTACTTTGCAGGTCTTTTAGAAGAAAACGGCGTGGCTGGCGATGGTGAAGGTATTGGGCTTTATATCAGCGCGATTCCTTATATGGCGTATGCTTGGTTTGCACTTTTGATTGTATTCTTGGTCGCGTATGGCATTTTGGGTGACTGGGGTCCGATGAAAAAGGCAGAGGCACGTGCCAAAGCCGGTAATCCTGTTCCTGAAGCCTTTGTCGAAGAGCAACTGATCTCAAACGTCCAAGCCAAACGTAAGCTATCGTTCAAAGCCAATATCGCAAACTTTGCTTTCCCAATGATTTTGTTGATTGTCTCTACGGTCTACTTCGAAATCGATCTATTACGCGGTGCATTATTGACCTGTTTTGTGACCGTCGTTGTCTATTGGATGCAAGGCATTTTAAGTTTTGAGACGCAAGTTGAAGCCATCTTTAAAGGCTTTAAAGTCATGCTTTATCCGCTCTCAACCGTCATCGGTGGTTTTTTCTTAAAAGCCATCAATGATGAGCTTGGTATGACCTCATATGTGATTGAGGCTATCACGCCTTATATGACGATTATTATTTTCCCTGCCGTCATCTTTGCCGTCATGGCTTTCTTAACTTTTGCCACATCATCAAGCTGGGGGCTGTATGTCCTTGCCATGCCGATTGTCTTTCCAATCTCTATTGCACTAGGCGTTAGCACACCCCTTATGATTGGCGCATTGTTATCAGCATCATCATTTGGTAGCCATGCTTGCTTCTTTAGTGATTCATCGCTACTTGCCGCGCAAGGTGCCGGCTGCTCCCCCATGCAGCACGCTTTTACCCAGTTCCCCTATGCCATGCTCGGTGCGGGTTTATCCGTCGTCACCTTCTTAGGATTGGGTTATATGATGGCTTAAGCCAACCTTAGCGCTATTATTTTAATCATTGACTAACGGACAATGAGAGATTGTTCGTCAGTCAATAAAAACAGCCCTTTTATATGGTAGTCACTAATAAATACGATAAGGATTTAGATCATGCGAAATGTCACCGTTGCTACGACCCAAATGGCTTGCGGCTGGGATATACAACAAAATATTGATACTGCTACTGAATTAGTGACCAAAGCTGCTAAAGCTGGTGCCAATATTATCTTGCTACAAGAGTTGTTTGAGACCCCCTACTTCTGCCAAGTCCATGACTTTGATTACTTTAAGCTTGCGACATCAGTCGCCGATAACGCCGCTATCTCTCATTTCAAAAAACTGGCTAAAGAGCTGGCAGTGGTATTACCGATTAGCTTTTATGAAAAATCAGGCAATACCTTTTTTAATAGCGTGACCGTGATTGATGCCGATGGCGAGATACTTGGCACTTATCGTAAAACGCATATACCAGATGGCATTCCTTATGCCGAAAAATTCTACTTTACCCCCGGCGACACAGGATTCAAGGTTTGGCAAACCAAGTATGCCAAAATTGGTGTCGGTATTTGCTGGGATCAATGGTTCCCTGAATGCGCTCGTAGCATGGCATTAATGGGTGCAGAAATACTGTTTTATCCGACTGCGATTGGTGATGAGCCAACATTGGACATCGACTCAAAAGGTCATTGGCAGCGCTGTATGCAGGGTCATGCTGCTGCTAATCTCATGCCAGTGGTAGCAGCCAATCGTATTGGCACTGAGACGATTGCTCAAAACGGAAACGATAGCGTCATGGCATTCTACGGTAGCTCATTTATTACCGACGGTCGTGGCGAGATTATACAAGAAGCATCTAAAGATAAAGAACAGATACTTAGTACGACTTTTGACTTAGATCAACTGGCTATCGAACGTCAGCAATGGGGCGTTTTCCGTGATCGTCGTCCATCGATGTATGGCATGTTGCTGACTCATGGATAAAGTTTGTTAACAAGCAAGCTCACTCGCGCTATTGTCAAATAAGGTGCTCTATATGTCATTATTACCGAACCGATTAATCACTGGCTCAACACCACAGCAAGACGGCTTTTACATGCCAGCAGAATTTGAGCCGATACAAAAAATATGGATGGTGTGGCCATACCGTGCTGATAATTGGCGACAACAAGCCGCTCCTGCTCAGAAAGCTTATGCTGATGTCGCATTGGCAATCAACAGATTTTGTGAGGTTGGCGTACTGGTCAATCCTGATGATTATCAATCATGCCGCGATAGTCTACCTGCTGACATCGACGTCATATCCATGCCCAGCAACGATGCTTGGGCGCGTGATACTGTCCCGACATTTTTAATCAATGATAAAGGTGAGCTACGCGCTTGTGATTGGACATTCAATGCATGGGGCGGCGACTATGACGGGCTATACTCGCCGTGGGATGACGATGATAAGCTGGCTGAACGCTTATGTGACCATCTAGATATCAAACGCTATCGAACGGATGACTTCGTGATGGAAGGCGGTGCATTTCATGTCGATGGTGAAGGCACCGTTCTGACCACCCGTATGTGTTTGCTCAGTCCTGGACGTAACCCGCACCTAACCGAAGATCAAATTGAAGACAAGTTAAAAGCCTATCTCAATGTGCAAAAAGTGCTGTGGATTGATGACGGTATCGATCCTGACGAAACCACTGGTCATATTGATGATATTGCCTGCTTTGCGCGCCCTGATGAAGTGGTTTGTTTATACACTGATGATTCTGAGCATCCATTTTATAAAGCAACACAAAAAGCCTATGAGCAGCTCTCAAATATGACCGATGCCAAAGGTCGCCGCCTAAAAGTCCATAAGCTTTGCTGTACCAAGCAACCTGTTACTTTACCTGAGAACTATGATATTGAGCAGTCTGATGATGCCAAGGCGCGTCAGACTGGTGATGTTTGTATCGCTTCGTATGCCAATTTTTTAATTTGTAATGAGGCTATCATCGTACCGCAATATGATGATGAAAATGATTCATTAGCCATCGAGCAGCTTGAAAAAGTATTTCCTCAGCATCAGGTAGTGGGAGTACGCACAAAGGAGATTGTCTTTGGCGGTGGTAATATTCACTGTATTACTCAGCAGCAGCCAAAATCATCAATTAAAAGCACGCGCATAAAAATATAAACCCAAATGGATGTTGAACCCAATAATATTTTAAAAAAGGACATAGCTATGAGCGATTATCAAGTTAATAACCCAGCCACTGGCGAAGTAGAAGCCACCTACCCTACGGCAACTGAGCAGGACATCCAGAACGCTATTGCACAAGCCGATACCGCTTATCAAGATTGGCGTCAGGTTTCATTGGATGAGCGCAGTGCCATACTTCATAAAATTGCCGATATCTATCTTGAACGTCAAGATGAGCTGGCTCGCATCGTTGCCAATGAGATGGGCAAGCCCGTTGCACAAGCGAAAGGTGAAATCGGCCTAGTTGCCGATATCTATCGCTATTATGCAGACAACGCTGAGCAGCTACCTAGTACCATTGATATTGATTCAGGTTCAGCTTCGGTAGAAAAACGTCCTGTAGGCGTTCTATTAGGTATCATGCCGTGGAACTACCCACACTATCAAGTGGCACGTTTTGTCGCGCCAAACTTTATGGCGGGTAATACCGTTATTCTAAAGCATGCACCGCAATGTCCTAAGACTGCGGAAGCCATCGCTGATATCCTAAAAGATGCTGGCTTACCAGAGGGTGTCTATAACAATGTGTTTGCCACCAATGAGCAAGCGGCAACAATCATCGAAGACAGCCGCGTACAAGGCGTTTCGCTAACAGGCTCTGAGCGAGCTGGGCAAGCAGTTGCTAAAATAGCAGGCGGCGCGCTGAAAAAAGTCGTGCTAGAGCTTGGCGGTTCAGACGCCTTTATCGTTGCAGCTGATGCCGATATCGAACAAGCTATAAAAGGGGCTATTTCTGGTCGTTTTAGCAATACAGGACAAGCGTGTAATGCTGCCAAACGCCTTATCGTTGTCGAATCTGTGTATGATAAATTCGTTGAAGGGTTTACTAATGCCGTCAGTAACATGACACTTGCTGATCCACTTGATGAAGATACCTTCATTGGTCCAATGTCTTCAAAGGCAGCAGCAGTTAACTTGCAAGAACAGCTCGATAGCGCCATTCAAGCAGGCGCGACCGTATTGGTCGAAGGCGGTATGATCAAAGACAAGCCGGGTGCGTGGTTTAAGCCTGCGGTATTAACTGACGTTGATGAATCTATGGATGTCTACCGTGAGGAGCTATTCGGTCCTGTGGCAGTCGTCTATAAAGCTTGTGACATCGATCATGCCATCAAGGTAGCTAATGATGTGCCTTTCGGACTTGGTGCTTCTATCCAAACGCAAGATGCTGCGCTAGCCGCTGAGATTGCTGACAAATTAGAAGTCGGTATGGTCACTATCAATGCGCCTTCTGGTAGCGAAGCCAATACTCCGTTTGGCGGCGTCAAACGCTCAGGATTTGGTCGCGAGCTTGGTACCCTTGGTATCACTGAGTTTTTAAATTATAAACTGATTCGTGATAAGTCGTAATCGACAGAGTCATTTTTAGAACAAAAAAAGCCTAACAGTGACTGTTAGGCTTTTTTTAAAAGTTGATGTTATTAAAAAACAACCCATCGAAAAAACTATTGCTTAGGTGGGTTGTCTTTTAACCACAACTGATTAACTATTTTTAATTCACGTAGCTCTTCTGCCATAATTGACTCGCTAATACCTGGATACTTCACCCTTGCATAGCCATATAACGCAATGCCTAAGACCGTCCAGCCAAAGAAAATCCACCACTCGATAGGGGTTAGCGCGGATGGCATACCTGGCATATACAGCATGAGTATTCCAAAACTTAGGGCAATCGTGACCATGCCCACAAGCTTACCTGCTGGTATTCTAAATGGGCGTACCATATCAGGCTCGCGGTAGCGGAGTACTAAGAATGAGATAGCGACACAGGTATAAGCAATAACGATACCAAAACCACCAGCATCTACGATCCACACTAGCATTTTACGACCAAACAAGGGTGCTAGTGTCGCCAAACCACCGATCAATAAAATGGCATTTGACGGCGTCTTATACTTTGGATGCAGCTTGCTCAAAAATGCGGGCAACATACGTGCTTTTGACATGGCATAAAGTAGTCGGCTACCACCAATCAAAAAGGCGTTCCAGCTTGATAAAATACCAAGCACACCGCCAATCACTAACAATATACCTGCCCACTTGCCATGCCAAGCATTGGTCATCGCATCCGCAGTGGCGAGCGTTGAGTTTTCGGCTTGTAAGAGTGGCAAGGTCGTGCCAACACTCCAAGCGATACCCACATACCACATTACCGCAACGACAATCGATAAAATCAAAAACTTACCAATATTAGGACGAGTCAGATCAATTTCTTCTGCCGCTTGCGGAATAACGTCAAAGCCGACAAACATAAACGGCACCATGACAATAACGGCCATCATACCGCCAATACCACCGATGAATGCAGGTGCTTGTACTGAGTTCGAGCCTTCAGGATTGAACATGACTGCGCCAATGAACAGCAACGTACCCACAAATAAGATGCCCAATACGGCCGTCTTTTGGAACCACGCACTGACCTCCATACCGCGGATGTTTAGCCAAGTGACGATGACTGAGCCTAGCATCCCAACGCCCACCCAAGTGGCATAAACATCCCAACCAGCGATGGTCCAGAGATACCCTTGATTGTAATTGGGGATAAAATACTCTACGACTGTCGGCAAGGCAACCGCCTCAAACGCGACCACCGAAAAATACCCAAATAGAATACTCCATGAGCAGATAAAGGAGACATTTACCCCCAGTGCTCTATGCGTATAGGTATGCTCGCCGCCCGTAATCGGCATCGATGCGGCAAGCTCGGCATAAGTCACACCAATCAGTATCACTGCCAAACCGCCTATCAAGAACGCCAGCATTGCGCCCCACGTCCCCGCAGATAAAATCCAACCACCAGCCAAGACTACCCAGCCCCAACCTACCATAGCACCGAATGCTAAGGCGATAATATCTAGCGTCCCTAACGATTTTTTTAATTCAGACATAACCTGCTCCTTGTCTGTGTGTCATCCGTGTTAACCCTTGACGGTCACACTATTTTTTGTTTAGTGGGATAGTACCCATCATAATTATCATATATACCTTTTGATCGAAGCTGCTAGGCACTACTTGTTTCATATTCAAATAGTACAAACAGCAACGGCGTCTTGACTTGCAAGGCGCCGTTGTAAAAAATGTACTCAAAGCGAGTGCCATATGGGCAATCTTGCTGTGCTATTAGAGATAACCTTCTAACCAAGATCGAGGCTTGATTAAAAGTGATGTATTTCACTATAAATAAATACTGAATACCTATTAAGCGGTTAGGATACCTTTAATAATATCTAGACCTTCTTGGAGCACTTCATCTTCAACCGTCAATGGCACCATCACGCGAATGGCGTTGCCATACATACCGCAAGACGCTAATAATAAACCTTGCTCAAATGATTTTGCTTTTAGGTTAGTCGTCGCTTCCACATCAGGCTTGCCATCACTATCGATTAACTCAAACGCGAGCATCGCGCCTTTATGGCGAATATGACCGATACTGCTTAAGTTTAAGCCCTTTAAGAAAGCTTCGATTTTGTCGCCAATCTCAATACTGCGCTCAAGTAGGTTTTCTTCTTCGATAACTTCCATGACAGCGAGTGCAGCCACACAAGCCAGTGGATTACCAGAGTATGTACCGCCCAAACCGCCTACTTGCGGCGCATCCATGATATCAGCGCGGCCGATAACCGCAGAGATAGGATAACCACCCGCCAAGCTCTTGGCACTGGTCATTAAGTCAGGCTCAACACCCAACTGCTCGGTGGCAAACAACGTACCCGTACGGGCAAAACCACATTGCACTTCATCAAAAATCAAGACAATGCCATGTTCGTCGCAGATATCGCGTAGAGATTTGGCAAATGATGGGGTGACTTGATGGAAACCACCCTCGCCTTGTACTGGCTCGATAATCATCGCCGCCACTTCGCTAGGATCAATATCCGCTTGGAAAATCATCTCAAGGCTATGCAGCGCTTGTGCTTCTGTGACATTTAGCTCTTCAGCTGGGAATAGCGCATGGAATACAGGGCCTGGCATTGGACCAAAGTTCTTTTTGTACGGCAGCACTTTACCTGTCAAACTCATGCACATTAAAGTACGACCGTGCCAACCACCAACGAAAGAGATGATGCCTGGGCGACCTGTTTTCGCACGAGCAATCTTGATACAGTTTTCGACCGCTTCTGCACCAGTCGTTAAAAAGAAGGCTTTTTTCTCACCGCTGATAGGCGCTTTTTCACAAAGTTTTTCGGCAAGATCCACATAGCATTCGTAGTTGATCATTTGCGCCGCAGTATGGGTAAACTTGTCAAGTTGCTCATGCACGCGCTGGGTAATTTTTGGATGGCTGTGACCAGTATTCAGTACTGAGATACCACCAACGAAGTCAATATAACGATTGCCTTCAACATCCCAAACTTCTGAGTTTTTGGCTTTTTCTGCAAAGATGGGATAGGCAACGCCAAGTCCTGTTGGTAATACAGCTTTACGGCGCTCAAGTAGTGATTTATTGGTAGTCGTCATGAGAATGTCCTTTTCTTTATTTTTAACATAAGTGCCAATGATTGAATGGCGGTTTTGAGGAATGGTTTATCTAATAGTTAACAGTTGTTAGTTGCTAGCTATAGAGGGGATTCATGGTGCTGAATCCCGTTCGATACGGTGTGACAATTAAAACCTTAAAAGAGAGCGTATGTCGCTAAACGGTTAGCTGACGTCAGAGCACCAGTATTTGGTCACGACATATTCTTCAATGCCGTATTTTGAGCCTTCGCGGCCAAAGCCAGACTGCTTGACACCGCCAAATGGAGCGACTTCAGTAGAAATAAGCCCCGTATTATGACCAATAATGCCGTATTCAAGACCTTCAGTGACACGCCATGAACGTGCATAACTACCACTGTAGAAATAAGCAGCCAAGCCGTAGATAGTATCGTTGGCTTGACGAATAACGTCTGCTTCATCTTTAAAGGTAAAGATAGTCGCAATAGGGCCAAATATTTCTTCGTGCGCGATATCCATCTCAGCACTGATATCGGTAATGACCGTTGGATTGTAAGTAAGCTCTGAGGCGTCATTGGTGCTGCCGCCAGCGATAAGCGTCGCGCCTTTGTCTAAAGCATCTTTAAGTAGCGCTTGCACTTTTTCTAGCGCCTTTTGATTAATCAAAGGACCAATATCCACGCCTTCATCCATGCCGTTACCGACATTTAGTTCAGCGACTTTTTTCACAAACACATCTAGGAATTCATCTTTAATGCTGTCTTGCACATAGACACGATTGGCACAAACACAAGTTTGACCAGCGTTACGATATTTAGAGGCGATTAAGCCTTCAGCTGCTTTTTCCAGATCAGCGTCATCAAAGACGATAAATGGCGCATTACCGCCCAGCTCTAATGACAGTTTTTGATGGTTGTCGCACATTGAGCCATCTACAGTGGTAGTTATGCACGTTCATGGCCTGTGAATGAAAGCTTATGAATACGTGCATCGCCCGTTAGGATATCGCCGATGGTTGATGATTTGCCCGTCACTACTTGGATAACGCCTGCTGGAATACCTGCTTGTTCAGCCAATGCAGCGAGTGCTAATGCAGAAAATGGCGTTTCAGTCGCAGGCTTAATAATCATCGTGCAGCCTGCTGCCAATGCTGGTGCCGCTTTACGGGTAATCATCGCTGCTGGGAAATTCCAAGGCGTGATCGCCGCGCAAACGCCAACGGGCTGCTTTAAGACGACATGGCGCAGTTGTGACTGATTGGCAGGGATAACATCGCCATAAACACGCTTGCCTTCTTCGGCAAACCAGCGGATAAAGCTATTGGCATAGCCCACTTCACCGCGCGACTCGTTTAAAGGTTTGCCTTGCTCAGCGGTCATAATGATAGCCAAGTCTTCTTTATTGGCATCGATGAGGTCTGCCCACTTTTGTAGTAGCTCAGCACGCTCTTTTGGGGTTTGAGCGGCCCAAGTGATTTGAGCGTCATGAGAAGCCGCAACCGCATCGTTGACATCGTTGGTTGTCAGGCTTGGTACCGTACCGATGATATCACCGTTGAAAGGATTGCTCACATCAATAGTTGAGTCATCACTAGCGGCATGCCAGCCATCTTTGATGAAACACTGCTGTTTAAGTAGATCTGGGTTCGATAGCTGTAGCGTAGACTGTGACAGTTGTGACATTGTGACGCTCCTTGTCAATTGAGGTTTGCAAATAGGATTCGCAGATTTATAGCGATAAGTGAATAACAATAAATAGAAGGTTATGATTTAAATAATTATTGATAACTCGTTAAGTGTTCAATATACTGAACATCTATTCTATATATGAGACATCATTATAAGAATGATAGCCAGCTATTTGCAACCCCTATTCTCATTTTAATGATGATTTATCGCGTTATTTTTATATTTTCCCAATTTTACTGACTTTTATAGGTTCCTTATGAGCTCAACTGCCGTTCCTGCCTTGGACAAAACCTTTCAGATTTTAGATTTAATTACTGATAGCTCACAGCCTTTAACCGCAGCTCATATTGCTAAAGAGCTCAATCTACCACGTAGCTCAACCCACAATATTTTGCAAAGTCTTTTGACCAAGCATGTCATCTATAAAGACAGCGATAGCCGCTTTCATTTAGGCTCTTATTTGATGTATTGGGCGGGTAAGTATGAGCAGCAGCAAGGCGTCATCCAGTTATTTAAAGACCTCATTGTCCAGTATCCGATTCTTCTTCAACATACAGTCACTTTATCTAAGCTTGATTTAGGTGAAGTGGTGTTTTTAGCCTGTCATGAAGCGCCTGCCCCGCTTGGCTTTACCTTTCGCGCTGGTGTTCGCGTACCAGCGGTATTCTCTGCCACGGGCAAAGCCATGCTCTCAACCTTTTCTATGGACAATATAAAATCTATCTACGCTACCGGTTTCCCCGCACCTATTACCCAACACGGTGTTGATAACTTTAGCGATTTGTCCACCGAGTTGACCGCCATTCAAAACAGTCGCATCTCACTCGATGATGGGCAACTGCGCGAAGGGATGTATTGTTTGGGTACTTATATTCGCAATGCGTCAGGCAATGCCGTTGCGGGTATGGCGGTTAGCTTTTTGCAAGGCGAATATGAGTCCAAGCGTGCTGAGGTCAGCGCGGTATTGATTGAATTGGCGCAGCAAATTGAGCAGCGTTTGGGTTTTATCGATAATAAATAAAGTTAAAACGCTGCTAGTTTCTTGCTTACTTCAAACTCTTTCAGTTATTTTGGTGATAACTGTTAATCTTCTGAAATAAGCCCTGATAAAAATGCTTGCAAATTGTCATTGAGCTTTTGCAAGTAATAACCGCCCTCGACTAAAACAATCAGTGGTTTATTTAGCGCTTTCATCTTTTGTGCTAGTACATTAAACCCTTGCGTACTCACGGCACATCTTGCTTCTGGGTCATTTTCATAAACATCGAATCCTAAGACATGCACAATGACATCAGGGTCAAATAGCGTCATCGCTTCGATAGATTTATCAACATACTCAAAAAACCCAGCTTCATCGGTGCCGTGCGACATTGGAAAATTAACGTTATAGCCTTCACCCACGCCTGTGCCCCTTTCAAACGCATGCCCTGTCACTGCGGGATAAAAGTTAACGGGGTCACCGTGAACCGAGTTATAGAGCACATCGCTGCGATCATAAAATATCTCTTGGATACCCTGCCCGTGATGCATATCCGTATCGATAATGGCGATTTTTTCGTATTTTTGCCGCAGATGTTCGGCGATGATGGCTGCATTATTTAGATAGCAAAATCCGCCAGCGGCGCTCTTGCGAGCATGATAACCAGGCGGCCGTGAGAAGCAGAGCTGTATATGACTTTCGGCACGCTCGGTATCTGATAGATTATCGTTCAGCAATGCTTCAGCCGCATTGAGTGCAGTCTGTGCCGACCAATAAATAGATGTCCAAGAATGCTCGCTGATAGGTGCACTATCATCGGCCTGATACTTCGCCGCTTTTGCCATGATACCGATATCGGGATTGTCATACGGTACAAAGATCCCTGTTTGAACCTGCGCGCCTAGATCTTCTTCAACTGCCATCCAGTCATCATAGCCATGCTTGAGAAACTCAACATAACCGAAGTCGTGAACCGCTAATATAGGCCCAATACCGATATTGGTAGCTGTCGTCACCTCTAACCCTAACGCTGCTGGTGCTTTTATAAACTCAACCATACGATCTGGTATCTCTAACGGCTCATGCATCTTTCCATAAGAGAAATAAGGTAATGGCCTATGTAGACTTAGATTTTCATGGCTATATATCTTCATGCTTAACATTCCTTTGTTTAACATTTTTTCCAATGGCGCTTTTTTTGATGCCTAACTAAACAATGCCATCGGCTTTTAGCTTAGCAATCATCTCACTGTCGTAGCCCAAATCAGCAAGCGTACTATCGGTATGCTCGCTCAACTTCGGTGGCGGTGACCGATAAGTAACCGGTGAGGCGGATAATTTAATCGGATTCCCAAGTGCTCTTACCGGACTGCCTTGCGGGGCAAAATCAACCACCATCTCACGTGCCAGCGCTTGCGGCATTGCCAAGGCCTCAGCAATATTATGAATCGCTCCGCATGGGATACCTGCTTGATCTAAAACTTCTAACCAATAAGTACGAGGTTGCTCGGCAAAATTTTTGCTCAATTCGCCACACAGCAGCTCACGATGAGCAACGCGTTGTGGATTGGTCATAAAACGCTTGTCGGTATGCCAATCAACTGCAAGCACATCACAAAGTTTGGCAAACTGACTGTCATTACCACACGCTAAGATAAAGTGCGCGTCACCCTGCCCAGCAAACACTTGATAAGGCACAATATCGGGATGCTGATTGCCGAGTCTTGGTGGGACTTTGTCGGATGCCAAATGGTACATACCCACATTGGCTAGCATGGCAAGCGCACTATCTAAAAGTGCAACGTCTACCTGTTGCCCTAATCCCGTAATCTCACGAGCAATCAAAGCCGCTTGAATACCAATCGTCAGCTGCAACCCTGCAAACAAATCGACGACTGCCACGCCAACTTTATGAGGTTCGCCATCGCTCGGACCCGTGATACTCATCAGTCCTGACAACCCTTGGATAATATAATCATAACCAGGACGCGCGGCATCTGGACCTGTCTGACCAAACCCCGTCAATGACGCATAAATCAGGCGCGGATTGTGTTGTTTTAGACTGTCATAATCCAAGCCGTATTTTTTGAGACCACCCACTTTGAAATTTTCTACCAAGATATCACTGTCAATGGCCAGTTTTTTAATGATAGCTTGTCCGGCAGGGGTGGTGATATCAACGGTGAGGGATTTTTTATTGCGGTTAATGGTAGCGTAATAAGCGGAGGTGTCATCGCTGAATACTGGCGGTGCCCAATGGCGTGTTTCATCACCAATATGCGGACGCTCAACCTTGATGACTTCGGCACCCAAATCTGCAAGTACTTGGGTACAAGAAGGACCGGCCAATACTCTCGACAAGTCGAGCACCTTGATACCGTGTAATGCACCTTTTGCCATATCAGTCATAATCTTCCCTTATTATGTAACTTATTCTTTGATAAAAATTTGATAAAAAATTGCCATGTATCATTTAGCTTTTACTGTCTTTTCTTTAATGCCTTAATACCTTTTAAGAATAGACACCGCTAAATAAATGATGCATAACAACGATGTATAGGAACTATGCATAAGAACAGTGCTTAAAAAATGCTTAAAAACTCAGAAACGCACGTTCCTGTTTATAACAGCTTATAAAAAGCCAAACAGTAACGTACGTTAATGGTCTAAAACTGGCTAGCATTGACTAGCTAGCACTTATTAATAAAACGCTTGAATACCAGTCTGCGCACGACCTAGGATAAGCGCATGAATATCATGCGTACCTTCATAGGTATTAACCGCTTCTAAGTTCATCACATGACGAATAATGTGGAACTCATCAGAGATACCATTACCGCCATGCATGTCACGAGCGATGCGAGCGATATCGAGCGCCTTACCACAGTTATTACGCTTAATCAGTGAAATCATCTCAGGCGCAGCATTGTCTTCATCCATCAGACGACCAACACGTAGCGCTGCTTGTAGACCCAAGGTGATTTCTGTTTGCATATTGGCAAGTTTCAACTGTACCAACTGCGTTGCGGCGAGCGGACGATCAAATTGCTTACGGTCTAGCGTGTACTGACGAGCTGCTTTCCAGCAGAATTCAGCTGCGCCCATTGCACCCCAAGCGATACCGTAACGTGCTTTATTTAAGCAGCCAAATGGACCTTTTAGACCACGGATATCTGGGAAAGCATTGACCTCAGGAACGAATACTTTGTCCATCACAATCTCACCCGTGACTGATGCACGCAGTGAAAACTTACCCTCAATCTTCGGCGCTGATAACCCTTTCATACCTTTATCTAAGATAAAACCACGAATTTCACCAGCATCGTCTTTTGCCCAAACGACAAACACATCAGCGATAGGACTGTTGGTAATCCACATTTTATTACCCGTCAACTCATAACCGCCATCCACAGCACGCGCACGCGTCGACATTGATGAAGGGTCAGAACCCGAATCAGGCTCAGTCAGACCGAAACAACCGACATACTCACCCGATGCCAGCTTAGGCAAATAACGCTCTCTCTGCTCTTCAGTACCATACGCCCAAATAGGATGCATAACCAAGCTTGACTGTACGCTCATCGCTGAGCGGTAGCCTGAATCGACTGCTTCTACTTCCTTGGCAATCAGACCATAGGCAACACTCGATAAACCAGCACAGCCATAGCCTTCGATCGTCACACCCAGCAGACCCATCTCACCCATTTGGCGCATGATATTACGGTCAAAACTCTCGTTACGATTGGCCTCAATAATGCCAGGCATCAGCTCTTTTTGAAAAAACTGGCGGGCGCTGTCCGTGACCATGCGCTCTTCATCAGTAAGCTGATCGCGTAATAAAAACGGATCTTCCCAATCGAAACTTGGACGCGTAGATGTTGCCATGTGGATCTCCTTGATGTCAGTCTTCCTGACCGACGAATAATGATTAACGAACAATTATTAATAAACAAATTGACTGCACAGGTTGTTGACTTACTTATTCCGCTGTGCGAAACTTAGTTTCATAATTTAAATCTATTTAAGCAAAGTTTTACCGCGCTGTAAACCTTTATCCAAAAAAATGAGCATAAAATGACAAAAAATATATCAGCAGCTGTGCCACTACTGACTCGAATGAATAGCATCCTTGAGCAGAGTAAAGAAGATAATGACAGACAATTCGTGACTGCATTGGGGCGTGGACTGACTTTGTTATCAGCCTTTGAGCATCATGAGCAGCTTAGTCATCAACAGTTATGTCAGATGACTACCCTACCAAAAGCGACCATCACTCGCCTGATTCACACATTAATAACGCTTGGATTTTTACGCATGACCGAGCACGGACAGTATCAACTAGGCAGTAGTGCTGTACGTCTAAGTGCTACCGCATGGAGTCGCCACGATATGGTCGCAGCGGCTGAGCCATTACTGCGGCAGTTCGCTAGTGAGAATGAAGTATCAGTAAACTTGGCAACCGAGGTTGAAGGAGAAATGCGCTATCACGCTTGTTGTCGTAGCCCTGCTCGCTTATCAGTCAATTTGCAAGTTGGCTCAGCAGTGCCGGTCGCTCGCACCGCTATTGGACGCGCTTTTTATGCGGCTAGCTCGCCAGCAAGACAGGCTGTCATTGAAGGTAATTTAAAAGAGCATTTATCTACAGAAGATTATAACCACGCGCAGTCTGCTCTATCTGACGCCGCAGAGCATTATAAAGCGCATGGCTATACGGTATCAGATGGTGAGTTTTCTACTGATATATTGGCAGTGGCCGTTGGTGTCTTTGATGTTGCGACTGGGAAATATGCGTATTCGCTAAATGCCAGTGTACCAAGTGCCAACTGGGAATCAGAAGAATATGCAGCGATGATTGTGCCAAAATTGCAGGCGTTGGCGGAGCGGATTGGCAGTGGTGTTTAAAAGAGAACAAATGATAAATCTATAGTACGAGCATCTTGGCTTAATTAACGGATTTTATCTTATGAAAGATGCTTTATTTTAGCTCATCAAACTTCAAACCAAACTTCAGCAGATACTTCCGCAATCTATCGCTATCGTTTGGGCTTTTTAGCTTATCGCGTGAGTTGGCGTACAGATAGCGGCCAGCCGCCGCTTGGTTTTTATGGCTGATACACACTTCAATCACATACGCCAGTTGCACCGCATCAAACGGATCAATAGTTGTCAGAATCTCTTCATCGAGATATCTTCTTAAAATATTATGGCTACCCTGCTCAACAGTTTCGCTATCTAAACTAGTATCAGGGTTATTATCGCTTGGGCTATTTTTATTGCCTTTATTGTCATTAATTAAACTATTCGAGCCATCCAAGCTGTCAGGCAATTCCCAAAGATGAGTTAAGCGTTCAATCTCCGCTTGTACGTCATCATTGCGAATTACTTTACTTTCAGCCAGCGTGGTCAGGCGAATCATACTGGCCGTCAAATCACGAAAATTCCCCTGCCATGTCGCATCCTGACTCATCGCAAAAGCTTCATACAGCTGCCGTGCTTCTGGAGTAAATCGATAGTGCTGCTGCTGCTCGCTACCCAAGCGCGCTAGCTCGTAATCGATATTGGCTGGTAAATCTTCCAACCTATCTTTGAGTGATGGCAAAAAGAACGTCCATGTATTAAGACGCGCAAACAAATCCGCCCGAAACTCGCCATTTGCGACCGCTTGCCGCAAGTCTTTATTGGTGCCTGCCATCAGCTGAAACGACACGCTAATCGGCGTATCACTGCCAAGTGGATAAAAGCGCTGCTCTTCCAGTGCGGTCAATAGCATCGCTTGCTCATCAAGCCCCAACTCACCGATTTCATCTAAGAATAATAATCCACCATCCGCTGATTTTAGCAGCCCATCACGACTCGTCGCAGCGCCCGTAAAGGCACCTTTGACATGACCGAATAGTACACTCATAGCAGTGTCACCACGCAGCGTCGCGCAGTTGACCTCGACGAATTGTTCAAGCGTGTTTTTGCCTTGCGTGCTGCTGGCTTTGGCTTTTTTAAGCGCGTAGATTTGGCCTGCCAATTGCGACTTGCCCGCCCCTGTTGCGCCCATTAGCAGTATGGGTGCAGTTGATCGGGTGGCTACCTTTTCGATATCGGAGATAAGCTTTTGATAAGCGGCGTTTTGGGTGACTAGATTGGCTTGCAAGGTTTGCCAATGTTGCTGTTTTTCTGCCTCAAAACGCTCGCGCAGACCATCATAGCGTGAGACATCCAAGTCTATCAATTGATAGCGTCCTTTCGGATCAGCTTGGTCAGGTCTTGGGCAAGGAGAAGTCTGAATCAAATCAGCTGGAATAAATCCTGCTTCTACCAATAAAAACCAGCAAATCTGCGCCACGTGCGTACCCGTGGTCAGATGCAGCAAGTAATCTGTATTATCCTGAAAATCAAACCCTGCGGCAAAGTCATACAGCTCAGCATAAACATCGGCAAAATCCCACGGGCTGGTCAACGCAACACGATGACCAACCACCTGAGTCTGCGGGCTGACTTGTGCCACGTCATTCTTAATTATTTTAAACAGCCGCTTATCGCGCTTGCTGTATAAGATATGCAGCTCATCGACCAGTAGCTCGTCGTGCAGACCTAGAGTCACGGTTGGCCGCCAACGTTGCCAACGCTTATCATTAAAGCCATTGTCTAAAGTAGTGCCGAGGAAGCCGATGACGGCGGTTTTGTTGTTTGGATCACTGTTCATAATATTACTTATCACTGATTATCATTAATAAATAGTATATTATTTTCTATCTAGTTAGATATATTTCTATATATTTGTAGCCCATAGTTAAGTAAATTTATCTATCCGAAAAACACTTAAGAAATTAAACCATTTACTATCAAATACTTATAAATAAATTTCAAATATCCTAAAAATTTGCCACGCCCTTAGCATTATATAAAGTAAGAATCATCTTTCATAATAAACAAACTTTGCAACGCTAAGGAATACAACATGCAACCAACTACTCATAATATTATTCAAGAAGGTGGAACGCCGATCAGACTTTGGACCAAGGGTGTCCCTGTGGATCCAAAAGCGCACGATCAATTGATCAAAGCCTCAAAAATGCCGTTTGTATATAAATGGCTTGCGGTGATGCCTGATGTACACGTTGGGATTGGCGCGACTATAGGCACAGTATTGCCAACCAAAGAAGCAATCATTCCGGCTGCCGTCGGTGTCGATATCGGCTGTGGCATGATGGCGGTACAAACCACCTTAACCGCAAACGACTTGCCCGATAGTTTGCTTGGTCTGCGTACCGAACTAGAAAAAGCCATTCCGCATGGTCGTAGTAAAACGCGTGGTCGCGGGTCACGCCGCGATGTGGGTGCATGGGCAAACCCTGACGACACCGTCATGAACGGTTGGGGAACGCTGGTTGATGACTTTAACTATATAACCCAAAAACATCCTCGCCTAAAAAACACCAATAACCTTAACCATTTGGGTACGCTGGGTACAGGTAACCATTTCGTCGAGGTGTGCCTTGATGAAACCAACCAAGTTTGGATCATGCTGCACTCAGGCTCACGCGGTGTGGGTAATGCCATCGGTCGCTACTTTATTGAGTTGGCACGTGAGGACATGCGCAAGTGGTTTATTAATTTGCCTGATAAAGATTTGGCCTACTTTGCTGAAGGTACAGAACATTTTGATGACTATTGGTTTGCGGTTGGTTGGGCGCAGCGTTTTGCCTTTAAAAACCGTGAAATCATGATGGAAAAAGCGATTAAAGCGCTACGCCACATCATACTCAAGCCGTTTGATGCAGCCGTAAAAGCGGTGAACTGTCATCATAACTATGTAGAAAAAGAGCAACATTACGGCGAGGAAGTATTTGTGACCCGTAAAGGCGCTGTACGTGCGCGTGTTGGTGAATATGGAATTATTCCGGGGTCAATGGGTGCCAAATCATTCATCGTGCGCGGTAAAGGGAACGAAGAATCGTTTTGCTCTTGCTCGCATGGTGCAGGTCGTATCATGTCACGTACTGAAGCCAAAAAGGTATTTACAGTCGCCGATCAAATCGCGCAGACTGCGGGCGTAGAATGCCGAAAGGATGCGGATGTGATTGATGAGATTCCAGCAGCTTATAAAAATATTGATGACGTAATGCAAGCGCAAAGCGACTTGGTAGAAGTGGTACATACACTGCGTCAGGTGGTTTGTGTTAAAGGTTAGGCAGAAACTATAATACTTTTTATAAAAAGGAGAAATTTTATGGAAGATTCCATTCACTCTAGGGTTCTATACACAAACTTACAGCTAGACAACGCATCTGAAATGATTGATAAAGGACAGTTTGAAGAAAGCTATAAGTTATGCTTATATTTGAAGGAGCTTCTAGAAGAAGTCCACGATCTCACTGAACCTAGTTTTTCCTACGCATTTTTTAGACTTGCTGGACTATTTATTGATTTGGGTAATAGAAATTTCAATCTAGAGTCTTCTCATATCGGATTGGAAATAATAGAGTCCAATAGCTTTGAAAATTGTTTAACTCGCGATAGTTATACTACTGCTTAGCAAATGCCAAAAGCAATTTGACTCAAAATGAGTCCAATAACCATTGGAAAACTGATGTCAGTCGGATAGAAAGACTTTCAGAAGTAGGATCATTGCTTCTTAAAGCAACTATGATTCGTAGAAGGAATAAAGATATTTTGGCGCCACAGGTCATGGTTAATATGGGAATAAATCTATATCAGCAGTATAGATTCTCAGAAGCATTAAGTTTATTTGATAAGGTCAATTGTATGGGATTAGACATTCCAGAATCTTGGGTAAATCGCAGTGAATGTTTAGCACTATTAAATCAGATCACAGAAGTATTCTCGATCAAACAGTATAAAGAAGTAGCTAAAGGCTATTATCATGCTAGTGTTTCGAGTAAATTTCCTCCTGACTGGCAAAGCAGCTTTCTCGATAAGGCTAAACACACAGAAGAAGAAATCAAAGAATATTGTTTGGATTTGGGTATAGATATAGAAGATGACAACCATTTAGATGAGCAGGAATACCAATCTTTTTCAGAGTATCGAAAGTGGTGCTTAGATAGCTTTTTAAGCCTTAGTGAACATGGCTTGTATTGTAAATGCTATGGAAGTGCCCGTGATAACTTAACTATTCCTTTAAATACTAGAGCTATATCTGGGGACTTCATCTATCCCATGGAAAAAGTGTTAAATAGATTAAAATCTGAGTTTGGTCTTGCCAGATTAATGTTATATGAATATAAATTTGCTAAAAGAGATAACGATATCGACGATGACGCTTGCTATGCAGAGCTATATGACAACGAGCTACTAGGAACAAATATTGAAAACCCCCGTACTGCTTTTAGAATTTGCTTTGGTATATTAGACAAGATAGGTAATGCTGTAGCCTTGCTGTTTGATTTACAACTTAAAAATAATAAAGGTAAAGTCAGACCTTCATATTTTCATACTTTCTGGGAACTTGAAAATGAAGACAGACTGCAAAAGTTCGAAGCTTATAATAATGAAGGTTTGATTGGTTTATATAGTATAGCTTGTGATTTAAACCATAAGTTCGAAGGCGAGCTTAGTTTCTACAAGCAGTGGCGAAACGCCTTGGAACATAGCTTCGTATTTATTTATGAGAATGAAAAACCTGAAAGCACTGAAGCCTCGTTAACCTATTATGAAGAACCAGTTTTTATTTCTGAGTCCGAATTTGTTGAGAGTGCAGAGCATGTTTTGCAGTTGACGCGTTCAGCTATTTTCTCTTTCGTCTTTGCAGTTAGGATCAAAGCTGAGAAAGAAGCTCTTGAAGATATTCCTAATATTTTAAGTCAGGACAAGTTTATCGAGCGAAAGAAATATACTTAGAAAATAAAAAATAAGAGAGAGGGAAACAAAATGAAACTCGCAGAAGCCTTACTCATTTGCCAATAAAGATAATAAATACTCATGACTAAAACAAAACCCAAAACCCTAAAAATCGACGGCAGTACAGGCGAAGGCGGTGGACAAATTATCCGTACTGCACTGTCTTTATCCATGCTCACAGGCACACCAATCGAGATCACCAATATTCGCGCTGGAAGAGCTAAATCTGGATTGATGCGTCAGCACTTGATGTGTGTACAAGCCTCGCAGCAAATATCAAATGCCACCGTGACAGGCGCACATTTGGGCAGTATGGCCTTTACTTTTACGCCTAATGCTATTCAATCGGGCGATTATAACTTTGATATTGGTTCGGCAGGTAGCACCAGCCTTGTGCTGCAAACGCTATTACCCGCCCTGCTTTTTTCCAATACTGGTTCAGCATCACCATCTACCGTAACTATCACAGGCGGCACGCACAATCCACTCGCGCCAACCACGGACTTTCTACAGCAAGCGTTCGCCCCTGCATTGGCGAAATTGGGTATGCACGTGGGTATCGAATGCGTGCAAGCAGGGTTTGCGCCTATTGGTGGCGGCATGATTAAAGCGACGATAACGCCATTTATGCGCCATGCAAGCGCTTCACAATTTAACCTGAATAAACGCGGTAAGCTTATCGGTATAGAGCTGGTCGCGAGCGTGCTCAATCTAGAGTACGACATTTGCAAACGTGAGCTTGCCAGCGCAAAAGCATCATTGGTCGAATCGGGAATTGATGAAACGCTGATAACCACTCATAGTCATAAATTGCAAGGTATAGGTGAAGGCAATAGCTGCTATGCACAAGTCACTCATGAGGTTTCTGACACCCAAAATCATAAAGAATATCACTCCGAGGTGTTTACTTTATTAGGAGAGAAACGCAGCTCGGCGGAAAAGATAGGTTGTCGTTTATCAGGCTTAGTCAAACGTTATGTATTTAACACCGACTCACTGGTCGATGAATACTTAACCGATCAATTACTCTTACCGTTGGCGTTAGCAGGCGGTGGCGAGTTTACCGCGCGTGTCGTTAGTAAGCACACTGAAACCCAAGCATGGCTCATTCAGCAATTTTTGCCCGTTGAGATTAAGCTTAAAGTGATCGATGAGCAGAAAACTTTGGTACAAGTTGTCTGTTAAAATCACGCCACTAGCAACATCAACAGTAGCACTCTGTTACCCAATTACTGCTATGCAGTGATATCATATGTGTATGATGTAGGCGATAAATCTGAGCGCTTTGTCAGTGTCTAACAATAATGGTCTTAAGAGGGTGGTTTTGCCCTACTCTCTCTTTAAATCATTGTCACCTTTTTAATATTTACGTATTACTGTTGAGTGTAGCCATGCCCCAATCTCGTACCAATCTAAATCCTGAACCTAAAACCAACTCTCCGTATTTGGTCGGCTATTGCTGCGTTATAGCACCTTTGGCGCTGCTATATTAATATTTTTAGCAGGTCTACTATTGCTAAATTGGTGGTTAATTATTCTCGGTGGGTTTGGGGTATGCTTGGGGATTTATGACGTCATACAATCAAAGCATGCTATTTTGAAAAACTATCCCGTTGCCGGACATATTCGTTATGTGCTTGAAGACTTTCGTCCTGAAATTCGTCAATATTTACTAGAAAATGACAAAGAGCAAGTACCGTTTTCACGCCAGCAGCGGGCGCTCATTTACCAACGTGCTAAGAACGTTAGCGACACTAACGCCTTTGGTACGCTAGATAATTTATACACCAATGGTAAAGAATGGTTTTTACAATCAGCGATTAGCCAACCTCTAGAAAACAAAGATTTTCGTATTATGGTTGGCGGTGAGCGTTGTCAACAGCCGCATGATATGTCGGTATTTAATATCTCGGCGATGAGCTTTGGCAGCTTATCAGCTAACGCGATTATGGCGCTCAATCAAGGCGCAAAAATGGGCGGCTTTACTCATGATACGGGTGAAGGGGCTATCAGCCCTTATCATCGCAAGTTCGGTGGTGATTTGATTTGGGAGCTAGGTACAGGGTATTTTGGTTGCCGTGATGATAATGGTAATTTTGACCCGCAGTCTTTTGCCGAAAAAGCGGTTGATCCACAAGTAAAAATGATTGAAATCAAATTATCTCAAGGCGCAAAACCTGGTAAAGGTGGCGTGCTACCCGCGGAGAAAATCACTCAAGAAATCGCTGATACCCGTCAAGTACCGACAGGTCAAGATTGTGTGTCGCCCTCGTCGCATACAGCCTTTAGTACCCCGCGAGAATTGGTGGCTTTTTGGCAACAACTGCGCGAGTTATCAGGCGGCAAACCTGTGGGCTTCAAACTTTGTGTTGGCCAGCCTTGGCAGTTTATGGCCATTGTGAAAGCCATGATCGAAACCGATAACTACCCTGATTTTATCGTCATCGATGGCGCAGAAGGCGGTACTGGCGCGGCGCCTGTCGAATTCATGGATAATGTCGGCATGCCGATGGTTGAAGGATTTTTATTAATACACAATACTTTGGTCGGCGCAGGCATTCGCGATAAAATCAAACTTGGTGTGAGCGGTAAAATCGTCTCTGGTTTCGATATTGCCCGTATGATTGCCTTGGGCGCAGACTGGTGTAATTCAGCGCGCGGCTTTATGTTTGCTGTTGGCTGTATTCAATCACGTTCGTGCCATACTAACACTTGCCCGACGGGCGTTGCCACCCAAGACCCTTATCGTCAAAAAGCGCTGGATGTACCAAGCAAAGCTGAGCGTGTCGCAAGCTTCCATAAAAACACTCTGAAATCCCTAGCCAGTATCGTCGGTGCGGTCGGCTTACAACACCCAAGCCAATTACAACCGTATCATATCGCGCGCCGCCTCGATGATGGACAGATAAAACTATTATCGAAGTTCTTTTATTTTACCGATAAGGGAGCGCTACTCAATAATAGCGCCCGCGCAGATGTGTTTAATCAGATGTGGGTCATGGCGAACCCAGATAGCTTTTTAGCCAATGATGACGCCCTCATTGCTTATAATAAAGACTCACGGGATAAAGGTAGAGAAACCACCACATCGGTGGAACAGAGCCTTGGTAACTTTGCGAGTATCACTGGCGGTGGGCAGTTAATCGGCAACGTCAACAATACTTTTCGCGAATTTCCGCCTAGCAGCGATTAAGAAATAGCGATCAAAAATCCGTGAGCCCTGATTATTTATATCTCACTCCATACTATAAAAGATATCTCATTGATGCCAAATTTCGCTCTTCCCTTACCTTTAGGAGCAGTCGCCCTACTCTTGCTAAGTGTCAGTGCTTGCCAACCGATAAGCACTGATGCTGCTGACAGCGAGATACAAAAATGGTCGTGTCAGACTCAAGATGCACCATTTTCTTATAGTGTTTGTAGCATTGACGCTCAAGCCTTGATGGATGGCCGCTATTCATTGAAATTGTTTTGGCAGCAGCCTGACAGCACGAAATCGTTGCTCACATTCGAGACGTTATTAGCGACTTTACCAAAAAATCAAGCACTTAGCTTTGCCATGAATGCCGGCATGTACAATGAGAACTATGCACCGATTGGTTATACCATCATTGATGGTGAAGAGATCAAATCGCTAAATCTCAAAGAAGGCGGTGGCAATTTTCATTTACTGCCCAATGGCGTGATGTGGTGGGATAAATTGGGCAACGTGCAAATTACGGAAAGTAACGCCTTTGACGATCAGCTTAACAGTAGTAAGGCACAGCCTTGGTATGCCACCCAATCAGGTCCTATGTTGGTTATCAATAACGAGATACATCCGCAATTTAATCCTGATAGTACTTCACTCAAAATTCGAAATGGCGCAGGTGTTTGCGATGACGGTCACATAAAATTTGTCAATAGTGATGAGCCTGTCACATTTTATCAATTTGCATCGTTGTTTAAGGATGACTTAAACTGTCCGAATGCTCTGTTTTTAGATGGCGGGATTGCGTCGGCATTATATGCGCCCAGCATTGATAAGCATGATAAAAAAGAGATGGGTGTGATGATAGGGTTGGTTGAAAATAAAGATTAGGCGATGTATTTATTTTTAAAATAGTGATAAAAATAAGATAAATCGCATTGAATAAAAAGCACTTGAGACGACTCTGTCATCCAAGTGCTTTTTTTATTAATAGCAACAGTTAATAGCTAAAATTAACCGCCCAAACTCATCTTGGGACCAAACGGTTCGTAATGAACGCTATCAACACCGTGATCTAGCGTCACTAGCCCATCAATCATGCTTTCCATAAATGGCATCGAGCCACAGACATAAATATCAGCAGGCTTAGGTAATTGAGCAAGCCACGCCTCATCTAATAGTTGTCCCGACTCAAAATAGAAGACATGCTTCTCTACAGTCTCAGCCTTTTCTAACAGCGTCTCCACTTCAGTATTGAAAGCGTGATGCGCATCATTTTGGCAAGCATAAACCCAGATAATAGGTCGTTTTGGATTGGCTAATACTTGTGCCTCCAACATAGATAGCACAGGGGTTACACCAACACCAGCACTTATCAATACTAGCGGAATCTCATTTTGCTGTACCAAGTCTTGATTGAGCGCAAAGTCACCTGCTGGTGCCGATAATAAAACCGTGTCACCCACTTCTAATTGGTCGTGCATATAGTTAGAGACCAAACCATGATGCTCATTGCGATTGTCACGTCTGACCGCAAACTGAATGCCTGCATCAGTACTAGCAGAGTACAAAGAGTAATGACGTAGCGCAACATGGTCACTGTCTTTTGGATCTGTTTTCACCGTGATGTATTGACCTGCGGTTAAAGTCAATTTGCTCAGGTCGATCTCTTGATGACTTTCTGCATTATCCTTGGCTGGTACAACTGTAAAGGCCGCAATATCCGTAGCGGCTGCTACCTTTTTAATCACTACAAAAGGCGCAAAACCCTGCCACATCGCCTCCTCATACATGCCATGTTCAATCTGGATAAATACTGAGGCAATCTCATCATAAGCTTCAGTCCAAGCATCGATGATATCGTCATTGGCCGCCTCGCCCAGCACTTCCTTAATTGCACCGATTAAATGCTTACCAACAATAGGATAATGCTCAGGCAAAATCTGTAAAGCACGATGCTTGTGGCTGATTTGCGTGACTTGTGGTAATAACGTCGCCAATTTATCCAAGTGCTTAGCAGCGGCTAACACGGTCGTTGCCAGAGCCGTCTGTTGACGACCCAATTTTTGATTGGTTTCGTTAAATATGTCCAATAGCTCGGGATGCTCTTCAAACATATTTTTATAAAACACCGTGGTGATTGCCGTTCCATGCTCTTCAAGGACGGGAACAGTTGCGGTGACGATTTCTAAAGTCTTTGGTGAGGCCATACTGTCTCTCTTATTAGTACCAATTCCAAAACATATGAGGAGCGCTGTCAAACTCGTTTAGTCTACTGAATGTAGTACTTGCACGCGCTTTTTTGCTACTAAAATGATTGGAAATGGCATAAGTTCATTACATTGATTGGTTGATTCACATATGAAAAATGAAGTACTTAAATAAGCAACGACGACTGATTTTTACAAACGATTATCAAATTTTTCGCCGAACCAGTCAAAACGCCTCTATAAGATTCATTTAAAATGAATGTTATCATATTTTGCTACTTATACCAATGCCGTATGACTGCAAAACTGATTATTTTTGACAAAAAAGCAGCCGCTATGCTGTCATAACGGCTGCTTTTATCAAAAAATATGGGGATTAACAGGTTTTCTAAGTTAGGGCGTATCTTTATCCAAACGTCGAAATTAACGCGCTAGATAATTGGTCATCTCTTCTACCCCATGTAAGGTCATCGGATACATTTTATTGTCGAATAATTTCTTAATTTCAACGATGGTTTGGGTATATTGCCAGTATGCTGGATCCTCAGGATTGAGCCAAGCGACTTTATCGAAATGCGCGAGCACCCGCTTGAGCCAAACAATACCCGCCTCATTGTTCATATATTCAACGCTGCCACCAACTGTCATCAGCTCATATGGCGACATTGACGCATCACCGACGAAGATAACGCGATATTCACGACCGTATTTATTGAGCAGCTCAAAGGTAGGCATCGGCGCACTATGGCGTCGATTGTTATCCTTCCAAACATAATCATATAGACAATTATGAAAATAGAAAAACTCTAAGGTTTTAAATTCATTTCTAGCCGCTGAAAATAGCTTTTCTAAGGCCTCAACATGGACATCCATACTGCCGCCCACATCGAACAGCATTAGTACTTTGACGCGATTACGGCGCTCAGCTTGCATATGGATATCGAGCACACCTTTTTTGGCCGTGCGTTTAATAGTCTCATGAATGTCTAGCTCATCGGCGCTACCGGTACGAGCAAACTGGCGCAAGTTTCGTAGTGCCATTTGAATTTGACGGGTACCAAGCTGACTGTCATCATCAAGGTTGCGGTATTTACGCTGCTCCCAGACTTTAGCGGCGCTACGTTTACGCGATTCACCGCCAACGCGCACGCCTTCTGGATGGTCACCATAAGCCCCAAATGGCGATGTACCGCCTGTACCAACCCACTTACTACCGCCTTGATGACGCTCTTTTTGCTCTTTGAGACGCTCTTCAAGCGCTTTCATCAGCTCCTCTAACGAGCCGTATTTTTTCAGCAGTCGGCGCTGCTCTTCGGTTAGGTTTTTTGGATCAAGCTTTAAATCGAGCCATTCTTTAGGAATGTCCGTCAATTTAGCCAATAGCTCATCCATATCTAGACTGTCGACGCCTTCAAAATAATCTGCCATTGCTCGATCGAATTTATCAAAATGGCGCTCGTCTTTGACCATACAAAGCCGAATCAGCCGGTACATATCCTCACGACTGGCAAAGGTAGACAACTCTGGATTTTCAGGATGCGGCTGCATCATCAACCCTTGATCTAATGCGGCATTTAGGTCAAGCAGCTCACGCGTACTGACTGGCACACCATAAGTACGTAAGGTATAGAACAATTTGATAAACATAAGAGTCGCATCGCTTATTGGCTGATATGGTGACGAGTGAAGCCATTTTATTAGGGCGTGTCGTCATTTTGAAAATAGTCTGTTGCTTAACGACGCATGATATTAGCAAAGCGTTGCAACAAGCTCACATCGGCTTCATTTTTGAGCAGCGCGCCATATAATGGTGGAATAGACTTCTCACCGCGCAAGTTTTCTTCTAGCTCTGCTTGCGCCATATCATCAGCCAGTAGCAACGTTAACCAATCGACCAATTCTGAGGTTGATGGTGGCTTTTTCAGCCCTTGGACATTACGCAGCTTATAAAAAATATCCAGCGCATCATTGACCAGTTTTTCTTGGATATTAGGGAAATGCACGTCAATGATTTGACGCATGGTTTCTTCTTCTGGGAAGTCAATATAATGGAAGAAGCAACGACGCAAGAAAGCATCTGGCAACTCTTTTTCATTGTTTGAGGTGATAATAACCACAGGACGCTGTGCAGCAGTGATGGTCTCGCCTGTCTCATAGACATAAAAAGACATTTTATCAAGCTCATGCAGCAAGTCATTTGGGAACTCGATATCAGCTTTATCAATTTCATCAATCAATAATACACTGCGCTCGTTACTGGTAAATGCCTCCCATAGCTTACCGGGCTTGATATAGTTGCCAATCTCATACACCTTATCATCACCCAGTTGCGAGTCACGCAAGCGCGATACGGCATCGTACTCATACAACCCTTGCTCCGCTTTAGTGGTTGACTTGATGTGCCACGTAATCAGCGGCATCCCTAAGCTTTCAGCGACCTCCTCCGCCAATAATGTCTTACCAGTACCTGGCTCGCCTTTAATTAATAGTGGTTTTTGTAACGTTATCGCGGCGTTGACCGCCAACTGCAAATCGTCAGTGGCAATATAATTTTGCGTACCAGTAAAGCTTTTTTTCGTTTTATCAGTCGTGCTCATAATCAAATCTCAGTTATTGTTATAGATTAGGGCTATCAAGAGCCAGAAAAGAATTAAAGGCAATTGATAGCAAATAAATAATCATTTAGATTAGCACAGCATGATTGATTGCCAAAATACTCATGCGTTCGCAGTTGTTGAAGAACAATAGATACCTTGAACGCCCTTTGACGGTTGGTCGGCACAGTTATAAAACGTTTTTTCATAAAAAAAGACACGCATGGTGTCTTTTTTATGGTGCTTTTCATTCACAGTATTTTTATTGATAACGTCTTTTATGTAGCCACCATAAACCCAAAGCACAGATCCAATCATCGCTAGCAAGATTTTGATATCACTTTACTGATGTTACTTTACTACTTATCAAGCTTTTCCATATTAGGCTTTTTAGCTAAACTGCTGTCTTTTTTTAAGCTAACGTCTGCTTTAGGATTAGCCGCTAAAGGCGTTTTATTAGACGGTTCAGCAACAGTGGCTTGATCGGTTAAAGTCTTGCCTTCTGTCAAATAATTGCCAGTCGTCAGCTGCATGGTCGCTTGTGTATCTTCTGCAGTACGACTGCGCGCTTTGTCTAGACTTGACTCAAAAGCACCGCGAATAAGCTGCCAGACGAAGCCAACAAACAAGCCAACCACTAACACCACGAGTATCGGCAGCATATTGGTAATCGCGCCAGCCGTGTCTTTCATCATAATCGCATAAACCACGGCGATACTAGCGGAGGCAATCACACTTGGATCGCCAAGGGCAGTACCTGGTGCCAATAACACAGCAAACAATATCATCCAACTCATACCGCCCAACGGCCGCGGCAGCATACGAGCGACCAGCAACCACAATACCAACACAATAACGACACCACCCAGATACGCATACATCGGTAAGTCTGCGGGTGGCACGTCTTTTACCAGCTGTCCCCACCAAATAGCAATTTCGCCGAGAATATCACTAATGGCTTCCAGCGGTAAGCTGTTTATAATACCTTTTAACCAGTCCATGCGTGTGTAGTTACCTGCGTTTATAAATTGTGCAGCGCGTTTACGCGCTTAACGATAGACAGTGTGCTGTTTCAACGAACCATAATATCGAATACATTATCGTCAAAAGCAATTAAGACATAAGCACTTGAAACACGACCTTTTGCCTCGCCACGTATTTTTTGTCTTGTCACTCATATAGCCTGCTAGTTTATCACGACTTTCTACCAAAATGCATGAGCGCAAATGTGTCGTAAACTTTTTCTTGCTGGCTGTCATGCAACATAGCCAAAAGAGGCTCCTTAAAAACTCACTTCAAAAATACCCATTAATCATAAATATTGTCTTGTGCTTCACGCGCACGTAATTCCGCTTGGCGGCGCATCACATCTTGCGGTGGCATTTGTACAAAATACCCTTGCGACTGTAATTTTGCCAGTACCTCTTCTTTGTCAACGCGCGCAAGCGTCGGTGTATTGGCTAAGTCCAAGTGCATCACAAATTTACTGCGCCCTAAACTGGCACGGAAATCTTTTGGTAATACGCCAAGCCAATCTTTAAGCTCATCGGTATCGTCAGGATAATCAGGACGGGCAATATAAACATACATATCGTTATGTTTGGGGAATTTATAAATATCACAATGCATAATAATGACCTATCAGAAACTATCGCCATAGATTAGCATATTTTGGGTGAATATCAGTAGTCGCTTTACGTTTTACGATGGGCATTCATGCTAAATTGACTACTACCTACCAAACGTAAAACGCTTTACTTATCGATACGGTATTGATTATTCTCACAAAAAATCATTTTTGCCAAAATTATTCACTTTAATCGCGTAGATGACTTGTAAAAGCGCGGTGAACCTTTCATAATAAAAGCGTTTTTCAGGAGAGAGTCTTGAACACAATATCAGGTGCGCTCATATTAATGAGCTGGCGCTGATAATTGCTACTTGACCACCGAAGGCGCATCCACCCTGCCAATCGCTCAGGTAAAAGGACTGAAAAACACATGTCACGACTGTTTCGCTGTCTACCATCAATTGCGTAGCACACCCAAACATAAGGCATAACAAATCTGGAGAGCGGTAAGGACGGACGACGCCTTACCCACCGAAGGGGAGAAAATGCGACATCATTTAATTTGGTTTTTTAAAGCTGGTGCTTTTAAAAACGTGAAATGATGGTTCGTGTTGAAAATCTCAGGTTACAGGACAGATAGGGCTTTTGCTTAAACCGACGTTCAGCGTCTGTTTGGCGGATTGCGCTATTTTTCTGTGCTACCCTTGGTTGCAATGTTTGCACCTTGCAATATTGCTTCTCGCTACTATGATAAGGCACATCAGCCCTCATACTTTGATACTTGTTTTTACGACTGGTTATCGAATGCAGCTGATGTCCACATAAGGATTTGTTATGACCACTACTCAAGATAACACTGCTCAAAGCGCCAACACTTCAGCCCCTAAACGCACACCTCTTTATCAGTCTCACGTTGATAGTGACGGCAAGCTGGTGGATTTTTCTGGTTGGGAATTACCAATTCATTATGGTTCGCAAATCGAAGAGCACGAAGCGGTACGTACTGATGCTGGTATGTTTGATGTCTCACATATGGTCGTCGCTGATGTCAAAGGTAGCGATACCAAAGCATGGCTACAAAAGCTACTGGCCAATGATGTCGATAAACTCAAAACCGTCGGTAAAGCGCTATATTCTGGCATGCTCAACGAGAAGGGTGGCGTCATCGATGACTTAATCGTTTACTTGATGAATGAAGACGCTACTGAATACCGTATCGTCTCAAACGCTGCTACTCGTGATAAAGACATGGCGCAATTTGATAAAGTCGCCGAAGGTTTTGACATCAGCATCACTGAGCGTCCAGAGCTTGCGATGATAGCCGTGCAAGGACCAAACGCTGTTGAAAAACTCGCGCAAACCAAACCTAGCTGGGCAGATACTTTAGCTGGTCTTAAGCCTTTCGTTGGTGCTGATTTAACAGACATCGAAGGCGCAGATTGGTTCGTCGCTCGGACTGGCTATACCGGTGAAGATGGCGTCGAAGTCATCATGCATGGTGATGATGCACCAGCGTTTTTTGAACAATTAAAAGCCAATGGCATTAAACCTGCCGGTCTTGGCGCGCGTGATACCTTGCGTATGGAAGCTGGCATGAACCTCTATGGCCATGACATGGACGACAACGTCAGTCCTTACGAGTGCAACATGGGCTGGACACTCGCGTTAAAAGACGAGCGTGATTTTGTCGGTCGTGACGCTTTGGTCAGCAAGCGTCAACAGTCAAAAGACGATAGCTCTGCCATGAAGCAAGTTGGCTTGCTGCTAACGACACGCGGCGTATTGCGTGAAGGCATGACCGTCACCATCAATCAAGGCATGGATAATGAGCAAACTGGCATTATCACCAGTGGCACCTTCTCCCCTAGCCTAAAAAACTCAATTGCGATTGCCCGTGTGCCTGCCAGCGTATCAGATGATGATAGCGTTCAGGTCGATCTGCGCGGCAAAGGCAAGTTCGTTGATGTGCGTGTTCTTAAGCTACCGTTTGTCCGTAATGGCAAACAGCAGTTTGACTCGTAGGCATTATAAACCCTATTATTAACATCCACTATTTTTGTTAACCATCCTCTATCACTTAGGAGAGAGACCATGAGCAATATCCCAGCAGAACTAAAATACATCGCCAGCCACGAGTGGTTACGCTTAGAAGACGACGGTACTATCACTGTTGGTATCACTGACCATGCTCAAGACCTATTGGGTGACGTGGTGTTTGTTGAATTGCCAGACGTGGGCGACATCATCGCTGTTGATGACGAAATCTCTGTAGTTGAATCAGTAAAAGCTGCTTCTGACGTTTATGCCCCTATCTCAGGTGAAGTCGTTGCCATCAACGAAGCACTAGAAGACGATCCAGAAATCATCAACTCTGACCCGTATGGCGAAGGTTGGTTCTTTAGAATGAAGCCTGACAACATCGCTGACTACGAAGCGCTGCTAACCGCTGATGAGTACGAAAACGAGCTGTAATAGCATCTTCACTCTCTCGCTTAAAAGCGGTGTTTTATTTAAATGCCGCTACTTATAACCTTAAAAAACATAGCTCGTTATGACAGATATTGGCGTCAGCTGATATCTGTACGCTTTTTCTTAGAATGTTTATCGCTCAATTTATTGCTTCCAATCGCTATCTGATTTATTCATATCAATTACTTGTCAGGCGCTATTAAAGAGACGTACTCAATACTGCCCCAAGTTGATCACTTAATCTCCAGCATGGATTCTCATATGACCCCTGACACTGATAATCAAGCAAACGCTCAAGCAAGTTCTCAAGAAAAATTTGCAACGCCTGATAATACACCGCAGCTGCAAGCGTTTCGTGAGGTGGTTGAATCACGTCGTTCTGTCCGCCGCTTTACCGACACAAAGATACCTGATGATGTGTTAGCAGACTGTTTGCGTTTGGCCATGCTTGCGCCAAATTCTAGCAATCTACAGCCGTGGGAATTTTATGTGATTGATGATGCGGATAAGCGCAAACGCGCGGTGAAAAACTGCATGAATCAAAATGCAGCGAAAACCGCCGCTCGTTTAATCGCAGTCGTTGCTCGCACCGATGTGTGGCATGACCATGCCAAGCAAATATTGCGCGAATACCCTGATAAGCCAGTACCCAAAAAGGTCAAAGACTATTATACCAAAGTCGTTGCCATGGACTTCTTACGAGGACCTGCCAATGTGGTATCAGCGGCTAAATGGGGTGCGACTCAAGTGGTCAGACGGGTAAAAGGTCCGATTAAATCACCTTACTATACTTTTGAAGACACCAAAAACTGGGCAACCAACAATACTGCCCTTGCTGCTGAAAACCTAATGCTTGCACTACGCGCGCATGGCTTTGATAGCTGTCCGATGGGCGGTTTTGATGAGCCTGCCATGAAGCGCTTATTAAATTTAAGTGATGATCAACATATCATTATGATGATTGGTGCTGGCGAACGCGCTGATAATGGCATTTACAACAGCCAGTTCCGCTTTGATCAAAAGCAATTTGTTCATTACGTATAAAATCTTAAACCGTCATTAGTTATTATTACTATTTATTTTAGCCATCCCTTTATTACTCCCTTAACCAAGGATTGTCATGACTATCTCGCAAAACCCAACGTTTGATACCTTTAAAGGTTTATTCAACGAAGCTGAATTTGTCTATCGTCATCTAGGCTCTAATGAGACCAAGCAAGCTGACCTGCTCAGTGCCGTTGGTTATCAAGACATGGCGAGCTTCATCAACGATACCGTGCCTGAACCCGTGCGCTTGCATAAAGAGCTAGATTTGCCAGTGGCGATGAGTGAGCATGCCGCGCTTGCCAAATTGCGTACCATGGCAGATGACATCACTGTTAATAAGAGCTATATCGGACAAGGCTACTCGCCAGTACGTATGCCTGCGGTCATTCAGCGTAACGTCCTTGAAAATCCAGGCTGGTACACAGCTTATACGCCTTATCAGGCAGAGATTGCTCAAGGTCGTCTAGAAGCCTTGCTTAACTTCCAACAAGTATGTATTGATTTGACTGGTCTTGAGCTTGCTGGCGCGTCATTGCTTGATGAAGCAACCGCAGCCGCAGAAGCCATGGCAATGTCAAAGCGTGTCAGCAAAAGCAAATCGACGCAGTTTTTTGTTGATGACCGTATCTATCCACAAACCTTAGATGTTATTAATACCCGTGCCAAGTACTTTGGCTGGGAAGTGGTGGTTGGTGATTTTGAACTGGCTAAATCAGGCGATTATTTTGGTGCTCTCTTCCAATACGTCGGTGTTGAAGGCGATGTTAAAGACTTAACCGACGTCATCACTGCTGTGAAGAAAAACAAAACTTATGTGAGTGTCGTCAGTGACATCATGAGCTTGGTATTATTAAAATCACCAGCAGATATGGGCGCAGACGTCGCTTTAGGTAGCACGCAGCGTTTTGGTATTCCAATGGGCTTTGGTGGTCCACATGCCGCCTACTTTGCCTTCTCTGACAAAGCCAAGCGCTCAGCGCCTGGTCGTATCATCGGCGTCTCTAAAGATTCACAAGGCAATACTGCCCTACGTATGGCACTACAAACTCGTGAGCAGCATATCCGCCGCGAAAAAGCCAACTCAAACATCTGTACCTCACAAGTATTGCTCGCCAACCTAGCCGGTATGTATGCTGTTTATCATGGTCCAGGCGGCGTAAAGCGTATCGCGACTCGTATTCATGCATTTGCCACTGCCTTTGCTGATGTCATCAAAAATGCTAACGACAGCAACTTAAATGTCGTACATGACCAATTCTTTGACAGCGTCGTCGTTGATTGTGGATCAGAAAAACTGGCTACTCAAATTTTCGAAAATGCGGACAATGTAGGCTATAACTTATGGCGTCTTGGTGAAACCAAATTAAGCGTCGCGTTTAGTGAAACCAGCGATCAGCATGACTTTAATGTATTAACTCAACTGTTTGTCAGTAAAGCACATGACCTACCAGAAGACGCTCGTGTTTCTCTTGATAGTGCACACTTGCGTACTGACGCTATCTTGACGCATCCAGTATTTAACTCACATCATACCGAACATGAAATGCTGCGTTATTTAAAATCGCTTGAAGACAAAGATTTGGCAATGAACCGCAGCATGATTTCATTGGGTAGCTGTACCATGAAACTGAATGCCACCAGTGAGATGCTACCGATTACTTGGCCTGAATTTGCTAATGTGCATCCTTTTGCACCACGTGACCAAGTCACAGGCTACGTTGCCATGATTGATAGCTTGCAAGACCAGCTGAAAGCCATTACTGGTTTTGATGATGTGTCTATGCAGCCAAACTCTGGTGCTTCAGGTGAGTATGCTGGTCTGCTAGCGATTCGCCGTTATCACGAATCATTGGGTGAAACTGACCGTGATGTTTGTTTAATCCCTCAGTCAGCGCACGGTACCAACCCTGCGACAGCTATGATGATGGGTATGAAAGTAATCGTGGTCAAAACCGATGACAATGGTAACGTTGACATCGATGATCTAACTGCTAAGTGTGAAGAAAACAGCGCCAATCTAGGTGCATTGATGATTACTTATCCATCGACGCATGGCGTGTTTGAAGAAGGCATCCGTAAGATCTGTGACCTCATTCATAAACATGGCGGTCAAGTTTATATGGATGGTGCCAATATGAATGCACAGGTTGGCATGATGCAACCAGCTGACGTTGGCGCTGATGTATTGCACATGAACTTGCATAAAACCTTCTGCATCCCGCATGGCGGCGGCGGTCCAGGTATGGGCCCTATCGGCATGAAATCGCATTTAGCACCCTTTATGGCCAATCATACATTGAGCCCTGTGCATAATGCACAAAAAGACTGCTCGGCCGTATCGGCAGCCCCTTATGGTTCAGCAAGCATCCTACCAATTTCATGGATGTACATTGCCGTGATGGGTCGTGATGGTCTGCTAAAAGCAACTGAGCTTGCACTATTAAATGCTAACTATGTCGCTGCTCAATTAAAAGACCACTACCCTGTTCTTTATACGGGCAAAAACGGTCGCGTCGCGCACGAATGTATCATCGATATTCGTCCGTTGAAAGAAGAGACGGGCATCAGTGAAAGCGATATTGCTAAGCGCTTGATGGATTACGGTTTCCACTCACCAACGATGAGCTTCCCAGTTGCGGGTACCTTGATGATTGAACCAACTGAGTCTGAATCTAAAGAAGAATTAGATCGTTTCATCAGTGCTCTAAAATCTATCAAATACGAAGCAATGAAAGCCAAAGCTGGCGAAGAGGGTTGGACGTTAGAAGACAACCCACTGGTCAACGCACCGCATACCGCTGCGATGGTCACCAACAGCGAATGGACGCACCCATACAGCCGTGACACAGCAGCATTCCCACTGCCTTATATCCGCGCCCATAAGTTCTGGCCAAGCGTAGCACGTGTCGATGACGCTTATGGTGATAAGAACCTCATGTGTTCTTGCCCAAGTATCGAAAACTACATGTAGTTTTCAAATAAGTATGAACAGTTGATATAAAAATAAACCTCCAAGTCAGCAGCTGATTTGGAGGTTTTTATCTTGTATGTACTAGACCTCTTGCAAAAGTAGTTTCAAGACTCGAAGACTATAACTGAACCCTAAATATTTAAAAGATATGCCAAATATAGCCAAACTACTTGAACAGAGCGATGCAGGTTTTAAACGTTATACTGGCATCCACAAAGCCATCTTTGAGAAAATGCTAGAAGCCATGCAAGAGCATGAAGCTTCCAAGACCAAATCAGGTCGTCCAAGTGAACTTAGCTTAGAGGCGCAGATTTTACTCGCACTGACCTATTGGCGTGAATACCGAACCCTTTATCATATTGGTGTGGACTTCAACGTTCATGAGTCCTCTGCCAGTCGCATTGTCAGAAGAGTAGAAGACATCCTTATCCACTCAGGCAGATTTGATTTGCCACGAAAACTGCCACACGGTAAGCCTGAGGATATCAATTGGTCAGCAGTCATCATTGATGCCACCGAAACGCCCATTGAACGGCCAAAAAAACCAAAAACAGTACTACAGTGGAAAAAAGAAACAACATACCTTAAAAGCGCAAGTCATCGTACATTGGCAAACAGGACTGATATTGGATGTGCAAACCTGCAACGGTTCAGTACATGACTTTAGTCTTTATAAACAAACTTGTCCTGATTGGCTGCCTAAAAACACCAGCTATCTAGCAGACAGCGGTTATCAAGGTATAGCCAAGCTACACGATCAGACCTTTATCCCCTTTAAGAAACCAAAAGGCGGTGAGTTGCTAGCGCTTTGCAAACAGGCCAATCAATATTTGGCAAAATGTCGTATTCTGGTTGAGCATAAAATAGGGCTGATTAAGCTATTCAAAATTGTGGCTGAACGCTACCGTAATCGACGTCAACGTTATGATTTAAGAATGAAGCTGTTCGCAGGACTGGTAAATCTTGAGCTTAATATCTGACTTTTGCAAGAGGTCTACTTTATCTGACTTGTTATGCTCTTAGCATGGTTAACTCTAAATAAAACAAAAGATGATCAGAATAGCCTGTTACTAATATATATTTTCCTTGCTTGCTGTGCGACTTCGTCACTGTAGATGCTACGTAAAACTTATCTCAGCAGCACTTAATTCTTTTTGGGGCTGTCCTAGATAACTAGTTCAGTTCCTGTTTAACCCATTGTTTTAGCTGGTGTAATTGACGTTTTGGATCACTGTAGTTAAAACGCCACTCACATTCCTTCAAAAACAGATGGAAATGCTCTTTTGGGATGCCATTATATTTGCGCATATGACGCTTGGCTTGGCTCCAAAAGTTCTCTATTCCGTTGATATGGTTTCTGTCTTGTGCAAACTCTTTTGAATGATTGATACGGTAATGGGTAAACTCACTGACATCAAGGGCATTGTAACTTTTGAATGAGTCAGTATAAACGATGCTATCAGGCTTTACTTTTTCTCTTATAATAGGGATTAAGGTATCGGCTCTGGCATTAGGGATGAGACAAGCATAGACGCTGCCATTGCGCTTAAGCAGTCCAAACACAGGCACTTTATTACCAGCACCGCGACCACGTTTGCCTTTGCGTCTACCGCCAAAGTAGCTCTCATCAACTTCTATTTCGCCTTCTAGAAGACCAGGTTCCTGACTATTTTCATAAATCAGTAGTCTTAGCCTGTGAAAGTAATAGCTAGCTGTTGTTTTATTAACACCCACTAAGCTTGCTGCTGTTCTTGCGGTAGAACCGGCAATAAATAGTTCAATGAGTCTGGTTTGTTTGTACCAACTTAATCTGCTCTTTCTCATATGACTATCCTAGATTATTTTACTTATCTAGGACAGCCCCTTCTTTTTAAATTTAATCAACTATAGTTAATTAAAATCACAATTGTATCTATAAGCAAACGCTTTATAATGATCTTCTCATTTAATCTTATGTGGAATAGCTAAAATGACTCGTGCAAATAAAAATACGACAGTGTCTAATCACGAGCCCATTCAGCTTGAAGGTGTCATACTCATAGCAGGCATCATGTTTTTTGCTGCTCTAGCCACAGTTATCAGTATCTATTTTAATGACTATAAGTTAAACATCAGCTGTGAAAAAAAACGACCTGATGAAATAGCAATCTGCCAAATTGTTAAAGTAAACCTACTTGATCAGAAGACTGTATTATTTGATGACCAACCTATTACTACTGCTAATATATTAGGAGTATTAGTTTTTAACAGAAGTCCTAGCGCAGTTAGTAACAACTTCCAAAAAAAGCTGTGCAAAGCTCAATTATATGGTAGTTATGGAGAAGTAATTTGGAAAACTCAGCATTCTAATGAATGGTGGAAACAAAACTGCTTTGGATATGATGATAGTGGCGCTTTTATAGATTACTTAGAAAATCAAGAAATTGCAGAAAACAGAAAGCTGAATCACAACTACCAACTTGTTATCTATAAACATTGGGATAAGTACTTACTAAGCTTTCTAGGTTGGGCAGTGGTTTGCTCAATTATCCTTATTATATATTGCCATATAAGGTTGGGAATAGAACTCCGTAAAATGAGTCAAACTTGAGCTAGATTTAATATACATAGATTATATGAGTTATAAAGACTGGTTCTTCATGTTTTTAGCATTCTTTTTCATATGTTACCAAAACTATTTTTACTTTGTTGGAAAATGCCATGCCACAAAAAAACTGCGTCATTCTCATCCATGGTCTGCACCAAACCGCTTGGATCATGCGACCACTGGCCAAACGCTTGCAAGCAGCAGGATTTGACACTCATCAATTTGGCTATCGTAGTATGCGTGACGGTATTCAAACCAATAGTGCCCGCCTAAATAACTGGCTAGAAAACCATCATCACCCTGACCAACCGATAGATTTGGTCGGTCATAGTTTGGGCGGTCTGATTATTCGTGATTTTGTCACTGCATATCCGCAGTGGCAGGTAGGACGCTGCGTGACACTTGGGACACCGCATGTAGGCAGTGTATGTGCTGACTACATTTGGCGCTTAACCCCAGCTGTGGTAGGGCGCTCATACATCGATGCCTTAGATGGCAGCGTAGCGCCTTTACCGGAGCATATCACCTTAGGCGTGATTGCGGGTAATCGTCCTTATGGCCTAGGACAGTTGTTTTTGCAATACCATAATCGCAAACTGCGTAAGACAAATAACATGCCATCAGTAGAACATCTACTACACGATGGCACAGTATATGTAGCAGAAACCAAAATAGAGGCTGCCACGGATCATATAGTTTTACCAGTTTCGCATACTGGGATGCTGGTCGATAAAACAGTAGCCGCGCAAACCAAATACTTTCTACAACATGGACAGTTCGAACATAACAAACTTACGTCTTGAGAAAAGCATCACCTTTTATCAATGATAAAAGATGATGGCTTATCGAACATTGATACCCATACCCTGCTGCAACTCAATTTTATGTTTTTTGATGACTGGAATCAGTGTGTTCATGACCCAGTCATTCCGCCAGCCTTTTAAGCCCTCTGGCAACTCGCTTAATTCCTTATCAAAAGCAATTACTTCATACAATTGCCCTAGCCACTTCTTACGCATCAATACATTATCAGGTACGCCAATAGCTCTTGCGTGATCATCGATCGCTTGCTGCACTGCTTTTGACAGTACTTTATTTTTTGAGCGATACGGCGGTAATAGGCAATCAGGATATTCAGCAGGGTGCAGGTTTTTTGCTTGATTTATCACTTTTAGCAGCTCTTCGCCGTATAAGCGCAACATACTGCGATGCATCGTGGTTTTGTGCGCAAGCTCTCGCATATTGCTTGGTTTTTCAGTGATGATCTCGCGTACTGCTTGTTTTTTAATCACAAACGTACGTGGCTGATTGGTCGAACGTGCCAGCTCCTCGCGCCACGTCGCAACTGCTTGCAGTATCGCCATCTGCTGTGAAGTATAACGATAATCTGCCATTGTTAGGTACATTGCGCTGTCTTCAACATGCTGAGCATCATACAAATCACTGGCATAAAGCTGGCAATCTGCCCATACATAATCGTACAAACCTTGCTTTTTTAACGCATATTCAAGACTTAAATAGAGTGCTGGCAAAAAGCGTACGTCATCAATCGCATATTGCTCTTGCTCATCTGATAATGGACGTTGCAGCCAGTCCGACTGGCTTTGTTCTTTATCAATGTGCATGTCTAGCTGGTCGTCAAGCGCTTGCTGATAGCCCATTTGCAATTGACCCGTTAAGTAAGACAACGCAATTTGCGTATCAAATATATTGGTCAATGGCGGACAACCAGAGAGTAGATAAAAAATTCCTAAATCCTCACCACAGGCATGCCAAATCGCTACATCAACTTTGGCCAGTGCATGCCACAGTTCGGTCAGTTGCAACTGCGGGGCATCTAATAGATAAATATGATTGCCGGTATTCAGCTGCACCAATGCCAAGCGCGGATAGTAAGTATCACGTTTGATAAACTCAGTATCTAACGCCACCCGACCACAAGTTGCCAATGCATCGATCACTTCAGCCATACCATTTTGCGAACGCACCCACGTGACAGCAGCTTCGTCGGCACTATCTAGCAGTGCCTCAATATCTGGCTCTGAAGGTATAGCTGATTCTATTTTAGAATTGATTGATGGTGCTAATAAATCATCAGAAACAGCAATGTTAATGTTGTCTACAAGGTTTGATTGGATGGCAGCAGTTGAAGCTGTTGGAGCATGGTTGGACACGGGCAGATACCTGCATAAATAGGAAAAAATAAAACGCTAAAGGGCGTCTCGATAAAAGTAAATAATAAAATACTAGTGAATCAATTATAACAATTTCATAAAATAAAATGGAAAAGACTTGGTCCTTATAAAAAGATGCTATAAAAATGAACGATTTTGCATCGCTTGTCCAAGGGTCATGCTATCAAGATATTCAAGCTCGCCGCCCATTGGTACACCTTGTGCCAAACGTGTGACCTTATTAACATGACGACTAACCGCTGCACTGATAAAGTGCGCGGTGGTCTGCCCTTCGACAGTCGTACCAGTCGCCAATATCAACTCTTCAACAGGCTCTTGCTTGACCCGCCAGACCAGTTGTTCAATATTCAGATCATCAGCGCTAATGCCATCAATCGGTGATAAATGACCACCTAACACAAAGTAGCGGCCACGGTAGCCTGCGGTTTGTTCGATAGCCATCACGTCTGCTGCGGTCTCAACCACACATAGCAAGGCATCATCACGGCGCGGATCTTGGCACAGCGGACAGATTTGATCATCACTGAAGCTATGGCAGCGTTGGCATTCGACGATATCACGCATCGCCTCATCAAGCGCTTGAGCAAGTGCCATGCCTTGTGGACGTTTTTTGGTGAGCAAATGCAGTGCCATACGTTGGGCACTTTTTTGACCCACACCCGGCAAAATACGCAGCTGTTTAACCAGCTGATCAAATTTGGCTGTCAGCAAAGCATCTTCCTTTATTTAACTTAATTTATAAATCGTAGCTATGAAAATGGGGTCGTATCGTGTCGATAACAACCCCATTTTTGCCTTCAGTATGAAGTATTTAATGCTTAGAACATACCTTGCATACCAGGTGGTAGACCCATACCTGATGTCGCGCCAGCCATGGTTTCTTCGTATAACGCATCTGCTTGACGAACGGCGTCATTGATAGCAGCAGCGATAAGATCTTCGATCATATCTGGCTCATCCTCTAGCAAGCTTGGATCGATGGTTAAACGCTTAACCACATGGCGACCCGTCATGGTAACTTTTACCAGACCACTGCCCGCTTCAGCTTGTACTTCTTTATTCGCCAGCTCTTTTTTAGCGTTTTCAACGTTTGCTTCGACTTTCTTTTGCATCGTTTGTGCTTGTTGCATTAATGCTTGAATATTCATAGTTACCTCTTTTGTTTTTTAATCATAAATGATTGATATTTTACTAGGGCGTGTCCTCAATTCAATTGATCATATCTAACCGGGCTAAAAATGGCTAAATTTTGCCAAACATCGTTAAATAGCTGGTTAATATCCCGATATTATCTGCGCTATTTTCCTCGTTTGACGGCAATTTATCTCATTTTTATCACCATTTTTGAAATAAGGACACGCCCTAATATAAAGTGCTAACCGCGATTATACCGTTATCTTTACAAACTGTCTAAACCACGCGCCAAATCTTTGATGATATCTTCTACATCTTCTAAGCCTACTGACAAACGAATAAGACCATCTTTGACGCCCGCTTCTGCGCGCTCTTTTGCACTCAAGCGAAAATGAGTGGTGGTTGCAGGATGAGTAATCGTCGTTTTAGCATCACCTAAATTATTAGTGATAGAGACCATTTGGGTCGAGTCAATCACATGCCAAGCGGCAGCTTTTGAATCAGTGCTGTCAGAAGCCTTTACCTCAAAACCCATGATAGCACCATAGCCACCTGTCATATGATGTTGACGCGTCGCAAGCTCATGAGCGGGATGATCACTCAAACCTGAGAAATGTACGGCACTAACATTGGGATGATTAACCAAAAACTCTGCCACTTGATTGGCATTTTGACAATGCGCTTGCATACGTAGTTTCAGCGTCTCTAACCCTTTGGTAAAGACCCAAGCATTAAACGGACTCATACTGATACCGCCTGAGCGTACCACGGTAAACGCCTCTTGCATCAGCTTATCACTGCCGACCAATGCGCCGCCGAGTACTCGCCCCTGACCGTCTAGATACTTAGTGGCAGAATGAATCACCACATCGGCACCCAAATCAAGCGGACGCTGCAAAGCTGGAGTGGCAAAGCAATTATCAACGACCAATAAGATACCATTGGCTTTACACAGCTGGCTTAAAAAGCCAATATCACAAATCTGTCCCAATGGATTGCTAGGGCTTTCGCAATAAATGACTTTGGTGTTTGGTTGAACGGCGTTTGCCCACGCCTCATTATCGAAGCAATCAACGTAGCTGACTTCCACACCGAACTTTGCCATATAATTATTAAATAGACCAATCGATGAGCCAAATAATTGATTGGCAGCAAGCAAATGATCGCCCGCTTTCAGATATGCCAAGCACATGGTCAAAATCGCGCCCATGCCAGAGGCTGTCGCCACTGCGCGCTCACCGTTTTCAAGCGCTGCCAAACGACGCTCAAAGGTACGCACACTTGGATTGGTATGGCGTGAGTACACGTTGCCCGTCTTGTCTCCATTAAAATGTGCCGCGGCATCTGCCGCTGAGGTATACACGTACGAGCTGGTAGTAAAGATAGCCTCTGAGTGCTCACCCTCATCGGTACGATGTTGCCCTGCCCGTACAGCAATGGTTTGCATACCATAATCGAGATCTAAATTGAGCGCGTCACTGCGCCAGTTTGGATCTAATTTATCTACATTTTTATCATCATGGGCTTGCGACTGACTCATAAATATTCCGTTGCTTTGATTGGTATTTTGATTGATATAAAATGACTGCTTATTCTTCTGATTATCGACCGAATGCATCAGCGTTATCATATCATGTCAACTTATTCCACACAGCTGGTTTCAAGCGATGGCTAAATATTATTTTTGAATACACATCTATCTCTTTCTCAACAACAGATGAAAGAGAGACGATAAGTAAATAATGACTGAATAAGTCGCTGAATCTAACAAAAATAACGTATTTATAATAGGCATAGATGACCACAGCTGATAAGCTTAGCGGCGATTTAATTTTTGCCTTGGGCGATATTGTTATACGCTTCGTAATCAGTGCTATCATCGGTAAAATAAACGATGCACTAGCGCATGTCCTTCATTCAATTGATAGTCTTTTTAATGGACTAAAAATGAGGACATGCCTTCACGCTTACTTTCTAACAAATACTTCTTTATGTAAGGCTCACTAAGGTAATTCATTTATGTCGATGTTCAGTATAGAACCAAGCAACTTATCGTTGAGTCTAACACTCGGACTAACCTTAGGTCTTAGTGGATGTCAGGTTTTGCCAAAACAGCCACACTTACCTGAGAGCCAAGCATTATCAGCACGAGTACATGACTTATATCAGCAAGAAGACAATCAAGAAACTGGACAAAGTGACACAGTAGCAACCAATGACGTTGATTTGGTAGCATCGATTAGCGAGCAGAATGATATTCACCCAGATTTATCTGGCTATCACCCCATTGTAACTGGTGCCAATGCTTTTGCTTCTCGCAGCATATTAACGGACATGTCCACACGTAATATCGATGCGCAGTATTATATTTGGCATAATGACCAAGCTGGTCAGCTACTATTGAAAGATCTGTGGGAAGCGGCTGAACGCGGCATCATTGTACGCTTACTATTAGATGATTTTAATAATGATGCCACTTTCGATCAGCATTTATTACGTTTTTCCAGTCATCCGAATATCGCGGTACGAATCATCAATCCGCTGATGCACCGTAAGTTTCAAACATTAAACTACGTCACAGGTCTGCCACGTATCAATCGCCGCATGCATAATAAAAGCATGACTTTTGATAAGCAGATTACCATCATTGGGGGACGTAATATTGGCAATGAATATTTAAGCAATGACCAAAATAGTCAATTTGCGGATTTGGATGTTTTACTCATCGGTAAAGTCGTCGCAGATATTGACAACAGTTTTTCAAGCTATTGGTCGTCGCCTTTGTCATTTGACATCGAAACGCTAGTGAAGCCTGATAACAATACAGCGCCTGATTTCCTAGCGGCACTGGACAAGCTCGGTCAGGATGAAAAAGGTAGCGACAATCATTTGACGGTGTATAAAGAAGCGCTAGAAGAGTCAACGATAGACAGTGACTTGGTCAACAAACGCGTGCCTTTTCGCTGGACAGATATGCAGTTTTTGAGTGATGATGTGGGCAAGCTAACTAAAACGGTACCAGCAGATACCAATTTGGTGCATCAATTGCGTACCTTATTAGGCAGCCCAACCAAAAAGCTAACCATCATTTCTTCTTATTTTGTACCCACCAAAGATGGTGTCAATACTTTAGTGCAATTGGCTGAAGCTGGTATCGAGATTAAGATTTTGACCAATTCATTTGATGCGACCGACGTGACTGCTGTGCATTCTGGCTATAGTCAATGGCGACCTAATTTGCTGCGCGCTGGTGTCAAAATCTACGAGCTAAAATCCACCGCCTCTGAGGAAAAACGCGAAAATAAGCTTTGGAAAGCTCGTAGCCAATCCTCAACCAGTTTACATGCAAAAACGTTTGCCGTTGATGACTATCAAGTATTCATTGGCTCCTATAATGTCGACCCTCGCTCTGCCAATATCAATACAGAAATGGGTGTGATCATCAATGATGATGAGCTGGCAAAACAATTGCATGGTGCGCTAAGCGATGACCTGCTAAACCAAGCTTATGAAGTCAAACTATCAGATAATGGTAAGCTACAGTGGCATACTATGGAAGACGATAAAAAAGTGGTTTACGATTCAGAGCCACGCGTCGATATCAGCGATCATGTCTGGCTGACTATCATGTCATGGCTACCTATTGATTGGTTGCTATAGCTGCCACCATCAAAAGCACTCTAAAACCTAGTCATATTTAAATAATAACAGCGTTATCGAGTGATTCTTTGACCCAATTTTTTTAGTTTGAATACTTTTTAATTTGAGTGCTATTCATTCAAGTGCTTTTAACTCCGATGCCTATTGCTCAATAACTGTTAGCTCAAACGTCTTTATTTTTTCGGCAAATCATTATTTCTCATATTGATTTGTCGTTTTTTATTATAGCCGGTTATCCAGATAATAATCGGCTTAACGAATACTATTATATGTGGATGCGCGACCTATTATGCCTTCTCGTTCTCAATATGCAATGATGTCTTCTAAAGACAGAAACACCGTACTGTTTATCTGCTTTAGCAGCGCAGTCGCGTTTTTTGATTTTTTGATTTACTTATATCTAGCAGATATCGTCGCCGCGGCTTTTTTCCCTGCCAATATTGACCCAGCTATTACAAAGGTGCAAGGGCTCGGTCTATTTGCAATTGGCTATTTGGCACGCCCACTTGGCGGCATCATCTTTGGTCGTTATGGTGATATTAAAGGTCGAAAACCCATACTGTTGATTAGTATATTAGTGACGGCGGCCAGCTTGTTGGCGATGGCATGCTTACCGACCTATGGGCAATGGGGGCTGATTGCACCAACCTTATTTATAGTCTTGAGGCTGATACAAGGCATGGCATTTGGTCTTTATGTGCCACTCGCTTGGGTTTTTGTGGCAGAGCATGTACCGCGCCAATACTCGTCAGTATCTTGTAGCTATGTCACCGCCAGTTTTTATGTAGGCGTGCTGTTTTCTAATGCCTTTTTTCTTTGGTTAACCAATTCTATGACGACTGAGCAATTGGCTAATTACGGCTGGCGCTTGCCATTTTTCATCGCGGCTATTCTGAGTTTATTGCCATTATTGGCGTGGCGATGGATAGATGAGTCACCCTTTTTTCTAGAAATGAAAAACTCAAAGCCGAGCGATTATGTTGCCAAACCCTTCAATTTACTCTTTAAGCATTGCAAACATTCGCTATTTATCGGCATGGTTCTCACGCTTATTGTTTCTAGCATCACGACCGTTGTTGTGCTATTGCTACCCGATTTGATTGAATTACGTTTTACCTTAGACAGCGATTTATTTGGATTCTCACACAGTCTGGGTATTGTGTTCATGGTTTTTGGTTGTATTTTTTATGGGATAATATCCAACCACCAAAACTTCGGTAAGATTCTGACGGTTGGCTCTATTCTTTTGATCGCTCAGATGTTTGCCTTTTTCTACCATCTGCAAGCCAGCGGTGACTACATCCTCATTATGTATGCGCTTTTAGGCTTTTGTGCTGGCATCGTTGGGATGATACCTGCCATCCTTGTACAGTTATTTCCGACCAATGTACGACTAACAGGAATGGCTTTTTGTTATAATATCGCCTACGGTATTGTTGGAGTACTTGTGCCTTTCGGGCTGGGTTATGCCACTTTGTATGTGAGCTTCTCACCAGCGCTCTACATTGCATTTATCGGTTTTATCGGCATAATAATGGGTATTTATTTTTATAATTTGCCTGAATTTAAAAAAATCGACCACATTATTTAGCTAGTAGCTGCCTATTATCTGCATAACGATTGAAATTAAAAAATTAAGGTGCAATCGTATGTCTCATACATTGCACCTTGTTCATTTATTTAAGACACCAATATTATAAAATATTAAGGCTCAAAACCATGGTTGATATGACCAACAAACGACTCTCAGTCGCACCCATGATCGACTGGACAACGACGGATTATCGTTATTTTGCTCGGCTTTTTAATCCGCATGTTTATTTGTACACCGAGATGATCAGTACGGGCGCGCTGATACATGGCAATCGAGCACGGCATCTGCGCTTTGATACGCTTGAGCATCCGCTTGTACTACAGCTGGGCGGCGCAGATATTAGCGAGATGACGCAATGTGCTGAATTTGCGCAGCAGCATGGTTATGATGAGGTCAATATCAATGTTGGTTGTCCCTCTGATCGCGTACAGCATAATAAAATAGGTGCGTGTTTGATGGCGGAGCCTAATACGGTCGCTGATTTGGTCAAACACATGCAAGCGGCAGTCGATATCCCAGTGACCGTGAAGCATCGTATTGGTATCGATGATTTTGACAGTTATGAGTTTATGGTTGATTTTGTAGAAAAAGTGGCAGCAGCGGGTTGCACACGCTTTATTGTCCATGCACGTACTGCATGGCTACAGGGGCTTAGCCCCAAGCAAAATCGCGAGATACCACCACTACGTTATGAGGATGTCTATCGTCTCAAACAAGACTTTCCACAGCTTGATATCGAGATTAATGGCGGCATCGATACTGTTAAAGATATCGAAGCACATTTGCAGCATGTGGATGGCGTGATGATTGGTCGCGCGTTTTATCACAACCCTTACCTATTAGCAGAAACCAATAGCTTATGGAACGAACCAGCACCTAAGCGCTCAGATATTTTAGTGCAGCTTTATCCGTATATGGAGGCGCAGATTGCTAAAGGTGAAGCACTGCCAACGATGACAAGACATTATTTAGGGCTGTTTCAAGGACTGACGGGTGCGCGCAAATGGCGACAGGCGTTAAGTGGCAAACCTCAGCTAACAATCGATGATATTAAACGGGCAGCGGATGAGGTGTTACTACTAAATCCTGATACTTAAGAAAATTCATCATTATGATGACAGCTATAAAAGTGTAATAATAACGCCGAAATAGCCATTGTTTATTTAGGCGATTTGCGCAATATATTGCCACATCGCCGCCCCATTATTCACGATATGCAATAATATCGGCAGTAACAGCGAGCCTGACTTGATACGCGCGTAGCAAAATATCAATGCCAGTACCACAATGGTACTGATTTCATAAATACCATACTGCACATGGATCACCGCAAATATCAAGCTGGTCACGACACTTGCTACGATCGCCCCTCGATGCTTTGAATAAGTTGACGAGGTAAATTGCTCTGCGATCGCTGACCATAATAGACCACGAAATATCAGCTCTTCATAGATTGGCGCGACAATGACCATTGCAAACATCAACAGCCATACTGAGCTGACAGACTGATATAAAGGATCGACGAAGAGCAATGGCGATTTATCAAGAAAATAAGTCAATGCCTGACTGCCAATCATAAATATCAACAGCAGCCCAAGCAATCCCATACCCACCGCAAATGAGAACGGCTTTAACGCTAAATACTGACGACTATCACCACCTCTTATACGAATAACCAAGAGACTAATAGCAACCAGTAGCACGCAGCCTATCATAATAGAGAGGCTGACCACAGTGCCATCGTTGCTGCCGAAAAAGAAAATATCAGCCATGGTTGAATTTTTAGCAGCCGGTAATACCAGCTTGCCAGCGATATACACGCCTAGCAGCTGACTGATAAAAAATGCCATTAGCATGCCAACAGTCAGTAGAAACACACCCAATCGTGAAAATAGCGGCGTGCGCTTAGGCGGCGTATTAAGATTGTGCGAACCAGTAGCATTTTTTAGCATAAAGTCATTACTCAAACGGATATTTTGTCAGCTCGCATTAACATAAGCAATAATGAGCATAAATAGTCATCAGCGATTATGTTGGTAGTTGCTGCTCAATCAATGATAATACTTGCTGAGAGACCGACTCTGGATACTCAAGTGGAAACATATGACCACCGGCATGGGTCTCATAAGGAATATTCAAACGCGACTTTATTTGTTGCGGAAATCGGCGTTTTAAAAAGATACTGTCTTGACCGATAATCAAAGTAACAGGCGGCTTTGGTCCATGATTTGGTGCCAGCCAATACCAAGATGGATTGGTGCGAAAGACAGCGACCTCACTGGCTTTCGGAATCGCCAATGTCACTTTGCCATCCGCACGTTCGTGTAGCCCATGCTCGATATAGCCTTGAAAACTACGTTCATCAAAGTTTTTGAAAAAACCTTTGTGCCGCATCTTATCATACGCATCTGCGCGGCTCTCCCAGACATCACGGCGATGCTTAGACACGCCAGCTGGTGACAATTTATCCATCAGGCGGTTATTCATCATCGGCAATCTATCCGCCGTCTTTGCCAAATGCCATAGCAAACTCACTTTGCCATAAATCCAAGGTGGATCCATGAGTACCGCTTGGGCAAAGTACTGCGGCGCACGATACAATGCCTGCAAGGTACACATCGCACCCAGCGAATGACCCACTGCCACTACTTGCGACACACCATGCTTCTCACAGGTATTTTTGACACTATCAATAATCTGCTGTGTAAGGCTGCGCCAATGGTCATCGACTGGATAATCAGGCGTTGCACCCAGCATGGCAATATATTCAATGGTAAAAAATTCTGCTAACTTCTCAAAAAATGGTTGATAAACCGCACTTGGCATCCCATTAGCATGAGCAAAATGCAGGACAGGTTTGTTGGTTATTGTAGAGACAGGTAAAGCAGTAAAAGTTGGCAAATTAATTTCATCACTCATGATAAGCTCTCTTCGATTTAAGTCGCTATTTAGGGTGTTTTTTATAATCATTGAATCTCATATACAATTGAGGCTGAGCATAATCATACGCTCAGCCTCAACAACCATACACAGTAAATCTCAAACATAAAACGCTTAACGCATCTGCGCATTGCCTTCTTCTTGCGGTAAAACATCAAGGCTGACACTAGAGCCAATGCCCGCACCCAATTTAACAGCAAAGCGGTCCATGAATAATTGGAACGGATCTGTTGGGCTATAATTGATGACATTATCCAGCTCTAACTGCTTTTCTAAGCTAGCGATGCTGCCTTTCTTATCGGCTAAGCCAAGTTCAATAGACTGCTCGCCTGTCCAGAATAATCCTGAGAACAGCTTATTTTGTTCAGGATTTTTGAGACGATCACCGCGACCTTCTTTCACTGCATTAATGAAATGCTTGTGAGTGTTGTCCAATACTTTTTCGACATGTTTTTCTTCATAATCCGTTAACGGACGTGACAAACTTAAGATGTCTTTGTATTCACCAGCAGTAATCGTACGATCTTCTACGCCGACTTTATCCAACAAACCTTTGATGTTATAGCTTGGCATAATCACGCCGATAGAGCCAACCAAACTTGATGGGTTCACATAAATCTCATCCGCCGCAGAAGCAATATAATATGCGCCAGAAGCACCCATATCACCAATCACTGCATAGAGTTTTTTGTCTGGATATTCTTTACGCAAATCCATCATAGTCTGCCAAATCTCATCAGACTGTACTGGTGAGCCACCAGGTGAATTGATATCCAATGCTACCGCCTTTGAATTGCTATTTTCAAAAGCACGGGTCAATGCCTCATTGACATCATAAGCGTTGGCCACATCGCCACTACTAATGACACCTTGTAGCTCAACCACGGCTAGATGCGGCTTGCTCGTGTCGACACCATCTAGACCCGTTGGCGCGCTGCTGCTGCAACTACGACCAAGCGTCAGAAATATCAGTAAAATATAACCAAAGGTCAATAGTTTAAAAAAGATACTCCAGCGACGGGCGCGGCGTTGCTCGACCACACTAGCCAATAAAGTGTTTTCAAGCAATCGCCATTCTTGTCCACTCGGCTGGCTTGGCGGCGACATCGGTACTGGCTGATTTGCCGAATTGTCAGGACGTTTGTTAGGGTCTGGTGGCCAGTTGGGCATATAACTTCCTAAGTCAGAAACAGTCTAAAGCAATAAAAAGAGAAGATAGAAATACAGTCAGTAATAAGGAGCTGCTTCTCACTCCAAATACGGTCACAGTCATCTATATTCATAGGCTGCTAAGTATGGTGGTATTTCAATCATGGTTCAATAGTATAACTGGGAAATATCACTATATTGTAACATTGATTAGATAAGCAATATTTTTATGGCGTCGTATTGGTAGTATCTACTGCCGGATTGAGAGACAACGTTGCTTCTGGCATTTTGCCATCATAAGTGATCATTTCATTGATGGTTTGACGACTTATCACCTCAGCAGTTATCTGTGATGTGCTATGTCCTAGCCATGTCACATTACGAAAAGTGCGTGGTTGCTCAGGTGGTTCAACTGGACATAACAATGTCCACATTTGCCAAATGCGCTGATGAGTATCTGCATTTAATATCAGACGTGCCCGAGGCATATTGGCTTGATGAGTCGGTGGCTGGCTACTTGATGTGAGTGTCTGCGCAGTGGCAGGTATTGATTTGAGTGGATCAGCCGCATTATATTTTAATACCCTTATGGGCAAGCTGGCATCTATAGCCACCGTACAATCCCAAACACTCGGACTGTCTATGTTGCTCCACCCTGTCAATGCTTGTATGGACAAACCACCATTGCCCAACTGCCACGTTTTGCCTTGTTCACAACGTTGCACACTAATATTCGTAATGTCCTTGGATTGGCTAGTGACTTTATAGGCTTGCTGAAATGCAGACCAATGATCAGAGCGCCCTGCTTGCCAATACTGACTAATAGGTAAACGCTGATTAAGCTGAAAAACCGTCAAAGGCAACAGCTCAGAAGCACTAGCATTAGAAGCTAAATACGTCTTATCAGTAGTAAGCGTATCCGTCAATCCAGCACTACTACTCTGCACGACTATACCTTCTAGTGTATCAACTGACAAGCTACCCAGCTGCTGCGCCAATGTCATCGACAGCTTATTCGCCTTTAGATTACTTGGCATCGTTCGTGCGGCATTGGGTCTGTGGTCAGATAAAAATAGCCAGCTGATGTTTGTCTTATGCGTATTTGTTGTGGATGACTGCTCATTATTGACAACAGGATACTGCAACAAAGCAGCGCTTATATAGGGATCACCCGTTGGTAAGATATACAAGGTCGATATCGTCGTTAGTGATTGCTGATTGGCATATACCGTCATCATTAATAAGGTTAGCGGCGGCAGTGCCAGCCAACGACTGATAAATCCTCGTGGTAGTAGCCATGGCAACATACTTAATAGTACCATCAGCAATATGGCGACATTCACAGGAGTATAAAGCCACGCTTCTGACAATGCTGGTAATGAAGTTAACCACGTTATCAGTTCATGCAATTTCGCGACAATGGCGCTAACGAGCAGCCAAATCCTATCAGCAATAGCAGGTGATAAAAGATAGCAAAGCCCTGCCAACAGATTAAGCGGCACAATCACCCAACCAAATAAACCGATAGCAAACAGATTGATGACAAGACCCCACAGCGACGCCTTGCCAAATAATAACAATGTAATAGGTAATAAAGTAATAAATAGCCAAAATTGTAATTTGAATACACGTTTGCCTATTATCCAAACACGCTTGAATGCAGTATTTACTACACTGGCATTATGAGCAGATGCCGTTTTTGATATGACAGCTGATTGCGTATATGATGCATCATCATATTTAAGGAGTAATGCCACTGCGATAAAAGATAGCCAGTACCCTGCCTGCCATAATACGTAGGGATCAAGCCATGCCATCAACACTGCCAAGGCAAACAACACCCGCATCGTACTAACCGGCAATAATGTCAAACGTACCAAACCTATCGCGAATAACATCCATGCGGTACGAGCAGCGGGTACATCAAAACCAGTAAATAACGCATAAATAAAAGCAGCAGCGATCATCGCCCACCAGCGCACTTGCCAACGCGGTACATAACGATAAATCCTTGGCCATAACCGATCAAAAAGCAACACAGCCGCACCCGCCAGCATAATCGCTAAAAACAATACATGAGTGCCAGAGATAGCCAGCAAATGTGAAATACCAGCCAGTTGATACAAGTCCTTGGTATCGTGATTGATTAAACTGCGATCACCTGTGAGCAAACTTAAAGTGACCGCTTTTGCCTGTTGCGCTGCTGTGGTCTTTGTCGACCAATCTTGATAAAAATGCTGGCGTAATTGCCAACGTCCTTGGTTGATATAAGTCTGAAAACGCTGCAGATATGAAGAAGAGGCAAACGCTGGCTTTGATACCTCAGTATTGGTGACATTTGATGTGCCAACGGTCAATATATTAGCGACTCCATCAATATGACGACCTCGCAGCCAGCGATAACTGTCAAAACCAGATGGATTGCTCAACGCTTGCTCAGAGGTCGCCAGTGGTGCAAGCGCTAAACTCATAAACAGCTGATCGCCAGGTTGTAAGTAATTTAAGCGGTCAAACGGATTGCTGTCCAAATTTTTCTTGGATGATTGTTTTGATGGTTTTTTTGGATAAGCGTTGAGCAATACACGGTACGTGACATTCTTACCGTTATTGTTATTTGAGTTATTTTCATACAATTTATTATTGCTTAGGCTATTATTTTCATCTATTAGAAAGTTACTGGTCATGGCATCTAAATCTTTAACCGCCAACGCCGACATCAAGGGTGATATATCACTAATGACAGCAACTTGTCGATAGCCACTGTCCGTGGCGACGTCATAAACGCTGTCACTTATTCCTTCGATGGTGACTAATGCTTGTACACGCATTGGCTCAGTGATTTCTGTTAATTCTGCTTGCTGATGGCTAATCAGGGCTTGCAGCGCACTGCCAATGATTAATCCAATTGCCAATACAGCAACTAAAACATGAGTCAAAATACGAAAGAAGAGTTTAGATTTATGTGAAGTATTATATGAAGGATTACGTGAAGAGATACCAGCAGTATGTTGCGATAAATGGCTGGGTTTTGCAGAAGGTACATTAAACTGGGCAATGACAATCAGGATAATAGCAAAAATAATGAGCGAAAAAGATAAGGTGGGAGTATTCAATATATCCATTAACGATGAACTAGTGGATATCGCCATACTATCTGCGACTGCCAAAACGCCCATCATGGCGATAATAATCAAGCTACCAATCAACCAGTACACCAGCGCTCCTTGCTTGATGAGGTGAATATTAGTTTTTGCCTAAATAAAGCCATTTATTATGATAAATAGCCACTTAATATGACGAAAATGTACCGGAATGCTAAAACACAGATTGATACTTAAACCAGCAACAACAACTGATACGTCATGCAATAGCATTTATATAACTATTACCCTATACTGACTGACATATTGCGATGATGATAATCTAACATCATTATCCTCTATATTCTCAGCTGTACACTTTATGAATAATATTACTTTATAGCAGACCATCAATGCGATTGAGCGGACTGTAGCTAACGATTACAAAAGGCGATCCTGTGCCCCAAAAACGTCTGAAAGACCTGCTTCCTACGCCAGAGAAAATCTTAGAAAGTCGCACCTTAAAACTGTTCGCACCGCATTTGGCTGATCCACGATTATGGCACTTTAATCGACATAGCTTAAATAAAGCGGTCTATATCGGGGTGCTTAGTGCATTTTTCCCATTGCCAGGGCAAATGCTACTGGCTCTAGTTGGCTCATTAATTTTCCGTGCCAATGTTCCCATGGCACTCGGTTTGACTTGGATTACCAATCCACTCACGAGCTTGCCCATCTTTTATGCAGGCTATTATATCGGTGCCAAAATCCTTGACGTACCGATGATTAGTCTGCGGCTTATCGGCAGGATGATTGCTGATTTTAGCTTATGGGCACTGTCAGATGGTGCAAATCCATTTATTACCTATCGCGGCACGGTATCGATTGCTGCTTTTTGCATAGGCTTGACGATCTTAGCGATTGTGACCAGCATCGTTTGTGGACTGGCATTTAAGGCGGTTTGGCGCTATAAAACCGTCGTGAGCTGGCAAAAGCGTCAGCAAGAACCTTCTGATAAACCGCCTAAAATCTAATATATGCGGCTGTTATCAAGTCATGGTAACCCTAACGTAGCGAACCACCCTTTACTACTAGCCATTCGCTAACGATAGCAATCTAGATCACCATCTACCCTCGATTATTCTATGCTATGTCTCGATATCACCTTAGCTGGCTATGACCTAAAAAACAAAAACCATTTTCTTTGTTGGTACCCATCATTCTGCTTCTTTATTCTTTTCTATGGCCGCAAGGATGTTGTCCGTAAGGCTAGTGTCCATCACGAAAACTTCAACCACTTTTTCATCTTTAAGCAATGTATAACGTTTGCCCGTTGCACTGTCTTGAGCTTTTAGATCATAATCAACGCCAGCCAAAGTAATGGCATCAAAAACGGGTGTTAATAGATCTATTTGTGCCTGTTTATCAATTGTCTCGAATAACGTCGCATCCATATAGGGTTTTAAAGGTTCATTGCCTTCTTCGGCACTGCCAAAAGCAGCGATTGGGTCATCATCTCTATCCATCATAACAATCCTTCTTCAATCAATTGGCGGCATTTTGCAGCCCCATTTTGCGTTTATTTTTATTAAAAACTTCGTGTCTATTGAGCATAATCTTGTTGTTCTAGGGTATATCCTCATTTAATAATGGTGATAAAAGCGAGACAAATTGCCGTTAAACAAGAGAAATAACACAGATTATAGTGATATTAATCAGCAGTTCATTTCAACGACGTTTGACAAATTTTAGCCCATATAGATATCCATTGACTTAAATCAGGACACACCCTACTACTGAGCAACCATAACCATTTACGCTATTACAAATAAAGCGTTAAAAAATGCAGTGTTAAAAAACAGCTAATACTGCTCCCAATGACCATTACGTAGCAATAACTGACGATCCGCCAGCGCCGCGAGATTGCGATCATGTGTCACCATTAATAGTGCCGTCTGCATCGTATTTTGCAGCTCTGATAATAATCCAAACACGCTTTGCGCATTGTCATAGTCCAAATTACCCGTTGGCTCATCTGCCAAAATAAGCGATGGCTTCGTAACCAAAGCACGGGCAATAGCCACACGCTGGCGCTCGCCGCCCGATAGCTCACCAGGTCTATGCGCCAGACGATGCTCAAGTCCGACACTTTCTAGTATCGCAATTGCTTGCTCTCTTGCTGAAGTCGTTGAGACCTCTGGTCGCATCAATAACGGCATTGCAACGTTTTCAATGGCAGTAAATTCGGCTAATAAATGATGAAACTGATAAATAAACCCCAAATGCTTGTTACGCATGGCACCGCGCTCAGTTTCATTCATGCTATTTAACAATTGACCATGTAGCCAGACCTCACCGCTGGTTGGCGTATCAAGACCACCAAGCAAGTGTAGCAAAGTGCTCTTGCCTGAACCACTGGTGCCAACGATGGCGATGCGCTCGCCAGCATGGACGGTCAAATCCAAGCCAGTCAGTACTTGCGTACTAACCGCCCCTTCATCATATATCTTGTTGATATTTTTCGCCTCTAAAATGGCAGACATGGCTTTTCCTTTATTCTATTTATACTGGTATTGATGCTTTATTCAGCGCTACAAACAATTTATCAGCCTAAACTTGCATTAAAATTAATTTTACCAAACAAGCATTGGTAATAACCTAAACTGTATATAAAAACTTAAGCGGCATATAAAATCATTTATTCATAACGCAACGTCTGTGCTGGCTGAATCTTAGCCGCTCGGCGTGCTGGATAAATGGTTGCCAAAAAGCTCAGTACGAAAGACGCACCTGTAATCAATACCACATCTAGTACACGCAACTCTGATGGTAAATAATTAACAAAATACGCATCAAACAAGTTCAAATTAAAGACTTGATTAATAAAGCCTAAAATATCACTCACTGTAAGCGCAAATATCACGCCCAGTATCGTACCAGCAATCGTACCAATCACACCGATGACCACGCCTTGCACCATAAACACTTGGGTAATCAAACGAGGGGATGCACCAAAAGTTTTTAGAATCGCAATGTCCGCTTTTTTGTCGGTAACGAGCATCACTAGGCTGGAAACAATATTAAAAGCAGCCACTAGGATAATTAAAAATAGCAGCAAGCCGACCATGGCTTTTTCCATTTGAATCGCACCAAATAGGTTGCCATGTGTTTGTGTCCAATCATTAGGATACAACTGCTGAGGGGCAATAGCGGCGGCTTTTTCTGCTGCCATCGGAGCGGTAAAGATGTCATTGAGCTTCATACGCACACCCTGCGCGCCATCTGGCAGACGCAACAGTTTTGCCGCATCACCCATCGGGATAAATGCCATGAGGCTATCCACTTCTGGACGGATGGTAAAAATACCTGTCAAGGTAAAGCGCTTGAATCGTGGTATCACGCCAGCTGGTGAAGGCGATGCCTCTGGCAGCACTAGCGTCACTTTATCACCCAGTTGTAGCCCTAGAGACTGTACCATCTCTTCACCTAGCACAATATTGAACTCACCACTTTGTAAAGTATCAATACTGCCTTGAACCATATGTTCATTGATAATAGAGACATCTTTTTCGTATTCAGGATCGACACCAGTGACCATAATCCCTGCAACCTGACCGTTTGACGTCAACATCCCTTGCAGTTGAATAAAGGGCGCTACAGCTGCCACTTCAGGATCTTCTTTAATTTTATCAGCCAATTGTTTCCAATCACTGATAATCTCGGTGGATACGACCGTTGCTTGCGGGACCATACCTAAAATACGGGTTTTTAACTCCCGATCAAAACCATTCATGACTGATAGCACCGTGATCAATACGGCAACCCCAAGAGTCAAACCAATCATCGAGATAAGCGAGATAAAGGAGATAAAACCATTACTACGCTCTGCTCGGGTGTATCGTAAGCCGATAAACAACGCTAAAGGACGAAACATATTCAAACTCTTTATCTTATCTACGTGCGACTTTATATATACTATACAACGAGCAACAGCAAATGCATCTCACACCTGCACTTGCCATAGTCACATATAAATCGAACACAAAAACAGGGTTTCAGACGAGCCAAAGACAGCCGTCAAAAGGGAGCTAGTTTGACACAATTTGGCTGATATGTGCCAGTCATTAGCAAAAACTGGGCGTATTTTTTAATAAAAAACTGGCTTTTGTTACTATTTTTTATGAGGGGCTTGCTATTACTTGCGTCAATACCTATATATTGTATGCTAAGGACAATTGTCATTAACCATTCATTGTGGTTTGTTGACCCTTTACTGATGACAACGTTGCCAACTATCATAAATCTATCGTGTTAAATAGAGCATTATGATAGCCAGCGATAGCCGTTTCAGGTCCAAACCTCACGCTGACTAATTTTGAGTATCTTCATGACCATTAATTATCAATATAAAAACGTCCAATCTCCCACCAAAATCACCATGACTGATGAACAATCTGCAGGTCACGCCGATCATTGGCGTATTCTGACCGATGACATGAGTCATGACGTGCCAGAATGGCTACAAAAAATGATCGAAAAGGCGGCCATGCCTAAAGGCCTCAATAGCAATGTCAGCGCTCAAGACAGCTGCCTATTGCTGTCTGAAAACCAGCCTTGTCATATCAATCAAGTATTGGCCATGAAAAATGGCAAGCCTGAATGCTTTATCAATGCTTATCCTTGTGTCGATAGCCCATATGGACTCAATTGTAAGATTGAGCGTATCATTGCCAATGACAACTCACACGATGCTGTATTACGCTTGCGTACCGCTGATGGCAGTATTATTTACGCCTTTGACCAGCTCTACACCACCAATCGCCATTTATATCAGCGAGACACGTCTTACTTTGTGAACTTTAGCGCTTGGGCACATGAGATTAAGCTAAGTGAGCAAAACGAAGTCATCATGGTTGAAGATCAAGAAGCGATCCGCTACCACCGTGCATTTAACGACATCGTTGCCGCCAATGATGGAAAAATACCCGATGATCTGCAAGAGCAAATCAAAGAATGGAAACCAGAGACCAAAGCACAAATGGCACCAGTTGAGATCAACTTGGGTCACATGTGTGCCTATCTATTCGGTGATACTTTGGGACAAGAAGATGAAGCATGGTGCCAAGGTCAGGTGCTCGGCAAGCAAGAAACAACATTTAATGATAAATCCATTATGCTGTTTGATGAAGTGATACTACGCGAACAAGATGCCGATTCTTTCGTGATTCGTATCGGTGCGCTCAACACGCCAGAGACGGCTTTTATTAAAGTGCATGACTACGTACAAGCGAACGTCTGGCTACAAGCTGCCATCTATAAAGAAAACCAGCAAAGTGCAGCGCAGCGATCAAAAGCCAGTTAACTACTTTACGAGTCATCCGCTACTTTTAAGAATGACCATTAAATGTATCATCAAATAAAAAGCCCCTAATAAGCATTAGGGGCTTTTTGTCTTCTTACAATCGTCGGGATAAAACCCTGCGAATATAGAATTAAGCCATGGTCGTCATTGATTTGATACGAGTATATAGCTCTTTTTGTTCAGCACTTGGGCGTGCCGTTTGTACTGCCATCAGTTGTGACATATCGCCTTCAACACGAATTTTACCACCCATAAAAGCACCCATAATTTCATTGGTATCGAAATCAGTGATAATGGATTGCAAGATACTGCGGTCAAGCAACAAGGTAGTTGTCGCGGCGTCGTTCAAGCCGCGATGCAATAAACCGTTTGCAAAGTTTGCTTCGATGTCTTGCTCAGTATCAGAGACTTTTAGGTTGACGATCATATTCGCCAGTGCTGGCGGCAAATTTAGCTCGCCTGCCTCATTACCCATTTGCTCAACTTGCTCAAACCACTCATCTGTCAAAAAAACTGCCATATTATTGTCCTTAATTGGTGTTATTTCAGGCTACCGTTGTTTGGCTCACTCGCCTGACTGGATATCAAGTGATAAAATAGTTGCTCATAATAGCAGTATAAAAACTGCTATCATCACTTATATTTAGCCTCATTATAAGGGTCGACTTGATGATAAGTAAAACTTATTTAGAGTGCTTATGCGGCCATTGTTACAAAAATACTGCTGGTCATGATATCTAAGCGCAGTAATTACTGTCCCTCTATCACCAAAATGTATTCCTAGAATCGTGATAAAATTGGGTATAAAATAGACAAATTGCACAGCTATAATAAGTTGCTTGCTAAGATTTTTACCAAAGAGTTTGTATTTTGCCGCATAGTTCTGATGATATTTGATTAGGATTGCGTTACAATACCCTTAAACAGAGTCGGGAGTTTTAACTAAACATTACGCAAACATGTTTTTTTGTCAGCCGCCGCTAGCATACGTCTATGGTCAGTACATTTTTATGGCCCTATGGATATTGGTATCTATCTTCATTAGTACAGCATTTTTGGTAATAATTAAGATAAATACTTCACCTCTTTAGATGTTTGATGCTCAAAAACGGCGCACCTTCTTATTCACCTTAATGATTTATTAACAATCCTACTATCGACCAGCTGTGAGTGTCGTGGGTTTAAAACGCCTTTATGCCTCAATACCAGCTGATATAACGAAAGCTTAGATTGATAGTTAGTAATACTATGGTGATAAGCGAGCCAAAAAACAGCATGTGCCGCGATTCTATTTTTATCTGACTATTACTTTTATGATGCAGATAGCGCGGAGAGTTAGTTAATTCTGTTGATAATTCGGGCTGTAAAGGAATCATCCAATGAGTTTACAAAACACAGCAGTCGCCCCAGTTGACCGTGAGTACGAAATTACTATCGTAAGATTCTTTACGATAATGGCCGTGGTATGGGGCATCGTCGGCATGAGTATTGGTGTGTTCATTGCTTCACAGTTAGCATGGCCATCACTTAACTTTGACATTCCATGGCTGACATTTAGTCGTTTAAGACCGCTACATACCAATGCGGTCATTTTTGCGTTCGGTGGCTCTGCCCTGTTCGCAACGTCTTACTATATTGTTCAGCGTACCTGTAAGACAAGGTTATTTGCGCCTTATTTAGCTTGGTTTACCTTTTGGGGTTGGCAAGCCGTTATCGTATCAGCGGTTATTACCCTACCTTTAGGTTTAACATCGACCAAGGAATACGCTGAGCTTGAGTGGCCAATCGATATTTTGATTGCCTTGGTATGGATCTCTTATGCCATTGTTTTCTTCGGTACGCTCATCAAACGTAAAACTTCACATATTTATGTGGCTAACTGGTTCTTTGCAGCCTTTATTATTACGATTGCATTACTGCATATCGTAAACAGCATGGCGATTCCTGTTAGCGCATTTAAGTCTTACTCGTTATTTGGCGGTGCGACCGATGCAATGGTGCAGTGGTGGTACGGACATAACGCGGTAGGTTTTTATCTAACGGCAGCTTTCTTAGGAATGATGTATTACTTCGTTCCAGTACAGATTGGTCGTCCTATTTATTCTTACCGTTTGTCTATCGTTCACTTTTGGGCGCTTATTGCGTCATATATGTGGGCTGGTGGTCACCATTTGCATTATTCAGCGCTTCCAGATTGGACGCAGTCTCTAGCAATGGTATTCTCAATCATCCTGTTTGCGCCATCTTGGGGTGGTATGATTAACGGTGTACTAACACTATCAGGTAGTTGGGATAAGCTGCGTACCGATCCGATCATTCGCTTTATGATTGTGGCATTGTCGTTTTATGCGATGTCGACCTTTGAAGGTCCAATGATGTCGATTAAGACAGTGAATGCGTTATCGCATAATACAGATTGGACAGTCGGTCACGTACACTCAGGTGCACTTGGTTGGGTAGGTATGATTACCATTGGTTCGCTATATGTACTGTTACCACGTATCTATAACAAACCTAAGATGTATTCTATCAGCTTAATCACCACGCATTTTTGGTTGGCGACAGCGGGTACTATTTTCTATATCGTATCTATCTGGATTTCAGGTATTGGCCAAGGCATGATGTGGCTGGCTACTAATCCAGACGGTACATTGGTATATAGCTTCGTTGATACAGTTGAGTTCTCACATTTCCCATATATTGGTCGTGCTTTTGGTGGCTTCTTGTATGTATCGGGTATGTTTGTGATGGCATATAACGTTTATAAAACACTTAAAATGCCAGAAGGTAAGCCTGTCGATATCGCAGATCCTACTGATCATGAACCTAGTGTTGATAAACCTTCAGCAGCTAACGTATAAGGAGCGATCATGTCTGGTACACCGCATGAAATTATTGAAAAAAATACAGGCTTGTTGGTTATCGGTATCGTTATTGCTATTAGCTTTGCAACGCTAGTTGAAATCGTACCATTGATATATGACAACAAGGGTCCTGAAGAAGGTGGGGTGAATGCTCCCCTGCCCTCTATGGAGCCATGGACTGCACTAGAATTTGAGGGTCGTGACATCTATATTCGTGAAGGTTGTCACGTATGTCATACTCAGATGATTCGTCCACTACGTGCTGAAGTTGAACGTTATGGACCTTACTCACGTGCTGCTGAATCTACGTGGGATCACCCATTCTTATGGGGTTCAAAACGTACTGGACCTGATCTGGCACGTGTTGGCGGTCGTTATTCTGAAGACTGGCAAAAGCAGCATTTAATTGCGCCACGTTCACTAGTACCTGAATCAGTAATGCCTGGTTTCCCGTGGCTTGCTACCAACGAAGTGAATGGTGAAAACGTTCAAACTAAAATGCGTCTATTCCGTGATCGCTTTGGTGTACCTTACACTGAAGAAGATATCGAAGGAGCACCAGATGCTGTACTTGGTGCCACTGAGCTTGATGCTTTGGTTGCTTATCTACAGCAACTGGGCACCGCGATGGAAGGACAGCGCTAATGGGTATTGGTGAATTACAAACAATTGCGACCGTTTCTGCCTTTGTTGCCTTCGTAGGTGTTGCATGGTGGGCGTATTCGCCAAAAAACAAAAAACGCTTCGAAGAAGATGCACAACTTGCGCTTGATGACGAGGATATAAAATCTCTGTCTGAAGAGCAGCGCAATAAGGATAAACGATGACATTTTTTTGGAGTTCTTGGATTACCATACTAAGTATCATGTGTTGGGCTGCTATCCTCGGTGTCTTACTAATGGTATTGAAGTACAAGCCAGAACTAGAAGATGACGGTACGACAGGCCACGCTTATGATGGTATCAAAGAGTACGACAAGCCATTGCCTAAATGGTGGCTCGTGATATTTTTTGGCTCTATTGCTTGGGGTGTTGCCTATTGGGTATTTTTCCCAGGTATTTTCCCATCAAAATGGGAAGGTATTGCCACTGTAGAAGTCGATGGCGAAATTGTACCGTGGACCTCTAAGAACGAGCTATATAGCGAACTTGAGAGTAATAACAAAGTATTTACGGATAACTTTGAGAAAAATATTTTAGCAAAAGCGGATGCTAGTGGTGCGACACAGACCTTAGCGGCACTTGCTGAGTTACAGGCAACGATGCGCCGCAGTGAAACACCACCAGCAGATCTGCAAGATCAAATTGACAAGAAAACTGCAGAACTATCCCCTTATGTAGAAAAGCTTTCAGAAAACCGGAATGCTTTAAAAGTTGGTAGTCGTTTGTTCTTACAGAACTGTGCGGTCTGTCATGGCTCTAACGCCAAAGGTGCGATAGGCTATCCAAATCTAACTGACAATGACTGGTTATATGGCGGAGAAGCGTCAAACATTTTGACCACGCTACATAAAGGTCGAGTTGGTGGTATGGCTGCATGGCGTGATCAAATCGGTGAAGATGGGGTACGTGCGGTATCTGAATACGCGCTATCAATATCTGGCAACCAACCTGGTTACGAGCTTGATAAAGCTCAAGTCGCTCAAGGTGAGGCCATCTTTAATGAGCCGACTAACTGTGTACTTTGTCATGGTGCAGATGCCAAAGGTATGACTTCTACTGGCGCGCCAAACTTGACAGATAACATTTGGTTATATGGTGGTGATCGTGAGACCATCCGCGAAACCTTACGTTATGGTCGTGCTGGTATGATGCCTGAGTGGGAAACCAAACTGGGTAATGAGCGTATTATGCTACTTGCAGCTTATGTTTACTCATTATCAGATAAAACCCCTCAACCTGCTGCTAAAGCACCAACCGCTACTCAAATAGCAACCACTATAGAAACGACGGCTAACTAATATTTAAAGATGGTTGTCATAGCATCAGTGGATAAGATTTGATAAAAGGAGAACTGTTATTGCAGTTCTCCTTTTTTTATAAATTCTTTGATGAGAATTTATCGACTGCTACCGCATTGTCAAAATTTGAGTAGCAAATGAAATGGAGTTTAATACTGCATAGAGCATGACCAATATATCGATCATTATGCTGATATATTGATTGGTTTTTAAGATTATTACCCCATTTATAATAGGGAGAATGCTAAAATGATAATACATAAAAACCACTTATTAGTGGCGAATTTAGAAGATAGTCATCCATTCTCATTAAGCTATTTGCAATCGATCATTTGGTAGATGGGTTAAAATATTTTTCTGTTCAATATTTTATCCGCTACTTACTGACATTGATAACATCACACACTCATACATCTGATGATTAAAGATGTTTGTTCATCATGCCAGCAAACTGATTCTTTTTTAAAAGAGGCACGTTTATGTCAGCACCACAACCCAATAAAATCCCTGTACAGCAAATTGACCTTGATGCGACCAAGCATCGAGTTCACCCTAGGTTTGTCACCGGTTTTTATCAAAACATTCGTGTCGTCACGATGTATGCACTTTTAGCCGCTTTTCTGCTTTTGCCGTGGTTACGTTATAATGGTAGGCAAGCAATATGGCTTGATGTTCCCTCGCAGCATTACTATATTTTTGGCATGACTTTTTTGACCCAAGATTTTTACTTCATTGCCGCCTTTGCGATTATTGCCGCATTCACTTTATTCATGGTGACTGTGTATGCGGGGCGTGTTTGGTGTGGCTATGCCTGCCCTCAGACGATTTGGACACATCTTTATCAATATGTTGAAAAATGGGTGATTGGCGATCGCAACAAACGTATCAAGTTTGATAAAGAACCGATGAGTGCAAAAAAAGCCTTTAAACGTTCTTTGATATATTTTATTTGGCTGGTATTTTCAGTGATTACCGCGGCAACCTTTGTCAGTTATGTCGCTGGAACAGATTATTTATATCAAAGCTGGCAAACCATTGGTTTTATTCCTATTCCTGATTGGCCAACATGGGTATGGGTATCAATGTTTATCTTTACCTTTGCCACTTATGCCAATGCGGGCTACATGCGCGAGCAGATGTGCGTACAGATCTGTCCTTATGGTCGTTTTCAGAGCGTTATGTTTGATAAAGATACGTTGGTTGTGTCTTATGATTATGAACGTGGCGAACCTCGCGGGGCACGTAAAAAAGGCACCCATCCTGAACATTTAGGGGATTGTATCGAATGTACCATGTGCGTACAGGTTTGTCCGACTGGGATTGATATTCGAGATGGCTTGCAAGTTGGTTGCATCCAATGTGCTGCTTGTATTGACGCTTGTAATGAAATTATGGATAAAGTCGGCTATCCACGTGGGCTTATCCGCTATACAACAGAACGACAGTTGTCAGAAAAAGAAAATACCCGCGTCATCAGTCCACGTCTATTTGCTTATTTAGCCGTTATTACTATTTTATGTGGTGGCGTTATTTATGCGTTGACGGACCGTGTACCGTTAGAGATTGATATTCGCCGTGACCGTAATCAGTTGTCTTCAGTGAATAATCAAGGCATGATTGAAAACAGCTATATCGTCAAGCTGACTAATAAAACACAAGAGCCGCATACCTATACAATAACCCTTGCTCCACAAGAAGGTTTGAGCTTGGCGCTGCGATTCAACGATGTACCATTAGAAGCAGGTGAAAGCTTTGATATGCCTGTGAGTATTTATGGCGATCCTAAGGTCATCGATTTTGAACAAACGTCAGTGACCCTAAATGTGACCAGTGAAGATGGTCAGTATAAAGTCAGTAAACAAAACGTATTTACTACTCAAGGGCAGTAGGTTTTTATAAGCGCTTGATAGCTTAGCTAGTGCGGGTCCTCATTTTAAAAGTGGTAATAAAAATGAGATAAATGGCAGCCAAACTGGGAAAATAGTGCAGATAACATCGTGCTATTAACCAGTAGTTTGGCAAAATTTAACCATTTTTAATCCATTTAGGTGCTTTCATTCAGACTGAGGATACACCCTAGTATATAATTCTATATTTCACTTGTGAGTCAGTGGCTAGCAGGTGGACGATTTATCATTAAACTGGCAGCTGTTTCGCTGTCAGCTTATCCATTGATACAGTTTATAGATATCTGATAAACAGATATCTGATTAATAGGTATTTTATGTCTACTCCAGCATCAAATTTTAAGCATCAAGATACTCAGCCATGGTATAAGAATTACATGGTGGTTATTTTTGTTATTGGCATGCCAGCATTTGTCGTAGTGGCCTGTATCTTTTTTGTTTATTACTCTTATCAAATTCGGGATAGCGTGGTACGTGACGACTGGTATATGGATGGTAAGACGCTTTATCATGATGTGTCACGTGACAAACTGACTTATGACTTAGATTTGCACGGCGAAATGCAGTTTGCAGATAATGGTAATGTTGTATTCTATCTAAATTATCCTGAACAGAGTCTGCAATCAGGTAAACTGCTAAATGGTAATCCTCTGGCTTATCCTGAAAAACTAGAGCTGTCTATCTCGCATGCAACCGACATCAAAAAAGATCACGATGTCGTACTTCAATATGTCGAAGGCAATAAATACAGTGCGCAGGTAGATATAGATCCTCTAAAAGCAAAATATTATCTACAAGTAAGTAGTGATGGTAAAGATGACTGGCGTATGCAAGATGTGGCGAAATTACCACGTTCAAAAGTTAGCTTTGACCCATTACCTGTTTTTGCAGAAAGTTGATTTTATAAAAACTACTTTTATAGACATGGTTAATATTCAATTTATTAACACATAAAAAAACCAGCCATTTATCAATAATGAGCTGGTTTTTTTACACTAACGGTTTATGCTATTTTTTATAAATGTCATTTAACAATATCGAATAAATGGATCGTTAAATAACAGGATTTATTGTTGGAATTTTCTGATTCGTATGCTTATTTTCTGCTGAATTATCAGACTCTGTCGAAAGCAGCTTACGATCAAACTTCGGATTGAACGCTTGAGTTTTTGGCGATACAGGTAAGCCAATTTCAGCCAAGCTCTCGGTCTGCCCAGCTTGAATATTATCTCCTTCAAACAAACGCTCATTGTCATCACGATCAAGACTTAACTGCTCAAAATCAAACAATTCACGGTCTGCTAATTGCGACGGTGCGACGTTTTGCATGGCTTTAAAAATAGAGGCCAAACGCTGCGGATGAGCATTATCCCATTCCCGCAACATATCGTTGATAATGGCTCTTTGTAAGTTGGTTTGGCTGCCACATAAGTTGCACGGAATAATTGGAAATTCTTTTAAGCGAGCATATTCGATGATGTCTTTTTCTTCGACATAAGCCAGTGGACGAATAAGTAGGTTTTGCTTGTCGTCACTGAGCAATTTCGGTGGCATCGATTTAAGAGTGCCGCCATGAAATAAATTCAAAAAGAAAGTCGCCAACATATCATCGCGATGATGACCCAGCGCAATTTTGGTTGCACCAATCTGCTTAGCAAAACCGTATAACGAGCCGCGGCGCAGACGTGAACACGCCGAGCAATAAGTTTTGCCTTCTGGCACCACGCTCTTAACGATACTATAAGTGTCTTTTTCTAAAATATAGTGAGCAATGCCCTGCTCGTTCAGATATGCTGGCAAGATATCTTCAGGGTAACCGGGTTGCTTTTGATCGAGATTGACCGCGACGATATCAAAGTTAATCGGGGCGATACGCTTGAGTAATAGTAAAATATCCAGCAAAGTATAGCTGTCTTTACCACCTGAAACACAGACCATGACCACATCGCCGTCTTCGATCATATTAAAATCACGAATTGCCCAAGAGACTTGTCTACGCAGCTTCTTTTGTAGTTTACGGAACTCTGCTGATTCAGTAGACGTTGACGGTGCAGCGGCGATACTGTCTTCATTTGTATGATCGTCAGCAACATCCTCATATTCCATACTATCGCCATCAGTGTCCCAAGCATGATTATCCAAACCTGTATCAGCTGACATATCATCGATTTCAGGCGTAATTTGTGGCGTAAACAAGGTTGCTGCGGTCATAAGTTACTCAATATCTTTACAAGGAAATTTTGCTAAAAAATGGAAGGATAAAGCCTTTAGCAAGGAGGTAATAGCACAGTGGCTCTAAAAGCAGCGATTATAACAAAATTTGCTAACAGATTGAAAAGATGAGATTAAACTATCAGATTAAATATTCAGTCTTTTTTATGGCTTAGCTTAAGGCATGCTGAATATTCGACCATAGCACTGCTGATAACTCCACACTTTTATAAACAAATTTCTCTTTTGAGCTGATTGAGTTTCATATCGTATTTATAATGGCTTCGTGGTTCTGTAATGAGCGTATTTTTGCTAAAATAGGCGTTTTTCGCAAATCAATTTCGCAAACCAATAATAGATACCACTATGACTAATGTTACTTCGCAAAACGCCTCTAATAATCAAGCCTTCGATACTGACTTAAATGCTCTGCATAAAAGCCAAAATGCCGTTGTGCTACTGTCAGGCGGGCTTGATTCGGTGACTTGTTTGTATTGGGCCAAGGCACGTTATGCGTCGGTGACTGCGGTCAGTTTTAATTATGGTCAACGCCACAATAGTGAGCTGGTCGCGGCAAAAGCCATCGCTGAGACTGCCGAGGTCAATCATAGAATCATTGATATTGATATCGCTCAGCTTGGTGGCTCTTCGCTGACAGATCACAGTATGATTGTTCCTGATGGCGATACGGATAAATTTCCTAATAAAAAGCGTGATGAGATCGATAACGACGCTATTCCCAACACCTATGTGCCTGCGCGTAATACGATATTTTTGTCTTATGCGCTAGCCGTCGCTGAAGTGACCGATGCCAATCATATCGTCATTGGTGTCAGCTCAGTCGATTACTCAGGCTACCCTGACTGTCGTCCAGAGTATATTGCCGCCTTCGAGCATATGGCTAATCTTGCCACCAAAGCGGGCGTTACCGGTCATCACTTATCCATTCAAACGCCATTACAGCAACTGTCAAAAGCAAAAACCATTGAGCTTGGATTGTCATTGGGCGTCGATTATGGGCAAACCATATCTTGCTACCAAGCCGATGCACAAGGTCTTGCTTGCGGTGTATGTGACAGCTGTGCCCTACGCCGTCAAGGCTTTGCTCAGGCAGGCATCACTGACCCAACCCATTATCAATCTTAGTGAATGATAGAATTGCACTTGCATGAAAGCGTGATAGCAATCAACATTAGCGAAACATTCGCTTGCATTAACACAGCACGCCGCCGTTGTATTTTAACTCACATACTTGTTATGGTATGAGCGATTGTATTTATCACAAGATATAAGTAACCACATTAGTCAACGAGCTATGAGTACTTTTGCTTTACTTTGAGTACAAGATTTAGAAAACTGATGCTACCCGTAAGAGGATATTTATGAAGTTGTTGCCATTATTACCCCTAGCTTTAGCTGCCATTTTTGTGATGCCACAAGCAAATGCTGCCGATATTAAGCAAAATAACATCAATACCTGCGTTAATGGTGCGGTCAAATATAAAGTCGCTGACAAAGGCGATGCGACCAAACTATGCAATTGCACTATTGGTGTGCGTAGCAACATGACCATCGGTCAGATGTGGGAAATTGAGAGCTATGCCCAAGACAAAAAAGATCCGTCTGGACTGCCTTACGTCAAAAAAATGCAAAAAGATTTACAGCAATGCACTGTTGGCTTAGATTTAAAACAACCACAAAAACCAGCGTAATACACATCTCGTTCGATATACAAAAGACCGGCTATTGCCAGTCTTTTTTGTTGTCAATACAGGCGCAAAGTGTAAAACTGATTATGAATCGCTGCTAATCTGCTTATAATAAGTACACAGCATAGATTATCAATCGACGTAAGCACTGACGTAAATACTGATATAAACAAAAATGAATAAGGATTTTATAATGGCAAAACCAACCACAGAAAACCTAACCTTACCTGACTTTCCAGTGACGATAGTACGAAAGCTTGCCGGCAACTTTATCCATGATGAAATCAATCTCAAAGAGATGATTGCCAATACTGATAAAGGACTTATTTTGTACTTTTATCCAAAAGATAGTACGCCAGGCTGTACCACTCAAGCAACCGAATTTACTGCTCACCTCCATGAGTTTGATGATTTAGGCTATGACATTATCGGCGTCTCACGTGATAGTGTTGAATCTCATGAGAAATTCATCACCAAATATGATTTAAACATTGCCCTTATCAGCGATACTGATGAAAAACTATGCCAATACTTTGATGTTATTAAAGAAAAAAATATGTATGGCAAAATAACGTTAGGGCTGGTCCGCTCAGCGTTCGTTTTTAACAAAGATGGCGATCTGACGCATGCTCAGCGAAATCTACGTGCCAAAGGCTACACTGAACGTTTGCTTGAAACCTTAGTACCTTAACCAATAAAACTAAGAGTCATAAAAAAGCATTTTAAAATAGACGCTAATAATCATTACGATAAACGCTGGATATCAGAGGCTAAAAATAGTTTTTTAATAATTTTTTGGAGCAATCTCTTAAAAAACTCATCTAAAAAACAGCCCTGAATACTAAACATCTTATAACTTGAGAATAATATGAATAAACAATCCGATACAGCAGCGGATAACACAGCATCCAAAGCTACTCGCCAAGTATCTGTTGCCGTTATCGGTGCAGGTACTGCTGGGCAAAATGCTTTTCGTCAAGCCAGTAAAACCCATGATGATGTTGTTATTATTAACGACGGATTCTGGACGACCACCTGTATTGCGGTCGGCTGTATGCCAAGCAAACTATTGATTGCCGCCGCTGATCGCGCGTATGAAGCCAATCACTCTGCTGAATTTGGCGTCCATGCCACTGTCCAGATAGATGGCAAGCAAGTCATGCAACGCGTTCGGGACGAGCGTGCTCATTTTGCTAGCTATATCAAAGCTCAAGTAGATAGCTGGCCTGATCACAAAAAAATCTCAGGACGCGCTCATATCAATAACCGAGGATTCATTGAAGTCAATGATGCGCTGATTGCCGCTGACAAAATCATCATCGCCACGGGCAGCTCTCCATTTATTCCAGATGGCTGGGCAGATAAGCTTGGTGACGCCATGCTCACCTCTGATACGATCTTTGAGCTCACAAATTTACCAAAAACAATGGCCGTCGTCGGTACAGGTGCTATCGGATTAGAGCTTGCGCAAGCCTTTAAACGCTTAGGCGTAGAAGTAACTTTGTTTAATCGTGTCAAACGTGTTGCAGGTCTCAAAGACGATGATATCAATAACAAAGCTATCGATTGCTTAAGCCGCGAATTGACCATGCATTTGGGCAGCAAAATCAGTGATGTCGGTGTGCAAACAGCCACGGATAATGACCATTCAGCCGCGTTCATTGATTATGAAGACAGTGCTGGAGAGTCGCAACAATGGCAAGGTGAGTATGTACTGGTTGCCACTGGTCGCCGCAATAATATCAAGCCGCTGGGAGTTGAACACTTAGGCGTTGAGCTTGACGACAAAGACCGTCCAAAGCACTTGAATAAAAAAACAGGTCAGATTGGTGATTTAGATGTCTATATCGTTGGTGATGCCAACGCCAATCTCCCACTATTGCATGTGGCCAGTGATGAAGGCTATAGCGCTGGAAGCATGGTCTGCGAGAATGAAGACGCCGCTCATATTCGCCCGCCCGCCACGCCCTTCTCGATTGTGTTTTGCTCACCACAAATCGTTAACGTCGGCATGTCTCTACCAGACATTCAGCAGGATACAAGCTTAGAATATGTCATCGGTAGCGTTAGCTTCGACAATCAAGGACGTAGTCGCGTGATGGGCGTCAACTGTGGTCTACTACATATCTATGGCTGTAAAAAAACTGATAGAATCTTAGGCGCTAGTATGGTGGGTCCTGATGCCGAGTATATTGGACACATTTTAGCGGCAGCGATTACCAATGATTTGAGTGTTAAGGCCATGCTCGATACGCCTTTTTATCATCCTACGATATTAGAGGGCTTACGTACCGCGTTACGCGATGTTCAACACAAAATGGCAATACCTTATCAGTACCAAGACACACAGGAAGATAGCTTTTAAGCATCAGCTCAGCTACACTTTCAAAACAAGGATGTGTCGTATTAATCATCACTCATGTTGTGTTTGGTAGCACTGACGACTTGAGGTACTTTAAAAAACTCTGCATGGACCAAAAAATGGCAATCGCTAATATTACTGATTTTTTTAAAGAGATTGTTCGTGACCTGCATACTAGCCTCTACCTTGCGCTTGGCGGCTCTGTCGATGAAGAGTCACTTGATTGGTCGTCTCAAGCGGTAGAGCTCGCTAGTACTGCCATCAAAATCCTAATACTGCTGGCAGTGTTGGGATTTTTTTATTGGCTTGCCATTTATATCCTTAAGCAAAGTAGGACAAAAATCCGCCTGAATGAGCGCCGTACCAAGATTGTCCGTTCAGTCTTGCGTTATATCTGGATAGTTGCCAGCTTGATTGCCATTATGAGCCAGATTTACTTTGAGCCAGAGACTATCAAAGCTACTGCAAAAGCCAGTACATGGGCGGGTATTTATTATGTACTTTGGGCGTCATCTGGACAGATTATCCATAAGGTGTTACAGCATTATGGTCTCAATGCTTCTATAGAGCAGCTGCTTCAAAACATCTTGTCAGTGCTGCTATTGGTACTCGGACTTGCCAGCGTCATGGCGCAATTTGGTTTCGATATCGTCTCATTGGTCGCAGGTTTAGGGATTGTGGGCTTGGCAGTCGGTTTTGCTGCCCAATCAACGCTTGCTAATTTCATTGCAGGTATTACCATTTTACTCGAACAATCTTTTCAGGTTGGCGACTGGATTCATATCAATGACAACGAGGGTCGCGTCGTACTCATTGCGTTACGCACCACCCATATTTTGACGCGAGACAACATCACCGTCATTATTCCCAACTCTAACGTTGCCTCCTCTGAGGTGACCAATTTAACCTCCAAGAACTTCATACGTTTCGATATTCGTGTGCGTATCGCCTTTGAAGATGATGTCGATACTGCTCGCAAGGAAATTTTGCAGGTGCTTACTGACACCGATGTGGTACTCAGCCGTCCTGAAACCTCCGCCACTGTGGATGAAATTGGTGAATACGGAGTGTTCTTTATCGTGCGTTTTTGGGTCAAGCCTGCTGCTGTCGCGCGCATGCCCAAAATTAAAGAAGGTCTAAAAGAAGATATCAAGCGTGCCTTTGATGCCGCTAATATTTCTACTCCTTATCCTCATATGCGTCTGCTTATGCCAAAGGATGTGGATTATCCTATTGCCACTAAACCTTTTGCGACTACAACGCAGGTCGTGTCAGAAACACCACCACTGAGCAAAGCGGATAAATAAGCTCATTATATTATTTATCTCTTGAGCAATTTATCCCACAATTTTTAGGCTTAAGGTTTTCATCCTCAGTATGGTAAGCATGATTTTGTGAAAGGTAGCGTTGCTGAATCTCTCTTTGATAAACACCACCACTTTAAACCATCCTGCCCTGAATTATGGTAAAATTGGCGGTTAAACATCTTATTTTATGATGTGCATTACTTATCAATTTAGCCCACAGGTATCCGTATGACCGAAACAACCGCACCCGCATCTCTAACAGCAGCTTCACCAGAATTGTCGCTTGACCTTATTATCACCTGTGCCGATGGGCTTGAGGCACCACTCCAAACTGAGCTGACAAGTTTTGGTATTGCAAGCGAAATCAAAAGTACAGGCCGTCTGGCAGTTACTGGTACTTTGCGTGACTTATATAGTATTTGTTTGTGGTCACGTGTCGCCTCGCGGGTATTAATGCTCATTAAACGCAAAAACATCAATGCCGAATACGATGTGGCTGAGCAACTTTATGGCTTGGCAAAATCGGTCAATTGGATTGAGCAGTTTAGTTTAGAACAAACCTTTGCCATTCGTCTGTCGGTCGACAAGCGTGTCGCCGTCAGTCAACAGTTTGCGATGCTACGTATCAAAGATGCGATTGCAGATACGTTCAATGAAGTTTATGACAGCCGTCCTAACGTCGATAGTAAAAACCCAGACTTTTCGATATTTGCAACTGTGAATGATAAGCAAGCTGAGCTGTATTTAGATTTATCAGGCACCAGTTTGCATCGCCGTGGTTATCGTGTGGCGATGACTGAAGCGCCACTCAAAGAAAACTTGGCAGCTGCTCTACTGTATAGCGCAGGCTGGCACAAGAAAAACGAAGCAGGCAATGCACCTTTTTATAATGCGCTAATTGATCCAATGTGTGGGTCTGGCACCTTTATTATTGAAGCACTACTCATGCATTGCGATTATGCCGTGGGTATCGATAAAGCCGCCAATCAATTTGGTTTTTACCAATGGCAGCATCATAACGATGCCTTATGGCAACAGATGATCGATGATGCCCAGACACGTTTCCGCGAAGCATTAGCAATTGCTAATGAGCAACCAGATACATTACCGCTGATTTTGGGTTTTGATGCTGATAGCGGCGCGATTTTAGCAACAGAGAAAAACCTGATTGCCGCAGGTTTGCAAGATTTACTACCACTACTTGATCTTGAGACGCGTGCGCTTGACCAGCTGAGCACTGTCCTGAAGCCATTGGTCGATGACGGTCGATTGAGCAATCCTCTAATCATCACCAACCCACCTTATGGTGAGCGTTTGGGTGACGAAGAGATGATTAAGCCGTTATATCAGGCGATTGGGCTTATTTTGCAAGACAGCTTTGCTGGTAGCGGCATCGATCCAATGCTTGGCATATTGGCATCTAATGTTGAGCAAGTTGATATCTTACCTATCAAAGAACCAAAAACCTTACGCTGTCATAATGGTGCTATCACCGTTTATTTCCGCTATGGCACGTTGATTGCGGGACAAACGGGCAATCTCGTTAGTCGCTTCGAAAAACGTGAGATTGAAGTGGAAGAGGGACAAGACTTTATCAACCGCTTGCAAAAAAACCTATCCAAGCTGAAGAAGTTGGCTAAAAAAGACAAGGTTAGTAATTTGCGCGTTTACAATGCTGACTTGCCCGACTTCAAAGTCGCCGTCGACTTATATGGCGACTATGTGCACGTGCAAGAATATGCGCCACCAAAAACTATTCCACCTGAGACGGCTAAAAAACGCTTCAACTTGGCATTAATGGGTATTCGTGAAGTTTTTGGTATTAACCGTGAACAAATATTTATTAAGACTCGTGCACGCCAGTCTGGTAATGACCAATATAGCAAACAGAACACCACAGAAAAGCGTGGTAAATTCCACGTTGCACGTGAAGATGGTGCTTATTTTTACGTCAACTTTACGGACTATTTAGATACTGGTTTGTTCATTGATCACCGTAATATGCGTGCCCGTATCAAAGACAACAGTCGTAATAAATCCGTACTGAACTTATTTGCTTATACCTGTACTGCAAGTGTGCATGCGGCGCTTGCTGGCGCGAAAAAAGTCACTAGCGTTGACTTGTCACAGAACTATCTAGACTGGGGTAAGCAAAACTTTGTATTAAATGGTCTGGACGTTAGCCGCAATAAATATCAATTCGTCGCAGCCGATATCTTTGAATGGATTAAAGACAATACTGAACAATTTGATGTCATCTTTATCGATCCACCGACTTTTTCGAATTCGAAAAAGTTCCAAGGTACCTTTGATGTGCAGCGTGACCACTCTGCCCTCATTAATCGTGCGATGAACCGCTTGACCTCTGACGGGATTTTATATTTTTCAAATAACTTTACCCGCTTTGAGCTCGATGAGCAGTTAACCGAGCGTTATGATATTGTCGATATCACGCAAAAAACCATTGGTTTTGATTTTGATATTAAAAAGCCCATTCATCAAAGTTTTGAGATTCGTCATCGTCAGGGATGATAATTTAGGTTTATGGATGGATATGAAGGTTGACCACCGCATTTAGACGCCATCTTTTATAGTCAGTCTGGTCGTACACATAACAATGACCCAATCAGCTTTGATTGGGTCATTTTTTGTTGTTATGATAGAGCGTCACTAAATACTAGCTAAGTAATAGCTAAGTAATAGCTAAGCAACCGTGAAGCGTAGATTTACGAGCGCTTTAATCCCACTATTGCGATTGTTTTTATTTATATAACTTAACTATCAAACCCTTAATCACTCTAATAACAAGGATAACCCCATGGCATTATCACTTAATAAAGGCGGTAACTTATCGCTCACCAAGACTGATCCAAATTTAACGAAGTTACTTATCGGTCTTGGTTGGGATGAACGCGCAACTTCTGGTGCTGAGTTTGATCTTGATGCCAGTGTGTTTTTACTGAATACGGCAGGTAAAGTACGCGGCGACCATGACTTCATTTTCTATAACCAGCTTAAGTCTGATAATGGCGCGGTTGAGCATACTGGTGATAACCGCACTGGCGAAGGTGATGGCGATGATGAAGTCGTCAAAGTAAACCTGACTCAAGTACCTGCTGATGTGGATAAAATTGTCGTCACTGTTACTATTCATGATGCGGCGGCTCGTAGTCAAAACTTTGGTCAAGTTGCCAATGCCTTCATTCGTGTCGTGAATGAAGAGACAGGCACTGAAGTGGTACGTTTTGATTTGGCAGAAGATTACTCTGTTGAAACAGCAATGGTATTTGGCGAAGTCTATCGTCACAACGGTGAGTGGAAATTCCGTGCTGTTGGTCAAGGCTATTCAGGCGGCTTGCAAGCCATGTGTCAACAGTATGGCGTTGTTATCTAATTTGATAACTTATTCATGCTTAGACTACTATATGACAATTAAACTCAAAATATAACGCAGGTATTAGCCCTCTATTTGTACTCACCATTAGCAATGATAATGGCTGTAAAATATGGTTGCAAAATAGTCACAATTATTCATAGCTAAATGACTAGTAATGCTTTATGTTTCGTTTAGAATTATGCAAAAAAAGTGGTTAGCGATAACCGCTTTTTTTGTGGTTTGCGCCTATAGTAGGCCGACCTTAGCTTTATGCAACCAGACAGGATGTGTCATGAGACATTTTTATTTAGACTTTATTTTCACAGCCATCGCCCTAGCGGTCGCGGCATGGTGGGGATATTCACATGGCGGTATGGGCGGTATGATAACCACCCTATCTATTACCGCTATTTTGGCCGTCATGGAGATTTCATTATCGTTTGATAATGCGGTGGTCAACGCCTCAGTCCTTAAAGGCTGGGACGAGTTTTGGAAAAAGATATTTTTAACGGTGGGTATTTTAATCGCCGTCTTTGGTATGCGTTTGGTATTCCCTATTGTCATCGTCGCGGTTACCGCTGATCTTGGTATGATGCAAGTAATCGATTTGGCATTGAATGATCCTAAAGAATACTCAGCCAGACTATTGGCGCATCATGCCGAAATCTCAGCATTTGGTGGTATTTTCTTGTTGCTCGTCTTCTTAAACTTCATCTTTGATGAAAAAGAAGTACACTGGTTCGATTGGCTTGAGAGCCGTCTGGCAAAATTAGGTAAAGTCGATGCCATGAGTGTGTTTGTCGCACTTATCGTCTTGATGATTGCCGTATCATTTGCCAAGCCTGAGCAATCAGCTGCGGTCCTAATCGCTGGCGTATGGGGCATCTTAGTTTACCTTGGCGTACAAGTGGTCTCTGGTATGTTAGAGGGTGATCTTGAAGAAGAACTAGACGCTCAAGGTAATAGTACTGGTGCTGCAACTAGCGCGATTATGAAAGGTGGTATTATCGGTTTCTTATACCTAGAAGTCCTTGATGCCTCATTCAGTTTCGATGGCGTGATTGGCGCATTTGCGATTACTAATGACGTAATCGTTATTATGCTAGGTCTGGCTATTGGTGCGATGTTCGTACGTTCGATGACTATCTTCTTGGTCGATAAAGGCACCCTTGATGAATATGTCTATCTTGAGCATGGCGCGCATTATGCTATCGGTGCTTTAGCTATCATCATGCTGCTATCAGTGAAATTCCATGTACCAGAGCTTATCACTGGTCTGATTGGTATTACCTTTATTGGTTGGGCGTTTGTTGCTTCACTCAATTATCGTAAGCGAGAAGCCAAATCAATTACTTGATGCTCGTTCGATGTTAAAAAACCAAGCAAAAATTTTTAATATCAAATAGTATAAAGTGGATAGATAAAGTTAGTTTAAAAATAGACGGGTTGTACCAAAGCAGTTGGTATGACCCGTTTTTGCTTTAAAGCACTTATTTGACACCCGTTGAATAAGTGCTTTTTTATGTTGCACTGCCTGACGATCTAATTTACTTTTTGATAACAACACCTTAACGACTGTTGCTCGGACGGTTAAAAAGTATCAGAGTTGCAGCATTGATATGTCCCTTAGTAATCATATCGTAATCACACAAAATACGCCTTGCTTAGTAAGCAATCGCTTAGTATAGTAAGTCGTAATGATATGCAGGGCGTGGCATACGAGTCAATTTATTCATTGTTTGCATTTATATATCGACCACTGCACTATTTTAGTTTATTTTTTTTATCATTCAATCCACTCAATTATTAATCAAAAGGATATTTATATGGCTATTTGCTTAACAAAAGGCGGCAACGTAAACTTATCAAAAGAAGCACCGGGTTTAACCAATATTACAGTCGGCCTAGGCTGGGATCCACGTGCTACTGACGGTCAAGAGTTTGACTTAGATGCAATTGGCTTTTTGGTCAATGAAGCAGGTAAAGTACGTAATGACCAAGATTTCATCTTTTTTAACAACTTAAAGTCAGACAATGGCGCGGTTGAGCACACAGGCGATAACCGTACTGGTGAAGGCGACGGCGATGATGAAAAAATCAAAATCAATCTTGCTAGCATTCCAGCTGACGTGAGCAAAGTCGCTATCTGTGCGATTATTTATGAAGGTCAAAGCCGCAATCAAAACTTTGGTCAAGTGGGTGACGCTTACATCCGTGTCGTTAAAGACAATGGCGATGCTGAAATCGCGCGTTATGACTTATCAGAAGACGGTAGTACCGAAACTGCGATGATTTTTGGTGAATTGTATCGCCATAGTGGTGACTGGAAATTCCGTGCCGTTGGTCAAGGCTTCAGTGGTGGTCTTGGACCATTAGCGGCTTCTTATGGCGTTAATGTTTAAGAGCTAACTAACATCTAACGCTAATAATATAAGCCCGAAAAGCCATCAAGTGTGCCCTACTATCGCATTTGATGGCTTTAAAAGTAATAGGCTAGCGAAAATCTATGGTTAAGCCGACTTACAGACATAACTTACAAACGTATAGAATACTGATATAAGGATTCGCACCCTATGACCGCCACGTTTAGCTTGATCGGTACCATTGAACCATTTCTTCATTGTAATCTCAAAAAAGGCGACTCCATCTATTGTGAAGCCAATGCAATGGTGATGATGGAATCAAACCTTGAGCTAAAAGGTAAGCTGCAAGGCGGTCTGATGCAATCACTTATGCGCCGTTTTGCCAATGATGAATCTTTGTTTCAGCAACAGATTGAAGCCGTGAACGGTGAAGGCGATTGTTTACTTGCGCCAACGCTCGACGGTGATATGCAAATCATTGATTGCGGTGCGCAGCAATATACTTTAAGCGATGGCGCATTTGTCGCGGCGCAAACGGGTGTCGATGTGAAGGCTAAGATTCAACGTAATCTAGGTGGCGCCGTCTTTGGTGATACTGGCGGCTTTATGGTGATGCAGACGCAAGGTCAAGGTCAGGTAGTGGTATCGGGTTTCGGCTCATTGTTTGAGATTGATGTCGAACCTGGTAAAGACGTCATCATTGATAACGGTCATGTGGTCTGTTGGGACTCGCGTTTGGAATATAAACTCTCAGTCGCCACCAGTAAGAAAAAAGGCTTCATGGGCAATATTATCAATTCGGTCACCAGTGGCGAAGGTATGGTTTTAAACTTCTCAGGCTCAGGCAAAGTCATTATCTGCTCTCGTAATCGTGATAGTTACCAAGGCTGGCTACAAAGCGTCTTAGGGACTAGCTCAGGCGGTCGAGGTGGCAGTAACAGTTTGCTTGGCAATATCTTATAGCTATTATTATGTTTTTAAAGCTGTATGTTACAACGACTCCTCGTCATCATGGACTTTATTTAACCCTCTACTCACAATTACTATAACACTGTAGTATAAGGAATATCACATGGCAGTTAGTTTACAAAAAGGTCAGAAAATCTCCCTAAGCAAAGAAGCCGGCGGCGAGCTTACCCAAGTAAAACTGGGTCTAGGCTGGGACGTTGCTCAAAACCCTCAAGATAAAAAAGGTGGGTTCTTGGGCAAGTTATTCGGTGGTGGTAGCGGCGGCGACTCAATTGACTTAGATGCCTCGTGCATCATGTTTGATACCAATAAACAAGCCATCGATGCGATTTGGTTCAGTCAGCTGAAATCAAAAGATGGCAGTATCGTCCATACTGGTGATAACCGCACTGGCGACGGCGATGGTGACGACGAAGTTATCAATGTCGATCTTTCAAGAATCCCTGCCAATGTCGTCTCTCTAGTATTTACGGTCAATAGTTTCACTGGTCAAACCTTTGAAACGGTAGAAAATGCATTTTGTCGTATCGTCAATGCCAATAACAATCAGGAAGTCGCGCGCTACAATTTATCAGCGCAAGGTGGGCATACCGCGATGATTATGGCAAAAGTATATCGTCATAATAATGAGTGGAAAATGCATGCGATTGGTGAAACGGCTTCTGGTCGCACCTTTCATGATTTGATGCCTGCCATCACGCCGCATGCGTAAAGGATTCAAAGCTTTAGTTGGATTACGTTCATCCGTTAAAATGAGCTCTTGAAGCAACGTTATTGATAAAAAACAGCCCATCTATAATTAGATTGAACTGAACCCCAAATGTTGGACGGTTTAGTTTATAACAAGGACTGAGTTCTGTATTGCACAGGACTCAGTCCTTTTAATTTAAGTTGAATACGCTCATGATTATAATAATGCATATACTCATGAATCTGTTTCTCTAACTGCTCAATAGTTTTCGGTTTCTCAATATAAATCGTCTCGCACTTCAGCGTACCGAAGAACCCCTCTATCAGTGCATTATCCAAACAGTTGCCTTTTCTGCTCATACTTTGCTTAATTCCATGCTGTTTAAGCGTCGTGCTAAACGGTTTCATTTGATAATGCCACCCTTGATCTGAATGCAGCATTAATCTTTTACCACGGCACGCCTTTGTCTTATCTAAAGCACTAGCTAGCATCTTACCAACTAAGTCATAAGTGGGTCTCTTTGAGAGCGTATAGCTGATGATCTCATTGTTATAACAATCGAGTATGGGTGATAAATACAGCTTATGATCACCCACCTTAAACTCAGTAATATCGGTGAGCCAGCGTGTGTTCGGTTTATCTGCAGTAAACTGGCGCTTTAAATAGTTCTTTGCAATCTTACCTTGTTGTCCTTTATAAGAGCGGTACTTCTGACGTCTTATCTTGGCGCTAAGCTTCATGTTACGCATCAGCTTAGCGATGAGCTTGTGGTTGTAATGACTACCTAACTGCTTTAGAGCCTCAGTGATTCTGCGATAGCCATACCTGCCTTTGTGCTGATGATACAGCTTAGCAATACGCTGTTTTAATTCAGTGTATTTGTCATCACGCTCAAGTCTTGCTCTATGATAGTAAAAGACACTTTTGGGCATACCAGCGGCTTTAAGTAAGTCAGATAAACAGCAGCGCTCTCTTAGTCCTTCGATGAGCCTTGCTTTTTCAAAGCTTGTTTCTTCTTCTGTTTGAGCAAGGCATCTAGCTTTTTTAGGTAGGCGTTCTCCGCACGTAGATACTCATTCTCACGCTTAAGCTCTGCTAAGCTCTTTTCATCATCTGGCTTGTCTGTGATAAATGGTTTGCTCATGGCGGTTCTACCTTTATGTTTAGATACGAGTCCAGACATACCCTGTAGTCGATAAGCTTTGTGCCAATGACTAATGAGCGCCGGTGAGCTGATGTTAAACTTCAGTGCCACCTCAGATTGACTTAAATCTTCTTTAAGCATGGTGGTTAGTACGTTAAGTTTAAACTCACTGCTGTATTTGGCCTTACTTGTCTTTGGCTTAATGGCATTTATGCCACCGCTTTGGTATTGCTTAACCCATTTGAGTACAAACTCTGGATTGACGTTAAACTTCTTAGCGGTGGCGTGACTACTATGGCCTTGCCGATAGTATGCGATGACTTGCATCTTAAAGTCTAGATCGTAACGCATAAAAATACCCCATAAGTTGTGTCCAACTTATGGGGTTCAGTTCAGATGGGCTATTTTTTTACGTGTGCTAAAGAATATTTTTAAAGCTGTTATTTACTCCCTCGCTTCCAACTAAAGCCCCAATTAAAGGCTTTATCCATCTCTTGATGTCCTTTAAAATATTGGTTAATACGTTCAACGTTGATACTACCTTGCTGATTGACCAGACGCGCAATCGCACACATTGGTAGATTACCTGTACCTTCCGTTAAACGCGTTTCAATTGGTGGTTGGTCTGGCACATGAATGGTCACCACTCCATCGGTTTGCGCCCAATTGGGTGCGCCTTCATAGATAAAGGCGAAAATAAACACCTCTTCTATCTGCGACCACTGCTGACCGTTAATATCTAGCCACTCGCCACCGCTTACCTGTCCCGTTCTATCATCAGCACGCAAACACACGTAAGGCGCTGATGTTAAGCTACCAAAGCGATTGCCCAAGGCTTGAATCAGTGTTTTTTCACCATTTTTTAGATGAATCATCGCCCCAACATCAAGGTCAATACCGCCCGCTTTATGTTGTTTGAAAAGATCGCCTAGCAAGCCTTTTTTGGGTGCTTGCTGATTGGCAGTCGGATTTTGGTTCCAGTTTAAGTTAACAGAGATTTTACCAAAGTCATCACGTTTCTTTAGGTTGATGCTAGACTGATTTTTGGTTAAAGTGATTTTGCTTAAGTTAATTGACGGATTTGGAGAAGCTGTAGGAATTGGCGGCGGCGTGCTTGTTTGAGGTGCACTACCTGCTTTCTGCGTATTAATTGGGCGCTGCGTATTGATGGGCTGAGCTTGACCTTGTGACTGGTCTTGTACAGAGCTTTGAGCGGGCGCTTCATCAGCAATTTCAACACCAAAATGCTCAGACAAAGGCTTCAGCCCTCCTTCAAAACCTTGAGCAATAAAACGGAACTTCCAGCTCCCTTGGCGGCGATAACATTCCGCTAAAATAATGGCTTTTTCATTACGTCCAGCTGCACTTAACTGACAAGTCATCAGCACTTGACTGCCTTGCAATACCTGAATATCGACATCGCCAACTTGCGCAAGCGTCTGCGCACTAGAAAACGCTAATGCTATCTTCTCGATATTTGCAGGCTGCGCAGGTAAATTGATATCAAAAAACCCATCGCTATCATGACCACGGAAACTCACACTGCCATCATCGCTACGTGTCTGCCCATAAAATATCATGTCGCCATCGCCGCGTACTTTACCGTCAGTTGTCAGGCGATATGCCGCGCAATCGACCGCATTTTGGCTTAAAATACGAATGCTAATATGATCTGTTGGCAGTGGCGCATTGGCACCCGCAATCAGTTGTTGAGGTTGGATTTGGCTCATCATACATCCTTTGAATTATTTATTATGTGCGTGTGTTTGTTATGCTAATAATTGTCATATAGTAGCATGGATGGCCGCTGACTTTTAAAGCATACGACCGTTCAATAACATGCCAATGACCCTAAAAAACATTTTTACAAATCCTTCATGCTATTTTGTCAGCAGCATTTATAACGCTTAGCATTTGTATATAATAGCCCCTACTATTAGCAATATTGCGGCTTGTTTTTTGATTGCTGTTTGAGGCTCGCTTATATTCCTGATGGTGTTGCGATGACGATAGTGAATTATTCAATTATATCTAAAACCTACGATAATGCTGAGAGAATTATGAAAACCCCTGCTAACGATAACGATCATATAACATCAACTGCCGCATCACCTGCCGTTTGGTTAGCTGAAGGTCAGTCAAGCCAGCGTGATATGTTAGCCAGCCTGCAAACCCTAAAAAATCACGCTGATACTCCGTTTAACATTATCGCTTCACACCGCCACAATAGACCTGAGATTTTTGAATTTGCCGATAGCATTTACCGTGAGCCTTCTGCGAGCGCCACAGAGAACGATGAGCAAGTCGTACTCGAATCTATTGAGCCATTGATGCCGCGTTGGCAGTTTGTGTTAGAGCAAGCTCAGAAAAGCAACGTAAAAGTACTGCTCACTGGGCGCAATGGTATTGATTACGAAGCCCACCGTGAGGCGTTTGACGCGGCTGGTATTCGTTTATTGACGGGTGCAACGAGTGTGGCAGCGTTAGAAGTAATAGATGATAAGTTTGCCTTTATGCAGCAGTGTCATGAGCATAATATTCCCGTTGCCGAGGCGTGGCGCTTTGATAATGTCGCAGAGCTTGAAGCATTACTTGCTACGTACGGTCACCAACCATTATGCGTCAAACCGGTCACGGGAATCTTTGCACAAGGGTTTTGGCGATTAGATTTAGCCAAAAATGATGGGGAACAGTACGATAGCTTTGAGCATTTATACTTTACCGAAGAGAAGAAAATAAATACGGCGCAATTTATCAATGCTTATGCTAACAGTGTCATGGTGCAGGAACGCCCAATTCCCATGCTGCTAATGCCTTACTTGTCAGGGCAAGAGTACTCTATCGATGTCGTCTGTGAATATGGCGAAGTATTTGCTGCTGTCACCCGCTATAAAACAGGGAAAATCCAGCATATCGGCTACGAGCAAGCAGTCATGGATGTCGTCATTCCACTCATAAAAGCCTTTGGCTGCGATGGCATCGTCAGTGTCCAAACCAAAGCCGATGATGACGGTCATCACCGTGTGCTTGAGATTAATAGTCGCCCTTCTGGTGGCATTGATTACACCACCCATAGCGGTGTGGATTTGACCCAAGTTGGATTTGCTTATTGGCTAGGCTTAACCGATAAACCGATACTGGCTGATATCGAGCAACAAATTACCCCCTGCCAAGAACGCTATATTATGATCGGTGTAAAAGTTGAAGAAGACATCACTGAATAAGTCAAAATAATAATATAAAAAGCTGACGGCAATGAATCGACAATAATACATCCATGACAACCGAATATATTCAATAAGAGGCAAACGATGACAGCACAAACCACGTTAGTGTTAGGGGCAAATACGGTCATCGCGACATCGAATTGTTCGGTCGCCTTTGCAACGACAGATCAGTCAAAGTTTGGCGAGCAGCTTGGGCTATTATGGCTACCTTTGGATGAGCATCGCAAAGCCGCTTGTAGTCCTGCTTATCTTCATGAACCGAAGGAATGGGCGCAGCTCAATAGCAAAGATGATCCAGATGATCCAAATGCATGGAAATTGGATTTGCCTGCATTGTTTGATAAACAAGGTGCAAGCTTTTTACAACTGATTGCTTATGTTTATCATGATCCAAGCCTAAACTTACCTGCCGTTGAATTAAGCAAAGTAAATTTAACCCTCAATGAAGGCGATATTCGTTATGAATTTACCGCAAGTGAACGCCATGTTAAAGCGGCGATCATATTAGAGATATACCGACGCAATGGACAATTTAAATGCCGCGCCCTTGGTGAAAGCTCCACCCAAGGACTGGCAAGTCTTGAGAATCGTGTGCAAGTGAGTCTTGATATGCGTCCGCCAGATACGCATGCCCTCATCCAAGATGCCCAGCGCGCACAGCAGCAAGGTTATCCTAACAGTGACGCACGTCCGCCCAGACAAGTTCAGTCTGGTGAAACTTGGACAGGGACAGCGTTTGCTATCGATCCCTATCATTTACTGACTTGTTATCATGTCATTGAATCGGCGGCGATGATTGGTGTGCGTCAGCAAGGGCAGCCCGATCGTGAAGCGCAAGTGGTAATCAGCGATATCGGTAGTGATTCAGCCATTATTAGAGTAAGCGAGCCGCTGCCAAGTTATTTACCCTTAGCACAGCGTTGTACTGATAATTTGGGTGAAACCATCATCACCTTGGGATTTCCGTTATCAGGATTGAGTAGCCAATTACAAGTAACACAAGGCTGCATCTCAGGACTGACAGGGTTTGGCGATGATATTCGCTATCTGCAATTTACTGCACCTATTCAGCCAGGCTCTAGTGGCAGCCCTTTATTACTGCCGACTGGTGAAGTTATCGGCATGGTAACGTCCAGCCTCGTCCATGAGCATGCACAAAATATGAACTATGCGGTGAAATTTCAGTTATTATCCGCCCTACTCGCGAGCGCTGGAATTAGTTTAGATAATTTGTCTGACTCATCTGGCATGTTACGCACGACAGCTGCCGCGTTGACCACACCACAATTAAGTAAAAAAAGCCGTGGTGCTTTGTGGTTAGTAGGTTGTCAGGGTTAATGATTCATTATAGTATTGACAAACCTTAAATAAATACATCTAAACACTTGATTTATTTAGTAGTTGATTATTTCGATACGCGCTATCATAATAACCCGGCTTAGAAATAACAAGTGTTGAGCTACACCCTATTTTTTAAAATTTTAACCTTGATAAAATCTAACTTAAATAATTAGAAAGTTATAGTTACTCAACTTTTAAAAGCATACACTGCTACTCAAATGAGTTTTTAGCAATTTCTATCTGCGTAGGTACAGCAAGCACAGAGCATCAACTTTAGTGGCACGTAATAATAATTGTACCTTTTTTATTTCAAACTATAGTCAGCTCAAAATAAAATTGTTATGTTTAGGACAAACATCATAAAACAATTTGGATAAGTCGTTTTCCATCCAGCCTTGGCGTAGAAACTTCACCTGAGCCCATTTCTTCTCAATAGGGTTCAAATCAGGGCTGTACGGCGGCAGCCATAGAATACGATGACCGTGCCTGTTCAGTAGCTTTTGAATGCGTTTGCTCTTATGAAATCTGGCATTATCCATGACAATCACGCATTTGGTTTTAAGACTTGGGATTAGCTTGTGTTTGCACCAGTGATAGAAAACGATGCTGTTGATGTTTGTCTCAAAGTAATCTAGTGCAAACAGCATCTTTTCATATAGAGCACCGATAACGTTGGTTCGCTTTTTACCTTGCCAGTTGTAGCTATCGATACAAGGCTTACCAATCGGTGCATAGCCATAAGGACGAATAGTTTCAGCCTCAAAGCCACTTTCATCCATATAAACGATGGGATAGCCTTGCTGCGTAAAGCTATTAAGCTTACTGTGATATATCGCTCTTTTGATCGGACACGCTTTTGGATGCTTTAAGGTCTTTTTTTGACTGATGCCTAGGCGCTTTAGGGCATGATGAATGCCTGTTTTACTACAGTTTAGACGACGTGCTCGCTCATACTGGTAATCGTCGGGATGTTCTTTGACATCATTAAGTAGCACATCATCTGGTATTTTATAGGGTTTGGTTTGCCTGGTTGTTTTACTATGAACACGCCGCTTCCAGTTTTGTATGGTGGTTGGGCTCAGATTATAAAACTCAGCTGCCTCGGCAAAGGTCATACCCTCGTCTAAGCTTTTTAGTACTTGTTTGCGAAAATCTAGCGAGTAAGTCATGGTCTTTATAATAACAATTGAATTTGATAATTAGTTTATAACATTTTTAAGTGGGATTGACTATATATATACAAAGCAAAAATTTTAGTACAAATGTAATAAAAAATTCCAATAAAAATTAATAACTAAAGTAAGCAAATAGATATGATTTATATAATAATTTTAGTTGCTGTTTTTTTCATAATAGGTGCTTTGTCAAATGACGATGAAAGTGTTTCAGATAATACTGCCACTAGAAACTATTCCTACACTACGAAGCTAGAGGGCAAGTATCTACACTTAAGTATGGATACTATTCCTTATGGAACAGAAGTTGTTATTCTTGAACTTGCTTATCAAGGACAAAATGTAAAAAGTTATTATGATATTTTTAATGATGAAGAAGGTAACTTTATAACTGGTGCTCGCAATAACGATAATAATGGTCCTTACTCAATAAGTGTGCCTATCAATGCTTTAATTTTGCCTAGAAATAAAGATATCACCTTAGAGTTTAATATTACGCTTTTAAAGGATGGCGTTATTCTCGATAAACTCAAATCTCAAGAGGAAATTCGTATAAGCTCTAGCTCTTTTTTACTTATGGAATGGTTCATTCCTACAATAAAAATCTTGGCTTACTACTCCATAAAAAAAGGTGATTCTAATGATTCAAAATCTTGGTCCAAAGACAATATCAAAGTTATCAAAAATGTTTTTTCAAATCACATAGAAAGCAATCCAGAAGAACGAGATTTTTTAAAAAATCAAATGAAAATCTTATCAGGTACTTCAATAGATTTGAGAGAATGTGTTAAGGATTTCAATAATAGAGCAAATACTACTATAGTAGATATTTTATAAAAGTGGTACAGTAGTTTTAAAACAAGCGAAAAGTAAAAAGATTATGACTTATTCAGCAGACTTCCGTGCTCAAGTGATTAAAAGTGTCGAACAACAAGATATGAGTATCAGACAAGCTTGTGCATTTTATGACATTAGTGAGGCCACGCTACAGAATTGGCTCAAAGATCCTAGTATTAAACTCACTCGCAATAAACCACCCAGTAAAATACCTAACGAAGCTTTATTAAAAGATGTTGAACAGCATCCAGACGATTACATGTACGAGAGAGCACAGCGTTTTGGCTGTAGTAAGTCGGGCATCGAGGCCGCTTTAAAACGTCTTGGTATCAGTCAAAAAAAAGACCTTAGAGCATCCAAAAGCTTGCCCATTAAACAGAGCTAAATATCTAAGTAAACTGGGCGACTACATCGCTCAAGGCTATTCAATTGTATACATGGATGAGAGTGGCTTCGAGGCTGAGACCATCCGCTCTCATGGCTATGCACCTATTGGTACCCCTTGCATCGATAGCTATAACTGGCAAGGTAAAAAACGCACCAATGTTATTGGTGCCTTATATGAAAAAGCGTTATTTGCACTTGATTACTTCGAAAAGAATATCAATGGCGACATATTCTACAACTGGTGCAAAAACACGCTAATACCAAGTCTTAAAATAAAATGCGTAATCGTCATGGATAACGCCAGCTTTCATAAACGCGTTCAGAGATTACTCAACAGGCATGGTCATCGCTTGTTATTTCTACCGCCTTACAGCCCTGATTTAAACCCTATTGAAAAAAAATGGGCACAGGCTAAGTTTCTACGACAAGGGTGGATGGAGAATAATTTACCTAAGCTGTTTCATGATATGGGTTGTACCAATTTTATTCTGGATTGACTATAATGACAAGAATACTGTTTTCTATGCATCAGCTCGGATAATAATCAATAACCTAGAGTCAGGAAAATGGTTGCATATAGAAAAAGGTCTAGCAGAGATTAAAAATCTGAGCAAATTAATGGGCATTAGCAATGAAATATTAGAGGATGTTTACTCTGGTTTTGAAACCCTTAAAAACCAAGACAAACCTACAGAAGCTTCTGATAATCTAAAAGCATTAAAGATTCTTGGTTTGTTAGAAGGAGCTACTATCGAAGAAATGCGTAGAGCTTATAGGTTAAAGATCAAAGACTTTCATCCTGACAAATACACTCACTTACCTGAATCTGTAAAACTGGTACTTCAAGAAAAAGCTCAAGAACTAAACCTTGCAAAAGAAACACTACGATTTTAGCACTCAATAACGTTGAAACCTTTATATGACTACAAACAGTATTTCCATGAACAAAAGCTATGTCTGCACCATTACCCTACCACGCGGCAATCTTGATTTAACCTATCAAACCAATTCAGCCACTACGAAAAATGGGGCAGAACCAAGTAACGATTATCAATTAGAAGACTTACTTGGCTTTGCACAACGCATTAACCCAAAACGTGCCTTTCTGTTTGTCTCAAAAGTATTAGGTCGTCATATTCCAGTAGCTCCTAGCATCATGCGTCATGCTTTTACTGACTTGGCGAATTTGGTTCCTAGCGATTTGCCTGAGCCGATTTTAGTCATTGGTATGGCAGAGACGGCGGTTGGCTTATCGGCTGGTGTGCACCAAGCGCTGCAAACGCGTTATCCCAATTCCTTACTATTGAACTCTACGCGTCATGCGCAACATGATGACATTCATGACAGTAGCAGCGACTCTTTATTAACCACTTTCAGCGAAGACCACAGTCATGCCAGCCAGCATCTCATTTATCAAAGTGCAGATACAGTGACCCAAGCGCAGTTACTAGCGAGCAAAACCTTGATTATGGTGGATGATGAAGCATCGACGGGCAATACTTGCGTCAATGTCGTCACAGCCCTTCGTAACGCAGGACTTGACCAGTTAGAGCAAGTACATCTTACCACTTTGGTTGATTGGTCTTTAAACCAGAATCAGAATGCAGCCGATGTAAATGAGGCTGTATCTGACCAAATCGCAAAACGCCTGCCCAATATCTACTTTCAACGTCATCATCTACTGTCTGGTGCATGGACTTGGACGGATGCGCCCAATCCCGAACCGATCACGATGCCATCGGTTGATACAACTGAAGCAGGCAGTCAGTCTCTAGGTAATACTGGTAATTGGGGACGTTTCCCAACCCTAGATAGCACCGATGGGTTTGATCATTATCTTTTGAGGTTTCAAACTGCCTTTAACGTTTTTAACAAGCAAGCTCAACCTGAGAAAGAGCCGTTTGATAAAGAACAGTTGCCACAGCGAATTTTAGTATTGGGCAGTAATGAGTTTGTTTGGTTACCGTTTTTATTGGCGGAATGGCTTGCGCAAAATACGCATGTAGAGAATAGTAAGAATACGGTTAATTTTAGTGCGTTAACCCGTTCACCGATTGCGCTTGGTGGTGCAATTACCTCGATGCTAAGTTTTAATGATAGTTATGGGCTTGGTATGACCAACTTTGCATATAACGTTACACTTAGCGATTGGGATTTGATTGTCTTGTGTGTGGAAACGTCCGCTGATAGCGTTGATGCTATGTGGAAAGGTTTAGAGAATGTATTGGTGGTGAGTCCGACGCTGTAAATTATTTTATAAGAACTGTCTTCTTACAACTATCCTCTAAATCCCGCTCTGCTTTTCACATTCAACCCTTACGGACACCTTTATGACCAGCCCATTTTTTCAAGCCAATCCTGATATCGTTAAGCCTTACGCGCTGATGGATTTGGACGATACGCTATTTCAAACTCAGCGTAAAATTGACGTATGGGACTTACCCACCACTGAAACTGAAAACTTAGTTTGCGCAACCGTTAACAAACAAGGCGAGCCATTAAGTTTTATGAGTCAGCGCCAAGCCACGTTTTTTAACTGGCTACTTGCTAGCACTGATCTAATCGTAGTGACGGCACGTGACCGTAGTGAAATCCAGCGCGTTAAACTGCCTTTTGATAGCTGGCAAATTTTGACTCATGGCGCGATTATTCTTGACAAAGACGGTATGTTACAAGCCCAGTGGCAACAGCATATGTATAGTAAGCTTGCGCCATTGCAAGAAAAATTGCAGCAGCTGAGCAAGCTATTCGCGAATCACAGCAAAAATGACAGTAGCCAGCTGGTCTTTACACCACATATCGATAGCTTTAGTAATGGCGCTGATGATAGAGAATTAACCATTTATCTGGCTATTAAGCATGGGCAAAAAGACCATCAAGCATTAGTAGATCTCGCTGCAAAACTGCCAACGTTAATACGAGACTTTGAGCAGGATTTTTATGTGCATGTGAATGCGAATAATCTAGCGATATTGCCGCACGCAGTTCATAAGCGCCATGCTGTACAGTTCTTGTTAGCTAATCATTTAGACAGTCAACGACCAAGTTTTGGCTTTGGTGACAGTCTGGCTGATTTACCATTTTTACAGCTGCTTGACTGGTATGGTATGCCCAATCATGGTCAGTTGCATGAACTACTTAGCTCTCAATCATTCTAAACACTTAACCTCTCCTAAATAAAAACAATAATCGCCGCCGTTTATAGAAGTAGAAATTATTTTATGACCCATCATATAACGAACCCTAATATTCAAAAATTAGAGGCATATGGCTCAGGCAGCTATCTTGCCAGTGATGTGACCGTACTGCTCGATATAGTCGCTAAAGACGCGGTCGCCGATGTGCCAGTCAGTCAAAAAGAAGCACTTATTCAAAGTGGGCAACGTCATTATTCTGATATGTTGACCTTGGAGCAAGCGCCTACTGCTATGCATGAGCAGCTATACACGCAAGCATTAGAGCAAGGAGCTGAGAGGACTGCCACTGATATTGCTAATTTGGCTTATACGCTACATCATATTTTTCAAAAATCTCGAAATGAACATACCGTTAGTAATGAGCGCCCGCTAGTCTTAGTCAGTTTGGTGCGCGCAGGTTTGCCAGTTGGCGTTTTGTTGCAGCGTGCGTTAGCAGACGTTAATAGCAGCTCTGCTTTGCCGAGCATGCATTATGGAATCAGCATCATTCGCGACCGCGGACTTGATCCAGTTGCGTTACAAATGATATTAAATGCTCATCCAGACAGTCCTATCGTATTTGTTGACGGCTGGACGGGTAAAGGCGCGATTTATCAAGAGCTTGCTTATAGTTTAGAAAAATTTAGCGATCCTAGCCATGCAAACTTTGCCAATATCTTTCATCAAGGCGCAGGTGTTATTCCCTTATTAACGCTGGCTGATCCAGCTGGCGTTGCTTGGCTTGCAGCTAGCATTGATGACTGGCTAATTCCGTCAGGGCTATTAAATAGTACGGTGTCGGGGCTTATATCACGTAGCTTATATACCGAGCCAGCATTAGGGCTACACCGCAGCGTGTTTTATGATAACTTAATTGAGGTCGACCATAGCTTAGCTTTCATCGCTCATATCGATGCAGCGCGCCGTGCATTAGCCCCACCTTTGCAATGCTTGCCGACGTTTCAGCAGCCGCGCTATCAGACAGCTGCTTTAATCGACAAGCTGGCAGCAGACTACGATATCAGCAATCGTAACCGCATTAAGCCAACGATTGCAGAGGCAACACGGGCGATATTGCGCCGTGACCCTGAACGCATACTGTTAGCCAGCGCTGATCATCCTGATACCATACTGCTAAGACATTTATGTGCCCAGCGAAATATCATTGTTAGTGTATTAGGTGATAAAATACATCCCTATCAAGCCATCCCGCTTATCAAGCAACGTAGCGAAGACCATTAATCATTGCTACTCTCGCGGTTTTTATAAACCAGACCCATCTCAAAACCAAAGCAGCGAAAGAAAAAAGTACAAGTACTCCTTCTTGTCGGCTAAACGAATTTGACATTACCAAACGTATTTTTGGGTTTGCGGTCATTGCTGCTGAGCCATGCCACTTGATGATACCTCTTAGATTTTATACCCATTCACTTATCACTATTGATGATGCCAATTATGTCAGATATGCAAAACAACGAGTCTACTCTTTATCAAAATACCCAGTCTTACGCTCACCTTATTACTGAGCGTCATGCGATGCTCAAACCACATGCGCATCACCCGTATCAGTTGGGGGCTAGCCTATACATGCCAGCAACTCGCCAAGATATTTGGCAAGTCATTAAGCGTGATAAATTACCAACGATTAATAGTATTATCATCTGCCTAGAAGATGCCGTCAGCCATAATGATGTTGAGCTGGCACTTGAGCGCTTGCAAACGTTGCTGCATACATGGGCGACGCATGTCGATAGCATCAATGATCCATCGAAACATGCCGACATTCAGATTGAGCAACCAACACGCCCGCTGGTATTTATACGCCCGCGTCATCCAGCGATGTTAGAGCAGCTATCAGGTTTTGCCCATATCGATTTAATTGATGGCTTTGTCATGCCAAAAGTCGATATGTATAGTCTGTCTAATTGGCGTATGGCTTGTCAAAATCTGAGCACTGAGCAACTATTGATGCCGACGCTTGAAACCGCAGCGCTATTTAATCCGCACCATAATCAGGAATTGGCCATTGGTTTTAAAGAAGCCTTTAGCCAGCCAGTTTTTGCCTTACGTATCGGCGGCAATGATTTGTTTGCAGCATTGCGTTTGCGCCGTCCCAAAAACAGCATCGTTTATGATACTCCTATCGGCACCCTTGCCTATCAGCTGCTCGGCTGCTTTGTGCCGCATGGCTTTTATTTAACAGCGCCTGTCTTTGAATATTTGGATCAGCCAACGCTATTTATGCAAGAGCTAACCCGCGATGTTAGCTTAGGATTGGTCGGCAAAACGGTCATTCATCCAAGCCAAATTGCGCTGGTGCAACAAGCCTATTGCGTACCATTGAGCATTTTAGATGAGGCGCAAGCAATCTTGCATAGCGAGGCGAAAGCGGTGTTTAAATATAATAATACTATGCTAGGGCCTGCTACCCATCGCGCGTGGGCAACAGAAATCGTCAATCGTGCCGAGGCATGTGGCACCCTTGATGACGGTAATAATGACTATACGGCACGGTTATAAATAAAAGTCTTAAGGTTAATAGGGCATGTCCTCAATCTGAACGAAAGCGCCTAAATGGGCTAAAAATGATTACGTGCCCTAATTTCAAATTAATATTTCAAATCAATATTTTAAATGCACTCTTTTACATGCGCTCAATAAAAAAGCCGTTATCACATTCAAGATAACGGCTTTTTTAGCACAAAGATGTCATCACTCTATTACTATTAAAACGATGCCTTATTTAAGGCTATTTCAAGACCAACTCAAAACTAGACACAGTCCGCTAAAAAGGTGTTAATCACTCGATTGACCTGTTCAGGCTCTTCTACGGTGGCGGTATGACCAGCGCCCTTGATCACTGCCAATTTAGACCCTGCAATCGCAAAATGCATACGTTCAGCCTTTGAATAAGGGGTTGCTGTGTCCTCATCACCAACCACAATTAATGTCGGCACCGTAATACTCCCTAGCTGATCGTAGGTGCCTGCCCGCTCAATGACGCCCGTTGTTGCCTTAATGACTCCGCCTTTGCGATTGCCTTGTAGCATCGTTAACCACTGCTTACGATCAGACTTACGCAACTTATCTGTCAAAAAAGTATTGCCAAACATAATAGGCATGACCTTGTTACTCACGCGTTTGAGACCCAACCAACGAATGGCTTTGACCAGCTTACGATACTGCGGCACGTTTTTGGGATCTTCAGGATCAGCAGAAGTCTCTAACAGGGTAAGCGACAGCAATAGCTCAGGGCGTTTGAGCGCGACACGCTGGGCGACAAATCCACCCATCGACAACCCTAACAAATGGCATTTATGAATATCTAGTGCCTTTAATAATGCCAATGTATCCTCGGTTAAGGTTTCCATATCATAGCCAGACTTGGTTATTTCAGACTGACCTTGTCCCCGAAAATCAAACGTAATACAGCGATAACCAGCTTTGAAATACTCAACTTGCTTGTCAAATAGGTGTGTATTCCACAGCAGACCGTGGGCAAATACCATGACGGGTTTTTGCTTATCGTTTGGCGCGCTGTCTTCATAATAAAGTTCAACATTATTGACATGAATAATTGGCATAACCACTTCCTTGTTGGTTTAATAAATAAAAAATCAGTCTTTTAAAACCTGCCTTCTAGAGCGTGTCTTCATTTTAAAAATGGTAAAAAAAATGAGATAGATTGCCACCAAACAAGGAAAATAGCACAAATAATATCGATATATTCATCAGCTAGTTGACGCAGTTTGGCAAAATTTAGCCATTTTTAGCCCATGTAGAGAATGCTCGATTGAATTGAGGACATGCCTTAGCATAATTCAACCTTTCTACAGATAGTAGCCTTATTTTTGAATGGTAGGTTTAATAATTTTAGCAATATGATAGCAGCAAAAAACACCATACCTGAATCATGTCTTAAGCGCGCACAGATCCTGCTTTTATAATAAGCTCAAACTGCTATAGTATTTGGCATTGCATTATTTGTCACATTTACTGCCAATAGCTAGTGTTACCAAAAACGTTTTATAGAAAACTCAATTAAGGATATTAACCATGTCACACCCTCTCGTCGAATATCAAGTAGAAAACCATATCGCAACCATCACGATGAACGATCCCAAAACACTGAATGCCTTTAGCACAGTGCTAAAAGATGCCATGATGAACGCACTGACGAATGCAGATGAAGATAAAGACGTCAGAGTCATCATCCTGCAAGGCGCAGGCAATAACTTTTCAAGTGGCGGGCATATCGGTGAGATGTTAGAAAACGGCATGGAAAGCGAGGCGCTTTCGAATAAGCTAAATTTCATGGTTGGCGAAGTCGCTGAGATTAGCTTAAAGTTGCGTAATATTCATAAGCCTATTATCGCTAAATTAGAAGGCGCAGTAGCAGGTGCTGGCATGAACTTGGCACTGACTTGTGATTTTCGCATAGCCGCTGACAATGCCAAATTTGTGCAAGCCTTTGTCAATATCGGTCTAATACCAGATGCTGGCGGCATTTATTTACTGAATCAATTGATCGGTGTGGCTAAAACCACTGAGATGGTCATGCTTGGCGATAAACTCAAAGCGGAAGATATGGCACGCTTAAACTTGGTTAATGATGTGGTCAGTAGCGACGAGCTGGATGCTAGCGTATTGGCATTGGCAACGCGCCTGAGCAATCTGCCCGGAAAAGCATTAGCGTCAATGAAGCATATGATTAACACGCACGCTTATATGGGCCTCAATGAAGCGCTCGATATGGAAGTGGATCAACAGACCATGCTTGCTAAAACAAATGATTTTAAAGAAGGTATTACCGCATTTATGGAAAAACGTAAGCCAGTTTATCAAGGTAAATAATAACCTGATCACACTCTTTTTTGCGCTATCATCAAAAAGGCTACCTAATGGCAGCCTTTTATTTTTGGGTCATACAGTATCAAGAAAATTCTGTATTAAGCATATCTTTAAGTAACACGTTTAACTCTTAAGAATCAGAGGCTGTCTTATAGTGATGCGGTAAGCTAAATATCTTGTCAAAACCCAAGGTAAAGATAAAGGTATAAACCAAGAAAAATAGCAGTAACGCCGCTTCCATCATAAAGGCTTTGATTAAACCAACGTCATACCAAATCATATATAGCGGTAAGCAAATCAATACCAAGCCGCCTTCAAACCCTAATGCATGCGCACTGCGAATGAGTAAGGTGCGCTTTGCCACATGCTTACGACGTTCCACGCTTCAAAAGCTGTATTGTATAAGAAGTTCCAAATCACTGCTGCCAATGACACCATCACAGCAACTGGTAAGGATTCTGCCGCGTCGCTACCGCTAAGTTTCATCAATACAAAAGTAGAAGAAATAATAGCGATAATCTCGAAGATAGTCACATAGACGATACGACGTTTGAGTGGGGATAAAGTAATCAACCAAGACTCCAGAGCACTTGAGCGTAAACAAGAAGTGCCTATCAAAGTATCGGTCCGTCCCGAGATAGAAAAGATAGATTCAGTACAGAGCCACGGTTTCCGCCTGCACTTATATTATACATGAGATAAATTTATTATAAAGCTATCTGGAAAACCTAGCTTTTAGCTACTTCCCAAGACTGGTTAAAGCAGCATTATTTATTAACTTCCTATATTTTCCTTTAACCCTTAATACTCTAGACTGATGTATAGTCTAATCCAAATAAAACCGATACAATCCTATTAACAATTGCATTTAATGAAATAAACGATGACTTATTCAATAGACTATCGCAAGCAGGTACTTTCTAGCATCGCTAATGGTATGACCATACGTGAAGCTTCCCTGTTTTATGGACTTAGCACCAGCACCATTCACAGCTGGCAGCAGAATTTAGCCCCTAAAACAACCAGAAATAAAGCACCGACTAAAATACCTGATGACGCATTGATTGAAGACGTAAGAAGATTCCCTGATGATTATAACTACGAAAGAGCTCGTCGATTAAATTGTAGTAAAACGGGCATCTTCAATGCTCTAAAGCGTCTTGGCATCAGTCAAAAAAAAGACACTGGAGCATCCAAAAGCATGTCTGATAAAGAGAGCTCAGTATCAGAGTAGGCTTAGTAGCTTTATGCAGCAAGGTTATCCCATAGTATATATGGATGAAAGTGGCTTTGAGGCTGAAACTATCAGACCTTATGGCTATGCACCGATTGGAACCCCTTGTATTGATAGCTACAACTGGCAAGCAAAAAAACGTACCAACGTCATCGGTGCTCTCTATGAGAAAGTACTGTTTGCGCTTGATTACTTTGAACAGAATATCAACAGCCATATATTTTATGACTGGTGCAAGTTCACGCTTATTCCAAGTCTCAAGACTAAATGCGTGATTGTCATGGATAATGCTCGGTTTCATAAAAATAAGCGTATTCAGAGATTACTGAACAGGCATGGCCGTCGCATTCTATGGCTGCCACCCTGCAGTCCTGATCTCAACCCCATTGAAAAGAAGTGGGCACAAGCAAAGTTTTTACGCCAAGGTTGGATGGAGAATAATCTGCCTAAACTATTTCATGATATAGGTTGTATCGATTTTATAACGACTTAACTATATAGGCTGTATCGATTTTATAACGACTTAACTATATATAATAGGCAAGTCTTTTTTTTCTAACCTCCGTAACCTCATTATTCTTTCTAAAGAGGTCTATAAAATCAAAGAATAAATCCTTCATAAGGTAAAATATGAAATATATCAAAGATACAAATAATAAAGCATAAAAAATCATAAATGATAAATTAAAGAAAAATTGTGGGTCTTTTGAAAAAAATCTGGACTTTTACTTTGTACATTTGCATGATAAGATGCCAAAAATCCTATACCACCTGTTGCAAATATAGTAAAAATACCTTTTACACTAGCGACTTGATCTAAATCATCTTTGTGATTAACGTAGCTATTATAAGTTTCGAATACATATTCAATATCTTTCGGAGCGAATAGGCAATTAATCCAATGTATTCTATAATCTCTTACTGTAAAATCTTTAAACTTATTAAAACCCTTACTATAGTAGATATTTTATAAAAGTGGTACAGTAGTTTTAAAACAAGCGAAAAGTAAAAAGATTATGACTTATTCAGCAGACTTCCGTGCTCAAGTGATTAAAAGTGTCGAACAACAAGATATGAGTATCAGACAAGCTTGTGCATTTTATGACATTAGTAAGGCCACGCTACAGAATTGGCTCAAAGATCCTAGTATTAAACTCACTCGCAATAAACCACCCAGTAAAATACCTAACGAAGCTTTATTAAAAGATGTTGAACAGCATCCAGACGATTACATGTACGAGAGAGCACAGCGTTTTGGCTGTAGTAAGTCGGGCATCGAGGCCGCTTTAAAACGTCTTGGTATCAGTCAAAAAAAGACCTTAGAGCATCCAAAAGCTTGCCCATTAAACAGAGCTAAATATCTAAGTAAACTGGGCGACTACATCGCTCAAGGCTATTCAATTGTATACATGGATGAGAGTGGCTTCGAGGCTGAGACCATCCGCTCTCATGGCTATGCACCTATTGGTACCCCTTGCATCGATAGCTATAACTGGCAAGGTAAAAAACGCACCAATGTTATTGGTGCCTTATATGAAAAAGCGTTATTTGCACTTGATTACTTCGAAAAGAATATCAATGGCGACATATTCTACAACTGGTGCAAAAACACGCTAATACCAAGTCTTAAAATAAAATGCGTAATCGTCATGGATAACGCCAGCTTTCATAAACGCGTTCAGAGATTACTCAACAGGCATGGTCATCGCTTGTTATTTCTACCGCCTTACAGCCCTGATTTAAACCCTATTGAAAAAAAATGGGCACAGGCTAAGTTTCTACGACAAGGGTGGATGGAGAATAATTTACCTAAGCTGTTTCATGATATGGGTTGTACCAATTTTATTCTGGATTGACTATAGTATACTCATTACTAGTCTTATCAGTTTTTAACAACCTTTTGTAATAGCTACTTTGATACCCTTTATCTCTTAAAAACAGAAAAAAAGCAAATAAAATTGCTGAAATTACGATTGATCCTATAGAGGTATACCATGCTTTTATTATAAAAAATTTTTCAACAGGTATATCAAAAAAATATTTTAAAAATTCTAAACTTGCCATGGATATTGATAAAAAGCTGAAAGAGCTAAAGCTCAATACTAAAAAAACCATAACTATTAAAAGCATGAATGTATAAAGTTTATTTGAAAAATCCTCAAAAACATAAAAATTATTATGAAAATCAAGAATAATATCATCAATTTGGCGGTACTCATCTAAGGAATCAGTATATAGTCAAGCCCACCTAAAAGTGTTATAAACTAATTATCAAACCCAATTGTTATTATAAAGACCATGACTTACTCGCTAGATTTTCGCAAACAAGTACTAAAAAGCTTAGATGATGGTATGACCTTTGCCGAGGCGGCTGAATTCTATAATCTCAGCCCAACCACCATACAAAACTGGAAGAGACGTGTTCATAGCAAAACAACCAGGCAAACCAAACCCTATAAAATACCAGATGACGTGCTACTTAATGATGTTAAAGAGCATCCCGATGATTACCAGTATGAGCGAGCTCGTCGTCTAAACTGTAGTAAAACAGGCATTTATCATGCCCTAAAGCGACTTGGCATCAGTCAAAAAAGACCTTAGAACACCCAAAAGCCTGTCCGATCAAAAGAGCGATATACCACAGTAAGCTTGATAACTTTAAACAACAAGGCTATCCCATCGTCTATATGGATGAAAGCGGCTTTGAGCACGAGACCATTCGCTCTCATGGTTATGCACCGATTGGTAAACCCTGTATCGATAGTTACAACTGGCAAGGTAAAAAGCGAACCAACGTTATCGGTGCTCTATATGAAAAGATGCTGTTTGCACTAGATTACTTTAAGCACAACATTAACAGCAGCATATTCTACGACTGGTGCAAACACAAGCTAATCCCAAGTCTTAAAACCAAATGCGTGATTGTGATGGATAATGCCAGATTTCATAAGAATAAACGCATTCAAAAGCTACTGAACAGGCATGGTCATCGTATTCTTTGGCTACCGCCGTACAGCCCTGATCTGAACCCTATCGAGAAAAATGGGCTCAGGTAAAGTTTCTACGCCAAGGCTGGATGGAAAACGACTTATCCAAATTGTTTTATGATCTTTGTCCAAGGCATAACACTTTTATTTTGAACTGACTATATTCTTTATTAGTAGCAACATTTTCACTTTTAAGGCCTCTCTCTTCTATTTGTCTCATGCAATAATAATCTTCAAACTTCACAAATACACCCTCTAAATATTTTTATATTTAAAATATATATCAAACCAAACTGTTTGAATAGTCTACGCAAAAAACTATATAAAATCATCTATCTCTCTTTTCTCATAACAAAAACCCCCGCATCATCACGATACGGGGGTTTTTTGTCTTACGTATAAAGTTTTTAGTATAAAGCTTCTAATTTTAAAAGCTTGTATACTCAAGATTAGGTCAATTGAGCAACGTTAATTTTGTCGGCTTCTTCAGTATAAGAATCCATACGATCGAAGTTCATGTACTGATACACTTCCTCGCCCATGCTATCAAGCATACCAGCGTACTGCTGATATTCTTCGTTGGTTGGCAACTTACCAAGTACCGCTGCTACGGCTGCAAGCTCTGCAGAAGCTAGGTATACGTTAGCGCCTTGACCGAGACGGTTCGGGAAGTTACGAGTTGACGTCGATACCGCCGTAGACTTCGGTGCGATACGTGCTTGATTACCCATACATAGTGAACAACCTGGCATCTCAGTACGAGCGCCGGCTTGAGCGTAGATGTTGTAGTAACCTTCTTCCATCAACTGACGCGCATCCATCTTAGTCGGCGGCGCAATCCATAGACGAGTTTTCAAACTACCTGCTGGTACGTCTTGTAGCAGTTTACCCGCAGCGCGGAAATGACCGATGTTGGTCATACATGAACCAATGAATACTTCATCAATGGTATCGCCAGCGACATCAGCCAATGTTTTTGCATCGTCTGGATCGTTCGGGCAGCAAAGGATAGGCTCTTTAATCGTGCTCATATCGATAGTCATGTCGATGGCGTATTCAGCATCAGCATCAGCGCGTAATAGGCTTGGGTTCGCTAGCCATTCTTGCATCTGCTCGATACGACGGCTGATAGTACGCGCATCGCCATAGCCTTCTGAGATCATCCATTTTAGAAGGGTAATGTTTGAGTTTAAGTACTCAGTCACTGACGCTTCAGACAAGGTGATGGTACAACCAGCAGCACTACGCTCAGCTGAGGCATCAGATAGCTCAAATGCTTGCTCAGCGGTCAAGTCTTCTAGACCTTCGATCTCAAGGATACGACCATTAAACTCGTTGATTTTGCCTTTCTTATCAACGGTCAATAGACCTTCTTTAATCGCTTGATAAGGAATCGCATGTACTAGGTCACGCAACGTGATACCAGCCTGACGTTCGCTAACGAAGCGTACACGGACAGATTCAGGCATATCTAGAGGCATAACACCAGTCGCTGCGGCAAATGCTACCAGACCAGAACCAGCTGGGAACGAGATACCCATTGGGAAACGCGTATGCGAGTCACCACCAGTACCAACGGTATCTGGCAATAGCATACGGTTCAACCAGCTATGAATGATACCATCACCTGGACGTAAGCTTACGCCGCCACGGTTCATGATAAAGTCAGGTAGTGTGTGCTGAGTCTCAACGTCAACTGGTTTTGGATAAGCGGCAGTGTGACAGAATGACTGCATTACTAAGTCTGCTTGGAAACCTAGGCAAGCCAAATCTTTTAGCTCATCACGAGTCATCGGACCAGTCGTATCCTGCGATCCTACAGTCGTCATTTTAGGCTCACAGTACATACCAGGACGTACGCCCTCTAGACCACAAGCTTTACCGACCATTTTTTGCGCTAGGGTAAAACCTTTACCCGTATCAACTGGCTCTTCTGGCTTAGCAAAGATATCTGAATGTCCAAGACCCATGTATGCGCGAGCACGATTGGTCAAACCACGACCAACGATCAATGGAATACGACCGCCAGCACGAACTTCATCAAGCAATGTTGGTGAGTTCAATTTGAACGTAGACAACACTTCATCTGAATCATGTTTAGTGATTTTGCCTTCATAAGGATAGATGTCAAATACATCACCCATGTTTAGGTTATCAACGGCTACTTTTTCGATTGGCAATGCGCCAGAATCTTCCATCGTGTTAAAGAAGATAGGAGCGATATTGTTACCAAGTACTAGACCGCCGCCACGTTTGTTTGGCACGTTAGGGATATCATCGCCCATGAGCCACAATACTGAGTTGGTCGCAGATTTACGGCTAGAGCCTGTACCTACCACGTCACCAACATAAGCGAGTGGATGGCCTTTTTCTTTTAACGCTTCGATTTGCTTCATTGGACCGACAACGCCCTCTTCGTCAGCCGTGATGCCGTCGCGAGAGTTTTTGTGCATAGCCAATGAATGCAATGGGATATCAGGACGGCTCCACGCATCTTGCGCAGGCGACAAGTCATCAGTGTTGGTTTCGCCAGTCACTTTAAACGTCGTGTAAGTCGTCTTTGCTGGCACAGCATCACGGTTCAAGAACCATTCAGCGTCAGCCCAAGATTGAACCACTTCTTTAGCGATAGCATTGCCCGCTTCTGCTTTTTCAGTCACGTCATTGAACGCGTCAAACACCAGTAATGTCTTTTTCAACGCTTCAGCAGCATCTTGTGCCACTTCCGCGTCATCCAGTGCAGCAACCAATGGTTGAACGTTGTAGCCACCTTGCATCGTGCCTAGGATTTGAACGGCTTTTTGCTTGCTAATAAGTGGTGAAGAGGTTTCACCCTTAAGGATCGCTGCTAAAAACGCTGCTTTAACGTAAGCCGCTTGGTCAACGCCAGCAGGAATACGGTTTTCTAGCAGGTTCATCAAGAACGCATCTTCGCCTGCTGGTGGATTCTTTAGTAGTTCAACCAACTCTGCTACTTGTTTTTCATTCAGTGGTAGCGGAACCGTTCCTAGCTCAGCACGTTCTTCGACATGTTTACGATAAGCTTCTAACACAATAGTCGTCCTCGTCAGTTGGGAGTATTAGTACATTACGTGGGTAGTCAGCATGACCGCCTGCGTCTATATACTAGATGGAATAATTATTGGTGCAATCATAGCTTAAAACGCTCTAAATGTTAATGGCTCAGCCTTTAAAAGGCTCATAAAGCGGTTATAAAGGGCTCATATTGAACATTTATTATATAAATAGTACCATCAACAATATGATTGAGCAGCCTTTCACAATCGATATACAGCTTGTCATTTTAGTCAAGCACCCCTCGATTTATGATTAAATAAAGACGCTGTGACTGCTAGACGCTTTGTAGGATATTATTTGATAAAATATCATCTTGATACGATAGCTTAGAGAAAATATCACTTAGAAAAATAACGCTTGAAAAAACAACTTTTATTAACCATATACTAAACGAATAAACATTAAGGATGATGATATGGATAGTAGTGCAATGGAAAACAAAAATAGAGAAAACAGCCATATGGAAAACAGCCATATAAAGAGCAACGCTAATTATCAAAACGGTCTGAAAGTTCGCACCGAAGTAATGGGTGAGGCACATGTCAAACGCTCGCTTGACAGCACGACTGGATTTACCCAACCATTACAAGACTGGATTATCGAACACGCTTGGGGCAGCACATGGCAAGATGACTCAGTATTGCCACGCAAATACCGCTCATTAATCACCATCGCTTTTTTAATTGCGCAAAAAAGCCCCACTGAGCTAAAAGGGCACATTCGAGGTGCCATCAATAATGGCGCAAGTGTCGCTGAGATTCGAGAAGTATTAATGCACAGCTTGCCTTATTGCGGGGCACCTGCTACTCAAGAAGCGTTTCGTGCTGCCATAGAAATCCTGAATGAGTTGGATATTGATATAGATATTTAAAACTATGGTTGCGAGACAAACCATAGTAGCCTTAATGATCCACCTCAAAATGATCAGTTAAACATTATTCATTGAAAATTAGCCCCTAAGTTTCTGCTATAATGTCCTCACTCACAACACATTCTAATAATTCCATAAACCCTTATACTATAAAGGGTTAAGAGATACTTTATTATGACAACTGCCGTACAAACACATGTGCCTGCTGCTAAGGTCAAACCTAAAAAAGCCATCCAAGGCGAAAAACTACGTGGCTATGATAAAGTTGCCCGTATCCCAATTAAAGTGATTCCGACCATCGAGGCCAAGAAAAAGCCAGATTGGATTCGGGTTAAAATGTCCTCGCCCGCTGAAGTAGCTCGTATCAAAGCCACCTTGCGCGAGCAAAAGCTCTATACCGTTTGTGAGGAAGCGGCCTGCCCTAACCTGCCGCAGTGCTTCGCTGATGGCACCGCGACCTTTATGATTATGGGTGATATCTGTACCCGTCGCTGTCCGTTCTGTGACGTCGGTCATGGTCGTCCGAATGAGCTAGATGCAGATGAGCCGCGTCACACTGCCGAGACTATTTTAGGTTTGCAGCTTAAGTATGCGGTAATCACCTCTGTGGATCGTGACGATCTAAAAGATGGCGGCGCGATGCATTTCGTTGAAGTGCTCAATGAATCTCGCGCACTTAGCCCGAATTGCCTCATTGAAATATTGGTGCCTGATTTCCGTGGTCGTATGGATATCGCGCTAGACTTGTTAACTGAAACACCGCCAGATGTCTTTAACCATAACATCGAAACCGTGCCTCGCCTGTATAAAGCGTTCCGTCCAGGCTCTGACTATCAGCATTCGTTAGATTTGCTCAAGCTCTATAAAGAGCGCCGTCCTGATATCGCGACCAAGTGTGGTTTTATGGTCGGTCTTGGTGAGACTGAAGAAGAAATTTATGCGCTACTTGACGATTTAAAGGCACATAATGTGGATATGATTACGGTTGGTCAGTATCTACAACCCAGTAAAAACCACGCGCCTGTCGATCGTTACGTCCATCCAGATGAGTTCCAGCGTTATATGGACTATGGTAAAAAAATCGGCTTCTTTAACATTTGGGCAGGCCCAATGGTACGCTCAAGCTACTTTGCCGATCGTCAATATTACGGCGAAGACTGCCCTGCACCGATTCGTAGCAAAAAAGCCTTGGCAGCAGAAGGCAAACTTGGCTGCTAAGTGTCGGGGTTTAATGAGCTAATACTTAAAACTTAAGCTGAGCATGTAAAAAGGGTGAATAACATTTTATGTTATTCACCCTTTTTTTAGCTTTAATAGATTTTTAAAACCTTCAACCGCAACGTCTTAAATGGTTAAAGTAGGCGTTGGCTCGCCACTGTTTCTAGTATTAAGGATGGCGATAGCAATAACGATCATGCCACCCACTAGACCAGTCGTTATTCCAGGATAGATTAACAGCAAAGCTCCGATTGCCAAAATAACGCGTGTTACTGGGCTCATATCGCTTTTAAAATAACCCTCTAATGCTGCACTAAGTGCGATAACACCCGTAATTGACGTCAATACTACCGTGATAATATCGATAATAGGTGGTAGCGGGAAGTCCTTAGCAGTTACCGCAAGCCCAGTAGGATCAATCATTAACATCGCTGGACTATAGATAAACATAAACGGCACGATAAATCCGGCGAGTGCCAGTTTGAGCGATAAAAATCCTGTCTTCATCGGATCGCCACCAGATATGCCCGCACCAGCAAAGGCGGCTAGACACACAGGCGGTGTAATATTGGCAAAAATACCAAAGTAAAAAACAAACATGTGCGCTGATAAAATTGGAATATCAAAACCAGCTAAGGCTGGTGCTGCCATCGTTGCTGTAATAATATAGGCAGGAATAGACGGCAGTCCCATGCCCAATACCATCGAGGCAAGCATGGTCAAAATGAGTGTGAAAAATAACGATCCTGCACCAAGTGTGACAATTGATGAGGTCATCACCGTTCCAAAGCTGGTTAGACTCACGACTCCGATGATAATACCGACGACTGCACAAGCAGCCATTACCGCGAGCGACTGGCGTGCACCATCTTCTAATGCACCCAAAATGTCAGAGAAACCCATTCTGGTCTCTTTACGCAGCATACTAACCACGACAGTAAAACCAATGGTATAAGCCGCTGCATAACCAACGGGCACATTTCTGATTAATAAGAAAATCAAAAATACAATCGGTAGCAGCATATGACCGCGGGCTTTTAATACTTCTTTCACGGCTGGCAAGCTTTCTTTAGCGATACCTTTTAGATCACGACGACCAGCGCGAAAATGCACCTGTGCAATGACGCCCAGATAATACAATATCGCTGGCAATAAGGCCGCCAACGCAATTGTGCTATACGGCAAGCCTGTTGTCTCCGCCATAATAAAGGCACTCGCGCCCATAATCGGCGGTAATATTTGCCCGCCAACAGAGGCACTCGCCTCAACGGCACCCGCAAAATCTTTGTGATAACCAACCTTTTTCATCAACGGAATGGTAAAAGCACCAGTACTGACCACGTTTGACAAAGCAGAGCCATTAATACTGCCCATAAAACCACTAGAGATGACCGCCACTTTTGCCGGACCACCTTTTTTATGACCCGCAATTGCCAATGCCAAATCATTAAACAGCTGTCCCATTCCCGAGCGCGCTAAGAATGCACCAAAAAGAATGAATAAAAAGATAAAAGTGACCGATGCACCAATCGCAACAGAATATAAACCTTCCGTTTTTAAGAATAATTGACCAAAAATATCACCCATATCATAAGGACGAGTCAGTAACCGGTCTGGCATAAAATCCAAATGGCTGACAAACGGATACGCCAAGAATATCCCTGCCAATATCGGTAAAATCCAACCTGTGATACGGCGACTACCTTCTAATACGCAGACCACCGTAATCAGCGAAAATATCACATCCATCTGATTGGCCATACCGCCACGTGAGGTCACGATATCTTGATACTCATATATCAGATAAGCCATGCCAGACAATGACAGGGCAAACCAAATCCAGTCATACCATGCCACGCGCTGACGGCTGCTTTTTTTACTTGCGGGGAAAATCAAAAAAATCAGCGCAAAACCAATGCCCACGTGTACAGAGCGCTGTAGCAGCGCTGGCATGGGATTAAAAGTGATATATAAATGAAACAGTGAATATAAAATGCAAAGTCCAGCGATAAAATACTTCACTGGTCCTTGAGTGATGTGCCTTGTGATGGATTCTCTATCATACTTTTCTAATATGGCTTTATTGTGGGCTTGCGCCTCAAGTTCAGCGTCGACATGAGTATCAGCATCCGTGTTGGAATGTATAGGCAAGTCGTTATTGATATGGTTATCTGACATCGTTGTCACATTATTGTGATCCATCACTTGGGAGTTCATGACACAAATCCTTGTTAAATCTATCAATGAAACCATACGTTTTCGGCATGATCGTTACTTCAGAATAGTCTGGCACCCAGCGATGAATGAGCATCTGGTAGTTACCATAGTCAATCTCACCTTTGGTAAGCCGTGAGACCACCCAATTAAGCTTAGGCAATTTCTCATTGATTTGATAACCCAGATAGCCAGGTTTTTGTATCGTAGCAAGCGCTTCGGTTGAGGGTGTGCCCGCCCCAAAAGCTTCAAAATAAGTGGTGGTCAGCAGCAATTCAGCGTCTTCTGTACTGCTGCTGTCTATACGTTGGTATTGCTCTTCCCACCATTGTTTTTCTACAGAGTGTATCCAGCGCAATTGAAAATTTGGCTCGACAAAGTAGCAAACTTTATCATTAGCACCATCAACGCCTGCGACACGCACTTCCACCACAGGCTGACGGACAAAGAGATGCCATAGCGTAAAAAAAACCAGCGCGGCAATGCCTGCCACGCCAATCAATAACCCTAAACGCTTATTTAGCTGCTTGCTCATCATAGTACTTTTTAGCGCCAGGATGGATAGGTGCGACCATACCTTCACGAGCGGTTGCTAAGCTAATATCATTAGCCGCTTGGTGCGCTGTTTTTAGACCGTCTAAATTGTCAAATAATGCTTTGGTCAGCTTGTAACCATCTGCTTCAGATAACTCTGAGCTAACCAATAGAGCATTCATGATTGCTGCGGTTGGAATCGCGGCGTCATTGCCATAAGTGCCAGCAGGAATCTCAAAAGTCTTAAAGTAAGGCTTAGTCGCAATGATTTCTTTTAGCTTGTCTTGATTGATGGTGATCAACTGTAAGTCTAGACCCTGCTCTAGCTCCATCAATGAAGAGTTTGGCAGACCACTACTAAAGAAAGCCGCTTCAATTTTACCCGCTTTCATACCGTCCGCTGCTTCCGCAAAGCCTAAATAATCAACGGTCACATCATCATATGTGATACCAAACCCTTCTAATAGCGTCCGAGCATTTACTTCTGTGCCAGAGCCTTGATCGCCCACAGCGATGCGCTTACCACGTAGGTCTTCAATATTTTTGATGCCAGATTTTTTGGTGGTGACAATTTGCACCACATTAGGGTACAAGACTGCAATCTGTTGGATGTTGGTTATCGGCTTATCAAAGTTGTTTATGCCTTCGACCGCGTCGGTGACTACATCACTGAGCGCCAACACCATATCGACCTTGCCTTGGGTTAATAGGTTGACGTTTTCGACTGAAGCGCCAGTGGTTTGTGTTTTTGAGTTGACCCCAAAGGTTTTGACATAGACTTCTGATAATGAGGTACCGATGATGTTATAAGGGCCAGATGCTCCGCCAGTGGCGATGGTAAGAAACTTGGTATCAAGCTTGTCGGCAGCAGTGTCAGTAGCAGCGCTATCTGTTGCCGTACTGTCAGTACTTTCTGAACTTGGTGATGAGCATGCCGTCAGACCTAAAGTGGCGCTTAACATTGCTGATAAAAGTAACGGGGATTTTAGAGAGTTGAGCATTGAATTCATCCTTGAAATAATCGAGTTAATACACTTAACGGCATCAATATATCAATAGTGATGCGTTACAGACCTGTAATAATATAGCAATTCTTACTATAAATAAACTGCCATCCAGATTCCCTCTACACTCATACTTGATATGCGAAGCTATTTAAGTAAAGGAGCAGCAGTTCTTATAATGAATTAATAGCCAAATATAGTTTTGCTATGCGGAACAATGTTTCATAATACAATTCATTTAAACAAAGTCTGTGTCTATTGTAAACCTTTATAATCATCTAAATATAAACGAGGTTATTTGACCAAAAAATACTGATATAAAATGACTAGATGGTAGCTCTTAATGCACTCTTACCATACTGTAGGATTGATTATATTTTATATATAAAACCTAAGCAGTTGTCTCGTAAGGCAACTCACTTAAAGTAGATCCCGTCTAAATTTATAAATTCGTCACCACATATCTTGGCAACGTTATCTGTTACTCTAAAATAGGGAAAAACTTTATGACAATATCTAGTGTAGAAAAGTCAGCGGCAGTATCGGTATCGGTATCTGCCGATATCGCCATCATTGGCGGTAGTGGTCTTTATCAGATGCAAGATTTAACCAATAAACGCAGTGTCAGCATATCGACGCCTTACGGCAAACCCTCTGATGACATTGTCTTAGGTGAATTAAATGGCGTAAAGGTCGCTTTTCTAACTCGTCATGGTCAAGGTCACAAATTCACCCCTTCCGAATTGCCTTATCGTGCCAATATTTATGCCCTCAAAACTTTGGGCGTACGTTACGTCATTTCGGTATCGGCAGTGGGGTCGCTAAGAGAAGCGCTTAAGCCATTAGATATGGTTATTCCCGATCAAATGATCGATATGACTAAGCATCGAAGCATCAGTTTTTTTGGGGAAGGTGCAGTGGCACACGTCACGATGGCTGATCCTTTATGTCCTAAAGTCGCGGATATTCTAACGCGTGCTTATGCTCAGGCGCAGATAGCTCAAGGTCAATGTCATGCAAAAGCCACTTATATCTGTATCGAAGGGCCACAGTTCTCCACTCGTGCAGAATCACACTGGTATCGACAGATGCAAGCAGATATCATCGGTATGACCAATATGCCAGAGGCTAAGCTTGCTCGTGAAGCGAGTATGGCTTACGCGACGCTAGCATTGGTCACGGATTTTGATAGTTGGCATCCTACCGAAGAGGATGTCAGCGCCGATTATGCCATAAGAAATCTAATGAAAAATTCTGAAAACGCTCAAGCAGTGATTAAGCAGGCGGTCGCCCTACTCGCTGTAGAACAGCCCGACTCTATTGCCCATACGGCTTTAGCTAAAGCGTTAGTCACGCCAGTAGAGGCGATGAGCGATGAGACCAAGACCAAGACCAAGACCAAGACCAGAATTTTAGTATTATTGCCTTAGCAGTATGCATTTATTGTCAACAAAAAAGCCATCAAACTATAATTAACCCAATAGAGCCTACACAATAGTTTGATGGCTTTTTAACACCTAAAAATCTCAAATGATAAGACGTTACCAATTTTTAGTTCTCAATAAGCTTTTAATCATCAAGCCAATCTTCAGGTAAATACGGTAAATCTTCAGGCTCATCGATATCAGGCAAAGGTGCTAACAACTTTACAGACCAGCTCAATTCTGCCAAGCGCTGTTGAGTAACCTTTGCTACGCTCGCCGTACTCCATTCGATATTGCTAAATAAACGAGCAGCAATTTGTTTAAAACCAAACAGCACATAACCACCATCAAAAGCGGGAATCATGACGCTATCTTGTGTTTCTAACTGCTGGGCAGCCTGTCGAATACGAATGGTTGTGAGGTTGGGACAGTCTGTACCGATTAATAAAACCTGTTCAAAGCGTTTCGATTCAAGAGGGTATAATGCACGCTGACTGGCGGTTAACATACGCAAACCCAAGTCTCCCTCTGCTTGTGCTGACCATTGCAGCGAGTCAGGCAAACCAAGCGCTTGCCAGCATGGATCTGTTGGCGCAGGACTGACGCATAACTCAACCGTGAAGCCAGTGGCGACGGCTTGCTCTATACTATGCAATAGTAGTTTATGCGCCATTTTCGCGGCACCTTCAATACCAAGAGCCGGCTGCAAGCGCGTTTTTGCCATACCCTGTGCGGGGAATTTGGCAAAGAGGATAATACAAGTTTGTTGGTTTTGATTCATGGTAAGAGCTTATTCATGGTAAGAGCTTATTCTTTTATTTATAATAACGCGCTTTGATATTATCAGTTGATACGCCGCGCCAGTAATCAAAACGTAGATGCCACATCAAAATAATCGTCCGCCAAGTGCCATGCTGTTGCCAACGTCTTGCCGATGTGATGACTTTACTTTTTAAACAAGCAGGTTTAGCAATAACTTTTAGCTGTTTGCAAAGCTCAATATCTTCCATCAACGCTTGGTTAGGATAATTACCAATTCGCTCAAATAAAAACTGGCTAATAAAAATAGCTTGGTCGCCTGTCGCGATTCCGCTCAACCGTGAGCGCCAATTAATCATTTGACTGACCAATCGCAGTGTCGGTTGACGACTATCTATTTGCACATCAAAACGTCCCCACTCTGCCCGTTTCATCGCTTCAGAAACACTCTCTATAGCGTTCATTGGCAATTGCGTATCGGCATGCAAAAATAGTAATACATCGCTAGTTGCTAACGCTGCGCCTGTATTCATTTGCAGCGCGCGCCCTGCTTTAGACTCAGTCATTTGCCAATCAATTTTACGATCACTATCAGGCTTTAACTCATTAATAAAACTGCGGATTATGCCAATAGAATCATCGTTTGAACCACCATCGACCAATATCACTTGCTGCGGGTTTGGATTTAGCCTATTGATATTATCAAACAATAAAGGCAAATTATCTGCCTCATTGAGTACTGGAATAATGATAGAAACCGTCGCCATAGCCGTCATAGTTAGTAGTACTCTTACTTGTTGTTACCATTATTTCTTATTAAGGCTCCAATTATAATCGGTATAACCAATCTTCACTTTTCCTGCTTTTAGCTCAGCCGTTTGCGACTTATTAAGCCCTAAAGACGAGCTGTAACGAGCCAAAAACCCTTCTAAATCATTAGTACCGCGCCAGTTAGTCTCAAAGTCTTCTTTATACCATTTAAAAATTGGTGATATCTCTAACGTATTACCTTTGAGACGGTTACGACTGCTATCCGCGAGGAATTTACTCGTCACTTGCTCTAATTGTTTATCTAATTTACTCCCTGTAAAAGCATCATCTGATAAGGCTGGACAGCCGATGCTCGCACAGTTCACTGCAAAGTGAATACGTGGTTCGTTGTAGCGTTTTGAGCCACGGATTAGATTGTGCTCGATGTCATCAAGCGATCGCTTTTTGCCTAATAGAGTGACAAAATCTTGTTTCCATGGCGAACCAAATATACCGCCGATATCTTTAATCGAGTTAATATTAGGATATTTGGTCAAGACTAGCTCTACAGTGCCAGCGTTATAGACGTTGATCAAAAATGCCAATTGCTCATCTTTACTCCAAGCGTTAAATTCCGACTGGCTGATTTTACCAGTCGCCGCCATGTAGCTATCAAGTTTGCTCTTATCCGCTTTCATACCATTATAATTGACGACAGATGCTTTGCCACCATTGGTCATAGTGACGTTTTTATCAAGTAAGCTATCCCAAGTGCTGTGATTAAAATCCGCATAACTTGCCATACTGGCTAACAGGATAGAGGTGGTCACTGCCGCTTTGATTAATAAACCACTGCTTAAAAAAAGGCTTTTACTATTAAGTCTTGTACTATTAAATACTGACATGATTGACTCCGGTTAAATCGATGATGTTTTTTCTATCGTCTGATCTGTTGTCTCTTCTTCTAGCGCACCACCGCAGCTACTTCCTTGCCCTGCCGTACAGCCATAGCAATGATATGCAATGGCAATGTCATCGCTAGCAGGATTTTGCGTTAACAAATCGCTTAGATGCCGACGGGACTTGTTGGGCACTGGAATCTCTAATTGCTGGTTAAAGTCACAATCAAACAACTCTCCTAACCAATTAACGCTAATGGTCGATCGGCACATGACTTCGGTTAAATTGGCGGCCACGTAATTGGCTTTGAGCAAATCCATATAGGGATAGAATTGGTTTTTAGCCAATAGCACCGCACCAAAACGCTGAATGGGCATATTGGTCAAGGCAAATAACTGATGAAATTCGATATCAAAATGCGCTTTTAACTCGCGCTTATAATCCGCTTCAAGCTGCTGTTGATTGGGCGGCAGCGTCGCTCCTTGCGGGTTATAAACGAGGTTGAGCGTTAAGTTTGAACCCACTTTGCCGTAGCCAAGCGCATTGAGCTTATGCAATCCCAATATACTGTCATCAAATGCGCCCTTGCCGCGCTGCTTATCGACATTTTCTAATGAATAACAGGGCATTGAAGCCACCACTTCGACCGCATTATCTGCCAAAAACTGCGCCATGTCCTCATACCCTTCTTCCATCAGGATAGTCAGATTACAGCGATCAATTACTTTTACACCCAAGGCACGTGCGGTTGTAACCAAATACTTAAAGTCTTCGTGCATCTCAGGCGCACCGCCCGTTAAATCAAGCGTCTCGATATTTTGTGCTTGCAAGACTTCTAGAATCAACTCAACAAGCTCACGCGACATCATCTCTGTGCGGTAAGGACTGGCAGCCACATGACAATGCACACAAGACATATTGCATAAGTAACCCATATTGACCTGTAGCGTGGTTAACTCACGACGTTTGATCGCTGGGAAATCCGTGTGCTCGAGTAATTCGATAGTTGATTTCATAATGGTATAAAACCCTGTTAGTAGCACCTCTAAAGCAAGAAGAATAACGCAAAAATAAAAGGTTAAAAAAAGACAAATTCACACGCAAGCAATTGCTTTTTATGACTATTTCATAAAATTATCATCTCATTTTTAGCCTTATCACTTTACGCTTTATCTAATTAATCATACCTGATTGTGAAACAATATTGACAACTAATATCGTGATTTTCATCTTTTATGCCAAATGAGCATGACGTCTCGTAGGATGTCATACAGCACTTGTCAATTTGGCTTTTAAGATATTATATTCAGCAGCTTTATAGATCGACCTTCTCATCCAATTGGCAATACCACAGTTGTCAGTGCAAAACTCTTAAATAGCATTGACCGCACAAGGCTTTATCGCTAAATTGGTTGCAACATTCATATCTTTTAAAACAACATTCACTGATAAAATATGAATACTTTTAGAATATAGAAAGCCCACTATGTACCAATGCTTATGACACACGGATGTAAGCATCAAATCACCTTTTAAGGATAACGTAATGAATATGAGCACATTACTAAAACCAACTGTACTGAGCATTGGATTAATGAGTGTCATAGGTTGCACTACCATGCAGACCGCGCCCAAGGATATGAGCAACTCAGCAACTGTCTATTACAATGGCAACATCATCACGATGGAGGGCGATCAGCCACAAATGGCTGAAGCCTTAGTCACTCAAGCGGGCAAGATTGCCTATGTGGGCAATTTACAAGAGGCACAATCGAAATATAAAAATGCCGCGCAGATTAATCTACAAGATAAAACCTTATTACCCAGCTTTATCGATCCGCACAGTCATTTTGATATGGTGTCGAACACCATGGGTCAGGTCAATCTCAACCCGCCGCCCATCGGTCAAGTCGATAGTATTCCTAAAATGATGCAAACGCTAAAAGAGTATAAAGTGGACAATAACATTGCTGATGGCGACTGGATATTTGGTTGGGGTTATGATGAAACTCAGCTCGCTGAGGGGCGTCATCCGACCAAAAGCGAAATTGATAAAATATTGCCAAACAATCCAGTGTATTTACAACACACGAGTGGTCACATGGGCGTCGCAAACAGCAAGGCGCTGGCCATGATGAACATCACTGCTAACAGTAAAAATCCAGCAGGCGGTAATATTGCTCGAATTAAAGGCTCCAATGAACCAAACGGTCTCGTACAAGAAACGGCGATGTATCCGTTCGTGCGCAATATGCTAGAAGTGTTAGCGCCGAATCAAGGCAAATTCTTTGAGCAGACGCAAGAGTATTATGCAAAGAATGGCATAACGACGGCACACAATGGCTCAACGGCTCGAAACACTATTCAGTTTTTTCAAAAACAAGCCGATGCAGGTAAGCTCAAAATTGACTTGGTCGCACTAGCAGGAGTGAGTGACTTAGATGAGAATTTGGCTGATAAAAACTTCGTCTGGAAGACCTATCAAAACGGTTTTAAAGTACAGGGTACCAAAATCGTTGCAGATGGCTCGCCACAAGGCAAGACCGCCTATTTTAGCCAACCTTATCTCACGCCAGTTCCAGATTGTGAAAAGGACTGCCGCGGTTTACCAAGTGTCAGCCAAAATGAGCTGAACGAGATGTTTGTCAAAGCCTATGCTCGTGACAATCAACTCTTTATCCATAATAATGGTGATGGCGCAACCGATATGCTCATCAAGGCACACGAGTATGCCGTTAAAAAGACTGGTCAAGCAGCTGATAAAGATCGCCGTACTGTGCCCATTCATGCTCAATTTGCCCGACCTGATCAGCTTGCCGCATTCAAAAAATACAATATGGTGCCGTCCTTCTTTACCAACCATACTTACTTTTGGGGAGATGTACACGTTAAAAACTTAGGTAAAAAACGTGCCGACTTTTCAAGCCCGATTGCCACTGCTGATAGAATGGGACTTAAATACACCAATCACTCTGATGACACAGTGACACCTGTTGACCCGCTATTTACAGTCTGGTCAGCAATCAATCGCACTTCGCGCTCAGGTAAAATCATTGGTAAAAATGAGCGAGCGACGCCGTATCAAGCGTTAAAAGCCATTACCAGAAATGCCGCTTATGAGTATTTTGAAGAGGACAGCAAAGGCACCTTGACGCCAGGGAAACTGGCTGATTTGGTTATCTTAGATGCCAACCCGTTAACCATAGAGGCAAGCAAGCTAAAAGACATCAAAGTCATCACAACCATTAAAGAAGGTCAAACGATTTACCAACGTCCAGTACAATAATTCATGGTAAGCGCCGTATAATAAGCCAAATTTTAGCAGGCGATTTCAAATTGTCATGCCTGCTATTCATTAAGATGATGAACCATTGAAGCTATTTATTAAAAACATTCATTAAAACTGTTTAAGGAACCCTATATGAGTACCAACACCGATACAGGTAACGACCACATTCTCTCCTCCGATAATATTCATTACTTGCATCATGATTTTTTTGAACCAAGCCATGAAAACACAGCGGTAAAAGCCACATTACTGATTGTCCACGGTATGGCAGAGCATAGCGGACGTTACGCAGACTTCGCTCAGTTTTTAGCGGATCACGGTATCGCAGTGGCAACTTATGACCATTTGGGACATGGAAAGACCGTCAAAACATCAGCAGATTTAGGTTTTTTTGGTGAAGAGCATCCAGTACAGTCCCTGCTAAAAGACGTCATTGTCATGGCTGATAGCTTAAAAAATCGTCATCCTGACGTGCCTCACTTTGTAATGGGTCACTCTATGGGCTCGTTTATTGTGCGTAATGTCCTAAAGCACCATGCACACAATTTTACAGGTGCTATTTTGATGGGTACAGCAGATGCCAACCCCTTGACTAAAGTGCTACTCCCAGTCAATAAAATACTGGCAAAAGTAGCCCCTAAAAAACCCAATGCAATGTTTGCCAAGGTGATGAATAAAGTCTTGAATAGTAAGCTTGAAGATCGCATCTCTTCATCAGAATTTGCGTGGTTAACTGAAAATCCTGCCGCCATTGAAGCCTATGAAGCAGATCCATTGACGGGCTTTGATTTCACCAATAATGGCTTTATGACATTATTCCTTCTGATGGAAACTGGCTTAAACAAAGGCTGGGCAATGACTATTCCAAAAAATTTCCCGATGCTATTTATCAGCGGCGAAGATGATCCTATCGGAGATATGGGCAACGGCATCCGCAAAATTGTCACGCGCTTAAACAAGCAAAACTTCAGTCAAGTAGATATCCAACTCTACCCAAACATGCGTCATGAGCCTTTGCATGAAAAAGACCACCAAACCGTTTATGAAGATATCTTAGAATGGATAGAAAGCCATAGCTCAGACAATTAACAGCAGCGCTCATCTTGGCGGTTAACTCGTTTGCTAAAAGTCGCCAAATTAGCGACAATACGGCAAGCAAGTTTTTACGCCAAGTCATGCGAGTTATTTAACGATAATATATGCTTTACCTTCCACTAACTTTAGGAACCTTTATGTCATTACAACAAACCATCGAACAAGCCTTTGAAAAACGCAACGAATACAGCCCAAGCACGATGCCACAGGACGTGCGTGATGCTATTAATCAAGTACTTGAGCAATTAGATAACGGCACATTGCGCGTTGCAGAAAAAAAGGATGGCGAATGGGTCGTGAACCAGTGCGCAAAAAAAGCCGTTTTGCTCTCTTTTCGCTTAAACGACAACTATGTTCAGGCAGCGGGCGAACATGTGCAATTCTATGACAAAGTGCCGACGAAATTTGCTGATTGGACAGAAGCGCAGTTCAAAGAAGCTGGCGTACGCGTTGTACCACCAGCCGTTGCTCGTAAAGGCTCGTTCATCGCAGCAGGCGCGGTATTGATGCCGTCGTATGTCAACATCGGCGCGTATGTCGATCAAGGCGCGATGGTAGATACGTGGGCGACCGTGGGTTCATGTGCCCAAATTGGTAAAAATGTGCATTTATCAGGTGGCGTTGGTATCGGCGGCGTATTAGAGCCATTGCAAGCGAATCCAACAATTATTGAGGACAATTGCTTCATCGGTGCACGTTCTGAAATCGTTGAAGGCGTAATCGTCGAAGAAGGCGCTGTTATCTCGATGGGTGTATTTATTGGTCAATCAACGCGCATTTATGATCGCGAAACGGGTGAGATTCATCGTGGCCGTGTACCAGCAGGCTCTGTTGTCGTACCGGGTAGCTTGCCATCAGAAGATGGTACGCATAGCTTATATGCTGCTATCATCGTCAAAAAAGTCGATGCACAAACCCGCGCTAAAACATCAGTCAATGAGCTATTGCGTTTAGCCTAGTATTTTTAATACTTAGAGTCTCGTACCCAAACCGTACGGACAGCGACAGATCCTTTTTATTAAAGACGCTGAAGAAAACTTCAGCGTCTTTTTTGCAGCTTAATAGAGGGTGGTGCGTTATAATCCCTTTTTTTGGTTTGGCTTTATCCAAACGCAAAACGCCCATACCAGAACCTGCCTTTTTATTACCATTGATAAATGCCTCATCCCATTATCAATCTTTAACTGTATTTGACATATTATGAGTGAATCACTATTACGCACCGCCGCCATTCCTGTCACTGACCCTGAAGCAGGTCTACGTTTGACAGAAATCTTTTATTCTTTGCAAGGTGAAGCGCTGACCTCAGGCTTGCCAACGATATTTGTGCGCTTGACCGGCTGTCCACTTCGCTGTGTCTATTGCGATACTGAATACGCCTTTACTGGCGGCGAGCGGCAGTCGCTAGAAACCATTATAGAGACCATCAAAAGCTATCCTTGCAAGCGTATTTGTCTGACTGGCGGCGAGCCTTTAGCTCAGCCGAACGCCATTGAGCTAATGAAGCGTTTACTGAACGACGGTTATGAAATCTCGCTTGAAACCGCAGGCGCGCTCACGGTAGCAAACGTGCCAAAAGCGGTCAGTAAAGTCATGGATCTCAAAACGCCAAGCTCAGGCGAAGTCGATAAGAATCTATGGTCAAATCTCGACCACCTCACTCAGCATGACCAAATTAAATTTGTCATTATGAATCGTGAAGATTACGACTGGGCAAAAACCAAGCTGTCTGAGCATAAATTAAATGAATTGGTCGATACGGTTTGGTTTTCGCCGATGTTTAATGTCGCAGAGGATATCGACGAGGAAGTCAGCCCCGATGTCCCTGTGTTGGCGCGCGAACTTGCAGAATGGATGTTGGCTGACGCGCTGCCCGTACGCTTCCAATTGCAACTGCATAAAATCATCTGGGCAGATGCTAAAGGCAAATAATAGTCCAATCATCTAAATGGATATTCAACATAAATAGCGACCCAAGGATAGGAATATAGGTATGGTCAAACTCATTTTATTGGGCTTATTATCGGGGGCATTTTTTAGCTCGACGTTTGTGTTAAACGAAGTTATGAGTGCGGCTGGTGGGCATTGGTTTTGGTCAGCTAGCCTTCGCTATGCATTTATGTGGCTAATACTCACGGCTATTATAATTATGCAGCATGGTTTTGGGCGTATTGCAGAGCTGATGACTATATTCCGTCAACATTGGGGCTTTTGGTGTATTACGGGAAGTATTGGTTTTGGAGTTTTTTATACAGGAATATGCTACGCGGCTGATCATGTCGCAGGCTGGGTAGTCGCCGCGACTTTTATGTTTACAGTGGTTGCAAGCCTACTCGTTTTGCTAGCATTCGGACAACGTTTTGATAAAAAATTCATTGCATATGCGTTATTAGTATTTGCTGGTGTGGTACTGGTCAATATCAGTGAAGGACTGCATGCCGCTTCTTTGCTAGATGCTGATGCAGTGCCTATGAAAGATATGCTGCTTTATGGTGCCGTGCCTGCCCTAATAGCCGCCTTTAGCTATCCCATTGGTAACCAGTTGGTTTGGCAGGTATCTTACAACGCTCGCAAGCGTAGTGCCGAGCCTACTAGCACTCAAAAAATTGATATCCAAGCCAACGAGATTAGTAAAAAAACCACCTCACTTATTACAGAAGCACCTGCGTTGTCAGCCGATATGAGTTATACGGCGGACGCGGTCGATTCCTTAAACCTTAACCACCCCACTCAAACCTTGCCGAGCTCTTTGCTGCAAACTTTAATCTCACGTATACCTGCTATCGAAACCACCCTCCTACAAAATGCCTTTAACAAAGTATGGTTAATGACCTTGGGCAGTCTGCCATTTTGGTTGGTTTTGGATCTTGTCGTTCATCCGGATTTGCCTGATACTAAGCAGGTATTCAATACCTTACTTGTGGCTCTATTGGCAGGCGTGGCGGCAACCAGCATCTTTTTATATGCCCGTGAAAAAGCGGAAACTTCGAGCGAAGTGGCTGGGGTTGATGCCACTCAGGCAAGTGAAGTGATATTTGCCTTAATTGGCGGTATGCTATTGCTCAATAATACTTTGCCATCAGCGATGGGTTTAATAGGTATTGCTCTGATTATCGTTGGGCTTATTCTATTTGCAAAAGATGGCTAAACTACTACCTAAAGTTAGGTTAACTCTACTTAAATTATTGATATAAACAACTTCAAAACCAAACTAATCTAGCCCAGCCCAGTCCAGCCAATCTATTTTGATGGCCATTATATTGGTAATATAATCATGGTTAATGATTTAATTTTTCCTGATATTTTATTATATTTATTAGATATGGTTGGTGTGATTGCTTGTGCGATCTCAGGTACACTGCTGGCACAGCACAAAGGCTTTGATATTGCTGGCTGTATCTTGGTTGCGATGGTCAATGCTATCGGCGGCGGTACACTACGTGATATGGCGCTAGACCGTCATCCATTATTTTGGATGACTGACCTCAATTATGTGATCGTCATCACAGTGACATCGCTTATTTTACAAATATTCTTTCATCTGTATCATAAAATTGATAAGGCATTGAAGCTGTTTGATGCCATTGGGTTGGCGGCTTTTAGCGTGATTGGTTTTAAGATAGCATTGACACAAGATATGTCAGCTATTATCGCTATTATGATGGGGGTTTGGACGGCTATTATTGGTGGTCTGCTACGCGATATCATCTGTAATGAGATACCACTGTTACTTCAACGCGAGATTTATATCTCTGCTAGTATTGTAGGTTCGATCACTTATCTGCTGCTTGATCGTTTGGGTGTAAATGCTGGATTGAATGAATTTATTATGCTGGGCGTTATCTTTGCTGTACGGATGCTAGCATTGCGTTTTGATTGGCACCTGCCTTCTATACGTTTGGTGAAATAAGACCGATATATATATGGTTTAAACACTAGGGCGTGTCCTCAATTCAATCGTTTACTTTCTAAATGGGCTAAAAATAATCAGACAATCATCATACAAACTTAGTGAGACTTGCTCATGCTGGCTATCGCATTGAACCCTTCAGCACTAATCACTACGTTTGACCCACGCTCTCTCATTTATCTTTTTGATATGATTGGTATTATCGCTTGTAGTATTTCAGGCACGATACTGGCAAAACACAAAAATTTCGATGTTTTTGGTTGTTTACTGGTGTCTATTGTCACCGCTATCGGTGGCGGCACTGTGCGTGATGTCATTTTAGATCGCCATCCACTATTTTGGATGGTGGATATGAGCTACCTGACTGTTATCACCCTCTCTTCATTAGTGATGCAAATATTCTTTCACCCCAACTCTAAACGCGTTAATAAGTTCCTCAAACTCTCAGATACTATTGGACTGTCAGTTTTTACCTTAATCGGTATCAAGGTTGCCGATAGTATGGGTGCAAATGTGCCCGTGGCGTTATTACTTGGGGTGATTACCATCATTGTCGGCGGTATCATCCGCGATATGATCTGCAATGAGATTCCGCTGGTGTTGCAGCAAGAGATTTATATTTCGGCAGCTTTGGCTGGCGGCATCCTATATTTTGCACTACACAATCTGGGTATGACAGCTTGGATTGCTGACATCGCTACTATGAGTACGATTTTTACCTTACGCATGCTCGCCATTCGTTATGACTGGCAGTTTCCAACCATCGAATGGAAATACTAAAAAAGCGTCAACCTTAAACAAAGTCGACGCTATATTTGCTACTGGTTGAGTATCTTATAATAAGATAATGCCATCATTCCTGTACGACTGCTAAATCCTTTACCATCAACTGTAGACTTTGTTTGCCATTCCACTCGTTGATGTCTAGCTGAAATAGTACATGCACTTTTTCTGCACGATAATCCCATATCTCGCTATCAAAGTTAAAATAAATTGCTTCAATCGGATATTGCACATCAGGGTAACGCAGCGACAGTTTAAGGTGCTTGTCTTTTAATATCCTAAAGCTTAACACTTCAAAGACCCCATCAAATATTGGCGGTGCAAAGCCATGACCCCAAATATTGGCATCAGCTAGGTGTTCAGCAAACCACAAGCTAAAGTCACTCGCCTGCAACGCGCCATCAGTGAATTTTTGCTCAGCAAACACTTCATTATCCATCTGTACCATGACGTCATTAAAAGCCATAACAAACCCATCAAAGTTACGACGTTTGATCGTTAAGCCTGCTGCCATCGCATGACCACCAAAATGACTGATTAAATCAGGATGGCCCTCGGCAACCTGCTCAATCGCATCACGAATGTGCACGCCAGCGATAGAACGCGCCGAGCCTTTGATAGGGTCATCTTCAGCGGTACGCTCTGTATCCGCGGGCGCAAAGACGATACTTGGCAAATAATGACTTTCTTTTAACCGTCCAGCGACGATGCCGATGACGCCTTGATGCCAATCATCTTGGTATAAAACGATACTGCGTTTATGATTATTATGCGTCTTTTTCTCAGATCTATTTTGAACAATAATATCGCCACTTTCATGGTTATCCGCCGTAGCCTCATCGTCCACGTCTGTATCAGCAGCGGCTAATGTCTGTACGATGTTATCCGCTTGCGCGCGCATCTCACCTTCTACCTGTCGACGCGTCCGGTTTAACTGCTCAAGCTCTTGCGCCGAACGCTGCGCCGTACTCCAGTCATCCGTCAACAAACACTCAATACCGATGCGCATATTGTCCATACGACCAGCGGCATTGATACGAGGTCCTAAGACAAACCCAAAATCCTGCGCCTGCAACTGCTTAGGATCTCGCCCTGCTTGTTCAAGGAGTGCCAAGATACCAAGCGAGCAGCGCCCTTGGCGGATAGCCGCCAGTCCATGATGTACTAAAATGCGATTGTTTTTATCAAGCACCCCAACGTCGGCAATCGTTCCTAATGCCACCAAATCTAAATATTGACTCACTTGCACGGTAGATTTACCGGCTTCGCGGCGCAGCTTGGCTAAGCGTCCAAGCACATAAAATGCCACGCCTACCCCTACGAGCGCTTTACTGCTAAAGTGGCAATCGAGCTGATTGGGATTAACCACAGCCTCCGCAGGCGGTGTTTCTTTGGTCGTCAAATGATGATCGGTAATAATCACAGTGATGCCATCGGCTTGCGCACGTGCCACGCCTTCATGGCTTGAGATACCGTTATCGACGGTCACTATCACCTCAGGATGATACTTCTCAATACCCAATTCGACAATTTCTGGTGTCAAACCATAGCCGTACTTAAATCGGTCGGGCACTAAAAAGTCAACGACTGCGCCCATTTTTGTGAGCGCGCGCATCATTAATGCGGTACTGGTCGCACCATCACAGTCAAAATCACCCACGATAAGGATACGCTGACCGTCATCGATGGCAACGTCTAATAGACGCACTGCTTCGGTGACACCATGTAGCATTTCGGCTGGCAATAGCGCTGAGAGTTGCGTCTCTAGCTCATCAGGCTGAGTAATGCCGCGACCTGCATACAGGCGGGCAAGCGTCAATGATTGGGCGGCAAGTGGTTGCAGCGCGGCGGGCAACTCGTCGATGCGAGTGCTGGTATAACGGGGGGTTAAATTTAGCATGTGCATATTCTACTGGCTTTGGCAGAGGGTCACAATGACAATTTTTGGCGGCTTGGTTTATCGTTTTTTGTTGCAGCACATTGTGATAAGCCATATTTTCATACTAGCATAGAGCAAATAATTCATACTCTGTGCATATAGTATGAATAATATTTCATTTACAAAAACGGTGCATAGCGACTGCATTTTTCTGCATTTTGCTACAAAGCAATGATTGTATGCCGCTCAGAAATCCATAAAATGGTAAGCAACTGAGATACTTGCTATCTATTGAGATTTGATTTTTTATTTTAACCATTTATAAGGATGCTTTATGAAAACCACACCACTGGCTGAAAAGTTACCAAATACCATTGACCCTAGCTTGGATCTTGAACAAGTAAAAAAAGAATGTCAAAATCTGGTTAAAAAACGCGCCAAATATTCTGCTGGTGTTGCCATCGTTCCTGTACCATTTTTTGATGTCGCAGTAGACGCTGGTATGCTTACTCAACTATTACCTGACATTAGCGAACGATTTGGCTTACTTGAAGACCGTAAGGCGGCAGTTGATTTAGAATCACGAGCCATTCATTGGGGCGCATTAAAAGATCGTACTGTCGATTTTGCAGGGTTGATGGCGACTCGTGGTATTGTTAAAAAGACCGTACAAGGCTTCGGTGGTCGTATCGCTGCCAAACAAGTAACGAAATTTATCCCATTAGGGGGTCAAATGGTTGCTGCTACAATGGGCTATATGATTTTCAAAAAAATCGCCAATGACCACATCAATGAGTGCTACAAACTCGCAAAAGACATTCAGCAAAAGCAACACGGTAAAAATGTCTAAAACAGTTAAAAAACCGACACTAGGGTGTGTCTTCAATTGAAAAATGGAGATAAGAATGAGATAAATTGCAGTCAAACAAGGAAAGTAGTGCAGATAATATCGGGATATTACCTAGCTATTTAACGACGTTTGACAAAATTTAGCCATTTTTAGCCCATTTAGAGATTTATCGATTGAATTGAAGACACGCCCTAACTTTATAAAATAAAACCAGCTAAGAGCTATTGCCTTAGCTGGTTTTTTTGTGCTGAGCTACGCATATATGGGTTTAATTTTTCAATTTAATAACAGCCTTTTTCATAATACATCTCTAACTCAGAATACTCTATGTCACTAATTATAATGATGTTATCTGCATAAGGACGATACTTTCTAACCATTATTTTTGCCGCTGGTTTGTTGTTTATGAGAATTACGCCATCTTCGAGCCGAACATCGTTATCAAAACTAAATCCATCTCCCATAACTTTTGATGTAGAGCCTTTCCAATGACACTGCTGTACGTGATAATCAGACATCACATATACACTCCTGATAAAAAACAGGCTGAGTGTCAAAGCAATTAAAAGACAGGGTATTGATAGCTTTTTATTCATTGAATCTCTAATTGAATTTAGGAAACCCATTTTGATGAAATAAATATTCCTGTCCATGTATGTTTCATGATATCTCGATGCATAGCATTAACAGTGGAAAATGGCAAAAACCACCACCAAATATAGCAATACTTCATGAACAATTCACCTCCCTTATTGATTAAAATCGTTAAAGTAAGATGAATTTTATTCTTGGATTATGGTATGCCGAACTTTAGAATAGATGGTTATGAGCTCACCTCAACACTGATATTGCTATTGGGTTGCCTCATTCTTTTCATCGCCAGTATTTCTGCGGCGTTCAATGACCTTTTTGATGATTGTTCGTGGGAACACCTCACCACTTGGTTATTTATCGTCGGTGGTTTATTGATGATTATCGGCTATATTGGTTATAAAGCCTATGCATATTATCACCCTTATGCGTGGCTGGATTGATAACGTCAAGCTTTGATAAAAAAAGCTTTATTCAATACTAATAATAGTTGGTGGTGTTATTGATAAGTTTTGCTGATAATATACGACCTGCTTGGAAAAAACACATGTCAACTAGCAAACATCAACTCCTACCAAATGCCAGTTTCTATTAAGCATAAACCTTAAAACCAATAAAAATCTTAAAGGATCAGACCTATGAAAAAAATCTTAATATCAACGGCTATGCTCGCTACCCTCGCTCTATCTGGATGCACAACGACTGGTGGCATGAATAATAATGCAGGTACTGCTATCGGTACTGCCAATGAGATTGGTATGAATGTCTTTAAATCAGCGATTGATAACCAATGCCGCAGTCAGATTGAAAAGCAAACTGCTTGGCGTGTGGCTAGCGTGGCTATGACCGACACACAACAAGAAGCTGTAAAAAGTAATGTTTGTGGCTGCGTCAGTGAGCAAGCGCCGCAACAAGTGACACTCGTTGAATTGGGCAATGCTGCTATCGATTCGCAATATCGCACACAGCTGGTCACGAAAGTCGTCGCAAAATCTCTACAAAGCTGCTATACCAGTTTTATGAAATAAACTTGTAATAAGTAGCGAAGCACAGTTTTGACAATGTATTTTTGACGTTGATATTAATATTGACACAGGCGGGTTAGCGATTGCTTAACCCAGCCTATTCGTATAAATTAGGTGTAAATGAAATGGAATTCACTTGATATCAAGGATGACAAATGAAAAGACGTGCGTTTATAAAATTAGGTGGTCAAGTCACTGTGGCTGGCACTCTACTGACCCAGCTGAGCGCCTGTTCATCAGACGACGATGAAAATATCCAGAGTGATAAATTGGACGTCTTAGATGACTTGGGTTATCAAGGCGCCTCACCTTTTAAGCATGGTATTGCCAGTGGTGACCCTCTACAGGATAGAGTAATACTGTGGACACGAATTACCAATGACGGCAGTATCAGTGCCACGAGCATCCCTGTTGGCTATACTATCGCAACAGACCCAGAGATGAAAAAAATCGTTGCTCAAGGAAGAGCGTTAGCCACCTCTGAATCTGACTTTACTATCAAAGTCGATCCCAAGTCTCTACAGCCTAATACGACCTATTACTATACCTTTCAAGCATTGGGTTATATCTCGCCCACTGGTCGCACTCGTACTATCCCGCAACCAAACTTACCAGCCAATCAAGTAGACCGTGTGCGCTTGGCCGTGGTTTCTTGCTCGAACTATGGATTTGGCTACTTCAATGGTTATGCACATATCGCTAAGCAAGCCGATATATCAGCCGTACTGCATTTAGGTGACTATATCTACGAATATCAAGAAGGGTTTTATCGTGATCAATCCTTAATAGAAGAACGTCCGATAGACCCCAAAAATGAGATTATTAGTTTAGAAGATTATCGTCGTCGCTATGCCTGTTATCGTACTGATATTGATTTACAAGAATGCCATCGCCAGCACCCCTTTATCGCCGTTTGGGACGATCATGAGATTGCAGACAACTCATGGAAAGGTGGTGCTGGATTCCATACTGAAAGCAAAGGCAGCTATATAGAACGTAAAATGTCAGCGGTTCGCGCCTATCACGAGTGGATGCCCATTCGTGACGATAGCAGCAATGAACTGGATAGCCAGCTGAGGATTTATCGACGCTTTGAGTTTGGTAAGTTGTTTGATCTAAATATGCTAGACACGCGTATATTTGGTCGAGAAAAGCTCGATGCGAAAGCCAGCAATGAGCCTGAACGTCAACTGTTGGGGCTTGAGCAAGAAAACTGGCTCTATCTAAATATGAAAGAAGGCAAACGCCGCAAAGCGACATGGCAGATACTGGGACAACAAGTCATTCTAGCGCCCTTTAGAGGCACTTTTGCGACCAACTCTGGCGATATCTGGAATGGCTATGCGAGCGCACGTACTCGCTTGCTCGACTTTATCGAAGACAATCGTATCGACAATACCGTCGTATTAACTGGCGATTATCACGCCTCTTTTGCCTTTGATATATGCAAAGATCCGTTTGATGCAAGCCGTTATAATCCAACGACAGGCGAGGGCTCAATAGCGGTAGAGTTCGTCTGTCCGGCGCTGACCTCGTTACCTTTCCCTGAGACAGCAGGCATTGAGCTAAATCCACATCAGAAGTTCAACAATCAGACCGATCGTGGCTATATGCTACTCGATATCACTGAAGAGGCTTGTCAGTGTGAATGGTACTATACCGACACGCTGACTGAGCGTGATGACGGTACGCGCTTTGCCAAAGGGCTGTATACCCAGACGAAGACCAATCATTTGGTTGAGGGCAGTCAATCTCGTCCTATCGCCAATGTCGCGGCTTTAGCTGCTGCAAATAAAGCCGTCGGAGTGAAAATATAAGTATCGTTAAGTACTACAGATATTTAAAGCGTTAAAGTAATGTTCGTTGAGAATACAAAATAATAAAAAGGGTGCGTTATAAATAACGTACCCTTTTTGTTGCTGAGTCTTTGTATCGTTCACTCCTCTCAGCGTATTAGCTTGGCTTAGAACTTGTTTTTATCAACTGGACTCTGTGACAGCGCTGCTGTAAAGGGCAGTATTTTGCTGCGACTAAAATACTTAGAAGAGCCATCGATAATCTTGTCTACTTCTTTGATCAAATCATTAATAACGTCATCATAAACACCATGATATAGCTCAGTTTCGAATGCCGTAAAGGGGTGCTTACGTGATGCCGAGCTAACCTCTGTCACGCCTTGCTTACTATAAAAAATATCGACTCGACCATCACTGTTGAGTACACAATTTAATAATCCGCCCTCTAGCTCCATCTCTACTCGCTCAGGCATAAAAATATAATCGTCTACATTGATGAGTTTTTTTTCTACTTCTCTTTTAAAAAATGATTTGATATCAAACATGGATATATCCCTGACCTTAAAATTATAATATACGTTAGCACGCCTGATTTTATTGCCACTGTCCAGCATGTAATCTGCTGCTTGTTCGTTCGTGCTTTATGAGTCAATACTATAAGATGACGTGATATTTTTTAAGACCGGATATGTAAAACTGCGTTTGATGTTGGTAAAAATGAAATATTAGCTCTGGCTCCTCTATCCTATTGCAATAAAAAAGGGAGGCTGTACGTTAGGCACTGAACTGAACCCCATAAGTTGGACACAACTTATGGGGTATTTTTATGCGTTACGATCTAGACTTTAAGATGCAAGTCATCGCATACTATCGGCAAGGCCATAGTAGTCACGCCACCGCTAAGAAGTTTAACGTCCATCCAGAGTTTGTACTCAAATGGGTTAAGCAATACCAAAGCGGTGGCATAAATGCCATTAAGCCAAAGACAAGTAAGGCCAAATACAGCAGTGAGTTTAAACTTAACGTACTAACCACCATGCTTAAAGAAGATTTAAGTCAATCTGAGGTGGCACTGAAGTTTAACATCAGCTCACCGGCGCTCATTAGTCATTGGCACAAAGCTTATCGACTACAGGGTATGTCTGGACTCGTATCTAAACATAAAGGTAGAACCGCCATGAGCAAACCATTTATCACAGACAAGCCAGATGATGAAAAGAGCTTAGCAGAGCTTAAGCGTGAGAATGAGTATCTACGTGCGGAGAACGCCTACCTAAAAAAGCTAGATGCCTTGCTCAAACAGAAGAAGAAACAAGCTTTGAAAAAGCAAGGCTCATCGAAGGACTAAGAGAGCGCTGCTGTTTATCTGACTTACTTAAAGCCGCTGGTATGCCCAAAAGTGTCTTTTACTATCATAGAGCAAGACTTGAGCGTGATGACAAATACACTGAATTAAAACAGCGTATTGCTAAGCTGTATCATCAGCACAAAGGCAGGTATGGCTATCGCAGAATCACTGAGGCTCTAAAGCAGTTAGGTAGTCATTACAACCACAAGCTCATCGCTAAGCTGATGCGTAACATGAAGCTTAGCGCCAAGATAAGACGTCAGAAGTACCGCTCTTATAAAGGACAACAAGGTAAGATTGCAAAGAACTATTTAAAGCGCCAGTTTACTGCAGATAAACCGAACACACGCTGGCTCACCGATATTACTGAGTTTAAGGTGGGTGATCATAAGCTGTATTTATCACCCATACTCGATTGTTATAACAATGAGATCATCAGCTATACGCTCTCAAAGAGACCCACTTATGACTTAGTTGGTAAGATGCTAGCTAGTGCTTTAGATAAGACAAAGGCGTGCCGTGGTAAAAGATTAATGCTGCATTCAGATCAAGGGTGGCATTATCAAATGAAACCGTTTAGCACGACGCTTAAACAGCATGGAATTAAGCAAAGTATGAGCAGAAAAGGCAACTGTTTGGATAATGCACTGATAGAGGGGTTCTTCGGTACGCTGAAGTGCGAGACGATTTATATTGAGAAACCGAAAACTATTGAGCAGTTAGAGAAACAGATTCATGAGTATATGCATTATTATAATCATGAGCGTATTCAACTTAAATTAAAAGGACTGAGTCCTGTGCAATACAGAACTCAGTCCTTGTTATAAACTAAACCGTCCAACATTTGGGGTTCAGTTCACAACTCCCCTTTTCTAATTATGAAACTATTCTATCTGGCTTAATCACACCCAACCCTTTTGACGAAACGACTTTAGTACTTTAATGAAGACAGCCATCTCATCAGGCGTGCCAAGCGTTAGCCGACTGAAACCCTCAATCGGTGGGAACTCGCGACCGACCACAATGCCATACTCGCGCATTCTGTCCATATAAGTCTTCACCTCACCGTTGACCTCATGAAAAATAAAGTTAGCTTGTGAGGGCAGATAGCTCAGCCCCAACTCATCTAAAGTCGCTTCAACCATCTGCCGTGATTGATTGGTATTGTGCAAACTGCGGGCTAAAAAACCCTCATCGTCGAGGGTTACTAGCACGGCAACGGCACCTGAAAGGTTGGTATTATCGATAGAAGTAAAGGCCTCGATAGCCGCAATCATAGATGGATTGGCAATGGCATAACCGACGCGCATGCCAGCCAGAGCACATAGCTTCGAAAAGGTACGAACGACAATTAGATTGGCTGTTAGCTGCTGCTTTACCCACTCGACGCCACTCTCAAAGCTTTGGTCGTTGACGTACTCTGAGTAGGCTTCGTCTAATAAGAAATAATGGTTTGCAGGAGCGTTTGCTACCCAATGTTTAAAAGGCGCGGTTGAGGTAATGGTGGCAGTTGGATTGTTAGGGTTGCAAAGATAAAACAGGCTGATGCCATCAAAATCGTCGGCAGCTTTTTGCAAACCTTGAAAGTCAAAATCGTAGCTTTCGGGCTTCAACGGTACTTTGATGACGGGCACGTCAAGCGAGCTGGCATACAACTCAGCGTAAGCAAAAGTAGGATCAGGCACAATAACTTGGAAGCGCTTGCCGGTCTTAAATGCAAGATTTAATAGCATCTGCACCACGGTTCGGATGTTTTCGCTAGAGCCGTTGCCAAGTGACACTTCGCTTTCGGTCACGCCATTTATCTTGGCAATTCGACTAATAAGCGCAGCGCGTTGATCATCTGGATAACGAAAACCGATGCGCAAAGAGTCGAGGATAGCTTGTTTGGCAGAGTCTGCCATGCCCAGTGAGTTTTCGTTAGAGTTCAGCTCTAATAATTGCTTGGTAAGCACTATAGTAATACGCCTAATTTATATCAACACCAAAATTACGATGTGCAGTATCAAACTTACTGCTCTACTATTTTGCATTGGTATGTCAGATGAATGGTAAGCTTTATACCGATAAATATTAATATGGTAAGGCGCATTCAAGGTGAATACAAGTGCCCTACGCGCATCTTGCACGCCATGCATTAGACCCAGCCTTTTTCACGGAACAGCTTTAATACTTTAATAAATGCTGCCATCTCATCAGGCGTACCAAGCGTTAAGCGATTGAAGCCTGTAACAGGTGGGAACTCGCGACCAACCTTGATGCCATTGTCTCGCATTCTATCGATGTATGTTTTTAAGTCACCCTTTATTTCATGAAAAATAAAATTGGTCTGTGAGGGTAAATAACGCAATCCAAGATCATCTAATACTGCCTCAATCATCTGGCGCGACTGATTGGTATTGCGCAAACTTAGCGCTAAAAACTTGGCATCATTTAACGTCGCAATAGCAGCAACCGCACCTGACAAGTTGGTGTTGTCCATAGACATAAAAGCTTCGACAGTCTCAATAGCTTGCGGGTTAGAAACCGCGTAGCCCACTCGCATACCAGCTAAAGCACATAACTTTGAAAAAGTATGGATAACAATAAGATTGTCTGATAGCCCTTGTTTCACCCACTCAATCCCACTCTCAAAGCTTGGATCTGACACATACTCCAAGTAAGCTTGATCTAATAAAAAGTAATGATTATCTGGTGCATTACTTACCCAGGTTTTAAGCCTTGAAGTTGATGTAATGATGCCAGTTGGGTTGTTTGGATTGCAAATATAAAGTAGGCTGATGCCATCAAACTCGTCAGCAGCCCTTTGTAGTTCATCAAAATCATAATCATAGTTTTCAGTGGTTAACGGTATCTTGGCCACAGGCACGCCAATGGAATTTGCATACATCTCTGCACAATCAAACGTTGGCACAGGAATCACCATCTGAAACTGCTTGCCCTCTTTTAACGCTTTGTTTTGCAGCATTTGTAAGGTCGCTCGAATATTTTCAGTCGAGCCATTGCCTAAGGAGATTTGGTTTTCTGCCACACCATGGATGGTGGCAATTTTGCTAATGAGCGCTGTGCGTGGATTATCTGGATAACGAAAGCCCTCGCCTAAAGACTCTATAATGGCTTGTTTAGCAGAATCTGCCATACCTAGTGAGTTTTCATTCGCATTTAATTCTAAGCATTTATTATTTTTCATGATGGATTATGTGCCTTAACGTCCGTTGTTATAAGTTCATATTGCTCATTGATATCATATTAAGGGGCATTTGGTATAAACACAAGTTTTGATATAACCAATTATTAGTTATTAATTATATCGAAAAAAAATCGAGTTTGTTTTGCTGATAAAAAGACCATAAAAAAGGTGAGCTGCACCATTAGCAACTCACCTTTTTGTTAGATACAAACTGATATTAACGGCAGTTCAAATAACCATCTAAATCAAATGCGCCTTTAACTCTAGCACTTTATCACGCGTTTTTGCAGCATCTTCAAACTTCAAATCACGCGACATCTGCTTCATGAGCTTTTCAAGACGATTGATTTCTTTCGCCAGCAAATCAGGACTGCGTAAGATACTAATATCGACATCAGGTAGATTGCTCTTGATAGGAATCACTTGATTGTCATTGGCATTCTGATCGTCACCCGTATCGATTTTATCAGTAATACTGCGACGCGCCCCTTTTGGTGTGATGTTGTGTTCAAGGTTAAATGCCACTTGTTTTTCACGGCGACGGTCGGTCTCGTCTATCGCCTTTTGCATACTGTTGGTAATACGATCAGCATAAAGGATAGCCTTACCATTGATATGGCGCGCAGCACGACCGATGGTCTGAATAAGTGCACGCTCAGAACGCAAAAAGCCTTCTTTATCGGCATCAAATATCGCGACCAATGACACTTCTGGCATATCTAACCCTTCACGCAATAGGTTAATACCGACCAACACATCATGCACGCCTGTACGTAACTCATGAATGATCTGCATACGCTCAACGGTATCGATGTCCGAGTGCAGATAGGCAACTTTGACATCGTATTCTTTTAGATAACTGGTCAAATCCTCTGACATGCGCTTGGTCAACGTGGTAATCAGCACGCGCTCATCTTTTTCTCGGCGCTTAGTAATCTCTGATAACACATCATCGACCTGCGTCAATACAGGACGAATCTCAATCTCAGGATCAATCAAACCCGTTGGACGCACGACTTGCTCGACCACTTGCTCGCTGTGTTCAAGCTCATACAATGCAGGCGTGGCACTGACATAAATCGTTTTTGGCTTGATACGCTCCCACTCTTCAAACTTCATCGGACGGTTGTTCATCGCACTTGGCAAACGAAAGCCATAATTGACCAAGTTCTCTTTACGTGATCTATCGCCTTTATACATTGCACCGATTTGCGAAACAGTGACATGTGACTCATCAAGGAACAGCAGTGCGTCTTCTGGAATATAGTCAAATAAGGTCGGCGGCGCTTCCCCTGATGGACGACCAGAGAGATGCTGCGAATAGTTTTCAATACCGTTGCAGTAGCCGAGCTGCTGAATCATCTCAAGATCATACTGGGTACGCTCTTTAAGACGCTGTGCTTCAATCAGTTTATTGTTTTCACGGAAATACTCCAAACGCGGCTCAAGCTCAGCCCGAATCGTATGACTGGCAGCTTCCAGTTTATTACGCGGCGTCACATAGTGCGACTTTGGATAAATAGTAATACGCGGCACACTACGTACCGTCTTACCTGTCAATGGATCAAACCAAGTAATTTTCTCCACTTCATTATCAAATAAATGCACACGTACCGCCAGCTGCTCAGACTCCGCAGGATAAATATCTAGCAGCTCGCCACGCAGCCGATACGTACCGCGTCCAAAGTCTAGCTCATTGCGCGTATATTGCATTTCAACAAGACGTTTAATGGTAGCAGTGCGATCAATTTTGTCCCCAACGACGACGTGCAGCAGCATTTTTAAATAACTTTCTGGATCACCCAAACCATAAATGCACGAGACCGAGGCGACGATAATTGCATCACGGCGCTCTAGGAGTGCTCGCGTCGCTGACAGACGCATCTGATCGATATGATCATTAATAGCGCTGTCTTTTTCGATAAAGGTGTCACTTGCCGCGACATAGGCTTCCGGCTGATAATAGTCATAATAACTGACGAAATACTCAACGGCATTGTTTGGAAAAAATGACTTAAACTCACCATATAACTGCGCGGCAAGCGTTTTGTTATGTGCCATGATAATGGTTGGACGCTGCGTCTCAGAGATGACCTTTGCCATGGTATAGGTCTTACCCGAACCCGTTACACCCAGTAGTAACTGCTCATCCATGCCAGAATTAATACCGTTGACGAGCTTTTCAATCGCTTGCGGTTGATCGCCTGCTGGCTCAAATTTGGTAACCATCTCAAAAGCACGACTTGATATTTGCGTCCCAGACGCATTGACACCACTAATTTCAGCTTCGCCCTGTAGCTGAGTGGCCAATTGGTTTAACTGACGCGACGAGCGCGGTTCAGGCATTCGCATAATGGCTTTCTTCTTCTGAAGGTTTATAACAATGTGGGGTCTAAGCTAGGGTTTTTAAAGGTAATTAAGGGTTTTATCTTGTCATCTTCTCTTACAATATTGGCATCTAGATATGACGTCACACGCCCTATTTATAACGAATAAATAGTACCTTCGTTATAAAAAACGCACACAGCAACTACTAAATTTACAAAGCTTTTCATGATTAACAAACTCATTACACGACCACCTAATAAAGCCTAACGCTTGAGGCTTTCAATCTTCATTTAAGCTGCTATTATTTATAACGAATCAACAAGTAGTTCATAAGTAAGATACCAATAACAACAAATGAGATTTTCATTAAAATAATACACATAATGGAGTAGAACATGAGAGAACGTTACGCAAGTGGAATAGATGATGCAACCGCAAAGAAAATGATCGACTTATTGAACGCTAATCTCGCGAATCTCATTGACTTGAGTATGGACAGTAAGCAATGTCATTGGAATTTGCAAGGTACTGGCTTTATCGGTGTGCATCAGTTATTAGATGATACCTATGGTCGCTTGACTGAAGCTTATGATACGGTTGCTGAGCGTATTGTTATCCTTGGCGGTAAAGCCAATGGTATCTCTAAACGTGTCGTTGAGGACTCTATCCTCGAGACTTACCCTACTGATATTACTGAAGTCGATCAGCATGTTCGTGAGCTTACCAATCGCTATAAGACCATTGCGGCATCATTGCGTGAAGGGATTGATGCTGCTGGTGATGCGGGTGACGAAGATACCGCTGACCTATTAACGGAAATAAGCCGTACTGTCGATAAAGATGCATGGTTCATCGGTGCCAATGCACCAAAGAAATAACATCTTTGTACCTAAACCAGTTATACCAATAAAACAGGTATATCAATAAGATAGTCCATATCAGCAAAAAAGGTCACTTTTATAGTGACCTTTTTTGTGTGTACTAATTTATGTGTAATGATTTATGTGTAATGATTTTAAGATTCGCGCTCAGAAACGGGCTTTAAAGTAGCTAAATTGTCAGTTATTAGTTAAAAAACACCTTGGATTATTTGTTGCATCTGCGGTAAAAGCTCACCCAGCTGCGCCTCTGTCTCACTGGTATCGTCAGGCAAAGATTGCTTTAGAAATGCAGCTGTAATCTGTGGTTGTTTCGACAAGATACTTTGACCCATCACCGTATCATAAAAATCAATTTGAGCATCAACTTCCGCTTGCGTATAGTAAGTTTTTGCTGCGTTAATATATGCTTGCGTCAACGTCTGCTTGTCAGTAGCATTGCCTATACCATTGGTCATTATCTTGGCATATTGACCTAGCACTTTTTGAATCTGCTCTTGTAGCGCCTGTTGACGTTTATTTAAGTTACCATCACCTACTGACTCAGTACGATTTTGCGTCTGTACGTTGATGGCATTAATAGCCGCTTGTTGCCCGTTAACGATAGATTCTATTTGCTCATCAATGTGCATCACTTCCATCAGCTTCACAATAGACGTATCTGTTGGGGAGATATTATTATTCATAAAAGCGGTATTGTTAATAGAAGCGCTATTCGCACTTATTCTATTGATACTTACGCTTTGCTGTTGAGCAGGCTCACTATGAATTACCAGCTCAGCCTGTGCTTGAGTCAGACTGGCTACTGCGCTAATAGTGATAACGGTCATACTTAATGAGCGAACCATGAGTGAACGCCCAACAGGGCTCTCTATAGCAGACTGAAGACTTAGTTTCATATTAGTTTCTCTTTATCAGGCATCTTGATTATAACTATTGGGTAAGCTCAAAGTTTCAGCATTAGGTACAGATAATGTCAGGATAGCTTCCTGAAATAAAGGATTGGCACGGAACTGACTTTCAATAATTTCGAATTTTTGGGCAATCTCTTTTTCTTTTTGATTACCAGCGATATCGACTGCTGCCACCATAAATATCTTTTTGGGTCCCACCCACTCCAAATGTAAGTACGACACACTATCGATATCTGGATGATTGAGTAACTCGCTCAATGCATAGCCATGTATCCTATCGGACACTTTATAGCCGACCAAAAAATCACGGTTACGGCTAATTAAAAAGATGGCTACCGCACCTAATAATATTCCGACAATGATAGAGCCGAGCGCATCCCAAAACGGCTGCCCCGTATAAGCATGCATACTCATGGCAGCAGCAGCGACAACCAGGCCAATGACAGCTGCCAAGTCTTCAAAGAATACGCCACGTAAAGTTGGGTTTGACGTATCGACTACATAGCCAATGGCGCTGACATTTATCGCTTCACCATGCTTTTTACTTTGTAAGTAAGCTTGCCCTAACGAAAACCCTTCGAGCACAAACGCAATCGCCAATACAATAAAACCGATGGTATAGTTGGTCTCGCTTTCCGCAGCATTCCACTCGGTGATACCAGTATAAATGGAAACAATCGAACCTGCCATAAAGACACCAAAAGCGGCAATCATCGACCAGACATAAGCTTCTTTGCCATAGCCGAGGGGATGGCTTTCATCAGCAGGTTTGATCGCCTTTTTCTCGGCGACAATTAATAAAGTACCGTTACCTGCATCTGCCCACGAATGCGCTGACTCTGCGATCATAGAAGCAGAACCCGTCATAAATGCTGCTACCGTTTTGGCAATCGCAATGATAATGTTGGCTCCAACGGCAATTAATACCGTTACCAATGAAGCGGAATGCTGCTTGTCTTTATTGGTTGTCGACTTAGCAGAACTGTCTAATACAGAGTGAGAATTACTATCAGAAGTGGCGTCTGTAATGAGCGTGCCAGCACCCCTAGCACGGCTACTACGCGGCGCTGACTGATGAGAAATAGGAGTGTGTGACTCGGCTTCCGATGGTTTTAAGCTCATAATAATCTCGATATAGGCTTTTTGAACGCAGGTATTTACATATTTAACCAGATCAATAGACCATATATTGAGAGCCGTTTAACTGACTATGCAGGGTCTATTTGTCTTAACGATCATGAGAATTAGCCAGCTCACCAACCATATCCCCGATATCACAACTGGGTCGATGTGAGCTTTCCAGACGCAGGTTTTTACGCTCTAGTGCGGCATCAGCGCGGCATTGCTGCATGGGATTTTTGATATCAAGTGGCGGCGCAGGTGTGGGCTTGCCATTATCATCGATAGCGACCATCGTAAAATAGCAGCTATTGGTATGGCGTACAGTACGGGCTCGAACGTCTTCTGCTTCGACGCGAATGCCGACCTCCATCGAAGTATTCCCCACATAATTAACACTTGCCGCAAAGGTGACCAATTCGCCAACATATATAGGCTCACGAAACATCACTTGGTCGACAGACAGCGTCACCACATAATTGCCGCTATAGCGACTGGCGCAAGCGTAAGCGACTTGATCAAGCATTTTAAGCAAATCACCACCATGCACATTGCCAATAAAATTCGCCATATCAGGCGTCATAAGTATCGACATATATAGCTCATGATTTAATGGGGCTTTTTTGGCAGTCGAGCTGGTATTGTATTGCGGCATAAAAATCCTTGAATGATTTAGGGCGTGTTGATAGTAAGTATCATTTATACAGCAGCTCACAAGAGAGCACAAACAGCACTCTGTCATTGAATGGTCTAGGTTATGTAAACCTTAAGCTATTTAACTTTAGCTCAACCAATGAAAACGATAAGCAAGCCAAGCAACAATGGCGCTCACTGAACCTGTCAAGATACCGCCCCAAGCAAAATCAACCAACGCTGTATCCAGTGTAAAGCCTTTGTACAACGCTAAACTGGTAAAGTCATAAGTACCGTAAGCCATCAGCCCTATTAGGCCACCAAGCAAGAATATATGACCAATCGAAGCGCCTTCTTTGATTTGTGGATATAAAATCAAGACACAGAGAGCCAGTAGATAAAACATATAGAACATGCCAGCAGCAATCATGTTTGGCTCATCGGCAAGCAGATGCCCGATACGCTTTTCATAAAATAAGCCAGTCATAGTCTTGAGCCAAACTGCGTCAATACCCAAAAATATAAGCACAGCAGCCAGATATATAAATACATAACCCATAACCACATCCTTTTAATTAGCGTCTTTTAATCCCAGCTTATTTCCATAACTGCTTGTTAAGTCAGTGCTTGTTAAGACACTACCTGTTGAAACGCAACTTGTTAAGACGCTATGTTTCGTTTGGGGGCTTCTTGGCCATCACTGTTAACATTACCGCTTTCATGAGAATTCATAATATCGTGAATCAGGCGGCTGCTTTGCTCATCGGTGAGAGTGTCATGAGAAGACAAATCAGAGAAATGCATCACATCAATATTATCCGGCTTCACTGCGGTCAACTGTACCACGCCGATGGTGCGCTCTAAAAAACCACCTTCACAATAGCAAAAGTAAAAATCCCACAAGCGAATAAAGGCATCATCATAACCAAGCCCCTTAATTTCTTCACGCTGTGCCATAAACGCGGCACGCCAGTCGCGCAAGGTATGAGCATAGTCAAAACCATAATCATGTAGCTGCTTGATGACCATGTCGGTTTGTTCCGTAAACTGCGTATTTAGCTCTTGATTAGACAGCAAACAACCACCAGGGAAAATGTGCGTTTGGATAAAATCGACTGAATTAACATAATCTTGGTAGTTTTGATCGTTAAAAGTAATCGCTTGCAGCACCATCAGCCCTGTGGGTTTGAGCAAGCTATTACATTTGGTAAAAAACGTCGGTAAGTACTCGTGCCCAACGGCTTCAATCATCTCGATACTGACTAGCTTGTCGTACTGCCCTGTCAGCTCACGATAATCTTGCTTCAGCAGGGTGATTTTATCAGACAGTCCTGCCGCATCGACTCGGCGCTGCGCCTCGTCATACTGGGCGTCAGAGATGGTCGTCGTCGTTATGTGACAGCCATAATGTGTGGCGGCATAAATAGCAAAACCGCCCCACCCTGTGCCAATTTCTATCACGTGATCATCAGGCGTCAATTGTAATCGCTGGCAAATGAGCGCCAGTTTATGCTGCTGCGCTGCGCTCAGTGATACATCAGGCGTACGATATACTGCTGCTGAATACATCATCGTATCGTCCAAAAACCGCTGATACATATCATTGCCCAAGTCATAATGCGCTAAAATATTAGACTTGGCACCAGACTGATCATTGCTACGTAGCCGATGCTTCGCTTTTTCAAACGCCTTACTCACACCTGCAAAGCGATTTTCTAATTTATTCAACACCGCCAAGTTACGCGCTGCCAACCGAATCAGCCCGGTCAAATCGTCCGTATCCCACTCACCATTGATATAGCTGTCTGCTAGCGCAATAGAGCCGCCAAGCAACAACTGCCGATATACAGTAGGATCATGAATCATCAAGGTAACGTGTAGTGAATGGCGGCCCACTGCCGAACTGCTCGCGACACTATCGGATACTTTACCAAAGCTGACGGTATTAGGTGCTTGCTCATCGAATGCTTCGACTATAGTCAGGCTACCAAACTGGATATGCGCTAATGCGCGGAAGATGAGTTTTCTTGCCAATTGATTCATTCCCGTACTGACGGGCTGAAAAATGACGCTCTCATTGACGACTTTACTCATCTGTGCGGTCAATCTTCCTAATGTTGAAACGGGTGCTCGGTCGGTTGGTCGTGCTGACATCGTATATTCATCCTTGTTTAAATGCTCTATACTTAAGCGTTAAGCTGATAAATTTCTTTGGCTGATCGTTAGCCCTTCAACTATCAAAGAATATCTTTTTGAGTCGCTGCTTTGTTCTGTTGGCTATCGGCCAGTTTTTCACCATAATGAATATAAGGCACTTTTTTGATCGCATAAAGCTTGAAAGCATGCCAATAAATACGAGTTACAGAGGTCATGTTCATTAGCGGATTTTTTCGCAGACTGTTGCGAATCGTTGTGGCGGTCATTGGAACGCCAGCCATTTTTATACCCGTTTTTAATACCTCACCGCGCGCATCGCTGATATCGATAGCAATACGAACTTTCAAGCAATTATCCGGCTGCTTTTTTACCTTAACCTGCCAACGATATAGCTGATCGATCGGGTTAAAAGGTGAGACATGAAAATCTTTATTATGACAAAATTCAGTATTCTCGCCATTGAGTGTAAACCCATAATAATGGCGCTTATCCCACGGTGTATTAGAGACTTCAGCCAATAAATGGGATGGTATCTGCTGCTCATCGAAACCCAAGTAAAAATTGACTGGACTAAAATATATGCCCGCATTGCGGCAAACGAGCATCCCAATAATATCGCCTGTTGGCGCACTACCCGTTTGCTCAGTAAACGCTTGGTTTAAGCGATGATTAAGTGCTTGAACAGAATTTGAACGACAATTATCCTGCTTATTATTCATTAAGTAATTACTTAGGCTATTTGACTTTTGTACAGGTATACCTTGTAAGTAATCATCAGGACGAAACTGCTGCAAGGCTTTTTTCTTTGCTGAAAATAATGGCAATCCTTTGACCAGCCACCTTTTTGAAAGTAACTTTTTTAAAAGCTTATGTTTGCTACTCATACCTATACTTACTTCAGGAAGATCCAGCCCTTTAGCCAATGCGCTGATATTGATGCCCCAATAACGGTATGGATACGCAAATTTATGCACACTTGGCAGTAACCGACTGTGCCAAGTCGTCCCATGGAACAACTGATGGGGTAACAGCTTATTAGGCGTGTCGGTTTCAATAGACATAACAGTCTCTTCAATAGTGTTCGTTGATTTCACTGCCAAAATCACTGCATTTTATGACGGCCAAATAAGCGACGCTTTCGCTTTGATTCATCACTTTTAACAGTCGGCTGTAAACGTTCAATGTACTCAATCAACTCCTGATTGGTGAGCGCCGTGACCACCTCACGCTTATTAAGTGTGCGCAATTTGCTATCTGCCTTTACCGGTAGGTCCTTATAACGAAACGGCGTATGTGCGCTCTCGGCATCAGGCAGATGAGCCGGATCAACCTCGTCCTTTATCGCAATATCATAGCCGAGCGCCTGGCAGACACGTAGACCGCTACGTACACCATCTTCATGAAAACCATTAAACCAATAGGCACCGCAAAAATGTGTATGCATGCCGTTACCAGAGATACTCGACCATCTGCTTTGCGCCTTAATCATCGCTTTATCAAACACAGGATGGCTATAATCGATGCGCTTGATGACGTGCTTATCATCAATATTTTCATGAACGGTTTCTGGATTCAGCGTAACCAAATAATTGTGTTTTTTGGTCAGGCGTTGCAGAATATTCATGTGATAAGTCAGCACTGGTTTTGCTAATGTTTGCGCTTTTTTAGTATGGTTTCCAGCAGCTGATTGTCGCGCAGTTTTATTTGCGAGATTCTCATCAATCAGATAATTCCAACTGGCCCATGCCAACGGCTTGTTCGGTAGGACACTGACATCGGTATGCAGTACAGCAGTATTTTTGGTAAAGCGAAAATGACTGAGTACCTCATGTTCATCCTTACTTGCGTCTGTTAAAATTTTGAGCGCGGTGTCTGCATGACAAGCAAAGATAACTTCGTCAAATACCAATTTTTCGTTCAAGCTTTCGATATTATTATCAGTAATGCTTTTATTTTGAACCGTCAATAATACTTGCTCACCATCGCGAACCACAGACTGTACGGGACTGTTTACTCTCACCTTACCGCCCGCCTTAATAAAGCGTGGAATCAACTTATTGACGTACTGTTTTGAGCCACCTTTGATCGTAAACCACTGCGGACGATTAACCACATCGAGCAAGCCATGATTGTCAAAGAACTGTGCAAAAAACACCAGTGGGAAGTCTTGTACTTCATGCAGACTGGTTGACCAAATGGCAGAAACCATTGGCAGCAAATAGTTGTCTATAAACAGCTTGCCATAGCTTTTTTCTGTGAGATAGCTGCCCAGTGTTTGTTCAGTAAAAATGCTAACATCTTGCCCTTTAGCACGTGCCATTTCGTAGTCTTGGCGTAGCTGCTTGATATGTTTATTGAACTGTAAAATGTCTTTGATAAATTGCCAGAATTTTGGGTTGAAGACATTCTTACGCTGCGATAATAAAGTATTGAGCGTGTGACCATTGTATTCAAAATGGCGCGCCGTATTCTTTACCGAAAAGCTCATGTCAGTCGATTGAAACGGCACTTGCAGCTCATGCAGTAGACGAAAGAAATTGGGATAAGTACGCTCATTGAAGACGATAAAGCCAGTATCTATGGCACTGTTTTCCACATTGCTGCTCTTTGCTTTTTTGCCGTCTTGTAGCGAAACATCGATGGTATTTACATGGCCGCCAATATAATCATTAGCCTCGAACACTGTCACTTCATGTTGCGCCACCAGATAATGAGCGCAAGTCAATCCTGATACACCTGAGCCAATGATAGCAATACGTTTTTTAGCTTGAGCGTTAGTCGTCTGCTTTGAGAGGCTGCTGGCTTTATGAGAGACTGTCTCTAGGTTCTTACGTTTACGGCGGTTAAACAGCATTGATGCGTTCCTTTCCATATTTTTAGTAATTTATTTTTTGCAATTTTTTAATATAAGCTATTTTTTATTGATTTTTTCACTGACTTGCTGCCACACCAAATCTGGCAGCGTACCCAATACCTTTAGCGGTAAAGTGAGCTTTTTGGGAAATTCGATCACGTCGTGACCACTCGCGATACCATCACGAATAGCTTGGCTTGCCTGCGCTGTTGTTTGAATAAAGGGCATGGGAAAATCGTTTTGCTTAGTCATTGGCGTTTCGACAAAACCAGGCACGACCAAACTTATCGACACATCATGCGGTGCAAGGCTAATTTGCAAAGTTTTCATTAGATAATGGATGGCAGCCTTTGAGCTGCCATAAGCTTCGGCACGAGCAAATGGCACATAAGCAGATGCTGAACCAATGCCCACCAAGCGACCTTTTGAGGCGATTAGCTTTGGCAATATCCCTTCGATAGCATGTGACAACGTACCCATATTTACCGACATCACTTTCATAAACGAGGCGCTATTGAAGTTTGGCATGTCCAAATATTCGCACATGCCAGCGCCACAAATCGCCAAATCAACCTCTTCAATTTTTCCAAAAGCGTCGATAACTTTATCCCGATCCATGAGATCTAAGTCAACCGTTTCTGCGCCTAATGACTCAAGCTCAGCCAATGCGCTATCGTCTCGACCAACGGCATAGACATGATGACCTTCTAGTAGATAGTCTTTTGCCAATTGATTGCCAATACCAGACGTCGCGCCAGTAATAAGTATATGTAATTTCTTAGTAGAGTCAGTCATCGTAAACGTCCTTTTATTTGTGCTGATAGTACAAAACTTACCATGCATGCAGGTGTCAAATACTTGCGTATCATCTTTAGTCAGCTGATGGCATTAACCCTTTTTTATTAAGGTATCATCCATTTTATTTATTAAATCTAAACAATCATAGCGCAAGGCTATCGATTTATTGTTGTGGTTTCGCAATCAATGCGTCTCTAAATTGACTGAACCTGTCTACTCTCGCGCACTGGAAAAATTGCTCTTAGGTCTGTCGTTTTATGTTACTAGCCTTATAAGACAGCGTAATTACGGCATGCTACAATACTAAAAATCAAAAATATATTTGAATTAAAGGGCTGATTAGTCAACGTATTTATCATGAAAATATTCAACCTGTTAAAAGCGCTTATGTTTATTAACGGTTATTTATTTTCAAAAACTTCCGTTGCGGCAGTTTTTGAAACTACCTAATATCGTGTCCTAATGACATCTCAAACGTTATTCAATTAATGATAGCGCTTCACCAATCCCACTCCACTATAAAAAGGATCTCTCATGAGCGAATTGCAACTCTCTGACCGCGTCAACAACATCAAGCCATCGCCTACGCTAGCGATTACCAATAAAGCCAAAGAGCTAAAAGCAGCTGGTAAAGACATCATCGGGCTGGGTGCAGGTGAACCTGATTTTGATACGCCAGAGCACATCAAAAAAGCAGCAATCGATGCCATTAATGACGGTTTTACCAAATACACCGCTGTCGATGGTACGCCAGAGCTCAAAAAAGCCATCATTGAGAAGTTCAAACGTGATAACAACATCAGCTATGAGCCCAATGAAATCCTAGTATCGGTCGGTGGTAAACAATCATTTTTTAACCTTGCCCAAGCCTTTATCAATCCAGGTGATGAAGTCATCATTCCAGCACCTTACTGGGTCAGCTATCCTGACATGGTCATCATCGCAGAAGGCGTGCCAGTCATCGTCAAATGCCCCGCTGAGCAAGATTTCAAAATCACCGCTGAGCAGTTAGAAGACGCCATCACTGACAAAACTAAAATGCTGGTATTGAACAGCCCCTCTAACCCAACCGGTATGATTTACACATTGGATGAGCTAACAGCCATCGCTGAAGTGCTGAAAAAGTACCCACAAGTTTATGTTGTTTCAGATGACATGTATGAGCACATCCGCTGGACGGGCGATAAGTTCTACAATATTCTGAATGCCGCACCTGAGCTAAAAGATCGGGCAATTATTTTAAATGGCGTGTCAAAAGCATATGCGATGACTGGCTGGCGTATTGGTTACGCTGGTGGCCCTGCCAAGCTGATTGGGGCGATGAAAAAAGTACAATCACAGTCAACCTCATGCCCAACATCGATCAGCCAAGTTGCTGCCGAAGCCGCTATCAGTGGCGATCAAAGCGTGCTCACGCCGATGGTAGAAGCCTTTGAAAAGCGTTGTGATCTAGTCGTTGATGGTTTGAACGCGATTAAAGGTATCACCTGCCTGCGTCCTGATGGCGCTTTCTACGTCTATCCTGATATCAAACCACTCATCAAAGCCGCTGGTCTGTCATCATGTACTGAATTTTCAGCATGGTTGTTAGAGAAGGTTGGCGTAGCAGTGGTGCCTGGTGATGCCTTTGGTCTTGGTGGCTATATGCGCATCTCTTACGCGACTGATGAAGCAACGCTAAAAGACGCCTTATCACGTATCGAAAAAGCGGTGGCTGATCTAGACGTTGCTGAATAAAGACTAAACAGCCACTGTCTTAAAATTACTATGCTTAGACATGTGCTTAAACATGTGCTTATAAACGAAGACGCCACCTATCCTCTATGTGGCGTCTTTCTTATTTATCTCACAATTGCGAGTTTTTTTGGCAAAAAACCTCGAAAAATGCCTTATCTCCTTATTAAAACAATTATCTTTGATAATTATGCAAAAAAGGCTTGACGTATTTTTTATTTTTGCTAGAATACGCCCCACTTAGCAAGAACTCGTTAGAGACTTCTAAGGCTCGTTGTAAGGTTTTAAACACTTGCAGCTTATTCTCCAATAGCTCAGTTGGTAGAGCAACGGACTGTTAATCCGTGTGTCCCTGGTTCGAGCCCAGGTTGGAGAGCCACATTTTAGTTGTAAATTTCTTGAATTATCTTTAATTCAATTATGGCATTTGCCAAAACCCTCATCTCTTTGATGAGGGTTTTTTTATGGCTATTGTTTTTATTGGCATGAAGAAACTTATATAAAACTCAGTAGAAAAATAAGTGACCAACGATATAACAATTATTACCTTGCTGTCCTAACAGTTTTTATTTCAGCACAACGTATGCAGCTGAAATAAAAACTGTTAAAGAAGTTAGCATTTAAAGTAAGGAAAATAATTAGGGTAGAAAAATTGAGATATGGGCTTGCTCTTTGTTTTCTTGAATCACATTGTCGTATGCTGACAGCTGCTCATTCGAGAAACTATTAGTAAACTGCCACATGGTAGCAAATATCGCGGTCAACAACACTGCCATGACCATGAGTATGACCCATAATGGCGTTTCGCTCGTGAGCGTGTGCTTGATTTGGTCAGGGATCGCCCAAAAAGGCGAAAACTCATTTTTATTACCCCGTAGATGCTCAATTTCATCCCCTAAGCGTGAGATAAGATAACGAATTTTCTCTGGCGCTTCTAAACGATACTTCCCTTGAAAGCCAAGCAGCATCGCATAGTGATAGACCTCCAGAGCAGGTAGACGCCTCTCTCCTTGCTCGCGTAGCCCATCTAAACGCTCAAAGAACTCATTACCAGCAATTTGTGAGCCAAATAAATCCAACTGCAAAGGATTTAGCTCCCAAGCATCTTTGAGAGTTTGAAATTCTGGCTCTTGCGAGGTCATGATGGTCTCATCAATCAACGCACAATACGCATACTTAGCTTCATGGATATCTTCTGACAGAAATCCTTTTTTGCGCGCATTCATCTCGAATTTATCTAAAAAATCATATATTTTTTGACGAAATTGACGCGGCTCTGTACTGAAATAATGATTGCGCAATAAAAACACCAAGTAAAAGCCGTCATACATGATGTCTACCAGCGACTGACTACTGATACGCTTATCCAGACCAGTTGCTGAAACCTTTGAAGCCACCTCGCCTGAATCTAACAACGAAGGTGCAGAACCCATTGAATTATTCCCTGACATGATTATTCCTAATGCTTATTATTTCAAATACTATTGAGGGCGTGTCCTAAAAATGAGAGCGCGCCCTAGTGCATACTCATCTTGCAACCTCAGCACCTCTAGAGACAAAAAGAATTACTGTACGATAGCCATCAGCTCTATTTTTAAATCATCAAAGCCATTTGGCACATAAATACAGATAGATTCAGATTTGAGCATTTCGTCATATAGCTCGCCTACCGGTTCGATGGTGAAGTAGCTAAAGCCTGGTCTCACTGGTATCGCACTGGGTACTTGGCTGACGTGTGAAATAGAAGAGCCTGGCAGCGCTGATAAGACACGTTTCTCTACTGAGTCAGGCGTCGCAATTTTAAATCGGCGTGGTACGATGTCGATGAGCTCGTGCATCGGCAATGATGAGCTAACAGACAGATATAGCTGTGAGCCACGCGTGATCTTGTCACTACTTAGCTCGCCTGTATAATAAGATGGCTTATTCTGACGTAATGGAATCGAGATAAAGTTACTGGCAATGACGGTATTGAGTAGCTCACGAATAATCAAAATGATACTAACAAATGAGTCATTGGCATTATCGTGATGATAAGAAGGTAAGTCGCCCACCTTATATAATGAGCTAAAAGTAGCCAATTGGCTGGCGACATTTAATAATGCTTCATAAAGGCGTTCTGGATGTAGTTTGGCATTATTATATAAATGACTGAGCTGAGAGTATGCGGTATTTAGCGTATGCAATAGCCAAAAAGAGGCAATATCTGAGGAACGAAACTCCAGTAAGTCATTGTTAGACTGACGATGATGGTCATACAGTGACGTAGACTTGGTATTAATCATCGTCATCAAACGATATACGTGACCAATAAGCGCAGGGTTACTCGTAATATGCACACTTGGGACGATATAATCATCATCGACTTGATAGACGCCTTGAGTGGTACGCACGAGCTTGGCTACCAATAAGGACACGGTATCTTGGCTAGGCGCTTGCGCAGAATGGCTTAATTGCAAACTTGGCGACAGTTTAATCACGTCAATGACTGCTTCAGCCGCTTGGCTATATAGATCTTGTGCCTCAATAGCGCCCCTTGCATAGCGTGCTGGGTTGTCACTACGATCCGTCTGTATATTGCTGCCGCCACTATGGACAATCTCTAAACTCAAAAATACGAAAACTTCATCGCCATTGTCTTGGGTATCTAAGGTAATGGCTTTCGGTAAAGTGTCAGTACGAGGCGCATGATATATCGTGCCACCTGGCAATACCGCATAGATACTTTGAAAGCTTAGTAAATTGCTTTCCAAAAGTTGCTTATCAATCTGAACATCAGATACTCCATAAGCATAAGGATGCACCAGCATCATACTCAAAGCGCGTTGCGAGTCATGATAAGTGTCTTGAATCTGAAAATGTTGGGGTCGCAAAAACAACCCTTCTCCCCATAATACCCTGTGTTTACTCAAGACAATCTCCTAAGAACAGCTGACTAGTGGCTGCTGATAATATTTAAGTTTGGTAGTAAATGTAGGTGCCAGTGCTGGGTCAACACCCTCAGTAATGCTGACATCGCATCCACCAATATTGATCGCCAGTGGCGTATCAAAATTGAGACTGGCAAGTGGGATAAGAAACTGTGAGCGCTTTTTGGTATATCTCAGCCCCACTTTAATAGCGATAAAGCGCGCGTCTTGTGGAATGTTCACGGTCAGACTGCTCTCACGATTTGGGATAATACTGATTTCTTTGGCAGCCAGCGCTTCAATATCCGTAAACTGGCTCTCTTCTTCCAAAAATGCGATATAGGCAGTACTTGCTGTGCCTACTTTGGTACGCCCTGCATTGGCATTAGTGGTGGGTTTGATATTTAGGGTAATCTGCTGACGCTTCAATTTTTCTTGTAATGCTTGCTGCTCAGCATTCATGGTCGCTAGCTGCTGTTGCTGCAGCTCTAGCTGTGCTTTTAAACTTTGTAAATCAGCACTATTTTTGCCATTATCAACGATATGGCTCATGGCATCTATAGTAGGAGGCTCGCCTGCCAATGCCGATACCTTGTCATTTGACTTGCTCAACTTATCAGTGCTGCATCCGGCGATCGTACCACTTAGCAAGCAAGTAGCAGCGATTAATGATACTGGCAATGTCATACATTTATTCATACTTTCAGTTTACCTTAGCTTGTTATTATCATTATTGACTGGTCAAAATCTCAGCCATTTCTGGGCGACCGAGCACGCCTTTTTTGCGCAGCTCAACATGCCCAAGATCCATCATACGCCAATCACCACCCCACACAAGTCCGGCAGATTTGGCTACTTTACCATATAATTTATAGCCTCGCATTGCCCAAGGATCCTTTTCGCTTATGACAATTTTACCATTTCTGATAAAGGCGCTATCGCCCGCCAAACCAAACTGATGATAGCTCTTGTATGATCCCGCCTTCGTTACATGAGTCCCTTTTTTCAATAGTCTTGCTTGCCTTGCAGGGCTACGATAGCCTTCTAACAGCACCATGTCATAGCCATATTGGTCACTCATTACTTTATACACAGTCAACAGCCGTTGAACAAAATCTGAGTTCATTTTTTGCCAATTACGGTCAGCATTTTTGATATTGATATGACCGTTGTTTAGATGTGTAGCCAACATGTCACCTGAATAGCCAGTGCTATGATCTTGCGTGTTTAAGTCAGACAAATCAGGCTCAGGGAGCATGAGCGGTCTATCAATCTGAGGTATATTTGTCTGATTATTTGGCCAATACCCTTCCTCTGTCTTGTCAGCTTGATAGCTTGCAATCTCAGCTTCTAGTTCAGCAAACAGCTCCTCTGGCGGAGGCGACGGCGGACGCAGACGCTCTCCTATGAGTAGTTGGCTGATTTGCAGATTTGTCGTGCTAGCCACGGTATCGTTAGCATGATAAACCTCCAGAGAATGATTAGTAATCAGGGCATAACACAATCCAACCGTTGCCATGACAATCAAAAAAGACAATGCCGATATCACTGGAATACGAGAAACATCTATATCCGAAATAAAACGAATAAACTGCTTGATACGATAATCAAATGCTTTCTTTGGTGTCTTTATTGATGGACGCTTGAATTTTAGGCTAGACAATCGATGAAAAAATACCATTACCTTATCTAATAGTCGCCCACATAGCTGCCGATCAAAAAGCATGACCATCATGAGGATAGAGAGCAATGTAAAGGCCGATACAGTCAAGTAAATCATAGGCAAGAGTCAGCGACAGTTGAGACGATAAAAACAAAATAATAATAAACAGGCGTTGATAATTATGATTTCGTCAGTATTATATAGACAAATCATCTCCTTTTAAAATAAAGCTAACTTAATTACACTAATTTTTATTTATTTCTATCCATTAGCTTATCTACAGACAACTTAAAAATACCATTTCATTATAAAAATTTACTTAATAATGCTTAAAAGGCTTGCTGGTTATCGATTTTATAGTTTAACAATATTTTCAAAGCGACTCCTATCATTACAACCGAATCATAAAAAAGACAAATAAAGTTAACTAGTATAGTAAAAATAAGCTTGTAGCTATCATGAAATTTGGATCGCAAAGCTTGTCTACATGGTAATAATCATAATAACAACCCAACAAATAGGGAGTTTAAATAAGTGGGCGTAAAAAAAACACTGTCATACGGCCGATCTGTTTTAGTCATGCTTTTGGTGTTGTATCTCATTTTGGTCTGGATGTACTTTAAAGACAATGCGCGACAGCTGACCTCATCTGGTTTATTACTATGGTTTGTTACCATCCCTTTATTGTTTCTTGGCTCTATCATGGCGCTCTCATGGTGGCAAAAAAAACTGGATAAACAAACAACCGATTCACCAAAGATACTTGATGGAACAACAGATAAAACAGACGCTATTAAGCCGCCCAATACTTATCAGTTATTCATCTATAGCCGTGTCTGTCTACCAGAAGGAGACTGTTGGTCTGAGGTGGTGGACAATGATGCAGACCTAACCGTACTGAGCGAGGATTTGACAGATATTGATGGTATGCCAATGTTGGTCAAACCGATTGCAAGACTCTTTGATGCCGCCGCCCTACCATATCCTAGTCTGTCTGATGCCTACTCAGCAGATTCAGAGTTTGACGACAGCTATTCAGACCATTATTTAGATTCGAACAGTGATTTAGACAGCAGTTTAGACAGCCATCTCGATGATGAGAGATTTACTGAACGTAAAGCTGCGTTAAATGATACTACCTTGCGTTTACAGGCATTAATTTATGAGCAGCTAGTCTTGAGCGAGGAGATGCTGTCTAGCCTTGCCGAACACTTTTACCAACATCACCAACAAGATACGACTCAGTCCAACGAAGCCATTCATATTCATCCCGAATGGCAGCAACATTATTTGGTGAGTGCCAACGAAGTAAGTAGTGAAAATAACAGCCGTAAAGAGAACAGTGATGACAAAATGACAGCAGCCTCTGCTGGTCATTTAGCCAATCTTCCTATCTATCTATGCTTACCTGCCAGCGCCGATTCAGCATTTTTAATCGCGACCATAAAAGAACAGTTAGCAACTTACGGTATTCCTGATACACGGCTTGCTATTACGATAATCATAACTGACAGCACTGATGTCGCAAACACCGTAGCAAATAATGGCGCTAACAATACTGCAATTGCCACACCTACAGAATTCATCAATAGACATCTACTGCCTTTATCTAAATCAACTGCGCCTGATCTTTGCTTAATTATCATTGCAGATTCACAGATAAGTGAAGAATGGCTAGACACTCATTTGTATGCTGAGCAAATGACCAATGTCGTTCCAACTGAGGCGGGTGCGCTGTTGCTATTCTCGAATCAAGCGGCTCAAGAGCTACTCAATATTGACGCCAGTACCAGTATTTTATTAACGGAGATAGGTACAGCTCATCGCACTGAGCTTTTGAGTGATAAACGTCGCTATTTGAATCATTTAACGACTATCAAAAGTCTATTAATAGACAATATGCTTTCACTGTCACCGACCGATACGACCACGCTAAAAACCCCTGATAAACAGACAGTAAAGTCCGCAAAACAATCGTCTGACATCAGCAGCAAAGAAAAATACAAGACTAATGTTGCTATAACAGACATGGCCATTACCGCCATGTCTGACATTAATCCATTAAAGCAGTCCTATGACTTATCAACGTATATGAGCTTTCTTGAAGCATTTATAGCACAAGGCGCTCTAGTAAACGAGCATCATTTAGGGCATTATATGCCATTGAATAATTGGTTGAAGCCATTCATCAGCCTATCACTATTCATTGACTTAGCCAAAGAAGACCAACAAGAGTCAGACATATCGTTTTTAATTACTCAACATAAGCACTGTAATATGCTTTGGTTGCTAGACTCTTCTCCAACATCTGAGTCGTAGTTTTAATGGTGCTTTGTCGTGGTAAATACTCGTTTTATTATCTTAAGTTCACACTAGGTAGCACGCATGTTTTCAAGGTTTTTTCATCTTATCTATAACCCAAGAGTATTATTGGCGCTGGGGCTCATAGTCGCCCTAGTCTTACTTTATGATTATGTGACTATTAAAACCTTTGTCATAATCATTGGCGTCCTAATCACATGTACGGTGCTGGGGGCGCTTGGCTATTACCTGTGGAAAAAACGTAAGCTTGCCTCAGATGAGCTGGCAAACTTAGTGGAGGATAATGGCAACGAGAGCCAAGGTGACGATAGCCCTCATGTGGCCAAAGATGAAAACGCTCAAGAAGTGCAAGCGCTACGTCAGCAAATGCAAGATGCCATTAAAACCATTCGCAAATCAAAGATAGGCGATCAAACAGGCAAAGCGGCGTTATATGAGCTGCCGTGGTATATGGTCATTGGTAATCCCGCGGCAGGCAAAAGCTCTGCAGTGCTACACTCTGGCTTAAAATTTCCCTTTATGGAACAAGGTAACAAGCTATCCGTTAAAGGCGTCGGCGGTACACGTAACTGCGATTGGTTTTTTTCGACTGAAGGTATTTTGCTCGACACCGCAGGACGTTACTCCGTTTATGAAGAAGATCGCTCAGAATGGTTGTCATTTTTAAGCCTACTCAAAAAGAATCGACCTAAAGCACCGATCAATGGCATCATCATCGCGGTCAGTATCGCCGAACCCACCAAAAATGACCCAAACTATGCCTTGGATTTGGCCAAGAATCTGCGCAGCCGTGTGCAAGACTTAACTGAACAGTTAGAAGTTTATGCGCCTGTCTATGTGGTCTTTACTAAAATGGATTTGATTTCAGGCTTCCGTGACTTCTTTAATGACTATGAGCAAGAAGAGCGCAGCCAAGTATGGGGCGCGACCATTCCCTACCCTGAAGACCCAGAAAACATCAATATTACTGACGTATTCGAAGAACATTTTGGCGTATTGGTCAATGGTTTAAAAGATTTGAGCACCACTAAGCTATCCTTACGTCATCAGCGCACGGTATCTCCCAGTCTAATGACTTTCCCAATGGAATTTCAGTCATTACGTCCCATGATACGGACGCTGATGCATGCTTTGTTTGAGGACAACCCTTTCCAATTTAAGCCCGTATTGCGTGGCTTTTACTTTACCAGCGCCTTGCAGGACGGGCAAGTTAGCAGCCAAATGACGTTGCAAATGGTACAAAATTACGATTTGCACCCACCTGCGATACCGCTCAATGCGCAGCAAGAAGCCGCAGACAAGCCCTATTTTTTACAAGATCTATTTTCTAAAGTCATTTTAAAAGACAAGCATTTGGTCAAGCAGCATAAAAACCGACACAAGCGTAGTCATCGTGCGCTTGCGACGCTAGCTGCTGTCGTGACTTTGTGTGCGGCTGTCGGTCTGTGGACATGGTCTTATGCCAATAATAAACAGCTCACTGAGCGTGTCGTGGCTGACTTACAGCAAGTCGCAGCGCTACAAAAAAATTCTAACGGTGATTTACAATCTCAGCTTGAGTCGCTCAATATTCTACAAAGTCGAATCGAGCAGCTTGAAGGCTATGAAGACGACAAGCCGCTGTCTTTGAGTTTTGGCCTCTATCAAGGCGATAAGCTTAAGCAAAAATTGCTAGCAGAATATTATAACGGCATCAGCATCATCGTCTTAGCGCCAACCAAACAAAATATCGAAACGTTTTTGACCGAAGTAAATACCAATGCCGATCAATTAGAAGTCCGTACAGAAGACTCAAGCACTGATGACACCTCTGATGCTGCCGTTAATGATGCTTATATCCAGTCAGACCCCACAGACGTTGAAGATGCTTATAACGCGCTCAAAGCTTATCTCATGCTTGGCAATCATGACAATTTAGAGGCCAGTCATTTGAGTGATCAGATGACCCGTTTTTGGCGCAACTGGCTCGAAGCCAATCGCGCTGACATGCCGCGTGACAAGATGATTCGCCAAGCTGAGCGTATCTTGAGTTTTACCTTGGCTCATGTCGACGACCCCGCCTTTCCATTGATCCAAAATGACTTAGGGCTGATAGACAAAACCCGTAGCAATTTATCCAAGGTTAGCAAAGGCCAACCTGCTCGTGAGCGTGTTTACTCTGAGATTAAAATGCGCGCATCTGCCCGCTTCCCATCGGTCACGGTTGCGCAGATTACGCAAAACAATGCTAATGAAGCACTGCTTGGTAGCTATGTCATTTCAGGCACTTTTACTAAAGAGGCATGGGAGGCTTTCGTCAGTGATGAGATTGATAAAGCTGCCACCACAAGAGTGGTCGCCGATGATTGGGTGTTGGCCACCAGCAGCCAAGATGACCTTACCTTGACGGGTAGCCCTGAACAGATACGACAATATCTGGTCAATCGCTATAAGCAAGAATATATCAGTGAATGGAAACGTTTTTTATCGCAAGTGTATGTTCGGGATAGCACAGGTTTCGATGATCATGCGGTCTTATTAAATCAGCTGTCCAATGCCACAGAGTCACCGTTAAAAACTCTGTTTGAGACAGTAGATCGCCAAACTCAATGGGACAATAAAGCAGCCAATCAAGCAGCTGGCAATGGTGGCGAATCTCGTCGCTCATTTGTCAATTGGTTTAAGCAAATCATCCTGCGTCAAAGCCCTGCTGAGCTGCGGCAAGCAGAAGCAGCGATGAATAATGGTGGTAGCTCTAGTAACGCCGCGCCTGTAGCACAAGCAAGCTCAGGTGTGATTGCGCAAGAATTCTCCTCTATACATGCGCTAGTAACGCCAAGAGAAGAAAATCAGGATCTGTCATTATTAGACAGCTATTTAGTCAGCTTAGGCGATATCCGAACCCGTTTTAACAATATCGCTCGGAGTGACGACATCGGCCCTGATGCTTTGTTGTTTGCCTCACAAACTCTCAGCCCCGAAGGCTCAGAGTTAACCAAATCTCTACAGATATTAGATGAGCAGATCCTGAGTCAAGCCAACTCTGAAATAAAACAACTGGTTCGTCCGTTGTTGAGTGAGCCACTGACTCGTTCATTTAACATGCTGCTGACGCCCACTAAAGCAGAGATTAATAAAGTTTGGAAAGCGCAGGTCTATAAGCCTTTCCTCGATAACCTAGGCAATAAGTACCCCTTTACGGCCAATGCAAACTTAGAAGCGACGCCTGCAGAGATCGGTCAATTCTTCGGCGAAGATGGCTATGTGGCGCGATTCGTCAACGAAACGTTATCGCCCTTTATCATTCGCCGCGGCGATCAAATCTCCAGTAAAATCTGGAATGGTGCAGGTCTGGGTCTCAACCCGCAGTTTGTCGCTGATTTTGGCCGTTACTTTACCAATTATATGGGCAGCAATAGCACAGGCGCTGCTGGTGCGAATAATACTGGTGGCGCTGCCAATCAAACCACTTTTCAAATTATGCCATTACCCGTCAGCGGTTTGACTGAATATACCATTGTAGTCGATGGTCAACAGTTGCGTTATCGCATGGGTACTCAAGCGTGGACAACGTTTGTATGGCCAAATCCAAGTAGCCAACCTGGTGCCAGTATTCGAGCCAAGGACTATGATGGCAGAGACTTTACTGTCTTTGAAGAAGCAGGCAGCTTTGGGGTAGAAAGGCTCATTAACAGTGCACGCCGTACTGAACTTGGCAATGATATCTTTGAGATGGCATGGTCTGGTGACGGTATCACTATCTCTGTACGCTTTAGAATCATCAGCGGCAGCGGCAGTAGTACCACTACCGGTCAAGGTCGCTCTACCAATCCCTTTACTGGCATGAAACTACCAGAGGAGATTATTGCCCTTGGTGTCACACGTACAGCAAGGCCAATTTCTGATGATAATGCTGTTGATGGCGATACTCCTAATGCGGGTTCTGGCACCAATCAGCCAGTACCGACTGGTGAGCAAAATACAAGCAATGTCACGCCGCCTGCCCGCGTATCTACTGTAGTCCCTAATACCGATAGTGAAAATAGTCCACCAGTACAGCCGCCTACTGATACCATGACGGCTACTGATGATCGTTCAGCCGTGACTGAACAGCAGGAGCAAACGCCATGACTCCAGACTCCTTGCCTTTAGTATATTTTGGAAAATTGCCTGCTCGCGGGGACTTTGTACGGGCGCGCGCTCATATCTCTGAGACCAATGCCATTGATGAATGGGTCAGCGAAGCGCTAGCCATGTCGGAAAGTGTATTTAGCGGAATTCCGATAAACAATGTCAGCAATCATAACTTTGCCTTTTTAAATTTCAGTCATATCGACACTAGAGCTAACGAGATTATCACCGGTGTTTTGATCCCTAGTCACGATAGTAGCTATAGAAATTACCCATTGATAGGTTTTGGCGTGCTTCATCTCGATAAACCGAAAAACTGGATGAACTATCTGCCCGTCAAGTCATCAGCGCTTTGGAATGACACTTATGAAGTTTTGAGTATGGCAAAATCCAAAACTGACAATAGCGATCTTATGGAGCACCTCAATCATAGCCAACTCAGCATCGATAACAATGCCAGTACTTACTACTATGATTTTATCAATACCACTACGTTGCATGATATCGCGATCTTAATGAACATTGATAAAACGCAGCTGATACAGCAAATCATTGCCACTGGCCTGTTATTTTTACCGACCTTTACTAAGGGTTTTTATGGCTTGAATAAAGCCATCTGCTGGTCACTTACCTCTGATAGAGAAAACTCGATACACATGGCCACTTTTTGGCACGATCTCATCAATGGTTTTTATCAGCCACACCAGCTCTACTTGAATACCTACTTATATCGTGTCGCTAATTGCTATCGCTTGCTCATGAGTTTTACTAAACCCGATGGACGTATACTCAAGCAAATATCAGAAAGTGAACAAACTTATCCTGAAGATTGGGTGGTCATCGCTCATAGCGACTGGACTCAAGGCTATATCGATGAAGACATTGGATTGACCCGTTTCAATAAAGTATTGTTACAAGACAATTTATATCTGTATGATACTAGGCAATTGTTTAAAAAAACTTTTTTAGCACAATAGATAGTGGCTCACGATAATTGCTGATTCGTAACAGCTAATAGTAGCCGCCATGCATCATACCCCTGCAATTAGTCACTGCTCAACAATAGACAGATTAAAAAGGTACTTGAATGAAAGTCCTCTCTAGAATAACAAAATCCAAGCGAACAAATCACACGAAAAACCTGCTATTAGCCGCCGCTATCACCCTTCCTATGAGCGCCGTTGTATTTGCAGAACATAACGACGCTCATGTGACAAATAACTCACAAAATGTGCCAGTGGTCATCAAAGGTGTGGTCGCTACCAGTTCAGACAAACAGCAATTGCTTGACAAGCTAAAAGCACAGTATCCTGATAAACCTGTCAGAGATGAAATCGAAGTACGTTTGAACATCAGTATACCGACCAACTGGCAACAGATAGCCACGACTATCATTGATAGCGACATCTCTAACATTCGTCAAGGGCGTATTGACATTCATGGTACGACCATTAGCTTACATGGCAAGGTAAGCAGCCTTGAACAAAAGCAAGCCATTCAAAACCGTATTCACTCGCGCCTAACTGATCTCTATCAATTAGAAAATCAGCTGGTCGTGGTAGAAGGTGAACAACGCCTCATAGACGAGACTTTAGGCAACCGTATCGTCGAGTTCGAGTCTGGTAGCACCAATCTAACGCCGATGGGCCTTGGTATCTTAGACGATATGGCAGGGGTGTTACAGCGGGTCGGTGATAAGCCTGTTCTTATCACCGGTCATACCGACAATGTCGGCAATTCTACTGCCAATCTTGCCCTATCAAATAAGCGTGCAGAAGCCGTCAAACAATACTTGATCGGTCGAAATATCAATGCGACTCGTCTCAGTACTACTGGCAAAGGGGACTCAGATCCTATCGCTAGTAACGACAACGAAGAAGGTCGCACTCGCAATCGCCGTATCGAATTTACCCTTAATGAATAACATCGCTATGTAGAACGTATGACGATAACGGCAACTAAGCAATGACGGTTAAGTGCTGATAGCTGGTTTGATAATGCTGAAAAACATACTGTCATTGCTACTAGAGATATCGATGCTACAAAAAACACCAATGCTAAAAGAGAGCCACTGCTAAAAAAATAGGGACATAACTATGCTACGCTTGACCAATACCGTGCTGCCTATGCACCCTGATCGGATCTATGCCAGTGAAGGCAGCACTCAAGCGCCCTATCCGAGCGCTCGCCAAGACATTAAGGCTCATCGTGCGTGGCAATATAAGCTCATGCATAGCGCTGATGAAGCCGATATCATTGCTCAACTAAACCCCAATGGTAATTGCCAATACCAGCAGCATGGTATCGACACTTATGTGTTACATGTTTATATCCATGAGCGGCATCACCCTCCCTTTACGCCATTAACCAATCTCATCGGTAGCCCTCTGACCTTGAGCTTTGATATTCCAAGTGGCCTAAGCTTTCGTCATCTGTATATAACGGCTGTGCATCAGCTAGATCATGATGGCAGCTACGGCTATTATCGCCTGCTCGCCCAGCCCATCACTTATCGTCTGCATCAGCATATACGCGGTCACATTGATACTCATTTGACCGTACAAGCGATAGTAGCAGAGCGCACGGCTACGCTGGATATAGAAATCATCGATGACAGCAACAATGGTGAAGATGCTAACTGGTCACCAGCACGCATGACCCAGTGGCAAATAAGCGACTGGACACATATTTGCGAGCGGCTCGCGCGTCAAGGGCTGACCGCCTATCTGCGCCATGAGCAAACGGACGAGCACAGTCCACCAAAGCTCGTTATTACATCGCATAGTCCAAGTAATAGCGATGGAATCAGCCTAAATATTGGCGCGCTGCGTTACCAGCAAGTGTTACATGACCGTGTCCATGCACCAGTATTGGCATTGAGTGAGCAGGTCATCACCCAGCCAAATTCAGTAACGATGCAGCGCTTTAATAGCAGCAGTGTTGCACACCCAACGCAGTCCGCTGACGTTACGATGAGCCGTAACCCTAATAACATAAGCCATTCAAATAACCACACTCTCACATTAGACACGCCAGCTGCTTTTGCGCCAGTAACCAATACTGAAACCATAGACGAAGCAACCATCGTGGCAAACAGTCATCAAAGTCAATATAGCGCCTATCATGCCCTAGCCCATGCTACCGATTTGAGTGTTGCCGATACTTTTATGCTTGTCGATCACAGTGCGCTCAATCAACACTACCGTGCTACTCATATCATTCATTTGGCACGCAATAGTCTGGCGCATGTCACAGGGCTGACCCAAAGCTCACGCCACCAACAGCGTCATGCGTCGACATTAGCATCTGGCATTCATTTAACTCAACTGCGCCTCATTACCGCTGATACCCCATGGATCGGTCCTTTATATAGCAGACGCGCTCTACCGCCGATGACGGGTATCACCGAAATGCAAAATGAGATGGATAGCCGTAACCATATGACGCCCACGCGCAGCTATTTACTGGATAGCCCTGCCCAGCCTATCAGTCGCCTTGAGGCTCAGGCTGGCGCGAACTACGGCACACACTTCACCCATAGAGCGGATGACCAAACCCTCATGCAATCTATCGGCGATAGCGAGCATCTAATTAACACTGGCAGTTTATTGTCATCGACTCGCCCTAGCCTATTTGCCACGGACAATGAACAAGCGATTGAAAGCGGTTATCGCAACACAGGCAACGGTTTATCAGAATGGATTACTGATCACCGTACAGAACAAGCGTACTCGCAGCTAAAAGTAGACAGTGCCGGGATATCTGCCAGTCTAAAGATGGGGGTCATCAATCCATCAGACACAGCCAAACGTCAAGGCATCGATGCGGCTACTAACGCTCAAATCAATATAAAATCAGGCGAAGCTCTCGTCCTTTCCACTCAACCGCAAACTCATACGCAATCTAGACAGCATAACTACCAGCAGCACACCCCGACCCTGACCCAAACTGCATTAGGTGGTCAGCACTTAGCCGAACGTTTAACACAATTGGCAACAGGGCTTGGACGTCATGTCAATGACCACAAAGCGATTAAGACGCAGCTTGAGACTATCGCAGAGGAACAGCAAACCAAAACCCATCAAACAATGCCATTCGCGTTAATCGATAGCGCAGCAGACAGTGCTTATGTCAGTGACGATACGCTGATTCACAGAAGTATGGGTGAGATGATTAGTACTACGCAGCAAGATATGATGATCAGTAGTGGGGAGAGTCATAACCAAGTCAGTAGCGAGTCTCTAAATATCATAGCCGATGGTCAATTTAGCATGACCAATGCCAAAGAGAATATCACCCTCTCCGCCCATACGGGTAAGCTTGAAGCCACGGCTAAGCAAGATGTCAATATAGCCTCCTCGACCAAAGAGGTTGAGATAGTAGCGACGAATAAAATTACACTTACCGCTGGTGGTGCAAGTATCACTTTGGATGGCGCAAATATTACGATAGCCGCAAAGCAGTTTACGGAGAAGGCTGGTAAGCATAGTAAGGCTGGGGGTGGAAGGGATGGGATGGGTTTGGCGGGGTTGCCGAGTTTGATAGCTGGTGCGATGTTTAAAGCGCAATTTAAGTTCGCTGACGATGATGATATCGCCTACACCAATACACCATATATTGCTATTAATGAGAATACAAAAGAAACATTCGAGGGTGTAACTGATGCTGAGGGAAATACTGAGACTTTTTATAGTTCTGACTCCAATAAGATTAAAGTACATCTAAGAAATGAAGACCCTTGGGGATCTATTAAGCTTTATAAAACTAAATTTAAGTTTACTGATGATGATGGTAACCCCTATAGTCATGTTCATTATCGTGCAATATCTGAGGTAAAAGAGTTAATTTATTTTGGAATCACTAATGCTGAGGGTGAAACTGAAAACCTTGTATCATCACTTGAAGAAAACTTTAATGTTCACCTCTATCTATCAACGAATGGAGATTATTAGTTATGCAAAAACCGCCTCAATATTCTACAGATAAAACTACTTTAGATGGTAAAACTAAACAGGTGAAGATTACAAAGGGGAACAAAAATTTAAAATCTTGTCCTGTATTTGAGAATTTAGTGCTCAGTGCAAAGGGATCTGAATATTTAGATGATATTAACTCTCGTCTTAAACTTGGTAGCTGGCTAACAAGATTTTTAGGTATAGGAGGAGTAGCTACTGTCTTTATAGGCGGAACAACTTTAAATGCAGAAGTTGCAGTAAAATCAACAGACTGGATAATGCTTGCAGAAGGTATGAGAGACGTGAGTAAGATAACTCGACGAAAAGTTGAAGACATAGCAGGTATGGCTGTCATTGACCTTCAAAGTGATGGAGCAAGTAACGATGAAATTAAATTCTTTAGATCTATTTACGATGGATGTATACCATGAAAAAAACTATATTCTTTTCATTAATATTAATCATATTTTCAGTACCGGCTTGTGCTAAAACAGAGACACAATTAGAAGATAAACTTACTCTAGAATCAGCAATAGAACAGTACGAGAACACTATAGATCTATGCACTGCTGAAGAAAAAAACAGAACTTTACCTGATGAAAGTACTTTAAAGAAGATAAGTAAAATTGACATAAAAAAAGTTAAAGATTACATATTATATCGTTCAGATATCAACTATAAGATATGTATGCTTAAAAATGGTGCAGCTCCACTTGAATATTTTGTAGCTTTATCAACAGATAAGGCAAAAAGCTCCGCAGTACGAAAGAGAGCACGTTTAATTTCTGAAGAAATAGTCAGCAGTCATATAATAGACAAAGTAAATAATATTTCAAATTTAACATCAGAAGAAATGTTACAACTAAAGTCAATCGGTTATTTAAACACAAGCTTTGATGCGGTTAAAACATATGATGCTTTAAAATCTTATAACAGCCAAAAAATCGATTGACTTAATGATAGAAATTAGAATAGCAATAAGTAAGAAGCAGTGCACTTTGATGTTTGATCTGAATGAGTAGATAGATATGTTGAAGCGATTAAGGTTCATTACTTCTTTTTTTATCATATTGATAGCTACTTCTTGCCAAGCTAAAACAAAGGTTAATATGCCTGATAAATCTTTAGAAATTTCATTAAACATGACTGCTAAAGATTTATACGGTGCTAACCCTGAGTATAAAGCTTTCCAAGAAGCAGACGCTCAGCCTATGGGGGTTACTTTTCAAGGTTATGATTTTCCAAGATATAAAGAACCTACTGTCATTATTAAATATCCTAATGGTGAGTTAAGTATTGACGGTGTTATGTCAGTCTTGGCTTACGACGATAACAAACAAGCAAATTACAAACTCTCGAAAGTCAATCTTGGCTTTTTATTCAACCATAAAGTAAGCGGTATATCAGACGAAGATGCCTATCAGAAAATGATGTCTTTCTTTAAAGAACTACAAGATAAAGGTTGGACTTATGCTAAAAGTTTAAGTGAACCTCGTTTAAGCCCTAAAGACAGCTTTACATTTGCCACAAAAGAAGGTGGAAGTGACTTTAATCTTGATTACACCTACCCTTTGAACTTTGAGCAATGGATGCAGCTCAGTGATTTGCAAATATGGCAACTGCGACATGGTACAGATGTATTTATGAATATTAGAATAAATAGGCAAAGTGACCCTGAAACAGGCAACCGTCATTACCTGATTAGCTTAGATATTTTCGATGAGTTAGAGTTAATAAGATAAATCATTCCTAATAGCTATGATGAATCTTTGACCAAAGAATATAGTAAGCTTTATGGCGGATTACCTGAAGCTAGACTTTTTTTCGAGACTAAAGCCATTAAAATGGGATTGAAGATTCAGCAAAATCAACCTGATTATACGCTACCACTCGTACTTAAAGAGACAGGTATCGACACCAGTAAATTTATCTCTATTGACCCTTATAAAATTACTTATGAAGAGTTTATGCAGCGTTCTGAGGCGGGTGAAGATATGACGCCTTATTATGAGAACCAGCCTACCACTAAACCTGAAATTACTAGTCAAGCCAAAGGGCGTTGCCCAGCAAATCAGCCTTGCCCTAAGTCAGGCTACTGGTTCACTCAAGCAAAAGCGAACAGTCGTGCCTACTTTAAGCAAGGTGACATCATGCCTGATTACCCTAACAACCAATGGGGCGAAGTTATTTGGCAGTTTGAAGGTGAACAAGGGTAAGGCTATAAAATCCCATTATTCAAGCAACTAAGGCATGTTTGGTATTATGTTTAAACAAATTTTCATTACTCTGATTTGCTTTAGCTTTCTTTTTTTAGCTACTGCCTGCCAAGCAGAAAAAGAGGTTATTATGCCTGATAAACCTTTAGAAATTTCATTAAACATGACTGCTAAAGAGTTATACGATGCCAACCCTGAGTATAAAGCTTTCCAAGAAGCAGATGCTCAGCCTATGGGATTTACCTTTCAGGGTTATGACTTTCCAACAAACAACATGGGGAAAGTAATTTTCCATTATTCTGACGGTAGTTTCAATATTGACCAAGTTGTCACTATTTTAGCTATGGATAAGGTAACTAGCGAGCAGAGAGGGTTGAATCAAATTACAGTTGCTTTTTTCTTCGATAAGACAGACAACGGTATATCAGACGCAGATGCTTATCAAAAAATGATGTCTTTCTTTAAAGAACTACAAGATAAAGGTTGGACGTATGCGCATTCAAATAGCGCTCCTAGGTTGACTGCCAAAGACAGTTTTACATTTGCAACGACAGATGAAGGTTCAGAACTATATCTTGATTACAGTTACCCACTTACTTTTAAAGAGTGGATGCAACTTAATGATCTACAGCTATGGCGATTAATATATGGCACAGAAATCTATATGGACATTAGGATAAATAGACAAACAGATCCATCTACTGGTAATCGTCATTATCTGATTAGTTTAGATATCTATGACGAATTAAAAAAAATTCAAACCAATTTAGACTCTGAGGATAGAATCAGATGGCAGGATGCCTATCCAAAAATCCATCCAGAAATAGCCTCTTGGAGATTAGAGAATGAGACTTCTGCCATCAATATGGGATTAAAAATTCAACAAGATCAACCTGACTACACCTTACCTATCGTTTTAGAGAAAACAGGTATCGATACCAGTAAGTTTGTATCCATTGACCCCTACAAAATAACTTACGATGAATTTATTGAGCGTCAAGAGGCAGGTGAAGATATGACGCCTTATTATGAAAATAAAACCAAGCCTAATAAACCCGAACTCACCAGCCAAGTGAAAGGCCGTTGTCTAGCCGGATAACCCTGCCCTAAATCAGGCTACTGGTTCACTTTAGCCAAAGCAGACAGCCAAGCTTACTTTAAGCAAGACGACATCATGCCAGACTATCCTAATAATCAATGGGGCGAAGTGATTTGGCAGTTTGACGGTCAAAAAGGTTAGTTTGTTATTATTTTACTTAAGCCACCTTCGGGTGGTTTTTTATATTTATGACTCTCAACTCAAGCTCGAGCTCCAATAACAAACAGGACAACTACCAGTATCATCCTGCTACTTTGATGCAACTAGGGCTTGATAGAGAATTAAACGACCACAGGGCAATTAATAAGGCATTATTAAACAGTAATAATAAATAGCAAGCCAACACCTACCAACAAATATCATTGACACTGATTAATATGTACAAGTAAACATCTAAAGGATAGAAAAATGAGTCACTTTATTATAGACGAAGGATTTGATTACTTTTTAGAAAAATTTGAACAACCCGACTGGCAAAAACCTGTTGATCAAGCTACCTTAAGTTACTATCAGGATAAATTACCTAATAGACTTCTATTCTATTGGGAGCGTTTAGGGTTTTGTCGCTTTAAAAAAGGCTTATTTTGGATAGTCAATCCAGCTGACTACGAAGAAGATCTGACTACATGGCTCGGCGATGAGGTTATGAGGCAAGATAACTATTATGTGATCGCTCGAAGTGGCTTTGGCGAATTATACGTTTGGGGTGAAAAATCAGGATTCACATTTGAAATCACTCCTACTCTAGGTTGGATATACCAAAAGAAAGGTAATGCAAAAGAAATAGCGTATGGAAAATCTAATCAAGAATTAGCTATGTTTTTTGGGTTTAAACAGATTGAATATACAGATATGGAAGACAATAACGGTAAACTACTATTTGACCGTTGCGTGAAAAAGTTTGGAGCACTTGAATACGATGAAATGTTTGGCTTTGTCCCTGCCCTTGCGATTAGTGACAATGCTTCTATCAAAAATATAGATAAGATGAATATCTTTGTACATCTCAATCTTTTACCCGACTTGATTGAAATCCAATACATAGACTTTAAGAAGTTGGGACAAATGGCATTTGGCGTTGAAGATACTTCAACTTTGCCTGATTTAGATAATTTGAAATGATTCATAATGACATAAGCCACCTTCGGGTGGTTTAAACACAGTTATATTATCCTAGCAAGTCTTACTCATATTAATGGCGTACCTAAGAGGCTCAACCTTTTAAGGCTTATGGTAGACAAAGGTGGCGACGCGAATATTGATACAGGCAATGGCAGAATTTTAGAGAAGATTAAGAAATATAGAGCAGAAGAAGCAGTACCTTAAGAAATATAAGACACTGCTTTTTATCTAAAATACTTCCATTCTTAAGCGCTCATCATTTAACTATTGTGCTTGGCTATCCAGTTTTGCATTTGCTCAATTTCAGGCTGCTGCGCGTTAATTACTTGTTGTGCCAATTGACGCATTTCTTCATTTTTGCCATACTTTAGCTGTATCTTTGCCATATCTACTGCGCCAATATGATGCGGCAACATACTACGAGCAAATGCCATATCTGGGTTAGGGTCAGCGATACCTGTCATCATTTCACTATGCATCGTATCCATACCTTTAGCATAAGCTGTCTGCATGGCTTCAGTATCAGACGTTGGCTCAGCAGCATCAGGATGGTTGGCAAGCCAGTTCTGCATTTGCTCAATTTCAGCTTTCTGAGCGTCAATAATCTCTTGTGCCAACTGACGCATTTCTGCATCCTTACCATACTTTAGCTGAATCTCTGCCATATCAACAGCACCTATATGATGACCGAGCATTCCTTGCGCAAAGGCAGCATCGGGATCGTTGTATGCCATGCCTGCCATCATCTCATCATGCATCTTAGTCATAGAGTCGTTATACTCTCCATGCATGCCCGTCATCGCATCACCTGACATATCATGACCTACATGAGCATCCATCGCGCTAGTGTCGGTTGTAGCATTATTAACGGGAGCCGCTTCGTCTTTGACAGTAGCCTCTGTTACATCATTCGTCGGCTGACAAGCGCCAAGCATCATCACGGCACTGACACTAACTGCAAGCATGGCAAGACGTGAATTTCTTATCATTTTCATAGTAGATCCTTCATTACGATCGTTTGGTAGTTATGGTTCATATAAAAACTGGCAAATCAGCTAAGATCCACCAGTTGGAAAAATCATTTAATTTATGTACTAAGAGCAGTGTGTTTTAAGGCTATTTATTCTAATGCTTCGATCAGTGCCTTCATCTCTTTAATTTCACGTTGTTGTGCTTCGATGATGTCGTCAGCAAGTTGCTGTACTCTAGGGTCTTCTATATCGGCTCTTGAGCTGGTTAAGATCGCAATTGAATGATGCGGTATCATAGCCTGCATCCAATCCACTTGATCGACGGTTGCTTGAGATCTGACGCCCCAGATACCCACGGCAAACATCAGCACACTAAGACCATAAATCATTAAGTTGACCTTAGTTTTCTTGTACATATTGCTCATAAAGGCGAGCATAATCACTGCCATGCCTGCGCCCATATATAGCGCCATATATGCTCTGGTCTCACTAAAATAAATATGATCCCACTCATAAGTATTGAAGTACATCATGATATACATCACCACGGTAGACGTCAGCATCATGAGGGTGAACTTTACATAAGGGTTCATCTGTTTTTGCTCTGCATGATTCATCAGTCAGTCTCCATCAATGCTGCTATCAGTACTACAATGAGTAGCTGAAATTTAAAAAACTATCTAAAGTATTAACTTATAGCTGCTGCTCTGCGGACTCAATCTCAGCGTATACTTGGTTTGTGCCATCTTTGTTGATTTGCATAATTTGGTATGGCATAAACTTATCTTGATATTCCATACCAGGACTACCGACGGGCATACCCGGTACCGCCAAACCAATGGCTTGCTTTGGTGGATTTTGCAAAAACTCAGCCACATACTTGGCAGGAACATGACCTTCGATGACATAACCATCACTGGTAACGGCGGTATGGCAAGAACGCATCTCAGCAGGCACACCGTAACGCTCTTTAAATAATGACAAGTCTGCAACATCATGGGCAGTTGTCGTTAACCCATTATCTTCTGCGTGCCCTATCCATTCTTTACAACAGCCACAATTGGCATCTTTATAGACAGTGGCTGACACGTTCTTGAGCAGGTCTGGGTTGTTGGATGGTGTCACTGTTTGCTTACTCTGTATAGCGTTTGCCTCACCACTGCTGGCGTTAGCGGCATTGGCAGTAGAGGTGCTAGCATTAGAAGCATTGCTGTCAGATTGCCCACATGCTGATAATATGGCAGCGGTTAATAAGACCGCTGACCCTCGAACAAACTTAACGGTAAAAGGCTTCATAGAGGCTTCTCATAGTGTTGAATATTTCATAGTGTTGAATATTTCATAGTGTTGAATATTTCATAGTGTTGAATATTAAAATTAGGATGTACTGATGCCAAACTAGCATAGCCACTCTGACAGTCAGATGACGCCAAGATGACAATTTTGTCATCTTCTAGACTGAGCATAGGTTTATTACCAGTATTCCTCTATGATTGATAACAATAGAGACATTTTATATTGATCTTATCCTAAATAATTGGCGCGAGTATGCTATGAAAGTATTGTTAGTCAAAGATGAGTTATCGCTTGGCGACTACATTAAAAAAGGTTTAAGCGAGGCAGGTTTTATCGTTGAGCATAAAACCACAGGTTTAGATGGGTATCATGCATTGATGACTGAGGACTTCACTGTCGTGGTGATGGATGTGATGCTGCCTGATGTCAGTGGTTTTGAGCTGGTCAGTAACTATCGCGCTGCTGGTAACACCACCCCTGTATTATTTTTGACCGCAAAAGATGACCTTAGTGACCGTATAAAAGGCTTTGAGATTGGCGGTGACGATTATCTTACCAAGCCTTTTGCCTTCGCTGAGCTGTTGGTCAGAATCAAAAGCTTACTACGCCGTGCCAATCAAGCAGATTACACCAGCACAGTGCTTCAAATGGCTGATTTAAAACTGGATATCGCCAAACGTAGCGTGCATCGAGATAAGGGTTCTATCAAATTGACGGCCAAAGAATTTGCGCTATTGCAGTTTTTACTTGAGCATCAAGGCGAAGTATTGCCCCGCTCTGTCATCGCTTCACAAGTATGGGATATGAATTTTGATAGCGATACCAATGTGATTGATGTGGCGATAAGACGCTTACGCAGTAAAATCGACGATGGCTTTGAAAATAAGCTCATTCATACCGTACACGGTATGGGCTATAAACTAGAAGCGGACAATAGCGCCGTTACAGTCAATAATGAAACTAGAATTGATATGAGTAATGAGGCTAATAAGGTTTCTAAACTCAACCACATTGAAGTGAAATAGCATGGCATATAAATCTGAGCATCGACGCTTGTCATTACTGTGGCGCACTACCCTAGTATTAACGGTATGTGTGCTGATATCTCAAGCTTTTTTGTACATATGGATACAGCGTTCGGTTAATGATCATTTTGAACAAATGGACTCAGAGATCCTGACTCATGCTGCGTTTAATTTACGACAGTATATGACAGAGGTGACATCGGATGATCAGCGCTCTAACAACCTTGCCGACCCTGCTCATCTCGCCAATACAGCATCATCCGTGATAGATATCTTTCGACCAGATTATGAAGTCAAAACAATTATCACTGACCATAATGGACATGTCATTAATAGTCAGCCAAAGGATTTTATTGATAAACTCAATGACTCCCAATTGGTCGAAAAACTATGGCAGCAGCACCGCGATCAACCCTTTGACTTGCAGCTTAATCATCGTCATTATCGCGCGCTGGTCATTGAGCACTCTAATCGCTTGGCATTAATCGCGCTACCGATTGATGTGCATCATCAATACCTTGCCCAGTTTAATCGCCATCTTATTCTGATACTTATTGCGATCACTTTTATCTTAGTATCAGTGGCGGCTTTTAGCGTCTATTTAGGATTCGCCCCCTTAGCGACCATCAGTCAAAAAATGGCACGTATCAACGCCGAGCAGTTAGACGATAGAATCATCGTCTCTGAAATGCCAAGCGAGCTGCGACCATTGGCTGACGCTTATAATGCCATGATGGATAAACTCGAACATAACTTTGCCTCATTATCACAGTCTTCAGATGACATTGCTCACGAACTGCGCACACCACTGGCAACATTAAGTACCCAAACTCAAGTGATGCTCAGTAAACCTAGAGACCATCAAGAATATGTCGAGCAGCTACATCATCAACACGACACGCTCAAGCAACTATCCCTGCTAATTAACAATATGCTATTGCTGGCAAAAACTCAAAAAGGTCTTTACGATTCACAACGTCATCTTGTCGATACTGACTCACTGATAATTAAGCTCATCGATTATTTTGAGCTGATAGCCGAAGAGCGCGGTATCTCTTTTGAGAAAAAAGGGGCATTTGATGTGGTATTAGGGGATGAGAGCTTGTTACAAAGGCTGTTTGCCAACTTGATATCCAATGCGGTTTACTACGCCGCCAGCGACAGTATCATTACTATTACCGCCGTTTCTAGGACTGCTAGCCTCATAAAACATAACGCTCACGCCCTTAGAGAAACGGCTCAGCAGCCCTCGCTAAACATCACCATCACTAATCGCTTGCAGACGCCTCTAACTCAGGCGGAAGCAGATAGACTGTTTGAACGCTTTTATCGTCATGACAAATCCAATAATCAGCACTCGGGCACAGGACTAGGATTGGCCATCGTACAAGCAATCGTCAATGCCCATAACGGCAAAGTCAGTATTACCATTAAGGATGAGTATTACTTTCAAGTTAACGTACAGTTATTAAAAGAATCATAGGACGTGTTTAATCGAGAATAGTCACCGTTTGGTCACCGAGCAGGTGGTCAGCAAGGAGGTGATCAGCGATTTTCAAAAGATAGAATGTATGCAACCAAACTTATAGAGAATACTTTATCTAAGATAGACTAGTCCCTAAGAGTTGATAAGGGAAAAAAAGCCAACCTTTATAGATAAAGGCCGCAAGAAGAATTTTAGACACAAAAAAACCCCAAACAAAATTATGTTTGAGGCGAAACTTGCTTAAACTCGAGAGTTTAAATTTGTTTTAGCTTTTTACTAAATATGGCGCAGCGGACGGGACTCGAACCCGCGACCCCCGGCGTGACAGGCCGGTATTCTAACCAACTGAACTACCGCTGCTTAGGTCGTCTTAGCATCTTCTCTTATTACAGAGACACTCGCTAAAAAGAGTGGTGGGTGATGACGGATTCGAACCGCCGACATTCTGCGTGTAAGGCAGACGCTCTACCAACTGAGCTAATCACCCTGAGAAGCGTTAAAAAATTGCACTGCAATTTTAGCTTCGCAAGTTAAAATTCCTTAAAAGGAATTTTATAGAAAGTTTAATCTTTAAAGTTGTCACGCTTTAAGTCAGTAAAAATTCTAACAACATTGAACTTAATTAAGTCCCCTTGCTGTGGGTGTGTATTATATAGATTTACACATGGCTGTCAAACAGTATTTTCATTTTTTTAACCTATTTTATAGGTTTTTATTTATTAATCTGACAAGCCTATGTTTTCATTGGATTTATATTTTTATAAAAAACCAATAAATTTTCAAGCATGACCCTATTTACTGGCTAATGCTTGTTCGATATCCATTTTTATGGCTTCTGGTTTGGTGGTTGGCGCATAGCGGTCAATGACCTGTCCATCTTTACCAATTAAAAACTTAGTAAAATTCCATTTGATACCGTCTGTTAATACGCCACCCTTTTGCTCTTTGAGCCAATCAAAAATAGGATGAGCGTCTTTGCCATTGACATCAACCTTCGCCATCATTGGGAAACTGACACCATAGTTCTTTTGACAAAATGCGCCAATCTCCTCATTACTGCCTGGATCTTGCCCGCCAAATTGATTACAAGGGAAACCAATAACGACCAATCCTTGATCTTTATATTGCTGATATATTGCTTCTAAACCTTCAAATTGCGGCGTAAACCCACATTTGCTGGCGGTATTGACGATTAATAACATCTTACCTTGATAATCAGCAAAGGCTTGTACAGTTCCGTCCATGTGCTCAGCAGTAAAATCATAAATAGTACTCATCATTTGTCCTTAAATTGATTAATTTATTATTTTGGTTTTTTTAAGCCGTGCTCATGTCTCAATAACATTCATAGTTCTAATAACTGGCAAAGAAGCATATCGCACTTCTTTGCCATGATTCTAAAACAATTTAAGCGACTTGTTCTACCGATTACTTGTCAGGTTTATCTAGATCAATAGACACAGAATTGATGCAATAGCGCATCCCCGTCGTCTCGCTTGGGCCGTCAGGGAAGACATGACCTAAATGTGCGCCGCAGTTACTACAGGTCACTTCTGTCCGCGTCATGCCCAGCGAATTATCCACATGCTCCTCGATAGCGCTGTTATCAACTCCTTGGTCAAAACTTGGCCAACCACAGCTGGCATCAAATTTATTGCTTGAGTCAAATAAGCTCGCACCGCAGCCTTTGCAGCGATAAATACCGTCATCAGTCGCATCGTTATAGACGCCCGTAAATGGGCGTTCTGTGCCCTTTTCACGCATCACGTGATATTCATCAGCACTCAAACGCTCTTTCCAATCAGCTTCTGTTAATTGGCTGATCTCTTCTTGGCTAAGTTGATTGTCTTGCATAATGTATCCTTAATTTGGGTATGTATTATCTCATCCATTAGCATTAGCTTTTATCTGCTATTAACTAACACTTTATCGCCATATTTTTATAAAAACGATGGGCCTTATCTATTGTTTATCCACTCAATATTCAAGGTATACATTACAAGAAAACTATCATAAACAAGCGATAGTGTAAGGTATTGAAAAAGCTATGATAAATAAAATACAGCAAATTTTCTTAACGTATCAATGAATATAGATGTAGCCACGACAATGATTCTCTGAAAGAAGTTTGATATATAGGGCGTGTCCTCAATTCAATCGATTATCTTCTAAATGAGCTAAAAATGGCTAAATTTTGCCAAACATCGTCAAATAGCTTAGCAATATCTCGATATTATTTGCACTACTTTCCTTGTTTAACGACAATTTATCTCATTTTTATTACCATTTTTAAAATAAGGACACGCCCTAGTAGAGTAGCAATGAGGTAACTATAATACTATCAATGCAAGTTATTCTTGCATTGATAAATACATCTTCCTTAAAAACAGCTTGCATTGATACTGACAATGCAATAATATCTTGCATTAAGGCTTAATTAAAACAAATGCCTGCTTTCCTTCTCTCCATTACCAACTAATGAATAAAGGCTTGAATGATTATGGCTGATGACAAAAATAAAAGTACACAAGCCGAAAGACTGGTACAGCTACGTCGTGATAAAGGGCTGACTGCTGAGCAATTAGCGCAAGCCATGACCGCAGCAGGCGCAAAAGTCAGTCGCGGGGCTATCTCGAATTGGGAGCGTGGCACCAATGGCATTGTGTCATCTAAGCTACCAACGCTAGCACACATTTTAGGCTGCAGCGAAGGCTATCTGTTACGCGGTGAACTAAAAAACGACAGTGATAATAATAAAGAGGTGAGTGAAAGCACTCATTCTCATAATAAGGATAGTCAAAATACGTCATCTGCTCAAACTGACAAGATACATGACTCCCAAGCCAATCACACTACTACAACTCCTACTATAGATACAAATTCACAAAATAACCCTATGAGTGGTCACACTATGAACACAATAAAAAAATCGGATAAATTACAAAATGTTTGCTACGACATTCGAGGCCCGCTATTACAAACAGCCAATAAGATGGAAGCAGAAGGCAAACGTATATTAAAGCTGAATGTCGGTAACCCAGCCCCCTTTGGTCTAGAAGCCCCGCATGAGATTTTGCGCGATGTGGCGATGAACCTACCAGACGCGACCGGTTATTCCGACTCGCAAGGGATTTTTTCAGCGCGCAAAGCCGTCCTACAGTACTATCAATCAAAGGGGTTGCTATCGGCAGTTGATGTTCGTGATGTCTATTTGGGCAACGGAGTTTCTGAGCTGATTGTAATGACCATGCAGGCTTTGATGAATGATGGTGACGAAGTGCTTATCCCAATGCCAGACTACCCGCTTTGGACGGCAGCGGCGAACCTAGCTGGTGGCACAGCGGTACATTATCGCTGTAATGAAGACGACAATTGGCATCCTGATATCGAAGACATTAAATCTAAAATCACCTCTAAAACCAAGGGTATCGTGGTGATTAACCCTAATAATCCAACAGGTTCACTTTATAGTGATGAATTACTCAAACAAATTATTGAGGTCGCTAAAGCGCATGATTTAATCATCATGGCCGATGAAATTTATGATCGTATTCTTTATGATGATATGGTACACACCCCAATGAGCACCTTGACTGATGATGTGCTGGTGCTCTCATACAATGGATTATCTAAATCGCATCGTATCGCGGGATTCCGGGCAGGTTGGATGATGGTGTCTGGCAAAAAACACCATGCCACTGACTTTATCGAAGGCTTGGACATGTTAGCGTCTATGCGCTTGTGTTCCAACGTCCAAGGTCAATACGCTATTCAAACCGCGATGGGTGGCTATCAAAGCATGAAAGAGCTCACGTCAGAGCGTGGGCGCTTATATAAGCAGCGTGAAATGGCTGTGTCACGGCTTAATGCGATAAAAGGTATCTCTTGTACCATGCCACAAGGCGCGTTTTATTGCTTTCCAAAGATGGACCCTGATGTTTACCCTATCGAAGATGATATGGCATTTATGATGGATTTGCTTGTTGAAGAAAATGTCTTAATGGTGCAAGGAACAGGCTTTAACTGGGATAAGCCCGATCATTTCCGCTTGGTATTTTTGCCAAACCTACATGATTTAGAAGATGCCATGGACCGCTTAGATCGCTTCTTTGCCAAAAAGCGCAAACAATTTGGTACCGAATAAACCTTAACTTGACATAAAAGAAACGCTTATCGGCATGATGCTGATAAGCGTTTTTTATTTGGAAACGTGCTTATAAATAACGTTAAATAAAACTTTAATAAGCGTACATTTTAAAAAATATTGACCAAAATGATATAACTGATTGCAGACATTGCCGCTGCTGCAGGAAGAGTAATGATCCGTGCCAAACCGATAGGGTTCATCAACGCCGAATTGGTGTCTCTATTGACGATACCGATACCCAGTACTGCACCGACCAAGGTATGCGTGCTTGATACAGGCAGCCCCATAGTTGATGCGCCCATTACCACTGCTGCCGCAGCCAATTCAGCTGAAAAACCAGAAGCGGGATGCATTTTTGCCAAGTTGGTACCAACCGTTTGAATGACTTCTTTACCAATGAACCAAAGACCAACGATAAGCGCAACACCAAAGGTCAGCATAACCGCAGGCGGTACAGCGGCTTCAGTCGCAATGCTATTGGTACGGATAACATCCATAATCGCAGCAAAAGGACCGACTGCATTGGCAATATCGTTTGAGCCATGGCTAAAGGCAAAAGCAGAGGCAGTAAAGACTTGCATCCAGCTAAACATAATAAACGTCGCTTTGGTCAAATCCTCTTTATGTTTACCGCGGATACTCTTGGTATAGATAAAGGTCGCAAGCCACACCAGCGCCGCGATCATACCCATGATTAAAAAGCCTTGCAGCGTCGTCATGCCATTATTGACATTCTTTAGCCCCTTAAAGATGACCAAAGAGGCCATGACCGCGCCGCCTGCAGCCGCAATGATAGGCACCCATTGCTTCAACGCTTTTAGCGTATCAAGGTTGCTGCGTTCATTTTCAATCTCATAAAGCTGTTTATAGTAGTCAGTCTCTAAATCTTCAACATCGCAATCATCATCTTTGTAGATTTCTTGATCACGCAACATCGCTGACGTATAGGCAAGTTGTTCTGATTCTGTTAAACCGTCCAAAAATTCTTTGTGGTTTTGTTTTAAGGTTTTTTTGTCGCCTTTCAAAGTCGCAATGTGCGCCTCTGTTCTATCATTATATTCGATGATATTTTTCTTAATCTGTCCATATAATACATAGGACAAAACGCCGCCCAATAGCGGTGATAATACCCAAGAAATCGCGATGGTGCCAATCGTACTCCAATTCACCGTTGATAATGCCATTTCAGTACCACCTAACGTGATACCTAATACAATAGAGCTACCAACAACGCCGCCAATAATGGCGTGCGTGGTCGAAACAGGCAGACCTTTTTTGGTGGCAAATAATAGCCAAAATGCGGCAGCGATGAGCGCTGACAGCATGACATAAATGAATTGGTTGGGCGTTACTGAAAGACCATCTAAATCGACAATGCCGCTTCGAATAGTATCGGTGACTTCACCACCTGCCAGTACGGCTCCGGACACTTCAAATATCGCTGCGATACCCAATGCCTGCGGGATAGTCAACGTCCCTGCACCTACTGAAGTACCAAAGGAGTTGGCGACATCGTTACCACCAATATTGAATGCCATAAAGACACCAAAAGCAGTGGCCACAATAAATAGCGTCGTCTGTTGACGCATCGTGTAATCTAGACCCCACCACAAAAAGTAGGCGGTCATCGCAATCAGTAAAATGGCAAAAAATAGATTTATTCTCATAGAACCGACTGATTTGGCTGGCTCTGTAGAACTGTTGCTGATACCCATACGTTGATACGTCCTGCGTAAGCTGATTGAAATTATAGGCGGTTGATGACATTGCGCGGCTATTAATAATGCTCGTGATAGCTTCTGACATTAATATAACGTATATGAAACGCGCAATATGCTTGCTAAAAAACGGTTTTTCTTACTGCTATCTTGGTGCTCTACCCTAGCGCTTACCTTTTATTTACTCGTATTTTATTTTACGTAAAGGCAGCAAATAAGATAAAACACATCACTCAATATGTCACAAAGCCGCAAGGAATATTGCCAAATCGTCTGATTACAGCAGCTTGCGGCTTAGATATGTCGTAGTAATAATTTTGGTTCTAATAACTGCTATTGTAAGAACCTTTGCCAAACTTATTAATCAGAGTGATTAAAATGTCTGTGTCAAAGGGTAAAAACACGCTACTCACTCAGTGAGTTTCGTGCACAGCAGAAGCTATTACGCGCCTATTATATTAAATATAAGCGCATAATGCATGATGATATTGCAAGATTTGTAACTGCCAGCAGATGTGTTAGAAAACATCCTGCTGTAACGCCGCATTATACTCTCTTTCCCTGAATTTATTTAACGTTAAATATATAATTATGGCGCTTTGTAACCAACTACCTAATTGAATGACCAATCACATATCAGCTGCCACACACCGCTGATAGTTGCTTAATCGCATGATCTAAAACATCCAAACGTGCTTGACGCTTCTCATTGGTCGCGATGACGCACCACGGTGCGTGCTCTGTATCGGTACGTGCCAGCATATCCGCCGCAGACTGCACATAATCCGACCATTTATCACGGTTGCGCCAGTCATCGTCCGTCAGCTTAAACTGCTTGTGCGGTGTCTTTTGACGTGCCTCAAAACGTTTAAGCTGTTCTTTTTTATCGATAGCCAACCAGTATTTGATAACGATTGTCCCCGCCGCGGCTAAATCCGCCTCAAAGCGATTGATTTCATCGTAAGCACGCTGCCATTCCTCATCCGTGGCAAAACCCTCAATGCGCTCAACCAAAACGAGCCCATACCAAGTCCGATCAAAAATGGCAATACGGCTAATACGGTCGGTTTGCTCGTTCGGAAGTTTGGTCCAAAAACGCCATAGATAAGGATGTTGCAGCTCATACAACATTGGCGCACTGATATTATAAATTTGATACTCGCGTGGGTCGAGCGGCGCCACCAATCTTTTAATCGCGCCACCTTTGCCAGCAGCGTCCATTCCTTCAAAGGCAAAAACGATATGACGCCCTTTGCGCGCACGCAGCAACTGGGCAAGGCGAACTTGTTTTTCTACCAACGCATCACGGTAGTCCGACTTATCAATCTCTGCATTATTGATATCTTTTAAACATTTAGGAATTTTTACGGGTTCAAACTTTGCTGATTTGAGTGATTGCTGAGCTTGCTTCTTAGCCTTCGATTTATCAGAGGTTTGTACTGTATTTTTTTTACTACTCATTAGCGCGGTTTGCATCGCTTGTAGCACTTCATGGCAAAAATGGTCAGCCGCATCTGACTTGTCATCACCATCAATGATGATCCAATCATCTTGCTGGCGTAGCAGAACGGTAGCCACTTGATTAAAGGTTTCGATAACTTTTTTACTATTCCAGTCAATTTGGTATAAAAACTGCGGATCGGCTTCATCATCATTCAGTCGCGCTTGCAACGTTTCGATATCGACATGGAACCAGCATTTAAGCAGTCGGGTTTGATTGGCAGCTAGGTCTTGTTCGAACGCTTGTAGCTTAATAAGCTGCTGCTGTAAATATGCTTGCCATTGCGCAATCGGCAACGCTTTGTCGTTGTCAGACTTGTCATTGTCAGACTTTGTGCTTTTTGATTTTAGATTTTTTGACTGTTCCTTATTATCATTGACATTATCATTGGCATTGACATTGTCTGACGTTGCCATACGCATGACGTTATAAAGCAAGTCAGCATACCAGTTGCCAAAATGAACCATCACATCGCCATGACGGGGTAACGCCTTGGTATGTGCCTGCCAAATCGGCTGATACGCTAAGGGACAATCACCAACGGTTGCCTCAACTTTAAGTAGTCGAGGATCTACCCATTGGCGCAATTGCTTAACAGCAGTGCCCTTGCCTGCCTGCTCCATACCATTGACCAATACCAATAGCCCTGTTGGTTTATTGAGGGTTGGTGGCGTCTGTTGCCGCGTTGCTCGTAGAGCATATTGGGCGGTGACCAGTGCCAATCTCAGTGCATCTTTGTCCATAGAAAACTGGCTCAGGGGATTGGGGGTTAGGCGCTCATCGACAATTTGCTCACTAAATCGTGCACTTAGCGCTTGTGGTGCGGTGGGTTCAGTCGTCTTATTATTTTTGCTCATAACTGTCATCATCCTATGATTGAAAGCGTGTTAGCGTCATCATAGCATTGCAGCAATTCGGTAAATAACGCTGCTATGTAACAGTTTGACATTTGTATTCTGCTTTATTTTCTTTTAAGGTGAACACAATCTCAGACACATGCTGTAATCACGCTCTATAAATACAAAAACCAAAAATATAAAACACGGTTTATCCTGAGCTTTTTATTCGCAACCTTTTAATCCTCTTTACTTTTATGCAGGTTTACTGACCATGGCCTCTTTAGCCGACTTACAACAACATTTGAACCGTTTTTGGGCACTGCCTTATCATGAAGATTTGGCATTAAACGATAAACTTAGCGAGGTGCAAGCTTGGCAACGAGATCGTATTCAGAACACTCATAAAACCTTATTTGAACAACCTCAAAATCAGCTGATGGCAGATTATTTTTTGACACAATTGTATGGCGGCGATGAGTTTAAATTGCTGGCCAGACAGTTAGAACGTATTGTGCCTAAAGCGCAAAAAGTTGAACGTTTTGCGCCAGCAGCGGCTTTAGAGACTGGCAGCATGGCAATACAAGCAGCTATCTTAGCGATAGAGCTAGATTTACATTTAGCAGAATGGCTATTGGCCCAAGATTTAGCCGTTAACGAAGACAACATGCTGAACGCCTATCGCGTAGTCAATGAAGCCGACACCAGACGTATCCAAATCGGTCATTTAAAAGAGGTGTGCTATCGTACCGATAAATATATAAACTCTTTTATGTTGCAAAAAGCCTTTGCCTTGGCTAAAGGCACCGCCTACCGTTACAACTATCAGCCTTTGTATAAATTTATCGATTCAGGCTTTAAAGCGATGAAACCACTAAAAAGTGTCAGCGGCTTTATTGAACCGTTTTGTGAGCGTGAACTTGAGATTATTGACCGTGTTCATGAGACGGATAATGGCGGTAAGCCAATGACGTTTGGTGTATGATAGACGCATCATTTGCTTGGTTAGCTGCTATTTTATACCTTGCAAACCAATAATCATAAAAGTGAATAACAGGATAATGCTATGACCGATAATACCAATAACAACACCGCTCACTCTGACCAAAAGCCAGCGCTCAACACCACGACTAATGGTCACCTGCAAGATAAATTGGTCAGAGATAGCATCACCCACAATCAAAATATTACGTCACAAGTACAAGCACGTCGAAGCTATGAAACTAATACCACGCTTAATACAGGTATTGATGCTGGCGTCGAAAACAGCAAGAGAAATGACTTTACACAAGTCCAAGACCTACCAACGGGAACGCCACAAGGCCAACAAACCACTATGCCAAATAATACTACCAGTAACAATATCAGCAACAACGCTAATAGCAACCATGTAGACAATGTATCTGCACAAACACAAACCGCCAAACAAACGCTTTTTAATCAACGTGATGACATCAATAACCCACATACGCCTGATACTGACGGTAATGAAGAAACGCATTTTGGCTATAAGACTGTCAATAAAGCTGAAAAGCAAGCGCGCGTTGCCGATGTTTTTACCTCAGTTGCCAAAAAATACGACATCATGAACGACTTAATGTCATTTGGTATTCATCGACTATGGAAGCGTTATGCCATTAGCTTATCAGGCGTGCGTGCGGGTCAGCATGTGCTTGATATCGCTGGCGGTACGGGTGATTTGGCCAAAGTATTTAGCCGTGAAGTCGGTAGAAATGGCCATGTGGTGTTATCAGATATCAATGCCGCCATGCTAGAAGTCGGTCATGAACGCTTAATCAATGCTGGCTGCAACAACGTCGATTTTGTACTTGCCAATGCAGAAACACTCGCGCCATTTGATGACAATAGCTTTGATTTGGTCACTATCAGCTTTGGTCTACGTAATGTCACGGACAAAGACGCAGCGCTCAAATCGATGTACCGTGTGCTTAAGCCAGGTGGACGTTTATTAATTTTGGAGTTCTCAAAACCTGTATTTGAGCCATTGTCTAAAGCCTATGATTTATACTCATTTACCGCCTTACCTATTATGGGCAAGCTGATTGCCAATGATTCTGAGAGTTATCAATATTTGGCCGAATCGATTCGTATGCATCCTGATCAACAGACGTTGAAACAAATGATGCAGCAAGCGGGCTTTGAAAATTGTGATTATCATAACTTGACGGCTGGTATTGTCGCTGTCCATCGCGGCTTTAAAGCGTAATATTAAGTTAAAAACTATCGTAATAGACATGCCATCACGTAAAGTGGTGGCAACTGACCTTTACAAATGATGCGCTCTTTTCAGGCGCTCAACTGACTATGCGAGAGCCTTATGCTGACTGTTCTACTTTTGGCGGGTGCCGAAAAGCTGATTAACCTTGCTATTGCTAGTGATGAAATTACCAAATCAGGATTGGCACCGCTTGCTGGCAAAGTGTTGCGACTCAATATGGCCATGCCTGAGATTCGTTTGGATATTTTATTCACTCATGAGCGTTTGCGTTTTGAGCCGGTGACAACCGAGAGTGTGTTTGAGCAAAGTGGCGCGATGAACGAGCACCAACAAGCCAGTATGGAGCGCGCACGGATTGGTCATAGTCGCCCAGACTGTACCATTACTGTAGATAGCCCAGCGCAACTGCTGAATCTGATGCGTGGTGCCGAAGGCAATTTACCTATCGCGGGTGACTACAAGGTACTAATGCAGCTCAAACAACTGGTCGCAGGTTTCGATCCAGATGTTGCAGGACAGCTTGAGCCATTTATTGGTAAGCCGATGGCCAGTCAGTTACATCTACTTATATCACAGCTAAAAGGTAACTGGCGTCATAGTGCCAAACGCGCTTTTGACGATGTCAGCGACTGGGCTAATGAGGTAGCAGGTAATAGTGCTCCTGATCCTACCGAGACAGCAGAAGTAAACGATCTTAAGCAGCAACTGTTAAAGCTGCGGGCTGATGTCGAACGTGAAGAGGCCAAACTTGCTGCTATCAAAGATGAACAGGCACGCTTTCTCAATAACTCGTTTCATCAATAACTGTTGTCGTCGATGATCGCTAAATTCTATTATCGATAGCGCTTTTTATAGATAAGTGCAATTTATAGATAAGTGCAATTTATAGATAAGCACAGTTTATAAATAAGTGCAGTGCCCACCCTATTTTCGACTTTCTTTAGAGTACCCATACCTCATGCTATTATCTCATCGCGCCCGTTTACTTGAGCTTTGGCGTATCGCCGCAACTTATCGCATCGATACTCATCTTTCTATCGAAGACGCGCCACAGCTGCAACCTTTGGCGCGTTTGATTCGCCTACATCCAGCGGCGTGGGGTAAAAAACACCAACCCAATGCGATTAAATATGCACTTGAAGACATGGGCACACTGTTTTTAAAGCTCGGACAACTATTGTCAACGCGTCGCGATTTAGTGCCGCCTGAGATTATCGAGCAATTGGTTCAACTACAAGATAAAGTCAAACCTTTCAATTCTGATGTGGCCATTACCCAAATCCAAGACCCTAAACACGGTCTTGGTCAATCGATTGGCACCTTGTTCGCACGCTTTGATGTCAAACCTCTAGCGGCGGCTTCTATTGCCCAAGTACATACTGCTGCGCTGCATGATGGTCGTGAAGTGGTGGTAAAAGTGGTGCGTCCTGATATTCGTACCACCATCATTGCTGATTTTGAGCTACTACGTGAGCTGGCCAATTGGGCATCAGCGCGTATTGAAGCGGCACGTGCCATTCATATCATCGATATTGTCGAAGACTATCGCCAAGTGATGTTAAACGAGCTGGATTTGATCTTAGAGGCAGACAATACCACTCAGATGCGCAACAACTTCTTGGGTTCCGCATTGATGTACGTACCAGAAGTCTATGATTCTGCCAAAAATGTGATGGTCATGGAGCGTATCCAAGGCGTTCCTATCTCGCAAGTTGAAGTGTTTGATAAGCTAGGTTATGACCGAGCAGCACTAGCAGAAAAAGGCTTAACGATATTTTTTACCCAAGTATTCCGCGATAACTTCTTCCATGCCGATATGCATCCGGGTAATGTGTTTGTAGAGACGCCGCCGGTTAAAACGCTCACTGCCGATATGGCAGCGGTTGACTTAGGGCACGAACCACGCTATATCGGGCTTGATTGCGCCATCATGGGTACGCTATCAAAAGACGATCAGCTTATCGTCGCGCGCATGCTGTTGGCGGTGATGAATAACAACTTTACGGCGATGGTTGATATCGTCAGCCGTGCCGGTTGGATTCCACCAAATACAGACAAGCATGCCCTGATGCGCGATATGAAACGCACGGTTGGTCCAATGTTACAAAAGTCTATCAGTGATATCGACTTTGCTGGTGTCTTAATGCAAATTTTAGATATCGCCCGTCGTCACCATATGAGTATCCCGCCGCAACTCATGCTGCTATTGAAGACCTTGGTTCATGTCGAAGGACTCGGTCGCGACTTGTATCCTGACCTTGATATCTGGTCACTTGCCAAGCCGATTTTAAGCAGTTGGATTAAAGAGCAGCTCGATCCGATGCGTAATTTGCAACACTTGCGTCAGCAGTTACCAGAGATTTTATTATCGACCACTGATATTCCAAAGCTATTGGATCAAGGCTTACAAAGCCTTGCCTCACAAGGATCACGCCAAGACAGTCAACTGCGAGAAATACAACAAATTCGTGCGGATATGCTTAATGATCGCCGCCGAGATTGGCTAGCACTGTCAGGTTTTGCCATTTTAATTGCTATTGCAACACAGGTTGTTGGCTGGCTCTCGCCTATCTTTTATATATTGGCTATTTTGGTTGTCGTTTGGCGTATTTTAGCTTAACACTCTATTATTTTTAATAAAAATAAGTATTGGTTAATAGCCATTACTATCTAATTTTTATTCAATAAACTCCCACTCACTTTCATTGCTTTTTAGTGACATTTAAAGTGAGTGAGAGCTTAGCTTTTACATTGCCTCATTTCTCATTGGCTCGGTAAAAAAGACACTCTGTATAGGAGTCACCCATGTCTACCTCTAAAATATCAATGGCTAAAAAAGACCACAGCGAGGCTATTGCTGCCTTACAAACCCGTTTCGGTAAACAACTTACTACCAATATAACGGTACGTGAGCAGCATGGGCATACGATGACGTGGCTTGCCAATCAGCCACCCGATGCCGTCTTGACAGTAACAGATAAGCACGAGGTAGCAGCTGCGGTGGAGATTTGCAATCAATATAAAATGCCAGTGATTGCATTTGGTATTGGTTCATCCTTAGAAGGTCAATTAAATGCGCCTTATGGTGGATTATGCATCGATATGCATGCGATGGATGGAATATTGCAGGTACATAATGAAGATCTGACGGTGACCGTACAATCAGGCGTCACACGTGAGCAGCTCAATCACTACTTACGTGATACAGGACTGTTTTTTCCAATAGATCCGGGTGCCAATGCCAGTATCGGCGGTATGGTCGCCACTCGCGCTTCAGGCACCAATGCGGTACGTTATGGCACGATGAAAGATGTGGTACTCGCGCTTGAGATAGTCACCGCTAGTGGAGAGATTGTCCGCACTGGTACCCGTGCCAAAAAATCTGCGGCGGGTTATGACTTGACGAGATTAATGATCGGCTCAGAGGGGACACTTGGTATTGTTACTTAGGTGACGCTTAAACTATTCGGTATCAGCGAGCGTATTGGTAGCGGTATTTGCCATTTCACAACGATTGAAGATGCCTGTCAGGCAGTGATGCTGACCATTCAAATGTGCTTGCCGATTGCGCGCATTGAGCTACTTGATGCCATGCAAATTAAAGCCTGTAATCAATATGCCAATCTTGATCTGGATGAGACGCCTACCCTATTTGTAGAGTTTCATGGCACAGATACCAGCGTCGCTGAACAAGCTCAAATGTTTACGGATATTATCGAAGAATTCGGCGGTCGTGACTTCGCTTGGGATACCAATGAAGCCGAGCGCAAGCGTCTGTGGCAAGCACGGCATAACGCTTATCATGCCAGCTCTGCTCTACGTCCTGAAGCCAGAGCCTTATCGACGGATGCTTGTGTGCCCATTTCACGATTAGCAGAATGCGTCAGTGCGACAGCAAAAGATATCGAAGCGTCGGGTATGATTGGGCCTATCGTCGGTCACGTTGGCGATGGTAATTTTCATGTTTTGTTATTAGTCGATACCGATAACCCTGAAGAAATCGCTACTGCTGACGGCATTATCAGCCGCTTAGCTACCCGCGCTATTGAAATGGATGGCACTTGTACAGGTGAGCATGGCATCGGGCAAGGCAAACAAAAATATATGCAGCAAGAGCACGGTAATGCCTTAGTGCTGATGCAAGCGATTAAATCAGCCCTTGACCCTAAAAATATCTTAAATCCAGGTAAAATATGGCCTGAGGCTTTACCCACTGTTTAACTGTTAAATGGTGATTATAAGAAACCAAAGCCTAAAAAATGCCCCTACGTTTAATACTCTAGTTAAACGTAGGGGCATTTTTTAGGCTAATTTCATAACATCTGGTCAATCGCCATCTGGGTCAGTACGCGTCCACGTGCAGTACGTAATACGTAGCCTTGCTGAATAAGGTATGGCTCAATCACATCCTCAAGCGTACCGCGATCCTCAGCCATTGCTGCTGCTACCGCTTCAACGCCAGCTGGACCACCATCAAAACGTTCGTGCAATATCTCAATATAACGTCTGTCCAAATGATCAAGACCACGTCTATCAACTGCCAGCATATCGAGCGCACTGCCCGCAATCGCGCCATTGATAGTACCGTCGCCTCTCACTTCAGCATAATCACGTACACGGCGTAATAAACGATTGGCAATCCTTGGCGTACCACGCGCACGGCGAGCAATTTCCACCGCGCCATCTTCACTCATCGGTACACGCATCAAACGTGCGGCACGACTCACAATCGTGGTCAGGTCAGCAATATTATAAAATTCGAGCCGCTGCACAATGCCGAAACGATCACGCAGTGGTGAGGTCAATAATCCTGCTCGCGTGGTTGCCGCAACCAAGGTAAACGGCGGTAAATCCAGCTTAATAGAACGTGCCGCAGGCCCTTCACCAATCATAATATCCAGCTGAAAGTCTTCCATAGCGGGGTATAGTATCTCTTCAATAACGGAACTCAATCGATGAATTTCGTCGATAAATAGCACATCACCTTCTTCTAGATTGGTTAGCATGGCTGCTAGATCACCGGGACGCTCAAGCACAGGTCCTGAGGTTGAACGCAAATTACCACCCATTTCACGAGCAATAATATTGGCAAGCGTCGTTTTTCCAAGACCGGGCGGACCAAAAATCAAAGTATGATCTAATGCCTCACCCCGACCACGCGCTGCGCCAATAAATACCTCCATCTGCTCACGTACCACTGGCTGACCAATATATTCAGCCAATAATGCCGGTCGAATATTAGAATCAGGCGCATCGCCTGCCCCTTCGAATGGATTAATCAAACGATCTTGCATCATAGGTTTTATCATTATATTAAATCATTATTTTTAAAGAATAGGTATAAATAGCATAACCAAACGCTACGTATAAGTCATGCAAAACATCATAAAGCAGCTACTAAATAAAGCACAGCCTAAAACGAAAATAAGCGACAATGAATGTCGCTTATCTGTTTAAGACTTATTGATACATATCAAGGGTAGTGAGCTATATGAATCAAAATCCTGACAACTGTTGCAATGTGGCTTTTAGTAAACCTTGCGTATCGGCAAAGGTATTACCATTACTCTTAGCAGCTTTAATCGCTTGCTGTGCCTCTCTTTCTTTATAGCCCAAGCTAATCAACGCGCCTTCTACCTCAGCGATGATGCTGCCCTCGTGAGACACCTCAGCAGGTTGCATGGCAAACTCTAAATGACTGCTATCGACTTCGATATTTTTCAGCTTATCTTTTAGCTCAATCAATAAGCGCTGCGCTGTTTTTTTACCGATACCGGGAATACGGGTTAATGCCGTCTCTGACTCTTGCTCGACATGCATCTTTAGCTCAGCAGCTGACATCGCAGATAGCATTGCTAACGCCATTTTTGCGCCAACGCCATTGATCTTGATCAATTGACGAAAGACGTCACGCTCTTTGCGATCGATAAAGCCATAAAGCAGCTGCGCATCTTCACGCACATGAAAGTGCGTCCAAATGCTCGCCTGCTCATTGAGACGCAACTGGCAAAATGACGGTAGCGGCAGCTCTATATCGTAGCCGACACCAGAGGTGGTCATGACACAGGCAGTCGGTGCCATCAAATACTGCACTTGACCACTAATCAATCCGATCATAATCCACTACCTTTATTAGAGCTGATATAAAAAATGAACTGAGCTGCTATTTAATGATAAATGCTATTAAATAAGCATATCTTGTTGGCAACGCTTATCTATAAAAATCAACCATACCTTCAAGACTGATCGGGCGAATTTTATGTGCCTGACCAGCTGAACCAAAGGCCTCGAAACGATTGGTACAGATATCTGACATCGCAACCATAGAGGCTTTGAAGTATTTACGCGGATCAAATTCGCTAGGGTTTTCTGCAAGGAATTTACGAATAGCGCCCGTTGATGCCAAACGTAAATCGGTATCGATATTTACCTTACGCACACCATGCTTAATCGCTTCAACGATTTGCTCAACCGGTACACCATAAGTCTCACCGATGTTGCCACCATTTTCATTGATAACTTTTAACCACTCTTGCGGCACTGATGACGAGCCATGCATGACCAAATGAGTGTTAGGAATACGGGCATGAATCTCTTTTACACGCTCAATCGATAGGATGTCGCCTGTCGGTGGACGGGTGAATTTATAAGCACCATGACTGGTACCGATAGCAATGGCTAACGCATCGACGTTAGTGTCTTTAACGAACTGTTCTGCTTCATCAGCACTGGTCAATAGCTGCTCGTGATCTAAGACGCCTTCTGCGCCAGAGCCGTCTTCTTCACCAGCCATACCAGTCTCAAGACTACCTAAGCAACCAATTTCACCTTCTACCGAAACACCGCACGCGTGTGCCATCTTGACAACTTCGCGAGTCACGCTGGCATTGTAATCATAATCCATTGGCGTTTTACCATCTTCACCGAGCGAGCCGTCCATCATCACTGATGAAAAGCCCAGCTGAATTGAGCGTTGGCAAATCGCTGGTGACATACCATGATCTTGATGCATCACGACTGGAATATGTGGCCACTCTTCGATAGCAGCAATAATCAGATGACGCAAAAATGCAGAGCCTGCATAACTGCGTGCACCAGCACTAGCCTGTACGATAACAGGAGAATCACAGGCGTCGGCTGCCATCATGATTGCACGCATCTGCTCTAAATTATTAACATTGTAAGCAGGGACACCGTAGTTATTTTCGGCGGCATGATCTAGAAGTTGACGTAACGATATTAAAGCCATAAGACGCTCTCTGATTAAATTTTGAATATGATATTAAGAAATCATTCTTAAAAATACGATGTTGCAACAATTGCCCTAAAACCCTAGCCTGATAATAGCCAGACCAGCAAAAAACCAGTGTTTTTTGATCGTAATTATTACGCCGTGATTATAGCAAAAATTGCCAGCGCTTCGTAGCGGTTAACCGACTATTTCTTTCTTTGCTTGATTCACAAAACAGAATGATAGCGAGTTTTATAAAACAATTTGATAAGTTCCATATGATACGCAGCTGATTGAAAAAATGGATAAACCTTGTGCACCATATTTTTGACTGACTAGGGCATGCCCTCAATTCAATCAATGGATATTTAAATGCGCTAAAAATGAGGACACACCCTAACCTCTAGATTATGATTTTAAATACAAAAAAGCCTTGGCTATCACCAAAGCTTTTTAAATATTTTGAGGGCTTAGACAGTAATCAATACCTGCAACCAACAGCTTAATAAGCTATTCATCAATCGATAAATTAGTAGATCAATGGCTTAGGTCCAGTTGCTTATGTATTGATAATTAGTACTGTTGTTCTGCTTCTACTGCGTTTTCACTGGCTTTATTCTCAACAGCAGATGCGCCATCGGCAACCACTTCAGCAGTTTTGGCAACGGCTTCATTTGCGCCTACCACAACTGCTTCACCAGTGTTTTTTAGTGCATCTGTAGCAGCAACACCGGCAGTTTCAGCGCCTTCGGCAACTTCAGTACCAGCATCTTTTGCAGCAACTTCAGCTTCAGCGGCAGCGGCTTCTGTTTCAGCAGCGGCAGTATCAGCGTTAGCAGCAACATCATCACCAGCAGACTCAACAGTAGCTTCGGCGTTCTCTTCTGTTTGTTGGCTACATGCAGTGATTGCAAAAGTACCAGCAAGTACGCTAGCAAGTAATAAATGGCGTTTTAACATAATAAATCCCTCATAAATAAAGCATGTCAAATACATGATTTGCGCTATTTTATAGAGTGCAAATTAGACATGCAATCATAATTTTCAGTATAGAAACAAATAATTACTACTTAATAATAATGAGTGGCCACTGACTCTTATTTCTCTTAAAACAATAAGATAAGAATAGTAGCCAAAATATTATTGATACAGCGTACATGAGATGGTGAGGCTAAATTGTACGGCTAATGTTACTCATCTGCTAAATATCGTTAAAGCGTTACGCATCAATCTGTAGAGCAGCAACCGCAGGCAATACCTTGCCTTCTACAAACTCTAAAAATGCGCCACCACCTGTTGACATGTAGCTAACGCCATCTGCCACTTGATATTTATCAATTGCAGCAAGCGTATCACCACCACCAGCAATCGAAAATCCTTCGCTGTTTTTAACGGCATTTGCTATGATTTGTGTGCCCTGACCAAAAGCATCGACTTCAAAAACACCGACCGGACCATTCCATAAAATGGTTTTTGCGTTGATAATAGCATCCGCTAATTGGTTAGCACTTTTTGGAGCGATGTCCAATATCATGTCATTTTCGCCAATCGTATCGACAGATTTGATGGTCGCAGTGGCTTGTTGTAATGAGCCCGTGAAGTCAGCAAAATCAATCTCATTTTTATCAGCAACGACAACATACTCAGGTAATAAAATCTCAGTCTTAGTCATAATGTCACGAGCTGTCTCAACCAAGTCCGCTTCATAAAGTGATGCACCAACGCTATAACCTTGCGCGGCTAGGAAGGTATTCGCAATACCGCCACCAACGATAATCTGCGAGCACAATTCAGACAAACTGTGCAGCACTTCTAGCTTTGTCGATACTTTTGAACCACCAACGATTGCCAACATTGGCTGTGCTGGGGTTTCAAGTGCCCAGCTTAACGCATCAAGCTCAGCCGCCAATAAAGGTCCTGCACAAGCTGTTTTTCCTGCTCGATGCATAGCTTGGGTAACGCCTTCTGTTGAGGCCTGCGCACGATGTGCGGTGCCAAATGCATCCATCACGAATACATCGCATAAATCAGCGTATTTCTGTGCTAAATCCGCATCGTTTTTCTTTTCGCCCTGATTAAAGCGCACGTTTTCTAATAGCATGACCTCGCCTGCTTGAATTGTCACGCCTTCAGTAAGGTAGTCATTGTTTAAGCTAACGGGCTTTGATAACTCTGTGGCTAATTTATCGCTTAAATACTCAGCAACTGGTGCTAGCGAATATATCGACTCAGGACTGCCTTCAGTTGGACGACCTAAGTGTGAACAAACTATAACGGCCGCGCCTTTTTCTAACGCCATCTTAATCGTAGGCAAACTGGCTTGCAGGCGTGCATCACTGGCGACTTTACCGTTTTTAATAGGCACATTGAGATCTTCACGAATCAACACCACTTTATCCGTTAAGCTCAGCTCACTCATACGCAAAAAATTCATTACCTGCTCCTATGCATCATCTCTTGTTAATCTATCGGTTGGCTTTTTACTCATTACTGAAAATATTTATCAAATCGGCTGCTCTTGTCTGTGGCTTTATAAAAGTAACCAAGCAAGAATTTGAGGCGGTGTATTCTAGCAGTTTTCTAGCAAGTGCTCATAAAGAACGCACTATTAAATTTTACTCGGGCGTATCCTCATTTTGAAAATGGGGATAAAAATAAGACAAATGGCTAAATTTTAATAAAAATCAGTAACATTTCGTGGTGGCACTTAGTAATAAGGCTGTTTAAGATGCTATTAGCACTGATAATAAATAATACCTACAATAAAAATAACCCATTAGGAGAACCCAATGAGTATCGACCTTCAAGCTGCCAAACAAAACCTACTAACACTTAAAGAAGAATATGAGACTCGTATCGATAAAATCGAAGATCATATCCAAAACCCGCAAGACGACCTCAATGAGCATTGGGAAGACCAAGCCATCTCTTATCGTCAAAACGACATGCGTACAAATTTGATGGTTGAAGCCCGTCAAAGTTTGATCTATGTCGAAAATGCACTAAGTCGTATTGAAAACGGGACTTATGGTAAATGTGAAGTCTGCGGTGAGCAAATTGAAGAACAGCGCTTACAAGCACTGCCTTACGCTACCCTATGTATGGAACACGCTGAATAACGACCCATTTTTACTCTAAAACATCCATTCCAAACCAAAGTTCCAGTGATCAAGTAGGCGTTTTCCATTGAGAGAACGCCTGCTGCCATTGTTTACAGCGCGCAGCGATTTGATCCACGGGCAAATCCATAATATCTCCAACGACCCCCACGTAAGTAATGGGCAAACCTGCCAGCTCGGTGACATTTTCTGCCGTCAAGCCACCGATGACACATATCGCTATATTTTGCTGACAGCCATCTATGAGCTGCTGACGCGAGATAACATTGGCGTTAGGTTTTGTACTTGAGGTAAAAATCGCACCCATAGCGGCATAGCTTACGCCCTCATTTTTTGCTTCTTCAACCAGTTCTATCTTGCCATGACAAGTGCGTCCGATCACTTGGTTTGGTTGTAGTTCGTGCTTAGCATCAGTGACTTCGCCATCTTGTTGACCCAAATGCACACCAACGCCGAGCTTGGCAGCCAGTTTAATATTGTCATTGATGACGACTGGTACGCTGTACGCTTTCGCCAACTCAACTATTTGTCTAGCCTCTTCGTATAGACGAGACTCACCATCAGGTAGCGCCAATATCTGCTTGCGACGAATTTGTAACAGCGCAATGAATCCTGTTGCTAGTGCTGCTTCTAATTTGCGATACAGCAGCGCAAACTCATCGTCATTGGTCAGTAAATATAGCTTTGGCGCTGATATAACAGTCGATGTTTGAGTCATGTTATTTTTCCTAGAGTGTGTCCTCATTTTAAAAATGGAGATAAAAATGAGATAAATTTTTAGCCCATGTAGAAGTCCATTGATTAAATTAAAGACAAACCTTAAATTCAACACAATAAAAAGGCTGTTATATCGAATAACAGCCTTTTTTATAAATGCTAAAACAGTAAAGTTATACCGTGCGGCGTGTCGCTAAACTGTTTAGAATATTTTTGGCATCACCCCAACGTGTGGCTGAGCTGTTCGCTCCTAAGATGACGATAATTGCTGGGCGGTTATTCACACGCGTTTCCATGACCACACAACGACCAGCTTCATTGATAAAACCTGTTTTTGAGATACCAATTGGATAATCACCGGCACGAACCAAGCTACTGGTGTTATTGGCTTTATAAGTACGGTTACCACTTGAGTAGTTAGACACATAAAAGTCATAGCTCTTGGTGGTCGAGAAACGACGAATCACGTCATAGTTACCCGCCGCGCGAACCATTTTAACCAAGTCATTTGATGAAGCGACGTTGCGCTTATCAAGACCCGTTGGATCACCAAAGAAAGCCGTGGTCATACCCAGATCTTGAGCTTTGCGATTCATGGCACGTATAAAGGCGGTATAGCCACCTGGATAATTACGCGCTAAACTCTTTGCTGCTGGATTTTCTGATTTCATCAGTGCCATCAGCAACATCTCAGCACGATTCAAACGATCGCCTGATTTGAGGTTAGAGCTGGCACGCTTAGGGCCGACGAAATCTTCTGGATCGAGTGTGAGCTCTTCACGCATATCGAGACCAGCATCCAATACGACCATGGCCGTCATCACTTTAGAGATACTGGCCATTGGGCGTGCAATGTCAGCATCTTTTTCATAAATAGATTCGCCCGTTTCAGCATCGATGACCGCAACACTACGCGAATCAGTGCTGATCGGTATCATGTTACTGCTACCAAATGAGCCACGATACGTTGTATTGTAGCTGTTACTGCTATTGTAACTGTTATTACTACTACCGAAGCTATTGGCGTTGGTGATACTGGTCGTACCATTGCCACTATCAACTTTCTTGATAGCTGAGCCTTTGGATTTGTACATAATATTACGTGCTTCAGACAGACTATCGGCACCGCCCCAACTCATGCGAGCACTAGAGCTAGTGTCAGCGCTACCATTAATAGTAAGTGCGGCTTGTGCAACACTGCCCAAACTCAATGAAATCATAGCAGCGATTAATTGCTGTTTGGTTAATGGTAGTTGCTTCATTATGCCTCCTGCTGTCACGATGCTGTTAATTAGAGAATCAGTTACATACTAACCAATAGCAACAACGTACGTAGCGTTTATGAATGGGTTTATAAGTACTCGTATAGAGTTTTTGTATTTTTAGTGTATCATGGTTTGCATTTAAGTTTAATGTATCAAGCTGATTTAATAATTTATTTTGGTGTAATTCAAATTTTACTACAACCACTTTATATTACAGAAACATTGACTCACATTTCAGCAATATATCTTAACTTTGAACACTGTAATTATTCGTTTTTTGTTATATTAAACAATGGTATCTATCTAAAAGATTAGCAATATTTTATTTTTTCAAAAACTAAAAAAACGACTCTAATGATTTTATTTTTTGTCATTTAGCGTCAATAAAAGCCTTCATTCTGACAAACAACAAAGAGTATCGTTATGATTAAAGTACTGGTAGTAGATGATCATGATTTGGTGAGAATGGGTATTAGCCGCATGTTGTCAGATAGTATCGATATCGAAGTAATCGGCGAAGCGGACAGCGGTGACATGGCCATCAAATTGGCCAAACAATTGCGCCCTGATGTGGTTTTGCTTGATGTCAATATGCCTAATATTGGTGGGCTTGAAGCAACCAAACGCTTAATTCAGCTGGATATGGGTATCAAAATATTGGCCGTCAGCAGTATGTCAGCGCAGCCGTATCCTTCGATGCTTATCAAAGCGGGGGTCAATGGCTATATCACGAAGGGCACGCCGCTCGATGAGATGATTCGCGCTGTCAAAAAAATCTATCAAGGTGGTCGTTATTTTAGCCAAGATGTCGCTGAGCAACTGGCTGATGTTTTGCTGTCAGATAATGCCAACTCACCTTTTGACTTACTGAGTGATCGCGAAAAACAGGTGGCAATGATGGTTGTTAACTGTCAAAGCCCGCAGCAAATCGCCGATCAGCTATTTGTGAGTGTCAAAACCATCAACACTTACCGCTATCGTATTTATGAAAAAGTTGGGGTTGATAGCGATGTGAAGTTAACACATTTGGCCATTCGTCATGGTCTAATTCAGCCATAACTCATTAGGGCGTGTCCTCA